>NZ_JAPIVT010000005.1 GCF_026239735.1 Pedobacter sp. MC2016-05
GACAGGGACGTCTTTAAGAGGTCAATCTCTCTTTTGGCTGTGGCAATCTCTTTAAGCAATTATTTTTAGTCGTATTGAAAGCAGCGACCTTCGTTTATGGATTATCGAATATTAACAGAAGCTAGTTTTTTGCCACGGAAACACTGAATTCACAGAATGGACAAACTTTCGTCATGCTGAGAGGTGATTTGTTTCATAAAAATCAATATAAATGACGTTAAAAATGGTCGTCATTGCGAGGCACGAAGCAATCTCCTTTAATAAAATAATACAACCAATGAGATTGCTTCTCCCGATAAAATCGGGATTGCCTGCCTGCCGCAGACATGCAATGACAAAAAGTTAAAAACGTCAATGGTAATTCATTTCAGCATCTATCTCATTATGTTTATTGACTCCGGCATTATTTCAGCATCTGTCAAAACAACCTTAGCTGGTCATTCTTAGGTGGTTTCTCTTTTCCAAAAATTGTTCTTCCTCCATATTTCCAGCTTTCAGCTCTTTCTTTTGCAATTACTTTATCGAAATCCATATTAGGGACAAAATCCGCTTCTGCGTTTCGAGCGATTTGATGTAAGGATTTTATAGCTTGTTGTTTATCTGCATTTCCGATTTTAGCTTTTTCAACTGCATTTTGAAGTACGCTGATGGTTTCATCATATACATTTACCGGAACAGGGAAGGGATGACCATCTTTTCCTCCGTGAGCAAATGAATACCTTGCAGGGTCAGAAAAACGTGACGGGGTACCATAAATTACCTCGCCTACCAAAGCTAAGGATTGCAAGGTTCGTGGCCCCACTCCTTCCAATAAGAGTAATTCTTCAAAATCTGCTGGTTGCTTCTCTTGCGCCAGCCATAATATGCTGCCTAATCTTTTTAAATCAATGTCTTTTGCTTTTACATCGTGATGTTTCGGCATGACTAACTTTTGAATTTCTGAAATCATTTTCACAGGAGATTCTTCGGTAATCTGCATCATCGTTTGCCTGGTAATATTTGCCTGGCTCGAAGTTAAGTTGAGAATCTGCCCTTGATTGATACCGCAAATTCCGGTGTGCGGTTCGTCAACAAAAGATGTGAGGTTTTCTGAATGCCAATGATAACGCCGAGCAGTTGAGCTTTCATCACTCATACCTTGCTGAACAATTGCCCAATCACCATCGTTACTTAAAATAAAGCTGTGTAAGTACAATTGAAAGCCATCTTGAATCGCCGTATTATCTACTTTAGCACTCAATTTACTAGCTCTTACCAACTCCGTTCCATTAAGACCTGTTTGATCTGCAATTCTTAACAGTTCATTTGGTGTTTCTCGACTGAACTTGCCTTTTCCACCACAGATGTAAAGGCCTAATTCTTTAGAGAGAGGGTTAATTGCTTTCTTTAAAGCGCCCATAACAGATGTGGTGATGCCTGACGAATGCCAATCCATTCCCATCACCGCACCCAGACTTTGAAACCAAAATGGATTGCTCAGTCTTCGAATTACTTCAGCTTTTCCATACTCCATCAAAATAGATTCCGTTATTGCCAAGCCAAGTTTAGCCATGCGTTGCGCCAACCAAGGTGGTACCTGGCCGTAATGTAAAGGTAAATCTGCGCTTCCTGATCTTTTCAATACTAACAAAATTAGTAAAAAAAATGAATTGAAGTTAGATGGCTGGTAAATAAAAAAACCTTCAACTCTTTAAAGTTGAAGGTTTAAATTGTACCCCGGAAGGGACTCGAACCCCTGACCCTCGGTTTAGAAAACCGACGCTCTATCCAGCTGAGCTACCGAGGCCCATTTTTGTAACGAGTTGCAAATATAGAAGTTCTATCTAATAAGCAAAAATATATTTTAATTATTTCTGTTGATTTTTTTAGCTCGCTTTTAAAGCTTTAAAAACTAATTAATTAGCTTGATTACAATCTTTGCAAATGCCCGAAACAATCAGGTTCATATCCTCAATTTTGAACCCTTTCTCTATTTTCAATGATGGGATTTTAACATCATCAAGGCAATAAACCCTTAAACAGTTATTGCAATTGAAATGAACGTGTTCATCATGATGGTGATTTTCTGTACATGAACTGGAACAGATAGCATAATTAGCCGTTCCCTGTTTATCTAATATCCGATGTATAATCCCCTTTTCTTCAAAAGTTTTCAAAATCCGATACAAGGTAACCCGATCGATATCCTTTCCAATTACATTCTCCAGGTAGGGTTGAGATGTGGCCGAATTTCGATGAGTAAGCACATCCAGCACTTGTAATCGAGCGCCAGTTCTTTTCAAACCATTTTTCAACAATAAATCCTCGTAGGCTTGCGCTTCAATAGTATTCATAACCTTATTTTTAAATAATCAACTTCGCATTTACAAGAGAAACCGGTGGTTGGTAAGTGGCATTATCATTAGTTAACTTCAAAATGCCTTTAACCCTAATTGGTTTGTCTGTAAATGCAATAGCATTTTCCATTTCTATCATCACCATTATTGGAACACCGTTCTGTCCACAAAAATAACATTGACTTATGGGTAAAGTTGCCAGTAAAAATTTTTGATGCTTCTGGCTATTTTTTATGGGAATTAAATACCCTTGCAAATCAAACATTTTATTTTTAAACCTGGCGATGTTTTCACCATAAATAGGCAGTAACTCGTTTTTCTCCGTTAGTTCGAATTTCACCGTTCCAATTACATCCCAATTCAATGATCTTAATTGATCGTTGTTGTTGTGTTTTTTAGTTTGGGCTGATGCTATTTGAACTATCAGAAACATCAGAATGATTAATCCATTTCTCATTTTACCAGTTTTGCTCCCAACAAAAAGAATTCTGATCGGTTATCTCCAGAATTATTGATTACAAATTTACCTTGTATTTTAATGGGCTTCTCTGTAAATGGGAGCGGGGTGGCCATTTTAACTTCTATCATCGATGGAATATCGCCCTTTCCACAAAATGGGCATGACTCTATCGGAACAATTGATAAAAGAAATTCTGAAAACTTAGATCCCACTTTGGTTGGATAGATATAACCGGGTAATTCGATGATTTTGTTGTTGAGTGCCATCAGTTCTGGAGGGAAAATACTTGCCCACTTTAAGGGCTCAACCTGCTTTTCATACCTCATCCCAATTAAGTTCCAATTTTTGGTACGCATATCTTTATGCACTTTTACTTGTGCTTTTAATTCAAGCATCGAGATGAATAAGAAGGTAATGATTACTATTTTTTTCATTATTTCTCTTTTGAAAGTGTACGGGCAATATCAACTCGATATGTTTGAATGGCTGGCAATATAGAAGCAACGACACCAATAATTAAACCGGCTACAATGAGGTAAAGTTCGTCAGTTACAAAGTATAATCCTGTTAATCTGGCTTGCGATGATTCTTGATAATGGCCAATAATGTGTAATGCCAAGTGTCCGATAAACAATCCTAAAATGGCACCACTTACCGTAATTAGCAGACCTTCTAGCATCACCAAGAAAAATAATTTTGATTTGGAGGCACCCAAAGAACGCATTACAGCGAGGTCGTATTTTTTCTCTTTCATTGCGTTGTATAAACTTATAAAGACGCTCAAGGCTGATATTGCCATGATCAATACAGCGAACCATTTTAAAGTTTCTATCCCTACACCAATAAGCGAAAACAACCTTGCGCTTTCCATCGCCGGAGATGCAGCTTGCATATTGGTGCTTTGATTTACCATTCTGGGAAAAATGACAACCGACATTGGCGACCTGTATTGAATAAGGATGGAGGTAATTTCCTTGTTATTAATTTCAACTTCTTCTTGCGCTTCATGTTCCTCATGATCGGGTTCATGCATTTTATAGACACTACCAATATTGGTTAATATCAAGTTATCCGTAACATTTCCCTGCGCTTGCAGAATTCCTGTCACAGTATATGCATGGTGTTTGTGTTCGTCGCTTGCATCACTTAAACCATGTGCGCCGAAGAATTTATCACCCACTTTTAAATGCGCTTCTGCCGCCACACCGCTACCGATTGTCGCTTCTAAATCTCTCGACCAAAATTTCCCTGCGGCCAATTTTAAACCATATAAACTAACAAATCCCGAATCAGTACCCACAATTCTATGTCCTTGAAAGTTATCTCCCAAAGCCAAAGGAACCGCTCGTTTAACCATTGGATTCTCCATCAGTTCGGTTGCATCTTTTAACGGAATATTGCCGGTTGGGAAATCTATATGGTAAATGCTACTTAAAATTAACTGAAGCGGACTTCCTTTAGCGCCGACGACTAAATCGATGTCTTTCGCATTTTGCTCCAGCTTATTTCCAATTTGTGTAGATGCCAAAAAAAGGATAGATAAAATGGCTACGCCAAACGCCACCAATATAATATTGAGAAACGTGGTGAGCTTATTCCTCAATAGGTTTTTTGTACTTAGCCTTAATATGTTCATTACAATAAATATTCCTTGTTAAGTTTATCTTTTACTCTTTTATCATGTGTGGCAATAACCAGCGAAGCGTGATTTTCTGCAGCCTGTTGAGTCAAAATTTTAAGTACATTATCAGCATTTTCATCATCTAAGCTCGATGTTGGTTCATCAGCAATTAACAAAGCGGGACTGTTTACCAATGCCCGTGCAATGGAAACCCTTTGCAATTGTCCTTGGCTTAATTCTTCAGGATAGTTTTTTGTTTTATCTGCTAAACCCAAAGAAGAAAGCAGATCCATTACTCTTGATTGATTAATTTTTACTCCCGCCAAAGAGGAAGCCAGGGCCACATTATCGAATAGGTTTAAGCTTTTAATTAAGTGAGGTTTTTGAAATACAATGCCGATATTTTGTCCTCTGAAACGATCCATTTCTTTTTGAGATAAGCTGTAAATATCAGTCTCGTTTAATTTTACTTTGCCATTTTCTGGTTTCAGTAAACCCGAAATGATGTTTAACAAAGTGCTTTTCCCACTTCCCGATGCACCTAATAACAACCACTGTTCTTCATTAAGTATTTCCCAATCTGGAAATTTTAAAGTCGGACCGTTATGGTAGTTATGGGTTAGCGATTGAATACTGATCATATTTATTTTGATTTTTTTATTACCTGAATGTTTTTGATTGCGTAGCGGCGATAAAGTTCTTGTGCATTATCGGTGCCGTGCTTGCAAGCAGGGTTTAGGGTGCAAATGAAAGAAAGTGCAGCAACAAAAAGTAGTTTAATTTTTCTTTGCATGGTACAAATATATAATCCTTTTCTAGTAGGTAAATTGTTTAAATAGGATAGTTAAAATATAATTGATTGTTTTATTGATGGATGTGCTTACAGCTTTTTGCCAGTTTTAGGTTGAAGAAATGTGCTCCAGCAATTGTAAATCCGCCAAGCGGAATTAAAATGGGTTCTAATGTTTCGATGCCTGAAAAATGCCCCAAAAGTATGGCGCCAAAACCGAGTGCTAAAATTACCATCGGATAGAGGTTATGATGAACTTTTCGATAGGATGTGCTTAAAGCCCATACGCCAATAAATAGGGAAAGAAGAATCATCGAAATTTCTAATGCTGGAGTGGCTAAAAACTCTAATCCCCACAAGGGTAGAAGCGTAAATAAAAACGGGAGAATCGCACAATGAACAGCGCAGACAGTAGACGCTGTTATTCCCAGTTTATCAAGATTTATCGTTTTAAAATTTTTCATCATCATAAGTTTACCAGTCAAATATAAAAGCAATTATGTTGCATTTATTATTCTTTGCAACTAAATTGCATTTTCATGATAATTGCTTTGATGTTCGTTTGTCAAAATTTATTATTTGATATATTTAAAAATAAATTTAGATTTGTCTAAAAATATATTTAGATCATATCATTCCATGAAAATAGCCATACTATTTATTTTATTTGCTTGCACTTTTTCCAATAGCTATTCCCAAAATGTGATTACAGGTAAGGTTTCGTCAAAAGGAAAAGTGCAGGAGAATATTAATGTGAAAATTGTTGGAACCAACAAAACCACAAAAACCGATCAAGCGGGTTGGTACCAAATTAGCAATGTTCAAAGTGGCTTAGTTGAGCTGCAGTTTTCGGGGATCAATTATCAATCCAAGCGGATAAAAGCCCAAGTGCAGAATGATACACTGCATTTAAATGCAGAAATATCGGAGATTGAATGGAACCTTAACGATGTGGTGATAACAGGCGTAAACCGAGCAACATCGCTAAGAAAAAGCCCAGTGCCAATTGCGGTCTTATCTAAAAAAATAATGGATCAAAACGTAAACACAAACCTAATCGAAGCGATTGTAAAGGGCGTTCCTGGAGTTACGGCGGTTACAACAGGGCCAAATGTATCTAAACCATTTATACGAGGACTTGGGTACAACCGGGTGTTGACTTTGTACGATGGCCTGCGTCAGGAAGGCCAGCAATGGGGCGACGAGCATGGAATTGAGGTTGACGAATATGGAATTGTAAGGGCTGAAGTGGTGAAGGGTCCAGCTAGTTTAACCTACGGATCTGATGCATTGGCTGGGGTAATTAACATGATACCTTATACACCAAATTTCGAAAATGGCAAGTTGAAAGGCGATTTTACCACTAACTTTCAAAGCAATAATGGAATGTTTGGTTCGTCACTGGGTTTAGCTTACATTAAAAATGATTGGAAATATACTTTACGTGCTACAGGTAAGGCGGCCCATAATTATTACAACAAAGTTGATGGGTATGTTTATGGAGCTGCATTTAGAGAATATAATCTTTCCGCAAGTGCGAGAGTAGATAAAGACTGGGGTTATTCAAAAACGGCTATCACTTACTACGATAACCTCATGGAGATTCCGGATGGGAGCAGAGATTCTACCACTCGTAGATTTACGAGACAAATTTTTGATGATGGAGACGATATTAAAAACAGACCAATAGTGCCTTTAGATGACTTAAAGACCTACACTATAAATCCTTTACATCAGCATATTCAGCATTTCCGTTTTTATAATGCCAGTCAATTTAAGTTTGCAAATAGCGATTTAAACATATTAGTTGGTGGACAGCAAAGTGTAAGAAGAGAATATAATCGTCCAACTATCCCAAATCAGGCTGGTTTATACGTGGTTTTGAATACTTTGAACTATGATGTCAAATACAACCTCCCGAATTTTGGCGGAATTGAAAGTACATTAGGTATCAATGGGATGTACCAAACAAATCGCAGTAAAGATGCTACAGATTTTCCTATTCCAGATTATGACTTGTTTGATGTCGGAGCATTTTATTTCGCTAAAAAGTCTTTTGGGAAATTGGATATTTCAGGTGGCGTGAGGATGGATAGGAGAAATATTAATTGGAGTAATTTCTATGTCGGAACGAATGTTTTAACTGGTTTTGGGCAAAAATCTGATGCCAACGATGCCAGCGCTAATTTGCAATTCCCATCATTTAATAAAAACTATTATGGCTTTTCTGGGAGTTTAGGATTAACCTATAATCTATCAGATAAATTTTTAATCAAGGCAAATTTAGCAAGGGGATATAGAGCGCCCAATATCACTGAAATTGGTTCAAATGGTTTAGATCCTGGCGCACACATTGTTTATTTGGGAAATAGAACCTTTAAGCCAGAGTTTAATCTTCAACAAGATATTGGCATTATTGCCTATTTAAAAGATGTAGATATTAGCATGGAAATATTCAACAATAACATTCAAAACTACATCTATCAATCGCGTTTAACGGATGAGAACGGTAATCCGGTAGTTATTGTTCCGGGGAATTTAACTTATCAATATCAGCAATCAAAAGCCCGCTTGTATGGCGCTGAGTTAGCTGTAAACATACATCCATCAACATTAAAGTGGTTTACATTTAACAATAGTGTTGCTTACGTAGTAGGCTTAAATAAAAATGAAGCTTTATTGAATTTACATGGGAAAGCAGCAAAATATTTACCATTTATTCCACCATTGCAAATCAGATCTGAAATAAAATTGACAGCACAAAAAAATATCGGTTTTTTGGATAAACCATATTTTAAAATTGATGCCGCAATATTTGCAGATCAAAATAAGTTTTATGCACTTGATGATACCGAGACTTTTACCAGAGGATATACTTTAATTAATGCTGGCATTGGTTCATCTATAAAAGCTAAGTCGGGCAGAACTGTATTGGATATTTTTATTCAGGCGGATAATGTTTTCAACATCGGCTACCAATCTCACTTAAATCGGTTAAAATATTTCGAGTATTATGAATCATCGCCCAATGGCCGCTCTGGAATTTATAATATGGGCAGAAATATGAGCTTTAAAGTGATTGTGCCTTTTTGAGTTGCGGAAAATGAGGAATAGGTGATGGGGAATGGAAAATGCGCTATTGATCATGTAATAAGGACGGTTTTTAAGTATTTGTGGATAGAGAAAAAAATGGGCTTTCCATCTTAAACATCGTGTTTCCATTGCTATATTTACCTCACCCATCATAGCTTAATATAACTTACATAAACATGGAACCATCAATAAGTGAGCAACGATTAAATTTTCTAAGGCAATCTATTGGCAAGGTGATCTCTAATTCACCATCGAATTTTATGAATTGGTTGGCCCCGGTTTTAATCAAAGCTGAAAATGGTATTTTGGTATGCCAATATACCATTCGTAAGGAGATGACTAATCCTTATCAAATTTTGCATGGTGGCGTTACCGCCGGAATTATTGATGATTTAATTGGTGCAACAGTTTACACTATGGGTTTAAATGATCGTTACACTACCGTAAATAATTATATCGATTACTTTGCCCCTGCGAAAGAAGGAGACGAGGTTGTTGCCGAAACATCAATTGTGAAGCGAGGGAAAACAATTTTAAATCTTCAGTGTGAGATATATTTACCAGCAAAAAAACGTTTAATAGCCAAAGGATATTCGAACATGTTAAACATAGGTTAACACATTCTTTGAAGTTTTAAAATAATTTGTTAATTCCTTTAAATTAGCGAAACATTCTCATTAATACATTGTTGTAACTTAACCAAAAATATAATGAGCCATGTTAGAAAATTATTCCACACTGCAATTCATTGTTAGAGGCAAGATTTTTAAAGGATTTTGCATGCGTATTCAAGATGATTTTCATGAAACTTATGCCGTTGTTTTAGATGGCTACCATTCTTTTTGTATCTGGTTAGATAATAAAAATGAGAAGTGGTGTGCATCTAAAAATGTGGCTATCGATCCAGATGCGATCGATGAAATCATCAACAGGATATCTCCTCGTCCGCAAGTCTCTTAACAATCCATCAGAATAATGCTCAAAAAAAATCCCTGCTTAAGTAGTTTCTAAAGCAGGGATTTTTTATGTCTGACATTCTTTATCCAAAGAATAAATAAGCCAGGCCAATTGCGGTACAAACACCCACTAAATCTGCCAATAACATTGCGCCAACGGCATAGCGTGTATTTTTGATACTTACTGAACCAAAGTAAACCGCAATGACATAAAAGGTTGTATCAGAAGCACCTTGGAATATACCAGATAACTTACTTGGAAATGAATCGGCACCATAAGCCGTCATCGTATCCACCATCATTCCTCTTGCGGCACCTCCACTTAGCGGCCGAATCAAAGCAGTTGGAAGCGCTTCTACAAAACGGGTATCGGCACCCAGCATTACAAATAAATTTTTAATACCCATAATTACCACATCAAATGTTCCACTGGAACGTAACATACTGATGGCGACCAACATGCCAACGAGATAAGGGATAATTTTTACTGCAGTTTCGAATCCATTTTTTGCGCCATCAATGAACGCATCAAAAACATCGATTTTTTTATATAATCCACCCAGCACAATTACTAAGAAAACAAATAGAATTAATCCGTTGCTTAATAAGCCTGAAAATGATTTAATACCATCAGCATTTAATGAGGTTACATACAAAACAAGCAATGCAATTACTAAAGATATGCTCAAAACCCAACCAATAATTACAGGCTGGAGCAAGTTGATCTTTTGCTTTAAAGAAACGATTAACATGGCTGCCATCGTTCCAACAAAAGTTACAATTAAGCATGGGATAAAAACGTCAGTAGGATCAGAAGCATTTTGCGAAGCACGTATCGCAATTACACTCACGGGAATTAAACTTAAACCCGCTGCATGAAGGCACAAGAACATAATTTGAGCATTTGACGCTGTGTCTTTACTCGGGTTTAATTCTTGGAGACTTTCCATCGCTTTTAAACCAAATGGGGTTGCAGCATTGTCCAATCCCAATAAATTTGCAGAAAAATTCATGATCATGTGTCCCATTGAAGGGTGACCTTTAGGGATTTCTGGGAAAAGTTTTGAGAAAAAAGGGCCCACAATTCTTGATAACAAGCGAATTCCGCCAGCACGTTCAGCAATGCTCATAAAGCCCATAAATAAGGCTAGAATTCCAATTAATTTAAGGCACAACTCTACTGATGTCCAGCAGGTTTCAATGATGCCATTAACTTTTGTGAGGTTGGTTGGATCATCTGCTTTACCAATCACCATCCAACTAAAAATTTCAGTTTGTCCGAAAAAGAAGCACTTTACCGCCGCTACTAAAATTGCGATAACAATAAATCCAGACCAAATTCTACTTAATGCCATTAGGGTTGTTTAGTTTTTTAACTGGTGTAAAATAGGGGTTTTAGTTTGTAAATCCATAGCTAAGTCTAAAGTCTGTAGTCGTAAATATTCAGTCTTAAGTTTACAAATTATAAAATCAAAAAAGTCCATAGTTCCTAGTATAAAACTAAAGACTATGGACTTCAGGCTTTGGACTCTGTGCTAACTAAGGTTTATCATCAGTTAGTTCAAAACCCCATGTTTTTCCTTTTTCAGTTGCCGGGATTCCGCTAGTCATCCAGGCAGGCGCTTTTGCACCTTTTAAATAGTAGTCGAAAAACTGTTGTTCACGAATTTGGATATCTTTACGATTTTGGCGTTGCACTAAATTATGTGCTTCTCCATTATAGTTTAACATCCAAACTGGTTTGCCCAATCGGCGTAAGCCAGTAAACATTTCTATTCCCTGGTACCAAGGCACCGCTCCATCCGCATCATTGGCCATTACTACCACTGGGGTATTTACCTTTGGGAACATAAATAGAGGGGAGTTTTCGGTATATAATTCTGGCTTTTCCCAAAGGGTTGCACCAATTCTACTTTGTGTTTTTTCATATTGAAACTGACGGTTCATTCCGCTTTCCCAACGAATACCGCCGTAAGCCGAGGTCATGTTTACCACTGGTGCTCCTGCCCAAGCTGCAGCATACATATCATTTTGAGTAATTAAATAGGCTACCTGATAGCCACCCCAGCTTTGTCCTTGAATACCAATTTTTGTTCCATCAACCCAAGTGTTTTTCTTCAAACTCTCTACGCCCGAGTTGATAAATTCGACTGCGGATTGACCTGGATGACCAGTTTCGTAACTAATATCTGGAGCGAAAACCAAATACCCATTACTCACGAAGAAAGAAATGTTTAATCGGGAAGGGGTAGGCGCTGGAGCCTGATAAGTGTACAATCCATCAGAAAGCTTTTCGTAGAAATAAGCAATCATTGGATATTTTTTATTCGGATCGAAGTTTTCTGGTTTGTACAAAATACCCTCAGCTTTATATCCTTTTGGTGTGGTCCATTTAACCAACTCTGCAGTGCCCCAATTGTAATTTTGCTGTTGAGGATTGGTATTGCTTAATTTCGTTTCTGTCTTGAAATCATTCGTAACATAAACATTTGGCGATTCTGTGTAGTTTGCTTTATCATAAATATAAACATCTGCATCTTTGGCTTTGACTAAATTTGAGTATTTATATTTTGCCATGACCACCAATTCTGGTGCTTTTGCCGAACCTACATTCGTTCTGTAGAAACCATTTTCTTTAGTCACGTTATTAAATCCATCTAACCAAACCCATTCGTTCGCTTTAACAAATTTATTATCCACCATGCGATTGAAGGGATTATTATCTTGTTCAACGCGTTCATAACGGAAGGTGATTTTATTTGCTCTACCGAAACCAGCAGTAATGTTTTTAGCAGGCGATTTTCCATCTGGAGAAAACGACCAAATGTCATATCGATCATTTAGTAAAACTGCTTTGTCTCCTTCTGTCCAGGTGGCAACTCCGTAGGCTGATGGAAGATCTGGAACATCGTTGTCCTCATCAACAAACTTTACGTTTAAGCTTTCTGTTAGGGCTACAATTTTGCCGGTTGATACAGCGAAAGTGTACCAATTACCGTTTTTTCTATCGAAATACAAAATATAATTACCGCCCGGCGAAGCCATCGCATAGCCATTTAATTCGCTGATGATCTTTTTGCGTTGGCCATTTTTAGTGTCCACTAAATAATAATCTTTCGATGTTGCACCACTCCATTGCGATTCGATTCTACGCCCAAAATCTGTAGATGCCAAAACGAAATTTGCATCGCCTTCTGCAACCATGTTGGCGTCAGGTAAACTTAAATCTGTTAACGGGATTGCTTTTGGATCGCTGCTATAAACGTCGATAACTGATAAATAACTTTTTTTGCTATCGCGATCTGCATTTTTCAATTGCATTGGCTGCAAGTAATCGTCCTTGTAATTCCATACGTCAACTTTAGCCACTTCAAAATCTACGATGGTCGTATCTTTTGGCTTTTTAATAGGAGAGATGCCAAAAAATAGTTTCTTACCATCTTTACTAAAAGTCACCCGGCCATCGCCGTTAACCGACCATTTTGCAGGTAAACCTGGCATGTCATAGTCTACAATGGTTTGTGCGGTATCTAATGTTAAAGAGTTGTAATAAACATTGTAATTTTTAATTTCCTTTTTCTCTGGATCCTGCTCGCCGACAAACGCTAAGTGCTCACTTTCGTCATCGAAGGCAAAATTTTTAAAACTGCCTTTTCCTTTGATCAAGGTTTTAAGGGTTCCTTTTTCGGTATTTAATAAGAACACGCCTTGAGGGGCTGTTTTATCCTTTTTAGATCCGCTGCAAGCAAAAACCAATTGTTTTCCATCTTTACTAAAAGAATAATCGGTCACATATTTATAGGTTTTGTCGGTTCCGGTTAATAAATTTTTAACAATAAGATCAGTTCCTTCTTCTGTTTTTCCTTTACCAGCTGGTTCATCAGCAGCAAAATCTATTTCCGAATCTTTCTTTTCAACAGGCTTAGCTGGTGTTTTCTTGGCAGTGTCTGGTTTTTCAGTTAAGTAAGCCATAAAGCCATTGCCATCTTCAGGAAATTTAAATGATTTTACACGAGGCACTTTGGTAATTGCATTTGTGGTCAAGTTTGCAATACCTAAAGAGTCCTTGGGCATTTCATCAGGTTTTCTTTTCTTTATTTTTGCCTGGCGTAAATCTTTATTTAATGGACGGATATTGAAAACAGCAAATTTAGAGTCATTGCTAAATTGTGAATTCATTCCCCGAGGGACATTTATTTTAGCGTTTGTTTTAATATTGGTAATGTAAAGTTGCGCATCGCCCTCTTGCTGCAATACACTATACATTGCCCAAGTACCGTTGTTTGATAATTGCTTGGTGCCTATTGACTCCCATTTATCATAAACACTATGATCTAATGGTTTTTTCTGAGCATAGGCAATGCCGACAACGAAAAACAGAATAATAGTTAGTCTTTTTTGCATTTTTTGAAATGAATTAATTTGTTGGTGGTGATTTAATCTCCTAAAATTGGAAATTTTTAGGTCATTTGAAAACTTGTACGCCAAATATTACATTGTAAAAATGTTTTTGGCATCTATTTGACCAATACTTCAATGAGAAATGATTTTAGCGAATTTTCAACGGTAATGATGAAGATGTGTATTTGCTACAATTTCGAACAAGATCTGTTTTTACAACTCCTGCGCTAGGTTGACTAGAAATCCCTTTAGTTTTTCTAATGAATCAATAATTCTTTGATTCTCTTTAACATCGCCTTTATTATTTTTTAAATGCTCTTTTGCTCCCTTTAAAGTGAAACCTTTTTCATCAACAAGGTTGAAAATAATTTTTAGGTTTTCAATATCTTCAGGAGTAAATAATCGGTTGCCTTTTTTGTTTTTCTTGGGTTGAAGAATGTCGAATTCCTTTTCGTAAAAACGGATTTGTGAAGCGTTCACATTAAACATTTCAGTCACTTCACCCATGGTATAATACATTTTATTAATCTCTCTTTCTTTATAGGGCATAAATTGTGCTTGATTATTAGGGTATTACAACGATTAATTAAAGTATTCAAATGTAATGCGATTTTTCCTTATTAACGCAATAAAATTTTAATTTTGTTCCTCCAATCATAAAGTAATGACAGCTAAAGAAATTAGACAAGCCTTCCTAAATTTTTTCGAACAGAAACAACATCATATCGTTCCATCGGCGCCAATTGTTGTGAAAAACGACCCAACTTTGATGTTCACCAATGCCGGAATGAATCAATTTAAAGATTTGTTTTTGGGTGAAGCTGCTATAAAATATTCGAGAGTTGCTGATACTCAACGCTGTTTGCGTGTATCTGGAAAACACAACGATTTGGAAGAGGTGGGTATTGATACTTATCACCATACCATGTTCGAAATGTTGGGCAACTGGAGTTTTGGCGACTACTTTAAGAAAGATGCAATTGCCTGGAGCTGGGAGTTATTGACTGAAGTTTACAAAATTCCGAAAGAAAAATTATACGTTACCTATTTTGAGGGTGATGAAAAGGAGGGGTTAGAGAAAGATCAGGAAGCTTATGACCTTTGGAAACAATATGTGGATGAAAGCCATATTTTACCAGGAAATAAAAAAGATAATTTCTGGGAAATGGGCGATACCGGTCCTTGTGGTCCTTGTTCTGAAATCCATGTAGATTGCCGTATTGATGAGGAAAAAGCTTTAGTTGATGGGGCCACATTGGTAAATGCCGATCATCCGCAGGTAATTGAAATATGGAACAATGTATTTATGCAATTTAACCGTTTAAAAAATGGTTCGTTGCAAAGTTTGCCAGCCAAACATGTTGATACCGGAATGGGTTTCGAGCGTTTGGTGCGGGTTTTACAGGAGAAAACATCAAACTACGATACTGATGTTTTCCAACTGATGATTCAGTTTATTGCTGAAAAATCGGGGATTAAATATGGTGCTGACGAAAAAACTGACGTTGCCATGCGTGTAATGGCTGATCACATTCGTGCCATCTCGTTTGTAATTGCAGATGGACAGTTGCCATCAAATAATAAAGCTGGTTACGTTATCCGCAGGATTTTACGTCGTGCTGTGCGTTATGCCTATACTTTTTTAAACTTTAAGGAGCCATTTTTAAATCAGCTGGTTCCGCTATTGGCCGAACAATTTAAAGGTGTTTTTGATGAGTTGATTTCACAACAGGATTTCGTTCAGAAAGTTGTGCTGGAAGAGGAGGTTTCTTTCTTGAGGACTTTATCCACTGGTATTCAACGTTTCGAAAGATATCAGGCAGCGAATAATTTAGTAGAAGGAAATTTCGCTTTTGAATTATCTGATACCTTCGGCTTTCCTATCGATTTAACAGAATTAATGGCTAGGGAAAAAGGTTGGAGTGTTGATTTAGCTGGATATGAGCAAGCGCTTCAAAAACAAAAAGATGATAGTCGTGCTGCTACTACAATAGATACAGGCGATTGGATTATTGTAAACGCTGATGACCAAAGCGAATTTGTGGGTTACGATGATTTAGAAATTGAAACCGAGATTTTAAAATACCGTAAAGTTAAAGCTAAAGGAAAAGAGCAATATCAAATTGTTTTGCGGCAGACGCCTTTCTATGCCGAAAGCGGTGGTCAGGTGGGAGATACCGGTCGTTTAGAAGATCATAGTCGCCAGTTTTGGGTTGATATTACAGATACTAAAAAAGAAAATGGCTTAACGGTACACTTTACAGATTTGCTTCCTGACAACCTGGAAGGTAAATTTTGGGCAGTCGTTGATGAAGATAAACGTGTTTTAACGGAGGACAATCACTCGGCAACGCACTTATTGCATGCTGCTTTGAAACAAGTTTTAGGTAAACATGTAAATCAAAAAGGTTCATTGGTAAATCCTGATTATCTACGTTTTGATTTTTCTCATTTCGCTAAAGTAACCGATGAAGAATTGGCTCAGATTGAGGTAATTGTAAATCAGAAGATCAGACAGAACATTAAATTAAAAGAGCAAAGAAATGTGCCTTATCAAGATGCGATTGAAAGCGGGGTAACTGCGTTGTTCGGCGAAAAATACGGTGATTTCGTTCGTATGATTACCTTCGATGACCATTTCTCAAAAGAGCTTTGCGGTGGTACACACGTAAAGGCAACAGGTCAAATCGGTTCTTTTAAGATCATTTCTGAAAGTGCTGTTGCGGCTGGAGTACGCAGAATTGAGGCAATTACTGCAGATAAAGCAGAACAGTATTTCCTTGATCAACGTAAAGAACTTGGCCATTTGAAAGCATTGCTAAACGGATCTAAAGACTTATCTGCATCGGTTCAAGCTTTACTTGACGAAAATACAAAGCTTAAAAAAGAGATCGAAAAATCTACTTTAGAACGTGTGGGCGCCTTGAAACATGAAATCGTTCACCACGTTCGTGGAATAAATGGCGTTAACTTAATTGCAAAACACATCGACTTACAAAGTGCCGATGCTATTAAAAATCTTGCTTTTTCGTTGAAAGATATGATTGATAATCTGTTTCTAGTTTTCACTACAGAAATTGAGGGAAAACCTGGAATAACGGTAATGCTATCAGATGATTTGGTGAAAAAAGGAATGAATGCATCGAATATTGTGCGAGAGCTTGGTAAAGAAATTCAAGGTGGAGGCGGTGGACAGCCATTCTATGCCACTGCCGGAGGTAAAAATCCTGCTGGTTTAACAGCGGTTTTAGAAAAAGCTGAAGGATTTATCGCAGGATAAATCGTTTTGATATTTGTTTATAGAGGGGAGAAATTTTTAGAATTTGGCGACAAGTTCTAAAGATTTCTCCATTTTTTTGAAAGCCCAATTTTTAATGGGGAAGCCTAAGATTGTAAAAAATCTATATTCCTTTTCAGGCCAACAAGTTTGGTGCGTTTAACAGCCGACCCTTTAAAAACCTTTTTAAAAACTTCGTCGGTTATTTCGATAAGATCTTCCTTTGTTAAATCCAACAAGCCGTTTTCAGGTTCGAAAGCAGGTTCGTTATGTACTTTCGAAAACCGGTTCCATGGGCAAACGTCCTGGCAAATATCACATCCAAATGCCCAATTGCTCATTTTATCCTTAAATTCAGTTGGGATTTCATTTTTCAATTCGATAGTGAGGTAGGAAATACATTTGGTTCCGTCTACCACTTGTGGTGCAATAATCGCATCAGTGGGGCAAGCATCTAGGCAACGGGTGCAGGTGCCACAATGATCAGTTTGGAAAGCGTGATCATAATCCAGCTCTAAATCGACAATCAATTCTGCCAAAAAGAAAAAAGACCCCTCTTTTTTGCTGATTAAATTTGAGTTTTTCCCAATCCATCCAATACCTGATTTTTTTGCCCATGCCCGGTCTAAAACTGGAGCCGAATCTACGAAAGCTCTTCCAGAAACCTCTCCAATATGTTCCTGAATAAATTGCAAAAGTGCTTTCAATTTATCTTTTATCACATGATGGTAATCTTGCCCGTAGGCATATTTTGAAATTTTTGGCGCCTCCGGATCTACCTGTTTTTCATCAGTATAATAATTTAACGATAAAGAGATTACTGACTTTGCATCATCAACCAGAAGGCGGGGATCAAGACGTTTATCGAAATGGTTTTCCATGTATTTCATTTCGCCGTGATGGTTTTGAGCTAGCCATTTTTCTAGTCTGGGTGCTTCTTCTTCTAAAAATTCTGCTTTTGAAATGCCGCAAGACAAAAAACCCAAACGAAGGGCTTCATCTTTAATTTGTTGGCTATATTTTGCAGTATTACTAAACACGAAATACAAAGATAAGGCTTAGGAAGCAAAACCTTTTTAACAATCACTTGTTCTATCTACAGAAAACTAAATTAATTAATTTGCAGTTCTTCAAAATTCGATGAATTGGATTAAAAGGAACTTAACTCACAACATAAATGGAAAACATAGATCCAAAACATACGGAATCGGGAGAAGCTCCTAAACCGATAGAACAAGATTACGAAAACCATAAAGAAGATCCAGGACCAGCACAACCTGCAGTTACAGAGCGTGATGAAAATGGGGCAGGTTCTGTTTTAAAATGGATCATCCCAATAGCAGTTATTATCGGATTGATAGTATGGTTTGCAATGAAAAAGTAATTAGCTTTAGATTATAATTAAACGCCGGTTGTTGATGCGACCGGCGTTTTTTTTTGTTTAAATAACTTCTGGTTTAGGTAATTAGCCCCGACTGAAAGCGATATCCCGATTCATCAAACGATCAGTGAGCACCTAAGGACCGGGATTTAGCAAAAGGCGGGAACAAATTTTATAAGCTGCAGAAACTTGCGCTTCAAAAACTATTTAAGCAGTTTTACTTGATACAAGTCGTTTCGTCTATCTTTTAATACTTTAACTGTTCCATAATGGTGCAATTCGTCGAGAAGATGCAAATCTACATCGACCACCAAAACCATTTCTGTGTTTGGAGTGGCCTCTGCTTTCACTGCATTGGTGGGAAAAGCGAAATCAGAAGGGGTGAAAACAGCAGATTGTGCAAATTGAATATCCATATTGTTCACCTTTGGTAAATTGCCAACGCAGCCTGCTATAGCGACATAACATTCATTTTCTATCGCCCTTGCCTGTGCACAATGGCGTACCCGTGTATAGCCATTTTGTGTATCGGTTAAGAAAGGTACGAACAAAATCTGCATCCCCTGATCTGCATAAATGCGGCTTAATTCAGGGAATTCTACATCATAACAAATTAAAATGCCGATTTTACCACAGTCGGTATCAAATACCTGCACCTTGTCGCCACCAATCATTCCATAATATTTTTGTTCGTTGGGGGTGATGTGAATCTTTCTGTACTCATCGATTTTTCCTGTTCTATGGCATAAATAGGTTGCATTATAAAGTTTTCCTCCGTCAAGTAAAGGCATGCTTCCGGTAATAATATTCACATTGTAGCTTAAGGCATACTCATGCATTCTGTCCACAATTTCCTGAGTTTTCTCTGCCAGTTTACGCATGGCTTCAATTTCTGGAAGATGGTTGTAAGGCTGTAGCAACGGAGTATTAAACAGCTCCGGGAACATAATGAAATCGGATTTGTAACCACTTAACGCATCGACAAAAAATTCCACTTGCTCATAAAAAACGTCCATATCTGGAAACAAACGCATTTCCCACTGCACCAAACCTAAGCGAATGGTCATTGCTGAACGGGCAGAAGCATCGATACCCTGATAATAGATATTATTCCACTCAATTAACGTGGCATATTCTTTCGATTCCTTATCGCCGGGAAGATAATTTTTCAATACTTTTCTAACGTGAAAATCATTAGAGATTTGAAAGGTTAGGGTAGGATCATAGATTTCCTTAGCCTTTACTTTATCGATGTATTGCCTTGGCGTTAAAGTTTCTGAATAGGTATGATAACCAGGAATTCTTCCACCAGCGATAATGCTTTTTAAATTTAAGCTCTCGCAAAGCTCTTTACGTGCTTCATAAAGTCTGCGTCCTAATCTTAAGCCTCTAAATTCAGGGTGAACAAATATTTCAATTCCATATAGTGTATCACCATTAGCATCGTGAGTGCTGAAAGAGTAATCGCCGGTAATTAGTTTGTAAGTATGTCTATCGCCATATTCGTCGTATTCTACAATGATTGAAAGTGAACAAGCTACTACTTTATCATCAACAGCAATACAAAGCTGTCCTTCGGGGAAGATACTTAATAATTTAGCAATGCTTGATTTTGGCCAGATTGAACCACCCATGCTATCGTAGGCTTGTAACATTGATTCTTTTAAATCGGCATAATCTTCAAGCGTGAGCTTACGTAATTCGATATTCATAATTTGTTGGTTTTATAGATAAGGAACAGAAAAGTTAGTTTAATGTTTTTGTAAATTGGAAGCCATTAGTTTTTGAAGATACTCTTTTAAGGAATATTTTTTAAGTTTATAAATGACAGAAAATGAATTATCATATGTTATTCGAGGTTGTATATTCAAAGTTTATAATGCTTTAGGTCCAGGTTTGTTGGAGTCGGCTTATGAAGTAGCATTAAAATACGAACTTTTAAAAGAGGAGTTGGAAGTGAAGAGTCAGGTCGCATTGCCTCTAATTTATGAAGATTTAAAAATAGGTGTTGGTTATCGGCTTGATTTGTTGTAGGGCAAAAGGTTATTGTTGAAATCAAATCTGTTGAGATGATTGCAAATGTTCATTACAAACAATTGTTGACTTACCTTGAATTGTCTGGATTGAAATTGGGTTTACTTGTGAATTTTAATACAGACAATATAGCGGATAGCATTTTTAGAAAAGTTAATAGGCTCTAATGTATCTAGTTCGTTCCCGCTGATTTTCGCTGATAAGATGCGCAGATCTAAGAAGATCAAACTTTGACACGCATACGTGGAGGCTCAAAATTTCAGTTTAAATCTGCGATTTTTATCTATTGAAATCTGCGGGAAAATAACTTAAAACAACTTTCCAGTTTGCCCAGGATAATTCTTTTTCAAATGTTTGTAAGCAGCTTCGGTCACTTCTCTTCCCCGAGAGGTACGCATAATGTAACCTTCCTGAATTAAAAAAGGTTCGTAAACCTCTTCAATTGTGCCTTCATCTTCTCCAACTGCAGTCGCTATAGTTTTTAAACCCACTGGGCCTCCTTTAAATTTATCAATAATAGTAGACAGGATTTTATTATCCATTTCATCTAAACCATGTTCATCAACATTTAGAGCATTTAAGGCATAGTTTGCTATTTCAGGATCGATATTTCCATTTCCTTTTATTTGTGCAAAATCTCTTGTTCTACGCAAAAGTGCGTTTGCAATACGGGGCGTTCCACGACTACGACGGGCAATTTCATAAGCGCCTTCGTCGTCAATTGGTGTATTAAGAATATCAGAAGAACGAAGAACGATTGTAGTTAAAAGCTTGGCATCATAATAAGCCAGACGACAATTGATACCGAAACGAGCCCGTAGTGGTGCAGTTAACAAACCTGAACGGGTTGTTGCGCCAACAAGCGTAAACGGATTGAGTGAAATCTGCACAGAACGGGCATTAGGCCCGGTTTCGAGCATAATATCGATTTTAAAATCCTCCATGGCAGAATAGAGGTATTCTTCAACCAAAGGTGATAGTCGATGGATTTCATCAATGAAAAGGATATCGCCTGTATCTAAACCGGTTAGCAAACCCGCCAAATCGCCCGGTTTATCCAATACAGGACCAGAAGTTACCTTAATGCCGGCACCCATCTCATTGGCAATGATATAAGATAGTGTGGTTTTCCCTAATCCCGGAGGCCCGTGTAATAAAACGTGATCAAGGGCTTCGCCACGAAGTTTTGCAGCCTGAACAAAAATCCGAAGGTTTTCCATCACTTTCTCTTGCCCGGTAAAATCTTCAAAAGCCTGTGGTCTTAATACCCGTTCAATATCTTTGTCTGTAGGACTTAAGCTGCTTGCATCTGGATCAAGATTTTCGTTCATACAGCAAATATAAAATTAAATGCTAAAAAAATTAGGATTATTTGAATTTATCAGCAACTACCAATTCTTTTGATCCAGCTGTATATTTATAAAAACCTTCACCTGATTTTGCGCCTTTTTTTCCGGCAGCAACCATATTAACTAATAACGGACATGGTGCATATTTAGGATTTCCAAATCCATCATGAAGAACTTTTAATATTGCTAAACATACGTCTAAACCTATAAAATCTGCCAGTTGCAACGGACCCATAGGGTGAGCCATTCCTAATTTCATTACAGTATCGATTTCGTAAACACCGGCAACGCCTTCGTATAAGGTGTATATTGCTTCGTTAATCATGGGCATCAAAATTCTATTGGCTACAAAACCCGGATAATCATTCACTTCAACAGGCGTTTTTTCAAGGCTTTTAGAAAGCGACATAATCGTTTGAGTCGTTTCATCGCTGGTTTGATATCCCCGAATCACCTCAACCAATTTCATCACCGTCACTGGGTTCATAAAATGCATACCAATTACCTTATCTCCACGATTAGTGGCAGCGGCGATTTTAGTAATTGAAATAGATGATGTGTTTGAAGCCAGGATAGCATTTTCTGGTGCTGCATCATCCAGATCTTTAAAAATTTGAAGCTTTAATTCTATATTTTCCGTAGCTGCCTCCACTATTAAATCAGCATGTTTAACGCCTTCTTTTATCGACGTGAACGTAGAAATGTTCTTTAGTGTTAGTGTTTTTTGATCTTCAGTAATTAGTCCTTTTGCAACCTGTCGGTCTAAGTTTTTAGTAATGGTTTGTATGGCTTGATCGAGGGCTGTCTGATTTATATCTACCAAACTAACCGAGTAATTAAATTGAGCGAACACATGTGCAATTCCATTACCCATAGTTCCTGATCCTATAACTGAAATATTTTTAATCATTAAAATTTTGGTTAGGGTTTCTGTAATGTTTTATTTTCGAAGTTTCCAAAGATATTACTATTGCTGAAAGTATTGTGCTGGTTACAGAACAATTATGTTTTTCGATATAGATTTGCATCTTATTTCTGACAAAAATCTGATTGACCAACAAAACAAATAAGCCTTTCGATTGCTTGATAATGATAGAAAATAATCGTCAAGTTTTCAGTAATGACGTCTTTATAACAGCACTTCCTAGTATCATTTAGGTTAGTTAATGATTAGTTAAAATAGAGATCTGGCTGGATAGCAGATCTCTATTTATTCGAAAACACTTTATGGCGCTAACCTGCTTTTAACCCATCTACCCTTAATAAGTTCAAAATTAATTCTATCGTGCAACCTGCTTCGGCGACCTTGCCAAAATTCTATGCGAGTTGGCTTTACAATATATCCACCCCAGTGTGCCGGCTTGGCGATACTTTTACCCTCGCTTTTTTCTTTCAGCTCTTCAAACTTTTCTTCTAAAAATTTTCTGTCGGGAATAACCTGACTTTGTGGAGAGGCTACCGCACCAATCTGACTGGCTACTGGCCTGGTTACAAAATATTCTTCAGAGGTTTCTTTATCTAGTTTTTCTACCGTGCCTTCAATTCTAACCTGGCGTTCTAAATCTGGCCAGAAGAAAACCAATGCCGCGTAGGGGTTACGTTTCAACTCCTTACCCTTGGCACTTAAATAGTTAGTGAAAAATCTGAAACCATTTTCATCAACGCCTTTTAGTAACACAATCCTGGCATCTGGTCGGCCGGCTTTGTCAGCTGTGGCCAATGTCATCACATTTGGTTCATAAACTCGTGCTTCAACAGCATTTTCAAACCACTTTTGAAATTGCGTAATAGGATTGTTATCTACGTCAGCTTCATCTAACGTGGCGCTTTTATAATCTTGGCGCAGGTTTTGTAGAAATTCGTTTGTAACTTGCATAGAACAAAAATAGGCATCTTTTATGGTGCTTCAAATGATTATCGTGATGCTGAACAATATAAAACCAAAAACCGGAAGATTATTAATTTCTGAACCCTTTATGGCTGATCCTAATTTTAAACGTTCGGTGGTGTTATTAACCGAGCACGGAGAAGATGGAACAGTTGGCTATATTTTAAATCAGATGGGAAACTTGCTGGTTAAAGATGTGATTCAAGATTTATGGGAAGCCAATAACCATATCTATTTTGGTGGGCCGGTTGCCGCAGATACTCTTCACTTCATTCACCGGGCTTATGATAAGTTGCAAAGCGGTGAAGAAATTGGAAATGGTATTTATTGGGGAGGAAATTTTGAAACTCTAAAAATTTTAATCAACAACAATGCGATTGACGAAAGCGAGATTAAGTTTTTTATGGGTTACTCAGGTTGGGATAACGGACAATTAGCAAGAGAGCTGGAGCAGAATGCCTGGATGGTGAGCGACATCTCACATCCGGAAATTATTTTCGGCAATGATGAAGAAAAACTTTGGAGAGATGTAATTGTAAACCTGGGTCCGAAATATGCCCATGTAAGCAATTTTCCAATAGATCCCAGCTTAAATTAATATTGAGCTTGTCGAAGAATATTAAGCCACGACAAGCTCAACCTAATCTTTATAGTCCGCTTATCTCAGCAGCACTTTCTTCCACTTTTCTTCTAAGCTCATCTTTATAGTCCTGCATTTTTACAGTTAACGATTCATCAGCTGTAGCTAAAATTTGAGCAGCCAACAAACCTGCATTTTTCGCCGCATTTAATGCAACCGTAGCCACGGGAATACCGTTTGGCATTTGTAGGATGGATAAAATACTATCCCATCCATCAATAGAATTAGATGATTTTACCGGCACACCAATTACAGGTAAAGTTGTGATCGAGGCTACCATTCCAGGTAAATGTGCAGCACCGCCGGCACCAGCAATAATCACTTTTAAACCTCGTGCTTGTGCCTCTTTAGCATAATTGAACATCCGTTCAGGAGTTCTATGTGCAGAAACTACGGTAATTTCATATTCAATTCCGAATTCTTTTAATATATCAGCAGCATCTTGCATAACAGGCAAATCAGATTTGCTGCCCATAATTATTCCAACTCTCGCACTCATTTTTTATGTTTTAACTTTAAAATCTTTACTCTTTGTTCCTTACTCTTAAATCTTCTACGCAATCACCTTCAACGTTTTCTGTACATATCTAGCTTTTTCGATAGCTTTATCTCTATCGATATCAACAATAGTTACATGGCCCATTTTACGAAACGGTTTGGTATATTTTTTACCGTAAAGATGGACGAAAACGCCATCAATGGCCAAAATCTTCTCCAGATTTTCATATTTAGCTACACCTTCCGAACCTTTTTCACCCAGCAAATTAATCATCACTGCATTGGTAATGCTTGTGGTATCGCCAAGCGGCAAATTATAAATTGAGCGCAAATGTTGTTCAAATTGAGAAACATAATTTCCTTCAATTGTTTGGTGCCCGCTATTGTGTGGACGCGGCGCCACTTCGTTTACCAAAAGTTCACCATCACTACAAACAAACATTTCTACTGCCAAAATACCAGTAATATTCATTGCAGACGCGATGCTTTTTGCAATGTTTTCAGCTTTTTGTTGCAGGCTTTCTGCAAAAGTTGAGGGCGAAATAAGAAACTCAACCAGGTTGGCTTCAGGATTAAATTCCATCTCCACCATTGGGAAGGTTTTCATGTCGCCATTCGAATTTCGGGCAACAATCACGGCAACTTCCTTTTCAAAATCAACCAATTTTTCTACAATACATGGTGCATCAAACGCCTTATCTAAATCGGCAGCACCATTAATTTTCATTACCCCTTTGCCATCGTAGCCATCTTTACGCAACTTTAAAATATAAGGATAGGGGATAGCACTATTTAACATATCCTCTTTGGTATTTGCGATATGAAAAGGAGAGGTAGGAATATCGTTCTCTTTAAAAAACTGCTTTTGGACGCCTTTATCCTGAATTAAACGAATTACTCTTGACTGTGGAAAAACTTGTTTGCCTTCTTTTTCCAGCTGTTCTAAAGCATCAATATTTACCTTTTCAATTTCTATGGTAATAATATCGGCTTTCTTTCCAAAGTTATAAACGGTGTCAAAATCGGTAATCGAACCGTTTTCAAAATAATTTGCAATGTGTTTGCAAGGAGCATCAGGGTCAGGGTCTAAAACTAAAGAGGTAACGTTATAGTTAATGGCTTGCTGAATGAGCATTCTGCCCAACTGACCGCCACCAAGAATACCTAACTTTAATTCGCTAATCTGTTTTGCCATTAATAAAGTAGATTTTTTGAATCGCAAAAATAGCAAAAAATAAACTTCAACAGGCCTTTTATCGCACTAAATCGAAAAGGTTTTGTAGCGCAAAAACAGTGCGAAAATTGAAATGCAGTCCCGCTTTACGTTCCAATCTTTTTGTTATTGTCAGTTTTTAACATGCCGAAGACGCTGCTTCAAAAAGTATTTCCACTACAATCGCGGCTATTATAAAAAGGATTCTGCTAACCACTTAGAAGGTAAAACTTATAACTTTGCAAAATGAATGCTGATGCAATAATTATTGGTGCAGGTGCTTGCGGGTTAATGTGTGCGGTACAAGCGGGCTATCTGGGGAAGAAAGTAATTGTACTGGAAAAGAATGAAAAACCAGGCGCCAAGATTTTGATTTCTGGTGGCGGTCGTTGCAATTATACCAACCAGTTTGCTTCAGCAGAACAATTTATTTCTGCAAACCCCCACTTTATTAAATCGGCTTTTACGCAATGGACGGTAGATGACACCGTAAGTTTTTTCGAAACTTATGGGATTCATGGTAGGGAAAAAACATTGGGACAATTGTTCCCCGATGAAAAAAATGCAAAAGATGTGGTGCAGGTTTTCACATCAATCTGTGCAGATTTTGGTCAGGAAATTCGCTGCAATGCCGACGTTAAAGAGATTGAGATATTACCAGATGGTTTTCGGGTTACTTACGATAAGAACGGAAAAAACATCACGCTAGCGGCCGCAAAACTAGTTGTGGCTACAGGCGGTTTACCCATTCAAAAAATGGGTGCAACAGATTTTGCTTTACGTTTTGCCCGGAAGCATGATTTGAAAATTGTAGAAACCGCACCAGCGCTGGTGCCTTTAACCATCACAGGGAAAGATGAAGAATGGTTTGCTCAGCTTTCTGGCAATTCGGTTTTTTGTGAAGTAAGTAATGATGAAATTTCTTTCGAAGAAAATATATTGTTTACGCATTGGGGTTTGAGCGGTCCGGCAATTTTGCAAATTTCCTCATTCTGGAGAAGAGGAGAAAGCGTAAATCTTAATCTGCTGCCCGGTCAAAATATTGTTTCAATATTATCTGAGGAACGCCAAACAAATGGGAAAACACTTTTATCCACTTTGTTAAACCGTTTTTATACGAAGAAATTTACTGATGCTTTAGGGAAATTTTTGCCGCTAACTAAACCTGTTGCGGCCCTAACGAATGCGGAAATCCAATTAATTGAACAAACGATCCATCAATTTAAAGTGAAACCAGCTGGTGATAAAGGTTATGATAAGGCAGAAGTGATGCGTGGCGGAATTGATACCAATGAAATTTCATCCAAAACTTTGGAATGTAAAAAGATTCCAGGTCTATTTTTTGGCGGGGAATGCATGGATGTTACGGGTTGGCTGGGTGGTTATAACTTCCAATGGGCCTGGGCAAGTGGCTTCGTAATTGCGCAGAATATTTAGCGCTATTGCCTTTGCGAGGTATCAAGCAATTCTAATATTTTTTCCTATAAGCATAGTGCATTAAGATTGCTTCATACCTCGCAATGACGGCCGTTTTATTAAATGCCAAATCTCCGTGTATTCTGTGTTTCCGTGGCAAAAAAGTTGTTATGTATCTATTACATAAAATGTGAAGAAGCAATTCTTTATAAATTTTGCAATAGATTAGATTGCTTCGTGCCTCGCAATGACGACCGCTTAATTAAATGCCAAATCTCCGTGTATTCTGTGTTTCCGTGGCAAAAAGTTTTTCATTGGCAAACCCTATAAATAAACATTAGGCATTATCTCCCAAGCCCAAGGCTTTTTGAATGTTTTAAATGTTCTCAACTGAGAAAAATATAGAACCTCACTCGTTTTTCGGTTCGCGATATCTCTTCTGTGTAAATTCCCAACCGTAGTAAATAATTCACGCGTTTTAAAATCGTAAACACGTTCGGTCATATCACCAGTATTCTGGTTAAAATAGAGGTTTATTGCACTGGTTAGAAACCAATCTTTGTTTTCGAATTTAAAAGTATAGCCCAGTTCCCAGCGCCATTCTGCACCTCCCTGAAAACGCAAATAGAGCTGCTGATCTTTGATTCCGATTTGATTGAGCGGATCGCCGAGTTTACCGCCTTCTTCAGATCTCAGAATAAAATCGTTATTCTGGGTAGATAAGCGGAAATTTCCTGTAGAATGATCTTTAAAAAAAATCGCTAAAATTCTTGGTTTCTGCGTTTCCTTTATAATTTCCGAATTATTATCCCCGTAGGTTCTGGTCTCATCAATCTTTTTATCAAACTCAAAAACAACAGCCATATCCTCAACACCATCGTGATTTAAATCTCCATTTGCTGTTTCAATTATTGCCCAGTTTGTAGGAGTAAGTTGCTCAACAGAAACGCCTTGCGGCTTCACTCTAGGGAAAATGAATGTTTTTTGAGCGAAACAAAGATGTGTTGCTAAAAGAAAAGTAAGTAGGTAAAAATATTTCATTCAGATAGAAAAGGTATTGATATGCATTTAAAACGCTTGGATTTGCGTTTTAGTTTAGCGGCTATCTCAACCAAATCGTCATGCTGAATTT
Source organism: Pedobacter sp. MC2016-05 (assembly GCF_026239735.1). Taxonomy (GTDB): domain Bacteria; phylum Bacteroidota; class Bacteroidia; order Sphingobacteriales; family Sphingobacteriaceae; genus Pedobacter. Next base: position 28,486 of record NZ_JAPIVT010000005.1, read on the forward strand.
TTTTAGCATCTCAATAGCTTCTCCTCAATCTGTATTTACACAACCAGACATAAAAATTATCGAATGGTCTGTGATGACACAAACCATGGAAATTTGACTTATAATAAATCCCTAAGTTCTAAAATTCCTTTACTTTTGCAAAAACACAAATCTTTTGAAAACCGAAATCTTCGCCATTACGCCGCCATTTACCCAACTGAATACTCCATATCCGGCAACAGCGTATATAAAAGGATTTTTAAACACTAAGAATATCTCCTCATCACAAGCAGACTTAGGGATTGAAGTAATATTAGAATTGTTTTCAAAAAATGGATTGGCTGATTTGTTTGAAGTTTCTAGTTCGAAATTAAAAAGTGATAATGCCAAGCGCATTTTCGCGTTGAAGGATGAGTACCTGAAAACTATTGATTCTGTAATTGCCTTCCTTCAGGGTAAAAATCCAACGTTGGCATTACAAATTTGTGGAGAGGATTTTCTTCCTCAGGCGGCTCGCTTTGAACAATTAGAAGAACTCGATTGGGCATTCGGAGCAATGGGAACGCAGGATAAGGCGAAGCACTTGGCAACATTATACCTCGAAGATATTTCCGATTATATTGTAGAATGTGTGGATGAGAATTTCGGTTTCAGTCGCTACGCAGAACGTTTAGGCAGGAGCGCCAATTCTTTCGATGAATTATATACGGCGTTACAAAATGAACCAACTTACATCGATCAAATTCTTATTGAAATTTTACAGGATAAGATAGCAGCGATTGAGCCCAAGTTATTTTTGATTTCTGTTCCTTTCCCAGGCAATTTATATAGCGCTTTTCGGTGTGCGCAGTGGGTAAAAACAAATTATCCTGAAATTAAAATTTCTATGGGTGGTGGCTTTCCAAACACGGAGTTGCGCTCACTTTCTGATAAACGTGTTTTCGAATTTTTCGATTTCATCACTTTGGATGATGGAGAATTGCCCATCGATTTGCTCATTCAAAACATTAGTGGAACCTTGCCGAAGGAAATGCAAATGTATAAGCGTACATTTTTGTTGGAAAATGACGAGGTGGTTTACAAAAATGATTCCTTTAGAAAAGATTACAAACAAGCTGATGTTGGTACGCCCGATTATAGTGAATTGTTGCTTGATCAATACATTTCGGTGATAGAAATCGTAAACCCAATGCACCGAATGTGGAGTGACGGCAGGTGGAATAAACTGACCATGGCCCATGGATGCTACTGGGGAAAATGCACATTTTGTGACATCTCACTGGATTATATAAAGGTTTACGAACCAGTTCAAGCCAAACAAATTGTTGATCGGATTGAAGATTTATATACCAAGACAGGGCAGAATGGGTTTCATTTTGTTGATGAGGCTGCTCCACCTGCTCTGATGCGTGAAGTTGCACTTGAAATTATCAGAAGGAAATTAGCAGTTACCTGGTGGACAAATATTCGGTTTGAAAAAAGTTTCACAGCAGATTTATGTTTGCTGCTAAAGGCATCGGGCTGCATTGCTGTTTCAGGCGGTCTGGAAGTGGCCTCCGATAGGCTACTGAAACTGATCGACAAAGGTGTAACTGTTGAACAGGTTGCCCGGGTAACGCGGAACTTTACAGCTGCAGGCATCATGGTTCATGCTTATTTAATGTATGGCTATCCCACACAAACGATACAGGAAACTGTAGATAGTTTAGAAATGGTTCGTCAACTATTTGAGGCTGGCGTACTGCAATCGGGCTTTTGGCATCAGTTTGCAATGACGGCACACAGTCCCGTTGGCATGTACCCCGAAAAGTTTGGAGTGGTAAAGGAAACAGAAGCAATTGGCACTTTCGCTAATAACGACATTAACTACTTCGATAAAACCGGCATCGACCACAACAAGTTTAGTTACGGGTTGAAAAAGTCGCTGTTCAATTTTATGCATGGCATTTGTTTTGATTACGACTTACAAGACTGGTTCGATTTTAAGATCCCAAGAACCAAAATTCCGGCTGATTTTATCGAAAGTGCGTTAAGCAATGATGGTCATTTTCATACTAAACCAACCGCTAAAGTGTCTTGGTTAGGAGGGAAGCCCTCTGCTGAATATTTTACCAAATCGAAAAAGGGGAATAGCTGGGAAATGGCATCGTTAACTTTTCATGATAAAAAACAAAGCTTTACAATTCAAACCAATAAGAGTGAAGGCGAATGGTTGGTTTCGATTTTAGATAAAATTCACATCTCAAATGAACAGGTTTACACCTTTGCTGAAGTTAAAGCAGATTTTGAAATAGAGATGGAAAACTTTGAATTGTTCTGGTATTCAAAACCTGTGAATACTTTAAGAGAATTTGGTTTGTTGGTTTTGTGATTTTACTTCCAAATTTCCCCGCAGATAACGCATATCCCGCAGACTAAAAGAATCTGCGTAAATCCTCTTAATCTGCGGGAAAAAATTAATCACAATGTGGAACGGTAAAAGTCCATGTTTCTGATTCGCTATTCGGAATTACAAATCCGTTGCCTTTTGCGCTTTCGAACCACAATTTGCTACGAAGTTTTTCTCTTGTTCCCACTTCATTCATGGTGGCGCTATCATACAGTCTGCCGTTAATCATCACATACTTAATTTTTTCCGAGTTCCTGATGTCGTCTAAAGGATTGGCATCCATGATGACTAAATCTGCTAATTTGCCAACTTCCAATGAACCAATTTCTTTGTCCATGCCTAAATAATGTGCGCCGTTTAAAGTCGCATTTCTAATGGCTTGCAATGGCGAAAATCCACCTTGAACAAACATCCAGAGTTCCCAGTGTGCACCTAAACCCTGTATTTGCCCATGAGCACCCAAGTTTACTTTTGTACCACCATCTGCAATTTGTTTAGTGGCTTTTGCAATATCGATATGGTTATAATCGCTGTATTCTGAAGTGGTTCTGCGTCTTGCCCTCGAATCAATAATCGAACGTGGTGTATAAGTCATTAGCTTTTCATTCTCCCAAACATTAGTTCTATCGTACCAATAATTTTCTCCCCACTGACCTCCGTATGCAACGATTAATGTTGGCGTGTAACCTACTGTGGTATTGTTCCAAAGGGTAGTTACATCTTTATAAACCGGTAAAACCGGAATACTGTGTTCAATTCCCGTATGTCCATCGGCAACCATGTTCATATTATGGAAAAATGTAGAACCGCCCTCTGGCACCACTTCCATTTTTAGCTGTCGGGCAGCTTCCAAAATTTGCTGGCGCTGTTCTCTGCGAGGCTGATTGTAAGATTTTACTGAAAAAGCGCCAACTGCCTTAAGCCGTTTCAAATTAGCCAATGCATCGTCAAGACTATTGATTACCACTTTGAAATCGCCATCGGCTCCGTATAAAATAGAACCGGTCGAATATAACCTTGGCCCAACCATTCGTCCTGCTTTTAGCATTTCACTCTGGCTAAAAGCCATTTCAGTATTGCTTGATGGATCATGTGAAGTGGTTACACCGAAAGCTAAATTAGCCATGTAGCTCCAATCATTTTGTGGCGAAATCCCATCAGGACTAGTGCGTAAATGCGCATGAACATCAATAATTCCAGGCATAATTGTTTTGCCGTTTACATCAATAACCTTCGCATTTGCAGGTATCGCCACTGCATCAGCTTTCCCTATTGCGGTAATTTTATTTCCATCTGTTAAGATTGTTCCGTTTTCAATCACTTCATCACCTTTCATTGAAATAATTCGGGCGCCTTTTAGGGCTACAATTCCGGTAGGAGCATCACTTTTTAAAGTGAGGTTGATATCAATTGAACTGGCTTGTGTTTTCGGGGTAGCACCATCAAAATTGAAAGCATTTTTCACATCAATAGTGAAATATTTCGGGCCTAATGTCCAATGAAGATTTTTGCTATCAGCGCTCCATTGCATGTAAGTACCACCATCTGTTGTAATTTTTGCTACCGGAATGGCTTTATTTCCAGCCGATGCATCCTGGGCCGTTCCTACATTAATCATTGGGGTGACGTATACATTAAAAAGCTCATTAAAAGCGAGCCATTTATTATCAGGACTCACCGCAAACTGATTTGCATATTGTGATGTAAAGTGTGTTCTATCGTTAGCACCATTTAAATCGATACTTTTTAAAGCCTTTTTACCATCCGCATAACTTTGGAAATAAATTCGCGTATCAGAATTGTTAAAAGATGGTTTTATTCCGTTATCTGAAACCAACGTTTTGGTACCGCCAGCAGCAGGCATAACAAAAATTCCCGTTCCACGACCATAATTATAGCCTAAAACATCATTACCGCTTCCTTTTCTAAACACAATTTTATCACCTTTGGTAGAATATTGAGGAGAATAGTAAAATCCTTTTTCATCGCTCAAAGTAATTGTTTTGCCAGATTTAATATCGGTTCTTTTAATCGCTCCGCGGAGTTCATCACTCCAGGTAGTGTAAATTACAAACTTGCCATCGGGACTAAAACTGGGCTCAAATTCGAAATCCATTCCGCTTGTGAGTCGTTCAGGTGTTCCAGTTGGTAACTCTTGCTTGTATAAAAATCCAGCTGCGTTAAATACAATCATTTTTCCATCCGGAGAAGTTGTTAGCTGGCGCAACATTTTTGCTGAGAAATCATTACTGTATACTTGCTGTTCGAAATGCAAGGCCTGCTGAACCGTTTGAACGGTATTGGCTTGAAAGGGAATAGTTGATGTTATCAGGCTAGCGATTTCTGTTTTTCTGATTTTGCCCTTCGCGTAAAATATTAAACTTTTGCTATCTGGCGTCCAGGCGAAGTTAGGGTAAACACCAAAAATAGCCCAGGTTTCTTGTTGGTCGTGAGATAAATCTTCGTTAACAGGCCATTCCTCTCCTGTTTTGATATTTTGAACATAAAGAGTTGATTTTAAACGAACCCGCTTAACAAACGCAATTAAATTGCCATCAGGCGAAACCTGCGGACGGCAGGCGCCACCTTGTTGATTAATAAGGGTAGTTAATTTTCCGGTGTTTAAATCTAACTGGCGGATGGCATAGATGGTTCCGTTTGGATCTTTACTGTATTCGAAGTTTGGCCCCGGACTAACATCTTCACTGAAATAGAGATAGCGTCCATCTGGCGAAACATTTGGCTCGCCTGCATCTTGCTGGTCGTTCTTGCGTTTGGTCAATTGAATGCCATCGCCGCCGTTAATATTGTACATCCACATTTCGCCCGCTCCTAATGAGCGGCCCGCTGTAAAGTGTTTACGGGCTACAATATATTCGCTATTAGGCATCCAGGTGGCATTATTTAAAAGCCTAAAGCTCTCCTTAGTCACCTGCTTTTTGCCTGAACCATCACGATTCATAATCCAAATATTGTCACCGCCACTTTTATCGCTGGTGTAAGAAATATATTTTCCATTCGGACTAAACCTTGGTTGTACGTCGTAAGCAATGCCACCACTAATTAGCTTAGCCTGACCTCCAGAAACGGGCATGGTGTAAATATCACCCAATAAATCAAAAACAATTTCCTGTCCGTCGGCACTTACGTCCAAATTCATCCAGGTTCCTTCATCGGTATTTAGCGTGAAATTTTTCGTAGTTCCCTGGTATTTTTCAACATCCCATTTTTTTTCCTGGGCGGTTATGTTCAAGAATAAAAGCGAAAGTGCAGATAGAAGGTAGAGGTGTTTCATTCTATATTTTTGATTAATTGTGGCGCAATTTAGCAATATCAACAGCTTTTTTATAGTTTTGATACCGCCGATTTATGACAGCAATAGAGATTTTACAAAAATATTGGGGCCATCAAGCTTTCAGGCCTTTACAGCAAGAAATTATTGCTTCGGTTTTAGAGGGCAAAGATAGCCTTGCACTTCTGCCAACCGGTGGCGGTAAGTCGATCTGTTTCCAGGTTCCTGCACTGGTAAAGGAGGGAATCTGCATCGTGGTTTCTCCTTTAATTGCGTTGATGAAAGACCAGGTAGAAAACCTGAAATCGAGGGGTATTGAGGCTATTGCTATTTATGCTGGTATGGGCAAACGCGAAATTGATATCTTATTGGATAACTGCATTTACGGCAAAATTAAATTCCTTTATCTTTCTCCCGAGCGATTGCTTTCCGAGTTGGTGCGTGTACGTATTTCTTACATGAACGTAAACCTGATCGCTGTTGATGAAGCGCATTGTATTTCGCAATGGGGTTATGATTTTCGTCCACCATATCAACAAATTTCTAAGTTAAGAGAGATTCTTCCAAATGTGCCGGTTTTGGCACTCACTGCAACGGCTACAGAATTTGTGCGGAAAGATATTGTAGAGAAGCTCGAGATGAAAGATCCACAGGTTTTCGTTAAAAGTTTTGCTCGAGATAATTTAAGTTATGTGGTTTTCGGACAGGAAGATAAATATAAAAAACTGATGGAGATTTGCCGAAATGTTAAAGGCACTGGGCTAGTTTATGTTCGAAACAGAAGGGAAACTGCCGAGGTTTCCAACTTCATAAACCGCAATCAAATTAGGGCCGATTTTTATCACGCAGGCTTAGAACGGGATGTGCGTTTTCAAAAACAGGAAGATTGGAAACTGAACAAAACCAGAATAATGGTGGCTACAAATGCCTTCGGGATGGGGATTGATAAAGCAGATGTTCGGTTCGTAGTTCACCTGGATTTACCAGAAAGCCTTGAAGCGTATTACCAGGAAGCAGGAAGGGCAGGCCGCGATGAAAAAAGAAGCTATGCGGTTTTGCTCGCAAATCAATCCGACGTTTTAAGTCTTGAATCTCGCTACATCAATAGTTTTCCATCTCCGGATGAGATCAGAAAGGTGTATCATTACCTGGGAAATTATTTCCAGCTGGCGTTTGGTGCCGGCGAAGGATTGACCTTTACCTTCGATATCGCTGATTTTTGTAAGCGATTCAATATTAGTGTATTAAAAACGATATCAGCATTAAAATTTTTGGAGCATGATGGTTATATCACACTTTCAGAAAGTGTATTTCTGCCATCAAGGCTTATGTTTATTGTTGGGCATGAGGATGTGTATCGGTTTCAAATAGAAAATAAAGCATACGACGGGGTTATTAAAACAATTTTTCGTTCTCACGGCGGTGCCTTCGATGGTTTCGTTAAAATAAATGAAGCCGATTTAGCCAAGAAACTGAGTATATCCTTCAAGGATGTGATTGCCATATTAAACAAACTTCAGTCTATTGAAATGTTAACCTACATACAGCAGACTGATCAACCGCAATTACAATACGTTCGTCCACGAGTAGATATGGATCACTTTGATCTGGATGTGAAATACCTTGAACTGAGAAAAGAAATTTTGCTAAAGCAGGTAAGTGCTGTTGTGGCTTACACCAGCACAAAAGAATGCAGAAGTATCCAACTACTAAATTATTTCGATGAACATACGGCGACAAAATGTGGGGTTTGTGATTTTTGCCTGGCAGAAAAAAGGGCAGAAAACGAAGTTCAGCTAAACGATGAAATAGAGTTTGAAATCATTTCTTTGCTTCAACAACAGCCAATAAGTTTAGATGATTTGGTTAAGCATATAAAAAACGGAGCTGAAAATGAACGGATAGCTGCCATTCGCGAATTATTAGATGCAGGCAAAATAAAAACTGATGGGAAGAAGTATTACATTTGATTTTAGATTTAAGAATTGCGATTGAAGATTTGTGAAAAAGCCACTCAATTTGTGAATTAATATTAGTTTTGATATCCGTATATCCAATAATCAGTATAATCATCCGCGAAGCGAAAAATGATAGAAAAAAACAACAAGAAAACCATCCGTTCCTGGGCTTTCTTTGATTGGGCAAACTCTGCCTATAATTTAGTCATTACCTCAACAATTTTCCCTGCCTATTACACCATTATTACAACCACCAAAGAGCATGGCGATAAAGTGACGTTTTTAGGCAGAACATTTGTTAACACATCTTTATCTAATTATGCCTTATCATTTGCCTACCTGATTATGGCGCTGGCATTGCCCATCCTTTCGTCTATTGCAGACAGGAGGGGGAACAAAAAATCTTTTATGAAATTTTTTACCTATATGGGCGGTTTGGCTTGTATGGCTTTGTATTTTTTCAGACTTGATACCTTGCAAATCAGCATAGTTTTCTTTGTGCTGGCGGCAATGGGCTATATTGGAGGCGTATTGTTTAGTAATTCCTACTTACCTGAAATCGCCAGCGAAGATCATCAGGATCGCGTAAGCGCTCAAGGCTTTTCTTATGGTTACATAGGTTCAGTAGTGCTCCAATTAGTTTGTTTTCTTTTTGTGCTCAAGCCGGAATGGTTTGGGATTGTAGATGCTTCGTTTCCTCCAAGGTTATCTTTTCTTTTAGTAGGTGTTTGGTGGGTTGTTTTTTCACAAATTCCGTTCTCCGTTCTTCCCAACGGAACGCCGCAAACAGGCAAAGTAAAAACCAATATTATAAAGGATGGCTTCAGTGAATTGGCGAAAGTTTGGACTCAATTGAAGCAAATCAAAAGGCTAAAAGGCTTTCTGTTTTCGTTTTTCTTTTACTCAATGGGCGTACAAACCATTATGTTGGCCGCTGCAGGTTTCGCCGAAAAAACGTTAAAATTAGGTACAGCTAAACTAATTGCTGTGATTCTTATTATTCAGCTCGTTGCTATTCCAGGGGCATTGCTTATGTCATTTTTGGCAAAAAAATGGGGAAATGTTAATGTGTTAATGATGGTTGTAATCATCTGGATTGGTTGCTGTGTCTATGGTTATAACATTTCGAATGAATATCAGTTTTATTCGTTAGCAGCTATTGTTGGCCTAATTATGGGCGGAATCCAATCCTTATCCCGTTCTACTTATTCAAAATATTTACCCGAAAATACTCCAGATAGCACTTCATTCTTTAGTTTTTACGATGTTACCGAGAAACTGGCCATCGTAATCGGACTTTTCAGCTTTGCTTATATCGAGGATTTAACCGGAAACATTCGCTTCTCCATTATCGCTTTAGCTTCATTTTTTATTATTGGATTGGTGTTTTTGGTAATCTTGAAAAAAATCGAGCGCAAAGAAACAGTAAAATTGTAAGTTTGTAAGCTAAAGAATATTTGTTGATGAAAGTAGAATTGTTTGTTCCCTGTTTTGTAGACCAATTATATCCTCAAACCGCTTTTAATACGTTAAGGTTATTAGAAAAATCGGGATGCAAAGTTGAATACAATTCAAAGCAAACTTGTTGCGGTCAGCCGGCTTATAACGCTGGATATTGGGATGAAGCAAAAGAAGTAGGTACAAAATTTTTGAACGATTTTACGGAGAATACCTACGTAGTTGCACCTTCAGCATCTTGCGTAGGTATGGTTAAAGGCGGTTTTAATGACTTGTTTACCAATACAATCGTTCATAATAAATGTCGCAGCTTACAGTCAAACATCTGGGAACTTTCTGATTTTCTGGTTAACGTAGCTAAAAAAGACTATTTCGGTGCCGAACTCGAGGGCAAAGCGGTTTACCACGATTCTTGCAGCGCACTTCGTGAATGCAGAATTAAAGACGAACCTCGGCAGCTGCTATCTAAAGTACATGGCTTAGAAATGCTCGATCTTGTTGATAATGATATGTGTTGTGGCTTTGGTGGTACTTTTGCGGTAAAATTTGATGCCATTTCATCAGCCATGGCTGAACAAAAGGTAAACCATGCTTTAGCACAACAAGCTGATTACATTATTTCTACCGATTTATCCTGCCTTTTACACCTTCAAGGTTACATCGATAAAAATAAACTTCCCATAAAAACCATGCATATTGCCGATGTTTTATGTAATGGTTGGTTAGAAAGTACCGAGTATTAAAGAAGATATTACCACTGATCTTTAAGTATTTAACACTTTTTAACAGGTTTCACATTAAATCTGAAATTTTTTTGTTAAACCTTTTCTCAGCTTTAGTATCTAAAACACAAAACACAGAACCCATGAAAAAAATAATTTTCGCTTTACTAGGCGTTTTATCTTTTGCATCAGTAGCAAATGCGCAAAAGAAAACTTCGGGAGCAATACAATTTGAAACCATTACAGATCCAGCGGCGATGATGGCCGCAAGTGGCGTCAAACTACCCGAACAAGCCATAGCTCGGATGCCCTCGACAAGTAAAGCCAATTTTGAATTGCTGTTTACCGCAACTAATGCTAGTTATATGCCCGTAGAAGAAACCGAAGACAGTAACGGTGGTGGCGGCGGCGGCGGTATGGGCCGTATGATGATGCGTTTTGGTGGTGCAGGCGGGAATAGAGAATATTATTATTCGTTTGCAGATCAAAAATTATCAGAAGTGTTTGATTTAAACGACACTACTTATTACATGCCTAGCAAACTTACACTTTCAACTTCAGGACCGATTGGTTCATTTAGAATGGGAGGTGGAAATCCAGGTGATACCACAAAACCCAAACCTGTTGTTGCGCCAAAAATCGTAATAGAAAAAACTAATGCAACCAAAAAAATTATCGGTTTTGATTGTAAGGAAGTGATTGTAAAATCTATCAGATCAATGAAGATTTTAGGTGAAGATAGAGATATAACTGAAGAAACTCATATTTGGTATACCAATGATTTGGGTTTCAATTTTTCTCCGAATCCTAAAATGTGGACTGAAGGTGCAGTTTTAGCTATAGAAAGTAGGGGTAACAGCACCATTGCTAAAAGCATTGAATACCGGGGTGTGAGCGCCAAAGATGTTACCGCTCCAAAAAAAGCAAAGCTTATTACAGAAGACGAGTACAAAGTCAAAATGGAAAACATGATGAAACGTTTCAGAAATAATCGCCCAGGTGGAAACTTTGGCGGAGGTAGAACGGTAGTAATCGGCCAATAATAGTTAAAAATATTTTTTCCTACTGAAGCTTGCTCACTCAAATGAGCAGGCTTTTTTTATGGATCTAACTGTTGTTTTCTTGAAGGATAATTTAGTGTTTCATCCCCATTAATTCAAAATAGTAGGGAAAATTCATTATCTTCGCGATAATTAAAAATCACTTTGTATGTGATTGCGAACTAACATTTTTTTTAAACCGTTCTAAAGCTTTCCCGCAAAGCGATTAAGAACAAATCATAGTTGTAGATGATTAACATTACTTTACCTGATGGTTCTGTCCGTCAGTATGAAAAGGGCACATCTGCCCATCAAATTGCATTATCAATTTCTGAGGGCTTAGCCCGCAATGTTTTAGCTGCCGAAGTTAATGGCGAAGTTTGGGATTCAACACGTCCAATCGATGCTGATTCTTCAGTAAAACTGTTGACATGGAATGACACTGCCGGGAAATCAACTTTTTGGCATTCATCAGCCCACTTAATGGCTGAGGCTTTAGAGGCACTTTATCCAGGTACAAAATTTGGTATCGGCCCGGCTATTGAAACTGGTTTTTATTACGATGTAGACTTTGGCGACAAAGAATTTTCATCTGATGACTTCAAAGCCATTGAAACCAAAATGATTGAGTTGGCTAAACAAAAGGAAACTTTTGTACGTGAAAGTGTAAGCAAAGCTGATGCAATTAAATATTTTACCGAAAAGGGCGACGAGTACAAGCTGGATTTAATTCATGGATTAGAGGATGGAAAAATTACTATCTATACTCAAGGTCAGTTTACTGATTTATGTCGCGGCCCACACATTCCAAATACTGGTTTTGTAAAAGCTGTTAAATTGATGAATGTTGCCGGTGCTTACTGGCGTGGTGATGAAACCAAAAAGCAATTAACACGTATCTACGGCGTAACGTTTCCGAAGGCTAGCGAGTTAACTGAATACCTGGCGATGATTGAAGAAGCGAAAAAACGCGATCACCGTAAACTTGGAAAAGAATTAGAGTTATTTGCGTTCTCAGAAAAAGTGGGGATGGGTTTACCGCTATGGTTGCCTAAAGGAACTGCTTTACGTGAACGTTTGGTTAATTTTTTGACGAAAGCACAAGCGAAAGCCGGTTACGAACAAGTAGTTACGCCACATATCGGTCACAAGAATTTATATGTAACTTCTGGCCACTGGGAGAAATATGGTAAAGATTCGTTCCAGCCAATTAAAACGCCGCAAGAAGGAGAGGAGTTCTTCTTAAAACCCATGAACTGCCCGCATCACTGCGAAATTTACAAAACAAAACCACGTTCTTATAAAGATCTTCCGGTTCGTTTTGCAGAATTTGGTACCGTTTACCGCTATGAACAAAGTGGCGAATTACATGGTTTAACTCGTGTACGTGGCTTTACTCAAGATGATGCACACTTATTCTGTATGCCAGAGCAAGTGAAAGAAGAGTTCAAGAAAGTAATCGATTTGGTACTTTATGTTTTCAAATCATTAGGTTTTGAAAGCTATACTGCTCAGGTTTCGTTAAGAGATCCGGAGAACAAAGCGAAGTACATTGGTTCTGACGAAAACTGGAGATTATCTGAAACTGCAATCATTGAAGCTGCTGCCGAAAAAGGTTTAAATACTGTAGTAGAATATGGTGAAGCGGCCTTTTATGGTCCGAAGCTGGATTTCATGGTTAAAGATGCTTTAGGTAGAAAATGGCAATTGGGTACTATTCAGGTTGATTATAACTTGCCTGAACGTTTCGAGTTGGAATATACAGGTAGTGATAATCAAAAACACAGACCTGTAATGATTCACCGTGCGCCTTTTGGTTCATTAGAAAGATTTATTGCAGTATTGATAGAACATTGTGCTGGGAATTTCCCTTTATGGTTAAGTCCAGAGCAATTTATTATTCTTCCTATCTCAGAAAAATATGAAGAATATGCAAAAAAAGTTTTAGATGAACTAAATAATTCCGATATTCGCGGGCTGATTGACTTTCGAGACGAGAAAATCGGACGTAAAATCCGCGATGCGGAAGTTAAAAAGATCCCATACATGCTCATTATCGGTGATAAAGAGATGGCTGAAGGTAAAGTTTCAGTACGTAAACATGGTGAGGGAGATTTAGGCGAAATGACGTTGGAGGAATTCAACAATTTATTAAGAAAAGAAATAACGGTTTAAATTAAAATAATACACATTTGGCATTAGGAAGACCAGGATTTAACAGGGGACCACGTCCACCTTTTAAGAAAAAAGAAGCAGAACATAACATTAATCAGTACATTAAATCGCCTGAAGTGCGTTTGGCTGGCGATAATGTTGAACCAGGGATTTATCCTTTGGCAAAAGCTTTGGCACTTGCTGATGAACTTGAATTGGATTTGGTAGAGATATCTCCAAATGCGGTGCCTCCAGTTTGTAGAATTATTGATTACAGTAAGTTCGTTTACGAACAAAAGAAAAAGCAAAAGGAAATTAAAGCGAATGCTAAACAAACTGTAATTAAGGAGATTCGTTTCGGTCCTAATACGAACGACCACGATTTTCAATTTAAACTTAAACATGCAGTAAGCTTTTTAGAGAACGGTGAAAAAGTTAGGGCTTATGTGCATTTTAAAGGTAGAGCAATTGTTTACAAAGAACAGGGTGAAATTTTATTGTTAAAGTTTGCCCAGGCTTTGGAAGATGTAGGAAAAGTAGAGTTATTACCTAAGTTAGAAGGTAAGCGTATGTTCCTGACAGTTGCGCCTAAAGTAGTAAAAAAATAAAAATAGGTTTATAAATTAAAAAACAGGTTATGCCAAAAATGAAAACCAATTCCAGTGCTAAAAAGCGTTTTTCGCTTACTGGAACAGGTAAGATCAAAAGAAACAAAGCATACAAAAGTCACATCTTAACAAAGATGAGTACTAAACGTAAACGTGCTCTTGGAAATGCAGGAATTGTAACAGATGCAGATTCAGGTAACGTTAAACGTATGCTTTGTATCGGAAAGTAATTTATTAATTCACCAGGTATCAGGCATTAAAGATTCTTAAATGAACGCCGCTTACCAAAAAACAACAACAACATGCCACGTTCGGTAAACGCAGTAGCTTCGAGAAGAAGACGGAAAAAAGTCCTTAATATGGCCAAAGGCTATTGGGGCGCAAGAAGTAAAGTTTTTACGGTTGCTAAAAACACAGTAGAAAAAGGTTTGCAATATGCATACCGTGACCGTAAAGTTAAGAAAAGAGAATTCCGCGGATTATGGATCCAACGTATTAATGCAGGTGCTCGTCAGCACGGTATTTCTTACTCTCAATTAATCGGTAAACTTGCTTCAAAAGAAATCGGTTTAAACCGTAAAGTATTGGCTGATTTAGCAATGAATCACCCAGAAGCTTTCAAAGCTGTAATCGATGCAGTAAAATAGAAATTCTCGCTTAGGCGTTAATGATATTAAAAAAAGGGGACCAGTTTGGTTCCCTTTTTTATTTAAATGAGGCTGTTGGTAAACTTCATTTTTATTCCGCTTTGAAAATTTAAGATGGTCTTAAATATTTCGATTAAAGTAACTTTTTCAATTTTTGTTAAATTATTAATTTCAATGAGGTTGTTTGGCGACCTATTTTCTTTGATGATTTGGTTCGCCTGGTTTTTTAGCCGCAAACCCATCAAGTAATAATAAGACTGTGTCAACTCATTGAATTGGCTTTGGCTAAAAATGCCTAAGTCTTTCAAAGCCCTCAGGCGTTCACCTGTGTTTTCCTTTTGGAAAATTCTATTCTGAAGCGCATAAACCCTTACCAAATCCACAATCGGTGTCATAGCTGTTTTAATATCGAATACCTCTCTGCTCTCTATCTTTTGTGTTTTTATATTTCTGAAATAGGTTAAAGGAGGTTCGTAAAGCAGCGCATTCTTGGCCAGGTAAACATAAAATTTTTCAATGGGTTTCTTCAACTCGTCGTCAACAAAATGACGTAGATCATCCATAATTTCAGCGTTGCCATATATTGCCCGGCAATCGAAAAAAGCCGCGAACTTAACCGCTGCTTCCGGTAATGCTTCTTCTATCCAGTTTTTATAATTGTATTTCCAGTGTGATAAGGAATGCGTCCAATTGGGATTTGTAGCCATGTAATCGCCATCGCAATACACAAAACCTACATAATTTAATTTATCGGAGACCTGAGTGGCAAAATCGAGGAAATAGCTCCTAACCATTGCCCTTTGATCTTCAGGAGTGTCTTCATAAATAATAGCATTATCCTGATCTGTTTTTAATGAAAGCTCCTTTCTACCCTCACTTCCAAGCACCATAAATACAAATTTGGCAGGGGGTGGACCAAGTTTACGAATCACATCTTCTATAATTTTATTCGAAATCGTGTCGGCAATGGTGGTAACCACTTCATTCACAATCTCGGCATGCACCCCACGGTCGAGTAGTTGTGCTACAATGGAAGGTACTTTTTGCCATTTTGCTTTCAACTCTTCATTGCTTGTGGCGCTCTTTACCGATTGAATAAATACTAAAGGGGATTTTGTTTGCTCACTCAACAGCCTGTTTCTACTCAAAAAACCGATGAATTTAACCTCGTCTTCTATCAGTAGATACCGCGACTTACTGCTAAACATGAGTAATATAGCTTCGTAAACATAGGCGTTGGTGGAGATGCTGATGATTTTATCATCCATAACATTGCTGATAGGTAGCTTCGGATCTATTAAACCAGCAATTACCCGATCCCGTAGTGTAATATCTGTTACGAAACCTACATATTGCTCCTGCTCATCCCTTACAAAGAGACAGCTCGTTTTATTCTCCGCCATTTTAATTGCAGCTTCGAAAATTGGGGTGTTTTTATTACAATAGATGATTTGCCTGTAGCCAATGCTTCTTATTTTCGAAGAATAAAGCTGATCAACAACTAAATAATTATCTTCAAGTGATCCATTGGTCTTGTAAAAATGAGCGTATTCATCATCAAGCATTCTCTTGCCAAAATCATTTGCAAAAAAATCGAAGAACTCCTCATATTCTGCACAAATCGCTTTGAAAATTTTTCTTGGTAATAGAAGAGCCTTTGTACCCACCTGTGCCACAACTGTTTTAATAGGCTTCCTTTTATTGAACAAGATCGAAATTCCCCCACAAGTAGTTCCTGGTCCATATATTTCTACCTTGCGTTTTGCTTGCTGACTATCTAAGAAAAAAGTTTCAAAACTTCCTTCTACGATGATATGGACCCCTTTAACCTTATGATTTCCCACATCGAATAGCCTGGTGTTTTCATGGAAGTCGACTTCCTCTACCAGAATGGCTAATTCTTCTAAAACTTGATCGGGCAGCACACTGTAGGGAAGGGTAGCGGCCAGAAAATCAATTTTTTCGTTCATGAATTATAACGGGAATAGGCGATTTATAAAATTACGGGATTTTTCAGTTTTTTGTTCGTTTGCTTTTAACAAATTATCAGATTGTTTTCTTATCGCATCATGATCAACCATTCCGGTTTTCAGAAGATGAAAAAATATTTTTGAAGTATTTAATGTATCTGCCAGTGCGTTATGGTAATCTTCAGGTGCCTCATCAAACAGCTCTTCGTAAAACTCATTCAATTTAAGCAGTTCTACAGAAGGGTTTCTAACATAAGGCCTGCTTGCACTCATGGTACAAAAGAAATCGATACCATTGAAGATATCATTTAATCCCAGGCGGGAAAACTCCACATTGATCATATGGAAATCGAACTCGATAAAGTGACCAATTACCAAGGGTTTATATTGGTCAATATCTTTTTTAAATTCCATCATTACTTTTAATCCTGAAGCGCCATTAGCTTCTAAAAAATCATGAGTAATGTGATGGATTTTCTGCGAAGCTACATCTAAAGCAATGTCGGGATTTTTAATGTAATGGTTTTTCCTCTGAATTTCGATATAATGTTCATCGTAAATGATCCAGGCGATTTGGATGATATGAGGCCAGTTGTTCTCCTGAGTATAGGAAGCTTTCCAGTTTTTCGGCAGGCCTGAAGTTTCGGTATCAACAATGAGAAAATAATTTTGCACAGGCTTATACTTGATTAGTTCGATACCAAATATAGGAATTTATCCTAAGCCTAAATCCTGTCTTGAAGCCACGTTGTAGGCAGAAACTAATAAATTCGGTGAATCTAATTTCTATAAAAGGAGATTTAGTTGAACTGTTGTTGCCTCAACTTATTAAGAAAAAATCATCACCGCTTTTACAGTGAAGATTCTATTTTATAAGTTTAGAGATAAATAAAGCAAAGCAGCTAAAGTTGCTCCAATGATTGGACCGGCAATTGGAACCCAGCTGTAGGCCCAGTCGCTTGTGCCTTTTCCTTTCATAGGAATGAGCGCATGAACGATCCGGGGACCTAAATCTCTAATGGGGTTAATTGCATAACCCGTTGTACCTCCGAGTGCAAGGCCAATTACCCAAACTAAAAATGCAACTGGAATTGCACCTAACGAACCTAAGCCAATGGGTGTTTTATCACTGCCCATCTCGGCATTTGTAAAGTAGAAAATCACGAAAATGAGAACAAATGTTCCTATAATTTCTGAGAATAGGTTTGATTTTAGATTCCTTATTGCCGGTGCCGTTGCAAATGGGGCAGCTTTTAATCCCTTATCTTCAGTAGCATCAAAATGATCTTTATACATTACCCAAACTAAAAAAGAGCCAACAATAGCGCCACAAAGCTGGGCCAAAATATAATATGGAACTTTAACCCAATTAAATTTTTGGGCAATGGCTAAGGCAATAGTTACCGCTGGATTTAAATGTGCCCCGCTGAAGGGTGCCGCGATAACCACCCCTACAAATACAGCCAATGCCCAGGCTGTGGTAATTACAATCCAGCCGCTGTTATTTCCTTTTGTGCCGTTGAGCACAACATTTGCCACTACGCCATTTCCAAGTAGAATCAGCAACGCTGTGCCAATAAACTCTGCAACAAATTCTGTCATGATGAATATTTGGTTAAATATTTTTGATACAATTAAAATTAGTCAACGGCATTTGCTTTCGCTGCTTTTATTGCTCTGTTCCATCCCTTAATTCGAGCCGCGTTGTCAACCCCATCTTCGGCAACAAAAGTTTTATCTACTTTCCACTGAGATCGAATCTGATCTACACTATCCCAAAAACCTGTAGCTAAACCAGCTAAATAAGCTGCACCTAATGCGGTAACCTCTGTAACCTGAGGCCTTATCACTTTACAATTTAGTAAATCGGCCTGAAACTGCATCAATAAATTATTCGCTGTGGCGCCACCATCTACACGAAGTTCGGCGATATTTACATCTGCATCAGCCTCCATTGCCTTTAGTACATCCATCGTTTGATAAGCAATACTTTCTAAGGCTGCTCTTGCGATATGCGATTTATTGGTGCCTCGGGTGAGACCTGTTATTGTTCCTCTGGCATGTTGATCCCAATGTGGCGCCCCTAAACCCGCAAATGCAGGCACTACGTAAACCCCATCGGTATCTTTTACTTTTTGGGCAAGCGTCTCTACATCGGCAGATTTGGAAATTAGGCCCATTTCATCTCTGAGCCACTGTACCACTGCACCGCCAATAAAAATACTGCCTTCTAATGCATAATGCACCTCATCATTGATCTTCCAGGCGATGGTAGTTAACAGATTATTTGAAGAGAGTTTGGCCTCGGTACCAATGTTCATGAGCATGAAACATCCTGTGCCATAAGTGTTTTTTACCATCCCGATTTCGGTACACATTTGCCCAAATAATGCCGACTGCTGGTCGCCGGCAATACCTGCGATGGGTATTTTAGCGGCAAGAATTCTTCCGGCCGTTTCACCATAAACTTCGCTCGATGATTTTACTTCTGGCAACATGCCTTTGGGAATACCGAATAAGTCAAGCAGTTCATCATCCCATGCCAGGGTATGGATATTGTAAATCATCGTTCTGGAAGCATTGGTGACATCAGTTACATGTTTTTCTCCTGCTGTCAGCTTCCATATAAGCCAGGAATCAATTGTACCGAACGCTAATTTTCCCGCTTCAGCTTTTTCTTTAGCCCCCTTAACGTTCTCTAAAATCCATTTTGCTTTGGTGGCTGAAAAGTACGAGTCGATAATTAAGCCTGTCTTTTCTTGTATTTTTTCGGACAAGCCTTGTGCTTTAATTTCATCACAATAAGTGGAAGTTCTTCTATCTTGCCAAACAATAGCATTATATATGGGCTGGCCGGTTTCCCGATCCCAAACGACAGTTGTTTCTCTCTGGTTGGTAATTCCGATTGAATCGATATCGGTTGCCGATAATCCGGCTTTTACGATTACCTCAGCTGCTACCGATAGCTGAGTCGACCAGATTTCCAATGGATCATGTTCTACCCATCCAGCCTGGGGATATATTTGTGTAAATTCGCGTTGGGCTATGGCAACAATTTCGCCATTATGATTAAAAATGATGGCTCTTGAACTTGTGGTTCCTTGATCAAGAGACATGATAAACTTGCTCATAATTATATTTGGTTAGGTTTTATTAGGTTAAGGCTTTCTCAATTTGCGTTGAGTCAATGTGGTAAATATAGCCGTCGGCTAATTTATTAAAATTATCTACTTGATCGTTTTCCCAACTAATTTGTTGCTTAAGTTCTTTAGCTAGGAGTGAGGCTACTTTTGGTGCCATCTCTTTAGCCGCGTTCGCATCAATAAACAGTATTCGTAATCTTCTACTTAGAATATCCTCAACGGTTTCTGCCATTTCATTTCTGGCCGACCAAACTACTTCTGCAAGTAGGTACGGAAAATTTGGGTGAAGTTTGTGATTTAATTCTGGATCTTGTTGCGCTAAATTTTCGATATTCTGACGATCGGTACCATAAATATCCAAATGATGATCTCCAGCTATTTCAGTACTGCCATGAATTTTTAACTCTTTGGTAATGCATGGTTTTGCGTTTAAGCCAGCATGAGTAATGGCTAAATCGACCGTTTCTTCTGCCATGCGGCGGTAAGTGGTCCACTTGCCGCCGGTAATAGTAATTAATCCTTTGGCAGATACCATTAATTTATGATCACGACTGATCTCTTTTGTGCTATTTCCATCCCCATTTGTTGGTGCAGCTAGAGGCCGTAAGCCAGAGAAAACACTTAAAATGTCTTTTTCCAAAGGTTTTCTTTTGAAATAAGTGGCTGCTGTAGCCATTATAAAATCTACTTCTTCTTTTAATGCCCTTGGTTCCAAACTGTGCTCATCTAAGGGTGTGTCGGTTGTGCCAACCAATAAATGTTGGTGCCATGGAACAGCGAAGAGAACCCTGCCATCTGATGTTTTTGGTATCATTAACGCTGATTCGCTATTTAAAAAGCTTTTATCAAATACCACGTGAACACCTTGACTGGGGCGCACCAATTTTTTAGATTGAGGATTATTCATTTGCAAGATATCATCAACAAACACTCCTGTAGCATTTATAATTACTTTCGCATACTGTTTCGATGTTTCGCCAGTAAGTGCATCCTTAATTTCGATACCGTTCACTTCATTGTTGGCATTTTTTAATAAGGCAGTAACTTTCGTATAGTTACATAATGTAGCGCCATTTTCAATGGCTGTTTGTGCAATGTTAATGGCTAGGCGGGCATCATCAAATTTGCCATCATAGTATCTGATGCTGCCTTTTAAACCTTTTTCTTTAATACCTGGCATCAAAGCTAAAGTTTGACTTTTACTAAAGAATTTTGATTTTCCAAAACTGAAATTTCCAGCAAGCCAGTCGTAAAGGGTCAAACCTATTAAATATTTCGCTACAGAAAACCAATCGTAACAAGGAATTAAAAATTCCTCTTTGTTAACCAAATGATTGGCGTTTTTTTGTAAATAACCTCGTTCGCGTAAGGCATGTTTCACCAATCCAATATCACCCTGAGCCAGATACCTCACGCCGCCATGTACAAGTTTGGTACTGCGGCTAGATGTGCCTTTAGCATAGTCTGATTGTTCAACCAATAAAGTTTTTAACCCTCTGGTAGTCGCATCTAATGCTGTGCCTAATCCAGTTGCACCACCACCAATAATGATGATATCCCAAGTATAATTATTTGGTAAAAGATGATGATGAAGTCTTTTCATTTATTTTTAAAAAATAATAAAACGAAACAATACGCAATTATAAGTAATCATTATCGAAATAATATAATATCCGTGTTAAAAAAATATTAATTATCTGACCGAATCAGATATGAGAAATTTATTTGCTAATTTGCAGCATAAATAAATGATTAGATTTTATGATGAATTTAGCTGAAAGGCACCAATTTATTTTGAATCGCCTGCAGAGAGACCAATATATTAATGTGGTGGATTTATGTAAGGAATTGAAAGTATCATCTGTAACAATTAGAAAGGATTTAAAACTCCTTGAGGATAAAACACTACTTTTTAGAACCCATGGGGGGGCGACAATAAATAATCCATATACAGTAGATCGGCCAGTAAACGAAAAAGAGAAAATACAGTCGACGGAAAAGAATAAAATTGGGTTAGCGGCTGTTTCACTATTAAATGAGAACGATTCTATTGTAATCGCCTCTGGCACTACGGTATTCTACTTCGCCAAAAATATTCCTTCAGGTACAAACTTAACGGTTGTTACTTCTGCACTAAACGTAGCTTTAGAATTAATGAGAGAACCTAGTATTGAGGTGATTCAGCTGGGCGGTTTGCTAAGGAAAAGTTCATCATCTGTTATGGGATCTTACGCTGAGCAGGTTTTAGGCGATTTTTATTTTAACAAGTTATTTTTAGGGGTAGATGGCATTGATTTAGATTTCGGTTTAACCACTACGAATGCTATGGAAGCGCACCTCAATCGCAAAATGATTAGCGCATCGCAAAAAACAATAGTATTAGCAGATTCAACTAAATTTGGGAAAAGAGGTTTTGGAAAGATTTGTGGCTTAGACGAAATTGATCATATTATCACTGATAAGGGAATTTCTGAGCAAATTGTAAAACATTTAGAAAGTTTAGGTGTTACTGTTACTATTGTATAGTTTATACTTACGAACGAACCAAAACGATATAATTTGAATATGGAAACTAAACGAATACACATTTTAGAAGACGATCAAGAAATAAGAAATGTAATTGAAATCTTATTAAAGGAAGAAGGTTTTGAATTACAATTATCATCAACATTTGCCGAATTAAAAAAGAATATCCAGGATGCCATGCCTGATCTTTTTCTGTTAGATGTGATGCTACCAGATGGAAATGGTGCAGAAATTTGCGAAGATTTAAAAACTGATATTTTTACGAAACACATTCCGATAATTGTAATGTCTGCACAAAACAATAGCGAACAAAAAGCTATTGCTGCTTTTGCAAATGATTACATCAGTAAACCATTTGATATTGATGACGTTTTAGAGCGTATTAATAAACAATTGAAAATTAGTTCGGAGAAAAGCGCTAGTAAAGCATAATTATTAGGGCATTTGAAACATAAAGAGAGGCATTGCCTCTTTTTTTATGCGCTAATTTTCAACTTTTGTAAGTTTATTTTTTTGAGTTACCCAAAATTTGATTAATTTGCTTGCTCTAAATCGTCCTGATTGTTAATCTAGTTTAAGTATTTTTTAAAATTTAAATTAACAGCAATGAGTGTCGACGTTGGTCAGGTTCTTGAGCGTGTAGTACGCAGAGATAGTATGGGAATTAGTGAGCTTTCCCGAAAGTTAAACGTAAGTAGAAGAACCATTTACAATTGGTTCGATCAAAAAAGTCTAAATCCAGAAATTCTATTGAAGGTTGGCCATGTAATAGGTCACGATTTTTCTAAAGAGTTACCCGAAGCTTTTTCGAATAGCAGTCATCGACCTCACAATCCTTACCATCATCCAAATCAAAATAATCCCACCAATGGCGATAGTAAGTCTGTTTACTTCTGGATGGATAAGTACATTAAGCTATTGGAAAAATACAATGAACTTCTTGGTCAGCTGTCGGATGAGAAAAAGGGTACAGAAACTAGTCAGGATCGCTTAATTTCACGTGATTTTAAGTCGTCTACTATTCTTTCCTAGCTAACAATCATTAGTATTGAAGGGAACAATTTATCTTTTTCATTGTCGTGGAAACTAGAAAATCGAAAACCCTCGCGAAATTCATAAGGTTTTAATTGTAACATCCAATTGATTTAACCTATTTATTGTCTGCAGAGGAAATTCATCGCAAAACTAAACGTAAAAAATTTTTGTTAGGTTTTAGAGTGTTAATCAGCTCTTTGCCAAAAGGTATTGATCATTAAGATATTTCATTACTTAGTATAGGAACAGTTTCTAGACCCTCAATGAATATGAATACAAGAAGAGATTTTTTACAAAAAATGGGGACGTCTGCACTGATGCTGCAATTGAGTTCATTATCAACATTTGCGAACTATTCCGAAAAGAAAGATCAGCCTTATCAAGGGAAAGTGCTCAGAGTTGCTATTATGGGTTTAGGCGGGTACGGAACCCGTGTTGCGGAAGCAATGAAAGCCTGTACTAAGGCAAAACTTGTGGGGGTGATTAGTGGTACGCCATCCAAAATTAACGATTGGCAACTGAAGTACAATATTCCAACGCAGAATTGCTACAACTATGAGAATTTCGACGAGGTAAAAAACAATCCTGATATAGATGCGATTTATGTCATAACGCCGAATGCACTTCATCACGATCAAGTTATCCGTGTGGCCAAAGCTGGAAAACACGCCATTTGCGAAAAACCAATGGCCATGAATGCCAAACAGGCGCAAGAAATGGTTGCTGCTTGCAAAAAAGCAAATGTGAAATTACTTGTGGGTTATAGAATGCACTTTGAACCGCGGACGCTGGAAGTGATTCGAATGAGGAAAGCTGGCGAATTTGGAAAAGTTATGTTTTTTCAGGGGCAATGCGGCTTTAAAGCGGGCGACCCAAACCAGTGGCGATTAAATAAAGCACTGGCTGGTGGCGGAGCAGTGATGGACATTGGAATTTATGCGCTTAATGGCGCAAGATATATGGTAGGGGAAGAGCCTGTTTGGGTAACGGCACAGGAAACCAAAACCGATCCGGTGAAATTTAAGGAAGGCGTAGATGAAACCATACAATTCCAATTAGGTTTCCCTAGCGGCGCTATAGCTTCATGCTTGTCTAGTTATAATATCAACCACCTGGATAGATTTTTTTTGAGTGGCGATAAAGGCTTTGCAGAGATGCAGCCATCAACAGGTTACGGTCCGATAAAAGGGCGAACACATCAAGGTGAACTCAACCAACCCATTACGACCCATCAAACAGAACAAATGGATCAAATGGCAGCCATTATTTTCGAAAATAAACAGCCTGTTGTCTCTGTCGATGGTGAGGAGGGTTTGAAAGATCTTAAAATTATTGAGGCGATTTATCAAGCTGCGAAGACCGGAGAAAAAGTCAAACTCCCTGGCTAATGTTTTGGTAATAAAATCCAAGCTTCTTATTTAAAGTTGATAACATTTATTGCTTTACAGCATAGTACTTAGCTTATCATACGTTTCGAATTCTTTAATTTTTCAATTAGGGATTTTTCTTCTATTCATCATTATAATTTTTCTGCCTGGTTGGTACTTCTTGCGCTATTCCATTAGTGCAGCGTATCGATATTTCTTCCACAATCTGCTTCGGCACAATGAATGAGCTAAAATCAAGTATTTATGACCCTTGATAACGGGTATTTACCGTTCAACAAAAAAATAATCTGGCTGGTTATAAAATTATAATCATCGTTCCATCTATATGGAAGATCAGAATTAAACAAATCGGTTTGAATTTGCTCGACGTGTCAATATGGATGTAAGCGGTAACAGGTTTAACTTGAAATAATATACTATGGAAGATTTCAATTCTCATTTTAGCAGTGCCTTTTTAGGCAAGAAAATATTGATAACTGGCGGCAGCACCGGAATCGGAAGAGCGTCTGCAATTTTGTTGAGTTCTTTGGGAGCGAAATGTTTAATCTGCGGCAGGAATGATGAACCTTTGCGGGAAACACTAGCAGCCATCAAAAGTAAAAAGTTACCCGATGCAATTGCGGTCGAAGCAGATTTGTCATCAGGAGAAGGCATACGGAAAGTTTTAGATGCTGTGGATTCTGAACTTGGCGGACTGGATATTCTTATCAACAATGCTGCACTCGGTTATGGAAGTATCACGGATGGTGGTTACGAGGATTGGCAATATATTTTAAATACGAATTTGCTAGCCTACATGGCCTGTAGCCAGGAGGCAATAAACCGTTTTAAATCCGCCGGAGCAGGACAAATTATCAATATTGGATCCATGAGTGCCGATGTGCGGGAAGAGAAAAGCAGTGTTTATGTCGCAACAAAAGCTGGGATTCAAGGCTTTTCTGAGGCATTAAGAAAAGAAATTAATCCATTGGGGATTAGACTTTTACTTATCGAACCAGGAGCTGTTGATACTGATATGCAGCCGGCTAGCAAAGAAGAGAAATTGGAACAGATAGAAAAACATGAAATGCTTCCTGCAGATGACATTGCTTGGGCTATCGCATTTTGTATTGCCCAACCACCTGCTTCGGATGTTGTGAACCTAAAAATCCGCCCACATTTGCAGCTTATTTAATGTTTTTTATATAACGTTTAATGATATCGAATGAGCATTAAAATGAAAGCAGCCTTAAAAGAGGCGGACGGAACGTTCAAGATTGAACAAGTAGACAGGGTTAAAATTCCAGCCGACGACTGGGTTTTGGCCCGCATTAAAGTTTCGGGTATCTGTGGAACAGATTTACGGCACTGGAAAAAACATGAGCCAGATCTCGAATGTAAAATTATGGGACATGAAATGTCTGCAGTTGTTGTGGAAACCGGACCGGCAGTTCGAAATGTGAAGCCGGGCGATAGGGTGGTGGTAGAAACCTTGCTAGGTGATGGCACCTGCGACTGGTGCCGGGTTCAGCAATATAACCTTTGTCCAAATTTGTATAAGGTAAGGATGGATACCATATCCAGATCTTTTGCTGAATACGTTGTTGGCCCCTCTACCAAATTCCATATTCTTCCCGATAACGTGAGCGATGAAGAAGCTGCTTTGTTGGATACATTTTCCGTTAGCCTGCACGCACAAAAGCTTAGCGGACTGAGAAT
Source organism: Pedobacter sp. MC2016-05 (assembly GCF_026239735.1). GTDB lineage: Bacteria > Bacteroidota > Bacteroidia > Sphingobacteriales > Sphingobacteriaceae > Pedobacter. Next base: position 54,493 of record NZ_JAPIVT010000005.1, read on the forward strand.
AAATAATAAAGTTGCGATAATAGGTGCGGGGCCAATAGGGTTGGCCCAACTTCAACTGGCCAAATTATCGGGTGCTGAAGTAATTGTATTCGATATTGTTCAAAGCTCTTTGACTCTGGCTAAATCTTTAGGAGCAGATAGGGTAGTGAATCTCGAAACGGAAGACCCGCAAGTTTGCATGAAACTTTTCAACAATGGAAGAGGAGCAGATTTGACTTTTGAGTGCGCCGGAGGCGAATCGATGACCACCACGCTTCCTTTAGCGGTATCAATCACTCGAATTGGCGGGAAAGTAATTATTGTGGGGGGCTTTGAAAATGGAAATACTGCCATGGAATTGAATTGGCAGGATTTACAAAAATCGGAGATCAGTTTGATCCCAAGCGCCAGTTATGGCTTTTGGGATATTTATCCAGAAATGTCGATTTGTGTGGAACTGCTTGCCAAAGGAAAAATCAATGCAAAGAAAATGATCACTCATACTTATCCATTAGATCAAATAAACGAGGCATTTGAAACTGCTCAGAATAAAAAAGAAGCGGGAGCAGTGTTCGTAGCCTTAATGATTTCATAGTTTAACTAAAATCTTAATTTAATACGTTAAAAATATCCTGGTGAAGGCATTTTCACCAGGATATTTTTATTTTCTCATTGCCGGAAACGCTGAATTCGATAGCTTGTTTATCTACTTTCATCGGTTCAACTGCGTTGGAATCATTCCCGATATAGACAGTAAAGTTGTACGTATCTTTTGGTTCCTGAGGTAGAAGAACTATCCGGCAAGATAATCGCTGGTCGCCTTGGGTAGCAAAACTAACGGACTTCCCACGTTTTCGAAAACCGCTTATCGAATAATCGCAGAATATCATAAAGGATTCATCTTTTACTTTGTGGTATTGTTTTTCTATAACGCCAAAAGCAACACCAGCACCATACACCTCCTGACCAACTTCGCCAGATTGTTCCCAGCCATCATGAAGATCTTCAAGCGCAATCCATAAAGAGGGGTCGATTTCGCCGGTTTTGGATTTTTCGACTATCGCATCGGTTTTAAGCATTGTAGGATAATAATATACCACGCGGCCAATGATGTGTTTCACAAACTCCGCAATTAGAAGCCTGATGGAAGGAAGCACTTCCAGATCCTGAATTTGAACAAGATAATCGCACAAAGCAGAATAAACCTCCTGCTCTTCATAGGCTGCTGTATATGGTGCATCTTTTAATGGAAATATGCCAAAAAAGGTAGGGAAGTTTTTGGCGTGCCCGTAATTGCATTCCCATAGTTGCATATTATCAAACAATGCTGCAATGCAAACGTAACTCAGTTCGAGATATGTTTTGTCACCCGTTTCCTTGTAAAGCCTAATCATTGCTCCTGCAGAAAATGCAGTATTGTTCGCCTGGTAAAATACTTCGAAGCTAAGGTTTTTAAGCTTTTCAGCTGCCTGCCTTGCTTCTTCAAAATATTTTTTGTCACCCGTCATTTTCCATAACCTGAGCATCAAATCTGCATAGGTTCCTGGTAAGTCTTTTTCGCCGCCTTCACCTTCAGCAGTTTCGGCTTTAATAACTTCTAATGTATCCATCTGATAAAAAACAGGCCACTCATACTTAAAATGTTGTGCCACCTTAATTGCGTAATCAATGGAATCCATGAGAAGGGTTTTTGCAGTCTTATTATTACGATCGCTCAACCTCGCCAAATTCATTAGTGGATGATGTAAGTACCAGGAATCCATTACACGAGGCTTCTTTTGTTCCTCTGAGTGGTCGAGGTTGCTCTCCAGAGCCGGCAACCAACGCACGATAGTTTTCATTTTTGGTTCATAAAAAGCTGGCAAACCTGCTATCAGTTCATCAACTAATTTATGGTCGACCTCACCTTTCCATTCCAGATATTCGAGCATTGGCACTAACACGGCTAACTGAACCATTACCTCTGGTGGCGATTTGTAGTCAGCTACGTAGGCGTTCAGATAGGAGTGGCCGCCCGCAAATGTCCAGCAACCCTTATGATAAACCAGATCCTGGAGGCCCTTGTCGGCGGTATCCAGCCATTTATAATAAGTGGTTTCAGGCCGGGGAAGCTGCAGATAAACATCAGCAAGCTTATCAAGGTATTGAACAGCTATGTCAGCAGGTGTTGTGGGAACTTCCTTTGAAAATACAACGAAGCTATCGTTCAGGATATAGGATTTGTTCTTTTTCAGACTGGCATTTGAAGCGGGTAAGGGAATCCGATTTCCGGCCATTCACCACCAACTGTTTCACCTGCGCTAGATTGTGTACCCTCGCAATAATCATTTAAAGCCGTTAGGTTTTGAAAGTAAAATACTGAACCAGACTCCCCAGCGTTGAAGTACATGATGCCTGAACGTGTACCTCGTTGCTGAGTATGTATTGTACCTTTCTGCTTGATTTTCCTCTTTCTATCAAAACTTAGGATATCTTTTGGCCAATAAGGAATTAAAAGCGGGATCTTAGGCGTAGCATTTAAAGAATATCTCAGCTGGCCATTTTCAGGATTCCAGGAGATGTCTACCTGATAACCTAGTGAGTCAGTCTCCAATTTAACGCTGGCTTTATTTGCTTTGAGATCCATGTTTTCCAAGGTTAAAACACCTGATGGAGAAAATGCCGTTCTAAATCCTATGCTCGAGTCATCTTGCCATCGTTTCACCAGCCATAAAGTATCACTGGTTAAATAAAGAGACAAATCCATTTCTTCAGAAAGCGCTGCAATTGGTTTTAAATTTTTCAGTTCTGATTGAGCATTAGCCGCCCATGCTGATATTGGTTCCATATATAAATTCTTACCTATTTAAAACGATTGAGCCGATAACCATGTTTAGCGTATAAATACCTGATTTGGATGGTTAATACCTGGTTCGAAGGTCTCAATACCACAATACATCAATCAAAGCTACATAGTCAAAAAGGCTTAAATACCTGGTGATTCATTGACGAGAAAACAAGAGTTTCAATAGAAAGCCTGCAACCCATTTAATGTTTTATAGAAGGCGTGTTTTTGGTGTCAGCGCAATGAAAAAATTCTAAATTTGGAAATGACTAATAGTACAATCAGTTTGTTAAATCTGGAGTATAGTAATATACTTTTGCCTATCATCATTATTGCAGGCATGATTTACAGTATTGTGGCTAAAAAACTCACTGTTCCAGCATCCTTTACCGGAGGCTTAATGGCCTGTATAATATCTATGGCTTCGGGATTTGTTGGTGTGATGATGATGACTGCCTTTTTTATTATTGGCTCAGTTGCTACTTCGTGGAAAAGAGATCAAAAGCGGAATTTTTCGGATCTGGATGAAAACAAAAATGGGAGAACAGCCGCTCAGGTTTTTGCTAATGCTGGTGTTTCTACTATCGCTGGTGTTATAGTCATTGTTTATCCTCAATCTGCTGCCCTTATGTTGCCTGCAATGGCCGCGGCTTTTGCATCTGCTACTGCAGATACGCTTTCCTCAGAACTTGGAGTAATCTACGGCAAGCGATTTTATAATGTAATCACGCTGAAATCGGATCAACGTGGGAGAGATGGTGTGATCAGTTTAGAAGGTACTTTGATTGGTGTAATGGGAAGTCTGGTGATTGCGTTGGTATATGCAATTGGTTTTGGATTTGATATTAACTTCTTGTGGATTACTTCGGCGGGTACAGCAGGGAATTTATCAGATTCAATACTCGGAGCATTGTTGGAACGCAAAGGGTTAATAGGAAATAATGTAGTCAATTTTTGTAGTACGCTAGCTGCAGCAATGATCGCTTTAATGTTGCTCGCTTTTCCGTGAAAATTTAAAGTTCAATCTAAATATCATCCTTCTAAGCTTCGACATACCTCTTTTCTTAAAAGAAGAAGCCAATGAGTTTATAGCAACCGATCAATTCCTGCCCAATCGATTTGTGAAAAATACTTCCAGAGAGAGAATTTACTTGATTTACATTTTAGCAGAACAGAGCCAATAAAGAGCTTGTTGTTTAAGTATCTAAGGTTTTGAGGTGAAGGCACCCAAAATCTTTTGGAAAACAAAATCCTGATAAAATGTAACTAGGAAATATGGAAGGAATCGACATTCTTGGAATAGTGGCGGGTATATGTACATCGTCGTCTATTCTTCCCCAGATTATTAAAACCTTGAAAAAGAAAAAGGCAGAAGAGGTATCTATATTCATGTTTATTGTTTTGATGACCGGAAATGCGCTTTGGATTTATTACGGATTCGTGAAGTCAGATATCGCGATCATTTCCACGAACTTCTTTGCGCTGGCATTGAACATTGTGATGATTGTGCTCAAATTTCGTTATCGCTAAGTTGTGCTAGATGAATTCTGAATTATAAACCCTACTAAAATCTCTCAAAATGACAATAGCTTATCATGCTTCACACGAACAATTTGCCCCTAGCGTTTTACTCGAACTTAGCAAATTAGCGCAAGCTTGTGGGTTTAATGCTATCTCCTCATCAGATCATTTTCATCCCTGGAGTGAGCGGCAGGGTGAAAGCGGCTTCTCATTTGCCTGGCTTGGCGCAGCACTTCAATCTACAACTTTACCCTACAGCGTAGTTTGTGCTCCTGGCCAACGTTATCATCCAGCCATAGTGGCTCAGGCCATTGCCACGCTCAATGAAATGTTTCCCGGACGGCTATCGGTTGCCCTGGGAAGTGGCGAAGCTTTGAATGAAAGTATCACTGGTGATAAATGGCCCGAGAAATCTTTAAGGAATGCCAGACTTTTGGAATGCTATCAAGTAATTTCAAAGCTTTTAGATGGGGAAGAGGTTAACCATAGAGGTCTGGTTAATGTAGAGAAGGCAAGACTATACACGTTGCCAAAAGAAAAACCACTGTTATTTTGTGCGGCAGTTAGCCTGGAAACTGCAAGGTGGGCTGGCGAATGGGCAGACGGCTTATTAACGACGCATAAACCGCATCATGAACTCGAAAAAGTAGTGCAGGCGTTTAGAAGCAATGGTGGCGCAGGGAAACCCATTCATTTAAAAGTTCAGGTATCTTATTCATGATCGAAGGAGGAAGCAGAAGCTGGCGCTTATGACCAGTGGCGCAGCAATATTTTTCAGGGAAGTGTATTGGGTGAATTGCCAACAGTGTCACACTTTGATGCTGCGCACAATTAGTAAAGCCTGCTGATATGGAAAAACACGTGAGAATTTCCTCCAGCCTAAATCAGCATACAAAGTGGATTGAACAAGACCTAAGTTTAGGAATCGATCGTGTGATCTTACACAATGTAAATCGAAATCAAAAGGAATTTATCAAAGATTTTGGTGTCGAAGTACTTCCTAATCTTCGTTTTTAAATAGAAACATTCTCGCTATTCGTTTATGAAAAGGCATTCGATATGATTTCTTTTTGTTAAGTGAGCTTACTGAGAAGTAAGCTCACACATAAATTAATGATGATATCAAAATTAAAGCCTTATTTTTTTTTCCTGCAAAGCAGATATAAAGCGATGCCAACTGCTACTGTGGTCAACGCTTTTTTGGCGAAAGGGCCAGCATTGTATTTCATTTCCGATTTCATGCCTCTCTCCGCAAAAATATTAGGAATTGTTCCTTTTTTTAAATCATCAACAATCCCTTCCCAAGCGTTCACGCGGTCGGCTAGAATAAGCGGAATCCAATGTCGGTAACGGTCTTCACTATGTTTAAATGCATATCTTCTAATCATTCCACTTAAACCTGATGGAGGAATCGACTCCCCAAATACCATACTAAACGCTGGCCTTTCGTTCGATTTAAGTAATTCAATGTTCACCGGTTGTGGCTCTGACCGCTCATAAACACTACGCTTATGGTCGTCTCCCGTATAGTTTTTCATTGGATAAGTGGGTTCGTTTTCAGGGTCTATATCTATTCCCCAACCCGGAATGCTTTTGTAATCTATCGAATTTGTTTTCATCTTATTTAATTTTTTGTTGAAGGAATTAATACCGTTTTGATACACTCGTCAAGTTTCTTCGAGAAAATGTTATAGGCATCTGCAATTTCTTCCAGTGGAACACGATGGGTAATTAAATCTTTCGGACTAAGCCTGCCGGATTGCACATGATCAATTAATTTAGGAAGAAGTCTTTTTACTGAAGCTTGATTGGCACGTAACGTTATTCCCTTGTTCAATACATTTCCAATAGGTACGTAATTAAACGGTGGACCATAAACACCCACCACTGACACAATACCGCCTTTTTTCACGGAATTAATGGCCCATTGTAGTGCTGTGGCAGCACCCGCCTGCATCAGCGTAATTTTTCCAGTGAAGGTTTGCAATGCGTTCCCTTCTGCCTCGCAACCCACGCAATCGATACACACATCGGCACCAAACCAATCTGTTGTTTTCTTGAGGAACAAAACCGGATCAGCCATAGATTTGAAGTTATACGCTTCACACTTCGCATAATTTTTTGCAAACTCTAAGCGATAGTCCACGTGGTCGATGATGATGACCCGTGCAGCACCAAAAAACCAGGCACATCTTGCAGCCATAATTCCAATAGGTCCGGCACCAAAAACTACTACGGTATCGCCTTCTTTAATACCACCCATTTCTGCCGCCTGATAACCAGTGGGCACCACATCGGTAAGTAACACCGCGTCATCCGGATCCATATCTGGAGGAATCACTGTTGGTCCCACGTTAGCATAAGGCACTCGTACATATTCAGCCTGTCCGCCGTTATATCCTCCCGCCGTATGGGAATATCCAAAAATGCCACCCACTGCAGTTGCCATGGTATTTGATTCATGGCAATTTCCATATAGGCCTTGTTTGCAGAAATTACACTTTCCACATGCAATATTAAATGGAACCAGAACCTGATCGCCTACTTTAACATTGGTAACTAGTGGCCCAACTTCTTCGATAATTCCGATAAACTCGTGACCGAAGGTTGATCCAACCCTCGTATCGGGCACCATACCATGATAAAGATGAAGATCAGAACCGCATATACAAGTTCTGGTCACCCTCACGATGGCATCCTCGGGATGAAGAATTTCTGGCATTGGACGTTGCTCGGCCCGGACCCTGAATGGTCCTCTATAATTCATTGCTAGCATTTCAAAAAAAATTAATGGTTTAAGGATTTAGTTATTTGAAATTGAATATTGGTATGAAAAAATTAGAGGAAGAGATGGTAAAACTTTTATTTTTTTCATAGCTAAAAACTCTTAGTTGTTAGTTGAAAAACATGCCCTAAGAAGCAAAAGTTTTGTAAATATTCGTTTCAATATATCTTCAGCAAGCTTATTGTTAATCAACTCTTTTCTACAAAGGTCTATCATCGTTGGCTTTCTACATACTTAAGCGGTGAGATTTGAAATGTACATGTCTGATCTACATAATCGCTTTTTCGCTGCTATAAAAAATCGATGTTGCCACAAAATGATAAAACCATCATTTAAAATTCTTGGTTTTTTAGAAGAGGACTAATGTAAACCGTTTGAGAAAAGCTGATCGAAGTCTAAAATATTACTGAAAGTCTTTCAGTAAACGTGAAATTGAAAAATCGAAAGCTTATGGAAAAAATATCTCAAAGTGAGGATAATCATTTTATCCCAATGACTTCATCATCCAGCTATGATGATGGAGTAATTTCTGGTGATGTATACTATTACACCAATCAAATTGTGAATATTGCTATGGTGGGCAAACCTGGTGAATCGTGGTTTCTAGTTGATGCTGGAATGCCAACTTCGGGAAAAGAGATTCTCAAAGTTGCAACAGAAAGATTTGGAGAACGAAAACCTGACTTTATTTTGCTCACTCATGGTCATTTTGATCATGTCGGAGGTCTTGTTGAACTTCTTGAAAATTGGCAAGTTCCAGTCTATGCACATCAGGCAGAGTTTCCTTTTCTAAATGGCACACAAGATTATCCTGAACCAGATGACACTGTTGAAGGTGGGCTTCTGGCAAAAATTTCTTCACTATATCCGCATAAGGCTATAAATATCGCCCCTTATCTAGAGGTTCTGCCTGAAAACCAGACCTTGCCAGGATTTGAAGATTGGAGCTGGATACATACGCCAGGACATTCGCCCGGGCATATTTCCATTTTCAGGCCAATAGATCGTGTACTGATTAGCGGTGACGCTATTGTAACCGTGAGGCCAGATTCACTCTATAAAGTTCTCTTCCAGATTAAAGAAGTTAACGGCCCGCCACGGTATTTGACTACTGATTGGGATGCTGCCCATCAATCGGTGAAAACGTTAGCCAGCCTTGATCCGGAGTTTCTACTTACCGGACATGGCCAGGTGATGGAAGGTGAAGAAATGAGATCGCAATTAAAAGATTTAGCCGAAAACTTTCACGAAAAAGCGGTACCGAAACATGGGAGATTTAGCTAAGATAGCGTCTGCCATTTAATTATGATGGATACTAATCAAAAATCAATGTGAAATATTAAAAGGACATCAAAGACATGAAACTTACAGATACGTTAATTAAGGTAATTAATAAGGCCTATCCGGAAAATGAATTTATTGAAACAAACTTCGGTAGTTATGATCTTTCGCTGAAAACAGACGATGACGGCAGAGCAATTATGATTTTCATTGGTAAGAAGGATGCAAATGGAAAAATCAGAGGCGAGCGCTACGCCAGAAGGCTTAAATTCGGATCGAATGGTGAGGTTATTAAAGACCATTGGGAGCATAAAGGCCCTGCCACTCCTTAATAGAAACGGACGCGGCGCAATTGAATGGTTGCGCAGCGTCCATTAGAATACAATAAAAAAAGTTATAAAAGGGCATTAGCTGATAAGCATTAGGATCACTGTATAAAATAAGCTAACTCACTTAATATTTCTTCCCAGCTCATCTAGCAGTTCTTTCTCCTTTTTTAATCTCGGTAACTCGTCTTTTACAAAAGCTTTTACCCTTTGTTGTCTTGCGTTATAGGCATCCTCATAAGCTTCAATGTTTTTATTCAACTCAACTGATAATTGTTTATAAAATGGTCTGTCGAATGCTATACCTACCTGCCGAGATAACCAACGAAGTGAATCAACTTGTTCGATCCGCAATGCCTCATTTAAAAGCACTTTATTTTTATTGCAAAAACCCTCCAAGTTTTTTTTATAAAATCTGGTGCGTTCACGTGCTTTTTTTGCATATGTTTTAATTTCTTCACTGCTTCCGGAAGACAAAGCCGCAGTAAGTAAACTATCCTGAACAACTAGAGATTGGCTCGCTGCTTTCAAATATCCTGCTGCATCTTCCTCCATATTTGTTTCGAATGTTTCAACCCCTCCAACGTGATCTTTAACAGCAGTATCATTTCCAACGCTGTCTTTTTCCATTGATGAACGTTTGTCGGCTATATTGCAGCCCAAGCCAAGGTTGGCTAGTGCTATAATGGTAATTGTATTTCTCCACTTAAATGTTCTTTTAATCATAATATTATATTTTATCTTCTTGAAAACATCGCTCTTTAATTGTTTGTTGATTCTACCTGTGATAGGAGAGAAAAACACGTACATTTTGAAGCTAAGCAGGTAGTTAACTTCTGTTTAGAAAAGATTGAGACTAATGAGATCTAATTCCGTTCAAATGAAGTAGCTCGACAAATGATGGTCCTAAAAATTCAAATCGCGATTGATTTGGTTTGGAAGTAATTAACCTGAGGTGATCAAAACCAATTCATGCCAAATATGTTGTCTTTCATATTAGCTATGTTATGCAATCGTATAGTTTCAACATCAATACCTACAAAGTTGAGGTAAATCAGTTTAATAATGAATACCATGTCAGTCTTGATGGGGTTCATGCAGGTGTGATATTTCCCGAAAAACTTGAAGAACCGCCATTTACAATCTGGAAAACCAGTGATCTTATTCCTGAAGATTTGGTCCAAAAAATAGGTGCAGCGATTGAGCAAGAACAGCGCTAATTTCAATGGAAGTCTAGTTAGCCGTTAATTGGTTGGTTTTTGTAGGGAAACGTTCGGAATGTAAATGAAAAGATTTAACCATCTTTTATCTTAATACGCTACTTTAGTTTAACTCCATTACGTACTGAAATCCAGTTTTTTATTTCCCTCATTATCAACGTTTAGATCTTATATTTTAATTTAAAAAAATGGAAACGCTTATACCAGGTTTGTTCTTGTATCCAGATTTTATTGATCTAGCAAAAGAAACAAAATTATTTAATGAAATTGATGGTCAGTCATGGATAGTTGATTATCAAAGAAGGCTTCAATATTATGGCTTTAGAAATGAACTGGAGGCACCCTACAATCTGGTGAACTATCCGATCGCTATTCCTCAGGAAATAGATCAACTGGCGCAGGAAATTGTTGAAAAGCATATTTTAGATCATCAGCCTGATCAGGTAATAATCAACGAATACCTTCCTGGTCAAGGCATTAAATCACATAAAGACCGGGCTTATTATGAGAATCAAATTTGCGGGATCAACCTCGGAAGTGGATGTGTGATGAAATTTACTAATACCAGCACTTTTGAAGTTATCGACGTGGTGATTCCCAGGCGATCTTTATATGTGATGCAGGATGATGCCCGCAAAAAATGGAGTCATGCAATTCCGCCAAGAAAAAAAGATATGATCGATGGAAATATAGTTCATAGAGATAGGAGAGTTTCGATCACTTATCGAAAAGTGAAACCATCCAAGGTGCAGCCACTCGATCCAAACGGAAAAGTTGCCCAAATGTTAGCCGAAAACTTAGGTGTTTAAATGATGTTGTGACACGAACTTAGCGTTCACTGTAAGCCTTTCGCCATGGTTTTTTTTTGGTTATAGAGAATGTTGCTTAAGCTTTAGGATAACGGCAAAAAGCATTAATTGAGCTGCTACAGATTTACAATTTCCTTATGACACATAGTACGGACATTGGATAAAGGAAATTTTATTCTACTGTTTTTTCAAATAGTAGGAAATGCTGTAAGGGGAGAAATTTGCCGTTCTTAACCAGCTTAAATCCACTGGCTTCGAGCTCTTTTTTCACTTGCTTTACACTCATTTTGTGCTCTGGTTTGATTGCTACCTGTGGGTTTTCTGCTTTATACTCTAATAGCAGCAGCTGACCATTAGGTTTAAGCGCTTTGCTTATCGCTGCGAGGTATGCTGCAGGGTTTTCTAATTCATGATAAACATCTACCATAAATGCCAGGTCAATTGAATTGGCTGGTAAATTGGGTGAGGTATCTGAGCCTTTGATCACTTCCACGTTTTTAACACCATCGTCGAATGCTTTTTTCTTAAGGTGATTAATTGCATCATTTTGGATTTCGACTGCATATACTTTAGCCTTCGGAATACGTGTAGCAATCCGGAAAGTATAAAATCCAGATCCTGCACCAATATCAGCAACAACGGTGTTGCTCTTTAGTGGCATCGACGCCAAAGCCAGATTAGTGTTTTCTTCCGCTGTCCGGCTGTTTCTTTCCAACCATTCTACGCCTTCGAAGCTCATTACCTGGGCAATCTCGCGGCCCATATATACCTTGCCTGTACCATTTGCAGATGGTTTTTTGAAAGTGTAAGGCGATTGTTGTTGCTGTGCAACGGCCGTTTGAAGCAATAACACCAAGAAAACGGGAAAGACAAAATTTGATATTTTCATAGTAATGAAGTATAATTTATGTGAAATTATCTATTTCTAAAACGATGTCATGAGGTTATAAAATCGACTAAACAAATGTACATTTCTTTTTTGGTGATGTTTTTTATCTCTACGAACGGGAAAAGATCAAATTATGATTTTCAACGGCGGAAGTTTTGAGTTTTGACCTAAACTCCTCATCACTTTTAAACCTGAGCTGCGTTATTGTTCTGGTTTCATAGCTGACTGAAAATTGATCTGTTTCAAAAGGCCATGGCTCAACAATGAGTGATTCTTCTTTTTGAAAGAGGAAATAGGGAAGTCCGTTAGGTCCGGTACTGATTTCTACCTTGCGGCCTTCAGGCGGGATTTGCGACTGACAGATCAATAAGGAAAGGGCATCTGAAAATTCCAAAAGAGCGTAAGCCAGGTCAATTGATTTTTTTGTAACTTCTGTATCCTTAAGCCATCGGGGTTCGTGCTTTTTTAGATTTGTTATAAAACTTTTGGCTAATGGATCGCTCCCGTGGGTAAAAGAAATGTGTCTGGCGATTAATAGCGCAATAACCCGGCTTTTGGTCAATGCCATGTCCATCAATCTCGTCGAACTGTCCAGGTCAAATCTGGTACTCTTAAAATTGATCGGTGCTCCATTCTCATCAATAAGCGGACTGCGTTCGAATTCATTGTAAACGTCATCATGTTCAGCTGTTGCGATTAAGGTCTCAACCCATTTTTCGGGCTGATCCGTAACTTTCCATCGAGCGCAAATCTGCCCGGCGAGCAATCCGTGTGAACGCTGGGTAACGATGTGCCAGCTTTTTTCATCATATTGTACAATCATGATTATTGACCTTTTCTTTCGGGTCCAAAAGATCAACAGAATTTAATTCAATAGGTTTTATCAATGTTTTGACCAGCAGTACGAGACTAAATTTATAAAAAGACAGACTTAATATCCCCATTCTAAAATCGATTGCTGTTTATCCTGATAGATGATCCCCACCATAAAAGTTATCTGGTAGTTTCTAATTCCAAAGGCCGATGCGGCACCATTTTGTATCTAAAGCAAAATTCTGGTTACGCTTACTAATTTTGCGCTTCGGAAGATACTTTATGTCACCCTCCTTGCTACCTTTAAAGTCTAGAAGTTTTGCAAATGAAAAACAACCTTTCAATATTATCTCTTTTAGCAGGCTGGTTTTTGATGCTACCTGTGATCGCTCATGCTCAAAATAAAGGCTATCCTGCTCAATACGGTCAGCCGTTTACGGGCGTTCCCGATACCAGGGATGTGATGCTTTATCAGGTAAACACTCGGGTCTTCAGTAAAACAGGTGATTTTGCAGGCGTAACTCAAAGATTGAACTCGATTAAAGAGCTTGGTATTAATGTGATCTACTTAATGCCCATTTATCCAGTAGGTAAACTCAAAGGCGCAAATTCTCCTTACGCAACAATGAATTATGATGAGGTAGGAAAAGAATTTGGTACGCTGAACGATTTACGAAAGCTGGTGGATGAGGCGCATAAAAGAAATATTGCCGTAATGCTTGATATTGTGGCTAATCATACTTCGTGGGACCATCCCTGGATAAACAAACCGGGTTATTATCTGCGTGATAGTTTGGGTGAAATCAAATACCCAGAAACATGGCGGGATGTTGCCCAATTAGATTTTCGCAACCAAGAATTGAGGTTGTCACTGATTCATTCCATGAAGTCTTGGGTATATAAAGCAAATATCGACGGCTTTCGTTGTGATTATGCTGATGGTCCTCCACTTGATTTCTGGAAACAGGTAAATGATAGTTTGAAGACCATTAAAACCCATAATCTTTTGATGTTGGCCGAGGGCAGTAGTCCCAGATATTTTACTGCTGGTTTTGACTACTTTTTTGGTTTCAATTATTTCAAGAATCTGAAAAGTATCTTTAGCAATAATAAATCTGTAAAGTCGATTGATACGTTAAATAATAGTGACTATAAAGGTGCAAAGAGTGGCCAGGCAGTGGTTCGATACTTAACAAATCACGATGTAAACGGATCAGATGGCACGCCGCTTGAGCTTTTCGGTGGCAAAAAAGGTTCTGCTGCCGCCTTCGTTGTTACCGCCTACATGAAAGGCGTTCCAATGATTTATAACGGACAGGAGATAGGAACGCCATTCAGGCTTACCTTTCCTTTTACGGAAAAATCAATCGACTGGTCTCTCGAAGAAACTAACCGGGATGTGCTGGCGGAGTATAAGAAAATAGTTGGTTTCCGAAACAAAAGTAAGGCTGTACGGAGGGGTGTTATGGTTTCATACAGTAGCGATGATGTTTGCGTTTTTACCAAAACCCTCGAAAAGGAAACTGTACTTGTATTAGCTAATTTGAGAAATAAACCTGTTGCTTACAGTCTTCCAGATAAGCTTGCGGGCAATTGGAAAAACATCTGGGATGGTTCAAAAACCAACCTGACGAAAGTAATCAGGCTGGAACCTTTTCAATACTTAATTCTTCAAAAATAGAAATCATCAAGTTTGATATTGCCTTACTCATAAATTTAAGCCACCTTTTTTATAATATCCTTCGTCTCACTAAACTTTTGCGTCAGCGTATTGTTTGTTGGCATATGGAAAAACTTAGCCTCTCTGTAAATACGCTGTTTCTTTTTGTGCTGGCCTTTGGCGGACTGTATTTTGCCGCTCCATTCTTGATTCCGGTAACACTGGCTGCAGTGTTGTCGATGGTTTTCATTAGGCTATCCAACTTCTTTGAACGCAAGGGGGCTTCGAGGGCCTTTGCTTCTTTTGCGTGTATATTGCTGTTCGTTCTTGCCATGGGGCTGATCATTGCGCTGTTGTCCATCCAACTTGGAAGTCTTGCTGATCATCTCGACGGGATGGAGAAGCGAATAGTTGGGATGTTGGAGTCGTTAAAGTCCTGGATCAATGAAACGATTGGGATCAAAAAAGCGGAGCAGCAAAAGGCCATTGAGCAAGGTACTAAGGGTAAATCAGGTGGGTTAATCTTATCTTTTGCTTCTGGTTTGATGGGCGTTCTGATCAACACCGTTCTTGTGCTGGTTTATATGTTTCTTTTTCTTTCCATGCGTGGCCACATCAAAAAGTTTTTGCTGAAGCTGGTTCCAAAAAAGGAAAACGAGGATACAACTGAAGTCATTCACCAGGCAGGGAAGGTGTCGCAGAAATATCTTAGTGGTCTGGCTGCCATGATCGGTGTATTATGGATCATGTATGGAATAGGTTTTAGCATTGTTGGGGTGGAAAGCGCCATTTTTTTTGCTGTCCTTTGCGGCCTTCTCGAAGTGATCCCATTTATTGGAAATCTAACCGGTACCGGTTTGACTGTGCTCGCCGTTGTAGCCCAGGGTGGAGATGGAAAGATGATTATTGGTGTTTTAATTACCTATTTTCTTGTGCAATTTTTGCAAAGTTATATCCTGGAACCCGTTATTGTTGGTGAGCAAGTTAACATTAACCCACTTTTTACCATTATGGCGATTGTGCTAGGTGAGTTGGTGTGGGGCGTCGCGGGAATGATTTTGGCAGTGCCGTTATTGGGGATGGCTAAAATCATTTGCGATCACTATCCGCATTTGCAGCCCTATGGTTTTCTTATTGGTCCCGAAAATCCCAGAAAACCAAAAACCTCCGTTTTGGATTATTTTAAAAAGGTGTTTGCTAAAAATTGATTTTAAGGATTTAAGAAGCTCTCGTTGTACTAGCTTCCCTGTTGCGTTCCAGATTATTCATCCATCAGTTTTATAAATAATTTTTCCGCTTTGATAATCTTCCTCTTGGTATTGCTTTAAGCTTCAAAAGCATTTTTCATTATATGATGAGCAGAGTTTACGCAAATGTTATCTTTGCGAAAATGAAAAAATCAGGAAAGGAAAATCTTCAGGAAATTTACGGTAACATCGACATTTATCTTTTCGATCAACTCCTGAAAGGGACTTATGATCATTGTGAGAAAATACTGGATGCGGGCTGCGGTGAGGGTCGCAATCTGGTGAATTTTCTTCGAAGTGGTTTCGAGGTTTTTGGGGTTGATCAGCAGCCCGAAGCGATTCAGCAAGTTGAGGAACTTGCCCACATTTATGCTGCGAAACCTTTATCCGGTCATTTTCAGGTGGCCAATATTACTTCGCTTCCCTTTCCAGATGCAGATTTTGACCTTGTTATTAGCAGTGCGGTTCTTCATTTTGCGGAAAACATGGAACATTTTGAAGCCATGCTTAACGAGATGTGGCGGGTATTAAAACCAGGCGGATATTTATTCTGCCGGCTCGCCTCTGATATTGGAATTGAATCAAGTGTCCACTTTATTGGCAACGGACGTTATATTCTCCCGGATGAGTCTGAGCGATTTTTAGTTAATCAGGAAATGCTTATCCGTTTAACCAGAAAGATGGGAGGTGAGCTGCATGAGCCCATAAAAACCACAAATGTTCAAAACCTTCGCAGTATGACCACCTGGTGTGTACAAAAACAATAGAATCACTTTTCATCTCCGATATTTAAGAACAAGGCTCTAGTGCTGCAGCTAATCTAGTTTTGCGAGTTATCAATCGCTAACTTAACGGTAGGATAACCTGTTGATGGAATGAACCGCCCGAGACCATGATTTTTTAGTTGTCGGATAGCGGTGAACTGCTATACGATATCATTTGCTGGAGCTATTTCCCAAAGTTGCAGGATGTGGAAATATATTTATATTATTGCATAAATCATTCCCTAACCAAATGATAAAAACGCTGATATTCCTGCTTGCTCTTTTCGTCGCCGGTAATTCCATGGCGCAGGAATTGCTGGGCACACCCAAAATCGTCAATTATACAAATGAAGTGTATAAGGGAGGAATTCAGAATTGGGATGTGAAACAAGATCGGGGCGGCATTCTTTACTTTGGAAACAATGAAGGATTGCTGACCTTTGATGGCAGATACTGGAATCTGCATCGTTTGCCTAATTTTACCGCTGTACGATCTCTAGGGATTGATTCCAGAAGGAGGATTTATGTAGGCGGCCAGGATGAATTTGGTTATTTTTTTCCTGATGCGCAAGGAATTCTCCGCTATCATTCGCTTTTATATTTACTGCCAGAGGACTTGAGGAAACTAGCGGACATCTGGGATATTTCAATCGTAAAGGATGAAGTTTTTTTTCGTTCAAACAATGCTGTGCTGCACTACAAGAATGATGTGATCAAATATTACAAAACCGCTACCACCTGGCTTCACCTTGGAGAAGTGAACGGAAAGGTTTTTGCTCAGGTGAGAGAAAAAGGGCTGCTCCTGTTTGACCAAGGTATCTGGACTCCCTATTGTGCAGACACTGTACTAAAGCAAGCCAGCATTACCTCTATCATGCCATTTGGAAAGGATTCTATTCTCATATCTACATTGAAAAGAGGATTGTTTATCATTTCAAAAGGAAAGCTAACCTCATTTGAAACTGAGTTTGATCCTGTACTGTTCAATGACAGGATTTTTTTTGCTAGCCAAATCAGTTCAGGTCAATACGCAATTGGTACCACTTCGGGAGGAATTTACATCATGAATAGGGAAGGTCAGGTGGTTCAAAAATACAATTATCGGGAAGGTTTACAGAATAACAATGTCCGGGGTATTTTGCTAGACAAGCATAAAAATGTGTGGCTCGCCCTTGATGATGGAATTTCATATATAGCCATTAACAGTGCGATCAAGAATATCTTTCCGGATAGAACTAAGCAGATCACCAGTTATGCTTTCCGGAAGCACAATCAATCTATTTACATCGGTACATCTAACGGACTTTACCGTTCCGCAATCACTGGCAATTCTGCTGATATAAGCTATTCTGTTTCTAACTTTCAGGAAGTGAAAAACACCAAAGGCCAGGTTTGGGGACTCAATGAATTCAACAACCAATTGCTTATGGCCCATGAAGAAGGGACATTTCTGATCAATAATAATGTAGCGGTGCCCATGTTTAGTTTGCCAGGCACGTGGATGTTCGAGTCTCTTGAAAACATCTTTCCCGTTACAGATGTGATTGCCGGAACTTATACCGGACTTCAAAAACTTGCCTATAGCAATGGAAGATTTGGCAATATGGGCAAGGTTGAAGGCATCAAAGAGACCCTTAGGTTCATCGTTGCAGATAACAATAATCCTGACTTAATTTGGGCTTCGCATCCATACCATGGCGTTTATAGAATTTTGCTGAAGCCTGATCATAAAAGCATTTTAAATGTTAAAATGTTTACTGATGTAGATGGGCTACCTTTCAAACTCTACAACTACGTTTATCGGATCAAGAATAGGGTAGTGGTCGCAACCACTAAAGGAGTTTATGAGTTCGATTCAAACAAAAATCGGTTTGTCCGTGTCAGCTTGTTTGGAAAGTTGTTGGATGATACACCGATTCAGTATCTGAAAGAAGATAACGACGGAAATGTTTGGTTTGTAAGTAATAAAAGGGTTGGGGTTATTGATTTTAGCAGACCTTCTGGTAAAAGTAATTTCAGCATTTTTTACATGCCTGAACTTGATGGGAAAGTGGTGGGAGGATTTGAATCAATCTATGCCCTGGATGATAAAAATATTTTTATTGGGGCAAATAAGGGAGCTTATCATATTAATTACAGCAAATATATACGGAATATAACCAGACCAAATATTGTGCTCGGAGCTGTAAAGCTACAAGGCAAAAGCGATAGCCTGGTTTTTGGGGGATACTTTGTAAAGAACAATGCGATTACCGAGCGGCAGGACGTCTCTCATATTCCAAGCTTTAACAATGAGCTAAACTCAATTCATTTTGAGTTTTCATCTACACTTTTTGAACAGGATAAGAATTTAACTTTCAGCTATCAGTTGGTTGGTTTCGATGATCATTGGTCAGTCTGGAGCGATAAGAGCGAAAAAGACTACACCAACCTCCCGGCCGGGTGCTATACTTTCAATGTCAAGGCAAGGTCTCATATCAATAACGAATCGAAGGTTTTGAGTTATGTTTTTGAGGTTAAGCATGCCTGGTACGATACCTGGTGGATGAAAATAATATACATCTTGTTAACTGCGCTTGCGATTAAAGTGTTGATCAAATGGCAGAAAGCAAAACATCAGAAGGCCCAGCATCGCATGAGTTATCTGCATCAGCTTGAGCTTGATCGAAATGAGAAAGAAATTATCAGACTGCAGAATGAGAAATTGGAAGCCGAAGTGAATTACAAGAACAAGGAGCTTTCTACCATGACCATGCACTTGCTGCAACGTGGAAAAGTTTTGGCCAAAATCAAGGAAGTTATCTCGGCAGTTGTTAAAAACCATGATATTACCGATAGTAGCACCAGCTTTCGGCATCTCATCCGGCTGATCAAAGATGTAGAGCGAAAGGATCAGGAACTCGATCATTTAAGTGTGCATTTCAGCCATGTGAATACCGACTTTTTCAATAAGTTAAAATCCAGATATCCTGAACTCAGTCAAAATGACTTAAAATTCTGTGCTTATTTATCAATGAACCTTTCTACAAAAGAAATGGCCCAGCTGATGAATGTTACCATCAAAGCGGTGGAAGTGGGCCGGTACAGACTTAGAAAAAAGTTGCAGCTTAAGCCTGAAACTAATCTCTACGAATTTTTAAATGAAATTTCCAAAACAAAAATGATCTAAATCGCCTCTTCAAAATCAACTTTAATTTGTATCAACCAAGTTAGAATTACGCTTGATTTGATGCTATCCCTTTCATTATGCGGTGCTGTCCGATTGGTTCGTCAGATTAATTTCTATACTGAAGGATAAGCTTATCATGAAATTGATTATTAATTAGAATTGGCATTATTAACAGGTTGTTAATGCTATTATTTCAAACGATTGAAACGTTAAGAAAAGTATCTTTTTGTAGTATTTTAATTAGGCTATTGTATTCTTTATCTGTCTTGTTGGTAAATTTAAGAAAAGCAACTATCAATCATTTAGAAAACAGACAGTCCTATCATTTCCCTCAGTACAGCCTCCAGGAGATTGTCTGAGCAGCTTAACAAATCAGTTCATTTCTAACCAAATTCTTATGAGTTCAAAAATCAATTTATTATTGGCGGGCATTGCCATGCCATTATTTTTAAGCATCTTCTCTGGCTGTTCTAAGGAGGAACAAAGTCAAAATCAGTTCTCTACCGCTACTGAAGAGAAAGTTAGTTTGGAGAAAACCATGGCAACAGCTGCCGCCCAGGCCTATCCCAGTAATATTAATACGCAGTTTAGTCGAGCCGATGGTCCGTATAGTTCCAGTGCCGCAAGTGCGGATTTTGGTGGGGCAACACTTTCTGGCTGGAATCAGGATCGTGCCTACATTTCAAGTGGCTGGGCCAGGGCTACGCTGGCCCCTAATGCAGTCTCCAATGGCTTGATTGCCGGTGCAGATATATCCGATGGATCAGCATATGAGGCTAATTTTAAAGTCCGTTTTCATTCTCAGTTCGACTGGAGCCGTGGAGGTAAAGTGGGCTTTGGGTTTCTGATTGGCGAGGGCAACACTGGTTGTGATATTGCTACCGATGGCGATGGAGGAAGTCTGCGATTGATGTGGTACAATAACGGAAGCCGAGTTTACTTTCAACCATATGTGTACCATAGAGATATGGCCGGTCCTTGTGGAGATACCTTTGGAAAAAGTTATCCTTCGAGCGGAAGCCTGGTAAAAGGTCAGAGTTATAATGTTCATCTCTACGTGAAGGCTAACACCGGATCTAGTACAAACGGTTGGGTGCAGGTGCGAATCAACGGAACCGCTGTCCTCGATCAGGCCATTCGGTGGACCACCAATGATGCGCAAAGGCTGATCAAGCGCCTTTCCTTGCATAATTTCCGTGGTGGAAAGGATGTGGCCGTATGGGGAAGCAGTCAAACCAGTTACATCTATTTCGATGACCTGGTGGTAAATAAAATTCAGTAAACTGGCGCTTCAAAGCGTGAAGCTTTAACCAGTCGTAAGCATAACTGCAACAGTCCCGGGCATGGATATTCCTGCCCGGTCTTTATTCCTTTTTACCTAATTAGACATCCGCTGAACTTCTTAAAGCATGACTTTACTTCTAATACATAAAACTCAGAGTATGTTTTTTCAAGTACCTGTTTATCAGTTTTTTGTATTGTATGTGTAGGGTCAATGTAGGGGCGGTTTCTAATTTTTTGTCATTTGAGGAAGCCTTTGTATGGTTGCTGTAGTAGTGCTGAATTGTGCGATTTTCATTTACCGCTTTAGATTTGATTCCATCATCCGGCAACCAAATCCGGATGTATATAACTAACCAAATATTAATTTAAAATTGATTTTCTATGAGAAGAAGATTTACATTCGTATTCTTCATTTACTGTCTCTTGGCATTTCCCTTTGTACTTTATGCTCAGGATATTGCCGTTACAGGAAAGATCACCGACCAAAAGGACGGTAGCCCATTACCGGGCGTAACAATTAAGCTTAATGGATCTTCCAGGGCAGCATCTACCGATCCTAATGGTGTGTTCACTATTCAGGCGCCTGTTGGTGGAACGCTTACGATCAGCCTAATCGGTATGAACACTCAAACGGTTACTATACCTTCGGGAGGGAAGGTTAATGTATCATTAACAACCAATTCTCAGGATCTGACTGACGTTGTCGTGATCGGTTACGGCGTGCAAAAGAAAAGTGTGGTAACTGGTGCGATCTCAAGTGTTCGTGCTGCGGATTTGGAGAATCAACCAACAACCACCAGGATTGAGCAAGCGCTTCAGGGTCGTACTTCTGGTTTGACTATTGCTGCACAATCTGGCCAGCCTGGCTCGGCATCAACTGTTCGGCTCCGTGGATTTACTTCCTTTGGAGGTAAAAATGATCCATTGTGGGTAATTGACGGGGTTGTGGTAGACAATGGTGGTATTGGTTACCTCAACCAAGCTGATATCGAGTCGATTGAGGTGCTTAAAGATGCGGCTTCTGCAGCTATCTATGGCGCCAGAGCTGCTTCAGGTGTGATCATCGTGACTACCAAAAAAGGAAAACAGGGTAAAATTGAAATGAGCTACAATGGCTATTACGGACAGGCCAAGGCAGCAAAGAAACTCGACCTCCTAAACGCCACGGAATATGCAACTTTGAGAAATGAAGCATATACCAATGATTATGTTTCAGGAACATTTACTTTGCCTTTCGCCAATCCAGCGGCATTTGGCGAAGGTACCGATTGGCAATCCATGGTATTCAATGACAATGCAGGCAGACAAAACCACGAATTCTCCATCAGTGGGGGCGGTGAGAAATCTACCTTTTATCTTTCAGCAGGTTATTTCAAGATTGATGGGATTGTAGCAAAGGACGTCTCAAAATTCAACAGGGCAAATATCAGGATCAATTCTACACATAAACCCTATAAATGGTTGACTATTGGAGAAAATCTTGGTTACAGTCATGCCATTACTAATTCTGTGGGGAATACCAATAGTGAGTTCGGTGGACCATTGAGTTCTGCAATCAATTTAGATCCCATCACTCCCGCCATCATCACTGATCCGGCTGTTGCCGGAGCTGCTCCCTACAGTACCCAACCGGTATTTCGCGATCAGTTTGGAAATCCTTATGGTATTTCCACAAGAGTGGCGCAGGAGATTACCAATCCACTTGGAGACATTCGAAGAAGAATCGGTAATTACTCGTGGGACCATAACATTGTGGGAAATGCTTTCCTGGAAGCGGAACCGATTAAAGGACTTCGTTTTCGTTCCACTTTGGGTTCAAAACTGGCTTTTTATGGCAGCGATGGATTCAATCCCATTTATTACTTAAACTCTTCTACAACTAATACCAGAACGCAGTTTTCACGTAACATCAATTACGTAATTACCTATAACCTGGAAAATACGTTGTCTTACACCCGCTCTTTTGGCAATCACAATCTAAGCTTACTAGTTGGTCAGGGTTCCTATAGCGACGGGTTCAGTAGAAGTGTAAGTACGACCTTTTTCGATGTTCCTGCCCAGGATTTTTATTCTGCCTCGATGAGATTCAAACCTGTTGCTACAAACAGAACTTCCGACGGCAGTGAGGGCACTGATCATAAAGTATTCTCGCTTTTCTCCCGGTTGACTTATGATTATAAGGAAAAGTATCTGTTTTCGGCATTAATCAGAAGAGATGGTTCATCACGCTTCGGTGCCAATAATAAATACGGTTATTTCCCTTCAGGACAGATTGGTTGGGTGCCAACCAAAGAAGACTTTTTTCCTCAAAACAAGGTGGTTAACTTTTTAAAACTTCGTGCCAGTTACGGAGTAACCGGTAATGATGGAATTGGAGATTTCGCTTATGTGCCTTTAGTGGGAAGTGGCAGAAACTACACTTTCGGTAATGAGAACATCGTGAATATCGGTTACAGTCCTGCGGCTTCCGCGAATCCAGATTTAAAGTGGGAAGAAACCCGTCAAACCAATATAGGTATCGACGCCACATTGTTCGAAAATGTTAATCTGGTTTTGGATTGGTATAAAAAGAAAACAGTAGGTATCCTCCAGAATCCACCTGTACCGGGCTACATCGGAAGCGGAAGTCCGGCGGCCAACATTGCAGATATGTCCAATTCTGGATTTGAGTTCGAGCTTGGCTATCGCAAGAAGTTCGGAGAGATCAACTTCGGCATCAGTGGCAACGGATCATTCCTGAAAAACCGAATTGATAAATTGAGTCCTGGTATCAACTTCATTGATGATTCTCAGGCCACTTTCCAGACACTGGGAAACATTACCCGTACACAGATCGGTCATTCGTACAATGAGTTTTTTGGCTATGTAAATCAGGGAATTTTCCAGAGCCAGGCAGAAATTAATGCTTACCGTGGTCCAAATGGAACAGTGTTACAACCTTTGGCAAAACCGGGTGATGTAAAGTTTGCAAATTTAAATAACGATGAAGCGATTGATGTGAACGATAGAGACTTTATCGGAAATGGTCTTCCAAAATTCACCTATGGAATCACGCTGAATCTGGGATTCAGAAACTGGGACCTGATCGCTTTCGGTAGCGGCGTGGCTGGCAACATGATCTTTCAGGGACTTAGACGCCTGGATATACCAAACGCGAATTATCAGACTTCAAGGCTGGATCGTTGGACACCAACCAATTCGTCAGCAACCCAACCAAGGTTAACAGATGCAGATCCGAATAAAAACCTGACCAAATTTTCTTCCCTGTATCTCGAAAAAGGAGATTATTTCAGGCTGAGGACTTTTCAGATCGGATATACTTTGCCTAAATCCATAGTCAGTAAAGTAGGCCTGCAAAAATTCAGAGTCTATGTTTTATCTGAGAACCTGTTTACCGCCACAAAATACACGGGCTACGATCCGGAACTGGGCTCAAATAACAGTGGTAATGCTTTCAGCATCGACAGAGGTCTATATCCTCAGGCCCGCTCTTTTGTATTTGGTATCAACGCTAATTTTTAAGGAAATGAAAATGAAAAATAAATTGACTTATGCCATCATCATTGCCGCCGGTTTAGCGACAGTGGCTGGCTGTAAAAAATATCTCGAAATCAATCCGCAGGAACGTATTCTGTTGGATAACTATTATAAAACCCCGCAAGAGGCAAAAGCCGCACTTATTGCCATTTATGACCGTTTTGGTTTTCAGGCAGGTGGTTTATATGATAAAATTGCGATTATGGATGCTGCTTCTGATGATCAGATCGCCGGTGGTGGAGGTCCTTCAGACATCAATGATCTGCAAGTAGTAAATAATTTTACCCTTAGTGCCACCGTAGGCCCGCAGGGATATCTATGGAATAAAGGCTACGCTGGCATATTCCGGGCAAATGTTTTTCTATCAAAAGTGGGAGATATCAGCATGGATGCAACCACTAAGGCCAATTATATCTCCGAAGCTAAAACTTTAAGGGCCATCTTTTATTTTGATCTGGTTCGTTTTTTCAAGAACATTCCCTTACTCACCGCGGCGGTTGATCCGAAGGAAATTTATAATGTAACACAGGCTGCCCCGGCTGATGTTTATGCACTTATTGAAAAAGATCTCACTGAGGCAATTCCGGGACTTCCTAACACCGTGGTGGCTAGAACAGATGGAGGCCGCATTACAAAAGGTGCAGCACAAGCTATTTTGGGGAAAGTTTATTTATGGCAGGGAAAAAATGCGCAGGCGGCCGAGCAGCTTGCCCTTGTGAATGGAACTACACCTGGACAAGCCAATTCGGTTTATGGATATAGGTTGTTAAGCAATTATGGTGACCTGTTTAAGGTGGCCAATAAATTCAATGCCGAATCCATCCTGGAAATTGTTCACTCTAATTCTTCTAATGGAGGTTGGAATGATGCGGGTGCTTCTGAAGGGAATCTACTCAACATCATCACCGGACCACGTGGTTATAAACCAGGTCCTGGCGCTCCGGATTATTATTCGGGATATAGTTTTCTGCTTTTCACCAAAGAATTTTTTGATTTTATTCATTTTGATCCGCGAAATAAAGCTACTGTAGCCAATTTAGACAGCTTGCAGCGAAATGGAATCGCCACCTACGAAGCGGGCTATCAGAACACCGGTTATTTTCTCGAAAAAACAATCGGAAGAGTAGCCGATAAAGCGCCAACCGGACAAACTGAGCTTAATTTCCCACAGAATGCTTATGAAATTCGTCTTGCAGATACCTATCTTCTTGAAGCCGAGGCATTGCTAGCCAGTAACGCAGCAGTAGGAACGGGGAGCAGGGCGTACCAACTGCTTAATGCGGTTCGTGCCCGGGTAGGATTAAACCCTGTTGCCGTTACGCTTGATAACATCATCAGAGAAAGAAGGGCTGAACTGGCAGGCGAAGGCCATCGTTTTCTCGATCTGGTTCGTTGGGGTAAGGCGGCGAGTTTGTTGGCTTATAAAGGCTTCAAAGCCGGAAGAAATGAAATTTTTCCAATTCCGCAGGCAGAATTGGCCAATACCAAACTGGAGCAGAATAAAGAGTACGGGGGTACAAAATAAGTTGGTTAGTACTATTGTTTAATTGTTAGCAAGAGAGGGGGCGATCCTCTTTCCTGTTTTTTAATCTATGATCCGATATGACGAGACGAAAACCCTTAATTTTTTTAGTATTTTTTTTGCTTCTGAACGGCTTTGTTAAGGCCCAGGTTGTGCAACAATGGCTGACCATGGCTGATCGATCAGTGCTGTTTACCCGGCAGGCTGATCTTTTGCCTTCTACTGCTTCAAAAAATAACGCACCAACGATCACCATTGACGATCGGCAGAAATTCCAGTCTGTAGATGGTTTTGGCTTCGCTTTAACTGGCGGAAGTGCACAGCACATCATCAAGATGTCGCCACCTGCGAGGGCAGCACTATTGCAGGAACTTTTTGCCACCGGGGGAAATTCCATCGGTATAAGTTACCTCCGGCTGAGTATTGGCGCTTCTGATCTGAACGAGAAAGTATTTTCATATAATGATTTGCCCGAGGGGCAGACCGATCTTTCGCTTCAGCACTTTGATCTTTCTGAAGATAAAAAGGACATTATTCCGGTGATGCGGGAGATTTTGGCCATCAATCCAAAAATAAAAATTATGGCATCGCCCTGGTCGCCGCCGCTCTGGATGAAAACCAGTTACGATGCACGTGGAGGAATGCTGAAGCCGGAATATTATGATGTGTACGCCCGCTACTTTGTTCGTTATATCCAGGAAATGAAAAAAGAGGGCATCGCTATTGACGCCATTACAGTACAGAATGAGCCACTGCATCCAGGAAATAATCCCAGTTTGTTGATGGCGGCTCCAGATCAGGCGATTTTCATTAAAAACAATTTGGGACCGGCATTTAAGGCCGCTAATTTAAAAACGAAAATCATCATCTATGATCATAATGCAGATCGTCCGGATTATCCTATCAGTATTTTAGATGATCCGGGGGCCAGTCAATACATCGACGGCTCGGCATTTCATCTTTATGGTGGCAAGATAGAAGCATTGAGCGATGTTCACCAAGCCCACCCTGATAAAAACATCTATTTTTCCGAGCAGATGGTGGTTGAACCCCCTGATAGCAAAACAATCAATATTATAAATCCTGTCAGGAGACTGATTATCGGTGCGATGAGAAACTGGAGTAAAAATGTAATTGAATGGAACCTTGCGGCCGATCCGGATAATAAACCTTTTACCGACCGCGGCGGCTGCTCCATGTGTCAGGGTGCAATTACCATCAATGGCGATCGCTTTACGAAAAACCTGGCCTACTATTCTATTGCCCATGCCTCAAAATTTGTGCGGCCGGGGGCGGTAAGAATCGCCTCTAACGAAATAGTAGATTTACCAAACGTTGCCTTTAAGACTGCCGATGGTAAAACGGTTCTAATCGTGGCCAATACTGGCAAGGAACTTATTAAATTTAATATCACTCATCGCCAAAAACAACTTAGTGCCAGTTTGCAGAAGGGCGCAGTGGCAACTTATATTTGGTAACTCATTAATTAAAAAATATGTCTCGTTTATATTCAGCTCTCTTCGTTATTTTAATATCTGGCTTAAGTTTAAATGGCTTTAGTCAGGGTTTTTTGAGGGCAGACGGAAAAAAGATTGTCAATGCTAAGGGCGAAAACGTGCTGTTGCGTGGTATGGGACTTGGTGGCTGGATGTTGCAGGAAGGTTATATGCTCAAAATTGAAAAGGAAGGCCAGCAATACAGAATACGCGAACGCATAGAAGCGCTTATGAGTCCGGTACAAACACAGGAGTTTTATGATGCCTGGCTGGCCAATCACGTTCGCAAAATTGATGTAGATTCTATGAAACGCTGGGGCTTCAATTCTGTTCGCTTGCCTATGCATTATAACCTTTATACGTTGCCAGTGGACAAAGAACCTGTGGCCGGCGAGAATACCTGGCTGCAAAAAGGGTTTCAGTTGACTGATAGTCTGCTTTCGTGGTGCAAGGCTAATAATATGTATCTCATTTTAGATTTACATGCCGCTCCTGGTGGTCAAGGTAATGATGTGAACATCGCAGACCGCAATCCTGCTAAACCTAACTTGTGGGATAGCGAGGCTAACCAATTGAAAACGATTGCTTTGTGGAGGAAAATTGCTGAAAGATATAAGGATGAACCGTTTGTTGGTGCTTATGATATTTTAAACGAGCCAAACTATGGATTCCAAAATCCTTCGGCAGACCCTAACGGCACGCAGGAGAAGCTTAATGCGCCTTTAAGAAAATTAATGATGGAGATCACCACTGCTATTCGTGATGTGGATCAGCAACATATGATTATTATTGAGGGCAATGGTTGGGGCAATAATTACAATGGAATTTTTCCCCTATGGGATAAAAACATGGCAATCAGTTTCCATAAGTATTGGAATTACAATGATCAGGCTTCCATTGCACATATGATTAAAGCCAGGGATGATCAAAATGCGCCAATATGGCTAGGGGAAACCGGAGAAAATTCAAATGTTTGGTTCAGGGATGCCATCTCACTTCTGGAAAGCAATAATATTGGCTGGTCGTGCTGGCCTTTGAAAAAAATTGGCGTGAATAATCCTTTGGAGATCCGATCTAATCCAAATTATGATGCCCTGGTAAAATACCTCAATAAAGGGGGCAACAAGCCCAAAGAGAGTAACGTGTATAGCGGCCTGATGGAACTTGCAATTTATAGCCGACTGGAACAAACCATTATCCATAGGGATGTTATTGATGCCATGCTTCGTCAACCATCCAGTAATGAAACTAAGCCTTTCAAAAATCACCTGATCAAAAATGGCTCGATGATATATGCCGTTGATTATGATTTGGGAAGGAACAATATTGCTTATTTTGATCGTGATACGGCCGATTATCATGTTTCGACTAAAAAGCGCTCTGCAGGAAACAGGGGTAGAATTTACCGGAATGATGGTGTAGATATTGCCAAAGATTCTACGGAATATGAACGTTATTATGTAAATAACATTGAAAAAGGGGAATGGTTGCAGTATACGGTCGATGTTCCGAAGAGTGATAATTTTAAGCTTAAAATGAATACTGCTGCCGCTCATGGGAATGGAAGGATGACCATTATCGTGGATGGGAAGGTGATTGTCAAAGCTGTGGCTATTCCAGAAACAGGCAGTGAGAAGAAATTTGTTCCGTTTGAGATTAAGGATGTACCGCTTAAAAAGGGAACGCACAAAATCAGGATCGTAGCAGATGAAGGTGGCTATAATTTTAGCTATATTCAGTTCATCAAATAACCAATTATAATATCCCTTTGAAAGCTTCTATTCGCATCTCCTTAATTTTATCTGCCCTATTTTTTATCATAATAGGGCTTTCCAGGTGTATGAATACAGATGACGCTTTGCCAAAAGATCAAAGGGGCGAAGATTATGCGGGGGCTAAGGCTTGCATGAAATGCCATCAGGATCTTTCCACGAGCTATGCGCACAGTGCTCATGGCTCCACCTCAAGGCCTGTAGTAAATGCCGAGTTACTCGCGATATTTGATAAGGATTCCAATACTTTTCATTACGACGGGCAGCGAAAGGTAATGATTGAACAAAGGAAAAACGGCATTTTTCAAACCGCTTATCTGGATGGAAAACAGGATCATTCAGAGCGGTTTGATATTGTGTTCGGCTCTGGGGAAAAGGCTTATACCTATGGTTATTGGAAGGGGAAAAAGTTGTATGAGCTGCCCTTGTCGTATTTTAGTGCAATCCAAAATTGGGCCATCAGTCCCGGCTTTCCAGGCAACAATTATTACTATGAACGCGGCATTACCAGCCGTTGTTTTGAATGTCATGGATCGTACGTTGAAAAAAAACTGACTCAAAATTCCGCATTTTCCCAGGAGGAAGAAATGGAGAAAGGATCAATTATCTATGGTGTTGATTGTGAACGCTGCCATGGTCCGGCAAAAGCACATGTGGTTTTCCATACCGAAAATCCAGATGAAAAATCAGCGAAGTTTACTACCGTTTTTAAATCGTTAAGTAGAAAACAGAAAATGGATGCTTGTGGCGTATGTCATTCAGGAAATACTCTAATGAGCCAAAAATCCGTTTTTTCATTTAAACCTGGAGATAATCTCGATGATTTCTATGTTCAGGATTTTAGAGGTTTTGGAGGGGCTGAATTGGATGTGCATGGAAACCAGAGTACCATGCTTCAAAGCAGTGCCTGTTATGTTAAATCATCAGCGATGACCTGCCAATCCTGCCATCAAACGCATGAAAATATTAAAGGAAACCTGAGCGCTTATTCGCAGAAATGCATGGGCTGTCATCAGTCAGTAGCACACAGCAAAAATACGCTATCGAAAGGGATGTTAACTGCTAATTGTATTGATTGCCATATGCCAAAAGTAGCCTCAAAACTGATTTCTTTTAAACAGGCCGGACGCGATCAGGTTAGTCCATATCCTTTACGTTCCCATCGTATAGCTATTTATTAATTCTGCGCTTCCTAGCGAGCATAGTATCCCATTAGGCACAAAAAATCGAAAAAATTTGAGTTAAACCCCGGGGAAATCACAAAGGCCCTAAACGGAATACCTACCTTAACGATATTTATGCCAAGCCTCTGTACCTTTATTTTCCTGCTGGTATTTTACGCTTTATCCGACTTAGGGTTTCAGGTGCTATTCCGAGATAGGACGCGATTAAGTGTTGCGGTATTCGGTTGCTTACCTCCGGATTGGTTTCAATAAATTCACTATACCTTTCACTGGCAGAGTAGGTTATGGAATTTCGAAGTCTACGTTCTTTGGTCACAATACTATTCTGGTATAAAATTCTGAAAAACCTGTCCATTTTGGGCACTTGAAGAGTGAGCGCTTCATAGTTTTCTTTGGAAATCAAAAGCAACTCAGCATCTTCCAGGGCGTCAATGAAGGATACTGATTTTATTCCTGTTAAAAAACTACTGAAATCAGATAGCCACCAGCCTTCCCATCCGAAAATACTTACACGTTCGATTCCTTTTTCATCAACATTGAAAGTTTTCAGCAAGCCGCTGCACACAAAGGCCATATTCCTGCACACTTCACCCTCACTTAACAGGTATTGCTTTTTCGCTAATTGTTTAGGTATAAAATGCTCGAAAACCATATGCTTTTCTTCAGGAGAAAGCGATATTTTTCGATCAATGTGACTGAAGAGGATTTCAAAACTGTTCATGAACTTTTTTGGTTTGGAATATCGGTACTACCTGTTATTTGAAGATATGGATTTGCCCTCTTGACAAATATCAAGTGTATTTCAATATCTCGACTATAACTTTGCACAAATAAAAAGAAAAATATGAAAAGGATAGCATTAGTGGTTGGAGCAAGTGGCATCACGGGAGGAAATCTGGCGGAAAAACTGATTGAACAGGGTTGGGAAACATACGGCCTTTCCCGAAATCCAAATTCGGAGAATGAAAAACTTATATCTGTTGCTGCAGACCTGCTTGATTTAAAAAGTTTAGAAACCGGACTTACTAATATTTTGCCGACGCATGTCTTTATTACCACATGGATGCGCAATAATACGGAAGCGGAAAATGTTCGGGTAAACGGATTAATGGTGCGAAACCTGCTGAGCGTCCTTTCGCCAAAACAAACAGTGGAACATGTAGCACTGGTAACCGGGTTGAAACATTACCTCGGACCATTTGAGGCTTACGCAAAAGAAGGTTTTCTTCCTGAAACACCTCTCAGAGAGGAACATCCCCGCCTAGATTTGGAAAATTTTTATTATGCTCAGGAAGATGAAGTTTATGCCGGAGCTGCGAGAGATGGTTATACCTGGAGCATACATCGGCCGCATACAGTAATTGGCCATGCTGTTGGTAACGCCATGAATATGGGAACTACACTGGCAGCTTATGCCACGATCTGTAAGGAAACTGGAAATGCTTTTGTTTGGCCAGGTTCAAAAGCACAGTGGGAAGGAATATCTGATGTAACGGATGCAAGAATTTTAGCTGCTCATTTAATTTGGGCTTCGACCACAGATTCTGCAAAAAATCAGGCTTACAATGTGGTAAATGGAGATGTATTTCGCTGGAACCGGCTTTGGAAAAAAATTGCCGATTACTTTGAAATTGCTAGTGTTGGCTTCAACGGGGATATAAATCCATTGGAAGATCAGATGAGTAATGCTTCTTCAGTATGGGCAGATATCGCCAGTAAATATCATTTAAAAGAAACGAACCTGGATCGATTAGCCTCAGCCTGGCATACTGATCTGGATCTGGGCAGGCCAATAGAGGTGATGACCAGCATGTCAAAAAGCAGGAATTTCGGGTTTATGGAATATCAGGATACAGAGGAAACATTTTTCAATCTGTTCGAAAGTTTGCGTGATAAAAAATTGATTCCTTAAATAAAGTTTTTTATCAAAAAAGAAACTTATCAGCTAGATTTTTTTCGGATGGAGCTTAAGCAATTCATCAGGCAATCGATTATAAAAAAGAATGTTTAAGCGGTAAAATCATACACAAGCATCCCGATTAAATCGAGCAAAAATGGTGGAGGTGCGCTGTCATAATAGAGACGTAAAATGAATTTTGGTATTTTAATAATTTCTGCTTAGTGTTTTTGATAGATAAAATTAATTTGAAATTCTAATTTAGCGCCGAGATTGACTTTAGTAACATTGTTTTATTCTGCTATATGAGGTATAACACCATTCGGTTTTGCGCTATAATTTTCTTTTTTGCCTCCGCTTTGCCTTGCTTTGGACAACTTACTACCAGTAATGATCTTGGGATTGTACGGGAAATTCCAATTAAATCTTTTATAGGAAAGCGCTTCAAGGCAGGAGTGGATATCAAGAATATACCATCCGACAGTATTGGCCTGGCGGGATTCTTTTTTCTTCAGGTTGGAAAAGGAGATTATGATTTTGTTCCCGGAACAAGGCAATCGAAACCTGCTACTAATAAAGATTCTGCCTGGCATCACTATGAGATCGCCGGAACTGTAGCGTCAAGTGCACAAAAGGTATGGTTATATGTGAATACCCGTGGAAATGGGGATTTTTATTACGATAATTTTAGCTTCGAGGTGGAAACGGCTGCTGGTTTGTGGAAAAAAGTGGTTATCCCTAATGCTGATTTCGAAGAATCGCCATTGCCACTTAAAGGCTTTAGGGGCACTGAAACTTTAAAGGAAAAACAAGGGGTAAAAATAGAACTGGCCTTGGATAGCGATCAAAATATTCTTCACCATCTGCATATACACTCCAGGAATGCAAAGGTCATTTATCCTTATGGACGTGATAAGCTCAAAGGTAAATACATCGATGTTGCGGGCTCAAAAATTTACTATGAAACTTATGGATCAGGCGAGCCTTTGCTGTTGCTACATGGTAACGGTGGATCTATTAGTGATTTCAAATCGCAGATAGGGGAGTTTGCTAAGCACTTTCAGGTAATCGCAGTAGATACCAGGGCACAGGGAAAAAGTTCAGGAAATAGGTCTGAATCCCTTTCGTATGATCTATTTGCGGAAGATATGAAAACGCTTTTAGATAGTCTACATCTCAAAAATGTGAGTATTTTAGGTTGGAGTGATGGCGGAAATACCGGTCTTACTCTTGCCATTAAAAATCCTGATTACGTTAAAAGATTGGTAGTGATGGGCGCTAACCTTAATCCTGAAGAATCCGCTGTTAGTCCGAAAATTTTGAAGCAAACTAAAAGTGATCTGAATAAGCTAAAGGCGAAAAACAATCCTGATGATAAGAATACCGTGCTGCTCCTCGAGATGTTATTAAAGGAGCCTCAGATTGATCAAAAGTCGCTTAAAAAGATAACCGCCAAAACACTGGTACTTGCGGGTGAGAAAGATATTATTTTAGAGGAGCATACCCGATCTATTGCAGAGGGAATACCCGGAGCAGAAGTACAGCTGCTACAGGGTGCAACCCATTTCGCTCCCAAGGAAAATCCGTCAGCTTTCAACAAAATTGTGTTGGATTTTTTGATGAGGAAATAATTGTTCTCATCTGCGTTCAGTCGGCTATTTTCTGTGAAGAGATCTAGGGTTTATTCAAGATGTTTGAGCAAGAGTGAGATCTAAATCCATCTGAGTAAATAGCCGAAAATACTTTCTAAATGTTATTTGATTCGGCCACTTTCATTCTCTAAAGCAGAAGTTCGGGTTCTTGGACCTTTTGAGTTTCCGGTAGAAAACTTGTAACTGAAGCTCAGTTTTAGTTGTCTGGTTTCAAAATAGCTATAGTTTCGGATGGTAAAATCCCCTATGCTTTGAAAGGAGTTTGCCTTGCTTCCTTTGAAAATATCACTATAAACAACTCTTAAAGTTCCATTCTTTCGCCAAAAGCTTCGCTGTAATCCTATGTCTACCTGACTATTGGGTTCAAAGAACTGATTTGCTCCAACAAGGCGTTTAGAGTTGTAAAATCCCATCAGTTCGCCAACAAAACCCTTGGGCAATCGGAATGTCTGCTGGAGACTTAATCTCGCAGCTGTTTGTTTAAGATCAAGGGTTCGGCTATTCCCGAAATCAATGTTGTTATTAAGACGGAAAAGCGTTCCATTAAAGGTAATATCCCACCAAGCCACAGGCTTTAGCGATTGGGTTAGTGTTAATGCAACATGCTGTTGATTGCCCAGGTTTCGGGGAATCATAACAATTTTCGATGAACCGATGGTATCCGTTACCTCCATGCTAAAATCATTGTTATACGTATAACCTAAGCCGATGATGGTGCTTTTGTGTACATATTGTATTAGTCCTCGATGGCTGATCTGAGGTTTCAGGAATGGATTTCCTTGCCAGAAAGAAAGTTCATCCAATAAATAAATAAAGGGATTTAGATTTTGGTAAGCTGGCCGATCTATCCTTTTGGAATAACTAAAAGAAAAGCTATGTGAAGGGGAGGCCGTTAAACTGGCGGAAAAGAAAGGGAAGAAGTTCGTGTAGTTTCGGTTGATAGTTTGCTGATTGCCTGAAATTTCGGAAACTTCTTCGAGCATACCTCTCGAACGTGAATTTTCAACCCTCAAACCGCCCTGGAGTTGCCATTTTCCAAATGGTTTCTTATAGTTAACATAACCACTGCTAATGTTCTCCTCGAAAGAGAATTTGTTCGATCTTGAGGGATCCAGCACTTCACCTGCCGGCTGGATTTCCAGAAACCGGGAGTTGTTTGAAGAGGATACGCTTGAATATTTCACCCCAGTCTCCAGTTTTCCTTTCCAAAGATTTGTCGTGTAATCGACTTTAACCGCACCTAAACTAATATCAATACCATTTAATGAGCGATAAAGGTTATCACTGAGTACAGTTTGATCATTCAGCGTATACTTGTTAGATTGAAGGTTTCCTGCTCGTTTGGTAAAATTCCCATAGTCCGCGTCAATATTCAGAATTCTGCCTAACGTATCTTCAAATTTATAATTCGCGTTAAAATTATATCGTTGGGTACCTTGCGCATAATAGTCGTTCACTGCAGTAAGCGTTTGCTCCACTATCTTCGTCGACTCCAGGCCAATTTCGGTTTTGGTATCTGTTATTCCTCCACCAAAAAGGAAATTACCATTTAGTAATATGCCTACAGTACTTTTTTTATTAATCATAAAATCTGCACCAATTCTCGATCCGATTTTATTTCTTTTGTCAACGTCATCGGTGAAGCTATTATAGAATCTACCCTCTTGAATTCGGTCTCCTCCGTAGAGATAAGAATAATAGCCGAAAAAATGACTATAGGAACCATAAAAATTGAATCTGTTTTTTCTATAGTTGATGGAAAGATCCTGATTGTTTCTCAAATAAACGCCATAATTTAGCCCTGAGGTGATGCTCATGTTCAAGCCATTTACAGTCGATTTCAAAGTCTTTACATTGATAATCCCAGCCGTACCTGCAGCATCGTATTTGGCTCCGGGACTGTTGATGATTTCAATTGATCTGATATTGGAGGATGACATCGTCTTAAGTAGTTCTGCAACTTCTCCGTTAGATAAATAACTCATCTTTCCATCAATTAAAATCGATGCCCCCGATTTACCATTCAACGAGATGGAATTATCACTGGCAACGCTGACACCTGGTGCCCGGGCTAACAGTTCAAGTGCATTTGTGCCCTGTGCGCTGATGCTTTTGGAGACGTTGAAGACAATATTTCCGTCATTCATTTCAATTACCCTTTGATTTCCATTAACCTGTACCGATTGTAGATTTTTAGATTGGGATTCGAGGGTGATCTTTCCAAAATCTTGTATCCCGATAGGATATTTATCCACTGGCAATTTTAGAATTAGGTTGTCGTATCCAAGGGAAGTTAGCTTCAAAGTGAAACCATTATTTTTTCTCAATGGATAGGAGAATTTAAAATTTCCATGCTCGTCTGCAATGGTTCCACCTACCAACACTCCGCTTTCTAAAAGTGAAACTGTTACAAATGGAACTCCATGGTCATTGCTATTCATAACTTTTCCAGAAATGATCACTTGATTAGGGCTGGATTTTTCAAGCTCCATCTCTTTGCTTCGAATCACAATCAATGATGCTGAAAGTGTTTGAGAAAATAGGTTTTTGAAGGCTAGGACGCTATCCAGTAATTTATTTACGTTTATTTTATTTGCCTCAATTGATATCAACGTAGAATCGGAAACGATTTCGTTACTGTAAATAATGGAGTATCCTGTTTGACTCTGGATCTGCTTAAATAGCTCTATAATAGGTTTTTTATCAAGTTTTACTGTAACCTGTTGGGCATTCGCTGATAAACTCGCAACGATGAATAACGCAAGCGTGATAATGAAATAACGATATTTTTTAGCAGTCATAGCCAATACTCTTAAAGTAGTTAATTACCCATCCTTCTATTTTCCTCTTTATTGCTTTGCTCAATGTTGTTTTGATTAAACTTATTACCGAGGCTGAAATTATAGCTGAAGGATAAACTAATATTCCGGGTTTGTCGCTTTTGATAAAAATCGATTATGGTGCCGTTATTAAACGAAAATTCCTTTTCTCCCACGGTATTAAATACGTCGGAAAGATAAATTCGCAACACTCCTTTTTCTTTAATTATTTTTTGAGAAAGCATCAGATCAACGTAGAACAGATGCCCGAGCCTCGTGTTACCGGAAAGCGATGGGGATTTATATTCTAAAATGATATCCAAGCTCGGTAATTTTTTGAAACTTATGGTCTGCATAGATTTTGCGGCCAGCGTAGTCTTTGTATTGCCCAGGTTATTTGTAGAAGCTGAAGCCCGGTAAAGGGAAAGGCTGTAGTTGCTCTTCCAGGCCTTCGAAATTTGCGGTGAAGCATTTAAGTTCAAGCCGTATTCCGTACCTTTTCTAAAGTTAAATGATTTGTACTCGACAACATTATTAGCAATTGTATTAGCCAGCAAGGCAATCAGATTAGCGGTTGAAGAGAAATAAACATCGAAACTGTAATGGCTCAGGAAATTATAACCTGCCTGAAAATTATGCGAATATTGTGGCAGTAGGTCAGGATTTCCCGTTAAAATCATATAGTCGTGAACTTGCAACCGATAAGGATTAAGATCATTAAAAGATGGTCGTTGAAGCCTTTTGGAGTAGTTAAGGAAGAGCGATGAACCTTTATCTTCATTGAGCGTTCTCATTAAATAAACCGATGGAAATAGGCTAAAATATTTTCTTTTGAAAGCGTCGCCCGATGTAACTGAAAGTCCGTTGGAATGGGTTTGCTCGGCTCTTAATCCAATTTTAAGGCTGTTTGGGCCGATAGTTTTTTCAAGCGTTGTATAAGCCATGGCCAACTGTTCTTTATACAGAAACTGATTACTGATTAGCGGATTATTTATCCACAGGCCTTGAGCCAGATTTTCGCTTATGCTTTCATTATCTCTGTGGATAGCACTATACTTTATTCCACTCTTCAATTCAAGTTTATTTTTCCAGTTTTTGGTGTAATCAATTTGGCCGGCATAAATTTCTGTACTGCTCGGTGTCAAGGTTCTGGATTGCATGTTGCTTAACGGGGAGCTATAAGTTGTTAAAAGCTGATTTTGCTCCTTTTTAGCGTTTTCAGAATAATCTCCAATCACCTTTAATGAGGAGCCAAGACTGTCGATCTTCCATGTATAGTTAAGCGTGGTGCTATTAAATTTAATTTTTCTATCCCAATCTGCACGGGCATAACCTGTTCTGGTGGTGATATTTCGATAGTTGATATCTGTTAAAAATAGTTGCGATGGTTGATTCTTTGAACCTGTATTTTGTATTGCCAGTGATTGATTTGACGCAATGTCGTAAACCGCATTGAAACGATATTGATATCTCGAAATTTTGTTGCTGCGAACCGTTGTATTGCTAAAGGTGCTCGCATCAGGGTAGTAAAAGGTTTCTTCACCATAAGAAGAATTTTTATCATTGGTGTATGAGCCATTACCGGCTAAATAAAGCCTTTTTAGCTTGTAAGCCAACGAGCTTCCACTAGTGATCAATCCCTGCTTTCCCTGTTTTTGATACCTCGCATTCAGGGATCCGTTAAGACCATCTTTCCGGGATTTGTTGAGCACAATATGAACGATCCCACCTGTTCCTGCGGCCTCGAATTCTGCAGGCGGGTTATATATTACCTCAATTTTACTGATATCTTCGGACCTTAGTGATTTTAGGTATTCTGCTAAGTCATCTTGCGACATCCGCTGAACAACGTCGTTGATCATCACCATCACAGATTGATTTCCCTTAATCCTGATGCTGCCATCCTGATTTACCCAAATTCCAGGAGATTTTTGTAATACCTCGAAAGCTGATAATCCTTGGGCTAGTGAACCGTTCTCCACATTAACGATGTAACGGTCGGTTTTTCTTTCGATGAGTGGTTTAGTGTTGACGACTGTTACGGTTTGCAAGGTTTGTGCGTCTTCAAACATCACCAGCTTTTGTAAATGAGAAATATCTACAAGGGTAAAGGAAATTTCGAGTGGTTTATAACCGACAAAGGTTGCCAGTAACCTATAGCCATGTTCGGGTAAAAGAGGAGAGCTGAGCTGGTAAAAACCGTTATCATCACTTACTGTTTTTTCTATGATATCTGATGATCGTAGTAGGGTTAAGGATACAAAGGGGATGCCTACGCCATTTTTATCTGTTATTGTTCCGGAGAATGCCGACCTGGAAACATCGCGGTTTTTCAGCGGGTAATTTTGATAACCAACTGCAATCAGTTTTTCGGAGATTAAATTAAAAACCAATCGATGGGCTTTAAGAGCCGTTCCAAGCACGTTGGAAACAGCCATGTCTTTTACCTTTATCGATACCAGCATCGTATCCTGAACAACTTCATCACTGTATATAAAACCATAATCGCAATGTTTTTCGATTTGTTTAAACAATTCTTTAAGCGGTTGTTGCCGCAACGTCAAGGTTAATTTTCTTTCCTGAGCCGAAATATCGGAACCCACTATCCACAGTAGCACAAGAAGCATCATCGCCTTTCTCATTCCCGTTCCTTAATTACAACCAACCTTTTGTTGATTGTATAGTTCAGTGGGTATGATAATTTAAGGGAAGCTATTGCCTGTTCGATCGTTTCGTTTATAAATATTCCGCTAAACCTTTTTTCCTTTAGCGCTTCGCTTTGGATATCTATTTTAACATCGTACTTTTTCTCAATTTTAAGGACCAAATCCTTAAGCTTTTCTTTTCTGAAAACAAGCGTGTCAGCAATCCATCTGGTTTCAGCCAAAAGCACAGCTGGATTTACCAATTTCATTTGTAGCTTATTCTCTTTATCCTTTAGTTGTGTGTTGTAAATAATTTTTTGATTGGGGCGTAATAATAAACTGTTGTTATTTAGTCTGTCACTAATTTCAATGAGTCCTCTTAGTAGTGCTACCTCAATATCTTTGCTATTCTTTTCAGCTTTGACATTAAAAGCGGTGCCTTTTACCTCGATATCAATATTTCCAGCGTGAACATACAGCGGAACCTGGTTGTTTTTGACTACATCAAAATAGGCTTCGCCTTCTATTATTATTTCTCTTGCACTTGCGCCAAAGCCCTTATTGTAACGTAAGGTTGAATGTTTGTTTAACCAAACTTTGGTGCCATCGTCCAGCATTTTAAAAGTCTTCACTTCTTGAGTGGTTAGCTGCTCAAATTCAGTAGGTTGTTGCCTGTTTAGACGTTGGTAAAGCAATAAACCTGCAAAGAATATGATAATTATGGCTGCAGCTGATCTAATCCATATTGCCGAGCGGACAATTTTATTTGGTTTGGAATAGCTGTATTTACCCTTGAACTGTTCATTTTCATTTGCCCCAACAGTGGCCCAGATTTGGTTTAACTGCTGCTGACCATCCGGGCTGACGGTTGTAGGTTGCTTACGCAGATAGTTCTCCAAATCATCTGCCAATGCTTTATAATGTTCATTTTCGCTGATCGCGACGTTTAAAAGATCTTGGTTCTCGGCATTAATTTTACCCGAAATTTTTTGGGAAAATAATTTAATGAATTTTTGTCTGTTCATCACTCCATGCTTTTACATTAAAGACAGTTTCAATTTAAAAACTACTCACTACGGTTAGAAAAAAAAGGAAAGAAGCAATTGAGAAGCCACCCTACGCTTTTTCCTATTTTGAGGGTGATAACCTAAATATAGACTCAGCGTATCCGCCAAAGATTTGACAGCTTTGTATAGCTGGTTTTCAACCGTCCTCACCGAAATTCCCATAATTTCTGCTACAGCCTTGGTCTTTAATCCATCTTCTTTGATAAGAATAAAAATAATTCTTCGCTGTTCTGGGAGTCCAGCCACTGCTTCATCAAGGAAATTGTATAACTCCTGGTCAGCCATACCCGAATTTTCTTGATTCATGGGTTCTTCTATGGGAGAAGAGAGGCTGAAGATTGAATTTCTCTTTTTTTCGGATCTAATCAGATTGAGACAGGCATTCTTTATTGAAATGAACAAATATACTTCTGGATTGATCACCTGAGAGAGATTGTGCCGTTTGAGCCATAGTTTCACAAAGAGTTCAGATGTGATTTCTTCAGCGCCTTCCTTACTTTTAATATATTGTTTTGCCAAACACAGTAGCTTATGGTGATATAGCATGAAAAGCTCATCGAAAGCAGCTTTGCTACCCTGCTCAATGTTTTCAAATAGCGATAAAATCTTAAGTTCTTTCTCTGACATTAACAGGCAATCTCTTGTTGTCGTATGTTTTACTAGGCACTTTGTATTAAAGACACCGATGTTTCAAGATATACTTATTCCAACAGAAAATAAATTATTTTAGAAGAAAACGATGAGGAGTCATTATATGCTGATAATAGAAACGAATAAATTATCCTTAAATGATTTATCAGCTTTAACTATTGTTTCAACAACTTCTTTCGAGAAGAGTTTTATAGTTAGATTTCTTAAGCCAGGCGAAAGCCGACCATCATCTGTTGATTGAATCAGAAACATTCTTTACGATCTGCTGATTTACCGTGTTAAGGAATCTTTTAAAGCCAATAGGTTTCACTAAAAAAGCATCTGCATTTACTTCAAATGCGGAGAGGGCATTTTCAACATGACCGCTGGTAATAATAATCGATTTTACCTGATTACGAACCATTTTTGCAATATCCAATCCTGATATCTCCATATTGATATCAAGGAATAAGATATCGGCTTTGAGTCCGCCTTGTAGGGCTTTCAAACCCGAAACTGGGTCAAGATAAAATTTAAGTAGCTCAAGTTTTGGTATCTTGGAGATATATTCTTTTAATATCTCTATCGAACTAAATTCATCATCA
Organism: Pedobacter sp. MC2016-05; assembly: GCF_026239735.1. GTDB lineage: Bacteria > Bacteroidota > Bacteroidia > Sphingobacteriales > Sphingobacteriaceae > Pedobacter. Next base: position 95,890 of record NZ_JAPIVT010000005.1, read on the forward strand.
ATAATTACACAGCTGTATCTTTTTCCGGCATCTTTCATCGTAAGAAAAAACGGGGCAAAGTATAGAATGTTTTCTGCTAACAACCAGGTGAAGTAGGGTATTAACAAATGCGTATAAAGCAGCGTATTTCTCCCGTAACTGAGATTATAAATGTCTGATGTTATGTCTTCCATCCTGATTTTTGTTTTCCTGGATTTAAGTTTGTATGCTGTTCAGGTTTATTGAGGATATCTGAGTGATCGCAAAAATAAGACGGGAGCGTGCGATAGCTTTTGCTAGGCTGCTATTATATTTTTATTTTAGCCATTGCTCATTACCACTATTATTTATATGAGAACATCAATTGATACCTTACAGGAATTATTGTTTGATTTAGCCGGGATTATGCCTGCGGATACCGGGCCTTTATTTGCCATGACCACTGTGGTATCGCTGGAAACAAATGAAGCCTATATCCGCGAAGGCGAAAATAGCCGCAGACTGGCTTTTATAGAACAAGGTATCATTCGGGTATACATCATTAAGGAGAATGGTGATGAAGCTACTCTTCTTCTGCGTGGCGAAGGCAAGTTTATTGCCTCACACGATACTATTATTAACCGCCAACCTTCAAGATTTATCTACCGTGCTCTTGAACCTGTAAAGTTATTACAGATTGACTATGATGTTTTGGAGGAAATTTTGAAGACACACCCGGAGTACGAACCGCTCCGAAATTTTTTTCTGATGAAAATGCTGGCGGAATCCTTAAAAATGTTGGAATCGTTTGTTACGCAATCGCCTGAGGAGCGCTACCGGGAACTTCTTACTGAGCGTTTTGACCTGGTAAACAGAGTGCCAGATAAATACATTGCCTCCATGCTCGGTATTACTCCGGTTTCTCTAAGCCGTATTCGAAAAAGAATGTATACAAAAGGCAAGCAATGACATAAATTATCTTTTGTTAAGCTGCTAAATTATCTTTTGTTAACGGCGCAAAATCTATCTGTTCTATACTTTTGAGAGACAAAAATAATATAGATATGGAAAAGATAATAGAATCCGCCGTTGGTATTTTTAGTATTTCAGCCATCCGGTATTTTGTACTTGCCGGAGTTCCTTTCATGCTGTTTTATCTCTTGATGCCTGCTAAACTGAATAAGTTTAAAATTCAGCAAAAGTCGGCAACAAAAAAAGACTTCATCCGTGAGGTATGGCATTCCATGCAGAGTACGTTTGTATTTTCAATCATCGCAGTGGTGTTAATTTTCACCCCAATTAAGCAGTACACCAGAATTTATAGTCAGATCGATGATTTCCCGGGATGGTATATCGGTGTTGCTTTGGTTTTGAGCCTCGTAATCCATGATACTTATTTTTATTGGATGCACCGACTGCTACATCATAAAAAACTTTTCAAACTTGCCCATCTGGTTCATCATAAAAGCACTAATCCGTCACCATGGACTTCTTATAGTTTCCATATACTGGAAGCCTTTACCGAAGGCTTTGTTTTGGTGCTAATTGTGATGCTGTTGCCGATGCATCCCTTAACAATATTGCTGTTTACTGTGACAGGTTTCATCATAAATGTGTACGGCCATCTTGGCTATGAAATCATGCCTAAATGGTTTCGCTTCACCCTGGCGTTTGAAGTTTTGAATACTTCAGTTCACCATAACCTGCACCACAGTAAATTTAAGGGAAACTATGGACTGTATTTCAGGTTCTGGGATAGGGTAATGGGCACCGAACATCCGGATTATGTGAAGGAATACGACCGCTTGCAGGATCAGCGCTTTGCTCGGGATCCTTTTGATAAACGAGAGTTGAAGATACAGCAAAAGGAGAAATATGAGCAGGCGCTCTAACATCAGGCTCGGACAAATATTTTGTTACAAAAATGCCCTGGAAACATTTGGGTTTCCAGGGCAAAATTACTTTTTCAGTCTGAGATAAAGCTAGACTAATTGATATCAAACCATAATTTGGTGGTCAGCAGGTCAGCACCCTGGCTGGCCACCGCATTTTTATAGCTTTGTCCATTTAGGGATTGCTCTGTACCCGGATAAATAAAACGTACCGGAATCTGGCCATTTAGTACGGTATTCACCGAAGCGGTAAGTTGCGGGTAATCCAATCGGCGACGCTCTGCCCATGCTTCCAAACCCTGACCAAAAAGCGCAAGCCATTTTTGCTCACCGATTGATTTTTTATAATTAGCAGCATCATATTGAACTGATGCCTGCGCCAGATAAGCATTGGCTGCAGCATCTGATACACCAAATTGTTTCAGCGAAGCTATGATGCCTTGCTTGTAAAGATCTGCAGCATTTTCTGTAGTTAAGCCTCTTGCAGCAGCCTCGGCTCTATCGAAAAGTAATTCTGCATAGCTGAAAATTACGGCAGGGGATTGTGGCGCAAGAAAATAAGTTCCTGGCTTGGATGTTTTGGCAAAACCCAGGTTACTGGCTTCTGAATTGGTTAATCCATTGGGCAAACCAACATATTCTTCAGGGGTTGCGGTTTGTGTTCTGCTTGCATAAACTGGCAGGCGTGGGTCATTTAGCGAAAACAGCTTATCAACTATTGTTTTGCTAATCCGGTAATCATCACGGGTATCAAATTGTGCACTTACAGGGTTCTGTTGTGGGGAGATCTGGTAAATCAATTGGGCAATATCGGTATTATCACTGATATATTGATCGCCATCAGCCTTAATTTCATCCAATACCTGCTTTGCCTTTGCAGGTTCTCTGTCTGCAATTCTCAAAGCGATTCTTAACCGTAAAGAGTTAGTGAACTTTTTCCATTTACCAATATTTCCACCATAGATAATGTCACCTGTAATGGCTTTCCCTGCTGGATCAAGAGCGTTTTTAGCATTTTTCAGATCTTCCAAGAGGCCAAAATATACGTCTTTTTGTTTATCATAAGCTGGTGTAATGAATTCGTCTAATTTTCCTGCCTGACTGTAGGGAATATCACCATAGGCATCTGTAAGCAACAGGAATGACCAGGATCTTAAAGTCAAAGCCACACCCCGGTAATTTGGATTGGCGGTGGTATTTCCAATCTCAATGATCTTGTTAAAACCGGTGATACTTTGGGAGTACAAAGTAGACCATAAAGAGATAAAACTACTGTTCGAATAAATAAAGCGATCTTCTTCGGTATACTGGACCTTTGCCCAGTGTTGCGCAAAAAGAAGACTCGAATTCATGTTGTTTGTTGTTCCCCAATAGGCATCGGCTGTGTTTTTTATCGCAGCAGTAAGCAGATAATCAGGCTGTGCATTTTCAGTAGCGTTCGGATTGATGTTTACTTCGTCGAGTTCCTTGCCGCAGGAGGCCGCTAAAATTGAAACGAAAGCAGTGATATATAGGAATTTATTTTTCATGTGGATAGGATTAAAATTTAATATTCAAGTTAATGCCATAGCTGCGGGTTGTTGGGTTGGAAAGGCTCTCAAGCCCCTGGCCATTACCAGTGTTAAAGGCTACCTCCGGATCGATATCGGCTACATTGCGGTGCAGTATCGCCAGGTTTCTACCTACTAGTGATACCGATACGCCTTGCAGACTTAACGGACGTATCCATTTCGAGGGTAGGTTATAACTTAGTTTAATTTCGCGGAGTTTGACGTAAGAGGCATCAAATATATTGGCCTCATCAATGGTGCGAAACGACTTGTAATAGGTTTGTGCAGAAAGTATTTTCTCATTGCGTTTCCCATCAGCCGTTACCCCATCGAAAATCATTCCGTCATCGTAAACCGTTACACCGGCAGGCGCCGTAGCACCATCAGCCAGTCTTACCGTTCCATTTGCTTTCACATTTCCCGGATAATAATAGGAAATTCCGCCAAATTCTGCTGCTCTGCCTGGCAGGGTAGAGGCCAGCACACCTGTATAGGTTCCTGTTGCATAGGTGCCGTTGTAAATTGAGCCGCCAAAGCTGGCATCAATCAACACGCCCAAACTAATACCCTTATAGGTGAAGGTATTGGATATGCCGCCTATCCAATCTGGTGTATATTTACCCAGAACCCTTTTGGTAGGATCAGTCTGTGGAGCTCCTGTTGCATTGACAATGATATTTCCACTGCCATCTCTTAAAAAAGCGTTACCGAAAAGCGTTCCATAAGGTTGGCCGACAGCTGCGATGACTTGAGCAGAGTTTGTTGCCACGACATAGTTTTGCAACAGCCCAGCTTGATCTAGCTCGATAACCTTACTTCTGTTCGCTGCATAATTCACATCAATATCCCAGGTCAGCTGCTTTCTGATAGGAGTAACCCCCAATTGTACTTCCACGCCTTTATTGTTGATTTTTCCTGCATTTAATAATTTGGACCTAAATCCGGTACTTTGACTAACATCCACACTTAAAATCTGGTCGTAGCTATTGGTATTGTATAAACTTACATCAAAACGAAGGCGCTTGTTGAACAACACAGCTTCTGCTCCTAATTCAGATGAGGTAGTGGTTTCAGGTTTCAGATCAGGATTCAAATCTGTGGCCGAAGGGCTGAGTTGAGGATTGCTCCCAAAAGGGGCACTGAAAGAATAAGTGTTAATCAGGCGATATGGATCGGCATCCTTACCTACTTTTGACCAACCTCCACGGATTTTAGCATAATCGAGCACCTCGCTCTTGATATCAAAAGCCTCTGTCAGCACAAGGCTTCCATTAAAGGAAGGGTAAAAATAAGATCTGTTCTGGGCCGGCAATGTTGATGACCAGTCGTTACGGGCCGTTACATTTGCAAAAAGGTAATTCCTAAATCCAATTTGCGCCGATGCATAACCACTGTAGGATTTCAATTTACTATAATTATTAGAAGAGGTAAGCGGATCTCTGGAATTGTTCAAAGTGTATAAGCCAGCGACAGCAAGCCTCGGTGCACTCTGATCATTTTGTTCGATATATCTCGAACGTATATTCGTTCCCAACAAAGCTTCCACGCTGAAATCATCATTAAGCTGTTTAGTGTAGTTCAAGGTTGCATCGGTATTGCTTTCGTTCACGGTAAAAGCACTTTCGGTATAGGAGCCAAAGGGAGTTCCATTGGTACCATATGCAATCTTGATCTTACGACGATCATTATAATAGTCTGTTCCCGAACGGAAGTTAAAGTTAAGACCGTCAGTAATTTTATAATTCAGGCCAATGTTTCCGATAATCCTGTTCCGGTTTTGGGATACTGTATTTTCATAGGCCACCCAGTACGGATTACTGTAGTAACTGTTGTTCCAGTTGAAAGTGTTTCCGTTTTCATCCCGGTAGTTTTTCAATTGATTAATGTCTACCTGTCTGCCAAACCAGGTAAACTGAAGCATGGTACTGGTCGACCTGGAACCGCCTGTTCCTGGTAAGTTGTCAGAACCAAGTTTACTGTAATTTGCATTTGCTGTTAGAGTTAGCTTTGGCGTAATCCGTAGGGTGGTGTTCAGAGCAAACGAATTTTTATCCTGCCCGGAGTTAGGCACCACACCAACCTGTTTTAGATTGTTGTAGGATAATCGGTAATCAAATTTCTCTCCTGCATCTTCAACGGCAATGCCATTGGAAAGAGAATAACCAGTTTCAAAAAAATCACGAACATTATCTGGATTGGCTACGAATGGGACAGCAACTCCTTTTGAAAAAAACTGGGGAATCAGCCTGCCATCCATTCTCGGGCCCCAGCTTTCATCCACACCGTCATTCGTTCCGGCACCCTTGCCATCTACATAGCTAAACTTGCCTTCTGATCCCTGACCAAAAACATCCTGGTACTTTGGCAGTGTAAGTAAACTTTCAATAACCCCATTGGAGTTAAAACTGACCCCCAAACCCTTTTTCGATTTTCCGGATTTTGTTTTGATAATAACTACTCCGGCCGCTGCCCTTGAGCCGTACAACGCTGCTGCGTTCGGGCCTTTAAGCACACTGATCGATTCTATATCATTTGGATTGATATCGGAAATTGTATTTGCGTAATCTCTTGCGCCAGCGGAATTGAGTTGCGAATTATCCACAGGTATACCATCCACAACAAAAAGCGGCTGGTTATTGCCAGAAATAGAAGTTTCTCCTCTAATCACTATGCGGGAAGAACCCATATCGCCCTGGCTATTGGTCACCCTCACGCCAGCAACCTTACCCGCCAGCGCATTTACCAGGTTGCTTTCCCTCGCTTCAGTCAAGCTCTCACCTTTGAGCTCCTGTACGGCATAACCCAGCGATTTTTTTTGTCTCGAGATACCCAGAGCCGTAACCACAACTTCATCTAAAGCGTTATCCGCATCATTTAAAACCACGTTGAGCACCTGTGTATCGCCAGATACTTCCACTTCTTTAGTGGCGAAGCCGATATAAGAAAATACCAATGTGCTCTTGCCAGTTACCGTAATGGTAAAACTGCCGGCACCATTACTCGTTACTGCCTGTTTGGTACCTTTTACAAAAATGGAAACACCGGGCAGAGTTTCTCCTGATGAACTTTTAACCGTGCCTGATATGGAGATGTTTTGTGCACGTACGAATGGGGAAAACAATAGCAGAAATAATATTGCCGGAAGCTTAATCTTGTTGAACATAATAGATATTGTTGATGATTAATTAAGGGATGATGTCGCGAAATTTAGGCAAAGCTCTTCCACTCCGCTTTTGACGAATTTTTAACACACTGATAATGAAAATTTTAAGTTTTTGTGGTATCCGCTGATTTTAGTCTAGACAAATACCCGTTCGCATTCGGTCTCTTTTACTTCGGTTTGAAATGCATGCGTAAATTGATTTTTGCTCGTTAGTTTTTTCCATTTAATTTATTTTTCTGATAGATCAACACTTATCAATTGTAGCAATCCGCTTATAAAAAAAAGCACTCCTATAAATCAGGAGTGCTCTCATATTCATTAACAATGATTTGGCCTTCAACTGACTTAACTATCCCGGACTTTCCGGGATGGAATTAGCACCATACCTAAGGCTGGTTGCTAAGGTTTCACAGGGCCATTCCCTCCACCTTTCTTGATAAGTATTTTAAAATAACTGGCGCAAAGATAATAGAAAAATCATATTGTCTAGTAATTCTATAGATTTTGTTTAAATATTTTTTTCTTAAGGCTAATCATGCCTACATTTGCGCTGTTAATTGATCAACATCCCATGAAAATAAAATATATTTTAATAGTTGTAGCAGGACTTTTCCTACAGAATGCAGCAGCGCAGTCAAAAAATGAAATCAAAAGCAATAGTGTCGAATCTCCGAAATCTTTTCGGGCAGATGGAATCTGGAGAGGTGTCTTTAATCTCAAACCCGGTGTTGAAGTACCATTTAATTTTGAAATTAAAAATAGAAACGGTGATCAACCCTTTCTCAGCTTTTTAAATGCCGATGAGCGCTTCGACGGGGGAGTTGTAAAAAGGAAAGGAGATTCATTGTTGATTAACCTGGATCAGTTCGACAATGTTCTTGCTTTTAAAATCCAGAAAGATTCACTTGTCGGCGTATTGAAGAGACAGGATGGATCTGGAAAACCACTGCCTGTGCATGCCAGTAAAGCAAAGCAATATCGGTTTGCAACCAGCGGTCAGTCACCAGATGCAGATTTTTCTGGAAAATACGATATTGTTTTTCAGTTACAGAATGGCAAAAGTGAAAATGCGGTAGGACTTTTTAAGCAGGCCGGAAATAAAATTACAGGTACATTTCTCCGCATTACCGGCGATTCCCGCTATCTTGAAGGCAGTGTTGATGGAAACCATTTTTATCTTTCCGGTTTCATCGGTTCGAGCCCTGCTTACTACAAAGGCACATTTTCAAAAGAAGGTAAAATTGTGGGAGAAGTAGTGAGTGCCAGGGGGAATACGCCCTTCACCGGAACTCAAAATCAAAATGCTGCCCTCCCGGATGCGACCAAATTAACTTTTTTAAAAGATGGGTATAAAACGCTTGACTTTTCTCTTCCGGATGTTAATGGAAAGAAGATTTCGTTAAAGGATGAAAAATTTAAAAATAAAGTGGTGATCCTGACGATTACCGGAACCTGGTGCCCTAATTGTGTAGATGAGGCAGCATTCATCGCTCCATGGTACAAGGAAAATCGCAGTCGTGGCGTTGAAGTTATTGGCATTCATTATGAGCGGCAACTGGATTCGGCTTATGTAAAAAAAGCATTAGGAAGATTTCGCGATAAGTTTGGCATTGAATATGATCAGGTGATTGCTGGCAAACCCGATAAAAAACAGGTTGCAGAATCACTTCCTGGACTAAGTAATTTCCTTTCTTTTCCAACGATGATCATCATCGATAAAAATGGAAATGTTGCTCAGATCCATACAGGTTATAGTGGACCAGCAACGGGAAAATACTACACTGATTTCGTCAAAGCATTTAATGATGAAATTGATGGATTGTTGTCAAAAAAGACTGCTGTAGAAGAGCCTCTAACAAGAAATTAATTTGTTTAGTAGTCCTTTTCCTAACATTCGACTTTATAAATATCTCGAGTACTTTGAGAAACAAAAAAGCCCGCTATCTTATGATTTGCGGGCTTTTGAAATTTTGATATTAAATCTGCGGAAAGCGAGGGATTCGAACCCCCGGACCTGTTACAGTCAACAGTTTTCAAGACTGCCGCATTCGACCACTCTGCCAGCTTTCCGGAGGCAAAAATACAAACTCCGGTTAAATCTGCCAATTAAGAATGCATTTTTTTTATATTAAATTGATAATTGCTTAACGCAGAGGTAGAAAAATTTATTTTTTTTGGATATTTCCTTCGATTGGATCAGATTTTTTGAACAAATTGAAAGTAGGTCTTATTATTTTAACACTGCGTTTACTTACATCAACGCTGGCATTTAACTCAAAACCGATTAATAAAATGAGAGAGTTTAGATATAACCAGATCATCACCACGATGAGGGTTCCGATAGATCCGTAAACTTTGTTGTACGATGCAAAATGATTAATGTAGTAGGAGAATCCCCAAATGGTTAAAAAAGCTAAAATAGTTGCCAGCCACGAGCCGGCACTAAATAACTTCCACTTTTTCGTGTGCGAAGGTCCATATCTATACAAAATTGAAATGGTGATGAAATATAAAATGGCCAATAATGCCCATCGTGTAAATTGAATGGCAAAAACTGCCAGACTTTCTTTGATGTGTAATTCTCCTTTAATGTATTTTAATGCCAATTCGCCTATTGCCATTGCACTGATACAAATAATAATAGACAAACATATTACTGTGGTTAAAACAAACGCTATTAATCTTTGCTTCAACCAGCCTCGGGTTTCTATAATGAGCGAGGATTTATTAAAGGCCTTCATTAAGTTTTTAACACCATTGGTAGCAAAAAATATAGCCGATAGAAATCCGAGAGACAACAAACCTGTATTTTGATTTTTGACAATATCTTTTAGTGTTGACTCAAAAGCATCGTAAGCATTGTGAGGTAAAACCAGCTCAATTAAACTTAGCAATTGGTCTTGGAAACCATTAATTGGAATGAAAGGGATTAACGTAAAAAGGAAAATTATTCCAGGGAATATGGCTAGCATGAAACTGTAAGCCAAAGATGAAGCTTTGTTCACCAACGTATCTTTACTAATTTCCCTAAAAAAAAATGTTGCAACGGTGTAGAGTGGCAGTGGGCTAAACCCAGGCAATACACATCCTTTGGTCCATTCGATAAAATTAGAATAGATTTTAAGATGTAGCAATTGCCGATGTAACCATTCCATTTGTTTTTTCTAAAAATACTGTTTCACACCGTCCATAAAATTTTTGGGGGGGTGGCAAGGTCTTCTGGTTTGTTTGTCAACAAAAACAAGTACAGTTTTTCCAATGTTGATTAACTCTTCCTTTTCATTATAGATTTCGTACTCTACATTTAAACGTACTGTTGGCAAATCTTTTACAATACATTTAACGGTAAGCAACTGATTGTATAAAGCAGGTTTCAAAAACTTAGATTGGAGCTCTAACAAAGGAAGCATTACACCTTCCGCCTCCATCGATTCGTAGGTGATGCCAGAACACGCTTCAAAACACTCTGTTCTAGCTAATTCATAATACAAAGCATAGTTTGCATGATGAACAACTCCCATTTGATCCGTTTCGGCATAACGTACTTTTACTTTTGTTTCATGTACAAACATTACCTGAAGATATTTCTTTTATTTAAGGCGTCACGATATTTTTTTGCATTAATTTCATGCTCTGCTTTAGTTTCTGCAAAGTTATGATAGCCAGAAAAATCTTCCTTTGCACACATATAAATGTAATTGTTCTCGTTACGATTTAAAACGGCATCAATAGCATTAATACTAGGCATCATAATAGGCCCCGGAGGTAAACCTGCATATTTATAAGTGTTATATAATGATTGCACCTGTAATAATTTTCCCGTAACGCGTTTCACCGTGAAATCATCATTTGCAAAAATAACAGTAGGGTCGGCCTGCAATAAAATACCTTTATTTAAACGGTTGAGATATAAACCAGCAATGATGGGCATTTCTTTATCGTAAAGTGCTTCTGCATCTACAATAGAAGCCAAAGTATAAACTTGCGCAGGACTTAGGTTCAAACTTGCAGCTTTTTGTTTACGCTCTGCGGTCCAGAATTTATCGTATTCATTATGCATGCGTTCCAAAAAATCGGTAGGCTTAATATTCCAGTACATCTCATAAGTATTCGGAATGAACATGGTATAGATATTGTCCTTATTGAAACCATATTTGCTGATCAATGCGGCAGAATCCAAAACGTTTATAAAACTGAGGGAGTCGGCTTCTAAATTACTGGCTAAATAGGCGGCAAAATTCTCTTTCTTACGAATATTTTGAAATTTCAGTTTAACAGGTTCTTGATTTCCAGCTTTAATTAAATTAATTAACGTTCTGTTAGTCATCCCTTTTTTCAATCGGTAACGACCAGGTTTTAAGTTGGCAGGTAAATTCATTTTCCCAGCAGCAGTAGCAAATGAGGAGGCGCTATTCAAGATATCTCTTTTCTTGATTTCGAATAGAAGCTCGTCATAACTTTCACCGGTTTTAATGTATAGATATTTTTGGTTCTCGGTTACATTGGGGGCAAAGTAAAGCCTATAAAAATTTAAGGCAAAATAACCTGCAATCAAAATAATGACTACAGTTATGGCAATAACAGCTTTTTTACGTGTGCTCGTTTTCTTTTTTTCTACTTCGATCATTGTATCTTATTGTTCTTTATTCGAAAGCGTAATGTTAATTCTTGTTCCGATAGCTACTTTTGTTACCGAATCGGCTGGCATGGGGTCTTGTTTGGTGATTACTGCATTTGCACTGTCGATAATGTTGCCCTCATAAATAATATCTCCCAAACTTAGGTTCGATCCTTTTAAGCTGAACTTAGCCTCATCAACGGTTAAGCCAACCAATTGCGGCACATCAACTTCCTGACTTCCTCTACCATCTCCCAATACCAAATTGATTCTCGATCCTACGGGGATGATGTCGCCGGCGGCAATGGCAGAGCCACCAAACGAAGCTTCTAAAACTACATCCTTGCTTACGTCGGGTTTATAAGTAGTATCACCAAGTTTTAATCTGGAACTTTCAATAATAGCCTGTGCTTCTCTGAGTGTTTTAAAAGCAATATCAGGAAATTTTGTGTTAGGCGTTTTACCTGCGTTTATAGTCAAATAAATAGTTCTGTTGTCCTTAACAAAGGTGTTGGGGTCAGGGTCTTGATCGATTACAATCCCGGCAGGCTGATCAAGAATAAAGACAGAATCTACCTCGTATTTTAAACCTACATCTTCCAGTTTTTTTACTGCTTGATCAAATGATAATCCCTTAACCATTGGTACATTTAATCCCTGACCGTGTTTGGTATAATACCTTAAACTGAAAAAAGCGATAAGTAGTAGTACAACCACTGTGATTACGGCAGCTAAAATATTGTTTCTAAAGCTTTTGGTTTTTAAATAATCTATAAATTTAGACATGAATCTTTAATTCTGGTGTTAAGCGTATAAACTCAAATGTAGTTAATTTAATTTTTGAAAGCATTTTGCAAACAATCGGGTTCATTGCTTTGAGCAAATATAATACCATCAATTATCAATTCTCTGGATCAAAATTAAACAATGCGCAAAGATATTTATATTTTTGATGATATAATTACGATCAAATTCTATTTACAAATAAGGATTTTAAAGATGAAGAAAACTATTGCGTTGTTAACAGGCGGTACCACAGGCGAATGGGTTGTTTCTGTAAAAAGTGCAGCAACTATTGCTCAAAATATCGATACCGATTTGTATGATGTTTATAAAATAATGTTAAACGATAAGGGATGGTTTTACGAACCTGCAGATTCTGTTAAAATAGATATTGATAAAAATGATTTCTCTCTAATGTTAGAGGGTCGTAAAATTAAATTTGACGGCGTATTCATTGCCATACACGGATCGCCGGGCGAAGACGGGAAACTGCAAGGATATTTCGATATGTTGGGAATACCTTACACCACTTGCGATGCCTTAACTTCATCAATAACGATGAATAAAGGTTATACAAAAGCAATTGTGGAGGGCATCGATCATTTATATACTGCAAAATCGATTCAGATTTTTAAGAATGGCAATTATAACATCAACCAAATCAAGGAAAACTTAAGGTTACCCTATTTTGTAAAACCAAATAGTGGTGGAAGTAGTATCGGAATGAGCAAGGTGAAACATGCTGATGATCTGGAAATGGCGCTTGAAAAAGCATTTGCCGAAGATACACAAGTGCTAATAGAAGAATTTGTGAGTGGCAGGGAATTTTCTATCGGCGTGTATAGCGCTAAAGGTGAAATCACGGTTTTGCCTACTACAGAAGTGATTCCAGCAAACGAATTTTTTGATTTTGAAGCCAAATACACGCCAGGCGCAACTCAGGAAATCACACCAGGAAATATGAACGAAGAAGAATATGATCGAGTTCATCAAATCGTAAAAAGCGTTTATTCAAAATTAAATTGTAGGGGAGTAGTGCGGATCGATTATTTTTTGGAAAACGAAACAGGAAATTTTTATTTTATTGAAATAAACACTATTCCAGGTCAAACTGCTACCAGTTTTATTCCGCAACAGGTTGCTGCCATGGGCATATCGTTAAAGCAGTTTTACACTAATTTAATGAAAGAAACATTGGGTTAGTGCTTCATGGATATTCAACAACTTATTGAGCACGGTTTTGCAATAAAGGTCTATCTGAAAGATGCGCTTATTTATGAACCAGGAATGTTACCACGCTATGTCTATTTTATCAAATCTGGCGAAGTTAGGATGGTCACGGTAAGCGAAGATGGGAAGGAATTTATTCAGGGAATTTTTAAAACGGGACAATACTTTGGTGAACCTGCTCTAATCATAAATAGGAAGTATTTAGCTTACACCATTGCAAATAAAGAATCTGAGATTATTCCAGTTGGAAGGAAGCAATTTTTCGACTTAATTGAAACGACACCAGGTTTCAGCATCAATCTTATTCAAACGCTAAGCAACAGGTTGTTTTACAAATCAATGATGTTGGAAGAACTGGCCAATGAAAAGGCCGAACATCGATTACTAACCATTATAAACTATCTCTTGAACGATATTGAAGTTGGTGATAGTTTGAAAGTAACAAGACAAGATCTAGCCGACATGACCGGCTTGAGGGTAGAAACGGTTATTAGAGAAATCAAAATTTTGTCTGGTAAAGGATTAATTGAAGTTAAGCGGGGAAAGATTATTCGCCCTGATAAGAGTAGACTTGCAATCTAATTTCGAAACATGATTTAGATCATAATTTGCATATTTATTAAAATGTAAATTTGTACATCAATAATATTAAATATGGCAGAGTTATCTAAATTTCAAGCATTTATAAATTGTAAATGCCCTCGTTGCCGAAAAGGTGATATATTTACCGGAAGTGCTTACTCGTTTAAGTTGCAGAAAACAAATATCAACTGCCCGGTTTGTAACTTAAAATTTGAGCGTGAGCCTGGGTTTTTTTATGTAGCAATGTTTGTGAGCTACGCAATGAATGTAGCTGAGATTATTACTATTGGAGTAGCCGCCTATGTTTTAGGTCTAGAACTTATTTACGAAAACCTTTGGTATTATGTTGGCGTAATTTTATTTGGCGTGTTTTTATGCTCTCCTATAAACTATAGATATTCAAGAGTAATTTTACTCCATTATTTAACACCGGGTTTGCATTATGTTCCCGGAAGTGGAAATAAATAGTCATAAAAAAAGCTCCAATTTTTTGGAGCTTTTTTGTTACATTTTCATCGGGTGCTGCACATATTCGGATAAACCTTGTACCTTTCCATCTTTGATTTTGAAATCGTTATACAATTGAATGGTATCGATTTTTCCATCTTTTGTGGCAGTTACTTGCTTATACCATAAGCTCACCCATTCTTCTGTCTTATCTTTATTGATTACAGATGCCATATCCTCCATCTCGATTTTAAAGCTGCTCATCTTGGCAAATTCTCCTTGGATTTGATTTAGAAATTGTGCCTTTGTTCCTTTAAATTTGTAGCCATCCAAATTAAACCAAACACTATCTGCAAGCAGTTTCCCCATCGCAATAGTATCCATATTTTCAAAAGATTTAATCGTACTAAGGGCAATGACACCATTTTTACTGTCTTTATTCATTTCCCAGCCTTGTTGTTTTTTAAAGGTATAAGGATATTTCGTAGTATCTGTTGAGTCAGCTTCAGTAGTTTTTGCGTCTTTATTTTGGCACGCTGCAAAAAATAACGCCATTAACAATAGAGATGAGATTTTTTTCATAACAAATTAATTTAGTTTAGGTATTTAAATATACTAAATATCTGAAAACTACATGATTGAAACTAAATTTTGTAAAACAGCTTTACACTTTTGCAGTAGAATATTTCATGCTGATTAAACTAACCAACACATTGAAAAGAGGAAGGGTTTGAATGACAATGAAAGTCAGTATAATTTGGTTCAGCTTCTTCTGATGATTCAATATATAGTCCATCGATTCAATATCAGTCAGTTCTATTAATGCCAATGATTTGTGAAATGAATGGCTAATCCAGATGGCAAAAACCGGTAATACAATTGATAGCATGATATGTAGCCATGTTAAGAGTTTAATGGAAAAATATTTGTTTAGGTACTTATAAAGTACGGCGAATATGAGCAAAAGCCCACAAACGAATGCCACAATCAATGTGTAATCAATAAAAAAATAAGTGTCGGCTAAATTGATTTCTATCTTTTGATCTACAAAAACAATCGAAATTAAATATAGCAATGCTGCAAACAATAAAACTTTGTGTGGTTTAAAACTTGCTACCATTTAATTTCTGTTGATTTCGTCAACCAGCTCTTTCACTTTCTTCACTGAAGTTAATTCGTATTGATATTCGTCTACAATGCTTCCCATTTTTGTTTCTGTATTGCGAAACTGCATTTTGCTAGGAACATAACTTTTGCAGGAAGCGTGGAACTGTTTCGCCCGCGTACTTTGAATTAACTCCTGAATATTAGTGATGTTAATTCCCGCTCCGGGCATAATCGAAATTCTGCCTTTTGCTTGTTTTACTAAATTTGCCAAAGTTTCTGCACCTGCTCTCGCTGATGTAGCGCCACCCGAAGAAAGCACACGGACAATTCGCAGATCGATTAAATCCTCCAATGCTTGGTGCATATCGTTACACATATCAAAAGCCCTGTGGAAAGCTACGGGAAGTGGATTAGCCAGGGCGATTAGTTCACTGCATCTTTCCTTATCAATGCTTCCATCAGCCTGAAGTATCCCAATAACAACACCATCGCAACCTAATGATTTACAATTTTTTATCTCTTCTTTCATTAATTCAAACTCGAAGTCAGAATAGAAAAAATCGCCCCCGCGAGGTCGGATGATTGGCCAGATTTCAATTTGTAGATTTCTCTTGGCCAAAGCAATTTGAGCATAACTGGGTGTTGTGCCACCTTCGGCAAGGTTATCACACAATTCTACTCTTATTGCACCACCAAGTTGTGCGTTAAATGCCGATTCGTATCCGTTAGCACAAACTTCAAGACCCCAAATGTCTACAGGGTGATTTGAAAATTCATTTTTAAATTCATCAACTCCTGAATTGGAACTTGAATTTATATCTTTCATAACAAGTATCGATTTGTTTATATAGATAAGCAAAAAGCTTTACTAGTCTTCTTGTTGTTCCCCATCAGCAGGTTTGGTGCTTACTGGTCCTAATACTTTCCATCCATTGGATGATTTATAAGTACTCAGCTGTTGAAAAGATTTTCCGTTATCCGGATACCAGCATATTTCTGTGATGATCCAATGCGTTTCACTTACTTTCTGTCTTTCTGGAAAAGCGTTTTTAATTTGCGAAAAATCGGGAAAACCGTGTTCCTTGATGCTTTTGATAAAGGACAACTTTAAAACTTCAGCCGTTTTTTCGATGATTTCTTCGTCAAGTTCAATATTTATCCCACCAAGCATAGTTCTTGCTTCTTCATAAAAATCTTTACAATCAATGGCAGCGTCTATATCTTTATTACTGTACGCTTTTTCAAGCGATAAGATTGCGCCTTCGGGTGTGTCTCTATTAATTTTGAAGTAATCAACGCCTTCATCGATATATAAACCAATACTCTGATCAAATGCAGGCTGTTCATTTGTTGGAATACCTTCTCGAATTGCCCGAATGGTGTAGCCGCCGATTAGCTTTCCACCTTCAATAATCATCCAATCTGAAATCAAATCACGCTCAATTCCGATTTTCTGATCTAGCTTTACCGTGTTCACATCAACAGGTTCATTTCCAACCGTACCATACAAATTTCCTTCGCCATCAAAATGTGGGTCAATTAACCAGATGTGTTCACCCTTATCACCATCAACAATCTTCACTTTAATGGAGAAATAAGCTTGTTCAGGTTTTGGATTTTCTAAGCTGTCTTCGAAGTACCAAAGTGTTAAATTGGCCTTTTCAATTGCCCAGTTCATGCGCTCATCTTCGTTAGCCACATAAACCAAATCAGGTTCGCCTTTACGTTCTTCGACATTCTTTTTGCCGAAAATTTTAGAGAGTAATCCCATAATATATCTTTAGATTTATAATATTTGTTTTGGGATGATTTTAATTTATTAGTAATAGCTTTTTCCTTTGATTAACAAATCTTGCTTTTCGGCGTTGCAAACCGCGTAACTAAATCCTTGCTGAATAGCGTAAGCGCCGTACTCACCTTTTTTATTTATGGCCAGGAACCCAACCTGAATATTTTTTGCAGTTTCGGGTTTCTTTTTGATAATACGCATCACGGCCTCTTTACAAGCGGCTTCGGGTGTATAACCCTGTCGCATTAACTCAACCACCAAAAACGAACCAACATTTCTTACTACTTCTTCTCCAACACCTGTTGAAGTGGCACCACCAACCTCATTATCTACATAGAGTCCAGCTCCAATAATTGGGCTATCGCCAATTCTACCATGTAATTTATACGCCATGCCGCTTGTTGTACAGGCACCAGAAATATTGCCTTTGCTGTCAATGGCCAACATTCCAATGGTGTCGTGATTGTACTGGTTGCCTGGTAATTTCTGTGGTGCTGCCTTTTCGTACAGCATATTCTCGATATTCATCACCGGCTCGTACTTCGCAGTCTTTAACCAATCTTTCCAGGCCTTTTCGCTCGATGGGGTAAGTAAATTTTCTTTTTTAAAACCTTGCTCCAAAGCAAACTGTAAAGCACCATCACCGGCAAGCATTACATGAGGCGTTTTTTCCATAACTTTTCTAGCAACAGAAATTGGATGTTTGATATGCTCCAGCGCTAAAACCGCTCCACAGTTGCCATTTTCATCCATAATACAAGCGTCGAGCGTTACTTTGCCATCTCTATCTGGCAAGCCACCATAACCTACAGATTGATTTTTTTCATCAGCCTCTGGTACCCAAACGCCTTGTTCTACTGCGTCTAATGCTTTGCCTCCTTTAGATAAGACCTTCCAGGCATCAGCATTTGCTGCAATTCCAAAATTCCAGGTCGAAATCACAATAGGGAGATTAGTAGCTTTTTCTTTATGAGACGGGATGGCATCAGCCATGCTGGTTTTATCGAGAACGAGTAAACCTGCAGAAAGGGTAGATGCTTTTATAAATTTGCGACGGTTGAACATGTTGAGGTTAATTACTAATGTTTGACTTTTTTTGACGAGTTATTTTTTTGTAAAATAGTTAAGTGATAGAAAATTGATCAGCATCCTTTAGGAAAGGAAATTGCCTTCTAATTTTTACCAATTCCTCATAATTAATGGTTACCGTATACATGTCTTCATCTTCTGGTTTGTAATATACGGTGCTGCCATAAGGATCGATTACCATGGAATGCCCGCCATGATAAATCTGATTTCCATCGTGACCAACACGATTAACACCTATAACGTAACTTTGATTTTCAATGGCTCGAGCCGGAATTAATGCCCTCCAGTGCGCCGAACGTTTATCTGGCCAGCTGGCCACAATAAGTAATATATCATATTCCTCATTAACGTTGCGTAACCAAACAGGGAACCGCAAATCGTAGCAAACCGCTAATCTAATTTTCCAGCCCTTAAGTTCGACAATAAGTTTATCCTTGCCAGCAGTGAAATTTTTATCCTCTTCGCCTAAACCAAATAAATGCCGCTTATCATAATATTTATAATCGCCATTCTGTTCCATCCAAATTAACCGATTATAGTAATTTCCATTCTCTTTAATGATAAGACTTCCCGTGATCACACAATTATATTGATAGGCTGTTTTTTGCATCCATTGCATGGTAAAACCGCCCATTTCCTCTGCCAGGGCCTCCGAGTTCATGCTAAAACCACTATTAAACATTTCAGGTAAAATGATTAAATCTGTCTTTTCCCGAACTCCCATTGATAATCTCAGGGCAAGGTTTTGAAGATTTTTTTCGATGTTTTCCCAAAATAGATAAGCCTGGAAAATAGTGACTTTCAGGTTTTCTATTTGAGTGTAAACAGGTGTATCCATATATGTTTATTTTACGGGATGATTAAACATTTTTTAACTTTTCTGCAGCCGAAGCAAGCGTAGCATTTTTTTTTGCAAAACAAAATCTAATAATCTTGTGATCGGTTGATTTTTGATAGAACGCTGAAACAGGGATGGTGGCAACGCCAAACTCCTTAATTAGCCTCATGCTGAAATCTACGTCCTTCTCATCACTGATATTACTATAACTTACACATTGAAAATAGGAACCGTTGCAAGGAAGTAACTGCAATCGGCTAGAAGCCAGTAGCTTTCTAAAGTAATCTCTCTTTTCCTGAAAAAATTTGCCAATACCTAAATAATGTTGGGGTTTTTGAAGGTAGTTAGCGATAGCTTGTTGCATAGGGCTATTAACGCTGAAAACATTAAATTGGTGTACTTTCCTGAATTCTTTTGTAAGTACCTCGGGCGCTAAGCAGTAACCTAATTTCCAGCCGGTAGCATGTAAAAGTTTACCGAAAGACGCGATAACGAAGCTCCGCTCACGCAATTCCGGAAAAAGCATTACGCTTTGATGTTTCTGCCCATCATAAATTAAATGTTCATAAACCTCGTCGCTCAAAATCAGAATATCCGTTCCGTTAATTAATTTGATCAACGATTTCATATCATCCGCTGATAAAATGCTGCCAGTTGGATTATGAGGCGAATTTAAAATAATCATTCTGGTACTCGAAGTGAACAGCTTCTTCACCATTTCCCAATCAATAGTATAATTAGGTGGATCCAGTTCGTAAGTTTTTACTAATCCTCCCAAGAGTTTAATAGTAGGAGCATAGCTGTCATAAGCGGGCTCAAAAATAATTACCTCATCACCAGTATTGATTATTGCTGCAAGCGCAGTAAATATAGCTTGCGTACCGCCAGCGGTAACGGTTATTTCTGTATCAGGGTTATATTTAATATTGTATAGGGTCTCGACTTTTTCAGCAATAGTTTCTTTAAGTAAATTATTGCCAGGCATTGGGGCATATTGGTTGAAACCATCTTGCATAGCTTTGTTAACCAAGTCTGTCAGTACTGGGTCGCAAGTATAATCAGGAAAACCTTGTGATAAATTAATGGCATTATGTTCCGCTGCAAGTTTAGACATTACCGAGAAAATGGTAGTGCTTACACCAGGAAGTTTCGATTGTATATTCAACATGTTATAAGCGAAAATAGTAAAAAAAACATTAACTGTGTTAAATGGTATAGGGTAGGTAAAACTTAAAACCTTTGATTGGTGTCATCAAACGTTTCCGATAATAACAATCCTTTAAACAACAGGAGGATGTTTTATCGCAATGTCTAAGAAAATTCTATTCGTTTTAGATTAAGGGTAAACATCGTCTTTGCAAATTGCCAAAACAGCAATAAATCAGCTTATTTGGCTCAATTTTTTAACAAAATGTGATTTTTTTGGATAAGATTTTTTAGGCATAACTGCTTTAAAAATTTTACATTTACCGCCATAATCATTTATATAATAAGATGAAGCATAATTTCGGCGCAGGCCCTTGTATTTTACCTCAAGAAGTGTTTAAACAAGCTGCACAGGCAGTTTTAGATTTTAACGATGGATTATCAATTTTAGAAATTTCGCACAGAACAACTGAATTTGAGGCAGTTGTTGCTGAAGCTGATAAGTTGGTTAAAGAGTTATTAAATGTGCCATCGGGTTATTCCGTTTTATTTTTGCAAGGCGGTGCAAGTTTGCAATTTGCAATGGTACCCATGAATTTATTGGGCGATGGACAAACAGCAAGTTATTTAGATTCGGGTGTTTGGGCTACCAAGGCGCTAAAAGAAGCTAAATTTGTTGGTAATGTGAATGTTGTTGCATCATCCAAAGATTCGAATTATACTTTTATTCCAAAAGATTTCGAAATCCCTGCTGATAGTGCTTACTTTCACTATACTTCTAATAATACCATTTACGGAACTGAGCTATTTAATGTTCCTGAAACGAGTGTTCCAATCGTTTGTGATATGTCATCGGATATTATGAGCCGCGTAATTGATGTATCGAAGTTCGATTTAATTTATGCGGGTGCACAAAAAAATGTCGGTCCTGCAGGTTTAACCATTGTGATTGTTAAAGATGAGATTTTAGGCAAAATCGATCGTAAAATTCCGTCGATGTTAAACTATCAATCGCATATTGATAATGGTTCGATGTACAATACGCCTCCAGTTTTTTCAGTGTACGTTTCATTATTAAACCTTCGTTGGTTAAAATCGAAGGGTGGCGTTGCAGAGATCGAAAAAGAGAACAAGCAAAAAGCCGAAGCACTCTACAGAGAAATTGACAGAAACCCATTGTTTAAAGGTACCTGTGCTGTAGAAGATCGTTCTAAAATGAATATTTGTTTCGTAATGGAAAACCCTGAACTGGAAAAACCATTCCTAAAGTTTGCAGAAGAACAAGGGATTATTGGTATTAAAGGACACAGAAGTGTTGGTGGTTTCCGAGCATCGATGTATAACGCACTTCCTATTACCAGCGTTCACGCTTTAATTGATGCAATGCAATCATTTGAAGAAAAACAAGCAAAATCAAATTAAGATTTAAATTATACCGCAGATAAGCTAGGGTAAGTACATTTCTGTTATTAAGATCTGTGTAATCTAAAAATCTGTGTAATCATAGAAGTAACAATGATTAAAATATTAGCAAACGATGGGATAGACCCAATCGGAAAAGAACTACTGGAGAAAGCAGGTTTTCAGGTTGATACCGAAACCATTCCTCAAGATCAATTGGCTGAAGCTTTAAAAAACTATGATGCCATTACGGTTCGTAGTGCAACGAAAGTTAGAAAAGAGTTAATTGATGCTGTTCCAAATATCAAATTGATTGGTAGAGGTGGCGTTGGTATGGATAATATTGATGTTGACTATGCCCGTAGTCAAGGTGTCGCGGTGGTAAATACGCCAGCCGCATCTTCATTATCAGTTGCCGAACTGGTTTTTTCTCACTTATTCACAGGCATAAGATTTTTACAGGATGCCAACCGTAAAATGCCTGTTGAAGGATCTACTCAGTTTAACAACCTTAAAAAAGCATATGCTAAAGGAACTGAGTTAAGCGGAAAAACAATCGGAATTATAGGTTTTGGCCGCATTGGTCGTGCTACGGCAAAAGTGGCTTTAGGTTTAGGGATGAATGTTTTAGCTTACGATTTGTTTCCATCAGAATCTGAAATTACTTTGGAGTTTCAGGGCGGAAAATCGGTAAGTATTCCAATAAAAACAGTTTCACTAGATGAAGTAATTGCTGGTAGTGATTTCTTAAGCTTGCACACCCCATTTGCTGACAAACCAATTTTAGGTACAGAAGAGTTCGCTAAGATGAAAAATGGTGTTGGAATCGTAAACTGCTCTCGTGGCGGAACTATCGATGAGCCAGCTTTAATCGAAGCCTTAAATTCAGGTAAAGTTTCTTTCGCTGGTTTAGATGTTTTTAATAACGAACCGACACCTTTAGCAGAAATTTTAACTCATCCAAAAATCTCATTAACACCGCATATCGGTGCATCAACTAACGAAGCTCAAGAACGTATTGGTACGGAATTGGCGACTTTGATTATTGAGCATTTTAAGAAGTAATACAGTTTGCAGAGTTACTAACTTTTAAAAGTTAGTAACTCTGCTCTATTTCTCAATCCAAAGCTTTGGTTAACACCCAATAGCGGTAACTCAGTATCGCTTTTTGAAAAGTGGTCAACTTATTCGGATCCTTTTTTATTAAACTTGGCAAGATTGCATTATTTATCTTTACCAAAACTTTAAATACTGCCTTTCTCATACTTTTTATATCGCTGTAGTTTCTTATTGAAGAAGTAAAATCCGCCAGCCATTATCAGAATTAAGAATATGATAAAATAGGTTGATAAGCCTCCACCATTTTTTTTGGACAGATCGCTGTTTAGTTTTTCGTTTTGATCTTGAAGTTTCTTAATGGTTAACATATAGTTTTCAATTCTTTCTTGCGAATTGTCGGCTACAGCAACCTTCTTTTGATTCTCCAGATCCTTGTAATCCATTAAAACCTTCAGCTCTTTGAAAATATTATTATCCGTTAGTACAACCTGGCGTAGAATTTCATTCGAGTTTTTTATATCCTTTTTAGTTTGCCAGCCGAAGATTCCTGTGCGTTGATTTAAGCTTTCATCATATTGACCAAATTTTGCACTTCTTTCTGCAAGTAGTGAATTAACCTTAACGCGTTGAGCTGCATAAGATGCTGTATCTTGTTGAGCAAAAGTTTGAAAACTTAT
Organism: Pedobacter sp. MC2016-05; assembly: GCF_026239735.1. GTDB lineage: Bacteria > Bacteroidota > Bacteroidia > Sphingobacteriales > Sphingobacteriaceae > Pedobacter. The sequence goes on from NZ_JAPIVT010000005.1 coordinate 119,219, forward strand.
GAATAGGATGGAGAGTAAATAAAAATATTTCTTCATGTGGTAATAAACGTGAAAAGAGTAGAAGTTGTTTGAACGCTTTGTTTATTGGTTCATTTGTCATTAGTTCATTGGTTGCAAAGTTTCGTAATTGAAAGTAGTAATGCAATCTTGCAACGATAGGCTACAGCAGTTTATGTTGCTTCTTGCCTCGCAAGGATGATCGAGATTGTTTGGCTTGAGAAGTGAATCTTTTGGCTTTGTTCTTTAATCTTTCATCTCTTTAGGGATGGAATTCAACCCTAACGATATCGCCTAGGTGCAAACCGAGCAAACCGCTGGCTTTGCCTTTATTTATTGCAATTTCTAAGTGGTTGCTAATTCCAAATAAGCATAGCTTTTCTCCTTCCTGAACTTCGTTGTAATGCCAGCTTAACTGGGTGATGGTTTCGCTCTTTCTAAAATACAATGTAAAATCGCGATTCTTCTGAATTCTGGTAAAAAGGTCTTTGGTGATGTTAGTAATTACGTTACAAAAAGTATCGATGTAAACTACACTCCCACGAATGATATCACGCTCAATAACAGGATGTAAAAGCATCTTTTGCTCAATTTCTGCTACAGGTAAACCGATGTCCTTCAGTTTCCCGCCTTTTGCCAAATGGGTTGCAGCTTTCACAAAGATATCAACCAATGGGAAGTGAAGATATTTCAAATCCTGCATAATATTTAATTCTACAACATCTTCCGGAACATCATCAAAAAGCAATGAAAAAATACCATTATCAGCGCCAACGAAATAATGATCACGGTGTTTAACGGCAATATACTTGGTGTTTTCACTGTACACTGAATCTATTCCAATCAAGTGTACCGTATTCTTCGGGAAATATGGATAAGCATTCTTTAAAACGAATGCAGCATAAGAAATATTAAAAGATGGAACTTCATGGGTAATATCAACTAAGTTAACGTTAGGCATAAGACTTAACAGACTACCTTTAAGGGCGCTCTGGTAAAAATCTTTTGAACCTAAATCTGTTGTTAAAGTAATTATACCCATTAAAAATTCGTTATTATTGCTTATTCTTGTGTAGAGGCGTAAGCGTCTGCAAATATTCAAATTTTAATTAATATACCCCGATAACTTTTTAAAATACTACAGTTTGAACGAATTAAAATTAACTCTGGATACCGTAAATCCTGCTCACTTTTGGGGGGCAAATAACGAGAATTACGAAATGATTAAAGGTGCTTTCGCGAAATTAAAACTGGTAGCGAGAGGGAGCGATGTTAAGGTTCTCGGTGATGAACAGGAACTTAAGGCATTCGAAGAGAAGTTTAACCAGCTGGTGGCTCACCTTGAAAAATATAGCTCATTAACCAATAATGATGTTGAGTCTATTCTAGGCGCAAAGGCTGCCGGCGTTGCAAAAAAAGATGTAGAGCAACCAACTGGTGGCGGTGGAGAAGTAATAGTTTTCGGCACTAACGGCTTGTTGGTGAAAGCAAGAACAGCCAATCAGCGTAGAATGGTAAGCAGTATTGCTAAAAACGATATTCTTTTTGCAATCGGTCCGGCGGGAACTGGTAAAACCTACACTGCGGTTGCGCTAGCTGTAAGAGCGCTAAAAAACAAAGAAATTAAGCGGATCATTTTAACTCGACCGGCGGTTGAGGCAGGAGAGAATCTCGGTTTCTTACCTGGAGATTTAAAAGAGAAAATCGATCCTTATTTACGTCCACTTTACGATGCCTTGGATGATATGATTCCGGCAGAAAAGCTAAAGTTTTATATTGAAAATAGAACCATCGAGATTGCGCCATTAGCTTTTATGCGTGGTCGTACATTAGATAATTGCTTTGTGATTCTGGATGAAGCGCAAAATGCGACAGACATGCAGTTGAAGATGTTTTTAACGCGTATGGGGCCGACGGCTAAATTTATTGTTACAGGTGATGTTACACAAGTCGATTTGCCAAAAAAACAAATGTCTGGCTTGTTTAATGGATTAAGGATTCTTGAAGATATTAAAGGCATCGACATCATTTACCTAAGCGGTGAGGATGTTGTCCGTCATAAATTGGTTAAAGATATATTGAAAGCTTACGGCGATATTCAGTAAGATAGCGGTTGCGAAGGTGGTTGTCCCTTTGGATTTGTTTCAGGGAGTTGATAGCATGAAAGGTGCTGAAATAAATTCAGCATGACGATGAGGAAAAGCTAGATATTATTTATTGTTCTTCAATAAAACTTCAGTTAGATTAATTTTATGGAAACTATTAGCCTTCAAAATGATTTAAAATTTTCGCTTGAGAAATTGCCTCACACCATAAGACTAATCATTTCAAAAGATGACGAAGAATGGGTATGTCGAAAGGAAAAGCTTAAAAAGCTATTTGAATTTACAGAAACTCAGGATGAGTATCTTTTCAAAGGAAGACTGCAACTATTCAAATCAGAAGATAAAGTTAATATTAAAGTTAAAAACGAATTTGTCGCAACGGTTTTAAAAGACGACTTTATCAGAATATTAAACAGATTGAAATAATTTTAACCTGATAGCCAACCGAGCTATCAGGTTTTTTAGTGACTATATTTTTAACTCTTGACTCCAGACTTTCCGACTTCGGACTCCAGACTTTCAAGACTTTTTTACTATTTTTATCGCCTCATGAAAGCACAAAAAGAAACAAACTTCAAATTTCCAAATCAGAGCAATTTTTATAAGGGTAAAGTACGCGATGTGTACACCATAGCTGATAAATTAATGGTGATGGTCGTTTCAGACCGGATCTCTGCATTTGATGTAGTTTTACCCGAAGCCATTCCATTCAAAGGCCAGGTTCTAAACCAAATTGCAGCCAAATTCTTATCTGCAACACAGGATATCGTTCCAAACTGGGTTTTAGCTGTTCCAGATCCAATGGTAACAATCGGTCGTATTTGCGAACCCTTCAAAGTAGAAATGGTAATAAGAGGGTATCTGGCTGGCCATGCGTGGCGTGAATACAGTGCAGGAAAACGTTCTGTTTGTGGCGTTTCTTTGCCCGACGGCCTAAAGGAAAATGATAAACTACCTCAGCCAATTATCACCCCAACAACCAAAGCATCTGTTGGTCACGATGAAGATATTTCAAGAGAAGATATCCTTGCAAAGGGAATTGTATCATTGGCTGACTATGAAAAGTTGGAAGAATATACTTACGCTCTATATCAGCGTGGAACAGAAATCGCTGCGAAAAGCGGATTAATTTTAGTTGATACTAAATATGAATTCGGTAAAGCTGATGGCGTAATCTACTTAATTGATGAAATTCATACTCCAGATTCGTCACGTTATTTCTATGCCGATGGTTACGAAGATCGTCAAAAAGCCGACGAACCTCAAAAACAACTTTCAAAAGAGTTTGTGCGGAAATGGTTGATCGAAAATGGCTTTCAAGGTAAAGATGGTCAGGTTATTCCAGAAATGACTCCCGAGATAGTTAATTCAATCTCAGAACGATACATAGAACTTTATGAGCATATTGTTGGAGAAAAGTTTGTGAAAGCTGATGCTGATTCTATTTCAAGTCGTATAGAAAGCAATGTTACAAAGGCTTTGGAAACGCTTTAAATTTTTATACATTAGTAAAATAAAGATTAGAAGAGATGAAATTTTCAGTTGACAAACACGATAAATACGTAACCTTAAAGTTAAAAGAACCTAAGTTTACAAATGATAATTCACCAGGTTTAAAATCTGAATTATATTTACTTAATGCCGAGGGTTTTAAGAATATCATTGTTGATTTGAGCCATGTAAAAGAATGCACTGATGCGCAGGATTTAAGTTGCTTATTAGTAGGTGACAGACTTTGCAAATCTGCTGGTGGATTATTTATCGTAACTGGTATTAATGATGAAATTGCACCAATTATAGAATTATCAAACATATTTCAATCTGTAACGTTTGTTAATACATTAGAGGAAGCTACTGATTTCATCTTTATGGATGAATTGGAAAAAGAGTTCAGAGGCGCAAAATAACATACTTATAAATACAACACTGGCCTCGTAGTTTTCAAAAACCTACGAGGCTTTTTATATCAATAGAATATGAAATTTGAGGTTACAATTCTTGGAAGCAGTTCGGCAACTCCTGTTTTTAATAGGAATCCATCAGCGCAGCTTTTAAATTGTAATGAAAAATTTTATTTAATTGATTGTGGTGAAGGTACACAACAGCAGCTCACTAAGTACAATTTAAAAGCGGCAAGAATCGACCATATTTTCATTAGCCATTTGCATGGTGATCATTATTTTGGTTTGATCGGTTTACTTTCTAGTTTGCATTTAAACGGCAGAACAAAGTCAATGCAAATTTTCGGACCGAAACCACTTTTAGAAATTTTAGAGATTCAGTTTAAGTACTCAGATACGATTTTAAGATATCCGTTAGAATTTTTTCCCATCGAAGCAGACGTATCAAAGCAAATATTTGAAAATCAGGATTTGATTGTGGAGACGATTGTACTCAATCATCGCATTCCGACAACAGGTTTTATTTTTAAGCAAAAGCCAAGACAACGTAAGCTGATTAAAGAGAAAACAGATGAAATTCCGATGGCTTATTACACTGCCTTGAAAAAAGGAGTCGATGTTGAATTGCCTGATGGACAGATTCTAAAAAGTGAAGACTATACTACGCCTGCAGATCCGCCGAGATCTTATGCTTACTGTTCTGATACGAGGTATGATGAACGCTACTTTTCAAGTATTAAAGGCTGTGATACTTTATATCATGAAGCTACCTTTATGCATGAGCTTTTAGATAGGGCAAATGAAACTCACCATACTACTGCGTTGCAAGCAGGAGAGGTGGCTAAAATCAATGGAGTGGAGAAATTGCTGATCGGTCATTTTTCATCGCGATATAAAACGCTTCAAATGTTATTGGAAGAGACCCAATCTGTTTTCGAAAATACTGAGCTAGCCGTTGAGGGAAGAACATTCCAGCTGTAAACCAAAAGAATTTTTTAAACCTTATTGCAGCGGTATCCTTTTAACTTTTTCTGTTAAAAGATTTAGCGGAAAGAAGGAACGAGCTTAAATAGTTGTGAGGTGCTACTTCAATTGCTTTTCCAAATATTTCAACGAAAAAAGCCTTGCAACTTAAAATTGCAAGGCTTCACACTTTTATAGAATAGACTATTTGTCCTTTTTGTTTCCACCACCAAATACTGAGAAATGAACGTAGCGCTTAGGATTTGCTTTCAAATCTATCATCAACTCGTCCAGATTTTTAGATGCATTATTTAAATTCTGATACATTTTATCATCATTTAATAATAGTCCCAAACTCCCTTTTCCGTCTTTAATACCAGAAATTACACTTTGTAAATCGGCAATAGCATTATTGGCATTATCTAACGTTTGTTTAAAATTAGCAGCAGCAAACTTATCTGTAACGGTATTTATATTGGTTAGTATATCGCTAATTTTTTGATTGTTATTGTTTAAGTTGGCAGTAATCCCTTCAACATTCTTAAAAATAGCTTCTATTCGGGCACTTTCTGATCCTACTAAACCATCAACTTTTTTCGAAGTTGTTTCTAATGAAGCTAAAGTTCCTGCAATACTATTAAAGCTTTTATCAACATTTTTCTGGAAATTCGGATTTAAGATAGAATTCACACTACTTAAAATAGAGTCCATCTTGCCAATAATTAATTCTGCTTTCTTTTGTACAGGTTGAACTTGTTCCATCAAGCCTTTTTCTACGTTGGCGTTTAATGTGTAGCCATCTTCAGCCATTTTTTTTGAGTTACCTAACGACATTACAATCGCCTTGCTACCTAAAAGGTCTGTTCCCTCTAATCGAGCAATACTATTTTCTGGAATATCATATTTGCTATTAATACTCAAAGTAGCCAAAATTGTTCCGCCAGGTTCTAGCTGCAGTTTAGCAACCCGGCCGATCTGGTATCCATTGATTAAAACGGGTTTAGAAACGGTTAATCCGTCTACTCTCGTATACCTTGCAAACAAGGTAGTTTCGCTAGAAAAAATGGAATTACCTTTTAAAAAATTGTATCCTATTATGAGTAAAGCGATGGCAAATGCTGCTAAAATACCTACTTTGGTTTCGTTTTTAATCTTCATGAGTGTTTATCTTTGACGGATACAAGCGGTAAAATTAGTAATTATTACTTGTCCGAGGCGTAATTCTTTAATTTATCGTGCAAATATATGTTGTTATTACATAATGCTTACACAGTTATTTTTGTTTGGTGAATAAGTGGTTTTATACAATTTAAAAACTAATTCTACGATTATTTTACCTCAACAGATTTTTTGTAGCTTTTAATTGCAGCCAATATCGAATCTGCAATTTCATTCTGACCTTTTTCAGAGTTGATGTATTTCTCTTCTTCTTTATTCGATATAAACCCAACTTCAGTTAACACGGCTGGCATTCCACATCTTTGAAGCACCAAAACTCCCTGTTCTTTAACCCCCCGGCTTGCTCTTTTATCTCTGCTGATGTAACTTGTTTGAATGAGTTTCGCAAATTTAATGCTTTTATCTCGAAACGTATTTTTGAGTAATGATAAAAGAATGAACGTCCCCGGATTGTTTGGATCGTAGCCATCGTATTTGCTTTTATAGTTTTTCTCCAGTTTAATATCGGCATTTTCTCTAATCGCAGCATCTTGTTCCTTTAATCTATGGGATCCTGCAACAAGTGTTTCGGCACCTTTTATGTGTTTATTTCCGGGAGGCATCGAATTGCAATGAATGGAGATAAAAAGATCAGCATTGGCATCATTGGCTATTTCAGCCCGTTTATATAAGTCCACATCAACATCCTTCGTTCGGGTGTAGATTACTTTAACGTCTGGTAATTCTGCCCTTAACTTTGCGCCTAATTTAAGGGCAACTTTTAATGCAATCGCTTTTTCGGTAGAAAAACTCCCAGATGCACCGGGCTTTTTACCTCCATGGCCAGGGTCGATAACAATTGTCTTAATTTTATATCCTTGAGCAATAGAGTGGCTTGGGATGAAAGGAAATATTAAAAGTAGAAAGGCTAGAAGTTTGATCTTCATTTTGATAGGGATGGGGTAGATTAGAAAGATGTTTCGGCAATACGTTTATAGTTTTTAATCGCTTTAATTATTCCATTAACAATTTCTGTTTGACCTTCTGCGGAGTTCATATAATCTTCCTCATCGGGATTACTTACAAAACCAATTTCAGTTAAAACTGCAGGCATTGATGCTCTCGCTAATACTGCCAAACTTTTTTCCTGCACGCCGCGGTTAATTCTGCCAGCATTGATATATTCTTGCTGTAAAAGCGACGCAAATTTTAAACTTCTTTCTCTATTGGTTTGTTTCATCAAAGAAAGCATAATGTCATTCTCAGGTGTATTGGCAATAAAACCTTCATAGTTTTTCTGATAATTATCCTCTAAAAACATCGAAGCATTTTCCCTTTTGATTACTTCATCTTGCTCTCCTAAACGGCCTGTACCAGATACAAAGGTTTCCGTGCCCCGTGTAGAGGTACTTTTCGAAACGACAGAACGGTAAACAGGAACTTTTCTACCCTTAACTTTTTTATAATAATCAACCACTTTCGATACCCTTACCGGCATATCATTCAAGTGAATAGATATAAATAAATCAGCTTTTGCATTATTAGCGATGTTGATGCGTTCGTACAAGGGAATGAAAACGTCAGTTTGCCTCGTGTAAATTACTTTAATGTCTTTTATACTATCTTGAAGTGCTTTACCCAAGTTAAGTGCTGTTTTTAAAGCAACATCTTTTTCTTTAGAATAAACACCATGCGTGGCGCCATCCTTTCCTCCATGACCAGCGTCGATTACGATTGTTTTAATTTTATATTCTTGCGCAATGGCTTGATTATCAATTGTATTGAATAAAGTAATACAAATAATAAATGTTAAAATGGTTTTAAGATACATCAATGGTATATTTTTCACTAATTTTGAACGTTTTTGATTAAACATTTGTGCAAAAATAACATTCAAATACGAATTTGAAACTTCTTACTAGCTCTATTTTACTAATTTCTGTCATTTTATTAACACATGGTGTTGGTAAAGCTAACGCATTTTCTTCTTTTTCATTGCAACAAATAATCCAGCAAGACACATCAAAAAGAGATACATCGAAAAAAGCATCTCCAAATAATAGTGGTTTGGATCAAAAAGTAGAGTACCGGGCCGATTCAGTTCGTTTCAGCAAGAACAAGAGTATTATATACATGTATGGAAACGCCAGGGTAAATTATGGCGACTTCGAACTCGATGCAGATTATATCCGTTACGATTCGCAAAATAAACTGATTTTTGCCAGTGGAAGAACGGATTCTAAAACCAATAGATACGTTGGTAAACCGATATTTAAATCGGGAACCGATGGTTCTGCAATAGCCGATTCACTTTATTATAATTCTGAAACTACTAAGGCAAAAGTTTACGGTGTATTTTCTGAGCAGGAGGGTGGCTTTTTCTCCGGCGGACAAAGTAAAAAACAAATTGATGATGAGTTGCACATTAAAAATGTGATGTACAGTACCTGTAATTTGCCTCATCCTCACTTCGGGATTTTGATTACAAAAGGTATTGCCACGGAAAAGCAGATTATAAGTGGACCAATGTACATGGTTTTTGAAGGTGTACCTACGCCTATAGGTTTACCATTTGCATTTTTTCCTAAACCTAATAAAAGAACTTCAGGCATAATTTTACCAAGTCCCGGCGAGGATGCAACACGTGGTTTCTTTTTACAAAATGGGGGTTATTATCTTGGTTTAAACGATTACTGGGACGCTAAATTGCTGGGAAGTATTTACACGAATGGTTCTTACGAGACCAATTTGACCAGTAACTACATCAAAAGATATAAATTTAGCGGAAACATAGGTATTAGCTACAACAGTGTGAAAAACGGTTTAGAGGGCACTGAAGCTTTCGAAAATCCGAATAAGGATTTTAGCATTAGGTGGTCGCACTCGCAAAACGCAAACGCCAACCCCGGAACAACTTTTAGTGCCAGTGTTAACGTTACTTCAAGTAGCTATTACACCAATAGTCCTGCTAATTTGAACTACGATTTAAATGCGATTGCAAACAATACCACCAATAGTAGTATCAGTTATTCCAAAACTTTTTCCAACAATATGAATTATTCGTTATCGATGACGAGTAATCAGACCTTGCGCACAAGGGATGTATCGATTAGGTTACCCGATGCAACTTTTAACGTGCCAACTTTTAGTCCATTCGATTCAAAAACTCGCGTGGGGGAGCAAAAATGGTATCAGAAAATTACCATTGGATATGCTTTACAAGGAACGAATGCCATAGATACAAAGGATAGTTTACTGTTTCAAAACGACGGTTTAAAGCGACTGAGATCTGGTTTCAGTCACAGCATTCCCATCAACATGTCGTTTACAGCCCTAAAATATCTAAACTTCTCTTTGGGTGGTAGCTATAACGAGGTTTGGAATTTTCAACATATCAATAAAAGATTTACAAGTTTCGATGATGGAACCTATACAGAAAGGATAGATACTTTAAGCGGCTTTAAAAGAGCCGGAAGTTATAGTCTTTCTACCAGTATGTCTACCAAAATTTATGGTCAAAAGAAGTTTAAGAATCTGGGGAACATTATGGCTATGCGCCATGTAATTACACCTAACGTTTCATTTAATTATTCGCCAGATTTTACTAAAGCAGGTAGAGGTCCGTTTTTGGCGGCAATTGATCAAAATGGTAAAGAAATAAGAGATACTTATCAGCAGCCGTTAACCTATTCTGTTTTCCAGGGGATGGCTTATCAAGGTTCTTTTCCAGGCAAGGCTGCCGCTATCGGTTTCGGTGTAGATAATACGGTGGAATTAAAAGTTAAATCGAGCAAAGATACCACTGGTACCGGAGAGCGAAAAATTCCAATTATTCAAGGTTTAAGTATTTCTGGTTCTTATAATTTTCTGGCTCCGAGAAATAAACTTTCTACCTTGAGTTTTAACGGTCGTTCTCAGTTTACAGATAAATTAGGAATTAACTACAATGGTACGTTCGATCCTTATGATTTAGATGAAAGTGTAGATCCTGTCACCGGACAAAGAACCTTTACGCGAAGCAATAATTTCACCCTGAGGAGAGGTGGCCGCTTAGCCCGACTAACTAACATCGGATTTTCATTCGATTACAGCTTAAATCCGGATGCCTTGAAAAAGAAAAATGAAGCCAATGATAAATTGAGCGAAACTGCAAAGGAAAAAGGCTTATCGCCATTGCAATCAGAACAATTGGCTGCCATCAGCAGAGATCCAAATGCTTTTGTAGATTTCAATATTCCATGGAATTTCTCATTCTCTTACAGTTTTCAATACAGTAACGATTTTGGCGTAAGTACAACAAGTAATACGCTAAACTTTAATGGAGATTTTAATCTGACACCTAAGTGGAAATTTACTTTCAATTCGGGTTACGATTTTCAAAATAATGGGTTAACACCAATGAACATAGGAATTTACCGCGACTTACATTGTTGGGATATGAGTGTGAATTGGGTTCCTTATGGTGCTTATAAGAGTTATTCTGTAACATTAAAAGTTAAGGCCTCAATTCTTCAAGATTTAAAATTGAGCAAAAGACAAGGTTTCTACAATACATACCAGTAAATTATGCTAGCTGAAATTATAACCATTGGCGATGAAATTCTCATCGGTCAAATTGTTGATACCAATTCGGCCTGGATGGCTAAACAATTAAATTTAATTGGCGTTTCGGTTAAACAGATTACATCAGTTTCTGATGATGAACAACATATTTTATCTGCATTAGCTGATGCTGAAACCAGAGCAGATATCATTTTAATAACCGGCGGTCTAGGTCCGACGAAAGATGATATTACCAAGAAAACTTTGGCAAAATATTTCAATATGGGTTTCAGAAACGATGCCGGAGCCTTAGAAATGGTTCGTCAGATTTTCGAGAAATTCAAACGCCCTTTGTTAGATATTAACATTCAGCAAGCTGATGTACCAGATGGTTGCGAAGTGATCGTTAATAAAAACGGAACCGCTCCATGCATGTGGTTTGAGGAGCACGATAAGATTTTTGTGTCAATGCCTGGAGTTCCGTACGAAATGATGTATTTAATGGACGATGAAGTACTGCCAAGAATTAAATCCCGGTTTAAGTTACCGTCAATTGTGCACAAAACTATTCTTACTGCTAATATTGGAGAATCCTTTTTAGCGAAGGAAATTGAAGAAATCGAAGATAGTTTGCCGCCGCATATTAAGCTTGCATATTTACCTAAATTAGGCCAGGTACGTTTGCGTTTATCTGCCAAGGGCGATAATGAATTGACCTTGAAGGCTGAAGTTGAAGTTTATGCTCAACAGATTATCACAAAAGTTAAAAAGTTTGTTGTAATTGATGAAGATCTCCCGCTCGAGCAGGCCATTCTCAATCTAATGAAATCGAAAGGTTTAACCTTATCTACTGCAGAAAGTTGCACCGGTGGATATATTGCCCATTTGATTACTCAACATCCTGGCTGTTCATCTGTGTATTGGGGTGGAGCTGTGGCCTATGCCTACGAACTGAAAGAATCGATTCTGGGCGTGAAAGAAGTTACCTTATCTAAATTTGGTGCGGTGAGTGAAGAAACGGTTACCGAAATGGCCGAAGGCGCAATTAAACATTTCAAAACTGATTATGCTATTGCAGTAAGTGGTATAGCCGGACCCGATGGTGGTACCGAAGATAAGCCTGTTGGAACCGTGTGGATTGCGATTTCATCAACGAATAAAACAGTTGCTAAAGTGTTTAATTTCAGTAACAAACGCCTTCAAAACATCGAACGTTCGGCTGCATCAGCATTAATGATGTTATTAAATCTACTTAGGGAAGACTTTTACAACGAATAAAAACTGTATTTTTGTCGCAATACCAATATATAATACTGTAATTTAATATGGCTCAATACGAACTATTGTTACCAAAAATGGGTGAGAGTGTTGCCGAAGCAACCGTAATTAAATGGGTAAAACAAATTGGAGATTCAATTGATTTGGATGACACAATTTTGGAAATTGCAACAGATAAAGTAGATTCTGAAGTACCTTCACCTGTTGCCGGTAAATTGGTAAAGCAATTATTTAAGGAAGATGAAGTTGCCCAAGTTGGTGATGTAATTGCCATTATAGAAACTGAAGGTGGTAACGACGTTAAAACCGAAGAAGCTGCTCAACAAATACTTGTTGTAGAAGAAGAACAACCTCAAGACATTCCAGGCTTAGCAGAATTACAGCAAGAAAAAACTTCTGAAGTGCAAGCTGATTTTGCTTCTTCAGACCGTTTTTATTCACCTCTGGTCAAAAGCATTGCTTCTCAAGAAAATATTTCCATTGAAGAACTCGATTCAATAAAAGGCTCTGGTGCAGATGGCAGGCTCAACAAAGATGATTTATTAAATTATATTTCAAACAGAAATGGTGGGCAAGCGAATGCCTCAACAACCAATTTGAATGTTTCCAATCAGCCATATGCTGAACCTATTGCCGCATCAAAACAAGCACCGGTTGCAACTAAAACATCAACAACATCAGTTTCTGGTGGCGATGAAATTATTGAAATGGATAGAATGCGTAAACTTATTGCCGACCATATGGTGATGAGTAAAACGACATCTCCGCATGTAACTTCATTTGTTGAGGCCGATGTGACGAATATGGTTTTGTGGCGCAACAAAGTGAAAAATAGCTTTGAGAAACGTGAAAATGAGAAAATAACATTTACGCCAATTTTTGTTGAAGCAGTAGCAAAGGCCATTAAAGATTTCCCAATGATTAACGTTTCTGTTAACGGAACGCAAATTATCAAGAAACGAGATATCAATATTGGTATGGCAGCGGCTTTGCCAAGCGGAAACCTCATTGTTCCTGTGATAAAAAATGCCGATCAGTTAAATTTAGTTGGTTTAACAAAAGCCGTTAACGATCTAGCTGCAAGAGCCAGGATTTCAAAACTTAAACCGGATGAAACACAAGGTGGGACTTTCACATTAACAAATGTTGGTTCATTTGGAAACGTGATGGGTACACCCATTATAAACCAACCGCAAGTTGCTATTTTAGCTGTAGGCGCCATTAAAAAGAAGCCTGCAGTTTTAGAAACTGAACATGGTGATGTTATTGCAATTCGCCACATGATGTTCCTTTCATTGTCTTACGACCATAGAGTTGTGGATGGTTCGTTAGGAGGGATATTTATTAGAAGAGTGGCTGATTACCTGGAAAACTGGGATTTTAACAGAGAGATTTAATTAGAACAAAAAGAAGTCAAGTTTTGAAAAACTTGACTTCTTTAGTTTAAAACCAAATCACGTTAATGCTGTTTTTTGACTAACGACTAACGACTAACGACTAACGACTTAAATTATGGCTAAGTTTTCAGAATTAATAAATGGAGAGAAACCAGTTTTGGTAGATTTTTTTGCTGAGTGGTGTGGACCTTGCAAAATGATGAAGCCCATTTTAGAACAATTGAAATCCCAGGTTGGCGACTCCGTTTCGATTATTAAGGTTGATATCGATAAAAATCAGGCTGCAGCGGCTGCATATTCTGTTCAAAGTGTACCTACTCTAATGTTATTTAAACAAGGAAAACAAGTTTGGCGTCAAAGTGGTGTTTTGCAAGCTTCGCAATTGAAACAGATCATCGATTCTCATTCTTAATTATACTTCGACTACTTTATTGGGCGTAACCGCAAATATTTGCTCATTAGTCTTCGGGTAAATGTTATAAAGGCCTGTAAACGTACTGAATGCTGGCAAAACTGCGTACTCTTTTCCAAAGAAGAAACATGGAAATTTTAAACGCTGTTTTGCTTTACCCACCACAGTAACACCAGGATGAATGTGGCCACTTATCGGATACAATTCTTCTTCGGTACATTTTGGAGCATCATGAATAAAGCAAAAAGGCCCTAAACAAAAACTTGGTTCATGTATTTCAATTTGCATTGATTCATAATCAGCATTTGCTAACCTATCATGGTTTCCTTTTACAAGCAAGAAAGTGAGTTCGCTAAATTGCTTTTTCCATGCTGCAAACTCATCGATATCGGTATTTAAACCATGATGAAACATATCACCATTAATCAATAACGTTTTGGGTTTGTACTTTTCAACGAGCAAACCTAATCGCTGTAAATCATTTTGAGCGATGGTAGATGGTACTTGTACACCAGCAGAACGGAAATGTGCAGATTTACCCAAATGCAAATCGCTAATGGCTAAAAGTTGATGTTGTGGTAAGTATAAAGCCCTTTCTTTATCTAAAATCAGTTCTTCTCCGTGGCTTGTGATTGTCATTATTTTTATCTAATATAGTCTGTCATTGCGTACCTCGCAATCACGAAACAGTAAAAGGGTAATTTACTTAAATTTCTCCGATTCAGCTTTCATCCTTGCAATTCGTTGTTCCAATTCTTCCGAACTCATATTTTCCCGTAAACTATCAACCTTAATCGGAAATGATAATGGTGTAAAACTCTGAGGATGGGTAATGATTACCTCACTATTTTGAATTCTTTCTAACGCGGCAGCCAATCTTGGCTCTTCCAACTGCTGATAAAAAACTTCATCGTATGCCTGGCGCAAAAGTAAATTATGTTTATCGTAATCGCTAAAAACATTAAAAAATAAACCTGCAGATGACTGGAGATGTTTATTGGCAACATATTTACCAGGATACCCCTGAAAAACCAAACCTGAAATGCAGGCAATATCGCGGAACTTTCTTCGAGCCATTTCTGTTGAATTGATACTTAGCGTAATGTCTTCTGTTAAATTTTTTGGCGAGAAAACTTCGTAAGCGATAGATTCATCCATAGGAATTTCGGTTTCGCTTAAGAGCTCAAAACCATAATCGTTCATTGCAATAGAAAAACTTATCGGCAAAAGCTTGCTCAAACGGTAGGCTACCAAAGCCGCCAAAACTTCATGAACTAAACGCCCTTCAAATGGGTAAGCAAAAAGATGAAAACCTTCTTTGTTATTAATCAATTCAATTAACAATTCATCATTGCGTGGTACATGAGAACGCTTTTCTTGCAAAAGAAATAATGGATACACAGAATCCAATTCTTCATCGTTATGGGTTTTATCCAATGCCTCATTATATTTTTTCCGCAATACCGAACCCAAGTTTGAAGACAAAGGCAAACGGCCACCATTCCAACTTGGAGAAATGGCATTTTTTTGTTTACTCACGCGAACAATTACCGTCATATCTTTAACATGAACAAACTCCAGAACCCGACCGGCCAAACGGAAATTATCGCCGGCTTTTAAGCGGGTAACAAAATATTCTTCTACCATGCCGATATACCCGCCGGAAAGAAATTTTACCTTTAACATCGCATCACTTACTATAGTACCGATATGCAAACGATGTCGCATAGCCAGCTGTCGGCTCTTAACTTTCCACAATCCGTCTTCATCTTTCGTTACCTTTTTAAACTCATTATAAGCACCTAAGCTATCGCCACCTGAAGTAATAAATTGCATTACCCAAGACCATTCCTCTGGCAAGATTAATTTAAAAGCGTGGGTATTTTTGATTTCCTCATAAATGATCTTGTCATCAAAGCCATCTCCAATAGCTAAAGTAACCAGGTACTGAACCAGAGTATCGAAAACCATAATGAACGGCTCACGGCTTTCTATATTATTGGTTTTGGCCGCTTCTTTAATTGCTGCTGCTTCTACTAATTCTAAAGCATGTGTCGGCAAAAAATAGATCTTCGAAACCTCATGGGGTGAATGCCCCGAACGGCCGGCACGTTGTAAAAACCTGGCAACACCTTTAGGCGAACCCACCTGAACAACGGTATCAACAGGTTTAAAATCTACACCTAAATCCAAGGATGAAGTCGCAATAACAGCCTTCAGTTGCCCCGTATGTAATGCGTCCTCAATCCAGTTTCTGAGTTCAAAATCTATTGAACCGTGGTGAATAGCAATCCTTCCTGCCAATTCGGGTTCGATATTTAGCAAGTGCTGGTACCACATTTCCGATTGCCCGCGGGTATTGATAAAAATAAGAGTGGTTTTGCTTTTCTCAATAATAGGCAGAAGTTTGTAAGCCAGTTTTAAACCCAAATGCCCGGCCCAAGGCAGGGTTTCAATATCATCGGGAAGAATGGATTTAATGATGATTTTCTTTTCTAGGTCGGCCTTGATAATGATTCTTTTCGCCGTTTCATCAGGCTCCAAAACATCCAAAGCCTCTTCAATATTTCCAATGGTCGCCGAAATTCCCCATACTCTTAAAAACTGATTTTTTTCCAATTTTTGCAAACCTTTAATCCGGGAAATAGCAAGTTCTACCAATACACCACGTTTACTTCCCAACAATTCATGCCATTCATCTGCTACTATGCATTTCAGGTTTTTAAATAAAGTTGAAGAGCCTTTTTGTGCCAGCAAAAGATGCAAACTTTCAGGTGTAATCAATAAAATTTCGGGCATCGATTTCTTTTGTTGAACTTTCTCTGCCTGCGATGTATCGCCGTTTCTTACTCCAACATGCCAATCTAATTCAAGTTCGGTAAGTGTTTCACGCATCGCTCTTGCAATATCTTTAGCCAGGGAGCGAAGTGGGGTAATCCAAATGAGTTGCAAACGGTCTTTTGCTTTTTTATTGCTTAATTCTGATGCATTTAGCGCCTCTATGGCTATGGCCAAAAACAACGAAAATGTTTTACCAAATCCTGTTGGAGCATTCACCAATCCGCTGTAACCGTTTAAGTAGTTTTGCCAGGCATCTTCCTGAAATTTAAATGGTTTACGACCATTGGCTTTAAGCCATTGCTTAATTTTTTTGTAGCCTTTGGTTTTCGTTTGGTCCATGTATAATTGTAATTCTAAATTTTTAACTTGAAAAGCAATTTCAGTAATTCTTTGGTAGCATTAGTCCCGCCATTTGCTACAATTCCCGATGAAAAATCGGGATATTTTCGCTTCTGTCGGGTTTAAAATAGTAAGGTAAACCTAAGTAAAATAAACCTGACAGGAGCGAGCACGAAACCCGATTCTTTTAATCGGGTGAGTAAAGTGTATGGCAGGGCTTTCGGTTCCGATAAACACAGAAACCTGATTTTCTAATCATTTATAAACGTTGATGCTAACAACTGTCGCAAATCATCTAATGTGTTAATTTCAGCAGCTTTTTTATCTTTCCGCCATCTTAAAATCCGTGGAAAACGGAGTGCCAAACCAGCTTTGTGTCTTTTACTTTCTGCAATTCCCTCAAATGCAATTTCGAAAACAAGTTCAGGTTTTACGGTTCTCACTGGTCCAAATTTTTCTATTGCATTTTTGGTTACAAAAGAATTCACTTCTTTAATTTCCTTATCGGTTAGGCCAGAATAAGCCTTTGCAATAGTAACCAGGTTTTCGCCATCGCGAACGGCAAAGGTATAATCGGTGAAAAAATTTGCTCTTCTGCCACTACCTTTTTGGGCATAAATCATCACTGCATCAACGGTATAAGGATTTATTTTCCACTTCCACCAATCGCCACGTTTACGACCACTGTGGTAATGTGAACTCAGTTTTTTAAGCATAATTCCCTCACTGTTAATTGAACGTGAGGTTTGTCTTAACTCCGCTAATTCCTCCCAGGTTTTACACTTTATAACTGGTGATAGAATTACAGCACTTTCATCTAAACTACCAATTAACTGCTCTAATATTTTTCTTCTTTCACTAAGAGGATGTTCGCGAAAATCATTTGCCTCAAACTCCAGAATATCGTAAACGAAGAAACCAATAGGGGCGTCTTCCAGTTGTTTTTTACTGATCGTTTTGCGGTTCAAACGTTGCTGTAAAGTACTAAAAGATAAAACCTGCTTGTCCTGTACCGCTAGTATTTCACCATCTAAAACTGCACCATCTGGCAAAATATTAATTAAAAAATGTAGTTCTGGGAATTGCTCTGTTACCAATTCTTCGCCTCTGCTCCATATAAATAATTCACCATTTCTTTTAACAATTTGTCCGCGGATACCATCCCATTTCCATTCGGCTTGCCATTCGGCAATATCGCCTAACTTTTCTGGCTCTTGCTCCAAAGCATAAGCAAGGCAAAAGGGATACGGCCAGGAGTTATCTGTATTTACATGTGCCCCATTAATCAGCTCGGTAAAAGTAATTTCATAAGGATTCCACTTGCCCATAATGCTATGCATAATTTGGGCACTATCCAAACTACTTTGCTTGGCCAGGGCATTCACCAGCATCTTATTGGAAACCCCAATTCTGAAATTGCCTGAAATAAGTTTATTGAAAATGAATCGTTCTTGTGTTTCTAAGGTATTCCAGGCATTTAAGATGAAATCTTTTTTAGTTTCATCATCTTTACCTTCCAAATCGTGCAAATTTTCAATCCATTTATGTAATTGAATATCTGAAGTTTTCTCTGCAGGCGGGAGGAGCAGGGCAATGGTTTCACTTAAATCGCCCACGTTCGAGTAACTTTCAGAAAATAACCATTCGGGTGTTTGTGTAATTTCTATTGCCCAATATTTAAGCAATGCTGATTTAATTGGTCGACGGGGCTTTTTACCTGTGAACAGGGCGATGACCCAAATCTTATCTTTATCATCGGCAAAATTAAAATAATCTACTAATGCAGCAATTTTGTCATTGGTTTTATTGCTCAATTCAAGCTGCTGAATGAGTTTTGCAAATCTTTTCATTCTGCGCTTATGTTTTCAGTTTCTTTCTTTTGATTCTCTCCGTCAGCAAGATCAACTTTATTTTCTTCATCGTCTTCTTGCCCAAACTTGGTCATTACTTCTTCTGATTCAATGCCCTCATCATTTAAAAACCGACTAAAAGCGGCCGTGAAACCATGGGTAACATAAACTTTTTCTGCGCCGGTTGCAGTAATGGCATCCATTAGCCCTGTCCAATCGGCGTGGTCACTGAGGGCGAAACCCGCATCGGCACTTTGCCAGCGACGGTGTGCCCGAACCTGCATCCAACCTGAGCAAATACCAGTAACCGGATGGGATAAATTCTTAATCCATCGGCTATCACGCATGGCTGGTGGCACAATTACAATTCCCCTCTGTAATTCATCCTTGGTAGTTTCGGGTGTAATTCTAATCGTTTCTGGCAAGTTTACACCAGCATTGATAATTACTTCATTTAGGTTTGCGATACTATTGTGAACATAGATAGGAACACTGCCCGCAAGATTTTTAATTAAACGTTGTGCTTTTCCTAAACTATATGCAATTAATACACTTGTTTTTTGTTGTGGAATATTATCGCTAACCCAACTTTTAATTTTATCGAAAACGAGATCTTGTTTTTGCCATTTATACACAGGTAAACCAAAAGTGCTTTCAGATACAAATGAATGGCATTTTATGGGTTCAAAAATATCACTGATCCCATCATCTTCAGTTTTATAATCGCCGGAAATAACACAGATTTCCCCTTTATATTCTAATCTAACTTGTGCCGAACCAATGATATGGCCTGCAGGATAAAATGAAATATTTACACCGTTACGAACGATGCTTTCGCCATAATTAAGGGTTTCTACATTTAAATCTTCGCTAATGCGGCGTTTAATTATAGGCTTTGTTAAGGTGTGGCAGAGGTAATGTTTATTTCCAAAACGTACATGGTCGCTATGGCCATGTGTGGTTACGGCGTAATCTACAGGCCACCAAGGATCTACATAAAAATCTCCTTGCTTGCAGTAAATACCTCTTTTTGTAAATTCTATTAATGCCATGAGTACTAAACAATAAATCATGCTATAAGTTTTAAATCAATATCGGGTAATTAGCCGATAATTTAAAATATCGGGTAATTACCCGATAAATAGAAATATCGGGTAATTAGCCGATAATTTTTGGAATATGATTTAATAATCCGATATTGTATTATGATTTGTATTATAACAGGTGATATAATAGGTTCAAGAAAGATAAAGGATAGCTGGTTATTGAGCTTAAAAAATGCTTTAAAAGTAGTTTCAAAGCAGAATAATAAGTGGGAGATTTATCGTGGGGATAGCTTCCAGGTAGAGGTAGAGACAGAAAATGCTATCAAAACTGCAGCTTATCTAAAAGCTTGTATCAGAATAAATAAACCTGCAGATGTGAGGATGGGCATTGGAATCGGTGATATAAAAAGCAAGCGTAAAAAACTTTCAGAATCAAGTGGAGATGCATTTGTAAACTCTGGAGCAGCTTTTGATAGCTTAAAACAAGCAAAAGTTAATCTGGCTATTAAAACTGACTTCCCTGATTTCGATGAAGAAATTAATGTTATGATTAAGCTGTCTTTAATTGCAATGGATAGTTGGGGAATAGTTGCTGCAGAAATGGTCAAACTGGCATTAGAAAACGAAAATGTGTTGCAAAGTGAGCTAGCCGTGCTTTCAGGCAGAACCCAATCTTTGGTAAGTGAGGCTTTAAAACGTGCTCATTATTCTGAATTGATGGAGATGGATAAATTATACCGTAAAAAATTGAACCAAACGCTTTCGAAATAATGGAGATCTATTTAATTAAAATCATTATAGCGCATTTAGTTGGAGATTTTTTTCTGCAACCTAATTCATGGGTGAAAGATAAGGAAAGAAAGAAGCTAAAATCAAGCAAATTATATCTACATGTCCTGGTTCATATAGGATTAATTTTTGTTGTTTTTTTAAGCTTTAATGTTTGGAAAATAGCTTTATCAATCGGTGCCTTGCATCTCATAATTGATGCCTTAAAATCGATCTTTCAAACAAATAAAAATGCCAGAATCTTATTTTTTGTTGACCAGCTTTTGCACTTCAGCTCTATTGTATTAGTATGGAATTTTTTCTATAATGGTTATTTAAATATCAGTTTTATAAATGAAACGCACACGTGGATTATAATTTCGGGCGTTTTATTTTTGACTATGCCAACATCCATCATTATGAAAGTAATTATTGCCAAGTGGTTACCAGAAAGCGACGATGAGAGTCCGAAATCTTTGCAGAATGCAGGGAAATATATTGGTATTTTAGAGCGGACATTGATTTTTGTTTTCATCCTCACCAATCACTTTGAGGCTGTAGGTTTTCTGTTGGCGGCTAAATCTATTTTCCGCTTTGGCGATTTAAAAGAAGCACACGATTTAAAATTAACCGAATATGTACTAATTGGTACCTTGCTGAGTTTCGGAATCGCCATAGTAGTTTCACTAATAATTATGGGATTGATAAAATAAATTTTCCCTGCCGGATGTTAAGCTTTATGCTAAGCTAACATTAAGGAGAATGCAGAACATTGCATTTTAAATCCGATTGAAATGTAATACTTTTTTGAGAAACCTCGCAGGTTTTTAAAACCTGCGAGGTTGATTTTTACAAAAAAGATTAAAATGAAAAGCGGGGCTATCGAAACCGATTCCCCGCTAAATTGCTTTTCAAATATCAATTCTATTTTGTGCCTGGAGGGCAGTTATCTTTCAAAAACTTAGTATAAGTGAGCGATAAATGTTCACTCGTTCCATCGCCCTCAGAAATACTGTGCGTACGATTTGGATAGCTCATTAATTGGAAAACCTTTCTGTTTTTAATCAATTCGTTAATTAACATTTCGGCATTTTGATAATGAACATTATCATCGCCAGTACCGTGAATGTAAAGTAAATTACCCTTCAGGTTTTTGGCATAAGTAATAGGAGAGCCCTTAACATAAGCTTCTTTGCTTGGAAAAGGAGTGCCCATATAACGTTCCTGATAAATATTATCGTAAGTTAATTGGTTACCAACAGCTGCAATGGAGATACCTGTTTTGTAAATTTCAGGATATTGAAACATTAAGTTTAAAGTGGATGAACCACCGCCACTCCAGCCCCAAACGGCAACACGATCTTTATCCATAAATGCATTTGTAGCCAGCAGTTTTTTTGCGGCCATGGCCTGATCGCGGATATTAATTACGCCAATGTTTTTGTAAATACCCTTTCTCCAGGCTGCACCTTTAGGAACAGGCGCACCACGATTATCCATAGAAATATAGATATAACCATCTTTGGCCATATCGCCGGCATACAGCGGATTTCTACCCGCTCCATAAGTATCAGAGGCTGTTGGAGAAGCAGGTTCGCCATAAACATAAAATACTACAGGGTATTTTTTATCGGGATTAAAATTATCTGGTTTTTTCATCCAACCATCCAATTCAACACCATCTTCTGTAGTTACTTTAAAGAATTCTACTTTATTTTTAGGTGCTTCTTGTTTTGATAATTGGTTAGTAATGCTACCATCCATGGTGAATGGATTGCCTGTAGTAAAATTCATCCATTCGGTTACCGGCCTTACTGTAGCGCTATTGTAGGTATGACGAGCGAAAGCTGCATTAGGGGAAATATCATAGCTGTGCGTGCCAGGAAGCAGGATAGATGGCGTAACTTGTTCTAACTTGCCCTTACCATCAAGCTTGGTTTTATACAAATAACGTTGTGTGGCATTATTAGGCGAAGCGATGAAATACAAATAGTTATTTTTATCGTCGATTAATTTTACATCGACAACATCGTAATTTCCTTTTGTTACCAGCGTTTCTTTTTTTCCATCACGACTAATTCTATAAAGGTGTGCCCATCCATCTTTATCAGATAAAATGGTAAACTCCTTATTGTCATTTAACCATTTCCACTCATCTTGGGCATCAATCCATGCTTTTGCTTTTTCGGTATAAATGGCTTTAGCAGCGCCACTGGTTGCATCGCAAATAAATACAATACTTTCATTTTGCTCGCGATTTAATTGTTGGAGAATTACCTCATTGCTATTTGGAACCCATTGCATCCGAGGAATATAATGTTGAATATTATCGCCAGGGATATTTAACCAATTGGTTTTAGCAGTATTTACATCGACAATACCAACTTTACAAGCTGATGGATTTTCGCCCACTTTCGGATATTCTACAGGAATGGTGAAGGGATAAATCGAATCGGTATTATTAATCATTAAAAAATTCTTGATTTTAGTAGCGTCGATTTGCCAATAAGCAATAGATTTTCCATCAGGACTCCATCTAAAACCATCTCTGCAATCGAATTCTTCCTCGTAAACCCAATCAAAAGTGCCGTTAATCATTCGGTCTGTTCCATCGATTGTTAAGGCCTTCATGTTAGTCCCGTCAGTATTTTCCACATACAAATTGTGTTTGCTTACATAAGCAACCTTACTACCATCGGGCGATAACTTTGCAAACATCAACGATGATGCAGGCTTGTCTTTACCTATTTGAGTGATCTTATTCGCTGTTAAATCAGCCAACCAATAATCGCCACGTGTATCGTAACGCCAAACTTTTTTACTATTGGTGTAAATCAAAGCTTTAGTTCCATCGGCAGAAAGTTGAAAACTACGAACTGCAATAGGGGCATCTTTTCCAGAAGGCGTTAAAAGTGCCCGGGAAATAATCGTTTTTTTCTCACTTTTAGGTAGCGTAACAGAAACAATTTCTCCGCTGGTAATTTGATAATAAGAATTGCCATCTTTTGCCCAATTTATGCCTTGAGCTTTTGCATCAACAAGTGCACAAACGGCAATGCAAACAATTGAAAGTTTGAGTAATAAGTTTTTTATCATAGAAAATTAGTCATAAAAAAAGCTTTTTAACTTTTGGGCTAATTTAAATAAAAGCCGGCAGTTAAAAAGCCTTTGATTGTAAGATATAAGTTAGTTATTCTCCGCCACCTTGCATTTTCATTAATTCGTCCATAGTTACTACTTCGTAACCTGCCGGAACGTCTTTCGAAATTGCACCCACTTTACCTTCAGCAATTGATTTTAATGTTGTTGTAGTTTCGATACCGCGTTGAACCATTGTAAACTTTACTGGAAATGCACCTAAACCTGGGAAATAGTTTTGAGAACCTACGTTCGGAAGTTCTACATCTTTTGTTGCCCATAATTCGTGAGCGCCACCTTTATCATCTTTAAATGTATATTTTTCAGCATTGTAACCACCTACAGTTTGTTTTTCGCCAGTTGCTTTGAAATCTGAAAACTTAGCGATTGCACCCATAGCTTTTTCTACATCTTCTTTTGATTGTTTTACGGCGAATTGTTTTTGAGCGATAGGCACATCAATTAATAATAAACCAGTTTTTTCGTTGTTATCAGAAACGATACCAATTAAAGCAGGACCTTGTTCCATTTCAATTTTAGTTAAACCATTATTGAATTTAACTTTCATTTCTGCAGGTGGTTCCTGACCACCCATTGCAGCTTTTTGCTCATCAGTTAATTTATATTCCAAGCCGTAAGTAATCGTACCTTCAGCAATTTTTTTTTGCGCATGTGCGATTATTGCACCACTAACTAAGATTAAAGCGACAACGCTTGTTTTGATTGATTTTAACATGTTTTTATTTAAGTTTAGTTTTTTACCAGTTAATTTTTTCTTTATTTAAAAATGAAGCAATTCCTTTTTTAAAATCTTCACTTTCCCTCACTCTAGCATTTATTTGTACTGCAAATTCCAAGCTTTTCTCCAGTAAGGGATTTGTTGTTTGGTTAATTAGCTGTTTTGTGATCATCAACGAATTACCAGAACTCCCGCCACACAAACGTAGTGCAAATTCTTTAACACTTCGATTAATTTCTGCTGAATTTGTTACATAATTTATCAATTTATATTCCAAAGCTTCCTGAGCTGTGAAGGTTTTTCCAGTTAGCAATAATTCTTTAGCTATAGTTTCGTTTACCTTTTGCTTCAAAAAACAAGAAACGATAGCCGGTACGAAGCCGATTTTAACTTCTGTATAGCCAAAACTGCTTTCAGGGGTGGCGAAAATAATATCGCATATTGTGGCTAATCCGCATCCTCCGGCGATTGCATGTCCCTCTACCTGTGCAATAACGATTTTCGGAAGATAATAAATGGTTGTAAAAAGCTTTTTTAAGTTGTTCGAATCTATAACATTTTCTTCAAAGGTATTTTGTTGTAATTGTTGAAGATACTCTAAATCTGCACCCGCACTGAATGAACCTCCATTGGCGTTTAATACGATTACTTTAACCGCATCATCTTCTGATGCGTGAATAAATTTCTCAGTTAATTCCAAAATTAATTGAGGATTTAGTGCGTTTCTTTTTTCGGGTCTGTTGAGGGTTATGGTGGCAATTCTTTCTTCCACACGGTACAAAACCAGGTTTTCCATGTTATTGGGTTAGGTAAACCAAATATGCAGGATTTTTCTTTAAAATATGAGCTTCTATTTTATTATTCTCCGCAAATTTTTTAAAGGTTGCTATTTTATAATCTTTATTTGTAGCGTCGATAATTAAATGTCTAAATGTTAATTCTTTAGGAAGATTTTGCAAATTGTATTTGTTATTAGCTGTTAACCAAACGCTTGAAAATTTACTATCGATTACTATCTTTTTATAATTAAGGTGTTCATCAATCAGTAGAATATTGTACTTATAAAATACAATTTGGTTATCTTTTTTAATGAAATTCTTCGAAACGGTGTCTCTTTCCAAATTGGTAAATCTAATTGCATTAATCTGAGATTGTTGCAGTGCGGGCTCAATAAAGAATTCGTAATTTCTATCGTCTGAGCTTAAATCGGTAAGTAAAATTGCGGTTTTACCATCAATAAATGCAGCTGCATAATTTTTTCTTAAGGTGAAAAAGATAATTTTCTTCTGATGGATAGCCGTCCAATCATTATAAAGGGTAATTGCAGAACAGGCGACATAAATCAACGCGGAAAAGATATAAAATTTAGCACTCTTACCGACAAGCCCGTAAATCAATAAGCCCAAAGCAATACTCATCAAGATTAATTCTGGAAGAGTAATCCATACCGATGAAAAAGTAGAAAATGGTAAATCGGCAATCCGTTTTAAAACGGTGTTTGTAGTAACGATTATCCATTCAAAAATTGGGGAAATTTTATCTATAAATGGAACTAGAATAGCAATTCCTAAAACCATAATAAAAATAAGCGGAATAGAGATAAACAAATTCCCTATTAAAAAATAGACAGGAAACTGATGGAAATAATAAATACAAAGCGGAAATGTAACCAATTGTGCCGATAGAGAAAGTGCAATCAATTGCCAGACTTTATTCAGCCATTTATTTTTAACGTAAATCCATTTGTAAATCTTTGGTTGAAGATAAATTAAACCAAAAACGGACAGGTATGACAGTTGAAAACCAACATCCCAAATTAAGAATGGATTGTAAATCAGCTGGCAAAATGCCGCAAATGCTAAAGTGTTATATCCGTTTTTATTTCTGGCGAAAGTTTTAGCTGTGATGAAAATTGTGATCATAATCGTCGCCCGGACGACAGATGGAGATAAACCTGTAATTAATGAATAGCCGCAAATCAGACTACAGATGAGGATAAACTTTAGAATTTTAAGTGAACGTTTTTTGTCCAGAAAAGCTAAACAAAAATCTAGCACAAAGAAAATTATCGCCACATGACTACCGGAAACAGAGAGTGCATGTATCGTTCCAGTTTTAGAATAAGCTGCTAGCGTTTCCTTACTTAAATCAGCCCGATATCCTAAAATGAGTGTCGATGCAACTGCAAAAGCTTCATCATCTTTTATTAGTTTTCGGTATTTTGCCACCTGCTTTTCCCTCAAATCCAAGGCAAACTTTATAATCGGATTTCCAGTATTTCTATTAGTTTTAAGCAAGTGCTTTTGGTTGATAAATGTTTGTTCGTAAACGTTTTTGCTGGCCAGCCACCTTTTAAAATCAAATTCAGCGGGATTATATGGGGGTTCAACTTCCAGATATTTTGCGGACACTATCAACTCATCACCATATTTTAATTTTACTGGGCTTAGGCTATCTACCTTCAAAGCTAGCAATAATTGTCCGCTCAGCTTAACGTGGCTCGAATTCTCGTAACCCGAAACTACGTTTGCCGTAAACCTTAAAATATCATTTGTTTGCTCGGGTTCATCATTTATCCAAATTTTTAAGTAAGTATATTTCTTTTTGGCGAAGTAATCTTGCCTCAGCTTGTGATTATTTAAGAGGCATAGTAATCCTCCCAGTATAAAAAAGAAAATAAAAATTAAAGATCCTGTTATGCCTTTAAACTTATAGCCCTTAGCCTTTTTGTAAATTATGTTAATAGTTAATAAAAAAATGAAAATCACTACCAACGTAATCTCAGTAATCAAAATCATTCTTTGCGTTGCGATGAAGTAAAAAATGCCAATCCCAATTAAAAAAGGAATTAGAATCCTTGCGAAAATATATTCTGCTTTAAACATATTTTAAAATTGATACCTCAACTGAATTTTTATCTCTGATTTTTTATTGCCTTGTATTTCGTCCAAATATGAACCAACTGTTTCTACATTTTTATAAACAAACATGGCGTATCTTGCCCAAATATTTAATTTTTTAGCAAGGTTATATTTCAGGTTTAAGTAAGTCCTGAAACCTTTTCCACTGTACATTCCGAAGGCAAAACTATATAGCACATCATCTTCGTAGGCATAAATCCGGCTGTTGTAACTTGGTGTGTTGAAATATGCAATTCTTAGATTTCCGGTGACTTTAGAAAACATCGGAGAGTAATCTACATCCTGGTAAATCAGATAGCCAAATTCACGATTTGCTTCGCCTTTTTTATATTGAGAAACTTCCATTCGGTTTTGAAAGCTCCATTTTTTATTGAGTTGCCAACTCACTTCTATGCGGTAGCCTTCTTTCTTAACATCATCCAAAAAGTTAATCGGGACATCCAAATCGGTGTTTTGTTGTTTGTGTTCAGTTTTAAATCTTGCTAAAAATTTAAAGGTTTTGCTCGGGGTGTAAACCGCCTGACTTAAGATTTCGTAGCCTTTCGATGGTGCATCTACACGATATTTTAACCAAGGAAATTGGAAGTAATCGCCATAAATGGCGAACGCCCATTTTTTGTTTGGAGTGATGTTTAAGCCTGCATACAATCCTTTTTCGTTTATCGCTTCGCTTGCCTCAGCCAATGCCTGATTAAAAAAATTATGATAATCCTTTTCATAATTCCGATACGTTATTGCAGCAGAAACTATAGGAGAAAGACTGATTAAAGCACCATTAACATAAGCTAAACTGCTATTTAAACTTTTTCCAACTTCACCAAAGAAGTAAATATTTTCGTAGGTATAATTATAATAGGCACCCAAATTTGTTAATGAATTTCCTGTAAAACTAAACCGATCGTAAACCGCAGTTTGTGTAATGAAACTATTTCCGTATTTACTATGATAAGCAATGGCACCAAATCCAAATTCATTTTTGGTATATTGAAGTGCTGCTCCATAAACCTGTTGAGTCAAAGAATTTTTGTTTTCGATTTCTGTCGGTGTTCTGTGGTAACCACTTTGATTAATTGTTGCTTGAACTAGATTGCCATCAAAATCTAGCTCCTGACTTGCATCAAGATTTCTAAAAGAGACGAAAGGAGTAATGTCAATATTTTTGTAAAGATTAATTGTCGCGGATGCACCTCTTAAAAATGAATATTCATTAGCTGAAGTATAAGGACGCAAGCCCAAATCTTTTTTTGCCACGCTGGTAACATCTGGCCCTTTACCAAAGGCAAACCCCGACCACATGGTAACACCTTGTCCGAATTGTAAGGTGTAATCTCCAATTACTAACTTTTTAACTTTACCTAATTTAAATAATGCAATATTTCCAGAGTAGAAATCAAATGGTTTACCAACGAATTTTTCACCAGCATCTTTATCCAGGGTGATGGCGGCTGAAACAATTGTTCCATAATGGTAACGATAGCGGGCTTGAAACTTTTCTGGAGATCCTAAATATCGGTTTCCGGGTAAATCTGTAAAACCTTTTTGCGTCTGCAAAGTTTGTGCAAAACGCATCACTAAATCATTCTCTCCTAAAGTTAAGATATTTTTGAAGCTAAGTTTTTCGTATTCTGTTGCAACACTCAAAGTAACAAAGGGTAACAAACTCTCTACAGTTTTGATATCAAATGCATCAATACTTTGAAGCTCCAATACATTAACAAAATCTCCGTTATCTTTTAAATAGGAAAAGAAGTTACTGATTTGAAGAGGAGACAAAAACACAAGCGTCTTCAATTCTTCCGGCGAAGTTTTGTTAAGATTAATTGGATGCTTTTTATATCTCGTCAGCACCTCAATTAGTTCAGTCATATCATAATCGTCAGGAAGATTTTCTGCTACACTTTCCAAAATATCTCGAACATCAACTTCTTGCTCAGCAATTTGAGCGTTTGCAATGAAACCCGTCACTACAAATACCAATGTTATAAGTCTAAAACGCATAAGCAATTGCAATTTGGGGTGCATAACCAAGGTTGGCATCATAGGTAGTTGCCATATCAAACAAGAACTTTTTATAGTTTAAACCGAATCCAGCATATTGCTTAAAAGGTTTTGCACTTAAACCACCGCGTAGGCTCAATAAACTGATAATTTTATAATCGATACCCAAGCTAACATCAATCGATTCATCAAGTTTTTTACTGATAGATGTAGCAATTAATACCTTATCAGAGGCCAGATAACTTGCAACAACATTAATCGATGTTGGAATTTCTATTAATATTTCAGTGTTGCTGAATTTTTGTTTTGATGGATTACTTAAAAATGCTCCGAAAGTAAATTCATTATTAAAATGGTAAAGCGCCCCAACATCTAATGAAAAACCTGTTGAAGCATCATAATTCGCAATTTTAAGTTGATGATAGTTTGCGTTAAGGCCGATTGATAGTTTGTTGCCAAATTTTTTGGCATAAGCAAAACCAATTTTGCTCTCATTGTATTCTGAAAATCCGTAGCGTTGGAAACTAAGTCCAACAAAATTGTTTTTTAAAGGTAGAACAGCAACTAGCGCTTGTGTACTAATTTCATCACTAAAAAGAAGTTTAATGTAGTTTAAGGCAATGGTTGGCTGCTCGAGCGAGGTTATTCCCGATGGATTTGACTGTAGCGCCCAAACATCGGTAACGGCGGTGCCACTGTTGCCCATGGCAGTAAGCCGAGGACCCAGACTGTTTTGACCGAATAAATAAAAAGGCGTAAGGGAGATTAACAATACATTCCATATTTTCATTTGAGGGCGTTAAACCAGTAAATAAAAAATAGGGAGGATTGTGTTTGGTTATTTCAATTTAGTGAAATTAAATTAGAATTGATAACTATAATATTTTTAAAATTCTCAGTAAAAATAAAAACCTCGACTGTTTTCACAATCGAGGCTCTTTTATAATCATTTAATTATTTTTTTGCCTGTTGTTGCTGACGCATGTAATCATCTAAACGTTGTTGAAACTTAGATTTCTTCTTTTTCTCATCAGCTGGTCTTGCTTTATTCTGTTGAATTAAAGCATGGATTTTATCATCATCTACCATTTTACGAATTAAGAACTGCTGTCCGAAAGTCATTAAGTTGGCCAAGAAATAATAATAATTCAAACCTGCCGGATAGCTGTTTAAAACGCCTAAGAAAATGATTGGCATGATGTAACCAATGTATTTCATTTGGCCAGTTGCACCTGAAACCTGATTGTTGAAGTAAGTCATGATTAATGTTGAAACCGTCATCAAAACACACATTAAACTCAAGTGATCGCCAATAAATGGAACTTTAAATCCGAATTTAATAAACTCATCATAAGTTGATAAATCTTTCATCCATAAGAAACTTTCTCCACGTAATTCGAAAAGGTTAGGGAAGAAGAAGAAGAAAGCCATTACCAACGGTAATTGTAAAACCATTGGTAAGCAACCACCAAGTGGATTTACACCAGCCTTTTTGTAAAGTTTTAAATATTCTTGTTGAACCAAGGTTGGATTATCCTCACCTACTTTGGCTTTAATTTCATCCATTTCTGGTTTCAATACCCTCATTTTAGCCATTGATAGGTATGACTTGTAAGTTAATGGAGATAACGCAACTTTTAATAAAATGGTTAATACCAAAATAATTAAACCGAAATTCCAGCCGAAGTTGTTAAGAAAATTAAATACAGGCAATACGATAAAACGGTTGATGTATTTTAACGGCCAGTAACCTAAATCTACTTGTTTCTCTAAATCGTAACCTTGATCTTTTAAAGCAGAGAATTTGTTGGTACCAAAGTAGAATTCCATGCTGTATGCCTGGTTTGCAAGATGCGCATAAGGTAATTGCATATTAGCATCATAAAATTTAACCTGACCAGGAGCTGTTGGGATTTTTACTTCTAAACTTCCTTTTTCGAAACCATCCTTCGAAATTAGCGTTGCAGAGAAAAAATGTTGTTTAAATGAAAACCACTGAATTTTTCCTTTTCCTAAATCTTCTTTTTCATCTTTTGATACACTTAAGTGATCAACATCACCATCTACATATTTATAGTATGGAGCCGAATAACGGTGCTCGCTTTCCAAAGATTTTTCTTGTTGTAGTAAGATAGTTTGCCAGTTTAAAGAAATGTTATTTCCGGCAATTACTTGTTGTAAGCCAACCAGGTTGATGTTAAAGCCAACTTTATTACTTGCAGCTTTTAAATCGTAAACATACTCAACATAAGCATTTGCGCCATAATTAGCACGCATGGTTACGGTATTACCAGCTTTAGTAGGAGTGAAGTATAAATCGTTAGTGTTGATTACTTTGCCAGCAGCATTTAAAGTTAAGCCAAATTTATTGGCATTTCCGTCAAATAATATTAGCGGCTTGCCAGCATAGGTTTTTTGTCCTTTAACTTCTACCGAGATAATTCTACCACCTTTATTACTTAGGTTGATTAATAATTTCTCATTCTCTAAAACTGTTTTTGCATCTATTCCTGTTATTGCAGAACCGAAAGGACCTTTTAAAGCCAAAGAATCTACAGTTGGTGTAGTTGCTACAGCAGTTGTGTCTTTTAAAACTGGTTTAATTCCAGCGTTTTTTAGTGAATCAGCTCTCTTTATAGAGTCGATTCTGGCATTTTCTTTTTTTATTTCAGCATCTTTTGGCCCAAAAAAGTAGAATGATCCCGCCAAGATGATCATAATCAGGAATAATCCTGTAAAGGTATTTCTATCCATTATATTTGTTTGTACTGCTTTTAATTCGTTTTCTTTTTCGCAAACTCCATCGCAGCGGCGACAAATTTAACAAAAAGTGGGTGAGGATTAGCAACTGTTGATTTTAATTCTGGGTGAAACTGTCCTCCAACGAAAAAAGGATGGTTTTTTAACTCTACAATTTCCACCAGATTTGTTTGTGGATTAATTCCAGAAGCAATCATTCCAGCATCTTCGTACTGCTTTAAATAATCGTTGTTAAATTCGTAACGATGACGGTGACGCTCATTTATGTGTGCTTTGCCGTAGATAGCAAATGCTTTCGTTCCTTTCTTAATGTCGCAAGGATATGAACCTAAACGCATGGTACCGCCCATGTTGACAATATTTTTCTGTTCTTCCATCATGTTAATCACAGGATTTTTAGAATCAGCTTCAATTTCGGTAGTATGCGCATCTTTTAAGCCCAAAACATTCCGCCCGAACTCAATAACAGCACATTGCATACCTAAACATATTCCGAAAAATGGAATATTATTTTCGCGGACGTATTTAATGGTATCAATTTTCCCTTCAATACCACGACTTCCGAAACCTGGTGCTACTAAAACGCCATGTAAGTGACCTAATTTTTCTTTTACGTTATCAGGAAAAATGCCTTCAGAGTGGATATATTCAACGCGAACTTTACATTCGTTTTTAGAACCAGCATGCACAAAAGATTCGATAATCGATTTGTAAGCATCTGGTAACTCCACATATTTACCAACCAAACCAATAGTTACATCAGCTGTGGGATTTTTTAAATGTCCTAAAAACTCTTTCCAGCTTTCCATATCTGGTTCGTTTTTAGTTGGGAGTTTTAATTTAGCTAAAACCGTTTTATCCAACTGTTCTTTCATCATCAACAACGGAACATCATAAATAGTAGACGCATCCATAGATTCGACTACGGCGTTGATGTTAACGTTACAAAAAAGAGCAATTTTTTTTCTCAAATCAGAACCTAAGTGATGTTCAGTACGACAAACTAAGATGTCTGGCTGGATACCGTATTCCAATAATGCCTTAACCGAATGTTGTGTTGGTTTAGTTTTTAATTCGCCCGCAGCAGCTAAATAAGGCACTAATGTTAAGTGAATTACAATCGCATTTGAACTTCCTTCTTCCCATTTAAACTGACGAACAGCCTCAATAAAAGGTAGAGATTCAATATCACCAACGGTTCCGCCTAGTTCAGTAATAACGATATCGTAATCACCACTATCGCCCAAAATACGCATGTTGCGCTTAATTTCATCGGTTATGTGGGGCACAACCTGAACAGTTTTACCCAGATATTCACCTTTACGTTCTTTGTTAATTACGTTTTGGTAAATACGGCCAGTAGTAATGTTGTTTGCTTGTGAAGTTGGAACGTTCAAGAAACGCTCATAGTGACCAAGATCCAGATCGGTTTCGGCACCATCTTCAGTAACAAAACATTCGCCATGTTCATAAGGATTCAGTGTTCCTGGATCGATATTGATATAAGGATCGAATTTTTGAATGGTTACACGGTAGCCACGTGCCTGTAAAAGTTTAGCTAAAGATGCGGAAATGATGCCCTTACCCAATGAGGAAGTAACACCGCCCGTAACAAAAATATACTTAGTCATGTTTGTGATTTTTTACGGCAAATGGTAAATATTGCCGCTTTTTGTACGGGATACAAAGGTAGGAAAATTCCTTGTTTCTGCTGATTTAAAATTTAGATATTTTAAAAATGATAATGTGATGTTTATCAGAAAATTAGAGATGACTCATCTTCAATTTTTTATAATATGGAAAGCGAATCCTACGTTATTAGTTATTCTTAGCCGTGTTTTTCCTGACTATCCAGTAGGCAATTTTCATATTTTTTAGTTTTTAGCAAGATCAGTTAGATCTATCGATAGCGCTGTTTACAAATGTGAAAGTTTGATAACATTCCAATAAGCTAAAAAAGATTGGTAATTGGGATGTTAACTGTTTTACAACATCCGTTGACCTTTACAAGCAGCGTATTACACTTACGCTTGTCAATTTATTATCCTTATCATAAGAATAGGTTTTCGTCGATCTATCTTTAGCAGTGTAAGTTACAGATATGAAATTCAAGCCTCCAGTTCCATTTCTCCCAATAAAGGTTTGCTTGTTCTTTTCTCTAATAATTTCATTTTGAAGATCAAGCCTTCGGGGATTTAGGCTGTAGGATTTGAAGCCAGAGAAAATAGCATCAGAATCATTTTTATAACTATAAATCATTTCGCTATCTACTTTTCCTTCTCGAATGATACGTCCAAATTTGTCATAAATGTAAGTGATGTCCCAAATGATGGATTGATCGGATCTTTTGGATAACCTACGAACGCATTGCATTTGATCATTTAAAAAGAACGTCTCTAAAGAATAAGGCCTTGAACCACTGAAGCTAATGGTGTGGTATTTATCTTTCTCATAAATAAAAACGGTCGAATCGGTACTTTTTTCATCACCACTAACAATCTTTTTGATTAAGCCATTTTGATCTCTCAAATACTTCGAATATCCACTCGGCTTACCGTTCATTGTATTGTCCATCGATTGCATGATGTTATTTTTATCATAAACATAGTTGGCGCCATAAGGAGATTTAGTCGTCATTAAACTATCGCCAAACATTTCAAACACTCTATTTGTACAAGTCATTTTGGGACTTCCGTCTTCATAAGTATTACTGTAGTGTACTGAACTCGCATTTTTAATTAGCCTTTGAGCATACGATTGATCGGTTACGAATTTTATTTTTAAAACACCTTGCATTTCTTTAACCGCATCTTTTTGATCTCGTTCATCGAGCGTTTTAGGAACCAAATCATCAGCACTACCAATATTGAGGTAAGTTTTTATAGTTTTCAAATATTGGTCTGGATTGAGAACAAGTATTGGCTTGTCTTTTCCATTGGAAACAATCATTCCAAATTGTCGTTTAGTATTTGGTCTGTAAAAAACAAATTTTCCATTGGAGTTACTATATTCTACAACATGCTCTTTTCCAATGTCCAAGATCGGGAAGTTGCTATAAACCGAACCAAAATAGGCGTTGACTTCTTTTTCTTTTTGCTTATGATTTTTCCAACTATCACTTCCATCATTTACACCAAAAAACATCACACTTGGCGCATGGTCATTGATACTAACTGCAGCTTTTTCGTTAGCTGGTTTTTCTTTTAAAAATACACTTTGCGCATTACTAAGCACAGCACAAAAAACAAAATAGCACAACAAAACAGCTCTTCTCATATTAGATTAGTTTAATAGGACATAGGGATGTTGTACGAAGAATAGGGAGTTTTTTAACAGCAGTTATAGTAGATTTTTACCTTTTTTTCTTTTTCGCTCCAGGCGATATAGAGATTTTTTTCTTTACCTAAACGGTACTTGAAGCCATTTAAGCCAGATTTTTTAAGCTCTTCGTAGAGCGCTTTATCCGGAACATACTTGTCAGGCTTGTCTTCCGGCATCACTGCAGGCTCGAGAAAATTATCTTCAGCAAAAAAATCATCTGCGATGGTTTTTAAGAATACAATCTGCGCTTTTTCTTTTGATAAATCAAGGTTTGGATCTGTATTTCCTAACAAATCCGTTCCTTTTAGTTTTACGTTATAAATTTCTTTTCCATCAAAATTTTTAATGGTAAAGGTTAAAACCATTTCTTCCGGTTTCCTGCCAGTCAGCTCAATTTTAAAAGTATCGAGCTTATTTAGATCAGAAAATGATTGAGCTATACTTTGATTTACATTCTTAAACTCTATAGAATCGTTGTTTTTCTGTTTGTCAGTTTGGCAAGCATATAACAATAAGGCAACGGAAAGTAGGAGCAGCAATTTTCTCATTTCCGAAAATACAAATTTTAAGTTTTTATAAACAATTAAATTATAATTAGAAGCTATAGCCTACTGATAACCATAATTGGAAATCCAAATAACCTTTCGGAGCAGCTCTATCTTGAAATGTTTCTAAGTTGAAATATTTGCCATAACCTAAGCCTGTAGTGGTTTCTATTAAAAATCTTTTGGTTGGGAGATATAAAAAGCCCAAAATCATCCCTGAACGAATTGAATTCGCCTTGAAATTTCTGTTGTTTCCAAACGATAAAAATCCTGTAGGATGAACATAGGCATTGTTTGAAACGATGGTTTTGTTCAGGTTTCCAACATACAATCCCCAAAAGGGAGTGATCTCTTTGACCTCAATATCATAAGCATACATTTTCCCTCTGAGCAAAAAACCACTAAACTTGTAGTCTCTACCCCAGTTTAATTCGCCTGATGAATAGGAAAGCTCCAGACCGTATCTCTGGCGAAAGGTTTTCTCAATAGAAAAAGATGGCTTTTTAGCCAATAAATTTAACAAATTGGATTTTATGGAGATACCGATAGGTTCTTGAGAACTAGCCGTTTGAATAATTAGAAATGATATAAAAATGATTACAATCTTTTTCAACGATTCAAATTTTGAGGGTATTAAATCATATTTAAGTGTAATTTAAGAATATTATTTTATTCTCGCTTCAAAGCCGCTAATAAGTTATTCAACTTTAATAAATCCTCTGGAGTATCTATTGCAACCGTTTCTAAATCTGTAACTTTTGTTTGAATATAAAAACCATTTTCAATCCACCGCAATTGCTCCAGGCTCTCTGCAATTTCTAATGATGATGGTGGTAGTTTGGTAATTTCTTTCAATGATTCTGTTCTATATCCGTAGATACCAATATGCTTATAAAACTGATGTTTCTCTGCCCAAACGCCTGGCTCGCCATTTCTAATAAATGGTATCGGACTTCGGCTAAAGTACATTGCTCTGCCGTTTACATCAATCACCACTTTCGGGCTATTTGGATTGTAAATGCTTTCCTGGCTTTGGATGGGTTTAATGAGCGTGGCCAACTGAACTTTATCCTCAATAAAACAACTTGCTAATAAATCTATTTGGCTAGGCTCTATAAAAGGTTCATCGCCTTGTATGTTGATTACAATATCGAACCCGGGAATTTTATCAATCACCTCGGCACATCGATCGGTACCGCTTTGATGCTGAGCAGATGTAAACACAAACTCACCGCCAAATCTCTTAACCTCATCCGCTATACGCTCATCATCTGTAGCAATGACTACTTTCGATAAACTTTTTGCTTTCAGCGCTTGCTCATATACACGTTGAATCATGCTTTTTCCTGCGATATCCACTAAAGGCTTCCCCGGAAATCGGGTAGAAGCAAACCGGGCAGGAATAATACCTATGGCTAAATTTGCACTATCAATCATGTTTATGGTAGGTTACTTAAGATATATGCTAAAATAAAAATTAGCGTCAACACAACGTAAGACAATGGATGAGCAAAATTCAGTGTCCAACCTAAAATTCTGATCCGCTTGTGCACAAACAAACGTTTATCATTTCGATTGAAATAAAAAATGCCAAGTTTCCAATTCGAATAGTTCTCGTGTGCAAAATTTTTTTCCGTCATCTTTATAATATAACTAAAGCGATAAACAAAAACAAATTTTAAGTAAAAAATGGCTTGTTCCTCAATACATCAGGGTGAAGATGTATTTGAAAATTCAATCTAAAAAACAAAATTAAAACAGACCGTTTATTTCAGCTTCAATTGACTGAATAACAGCACCTAAATCTTCTGGATTGTTGGTGAAGTCCAGTTTGTCTTTATCCAGAATTAATAGTTTACCCAAGTTATAATTTTTGATCCACGCTTCGTATTTTTCATTTAATTTAGATAAATAGTCAATCCGAATGCCTGCCTCGTACTCGCGGCCACGACGTTGGATGTTATTTACCAACGTAGGAACCGACGCTCGTAAGTAGACCAGTAAATCAGGTGGCTTGATGAAAGAAGTGATGTTATCAAATATCGCACGATAGTTGTCATGATCACGAGTGGTCATCAGCGCCATATCATGCAGGTTTTCTGCAAAAATATGTGCATCCTCATAAATGGTTCTATCTTGAATCACATTACGTTTATTTACTTCAATATCAGTAATTTGTTGAAAACGACTGTTGAGGAAATAAATTTGAAGATTAAAGCTCCAACGTTTCATGTCACTATAAAAATCTTCCAGGTAGGGGTTGTTGTCAACCGCTTCATACAAAGCTTCCCATCCATAATTCTTGGCGAGTAAACCCGTTAAAGTCGTTTTTCCGGCGCCTATATTTCCTACAATTGCTATGTGCATATATGTCTAGATATGAGATATGAGATATCAGATATGGAGTCGAGCATTGTCTCAAATCTCATATCAATCTTCTCAAATCTATTTAAAATTACTAAAAACTTTTAAAACCGATTAAACTACGAACCTCTCTGATGGTTTTCTGAGCACTTTCCCGGGCTTTTAATGCACCGTGTTTAGCAACCTGCCTTAAATAAGTTTCGTCTTTCGAAAGTTCTTCAATACGTTCTCTTATAGGGGAGTTAAATACAATCATATCTTCAGCCAGTTGCTTCTTCATATCTCCATAACGGATTTGCATTTTATTGTACAATCCATCAAAATGCTCAATAGTATCAGGCGTAGAGACAATTTTCATCAAATCAAAAAGATTTTGAATCGCTTCTGGTTTTTCCTGATTTTCTTCTGTTGGTCCGCTATCGCTCACTGCTCTGGCTACTTTCTTACGGATAATTTCAGGGCTATCAGATAGATAGATACAGTTTCCATCACCATCTGATTTACTCATTTTGCCTTTTCCTTCCAAACCAGGTACTTTAACTAAATTTTCAGCATAATTAAACGCAAAAGATTCAGGGAAAAAATCGGCGTTATACATCCTGTTAAAACGGTTGCCGAAGTTACGGGTCATTTCTAGATGTTGTTCCTGGTCTTTTCCAACCGGCACTTTAGTAGCTCTGTGAATAAGAATATCTGCAGCCATCAAAGTAGGATAGGTTAATAAACCAGCATTTACATTATCCGGATTAGATCTTATCTTTTCTTTAAAGGAGGCGCTTCGTTCTAATTCTCCTAAATATGCATTCATATTCAGATATAAATAAAGCTCCGAGACTTCTGGAACATCAGATTGAACATATATGGTGGTCTCTTCTGGATTAATTCCGCAAGCTAAATATTCTACTAATACATGGCGAACATAACCATGCAAATCACCCGGAGTAGGATGAGTTGTTAATGAATGTAGATCGGCAATAAAAAAGTAGCAGTTATAATCATACTGCATTTTTACAAAATTGGTTACCGCACCAAAATAATTTCCTAAATGTAGCTTTCCAGTTGGCCTAATGCCACTCACCACTGTTTCTTTCATAATGGCACGAAATTAAAAATAAAAAGCAAGCAACGTATACGATATAATCAATTTTATATGAATAGATTTTTTCGGCTTAATTTGATGGATCAACCTTTTGCTATTCATATTATAAAATAACCAATCATTTAATTGGTGGTGGCTAATCAGTATTTGAAATGATAAAGTATTTTATATTTTTGATTATCTATGATTCACTTTCTAAGGCAAGTACACCGAGTATGGTTTTTATTTTGGATAATTTTCTTCTTTATCCTTTTTTATCCAATGTATTACCTCACATCTCGTAATCCAAAATATTACTCCATTTTAAATCTTTGCAGAAAAGCCAATAGTTTCTGTTGCAGTTTGCTTTCCGGTGTTTGGTACAACTATTATTACGAGGAAAAACTAAATTACAAGCAAACGTATATTTATTGTGCCAACCACTCTTCGAATTTGGATATTATGGTGTTTTGTATCATGTGTCATGGTAAATTCCATTTTATGGGCAAAGATGAATTGTTAAATAATCCTGTTTTAGGAATTTTCTTTAAAACAATTGATATTTCGGTAAACCGTGATAGTAAAATTTCTGCCTTTCGGGCATTTAAAAAAGCTGGTGAAAATTTAGAAAAAGGAATGAGCTTAATTATTTTTCCCGAAGGAAAAATAGATGATCATTATCCGCCACGGTTGGGCGAATTTAAAAATGGTCCTTTTCGTTTAGCCATAGATAAAAACATTTCGCTTGT
The DNA here is from genome assembly GCF_026239735.1 of Pedobacter sp. MC2016-05. Taxonomy (GTDB): domain Bacteria; phylum Bacteroidota; class Bacteroidia; order Sphingobacteriales; family Sphingobacteriaceae; genus Pedobacter. The sequence continues at coordinate 159,429 of NZ_JAPIVT010000005.1, forward strand.
GCCGGTCAGCATTACCAATGTTTGGAAAATTAACTGGGATGACGGCGCCAAATATGGAAGTAAGCCAGGAATTTGCGATATTTACGTCCACAAACCGATAGACACATCAAAGTTGGCAGACGTTGATTCTGATTTGTTAAAGGAAAAGGTATTCCAACTCATTGAAAGTGAACTAGTAAAATGAATTTAGACGCAAAAACCATTTATAAAATTGCCGATTTGGCCAGAATTCATATTGATGAAAAGGAAGTTGAAACCCTAATTCCTGAAATGAACAAGATACTTTCGTTTATGGAAAAACTCAACGAACTCGATACCTCAACCGTTAAGCCTTTAGTTTATATGAATGAAACGACTAACGCTTGGCGAGAAGACGTTGTGAAACAAGAGATATCGACGGCAGATGGACTTAAGAATGCCGCAAAACATACTGAGCAATTTTTTATGGTTCCAAAAATTATCGAAAAGTAATTTTGTTACTATTGTAACATCTTACCCTTTACGCTTGTCTAAAAACGAAAAAACATGGAGAAACCACTTATTACCATAAAAGAAATTGGCCGTAAATATGTAATCGGATCAGAAGTTATCCATGCTTTAAAATCAGTTTCTTTAGACATTAATAAAGGCGAATTTGTTGCGCTTATGGGCCCTTCAGGTTCGGGAAAATCAACCTTGATGAACATATTAGGCTGCTTGGATACGCCATCAAGTGGCACTTACATCTTAAACGGAACGAATGTGAGCCAAATGACTGATGATGCATTGGCCGAAGTTCGTAATAAAGAGATAGGATTCGTTTTTCAAACTTTTAATCTTTTACCTCGTTCTACAGCGCTGGATAACGTGGCTTTACCTCTAATTTATGCTGGAAGTAGCAAAAAGGACCGCGAGGCTAGGGCGGCAAAGGCATTAGAAAATGTAAATTTAGGTAACCGTATGGATCATAAACCGAACGAGTTATCTGGAGGTCAACGCCAACGTGTGGCTGTAGCACGAGCTTTAATAAACAATCCATCTATTATTCTGGCCGATGAACCAACCGGTAACCTGGATACCAAAACCTCAATAGAGATCATGGGTCTTCTGGAAGAAATACACAGTAAAGGGAACACGATTATCTTGGTTACTCACGAAGAGGATATTGCGCAACATGCTCACAGGATCGTAAGAATGCGTGATGGTTTAATTGAGAACGATTACGTGAATACTGATATCAAAAATGTTTCTCCACGCCTGCAAGCTTTAAATGATAGTGGCAGCGATTGGGAAAAAATAAATTAACCCCTAAATCCCCTAATGGGGACTTTTAGGATTTTGTATAATAATTCCCCTGTAGGGGCTAGGGGTATGAAAATCTACACTAAAACTGGCGATAAAGGACAAACCTCATTAATTGGTGGTACTCGTGTCCCGAAATATCATTTACGCATAGAAACTTATGGAACAGTTGATGAGCTAAACTCTCACATAGGGTTAATCATGTGTCAGGATATCGCTCCCGAATACAAGAAATTATTGAAAGAAATTCAGGATAGGTTATTCACAATAGGGGCAACGTTAGCGGCAGATCCAGAAAAATCGAAGATGAAAATTCCTGATCTACATGAAACTGATATTATTTTATTAGAACAGGAAATGGATTTAATGAATGAAGTGCTGCCTCCTTTAAAGCACTTTGTTTTACCAGGCGGAAATACTACTGTTTCTTACTGCCAGATTGCCAGATGCGTTTGCAGAAGGGCAGAACGCTTAACTGTTGAGCTTGCAGAAAAAAGCTTTGTAGACGAAAAAGTTAGCGTTTATCTAAATCGCTTGAGTGATTATTTGTTTGTTTTGGCACGAAAACTGAACATGGATTTTAGCGCAGAAGAAAACATCTGGATACCTCGTATTTAATGGTGGAAAAATAAGTTTGTTTTGCTCAAAAATTTTAATATACTTTGCGCATTGTTAAGAACAAGAATTTAATTGAATTGAAGATATGTATTGGACATTAGAACTAGCATCGCACTTGGAAGACGCACCTTGGCCTGCAACTAAAGATGAATTAATTGATTATGGTATCCGTTCTGGCGCACCAGTAGAAGTTATTGAGAACTTGCAAGCGTTAGAGGATGATGGCGAACCTTACGAAACTATTGAGGAAATTTGGCCAGATTATCCAACTAAAGAAGACTTCTTCTTTAATGAGGATGAATACTAAATTTTATAAAGCATAAAGAAACCTTTCGCAAAAACGAGAGGTTTTTTTATGACTTCTTTACAACGAAAAGGAGTTTGATTATCAACCAATTAAAAATATAATTTACATTTTTTAAACAAAAGTATTCTAGCTGTGTTAATACATCAACATTTACTTAAAAAATTAACACTATGGGAAATTTATTGTATTTAGTCGCAGTAGTATTGGTTATACTATGGGTGATCGGCTTCGTGTTCCACGGCTTTGGCGATGTGGGTAACATCATTCACGTTTTATTGGTAATCGCAATTATTGCAATCTTGCTTAAAGTTATAGGCAGAGCAACATAAAATATGTTAAGCGAACATTCATCAATTTGTAGCGTAAAATCTTAAATATTGATGAATTAGAAAGGGTGTTTCATTATTATGAAACACCCTTTCTTTTATTAACGCTTTAACAAAAGTTCTGCTAACTCTAAATCAACAGGATAGGTTATCTTAATATTATTTCTTTCGCCTTCCAAAATGTGAATAGCTTCACCAATAGCCTCAACAACGCTGGCGTCATCAGTAAAACTCACCGAATAATCTTGTCGGTAAGCCTCTTTTAAAATTTTTAAACTAAAGGTTTGAGGCGTTTGTACCAGGAAGATTTCATTTCGTTTCAATGCCGATGTTTTATCGTCTTTAAACATTCTTACACTGTCGCTCGATTGAACAGCAGCAATAACGTTACCATGCAGTTCAGCCTCCTTAAAACACCCGTCAATCAATTTTTTCGAAACTAACGGACGAACGGCATCATGAATGGCAACAAAAGATTCTTCATTAATGGAGTTAATTGCATTTTTAACCGAATAAAAGCGTTCGGCGCCACCATCAATCACTTGGTGCGGTATCCTAAAATTGAACTCTTCGCAAAGCCTTTTCCAGTAGCCCTGTTGTTCTTTGTTTAAAACTAATAAAATTTTAGGTTGAGTATCGCTTTGCGCAAAAGCTTTTATGGTGTGCATTAAAACCGGGAGGTTTTTTAGCAACAAAAATTGTTTTGGGGTTTCCGTCTGCATCCGATTGCCAGAACCGCCTGCTACAATTATAGCGTAGTATTTCATTCGAGTATCTAGAGATTAGTATTTAGTACTTAGACCAATTTATCTAAATACTAAATACTAAGTACTAAAATCTATATAATTAGCATGGCATCACCATAACTATAAAATTTATATTTTTCTTTAACTGCTACTTCGTAAGCATTCATTACATTTTCATAACCACCAAATGCACTTACCATCATCAATAATGTTGATTCTGGCGTGTGGAAGTTTGTAATCATTGAATTAGCAATGTTAAACTCGTAAGGAGGGAAGATAAACTTGCTTGTCCAGTCATTTGCAGCCTTTAATGTTCTGTTTGCTGATACCGCAGATTCTATTGAACGCATTGAAGTCGTTCCAACTGCACAAATTCTTCTTTTTTCCTCTATGGCTTTATTTACAATATTAGCATCTTTTTGTTCGATGATAAATTGCTCTGAATCCATTTTATGTTTAGTCAAATCCTCTACCTCAACAGTCCTAAAGGTTCCTAACCCAACATGTAAGGTTACTTCCGCAAATTCTACACCTTTAAGCTCAAGGCGTTTCATCAACTCGCGACTAAAGTGTAGACCCGCAGTTGGAGCTGCTACAGCACCTTCGTGTTTAGCGAAAATGGTTTGGTAACGTTCTTTATCTTCAGCAGTTGCTTTACGTTTAATGTATTTCGGAAGCGGGGTTTCACCTAAAATTTCTACGTTTTTTCTAAATTCTTCGTCTGTTCCTTCAAATAAGAAGCGAATGGTACGCCCACGAGAAGTAGTATTATCAACAACTTCAGCAACCAATAAGTCATCGTCGCCGAAATATAATTTATTACCTACCCGAATTTTACGAGCCGGATCTACTAAAACATCCCATAAACGTAACTCTTTATTTAATTCGCGAAGCAAAAAAACCTCGATAGTAGCGCCAGTTTTCTCTTTATTACCGTATAAACGAGCAGGAAAAACTTTTGTGTTATTCAATATCATTACGTCTTTGTCATCGAAATAACCAAGCACGTCTTTGAAAATTTTATGTTCAATTTTACCACTGTCTTTGTGTAAAACCATCAAACGTGCTTCATCGCGTTGTTCGGCTGGATTGTTTGCAATTAGTGACTCTGGTAGATTGAATTTGAATTGTGATAATTTCATTCTTGATGAATTTTTTGAGGTGCAAAAATACGAATTTAATTTTTCTTTTTCGTATTTTATCAAACGTAATTACAGTATACAATGTTTTGGTTAATTAAATATTGAAAAATAAGTCGCTTAACTCAGAAACGCCACAAAATTAACTAGTTTTGAAAATGAGTTGTAACCTTTTTATATGCTGTGCATCTAACCATTAATTATGATAATCTTTAGGCTAATAGGGGAAAGTTTTCGTTTTGCTTTTGATGCACTACGCCAAAATAAAATGCGTACCATGTTATCGCTTCTTGCGATCACAATAGGGATTTTTACCATCATCGCTGTTTTCTCAGCAGTAGATACCTTTCGTGGTAAACTTCAGTCAAGTGTAGATAAATTGGGATCGAATACGATTTATGTTCAAAAATGGCCTTGGAGTTTTGGCGATAACTACCCTTGGTGGAAATACATGAACAGACCACAGCCTTCGCTTCGTGATTTTGCTGCTTTAAGAGAACGAATGGGGAACGCCCAGGGAATCACCTTTGAAATTTCGACGAGTGATAGGACAATAAAATACAGGAGTAATTCTGTTGAAGGGATAAATGTTTCTGCAGCTTCGCATGATTTTGATAAAACCTGGAATTTCGAACTTCAAGCCGGTCGTTATTTTACTGAAACCGAAAGCAATAACGGCTCACCTGTGTTGTTGATGGGTGCAGATGTCGCTGACGGATTATTTGGTGGAGATGACCCAATAGGTAAACAAGTACAAGTTTTAGGCAGGAGATTAACAGTTATTGGTGTATTTAAAAAAGAAGGTGAGGATATGTTGGGTACTTCTTTGGATAAAAATGTGAATATCCCTATAAATTTTGCCAAGAGCATTCTTGATATTCAAAATGAACGATATGGGCCACAAATTACAGTGCGTGGAAATGATAATGTTTCGCTTGAAGAAGTAGAAAGCGAATTGAAAGGTTTAATGCGATCTATCCATAGAATCAGACCTGGACAGGAAGAAGATTTCGCCCTGAATAAAACAACCATACTTTCCAATCAACTAGATTCGATGTTTACCATGGTAAATTGGGCAGGTTGGATTATTGGAGGTTTCTCAATATTGGTTGGAGGCTTTAGTATTGCAAATATCATGTTCGTGTCCGTTAAAGAGCGAACAAACATTATTGGTATTCAAAAATCATTGGGAGCAAAAAACTATTTTATTCTATTGCAATTTATCTTCGAATCTATCTCCCTATGTATTTTGGGAGGGCTGCTCGGACTTTTGCTGGTCTATTTGATTGCACTATTACTCGGAGCACTTACAGGATTTTATATTATACTGGGAGTAAACAACATATTACTCGGCATTTGGATATCTGTAATTATTGGAACGATATCGGGATTCTGGCCGGCATATTCCGCATCAAGATTAGATCCGGTTGAGGCCATCAGAAGCTAAAATGTTATTCGTCTTGAAGGAATTAGCCAAGACGGATCTTTACTGTCAGTTTCGACCTTTGCTATTTGTTATTCATATTATAATACGAAAACTCTAAAATTAAAAACCCTTCGCCAGATCATTTCTAGCGAAGGGTTTTATATATAAACTGAAAATTCCGAATTTCTAACTGCAAATAACTATGCTAGCTTGCCTAGTGCTTCTTTAATTCGTCTTAAAGCTTCTACTAAACTTTCATCAGAAGCTGCATAGGATAAACGGATATAATTATTGTTTCCAAAAGAATCACCACCAACGGTAGCTACGTGGCCAACGTTTAGCAAATACAGCGCTAAATCAGAAGAGTCTTTGATGATATTCCCTTCCGCATCTTGTTTGCCGAAAAATGAACTGATTTCTGGAAAGAAATAGAATGCGCCATCCGGAAGGTTTGTTTTAACACCAGGAATTTCGTTTAGTAAATTGTAAACCAATTCTCTACGACGAAGAAATGCTTCTTTCATGGCTAAAACACTGTCCAGACCCTGCTCATAAGCTACAATGCCCGCTCTTTGTGCAATTGAACAAGTTCCTGAAGTGGTCTGTCCCTGCAATTTATCATTTGCAGCAGCAATTTCTTTGTTTGCTGCAATATAACCTAATCTCCAACCCGTCATTGCGAATGCTTTCGAAAAGCCATTAACGATAATTACTCTATCTTTAATACTCTCAAATTGTGCGATAGATTCGTGCTGATCAACAAAATTGATATGCTCATAAATCTCATCCGACAGGATATAAATGTTAGGATGTTTCTCAAAAACCTTAACTAAAGCTGCCAATTCATCCTTGCTGTAAACTGAACCAGTAGGGTTACATGGCGATGAAAACATAAACAACTTCGATTTTGGTGTTATAGCAGCTTCTAATTGTTCAGGCGTAATTTTGAAATTGCTCTCGATATCTGTATCGATGAAAACGGATTTTCCTTCAGCTAAAACAACCATTTCGGAGTAGGAAACCCAATATGGCGTAGGAATAATCACTTCATCATCTGGATCTATCAAAGTTAAAATTACATTTGATAGCGATTGTTTTGCGCCGGTAGAAACTACAATTTGCGAAATATCGTAATCGAGATTATTTTCTGTTTTTAATTTGTTAACAATAGCTTGACGTAAATCTGGGTATCCTGGTACCGGAGAGTATCGGGTGTAGTTATCATCTAAAGCCTTTTTTGCGGCATTTTTAACGTGGTCAGGCGTATTGAAATCAGGTTCGCCAACACTTAAACTTATAATATTAACACCTTTTGAGGCCAATTCACGGCCTAATTTGGTCATTTTAAGTGTCGCAGATTCTGATAGATTGTTGATTCTTTTGGATAAGGTGCTCATGGTTAATTACTTTGAACACAAATATATAAACCAAATATTATTCTGCACTAAAAAAGGCATAGTTTTTCTCATTTAATTTGAGTGATAAGCGTATTTTTGTGAAAAATATCCCGTGACGATTAAAAAGCAAGCGATTATAATTTCATTAGTGGTTAGTATTTTGTTAATGCTAGCCAAATTTGTGGCCTATTTTATCACAGGTTCAAATGCCATTCTAACTGATGCAGCCGAAAGCATTGTAAACGTAATTGCTGGCAGTTTTGCGTTCTACAGCATCTATTTAAGTACGCAACCGCGAGATGAAAACCACCCTTATGGCCACGGAAAAGTAGAATTTTTTTCTGTCTTTGTTGAAGGAATTTTGATTCTTCTAGCAGGTATAATCATTATATTCAAATCATCTTACAATTTAATTTATCCTCACGCTGTCGGGCAGCTTTTACAGGGAACCATAATTATTGGGATCACTGGTTTAGTAAATATGATTGTGGGTTTATACCTGGTTAAAGTTGGGAAAGAGCAGCATTCTGTAACGCTCCAGGCAGATGGAAAACATCTACTTACAGATACTTATACTAGCGTAGCTATTGTTATCGGCTTAGTGCTTATTCAAATAACAAATATAATTTGGTTGGATAGTCTGCTTTCTATTATCGTTGGTTTTTACATTGTATATTCTGGCTATAAGTTAACCAGAAGTTCAGTTGGTGGGTTAATGGATGAAAGCGACTTTACCTTAGTGGAAGAAGTTGTTGATGTACTACAGAACAATAGGCATAACCCCTGGATTGATGTACACAATCTTCGTACGCAACAATACGGCCCTGATTTTCACATAGATTGCCACGTTACACTGCCTTACTATTTCGATCTGAATCAAGTTCATAGAGAAATTTCACAGATTGATGAACTTATTAATAAAAACGGAATTCGAAAGGCAGAACTATTTATCCATGCAGACCCGTGTTTGCCTGCGTGCTGCCATTATTGCCATATGAGCGAGTGCCCGGTGAGGGCAGAAGCCTTCAAAAAGGAAATTATCTGGACGCCTGAAATTGTGATCAAGAACAAAAAGCATTACGAAAATGAGTTACTTTAATGTACGTGTTTATGGTTTGCTAATTAATGCTAACCAACAGATTCTAATTAGCGATGAAGAGGAGTATGGCTTTCGTTTCAGCAAATTCCCTGGTGGTGGTTTAGAAATTGGCGAAGGTCTTACAGATGGGCTAAAGCGAGAATTTATGGAAGAATGTAATGCTGAGATAGAGGTGTTATCACATTTTTACACGACTGATTTTTACGAGAAATCTTCTTTTAACGATAGTCAGGTGATAAGTGTGTATTACCTGGTTAAAGAAAAGGCACCTTTACAACTTGCCTTTAAGACACAAATTTACGATTTCGATGCAGAAGGAGAAATTCTTCAAGCCTTTCGTTGGGTTTCGATAAGCGAATTGGATGTGAACGCAATTACCTTCAAAACGGACAAAACTGTTGCTGAACTACTAAAGAAAGCATTAAAATAGCAAGCAATTTACAGAACTTGTAAGAAATTTTTTAAGGCATCATTTACAAAGTAATTCCATTCAGCTTTGAAACTATCCTGTTGGAAATCTTTACCATTTTCGGCAAAGGTTTCAGCGCCTGTGTGGGTTAGTTTTAGCCTGGTATTGTTTCCCTGCACAAAGATTTCCCATTTTACTCTAGAGCTGCCTGGGTAGTTATCATATTTACATGAATAAGCAATTACAGCTTCTTCGTCAACTTCGGTGATCTCACAAAGATGTAAGTATTTTGGTCCTTCTTCAGCACCACCAATAAAGTCGAACTTGAATCCAATCCTTGGTTCGAACTTATCCGATTGAAAATACCATTGTTTAAGTTGGTTGTTATCTGTTAAGGCTTGCCAAACTTTATCAATTGGCACATTGTAAACGCATTCAACTATTAGCGGTTTAGCATCCATATGTTAAGATTTTATGACTTGAATTAACCCAAAGGCATTTTGCTGAAATCCATAAACAAAATGCTCCACCTTTGTCCATCAAGATCTATGAATCCACAGCCGTACATCCAACCATCTTTATAACCAGGTTCGCCATAAATAGAACCACCCGCTTCCACCACTTTTTTAGCCAAATCATCTACTTCCTCCGGACTCTCGGCATCGAATGAAAATAATACCTCGTTTCCAGAAAAATTTTCTGAAACTGCGCTACCGGCAAAACCCTCGTATAACGATTTCTTAAAAAGCATTAAAACCAGACCTGCATCACCAACCAGGAAGCTCGCACTATCTTCGCGAACACCATATTGCAAGTTTAATTTGAAACCCAGTTTAGTAAAAAATTCTTTCGATTTTTTTACATCTTTTACTGGAAGATTTATCCATAGTGATTTGATCATAGCTATAAAATTTTATTAAACTTAATCAGTTTTTCAAAAGAAAAAGAATGGTATTTAGGAAAATTTACCGGGTGAATTGAGACAATTTGTTACTTCTTAACAGCTTTCTTCTTATATTTCTTAGCTAAATCTTCCGGCGCTACGGCGCAATAAGAAAGTCGAACCGCATCATTAAGAACTTCGTCTTCTATGAAACTTAATTCAAAAATTGTCCATCCTTGTTTGCCCCAGCCTGCCTGTGCAGGATAGATTGCTGATGGGTCTAAATCCGAAAATTTGTTTTGATCTTTTGGCGATAATCTAAAAACTGCTTTTAAGTTTGAATTATCAATTGTAATAAAGATTTTATCGGCAACTTTAAATGAGTTTTTGTTGGCATTTGGTGTTTCTACTACGTCTTCAAAAGACAAGGCAAGTTCTCTAAAAGAATCTGGAGATATCATAATATGTGTTTTTAAAATAACCTTCAATCGAGTTATCATGAAGGATTTGATTTAGCAAACTTACATCAATTTAAGCTTTTAAATCTTTTTATATCTAAATCAAAAGGTAACGGATTGAAAGATAACTGATAAAATTAGCTCGTAAATTTCGAGAACCTAAATTACAATTTATATAGTTTCTGCGGAAATTCCGCAGCATGATTAAGAATTAAATTAAGAATATAACTGTTGGATTGATAAATTGACAAGTCGTTTTTGATAGGAGCTAGGCCATCTGCTAAATAGGTTTTATCTTTAAAATATCCCATTCCATAGAATCTTCCATTTTCTACCACAAGACAGCTGAGTTCTTCTGCCTCACGTCCGTCATCAACCAATGCGAAGCTGGGCTGTAAACTCTGGAGGTCAGCTAGCGCATTATTTAAACGTTTATTGTAAACGGCAACTGTTTCTATGCCGCTACAAACGCCAAAGCATTGTCCATTATCATGTGCCGTACATTTTGTAGCCGTTTTTTGAAGATAGCAGAGCTTAGCACAAAGTTGATATTTTTCAATTAGTTGATTCAAAAAATTGTAACCTTCTAACAAGCTATTAAAACTTTGAAGAGATTTATTGTTTGTCTTGTGCTTATCTATCGCCAACCTTAAATAACCATTTTGGTCTTCAAAAACATAAAGATCATACTTATGCTCATAACGTTTCATGGCTCTGTTATTTTCTGGCCAAAGTCTTTTAATCTCGTTCGCTTCTAAAATTAAAGCCATCAACTCGGTGCCGCAAACTACATAATCAACATTATAAATAGTACGTAAAAAATCTTGTCTTTGCTTATTTGGTTTGTTGCCAGTAAAGTGGCTTATCACTCGTTTTTTTAAGTTTTTAGCTTTTCCAACATAAACTATCTTTCCCTTGTTATCCTTGAAATAATATACGCCGGGTTGATTTGGCAACCTTAAAATTGAAGCACGATCTAGATGTGGAGGCAAAACCTGTTCTTTTGAACTCTTCTTTAACATTTCAGCAATAACACCTTCGTGATCGGTTTCTAAAAGCATATTAAACAATATACTGGTTGCATCGGCATCTCCTCCGGCACGGTGTCGATTTTGAATGGAGATATTTAACGCACTGCATAGTTTGCCCAAACTATATGAAGATTTTCCTGGGATAAGTTTTCTACTTAGCCTTACAGTGCAAAGTTTACGGCAGTTTAAATCATAACCCGCAGCCGCTAAATGATGTTTAAGAAAAGAATAATCGAAATTAACATTATGGGCTACAAAAACTTTTTCATTCAAAAGCTGGTAGATTTGCAATGCGACATCCTCAAAGTAGGGTGCTTCTGCTACCATATCGTTATCTATTCCTGTTAAAGCAGTGATATAAGCAGGTATAAATTGCCTTGGATTGATTAAGGTTGTATAGGATTCTACCACCTGATTTTCATCATGAATGTTTATGGCTACCTCAGTAATTCCATTTGCAGAGGCGTGGCCTCCCGTGGTTTCTATATCTACAATTGCGTACAACATCGGCAAATTTTCAAACACAAATCTATACTAAAATACTTAGTAATGAAAATAATTTTGAGGTATTTTTTGATCGTTTTTTTAGCGGTTTTCCATTTTTAGTAATGCTTTAAAACAAAACCAGCGACTACGTAATAACGCAATCGCTGATTAACTATTATTATATTTTGTTAAAGCTTACTCAATAATTTACTCAAATTAGGCTTAATACCCACGCTAACAGGAACGGTATTAAATACGCGATTCTGAATTTTACCAAAGCCATACATATAACTAGCCTCTACGAATAAGTTGGCGCCGCCGATATTGTATTCGATTCCGCCGCCACCTTCAGCAATACCTAAGCTATTGGTTTTATTTTCCATATTTACTTGCAATGTATTGGCATTAACACCAGCTTGAGGAGTCAAAATAAAGCCGCCACCTGCACCAGCGAATCCATAAAAAGCCCATTTATCTACTATTTTACGATACCCTAAGGCAATGTTTAATAAATAAGTAGTTGATCTGCCTTTCTGAATGGTATAAGTGTAACCGGGGTCGGCGATCTGTTGGTTAAATGTAAAAGCATGTAAACTCACCTTTGGATAAACGAAAAAGCCTCCGTTACCTACCGCTAAATTTACCCCAAGGGAAGTTGAGAATTTAGGTTTAAAGTAATCTGCTGTTTCGCCCATCGGGAATGCAAAACCAATTCCACTCATAGAATAAAGTTTATCAGGACGGTTACTTTGTGCGCTAGCTTTCATTGATATTGCGGCGCAAAGCAATATAATCGGGGTTAGTAATCTTGAGTTCATATATGGTTTTTTAATTAGCAATTAGCTTATTTACTTTTCGCAGTAAATCTGAAATGTTAAAAGGTTTAACTAAATAATCATCCGGATTTAGTTTTTGCGAGACGATGTAATTTTCATCATAACGGGCAGAGGCCATTATTACCGGGATATTTTCTGTTTCAGGATTTAGTCTTAGCTCTTTGAAAACTGCTCTGCCATCCATTCCGTTCAGCATAATATCCAGAATAATTAGATCTGGCATAAACTCTTTTATTGTTTTAAATATAAATCTTGGAGATAATAAAGGGTAAACGCTGTAATGCTCGGTTTCTAGTGCCATCTGAAAAACCTCCAAAATATCGGGATCATCATCAACAACTAATATTCTTTTCAAAACGGATCTTCAATTAATAAAAAATAGACTATCCCTAATACAAAGAAACATCAGGAATGTTTTAACCGCTATTAAAAATTTAAATTAAATTTCCCGATGGAATCAATTATCAGCTATCTTTCAAAGAATTGTTAGTTGCAAATTCGGTAAAAAGCAATTTGTGCGAATCTTCAATTGTATACAGAACGCCGCTAGCAAGCAAAATCTGGTTACCTAAAACACTTTTAATGTGCTTTTTAGAAATGATTGTATCGGTACTAATCTGAATAAAACCTGGGTGCGATCGCAACATATTAATCATCTTCGCGAAGTTTATTTTTGCACTTGATATAGATAGCTCCGTGGTAATAAAATTAATATTGTGTTTATGATCCTCGACAGCAATCAAATCCTCAAAATTTACTCTTACTAATTCGTCATTTTCATTATGTAATGGAATGTAAAAGTAATGGTCATTAAATATGGATAAAGTTTGATGGTCGGTTTTACCAGTAGGAAATAAGTTGTTAATGGTTTTGGTGAAGTTAAGAATAGAGTAGGGCTTCAATAGGTAAGCGTCTGCCTCAACTCGAAAAGCATCTAATGCATATCTCGGATGAGCTGTTGTAAAGATAAGATGCTTAGCCTTTTGCCTCAATAAGCCAGCGAGCTCAATACCAGAAAGTGCCGGCATCTCTACGTCTATGAAAATAATATCAACAGGATTTGCCATAGATATTTCTGCCAATGCCTGCAACGGTTCAGTAAAAGTTTGAACTAACTCCAGTTCGGGCAACTTTTCCATGTAAGCAATTAGATTTTCTAAGGAATGGGGATCGTCATCAATGGCGATGCAACTTATAGACATTTTGTGAGTTTTAGATGCTGCAAAATACAATTTAGAGTGATAAAATCGAAAAATAATTTATAATGTATTGGCAAGTAGTAGATTTAATTGTGTAGTGTTAATTTCACGGATATGAATTAATAAACTGCAAGCACATACATTTTATTAGAGGTATAAATATGCGATTAATAATAATAAATATGTAGTTTTAACATAAATGATTGATGTGATTTACAATTTATTGACCATTTGATAATATTTCGGATTTAAAACCGTAATAATCTTAAGATGATTTCTAAATACAACTCAGTAATTATCTGCCTAAAATACATTTCTATGAAAAACAGAACCGCCATCACTACTACGTTGAATAAATCTATCACCAGAAAAGTGATTGAATTGCAAGAGTTAGGATATGATTGTGATTTCCTTTTGCTTGCTAATGGTAATTTACTGTGTATTCAAACCAATCGGAAATACCCAATTAAATCGGTTTCGATAGAAACAATGGAACATGGTTATGATTTTTTTAGTCAAACATATAAACATGTTCACACCATTGTTACGGGAAATGGAGAGAGTGGGGTTCTGCTAACTGAGCGAGCCTACAATTGAGTTTTAATTAGCGTTTCGAGTGCTAAAATTCGCTAGTTTCGACTGAGCATTTCAACGGAGCTGCCTTGCCATTCTTGTGCTTCCAAATTGTAAATTTTGTTTTGGATAGAAAAAAACTATTCGACTTTCTTTTTGTTTAGATTTTATTGAATATATTTAAACAAAAATGACTTATACCATTTCAGATCTAGAGCAGCTTTCGGGCGTACAATCCCACACCATCAGGATTTGGGAACAAAGGTATAATGCTCTGAAGCCTATGCGATCGCAGGGTAATACTAGATTGTATGATGATGAACAGCTTGTAAAGCTATTAAACATCGTTAGCTTAAATCAAGTTGGTTTAAAAATTTCAAAAATCTGTAGTCTCTCCAATGAAGAAATAGAAGATCTTTTAGATCAACAATACGAGCATCAATCTGATGATGATTTGGCCGAGTTCTATCTTTCAAGGTTAATTAAGTTTGGTTTAGAATTTAATCACTTAGCTTTTAACAATCTACTCAACGATTGCCTGCAGATAATGGGTATTACCAATACCTACCGAAGGGTAACATACCCTTTACTTGTTCGTTTAGGATTGATGTGGAGAAAAGATGATATTTGTCCTGCCCACGAACATTTTATCAGCAACATCATAAGACAAAAACTCTTTGCCCAAATCGATAAAATAAGTACCACTAACCAGGATACTGCTACCTGGCTACTTTTTCTACCGGAAGATGAAGACCATGACATCGGTTTAATTTTCGCTTACTACCTGCTAAAACTAAATAATCACAATGTTATTTTTTTAGGCAATAGAACACCATTAGATTCTTTAAGCGCTGTAATTTCTACGATAAATATTGATCATGTTTTGCTTTTCATGGTTAAATCAAGAGCAGAAGAATCAACAAATAAATATATCCTTAACCTCACTAATAAGTGCAAAACTGCTAAAATTCATCTGGCAGGAAATGCAACAGTTATAAAAAAACTAAAAAATATTGATCATATCAATTGGTTTAAATCGCTTGATGAGTTCGAAAAATCAATACAAATCCCTATTTAACATGAAAGAAATTTTCGATCAACTATCGGCCAATTGTAGTAAACTCACCACCACTAGTTATAGTACCAGTTTTTCTTTTGGAATCTATTTTTTAGGTAAAGAGTTGCGCCAACCCATTTATGCTATATATGGTTTCGTTCGTTTAGCGGATGAAATTGTTGACAGCTTTCATAATTTTGATAAAAAGTATTTACTTGAAAAATTTAAACAGGACACCTTCGAATCTATCCAGTTAGGCATCAGCTTAAATCCTGTGATTAATTCTTTTCAGAAAGTAGTTAATGAGTTTAAGATTGATCATGAACTCATTCGTCTTTTTCTAAGAAGTATGGAAATGGATTTAGAGGATAAATTATACACGCAAGATTTATATGATGAATATATTTTGGGTTCAGCGGAAGTAGTAGGGCTTATGTGCTTAAAAGTGTTTACCAATGGCGATGAAAACGAGTATAATAGACTTAAGCCTTATGCGATGAAGCTTGGTTCTGCCTTTCAAAAAGTTAATTTTTTGAGGGATGTGAAAGCAGATCATCAGGCTTTGAACAGGAATTATTTTCCTAATGTGAATTTAGCGGCGTTCTGTGATAACGAGAAACGAAAAATTGAGCAAGAAATAGAGGAGGAGTTTAATGAGTCTTTGGTTGGCATTAAGATGCTCCCATTAAGTTCGAGAAATGGCGTTTATTTATCATATATCTATTATAAAAAGTTATTTAACAAAATAAAGGGATTGAGCGCAGAGAAAATTATGACTGAAAGAATAAGAATACCTAACCACCATAAGATTGGTTTAATGTTCGATTCTATGATTCGCCATAAATTAAATGTGATTTAGTTTAATGGAAGAACACGTAATCTTAGTTGATCAAAATGATATACCGCAAGGTAAAATGGAGAAATTAGAAGCCCATCAAAAAGGTGCTCTGCATAGGGCGTTTTCCATATTTATCTTTAATGATAACAATGAGCTTTTATTGCAGCAACGGGCCGAGGGAAAATACCATTCCGGTGGGTTGTGGACTAACACTTGCTGCAGTCACCCTCGGGAAGGCGAGAGCAATTTAGAAGCCACACAGAGAAGGTTAGGGGAAGAAATGGGAATGAGCTGTGATCTGACGTTTGCCTTCAACTTTCTTTATAAAGTTAAATTCGAAGATGGATTGACAGAGCATGAACTTGATCATGTTTTTTTCGGCAGATCTAATAAGAAGCCCGTAATCAATCTAGACGAGGTGATGGATTTTAAATACATGAACCTCGATCTGTTGAAAAAAGATATTGAATATAACCCAGAAAACTATACGATTTGGCTGAAAATATGCCTAGAAAAAGTAATTCAGCATATGGAATTCGTTGAAAATAAAAACGGGCATACAGCCTAAGCCATATACCCGTATCTAAATTAACGCTCTCGAGGACAAATATAGAAGTAGTTTATATAATTCCTAAAAGTTTAACAATTCTTTTACTTTAAGATTATAGTTCGCTGTGGTTCTTAAGAAATACAAAGCGAAGCATCTGTATTTTGTCAGAGAAATTATTTTTTAGAATAATTTCTCTGACAAAAATCGCATACATAACATTGCCTGTGTGTCTTCCCGAGTTCTTGTTTAGTAACCTGATGATCTGCAACGCACTTCTTCTGCAGATACACCTCCCAATGTTTACTCAATGTATTTTCCTTTTTCCAATCCAGAAAATCAAAGCTATATCGCTGGCTTTCTCTAATAATCTCTTTAAGTTTAGTTAGAGGAATATCTTCAATTTTACTAAGCGGATGAACTTTAGTTCTGTATAACACTTCGTTTTTTATGATATTGCCAACGCCTCCAAAAATCTTTTGATTTAATAATACATCGCAGATATAGGAAGATGCGGTTTCTTTCAACTTTTTTAGTGCCAGTTTGGGGTCCCATGATTTAGACATAACATCAGATTTCCAATCGTAATGTTCGCTAATATCGCCCTCAAGTAGGTCAATTTTACATGTGTAGAAATTTAGCTGATCATTTTTAAAGGAGAGTCCCAGTTTAACTGGTGTTTTTTTACTATCATTTATTAAATATGTTCCGAAAAGCATGAAGTGAATACGGACAGTAAAATCATCAAAACAAATTAAAAAGTGTTTTCCCCAGCTCTTGAAATCATTAACCTTTCGATGCAAAAGTCGGTCTTTATCAATAGTCGTCACATTTCCTATCACTTCCAAAACCTCAGGTTTTCTTAAGTGCAGTCCAGCTACTAAATCTTTTAATATCACAATTGATGGTCCTTCAGGCATTTGCTAGTTTTTTAAATGAGTAATGTTCTTTGATATAATAATTGAAATATTTGCCTTTTGATCTGGCGGCCTTGAACATTTCGAATACCTTCTGCGGCACACCTTCATATTGATAAACCATTCCAGAGACAAAAGTGATATTGAGTGCTTTCGCTTCTGGATTATAACTAAGATGATCTATAACGGATGATGGCATAAAAAGTATTTTCTTAACCCAAATTTTTACTCTCCCTTAAGTTCTGATTCTTCTTTGGCTGCTCGAATTTTCTCTTTCTTTAAGTCAATTCTTATAATATTGTATAGGCTCATGTATACATTTGCAATCCAAACAATTGCAAAGAACGCTATGATATATCCTCTCCAATCTGGATAGATAAGCGTGTATTTGGTAATCAACAGGATAATCAAGGTGATATAGTGGCTGAAACAATATTCGCAAGTGAACACATAAAAAAATTTCCGCTTGATTAGCTTGTCGCAATTTTTAGATCGATCAACACAAAATTCTCTCGCCTCTCTAAAAATTTCTTCTTTGGTAACCGTCCAGGCGATGCAAGCTACGGGGAGCGCTAAAACAAAAATGTAATAGATGTGTGGTTCCATGAAATTGAATTAATTTTAAATACAACCTTCAACCATCGAAAATGTTTAGATCCCGAAGTAAACATTTTCATGCTACAACTGTTTATTAATTCAAAAACCATAATTATGGAAAGATCAGAAATTGTATCTCTATTAGAGGTTATCAATCAGCAAGTAAGTTCTCCAATTTTAGGCGGGATGGAAGATGATTATGAGGTATTGGAAAGTATGGGCTTAGTTAAAATTAACAGGGAAGCTATACAATGGACAGCCGTGATGACGCCGGCAGGCAATGCTTATCTAGGGCATGATTAATTGACCGTATAGGTTAATGATATTAATATAAATCTTCTAAATTTGTGGCGAGGTTAGCACGTGACCTATTTTTATAATTGATGCGCTAATTAAGCTTATGAATGAAATTCAACTAAGAACGGTTAGTGTTACGCGGTATGTTACGCCTTTGCGAGAGGGCGGATCAATGCCCGCAATTGCTGAAGCCGACGATAATTTCTTATACGTATTAAAATTTCGTGGCGCCGGCCAGGGCACCAGGGCATTAATAGCCGAGCTAATTGGTGGCGAAATAGCAAGAATTTTGGGCTTACGGGTTCCGGAATTAGTTTTTGCTAATCTGGATGAGGCATTTGGAAGAACCGAGCCGGATGAAGAAATTCAAGATTTACTAAAAGCAAGTGTCGGTTTAAATCTTGCACTTCATTACTTATCAGGTGCCATAACTTTTGATCCAACAGTTACCACTGTTGATGCCAAACTGGCCTCGCAAATTGTGTGGTTAGATTGTTTTTTAACCAATATGGATCGTACATGCCGCAACACCAATATGCTTATTTGGCACAAGGAACTCTGGCTCATCGATCATGGCGCATCGCTATATTTTCATCATTCATGGCAAAACTGGAAAGAACAGGCTACGAGGCCGTTTTTTCTGGTAAAAGACCATGTTTTATTGCCTTGGGCATCTGAGTTAGATGTTGTTGATCAGGAATTTAAATCAATCTTAAATCCAGAAAAAATTCAGGCAGTTATCAACTTAATTCCGGATGATTGGTTGGAAGGGGAGACTAACTTTGAAAGCAATACAGCACACAGGAATGCCTACTCGTATTTTCTGGAAACCCGTTTAGCAAATTCTGAACTATTTTTAAAAGAAGCGCAGCATGCAAGAGAAATTCATATTTGAGTATGCCGTGATTCGTGTTATGCCTAGGGTAGAGCGTGAAGAATTTATTAATGTGGGCATTATTCTTTTCTGTGCAAAAAAGAAATTCTTGCAAAGCGTTTTCATTGTTGATAAAGTTAAATTAACTGCTTTTTCAGCTAAAATCGATATTGACGAAGTACAGGCAAATCTTTCTGCGTTTGAACGAATTAGTATAGGCGCAAAAAATGCTGGTCCGATTGGTCAATATGATCAGGCCTCCCGTTTTAGATGGCTTACTGCCACAAGAAGTACTGTAATTCAATGCTCAAAGGTACACCCTGGTTTTGCCACAGACCCTTATGAAACGATGATGAGGCTCCATCATGAATTGGTGTTGTAATTGCAAATTAGCCTCATTAATTATATATTCACTTATTTTCTTTAATCTTATCCGTTGCTAAAAGACTATTTTAAAAAGCTTCAAGATCTGCTTAATACAGAGCGTGAGGCAGATCTGCAATCCTATCTAAAGCTTACAGAAAATACTTCGCCTGCCGATCGCCGCTCCCTTGGGCTTACCTGGTATCCAATTGCTATCCGACATAATGAGATCGGAAGGGGCGATTATTTAACTGTGGAGGTAGAACGTACAACACATCAAGATTTTTCTCATCAATTTAGATTTGGATCTTCTGTTGTGTTATTCTCCAATCATGATCCAAAGGTAGATCAGCTAGAAGGAATAATTACCCACCAAACGGGCACTAGAATGAAAATCAACTTTCGGGTTGATGAATTACCAGATTGGACAAGAGATGGTAAACTCGGTGTCGATTTATTATTCGACAACAATAGCTACGATGAAATGCAAAACGCATTGAAACGAGCTTCAGTCCTTGCCGAAGATGACTCAGAAAATAAGCTGATCAGGATATTGACTACAGCTGAGAAACCATCGTTTCAGATTGAGGAAAAGTTTGTCATCCCTAGCACCTTAAATGGTTCGCAAAGGCTTGCGGTAAATAAAATTGTGACGGCTAATCATTTAGCAATTGTTCACGGTCCTCCTGGTACAGGAAAAACGACTACACTAGTTCATGCTATAAAATCATTAATCAAGCATAATAATCAAAAGATTTTAGTAGTTGCCCCTAGCAATACTGCCGTTGATTTATTAACGGAGAAACTTGCGCTGGAGGGGTTAAATACCATCCGTATAGGTAACCCAGCTCGGGTTTCAGAACGACTATTAACCTCGACTCTAGAACACAAAATGGCTGATCATCCGGATATGAAAACCATTAAATCGCTAAAAAAACAGGCCAACGAATATAAGAACATGGCCCATAAGTATAAGCGAAGTTTCGGAAAGGCTGAAAGAGATCAACGGAAAGCTTTATTTAATGAGGCGCATAAAATAGGGAAAGAAGTAGAAAAAATAGAACAGTATATTACTGATCATTTGTTTGATAAGGCACAAATTATCACTGCAACCTTAGTTGGTGCAAACCATTACAGCGTCCGCAATTTAAAGTATAATACTGTAGTGATTGACGAGGCTGGCCAGGCATTAGAACCCGCCTGCTGGATACCAATTTTAAAAGCAGAGAAGATAATCTTTGCAGGAGATCACTCTCAGCTTTCACCGACAATAAAATCCCAAGAAGCCGGAAGTAATGGCTTAAGAAAAACTTTATTAGAAAAGTTGATCGACATTCACCCTGAGTCAGTTGTGCTCTTGAACGAACAATATCGAATGCATCAGAACATTATGGGTTATTCCTCTAAAGTTTTTTATCAGAACCAATTAAATGCTCATCATTCTGTTGCAAATCATTTAATTTTTGACGATGACGAACCGCTTATTTATGTCGACACTGCGGGCTGCAGTTTTGATGAAAAACTAGATGGCACAAGTACCATAAATCCTGATGAAGCTGCTTTTTTAGTTAATCATCTCACCTCATTTGTGCAAGAAGTCACTTCCAAAAAGATTGATAATTTTCCATCAATAGCAATTATCTCACCTTATAAACAACAGGTACAATTTATAAAGACCTTAGTTGAAGAAAATGAAGCTTTAATTCCCCTAAAAAATAACATTTCGGTGAATACAATAGACAGTTTTCAGGGGCAGGAACGAGATGTTATTTATATCAGTTTAACCAGAAGCAATTCCGATGCAATAATTGGGTTTTTATCAGATACCAGAAGAATGAATGTGGCTATGACCAGGGCCAGAAAGAAATTGGTAGTAATAGGAGATAGTGCAACATTATCAAAGGCCAAATTTTATGCAGACTTTATTGAATATGCCGACAAATTGGGTGCCTACCATAGCGCTTGGGAATTTATAAATAGCTAACATGTTAGGTAATTTATTTTGCGTATAAATTATTACATTTCAGTAAATCATCCTGGATTTATTTTATCGCTTTAAAATTCCCTTAAACCATCAAGGTAGAAGACTGTGTTATATAAATCTCATTGTAAAAGATGATGGTTTAATAATTAATGGAAATGAAAGTAGGAATTAAAGTTTTAATTGCAGATGATAGTGATTTGATGAGGACGGTTATGAAAGGTCTTTTTTAAAAAATTTCTTGATAATCCAACTATCACTGAAACTACTTATTTACCAGATACATTTAAGTTGCTGAATCAAATCGAGTTCGATTTCTTGCTTTTGGATATCAATATGCCAAGAGGACATAGTAACCCTGAAACCATAGGAAAAGTTCATGCCATCTAACCTCAAGTTAAGGTATGCATGTTTACAGGTAACGATAAGGCTACTTTACAGCAACAATATAAAGATGCAGGGGCGATAGGTTTCATCCAAAAAGATGAAAACATGGTATCTCGTTTGAGCAAGGGTTAAAAAGCTTTCAATTAAGCTTTCTCTAGTTTTTTATCTTCTAGCCTTCCAGAAATACTGGCTCCCGCAATCAATAATTCGTCGGTAATCATTTTAGTGTATTCCGTAATTTCCGACTTAAAATCAGCCACAGAAGATCCCGATCGAATTTCTTCCAATCGCTTTTCCCATTGTCCGGTTAATTCAGCTTGTGCAATTTGCTTGTCTTTTACCACTTCGTAAACTGCTAAGCCTTTATTAGTGGGCAACAAATTACGTTTTTCGCGTACAATATATTCTCTGGTAATTAAAGTTTCAATAATTGAAGCCCGTGTTGCTGGGGTACCTAAGCCACTGTCTTTCATGGCATAACGCAATTCCTCATCCTCAATTTCTTTTCCACAGGTTTCAAGTGCCTTTAATAACGAAGCTTCGTTGTACATGGCTTTTGGTTTAGTCTGTTTTTCGAGCAAAGACTTTTCTAAAATAGGCAATTGCTCACCTACAACAACTTTAGGCAGCGCCGCATTGTCTTCATCTTTTTTATCTTCATCGGTTTCGTTAAAAACCGAGCGCCATCCTGCAGAGCGGATAACGGTTCCATTAGCAATGAAAGTTAAACCCGACTGGATAGTAATTTTGGTAATTTCCTTAAGGCATTCCTGGTGAAAGGCTTCAATCATCCTCCCAACAACCATATCGTAAACCGCTTGTTTATCACTGCTTAAACCATAGGCTTCTTCGCCGGTGGGCAATACGGCATGGTGATCGGTTACCTTTTTAGCGTTTACACTTCTTTTATTTAGGCTAGCCGTTTGAAGAAACTGTGCTTGTTTACCAAAATCATGATGATTAGTAAATTTCGAAATTAACGTTGGAACACCAGCAAAAACATCATCGCCAATATACCTTGATCCGGTACGTGGATAGGATACCAATTTACTCTCGTATAAATTTTGCAAAATATTTAAGGTTTGGTCGGCGGTAAATCCCTTCTTCTTATTTGCTTCCTGTTGCAGGCTACTCAAATCGTGCAAAAGGGGCGGTGGTTCTTTACGGGGTTTAGCTTCCACGGCTGTGATGTTTCCTCCCGTGGCAAAACCAGAAGCTACATCTTCTACCAATGCAAAAAGTTTTTCGGCTTCTTCTTTATCCTTATAGTTTGAGGTAGATACCGCCTTAAATTGCTGCTCATCCTTGATCAGTTGGATGGCTATTTGGTAATAAGTTTGGGGAACAAAATTTTTAATTTCCAGGAACCGGGCACAAATCATTGCCAGCGTTGGGGTTTGTACTCTGCCCAAAGATAATACGCTTCTGTTCCCGGCCGAGATGCTTAAAGCCTGTGTGGCGTTCATCCCCACCAACCAGTCAGATTCTGAGCGACAATGTGCCGAATTAAATAAGGTATCGTAATCTGTGCCAGGCTTTAGGTTTCTAAAGCCGTCTTTTATAGCTTCATCCGTTTGAGATGATATCCAGAGTCGTTTGAAAGGCTTTTTACATTTCAGATAATAATAAATATATCTAAAAATTAATTCGCCTTCCCGCCCGGCATCGGTTGCAACAATAATTTCGGTTGCTTCATCAAACAGGCGCTTAATGGTGTCCAACTGTTTTCTAACTGCCGGATCTTCTATAAAACCGTCTTTGGTTTTTACCTTTCTTACCGCTAACTTAAATTTAGCTGGCAACATCGGTAAATGTTGTTTTCTCCAACCAATAAAACCATAATCTTGGGGAGGTGCCAATTGAAGCAGGTGTCCGAAAGCCCAGGTAAATGAATAACCTTTACCTTCGATATATCCATCTTTACGGGTTGTTGCTCCGAAAACTTTAGCAAGTTCACGACCAACAGAGGGCTTTTCGGCAATAACTATCTTCATTAATTAGGCATATTTTTCAAGCTCAAAGATGACTAAAATATTCCTTTCAACCGCTAAAATTTTACTCACAGGGTAACCAGCTGAACTTAAACATTTTCGGCGTCAAGCTGTTTGGAATACATCGTTTAGTAACAATAAATCAATTTTTAAATCCAATATTAAAAAATGGAACAGATTTACGAATTAGTAGCATGCAGGATAAAAGTTGATTTGCAACCGGGCATAATTCGCGTATATAGTGATGCTGAATTGTGGCGCTTTTTGAATGGAAACGTTAACGAAAGATTTAATTTATTAGCACAAACGATTAAGAGTAATTACAAAAATCTGTTTCATAAGGATTTAATCATTTCCGATGACTCGCTAATTGTTGAAATATTGGTACATGTTTACTGCGATTATGTAGGGTTAAAGTTTAATAGCGTTATTAAAATAAAACCTCTGAACAATTTTGTAAAGAAGTTACTGGTGAGAGCAGAAATTGTAGACTGCGGCGAAAAGGAAAAAGACAGCAACCGTTGGGTATGGGATTTTTTGGCCCGGTTTAAACCAATATTTGTTAAGATGCTCCCTAAAAATTTAAATAACACCAACCTCAAAATGTACTAATCCATTTGGGCAGCCATCATATTATTTTGATTTAAAGCTGCATTAGCCGCTAGTGTTTCGTTTAAAAGAGAAGACTGATAAGTTTGTTCTGAACTATTTATAAATAAAACTGTCCGATCTGAAATGGCGTCAATTACTTTATTGGCGAGTTTAGTGGGCACAGCAGGACAGCCTTGACTTCTTCCTAATCTACCCAGTTTATTTATTGTTTCTTGCGAAACATAATCTGCCCCGTGTACAACAATCGCTCTATCTCTAGCTTTGCTATTAAAATTCTGATCCATTCCATTTAGTTTCAACGATCTGCCATGTTTTCCAAAATATATTTCTCCAGTGAGATAAAACCCCAAACTACTTTGATTTGAATTCTGAATATTCGAAAAATTAGATGGTTTATCTCCACCGCTATTCTGGCCATGTGCCACCCATGTATTTAAAATCAGTTTCTTTTTATCTATATCAATAATGTACAAGCGCTTTTTACGACTTTCCTGATCAAAATCTGCGATGGTTAGCACCGATTTGTCATGCAATAAGCCACGATATTTCATATTATAATAACCAGTCAATGCCTTCTTAAATACCTGCTCGCTCAAACCAACAGAATCCAAATCAGCCGTTTGATATAAATCTAAGATGTACTGATTATAAACGCTATCTGCTGCAAAATTTTTTGAAGATTTAGATTGGGATTGATCAGCTGCTTTAAAACTTGATCCAATAAGAGCCACACATAATAAAATAATAGAGGCAAAGCATAAAATGTATTTATTCATAAAGGGATGTTTGGTTTGATATTACGTATACGATAGATTGAAACAAATGTTGCCCGAAATTCATTGTAGCTTTAATAATACAGCTTGTTTGACTGTCAAATGACTTATGTATTTATTTTATAGCTAAGTGGAATACAAATTCTTTTACATCAATAGGAAAAGAAATAACAAAACAGTTTTTAAAGTGTTGTGAAATAAATAATCACTTGATGAAAATACTGCTCACTGGCGCAAACGGATACATTGGTACACGATTACTTCCTTTATTATTGGATGCTAAGCATCAGGTTGTTTGCATGGTGCGTGATAGCAGAAGGTTTGCCGCACAATCTGATTTGGTGGATCAGGTTCAGATTATCAATGGTGATTTATTAAATCCTGATTCTTTAAATGAGATTCCGGATGATGTTGATGCAGCTTATTACCTGGTTCACTCCATGTCGTCAAGCGACGAAGGGTTTTCTGATTTAGAAAAAAAATCTTCAGTGAATTTTGCTAGCGCAATAAAAAAAACAAAGTGTAAGCAGATCATTTATCTTACCGGTATTGCTAACGATGAACATTTATCCAAACATTTAGGCTCACGCCTAGCGGTAGAAGACGAATTAAAATCATCGGGCATTGCGTGTACAATACTACGAGCAGCAATTATTATAGGTTCTGGCAGTGCATCTTTTGAAATTATCAGAGATTTAACAGAGAAAATCCCGGTGATGGTGGCTCCAAAATGGGTAAAAACAAAATGTCAGCCCATAGGCATCCGCGATGTAT
Source organism: Pedobacter sp. MC2016-05 (assembly GCF_026239735.1). GTDB lineage: Bacteria > Bacteroidota > Bacteroidia > Sphingobacteriales > Sphingobacteriaceae > Pedobacter. The sequence continues at coordinate 185,651 of NZ_JAPIVT010000005.1, forward strand.
TGGGCTATTTAACAGGTGTTCTCCACAACCAAAAAGCATTTAATGAAACGTTTGATATCGGTGGTCCGGATATTTTAACTTATAAAAATATGTTGTTGGGTTATGCAAAGGAACGCGGCTTGAAAAGGTGGATTATTACCGTACCGGTACTTACTCCACGATTATCATCATTATGGTTAAATTTAATTACACCTGTACCTTACTCACTGGCAAAAAGCTTGGTTGATAGCATGAAAAACGAAGTGATTTGTAAGGATGACAGGATTAAAGAGGTGGTGCCCAGGCTTTGCTTAACCTATGTCCAGGCTTTGCATTTGGCTTTTGAAAAAATTGACCAAAATTCTATAGTTTCCAGCTGGAAAGATGCCTTAAATAGGGGCTACCTGCAAACTGATTTTATGGATCAAATTAAAGTTCCACAAAATGGTACGTTGGAATATAAGGTAAAAATGCCCTTTGAACGCAAGGCGGAAGAGGTTTTTGATAATATTTGGAGCATTGGCGGGAGTAGAGGATGGTATTTTATGGACTGGCTTTGGCAGCTGAGAGGTTTTTTAGATAAAATTTTCGGCGGCGTGGGCACACGCAGAGGTAGAACCAGTAATATTGATCTTCAAGCTGGTGATGTGCTTGATTTCTGGCGGGTGCTTTTAGCCGACAAAAAGAATAAACGATTATTACTTTATGCCGAAATGAAAGTACCTGGCGAAGCCTGGCTAGAATTCAAACTGGTAGAATTTCATGGCCAGGCGTTTTTATCGCAAATTGCTACCTTCAGGCCGAAAGGTTTGTGGGGAAGGATGTATTGGTACGCCATGTGGCCATTTCATATTGTATTGTTTAAGGGTATGGCTAAACAGATTACTACTTTTCAGCCGGAATCTTAATCCAATTTTGTTAGCTTTGCTGCTTAAACGAAAAAAATGCCAAATCAGGACCACGATTATTCCTTCTGGACTAAATATAAACGCTTTGCAAGTACAGAAATTTTAATGTACTTAATTATGATTGTTGGGATTGCATTAGGTATTATTTTTTTAAGTTAAGGATCAACTTCAAATTATCGGCAGTATTTACGTCGGTCATAAACTTTGCGAATAAGCTATATTTTTCGGAAGGAAATGTTCCGTCGTTAATTTTGATTTTTCTGTAGTAAATGATTTTTCTACCCTCAACAGTTACCTTCGATTCATAAGACCCAAAATCACTTTCCAGTTTTTTATTCATCGGTAAAATAAAATCAGCTAATACGTTTTCTGGAATCGAATAAGTGATGGTGTCTTCATCAGTATAGCCTCTATTTATATAAACAGGAAGCTTTCTTACTTTTATTTCCGGAATATCTCTCGAGATATTAAAAGCATTTAACTGTAGATACATCTTATTGTTTTGCACTGGCGCATATTGACGGATATTAACTTTAACATCTTCTGTAATTTTCGGATTATCAGTTTTATCTCTTAAGTAAGTGATGTTTTCGAAATTTATATGATCAAGATTATACCAAATTTTAAGTGCTTTATGTTGCTCGGTTATTGATTTTTCGATGTTTGATTCATGATTATCGTATTGGGCGCCCGAAAAAACCGTTTGCATATTGCCTAGAGCTGTACCATCATCACTAAGACTCAAATTTACGTTTCTTATCTGAAGATTGTTTTGTACACTTAGTTTAGGTGTTCTAAGTAATTTTCCGCCTTCAGGAGTACAGGCAAATACCAGCCGGTCATCCGTAAAATCTCCTAAAAACCCAAAAGGAATTTTTTGATTCGTACATTCCAGCCAGGTCGTATCGCCTTTAAGTGGCAAACAGAGAATGATGTGATTACCCTGAGCCATATCTGCAAATTGAGGGTCAAGACTTATTTTTTCGCTTCCAGCTTCCACTACGCAATAATAAGATTCTATATCAACAGCTTTCAACATACTTTGCATGTAGTTTACAAGCGCTTTACAATCTCCATATCCTAAACGATCGACCTCACTTACCGCGATAGGCTGTAAACCACCGATACCGATTTGAACACTGATGTATCGCGTTTTATCTTGCAAATACTGATAAATTTTCCTGGCTTTATCTTTATCTGTTTTTTCATCCTTTGCCAAATCTTTCACCATCGTTATGGTAGCTGGCGGCAAGCTATTTCGCTGTTTAATCAGATCATCATAAACCCATTTCCCCAACTCCTCCCAATTTTGATAACTACCCTTGTGGTTGTAATAAGTAAACTGTTTAGGCGCAATTTGAATGCTTGTTCTATAAGTTTCGGGGTTAGGACTAAAGGGTTCACTTTTAACAGCTACGATATTGCTGGCTTTCCATACCATTTTCTTTTGCTTTTCATCTGTAGAAATCTCTGGTTCCATAGCATAACTAACAGTTTTTATGCGCACCTCATCAGTTGGTTTACAAATAAAAGTATAAGAACTTTTTTCCACCGAAACATCATCGCCACGCTTTGGGACCCATCTGGGAATAATTAAATTCTGTTTGTTACGAATTTCATAATTGTAAACGATGGTATACGGATATTGATTCACATTCGGCAGATAATGCTTTACGCGGCTATCTACGAACAAGGAAAAACCATCTGCTGCACTTACATCACTAAAGTCATTTTGCGTAAACTTGGTTATTGGTTTACCAACAGCATTGTAAACTTCACCCTTTATTGTTTTTATAGCGGTATTTTTATCATAGTTCAATACCAGCCTTGCTTCATCTTCTCCATTTTCGTTGAATACAGTAATCGCTTTCTTTACGGTTAACAATACGTTTTCCGGCGAACGCATATCAACCAATATTTGCTCATTTCTGATACAAGAGTTAGCTCTGTATTTGAGTGGTCCGGGGATTAAATCAGCATCGTAATTATCCTGTGAAAAAGCGGTGTCAATCAAAGTAAAAAGGCATATTATAATAAGTTTGTATTTCATATTATTCGCCTTTTCTTAATAAATATTCTACCTTTTGATTTTGGATTATTTTACTATAAAATTCCTTTAGAAATGGATACTCATCTGGCTGATAAACAGCGTTGTTAAATTGCAATATCTGGCTCAATGACAAGGTGTTATTATCCAATTGAGTTTGCAGCAGATACTTACCACCACCGTTGGGTAAGCCAATAGCCAAATTTTTTGGTTTTTCTACTAAATTATACTTTGCTGGCAGTTCGATATTGATGATAATCCTTTCATCAGATGCTGCACCCAAATCAACAGGATAAGTTCTGATATTTAAATTGAAAGGGTTTTTTGAAATAGCGTTAATAAAAAACGGACTTAAATAAAACTCATCTTTATTTGCTCCATCGTTCATGGTAAATTCTATTTCGTATTTTTCAGTAAGCGCATTTTCTGCACTGTCTAAATTGCTAATCACATGATCGGAAATCTTTATCTTAACCAACCGTTCGTCCAGTTTTTCTACAAATTCATCAGTAGAGGTGTATCTTTTAATTTCTTTCCTTTTGGCAAAAGCGGCATAGCCTTGATAAATAGTAGTTAATGTGCCCACTATTTTACCCTCGTTAGTGAGTTTTCCATTCAAAATGTAATTGGTTACTGTTTTCTGGCTTGCTTTTAAATCAATCCAATACGATGGTTTTTTAAGATTTATTACTCTACCCTGATCATTCATGCAACGTAAAGGCAGCAAACCGAAAGGCAGAAGTGGTTCGGTAGCATCGAGCATGTAGCTCTTATCACCAATGTTTAATTTGGCAACTACATAATTAAAATCGCTGATTACAGGATAAAGTTTATTTATCGTGCCATTCTCACGGGTAGATAGAATAACGGCTTCAGCATCAAGGTTTGCAGCAGAAAGTGCCGCAATTAGATTTAAATTCAAATCAGCAACGTTTCCCGATCTGTTATCGAAGGATTTCTTGATGTTTTCCGCACAATAAATTCCGTAATAGTTATCCCACTTAATTTGTTTTTTAATGTAGTTTAAAATGGCTTTCGCTTTAGTCAGATCGTCTGGTGCATCTTTAATTATAGAAGGGATAAGATCTTTATACATATCCTTACGCTTCATTTGTGATCCAAACGATTTATCGCTGGACAGTTCGTAATCAATATCTTTCCATGTTTTTGTGTACGATGTTTTGCCCCCGGACGGATTGGTAACATCAGAAAGTTCGAAATAAATAGCTGATTTAAAATTACTTGGAGCGGTCATATTATCTTCCTCAATGAATGCGGGTATATCTTTCATCAGGTAAGTAATTTTGGAGCAATCTATATTTGCGCCATTAATGCGCAAACATTCTTTAGCTAATTCAACCTTCTGATCGCTTAGCTTTTGATAACCCCTAAGGGAAACATTGTAATTGTAAATACCCGGAATGTAAACCAGATACTCACTGATCACCTTTGGTATTTCCCACTGAAACTCCCATGTTTTGAAATTAAACAGGTTTGGAGATTTTAACCTGTAGCTATATTCTATTATCGATCCTTCCTTCAAATTCGGTAGCGTAAATTTCAAAACCTTCGTATACTTTGATCGGTTCTCGAAAAATATAGCTTTTTTATCCATAGGTGTTGCAACAAACTTACCGTCAGTATAGTTAAACGTTGATGCGGTTAAATCGTTGATGGTTTCTTCCCGAGAATCATCCTTATACAAAGGCACTACGACATTTGCGTTTTCGAATCCCTCTTTGTTATAAATCTTGATTTTTACATGGTAATCGAAAATAAGTTCAAGCCTTCCTGTAGCATCATCGATATCTATCCTTGCTGTACCAAATTCTTTGAGCACTATTGCATTTGCGTTACTGTCAAGCTTGTTTCGGTCAAATTCGTAATCATCATAGGTAATGGCTCCAAAATTAAAGTTCTGAGCAAAAACCGGTATGTATGCGGAAATTAGTAAGAGAAAAAGTACTAGTTTTTTCATAGAGTGCGTCTTTAAATTTTGCAGCAATTTAAAGCTAGCATTTAATATTCAGAAATAATTTGAAAATTATATTTCGAATTTAATACGGTGTTTTACAAACAAATCAATCCTTTTTAGCACTTTTGGATAAACATAATTTTCGATGCAGTAAGACGCTGTATTCTTTCTCTTATTCAATAAAATGAAATTAAATTTAAAACGTCCATTAGCATTTTTCGATTTAGAAGCTACTGGTATAAATGTAGGTGCTGATAGAATAGTAGAAATTGCGATTTTAAAAGCATATCCAGACGGTAAAGAAGAGGTTAAAACCTGGCGTGTAAATCCAGAAATGCCAATTCCATTACAAACTTCTTTAATTCATGGCATTTACGATGAAGACATTGCAAACGAGCCAACGTTTAAAGTGTTAGCAAAAGAAATTGCCGAATTTATCGGAGAAAGTGATTTGGCGGGCTACAACTCAAATAAGTTTGATATTCCGATGTTGTTGGAAGAATTTTTAAGAGCTGATGTAGATTTTGATATGAACCAACGCAAATTCGTTGATGTTCAGAATATTTTCCACCAGATGGAGCAACGTACATTAAAAGCAGCTTATAAATTTTATTGCCAGGAAGATTTAATAAACGCTCATGCTGCAGAGGCAGATGTAATAGCAACTTATAAAGTTTTGCTTGGTCAGCTAGAGATGTACAAGGAAAAAGAATTTGAAGATAAACAGGGCAACAAAAGCATTCCTGTTGTGAATGATGTAGATGCCTTACACGTATTTACTAACATACATAAGCCAGTAGATTTTGCTGGCAGAATGGTTTATAATGATAAAAATGAGGTTTGTTTTAACTTCGGAAAACACAAAGGAAAAACGACCGAACAAGTTTTTGCTGTTGAACCAAGTTATTATGCCTGGATGAAACAAGGTGATTTTCCTTTATACACGAAGAAAAAACTGGATGAGGAATGGGCAAAATTTAATGCCAAGAAAAACGAAAACCGCACCCCAAAACCACAACCAACGGCTGCTGCGCAAAAGCCACAATATCAACAAAAGCCTCAGCAAAAACCAGATAAGCCTGCACAACCTATTAATAACGATATGCTTGAGCAGCTAAAGATGAAATTTGGTAAGTAAGCAGACGGTATTAAGGTTTGATTTAAAATGAAAGTGATTAAAATATTTAGCATTATACTTTTTTCTGTAGTATATGCAAAGGCTCAGGTTCAATTGCCTATTGAACCGGTTTTTCAGAATACATACAACAAAGAGACCCGTAGTGTTAGTGGAAAACCAGGGAAAAACTATTGGCAAAACTCTTCAAAATACGATTTAAAGGTTGATTTTAATCCCTCAACACGGTTGTTAAAGGGTAAGGTGGATGTAGTTTATATCAACAACAGCCCCGATACACTAAAAGAAATTTGGTTCAAAATCTACCCAAATTTGTATAAAAAGGGTTCGATCAGAAAATCAAAAATAGCAGATTCTGATTTGGGTGAGGGCGTACAAATTACAGCCGCAGCCCTAAACAATAGTCAGTTAGCGTTAGGGAGTTTGCAAATTGACGGCGCGAATATGCATATCATGATTCAACCGCTTTTACCTGGTAAAAGCATCAAGTTTAACTTCGACTACAATTATACTTTAAACAAGGGCTCGCACATTCGTACCGGACAAGTGGATGATGGCTCGCATTTTATAGCTTATTTCTTTCCTAGAATTGCCGTTTACGATGATGTGGATGGCTGGAACAAATATCCTTATACAGGAGCAGAAGAATTTTACAACGATTTCGATCAGTTTAATGCAGAGATTAAAGTTCCTGGTGGGTATGCCGTTTGGGCTACAGGCGATTTAAAAAATGCTAATGAAGTATTTTATAAAGAAATCGCCACTAGAATCGCTTCAGCAGAAAAAAATGATGGAATTGTAGATGTGATTACAGAAAAGGATTTGGCAATGAAACAGGTAACTAAGCCCAATACTTTTAACACCTTTAAATTCGAAGCCAAAAATGTTACCGATTTTGTGTTTGCTTTAAGTGATCACTATCTATGGAAATCAACCAGCTTGATGGTTGATCCAAAAACAAAAAGGAGAACCAGGGTTGATGCTGTTTTTAACGCTAAGCACAAAGACTATTATGAAGTGATTGATTTTGCTCGTAAAACTGTTGAATCAATGAGTTACAAATTTCCGAAATGGCCATTTCCATATAATCATGAAACGATTTTCGATGGTTTAGACCAAATGGAATATCCGATGATGGTTAATGATAAGCCAGTTGATAATAGGGAAGATGCGATTACTTTAACAGATCACGAAATTTTCCACACCATGTTCCCATTTTATATGGGTATAAATGAGACCAAATATGGTTGGATGGATGAAGGCTGGGCCACGATAGGTGAGTGGCTAATTTCACCAATGATCGATTCCACCATCGTTGATGAATATGGTATTCAGCCAACAGCAGCTTCATCAGGAAATAAAGATGATTCTCCCATCATGACATTAACACCTGACTTAAAAGGATCTGGAAGTTTTACCAATTCTTATCCGAAACCTGGTTTAGCGTATTTGTATGTTAAAGATTATCTTGGCGAGGAGTTGTTTACTAAAGCGCTTCACAACTACATCAACAATTGGAACGGGAAACACCCAATGCCTTACGATTTCTTTAACAGTATGAATGAAGGAAGTGGAAAAAATTTAAACTGGTTTTGGAAGTCATGGTTTTTTGAGGGCGGCGTTTTGGATATGGCAATTAAATCGGTGGATAAAACAGACACTGGTTATTCAATAAAAATTGAAAATAAAGGGATTAAAGCGTTACCGATTGATTTGGTGTTAAACTATGCAGATGGATCAAAAGAAACCAATCATAGTACGATCGCTGTATGGCAGGATGGCGCAAAGGAAGTGCAAATCGAAATTAAAACTTCGAAAAAACTGAATAAAGTAACAATGGGCAGTAGTCATGTTCCAGACAAAGTGAAAAGTGATAATACTTATAATGTAAACTAATCATAAAAAAAGAGGCTTAAAGCCTCTTTTTTTATTTAACGTCTACCATGTTTTTCTCTATGTCCTCTAGAAAATAAACTAGCATTAACTCTTTGATCGTGACGTCTATAATCTACGCGTTGTGGCCTGTAATGGTTTCGCGGTGCGTTATAACGACCCCTGTTTCCGCCGCCATATGATGAACGAAATACATTCTTATGGTTAGAATATCTAACTCTATGCGTATTGTAACTGCGATATGGGCTGTTTCCGTATACAACCACTTTTCTTCCACGGTGTAAATCATAGCCTCTATATCTAGCTGGTAAATATCTAGATCGAGTCCAGCGATTTCCATTTAAATAAACAAACTGGCGTTGCGGAACATAATAATAAGACTGTACTTCAGGTAAGTAATAGTAATTTACGTTTTGATAACCAACAGGAACCCAAGCCGGTTGCGCACCAATGTTAACATTAATACTTACCTGGGCGTTAGATTGATTTGATGTTAAAGCCACGATACCTACAATCGCGGAGATGATAAATAACTTTTTCATAATCGGTTCTATTTGTGTGTTTAATACAAATTCAAACGCTATGCCAAAAAATCTATTGTAACAGAGATATAAAAAAAGAGCTTCTTCGAAGCCCTTCCTTAATCACTTAACAATTATTTGTGTTTTCCCTTTCCGTTTCCTTTGCCATGGTTACCATTTCCTTTGTTCGCTTTACCGTATATTTTTTTCGCTTGTCCAGGTGGCATTCCATGTGGATGACCTTTTACCACGTAGTATTTGCTGTCGCGGCTATCTCTTATGACCAACTGACCTTTGTTACCTTTGAATTTTCCGTATTTAACCTTATCATTCTTAAAATTTAGATAAGGTTTTGGAGAGTTAATTACCACTTTATACCCATTGTATAAATCGTAATTTCCGTATCTCGATGGTAGATTGTTCGCAAAAACCCAGTCGTTTCCATTTAAATATACAAATTGCTTTTTCGGAACATAGTAGTAACTTTCCACATCTGGAAGATAATAGTAATCAACGTGATCATAACCAGTGGGTCCCCAAAGCGGCTGTGAACCAATATTTACATTCAAATTTACTTGAGCCTTTGCCGGCATGCTGAGGAACGAAATCATCATTACTACAGCTACTAAAAATAATCTTTTCATAATCGATTTAATTTGTGTTGATAGACCCATATTTCCAAAAGGCGTGCCACAAAAAAAGGGAGCTTCTTTCGAAACTCCCTAATCACAACTAAATCACGCTATTTACTTCTACCATTTGCTTTATTCCTATCTGGACGATCATTTTCTATTCTTCTATCGTTGCCACGATTGGCATTTTGAGCTGTTCTTGAGTTTTGATTTATTTTTACAACAGTTTTTTGTGTACGATTTTGGCGATTGCAATTATTACTCACCGCAACAGCTTTATAGTTGGGGTGGTTTTTCACCACATCATATTTACTATCGCGACTATCTCTAATCACCAATTGGCGGCCATTAAAGTTTTTAAATCTACTGTATTTAGCTACATAGACGTTATTTCTTAAATATGGTTTGGGTTCGTTTACAACAACTTTGTATGCTCGGTATAAGTTAAAATTTCTGAATTGACCTGGCAAACTGTTTGTCCAGACCCAATTGCCTTGATTCGAATAGATATATTGTTTGGATGGGACATTGTAATATGCATTGATATCCGGCAGGTAATAGTAATCTACATGATCATAACCTGTAGGCCCCCAAACTGGTTGTTGGCTAATATTAACGTTTAAATTAATTTGAGCTTTTGAATCATCTATGCTGAATAATGAAACCATCAAAACTGCAGCAAATAAAATTAACTTTTTCATAATGTTTTTTAATTAAAGGTTCCTTGTGTGTGTTAATTATTGAAATAGACAAAAGCATTTTCGCGTAGTTTAATTGAGGCAATTCGTTTTAACATTCTTTAACTATATTTGCCAGCTCAATAACATTTAAAGGCATCATTTATCTATGGGTTTAGGGACAACCGAAAACAATTACGAACTAGTTTCAGGACTGGAAATTCACGTTCAATTAAACACCAATACCAAAATATTCTCGGCCGATAGTGCATCTTTCGGGGCTTCGCCTAATCATAATATTTCAACTGTTTCATTGGCGTTACCGGGTGCTTTGCCTAAGCTAAATAAAGAGGTGGTAGCCAAAGCGGTTAGGATTGGCCTGGCCTTAAATTGTACAATCAATCAAACCAATCACTTTGATAGAAAAAATTATTTCTATGCCGACTTACCAAAAGGTTATCAAATTACACAGGACAATCAGCCAATCTGTGTACATGGCTTCCTTGAAGTTGAATTAGCTGATGGCTCAACGAAGAAAATAGGAATCAACAGAATCCATTTAGAAGAAGATGCAGGAAAAAGTATTCACGATCAGGATGATAACTATTCTTTAGTTGATTTAAATCGTGCGGGAGTTCCTTTGATAGAAATTGTGACGGAGCCTGATATTCGTAGCGCCGAAGAAGCATCAGCACTGCTTACTGAAATTAGAAAGTTGGTCCGCCATTTAAATGTGAGTGATGGAAACATGGAGGAGGGGAGTTTGCGTTGCGATGCAAATATTTCTATCCGACCGAATGGTTCCGCAGAATTTGGTACCCGTTGCGAAGTAAAAAACCTAAATTCTATGCGTAACGTACGTAGAGCAATGGATTTTGAATTTGGCAGACAAGTGGAGGTAATTGAGAATGGCGGCAAAATCATCCAAAGCACATTAAATTTTGATGCTGATAAAGGCACAACATCGCCAATGCGAACAAAAGAGGAGGCAAACGACTACCGGTATTTCGCTGATCCGGATTTGCAGCCTATTTTTATTTCTGATGATTGGCTGGCAGAAATCACATCGGCCATGCCCGCTTTACCAAATGAAATTTCGAAGCAAATGGTTGCCGAATTTGGTATTACAAAAGCAGACGCAGCTTTATTTGCAGAGGATTTGGATCTGTTAAATTATTTTAATGAAGCTTTACCAATTGTTAATACTAAAAAAACACTTATTAACTGGTTAATTGGCCCGGTTAGGGCTGTATTAAGCGAAAAGGGAATAACTATTAATGATTATAATGTTAAACCAGAACAATTAGCTGCTGCAATTAATTTGGTAGATGATAAAAAGCTTACACAACAAATCGCCATTCAGCAATTATTACCGGCTATTGAAACGGAACCAAAAGCTGATGTGACTAAACTTGCACAATCATTAAATTTACTGATTTCAGAAAACAGCGATGAATTAGGTGCATTTATTGATGAAGTGTTAGCCAAATATCCACAACAAGTTGAGGCATATAAAAAAGGTAAAAAAGGCGTTTTAGGCTTGTTTGTTGGCGATGTAATGAAGTTGGCAAAAGGTAAAGCAGATGCTAAAAAATTGAATGAATTAATACTAGAAAAATTAAAATAATGAGATTAAAAAATTTAAGTCTGATCGTATTAATTGCGATTGCTTTTACAGCATGTAAACCGAAAGATAGTTTTACAATTGACGGAACATTCCAGAACCCTGGAACAGAGAAGAAAGTTTTCCTATACGGGATGCAAAGCAGTCAAATGGTCGCCATCGATTCGACTAATTTATCCGAAAAAGGCGAATTTAAATTTATTCGTAAAACTCCATCTGTAGATTTTTTCCGTGTTTCAATAGGCAATCATGAATTTATGCTAATTGCCAAAAATGGTGATCAAATTAAATTAGAAGCTGATTTAACTGATAAATCAATGGCTTACAAAATATCTGGAGCCAATGAGGTTGAAAAACTATCAGAGTTAAATACCATTCGAAATAATTTCTCAAAACAAGCTGAAAAGTTGCAGGCGGATTTTGAGGCTAAAGTGGCTACTCAACCACAAAACAGAGCTGCGATATTAGAGGAGATGAAGCCTCAGTATCAGTCGTATATTAATCAATTGAACACGCAGATCATCAAGTTTGCTAAAGACAATAAAGGTACGCTTGCTAGCTTTTACGCGATGAATACGCTTAGTCCGCAAGAATATGAGGCGGAACTTGTACAATTTGCAGATGAAGTTAAAGATGAAATTAAAGGTAATGCTACGGTAGATACTTTTGTAAAACAGATGGCGTTATTGAAGGCTGTTCAGGTTGGACAGGTGGCTCCAGATTTTACTATGAATACGGCCGACGGGAAAGCAATTAGTTTAGCAGATTATAAGGGTAAATATGTTCTTTTGGATTTTTGGGCTTCCTGGTGTCAACCATGTCGTCAGGAAAATCCGAATGTGGTAAAAGCTTACAATAAATACAAAGTTAAAAACTTCGACATTTTAGGAATATCCCTAGATACTGATAAAGCTGCATGGTTAGGTGCTGTCAAGGCAGATGGTTTAGCCTGGAATCAGGTGTCTGAATTGAAAGATTTTAACGGAGAAACAGTTAAAAAATATCAGGTTCAGGCAATTCCTACTTCTTATATTATCGACCCGACAGGAAAGATTGCTGCTAAAAACCTCCGTGGAGAGGAGCTGGAAGCTTTTCTAGCTAAAACGTTACGTTAAAAGAAACTAAATGTTAAACTAATTTGAGTCGTTAACAATTTATTAACTTAGGCTTAACTAGAAATTACATCAGAGACAGTACTTTCGTAACAAATATTTAACTATGAACAACGCAGGTCAGAAAATATTAATTGTTGATGATGAACCAGATATTCTGGAACTGATTGAGTACAACCTAAAAAAAGAAGGTTACCAGGTTTTTACCGCTACTAATGGTCAGGAAGGAATTACTGTTGCTAAAAAAGTTCATCCAGATTTAATCATTTTAGATATCATGATGCCTAAAATGGATGGAATTGAGGCTTGCAGACTGATGAGGGCAATTCCAGAGTTTAAAAACACTTTTATGGTTTTCTTAACTGCCAGAAGTGAGGAATATTCAGAAATTGCGGGTTTTAATGTAGGTGCCGATGATTATATTGCAAAACCAATCAAACCTCGGGCTTTAGTAAGTCGCATTAATGCAATTTTAAGAAGGAACACAGGAACTGAAGAAGTATCAGAAAACAAATTAGAAATTGGCGATTTAGTGATCGACCGTGAAGCTTATTTAGTTTTTCAAGGCGGAAATAAAGTTGTTCTTGCCAAAAAAGAATTTGAGTTATTATATCTCTTGGCCTCTAAACCTGGTAAGGTTTACACCCGTGAATCAATCCTTAAAAATATTTGGGAAGATTCTGTTGTGGTTACCAATAGAACCATTGATGTTCACATCCGCAAACTTCGCGAAAAATTAGGCGAAACTTATGTATCAACTGTAAAAGGTGTTGGTTATAAGTTCGAGCTTTCTTAATAAAATATTAACCATAGATGGACACAGATTAACACAGATTCTTGCTGGTGATTAATCTGTGTCTTTTTGTTTGCATCATTTTGAGGCATGAAGCAATTATACCCTGCACTTACTAATCCAGAGCATTAAGATTACTCCATTACTGGCTATAAGGTGAAGTTTAATACGGCTTCCTTATCCGGGTTTATCCTTTTTATCTGTGGTTAAATTCTGAACCAATAAAATAAAATCCGTATTTTTGCGGCTCATTAATAGCACACAGTTTGAAGTACCCGAATTTTAAAGACCTTATTCTTTTTGAAGACAACGATTTTATTGTAATCAATAAACCACCATTTTTAGCCTCTCTCGATGAAAGAGGTGGTTCTGGGGAAACTAATGTATTGCGTTTGGCTAAACAATATAGCGATGATGCACAGGTTTGTCACCGTTTAGATAAGGAAACTTCTGGTGCTTTGATTATTGCTAAAAATCCTGAAGCCTATCGCCATGCATCCATGCAATTCGAACGCAGGAAAGTTGACAAAACCTACCATGCAGTAGTTGATGGCCACGTAATATTCGACAAGTTATTGGTTGATCTACCTATTCTGAATGATGGAAATAAAAACGTAACCATCGACAGAGCAGAAGGAAAAAGAGCAGAGACTGTGTTCGATTCATTAAAATATTATAAACATTATACGTTAGTAGAATGTAAACCGATTACCGGTCGTATGCACCAAATCCGTATCCACCTGGCTACGCAACGTGCTGCTATCGTGGGTGATGACATGTACAAAGGAAAACCTGTATTTTTATCATCAATTAAAAGAGGCTATAGATTATCAAAAGGTGAGGAGGAGCAACCGATTATGAAACGTTTTGCGCTCCATGCCCGACATTTAATTTTTAAAGGTTTAGATGATAAAGACATTGTAATCGATGCACCTTATCCGAAAGATTTTGCCACATTAATCAAACAGCTGGATAAATTTGACGCTTAAAATCAATAACCAGAAAATATAATAACATGTATATCAGATTTGTAAATTACCTTGATAAGATTAACCAATATAGAAAGTCAAAAATATCAAACCGTAATTTCCTAATCATACTTGCTGTTATTGTTGGTATTCTCGCTGGTCTGGCGGCCGCGGCGTTAAAGAGTTTAACACACCATATCGAAGAGTTTCTTCAATCAGACTGGCACTGGAAATATAAGTACTACTTATATTTCATTTTTCCGATGATTGGAATCCTGTTAACTGTTTTATACATCAAATATTTCATCAGAAAAAGCAAGTTTGAAACTGGCTTAACCCCGTTGCTCTACGCTATCTCCAAAAAATCAAGCAGGATAGAGGCGCATAATATTTATTCTCAAATCATCACTGCTGCAGTAACGGTAGGTTTCGGTGGATCAACAGGCTTAGAGGCACCAATTGTTACTAGTGGCTCGGCAATTGGATCTAACTTAGCACGTGTTTTAGGTTTATCCTATCGGGAAATTACCATGCTTGTGGCTTGTGGAGCGGCAGCCGGTATTGCCGGCGCTTTTAATAGTCCTGTTGCCGGAATCGTATTCGCAATCGAAATATTACTTCCTGAATTCACCATACCGGCGTTTATCCCATTGTTGTTGTCGGCTGCAACCGCCGCAGTAGTTGCACGTATATTTTACACCCAACAGTTATTTTTCCTGGTAACAGAGGGATGGCAAATTAACGCCTTATTTTACTATGTACTTTTGGCTGGATTAATTGGTTTGTTTTCAATTTATTTTACCAAGGCAAACTATGCTGTTAAAGGCCTTTTTTATAAAATTAAACATCCTTATACCAAAGTTATTATTGGTGGTTTGATGTTAGGGGCGCTAGTTTTTCTTTTCCCAACGCTTTATGGTGAAGGCTACATTACCATTAAAGGCCTCTTGAAAGGCGACTATTTAACGGTAATTAACAACAGTATCTTTTCCGATTACAGCAGCATTCCGGCAGTGGTTATACTTTTCACAATTGTAACCATATTTATGAAATCGATTGCTACCCTGGTTACTTTGGGTGCAGGAGGCAACGGGGGTACTTTTGCGCCGAGTTTAATCATGGGGGGATTAATTGGTTTTATTTTCGCTTACATGGTCAACTTATCGGGAATTGCCCATTTGAACGTTTCGAATTTCATAGTTGCAGGTATGGCAGCTGCTTTGGGAGCGATCATGCATGCACCATTAACAGGCATTTTTCTGATTGCCGAAATTACCGGGGGTTATATATTAATGGTCCCCTTAATGATAACTACTGCGATTTCCTATGCTATTAACCGTAGTGCGCAGAAACATTCTATCTATACGAAGGTATTAGCGGATAAAGGCGAACTGTTATCACACGAAGATAAAGACACAACAGTTTTGAATCAGATGAAACTAAAATATCTGATAGAGAAAAATTATCCTGCTCTCTATCTTAATGATTTAATTTCCATGAAGATGAACGAAATTGTTCAGTCGCATAAAAATATTTGTGCAGTTATTGATGAGTTAGGAGATTTTAAAGGGATTATCTACGTGGAAGAAATTTTCGGAGAGATGATTAAAGAGGAGCAGAAGGAAAGCCTGACTGTTTCACACTTAGTTCAGCAAGCTCCACTTACCATTAATATTGCTGATGATTTGAAAACAGTTCTGAAGAAAATGGAACAAGAAAATGCGTGGATTTTGCCGGTGATCAATAACGAAAACCAATATCAGGGTTTCGTTTCTAAAACAGCAATTTTCAATAAATACAGGGCTTTATTGATGAGACAGAATGATTATATGGGTTAATTTAAGTTGTAAGTTTTAAGCCCTAAAGCTCATCACTTACAACCTATAATTTTTTGAATTATTCTCTCTTCAAACCAAATTTTTCAATCTTGCTATATAAATGACTTCTTTGAATATCGATTTCATCCGCAGTTTTTGATACGTTCCAATTGTTTTTTTCCAGTTTAAATTTGATAAATTCCTTCTCCGCATGATCTTTATAATCTTGGAAATTATTAAAGCTATCGAAAGAAGAAGACATCCCTGAACCATTCGCAGAACTAGCAATTTGTGTACTTGTTGCCGCACCAATGTTCGTTCCGCCGCCTGGATTGGCGAAAGCACGTACATCATTTTCGGTAATCACCTTATCACTCAAAATAATCAAACGCTCAATCATATTGTGTAACTCACGAACATTACCTGTCCAGGGCAAAGCTTGTAATGCCGCCATACCTCCTTCGTTAATTTTTTTAACAGGCATGCCATAGTCATTGCAAATACTTTCCAGAAAATTCTGTGCAATCACTGGAATATCATCGGTACGTTCTGTTAAGTGAGGCACGTGGATGTTGATTACATTCAAACGGTGGTACAAATCCATACGGAAATTGCCGTCTTCAATCTCTTTTAATAAATCTTTATTGGTTGCCGCTAAAACACGAACATTGACT
The DNA here is from genome assembly GCF_026239735.1 of Pedobacter sp. MC2016-05. Taxonomy (GTDB): domain Bacteria; phylum Bacteroidota; class Bacteroidia; order Sphingobacteriales; family Sphingobacteriaceae; genus Pedobacter. The sequence continues at coordinate 202,406 of NZ_JAPIVT010000005.1, forward strand.
TCGATTTCCTTTTCGCCACCAACACGAGAAATCTTATGCTCCTGTAAAGCACGAAGCACTTTAGCTTGTGCAGAAAGGCTCATGTCGCCAATTTCATCTAAAAATAATGTTCCGCCATTTGCCAGTTCGAATTTACCAATACGTTGTTTAACAGCCGAAGTAAATGAACCTTTTTCGTGGCCAAACAACTCACTTTCAATTAATTCTGATGGAATTGCAGCGCAGTTCACCTCAATTAGCGGGCTATCAGCACGATTTGATTTTTCATGTAGCCAACGGGCAACCAGTTCTTTACCACTACCATTTGCACCTGTAATTAAAACTCGTGCTTCAGTAGGGGCAACTCGTTCAATCGTTTCTTTAATCTTTGAGATACTTTCAGATTCACCTAAAATTTCGCGGGTTTTACTTGCTTTACGCTTTAAAACTTTTGTTTCAGTAACTAAATTTCCACGATCTAAACCATTACGAACGGTAATTAGTAAACGATTTAGATCTGGTGGTTTCGAAATGAAATCGAAGGCACCTTTTTTACTGGCCTCAATGGCTGTTTCTACAGTTCCGTGACCAGAAATCATGATGAAAGGTAAGTCTGGTTTGATGATTTGTGCCTGTTCAAGCACTTCCATACCGTCCATTTTATTCATCTTGATATCGCAAAGAACCAAGTCGAAATTGGTTTTCTTGATCATTTCAAGGCCGTCGATACCATTATCGATATCTTCAACATCGTAATTTTCGTATTCTAAGATTTCGCGTAGGGTGCTTCGAATTGCCCGCTCATCATCAATAATTAATAGTTTGGCCATTTGGTATTCTTATTCTAATTGAAGTGCTAATATATAATTTTAAATTTATGTATAGTTTATTATACATTCAATTTAGCCTATAAACGAGAAATAGTGAAAAAGGTTTTAAGTTTTTTAGCGGAAAATAGTAGGTAGTATTTGATTGGATTATCCAATCAAATTATACTTTTTAGCGGAAGATAAATATGAAGATTGTCACTTCCATCAAGTTATTAACGCAATGCTGTCTAGTAAACAGCGAATTCTAACTCAATAACCTATCACCCTGGATTAAATAAGCTTTTGTATTATACAATTGGTAGTATTTTTCCGTGAATTTCGTGTCTCCGTGGCAACCGATAAAAATTGATGATAGAAAAGTTTGAGTTTTGGGGCATCACCTTGAATAATTTGCTTTTAAAAACAAAAAAAATGCAGGTCTATAAGCCGGGTTCTGTTTCCTGATTGCTCAGGATTTCTATCATTAATCCACTATAAACGTTGCCGTTTATCTCTAACGACCTACCCACTAACATCGGACGGGCAGCCCTACATGCGTTAGCCTATTTGGTCTTTCAACTCTCGGGGTTTACAAACCATTGCAGTCGCCCGCAATGCTCGTACGCTCTTACCGCACGTTTTCACCCTTACCTCGATTGCTCGGGGCGGTATATTTTCTGTTGCACTGATCCGTAATTCAGGTTTTCAATCCTGAACTCCTTTCCGTTAGAAAGCGAGATGCCCTGCGTTGCCCGGACTTTCCTCTCTCCCGATGAATCGGAACAGCGATAGAACAACCTGCATTTTGCGCAAAGATGGGCTTTTTAAGTCAAATTATTTGAAGAAGTTTGATTATTTACAATTTTGCAATTGTGTAGAAACCTGTGAGTAGGGAACAAAACCTTGATTATTCCCGAACGAATTGGTAACAAAAACCATTACCTGAGCCACATCGATATCTGCCAATTCAGGGAAGCCCGGCATTTTTTCCTGGTATTCTTTACCGTGAATGGTCATTTTTTCATCCGTTCCATTTCTAATAATGCAAGCAAGACGCTTTTTATTGGATTTTAAGAAAACTGAATCAGTTAAAGGAGGAGCGAGCTGACCTAAACCTTCGCCATTTTCACCATGACAGTTCTGGCATTTTGCTTTGTAAATATCTTTTCCATTAGACATATAGTTTTGCAAGTCGATCGTTTCCTGGTTTTGGCAAGAAACAATAATGGCGACAACTGAAAGTAAAAAAATGGAGTTAATGATGTATTTGCGCATGGATTTTTATTTAATGTCAACCACAGACAAGGAAAGATGAACACAGATTTAGTATTGTTATCTGTGGTTATCCTTTTTATCTGTGGTTAAAATTTATTTTTTATACTCTGCTAATAAAACCGGAATATCTTTTTTCAACTGTTCAACCTGTTCTTCCTTTGTGCCGTCATAAGCGCCGCGAATCCTGCGATCTTTATCAACCAGGACTAAATATCCCTGGTGAATATAACCATCTTTTGCTGTGCTATCTTCGCCAACCGCTACCAGGTAGTTTTTCTCCGCAAGCGTGTACACACTGTCTTTACTTCCATAAAGAAATTGCCATTTCGGTCCATCAACACCGAGTTTCTTTGCATATTTTTTAAGTGCCGAAGGTTTATCGTATTTAAAGTCAATAGTGTGTGATACAAACATCACATCAGGGTTGGTTTTAAATTCGTTGTAAACCGTCATCAAATTACGATGCATGGTTGGGCAGATGGTGGTACAAGAGGTAAAGAAAAAATCGGCTACATAAACTTTTCCGTCAGTAACGTTATTAGTCGTAATCACACTATCTTGATTAAGGAAAGACCAATTTGGAATGGTTTGATAAACCGTGTCTATCTTTTCAACACCTGCAGCATCTCTAACGGTTTCCGCATGTCGTTCGCCATAAAACGGAAGTTTCTTTTCTTGCTGACAAGATGAAAATAAGGTGATTGATAGCATACAAACGGCTATCGAAGAAATCAATTTATTCATGATGATTTTATTAAAATGTAAATATACAACCTCTAGTATAAAGGATGGGATTAATTGTTCTTTTGTTGCCAGTTCAAATCGTTTCCCGCCGATTGAATGAAATGCTTGATGATTTTATAAATGGTTTTTGCAAATCTTTCCATCAGCGGGAAAACAATTAGTGCTTATGATTTTTCATTTCTGTGGTTTCTACAGATTTGATATTGTAATTTTTCAAAACCGAATCTGATACCTTTGTTACTTGGATATACTGGTCTTCAATGGCTCTCACTTTAATCATCTGCAATTTGTAGTACGCCATGTTTTCTTGCTCATTTTTACCTCTAAAATCATCTTTAAAGAAATGCATCCAATCCATCATGCGCTCGTCAGCTTTGTTTAATTGATTAATCAGGTTAGCCATTTTAAGAGAATCTTCCAAAGATTTGATTCTTCCACTTTTCAGTATAGAATCTAATTTGATTCTGTTTTTCACTACTTTCTCCCCATCCATCATCAGTTTGTCGTGAATGTTTAGTACCTCTTTCTTTACCGCATTTGCATCTGGTTCTGTTTTACAAGCAGCGAAAAACAGAAGCATTAGGCCCAATTGTATTATTATGAATTTTTTCATTTTCGTTTTTTAAAAATTGTAAGTTATTCCTAAATGAACGCGTCCAGCGCTCATCGGGTGATCAGTTTCGGCTTCCCAAATATTTTTCTGTAAACCAGCATTTAAGGCCATGTTTTTGTAAAAAACATCTACACCTACGCCACCCATTAAATTATTCATTACATGTTCTCCGGTTTTAATACCCTGGTATTTTTCTCCGCCAGAATATTCATAGAAGAACTGTGCTGAAGGCATTACTTGTACATCTTTTCCAACGCTTTGGGTATAAAAAATATTCAGAAAACTGGTTGTGCTGTTTGCAATCCCCTCATCACGGCTATTGGTTCCATTCACTTTGTAGGAGGTGTTTAAACTTGCCCCAAACTTTCCTAAACCAACAATATAATTTAGGTATACAAATCCATCTGTACTGCCCGTTCCAGCCTGCATCAGAGATGAATATCGAATTCCTTCGTTATTTTTGAAATCGTTTTTCCCTGTGGGAAGTTTTACACCTATACCGGCAATTAACTGCTGCTTAAAGTTATTTTCCAATTGCTGTACAAGGTGATACCCTGCGTAAAGGTTTACATCACCTATGCCAGAAATAGATGAGGTATAACCATTGTATCTTTCGCTATTGGAAACATATGGTAAAATTGCATTAATTTCCAGGCGACTAATAATGAAATATCTCCCTCTAATTTCCATTGAACGATATAACTCATAATCTGCCTGATTTCCGGCGTGGCCAGTTATCGGTGAATTTTGTTCCCTTGCGGGGATAAAGAATTTACCTCCTGTAGGAAATAAAGAATGATTTTGACCATCATAACCGTTAAAAGAACGATAGCGATAAAGAAGACTAATGCTATTGCGGTTAAAATAGGGGGTAATCCCCATAAAACAGCCACAAATGTCGCAGGCGAATGTTTGGCTACCTACCAAAACAAATAGTAGAATTAATATTTTACGATTCACTATATAATGTATTTTTAATAAACTCATTGTCTGTTAATGTTTTTAGAAATGATTTGATTTGATCTTTTTCAGTATCATTTAACCTGATTCCGCCTCTCAAACTTTTATCTAGATTCGGGGAATTCTTCACTCCAGAATTATAATGTTCAAGCACCTCATCCAGATTATAAAATCGGCCATCATGCATATACGGACCCGTGTATTCAATGTTACGTAACGTTGGAACGCGAAATGTTCCAAAGTCGGCAGCCGCACCGGTTATATGCGAACGCCCTTCATCTAGACTAACCAAATCCAGCCCATTGCTTCGGTAAGAAAAATCGGTAAAGAGTGGCTCTGCATGGCAGGATGAACATTTTTCTTTAAATAAATTGTAACCTGCCAACTCCGTTGTTGTAAAAGTGAAGCCTTTTTCTTTTCGCATTATCTTATCATATTTGGAATTTCCTGATACCAAAACCCCCATAAAATGAGCAATCGATTTTAGTACTTTTTGCGAATTGATATCGCTAGAACCGAACGCTTTTTTGAATAATTCGGGATAAGGCTGTGTGTTTTGCAAAAACGATACAACTGTTTCTAAATCGGTCTTCATCTCACAGGCATCTGTAAAAGCATTTAAGGGAGATGTTTCGAGGTTTTTTACCCCACCATCCCAAAAGAAAGCCTTTTGCCAGGCCAGGTTGAAAAGAGGTGGAGCATTCCTTTTGCCCTGACAATTATCTACACCATGGCTCACTTTGTGATCAAGATTTGCAAATGCAGCAAACTGCTGGTGGCAACTTCCACATGAAATACTTTTGTTAGCAGATAACCGGGCGTCGTAGAATAATTTTTTACCCAATGCAAAACCCGCATTAGTCAGCTGGTTTTCTTCGAAATTGTATGCCGGCTCAGGAAAATTAGCAGGAATAGAAAATATTATTTTTTCCTCTTCTGGAGATATCCCTGCTTCTTTTTTGCTGCAGGCGTACATTAATGCAATGCTTAAGAAAAGCATTGCAAAAACGTTTAATTTACGCCTCATATTAATTGTGTATGTGGTCTAAACGGAATAACCCTTTCGCATAATTATTTGCTACTACAACGGAGTTGGCGCCGCCCATTGTAAAATTTAAGGTTGCAAAACTAACATCACTAACGCCTGTAAATAGGGATGCAGCATTTACAATAAAGTGCATATTGGGTTTGGCATCAGTTCGAATTCTTAACGGATTTGCTGCGTTAATTTCTGCTGAAAAAGTTCTAATGGTATTATTTGGATCGATAACACCACCAATATGGAAGGTGATGGCATTGTTCGTAGCTGTCGATTGTGGCGAAGTTCCTTCTAATTTTACAAAAATATAACCGCTATTCCAGGTCCAGAACATGCCGTTAATTGGATCCAATGCACCGGTTTGAGCACCAGCAAAATTTCTGGCATAATCAATGCCGATTGTATATTCGATTTTATCATAATCTCCAGTCGGAACATTATTTAAGGTGATCATCTTTGAGTCACTTTTCGATTCATCAATAAGAAAATAACTTTCTGGTATCAGATAAGTAGTTCCATCAGCTTTGCTTAACTTAATATTGCTGACATAATATTTGAATACGTTGATTTTGAAATCTTCGCCCTTAGCATTTTTGTAGTTTTTTGTATTTAGAGCTAATTCAGCACCATTAACCTGATGTTCGAATTCGATTGTAAAGCTTGACTTTGTATCTGCTGTTATTTCATCGCCGCTTTTTTTACAAGAGGATAAAAGCATAATTGGGCATAATAATGCCAATAGATATTGATGTAATTTCATTGTTTGAAAACTGGAATAAGTAATTAAATAATTGCTGTCATTCTGAATGCAATGAAGAATCTCTAACGTTTTAGCAGAAAACCAGCATTACAGCAGAAGAAAATAATTGTTATTAGCAATGAGATTCTTCGCAATGCTCGGAATGACAATAGACTAAACCTACGATGGCAAAGCCGCCGCATAGAAAAATAAAATTTACTTAAACCGTTTTCGGTGGATGAAAAATAGAAACAGAAAGGTCTTTAATTGGTTTTTCGAGATAACCCCGTTCTGATTTGATAATGAAGTATGGAATTTGATGATTGATAGCGGTAATCTGAAATTTTGGTTCAGCTTCTACAATTCGTTTGAGATTTTCTTGAGCTTGTTTGTTTTTGCTATCTAAGTCCTTTAGTTTTTTTGCTAAAAAACACTGTCCATCGCAATGTAATTCAGGATGTTCTTTATTAATACAGAATACACTCGTGATGTACTCTTTGTTCATTTTGTACCCAGAATAAACCACCAGTTGCATCGCTCCGTTTGAAACCGAGCAAATCACTAAAAGGTATATCAGGATTTTTTTGAACATTATATTTGCTGCAAAAGTATTAAAGAAAATGATTGAAGCAAAGAAAAGAAAGTCATTTTTAAAAAACGTTGATTGAAATCAACAGCAATGAATACCTAATAAAATTGGAATCCAGTGGAGAATCTTTTAATTACCAATAGTAAGATTATACTAAATGCCATTTATACCCGCCAGTTTCAACTGACGGGTATAAAAAAACACAGATGAAATTCTTCATCTGTGTTCATCTTTTTTATCTGTGGCTAAAAACCTAAGCCTGCAAATCGGCCATTACAGCTTTAATTTTATCACCCAGCTCTTCATTTACTTTAGCAAAATCCGATCGATCAGCCAATGGTGCATTTACGCTGCAGTAAAATTTAATTTTTGGCTCGGTACCACTCGGGCGAGCAGAAACGATACTTCCATCTTCAGTGATAAACTGTAAAACATCAGAAGTTGGATAATCCAATTTCGTTATTTTTCCGGTAGTTAAATCAGTTTCCTTGCTCAATTCATAATCTTTTAATACTGAGACTTTAGAACCACCTAGGGTTGCAGGTGGATTCTCACGGAATTTCACCATCATGGCTTTAATTTCTTCAGCACCGGTTTTACCTTTTTTAGTCAATGAAACTAAATCTTCTTTATACAAGCCATATTCAACATACATATCTAACAAAGCATTGTACAAACTTGCTCCCTTATCTTTATAGTAGGCCGTCATTTCTGAAATGAAAGCAGCAGAAACAACCGCATCTTTATCACGAACTAAATCGCCAATCAGGTAGCCATAACTTTCTTCACCACCGCCAATAAAATACTTTTTACCTTCTAATTCAGTCATTAACTGACCAATGTATTTAAATCCAGTTAAGGTATTGTAATAAGTAACATCCTTTTTCTTAGCGATCTCTTCAATAAGGTTCGAGGTCACAATTGTTTTCACAATAAACTGATTACCATCTAATTTACCGCTTTCTTCCCATGCAGATAAAAGATAATTGATCAATAAACTTCCAGTTTGATTTCCATTCAATAATACCCATTCGCCATCATTATCTTTAACAGCTATACCCACGCGATCTGCATCTGGATCAGTTGCCAAAACCAAATCAGCATCAATCTCTTTAGCTTTGTTCATAGCTAAAGTCAAGGCATCTTTTTCTTCAGGATTTGGATACACGACAGTAGGAAAATTACCATCAGGTTTACTTTGCTCTTCAACAATGGTTACGTTAGTAAAGCCAAATTGTTCCAATGCTTTTGGCACCAATGTAATTCCGGTACCATGGATAGGAGAGTAAACAATTTTTAAATCGTGCTGTCTTTTAATCGCTTCGGGTGAAATGGAAAGCGCAGTAATTCCATCTAAGTAAAGTTTATCTACAGCCTCGCCAATTAACTCAACATTGGCATCAACGCGATCAAATTTAACTTCGTCGATGCTTTTGATTTTATTTACTTCATCGATAACCAATTTATCATCAGGAGAGGTGAACTGTCCGCCATCTGCTCCATAAGCTTTGTATCCATTATATTCTTTAGGATTATGGGAAGCGGTAAGCATTACTCCACTTTTGCACCCGAAATGACGGACGGCAAAAGATAACTCGGGAGTTGGTCTTAATGCCTCAAAAAAGTATACGTGAATACCATTTGCTGAAAAAACATCAGCCGTAATTCCTGCAAAATAATCAGAATTATTTCTGCTATCATGAGCAATGGCTACGCTGATTTTCTCACCCGGGTATTTATTATTCAAATAATTTGCTAAACCTTGAGTGGCTGTACCAATAGTATATTTATTGATTCGGTTAGAACCGGCGCCCATTATGCCCCGCAAGCCACCTGTACCAAATTCAAGGCTTTTATAAAAAGCATCGGTAAGTTCTGTAGTTGCATTTTTATCTACAAGTTCCTGAATTTCAGACTTTGTTTTATCGTCGTAGTTTCCGCTTAACCACTGATTTATTGTGGTTTGTGTTGATTGATCAATTGATTGCATTGAGCTCTATTTTTAATTTAATATCTGGTGTTGAACAAATTTAATTGGATGAAGTTTTCTTAAAATATCGAAATTTTAACTAATCCAAATTTTATTTTGTTGAGGATGTTGCTTTTAAGCTGCTTTTGTTTATTTTCACGCCCCGATACAATTATAAGAAAATCCAGTATTATAAATGGGCCGATTGTAACTTTTTCACAATAATTGTAAAGTTCAGGCGGCTCATCCGGTTAACCAATTTATAAATAGATGAAAATATTAAAATTTGGGGGTACTTCTGTAGGTAGTCCCGAGCGCATGACGAAATTATTGGATATCATTAATCCAAATGAAGAACAGATTGTGGTTTTATCAGCAGTGTCTGGTACTACAAATAGTTTGGTAGAAATTTCTAATTATTTTTTAGCTGGGGATAAGAAGAAGGGGAGCGAATGTGTTGAAAATTTATATCAAAAATATAAGGATTTTGTAATTGAGTTATTGCCCGCTGCCGATTTTCAGGAGATGGGCAATGAGGTAATTGATTATCATTTCAGCTTTCTAGCTGTTTTAACCAACGATATCTTTACTTCAATTGAAGAGAAAGTAGTTTTGGCGCAAGGCGAATTATTATCTACTACTTTATATCATATTTATTTAAAGTCTATCGGTGTCGAATCAGTGTTACTTCCAGCATTAGATTTCATGAAGACTGATGAAGACAATGAACCTGATATTCCATTTACAACCAAACATTTAACGCCATTATTAGAAGCAAACAAAGGCAATAAATTGTTCATTACTCAGGGATTTATTTGCCGCAACAGTTTTGGCGAAGTGGATAATTTACGTCGTGGAGGAAGCGATTATACTGCTTCTTTACTTGGAGCAGCAATTTTAGCCGAAGAAGTTCAAATTTGGACAGACATCGACGGGATGCATAACAATGATCCCCGAATTGTAAAAGGGACAAAACCAATTGCGCAACTATCTTTTGATGAGGCTGCAGAATTAGCTTATTTTGGAGCGAAAATTTTGCATCCGCAATCTGTTTTTCCGGCACAGAAATATAAAATTCCTGTTCGTTTGTTAAATACCATGGAGCCTTCTGCCGCTGGTACTTTGATCACGCATAACAGCGAAAAGGGTAAAATCAAATCAATTGCAGCAAAAGATGGCATCACTGCTATTCGCATTCAATCTAGTCGGATGCTTTTAGCTTACGGTTTTTTACGTCGCGTGTTTGAAGTATTTGAGCGTTACAAAACACCGATTGATATGATCACCACCTCTGAGGTTGCGGTATCGTTAACTATCGATGAGACAGGAAATCTTTCAAAAATCATTAAAGAATTAGAGAGCTTCGGCACCGTTGAAGTGGATACTAACCACAGTATTGTTTGCGTTGTTGGCGATTTTGGCTCAGAAAAGCATGGTTTTGCAAGTCGGGTTTTGGAAGGGTTGAAACATATTCCTATTCGTATGATTTCTTATGGAGGAAGCAATTATAATGTTTCGCTACTCATATTGAGCGAGTACAAAACTGAAGCTTTAAGAAGTTTGCACAATAGATTATTTGAATAGCAAATAAAATGCACCCATAATCACCAGCAGGCCGATAAGGAAGTGAAAACCTAAAAAGTTTACTGGTAACAATTGATTTTTGTATTTCTTGTAAGAATTAAATAATCCTAACGAGATAATTAAAATGACAAAAATGGCTGCAATTATTTTCATTTTCTAATAAAGAATAAGAACAATACAATTAAAATAAGAACAAGAGAAAATCTAATTTTTCCATTGTATTGTTTTCGGGTGATGCGTCCATGCTTCAAATCAAGATAGTTGCCCCAGTAAATGAGTACAAAAAATAAAATTAAAACGATTATAAGGAATTTGAACATGTTCGCCGATAAAGATATATCAAAGTTTAACAATATAGAAACGCCTTTTTACTATTACGATACGGATTTATTGCAAAAAACGCTAAGCACTTGTGCTGAAGCCGCCGCACCCTACAAATTTCACATCCATTATGCTTTAAAAGCCAACTTCAATTCTGTTTTACTCGAGCAAATTAAACAGATTGGCTTTGGTGCAGATTGTGTAAGTGCCGGAGAGGTGAGAAGAGCTGTTGAAGTCGGTTTCGATCACAAAAAAATTGTGTTCGCTGGTGTCGGTAAATCCGATAAGGAAATAAATGAGGCTTTGGATTTGGATATCTTCTGCTTCAATGTAGAATCTATTCAAGAGTTGGAAGTTCTGAATGAGTTAGCAGCTGCAAAAGGCAAGACTGCACAGGTAGCTATCCGTATCAACCCTAATGTTGATGCCCATACCCACCACAACATTACTACAGGTTTAGACGAAAATAAGTTTGGAATCAATTCATGGGATTTACCACAATGTGCGGAAACCTTGAAGTTATCTAAAAACCTAAAATTTATTGGGATTCACTTCCATATCGGTTCTCAAATTACCAACCTCGATGTTTATAAAAACCTTTGTGTTCGCGTAAACGAATTCTGTAGTTGGTTTGAAGATAAAGGTTTCGTTGTCGAGATTTTAAACGTCGGTGGTGGTTTAGGTATTGACTATTATAATCCTGATAATCAAATCCCTGACTTCAACTCTTACTTTAAGATATTTAACGATTTCCTGGACGTAAAACCTAATCAGGAAGTTCATTTTGAATTAGGAAGAGCATTGGTTGGCCAATCGGCAGCTTTAATCACCAAAGCATTATATATCAAAAAAGGTAAGAAGAAGAACTTTGTGGTTTTAGATGCCGGAATGACTGAGTTGATGCGTCCTGCCTTATACCAGGCCTACCATAAAATTGAGAATTTAACTCGGGGTAACGGAAATGAAATCAAGTATGATATTGTAGGACCCATTTGCGAAAGCACCGATTGCTTCGGCAAAGAAGTGGAGCAACCAGAATCATTTAGAGGTGACGTTTTCGCCATCCGCAGTGCTGGTGCTTATGGTGAAGTAATGGCATCTAAATATAATTTAAGAGATGCGATAAGATCTGTTTACAGTAACGAACTATAGTTTCAAATTCATCATTGCGAGGCACGAAGCGATCTTAATCAGCAAGATAGATTGCTTCGTACCTCACAATGACATTTAACATTATTTCTTTTTCGAGGCCACAAGTACAACTACACCCGCAACTAAAACTATTCCACCAACATACGGCGGCCAGTTTACCGATTTTTCTTTGTCAGCTGATATCTGAATGGGTCCGGCATCAACTATCTTTTCTTTTTGAGTATATGAAAAACCCGTCCAAACGAGCATAATCACTCCAATTACAATTAAGATAAGTCCTATAGATTTGTTCATGATATTTTTAGTTTTAATAGCTGAACAGCAAACCTGAAATTATGTTTTATTAAAATGAATAGCCCAGTGTAATCTTACCAGAGTTGTTCATTAAATTGGTTCCTGAACCTAGAATTCCGTAAACATTTTTAATCTTGATAAAAAACGACAGGTCAGTTGCTAAGCCAGTAATTTTATCTTCGCTGTAATTAATGTTATTTCTTAAATCAATAGTGCTACCCACAAATAGGCGGAAACCATATTGTCTATCTGTATTTTTACGGCCAGACCAAATAATTTCTGTTGAACCACCCGTTGTAAAAAGTGCAGTTTTATCAGAAGCTATCGATAATGGATCGTTTTTACTTCGCACATCTTTTCTGAATGAAGCATAGCTACCTGCCTCATAAACAAAAGCACTTTCCCAATTCAAAATCCGAAATTCTGTATTTCCAGATTTTTCAGCTATTCCAATTGATGTGCGTAAACCAAAACCATAAAATCCTTGATCATGATATGCTTCGATAATCTTTCTTTGCGTGTTTTCGTAACCTCTGGAAGTGCCTCCAAAATATCCGAACCCGCCATAGGCGAAATTGAAATTCTTAACTACGTGAGACCGGTTATAGTTCAAATAGCCCATGGCCATGTCGCCAACATTATAAGGCAGACTGTTGTTGGCGAAACTAGCGCTAACGTAATTTTTTACTTTAACACTATCTTCCATCATCGGTTTTGGAAGGTAGGACATGTGGTTTGAACTAGCGGGAGGGGTATAAAAAACCGGCAGATTATTTACAACAACGCCACATGAAGATAATAATATGGTTGAAAGTATCGCAATAAAAATTATGGGATGTTTAGAGAGCAGCATAATTAGTTTGAAAATGGTTGATATGTATTTACAATTTATAAAGTTTAGTTTTATTCATCAAAAAAATCAACTAATCCGCCGATAAAATATTCTTCAATTCCTTCTGTGAAATCTTTATAATCTTCTTCTGGGATGTTTGTTTGTTTAAATTCCAACGACGTTCCTTTTTTATCTTCGTGAAGTTTAATCGTTACGATTGACGGTTCGGCATCTTCACCGAAATACCATTGCTGCACAATTTTTTTGTTTTGCTCAAACTCAAGGTTTTTTCCCACAATGTCGCCATCCCAAAATGAAAATTCTGTATCGGGCTTTTCTTCGAATTCAACTTCCGCACCCGTCCATAGTTTGATGCTAATGTCTTTTGTAAGTGCTAAATAAACTTCTTCAGGTGAAGCGGGGATGTAAGTGTATTTTTTGTAATCTCTCATTAACTTATATATTGTATCTGCATTATTTAAAAGCATTCAATCCGGTCACATCCATACCTGTAACTAATAAATGGATATCATGCGTTCCTTCATAGGTTACTACCGATTCCAGATTCATCATGTGGCGCATAATAGAATATTCTCCTGTGATTCCCATTCCTCCAAGCATCTGGCGAGCGTTTCTAGCAATATCCAAAGCAATCTCTACGCTATTTCTTTTTGCCATTGATATTTGTTCGGCTGTTGCTCTGTTTTCACTTTTAAGCACACCTAAACGCCAAACCAAAAGCTGACCTTTGGTTATCTCAGTAACCATCTCGGCTAATTTCTTCTGTTGCAATTGAAAACCTCCGATTGGCTTCCCGAACTGGATTCTTTCCTTTGAATAACGAAGAGCAGTATCGTAACAATCCATTGCTGCCCCTAAGGCACCCCAGGCAATACCATAACGTGCTTGATTTAAGCAACCGAGCGGACCTTTCAAACCACTTATTTCTGGAAAAACATTTTCTTTTGGAATTTGGACATTATCAAAAACCAACTCGCCAGTAGCTGAAGCTCTCAAGCTCCATTTGTTGTGTGTTTCAGGAGTTGAAAATCCATCCATTCCACGTTCTACAACCATGCCTCGAATTTTACCAGATTCATCTTTTGCCCAAACCACAGCGATATCGGCAAAAGGAGCATTGCTGATCCACATTTTGGCACCATTTAAAATATAGTGAGATCCCGCATCTTTAATATTGGTGACCATGCCACCAGGATTTGATCCATGATCAGGCTCTGTCAAACCAAAACATCCCATCATTTCGCCACTGGCTAATTTTGGTAAATATTTTTTTCGTTGCTCTTCACTTCCGTAGGCATAAATAGGATACATCACCAGCGATCCTTGAACAGATGCGGTAGAACGTATTCCAGAATCGCCGCGTTCAATCTCTTGCATTAATATTCCATAAGCCGTATAATCTAGGCCAGCGCCACCATATTCTACTGGAATTGTTGGCCCGAAAGCTCCTATATCAGCCAATCCTTTTATCAAATGTTTTGGAAATTCTGCCTTTTGAGCGTAATCTTCGATAATTGGGCTCACTTCCTTCTTAACCCATTCTCTAGCCGATGCTCTAATCAGTTTGTGCTCATCAGTAAGCAACTCATCCAATAGATAATAATCTGGAGCCTCATAAAGGTCTTTTTTCGACGATATACTCATTTAAAATTCTATTATTTGGTTAAGAAATCCGTTCATTTCAAAGGTAACAATTTACCGCAAGGAGCATTATATTCCTGAATAAAAAATTAATTTTGCTACATACAGAAACACACCTATATGAGTCATTTCAAACAAACCGTAGCATTAAAGGAAGTTAGTTGTTTTGCATTGCATGGCTGGTATCCGGAAGAACAAGTAATTGGAAATCATTTTATTCTTGATCTTGAAACTGAATTTACTCCATTGGTTATTGATGATGAGCTTGCCAACACAGTTAATTACGAAGATTTGAATACCATTATATTGGATGAGATGAAGAATACTCAAAAGCTCTTAGAGACAGTTTTAAACAACATCATATTAAAAGTAATCAAGCTTTACCCTTTTGTTGAAACTATAAATGTAAGTATCAAAAAACTTAATCCACCAATGGAAGGGCAAATTGGGCATTCTTTTGTAAAGCTGACTTACAATGCATAAAGCACAGTAACGTAGTTAATCA
The DNA here is from genome assembly GCF_026239735.1 of Pedobacter sp. MC2016-05. Lineage (GTDB taxonomy): Bacteria > Bacteroidota > Bacteroidia > Sphingobacteriales > Sphingobacteriaceae > Pedobacter. The sequence continues at coordinate 217,472 of NZ_JAPIVT010000005.1, forward strand.
TTTATCGGTGCTAGCCTATTAGTCTAGCTACTAAAAAGTTAGGCTATCCATCGCGGATAGCCTTTGCTAACAACAAAACAAATATAAGATAACCAAATCTTGCCTGATTGAGCAGAATCAGGTTTAAGTGCTATGAGATACACTTAGCGGCCTAGTGTTGGATTCGAACCAACATTTCAAAGTTTATAAAACCTCAACCTTCCCATCGGTCAACTGGCCAATTTCGTTAAACTGGTTTTAAGGATAAAAAATCTTTCATTACAATAATCTCTTCACGATTAATTTTATCTTCATCCTTTATTTGCTTAGCATCGACTGCCGTGATTTCGCTATAATAGCTAAAACTTGGATAGTCGCTGATTGCGGGATATTGAAAATATATTGACATATTCTTTGCCTTTAGTAGTTTAACATATTTTAGTTATCGATTCAACGTTCAACAAATATATAAATAAGTATATAATATCTATAGATTTAGTAGTTATTTTATTCGATAAAATTATAACTATTTGATATAGAATCATTTATTTTATTTCTCCTATGATTTATTCCGTTTTAGGATATACAAACTGAAAGAAAAGATTCCATTTTTAATCTTAAAGCCATAGCTTACAGGGCGGACTTAGCTTTACATATAATACATTCATTACTAAAGCCTGAATTCAATTTCTCAAAAGCTAATTATTTTAAGGATATTTGCATTTTCAAATATTAAAACGATAAGCGTGTCATTAGAGAAATTAAAGCTTAGTAAGCCACTTGTTGCAGCCATGACTGATGCAGGATTTTTAACTCCAAAAGAGATTCAAATCAGAACCATGAGCAGAATTTTAGGTGGACAAGATGTTATTGCGATAGCACCAGAAGGAGCAGGAAAAACAACAACTTATGTTTTAGCTACCTTAATGAAGTTGAAATATGCTTTCGAAGAAGCGCCAAGAGCTTTAATTTTGGTTCCAGATGCTGAACATGTTGATCATGTATTAGAACAATTCAAGTTATTAAACCGGAATAATACGTTCAGAATTCTCGGAATTGACAGTCGTGGGGCTGTTGAAACACAAATGAATGAGATTACCGATGGCTGCGATATTATTGTTGCTGTGCCCGATAGGGCTCGTGCCTTGTATTTGAAACTTGCCCTAAACACCAATAAAATTCAATTATTTATCGTAGATAATGCGGAACTGATTGTTAAAAAAGGCTTACAGCTTCCTGTAGTTGAATTAGCAAACAGTGCTTATAAGTCTCAACATGTTGTTTTTACAGAAGTATTCCACGAGAAATTGAATCACATGATTTCTCCCTTTATGAAAGATTCTGCAACAACCATAGAGGTTGATGAAATTGGTGAGCAGCAAGCAGAAGTTTATCCGCAGATGTTATATCAGGTTCCGAACTTCCGTACGAAATTGAATTTGTTAACACTTTTACTAAATGATGCTGAGTTTTTTGATAAAGTAGTTGTGTTTGTAAATACCAGATTAACAGCACAAACGGTTTATAAAAACTTCAATAATCCAAAAGAAGGCGAAATTAGTATTTACCGTTCTTTGTTTTTCGATGATAAGGGTTACGATGACATTGAAGACTTTAAGGAAAATCCTGATGCGAGAGTTCTTATTGTAGCTAATGAGAACCTAGGGGAGCTAGATATTCAGGGAATTCCATTTATCCTTCATTTAGAATTGCCTGAGCAAAAGGAAACGTTAATTCAACGTATTGTTAAAACAGGAGAAGAGGAAGTAGTTGCGATTACATTTTCTACTGATATAGAACTTGCTGAGGTTAAGAAGATTGAACAAGCCATTGGGCAGCGGATGGATGTTATGGAGCTCCCTGAAGATCTAAAAATAATGGATGCCGCCGCAAAACCAAAGAAAAAGAAAAAAGAGGAAGAAGAGGATGTTACCGAACGTGGTGCCGCATTCCATGAGAAAAAAGCAAGTAATTTAAAGAATTACAACTACAGTGCGGGTACGAAAGCCAAAATGACTTATAAGAATAAAAAAGGTTTATCTTAATTGTAAATCGTCATTGCCAGAGATCAGTTGCCTGTGTGATAGCATAGATTGCTTCGTGCCTCTCATTAACGAAAAATTTTAGACGCAAAAAGCCCCGATTTTCATCGGGGCTTTTTCGTATCATTTTACTATTGACTAGTATAATGTAAATTCTACACGACGGTTTTCTTGACGACCCGCTGCAGTTTTGTTTGTTGAAATTGGTTGATCAGGTCCGTAACCAGTAGCTTCAATTCTTGATGCGTTAGCACCTTGAGATACTAAATAAGCTTTAACTGATTCTGCTCTTTCTTTAGATAAACGTAAGTTTAACTCTCTACCACCAGTGTTATCTGTGTGACCAGCTAATTTTAAGCTAAAGTTTTTCTCTACTAATAAACCAGCAACTCTGTTTAATGAAGCATAAGATTTAGAACGGATAGTAGACTTACCTAAATCAAACTCTAAGTTTGAAATCGCATCTTTAACAACTTTACGATCTTCTTCAGTTATTACTTTAGTTTCTCTGATAATTTCGCGTTGAACTTTGATTGGGCAACCTGAACCATCAACTACAGTACCTGTTGGAGTTCCTGGGCATTTATCAAATTTGTTAGCTACACCATCATTATCATCATCAGCTAAATCTTTAGCATATTGCTCTCTGTCTCTGGCTGCATTTTGTTCTGCTGTAGATAATGCTCTTCTTAATTCAGCACTTTCTTCTGCACTTTGCTTACGTAAATCGGCAACAGCGCTATAGTTCTGCAATTGAGAATTTTCTTTGTTTCCTAAAGCAAACTCTAAACCTGCGTGAGCGTAAGAGAATCTGCTTTCATTATAAGCAGCTTTAACTGTTGGTGAAGATTTGATAAAATTGATATCATAACCTAAATCGATGTTAATACCTTTAGAAACACCAATTTTAAATCCAACTCCAGTCGGGATAAACCAACCTTCTCTATCAGCAAATACTTCTGTAGTTCCAATTTGTGAATCAGATGACATGTAACCAGCACCAGCTTTTACGTATGGAATTAACACTGCATTTTCAGTATTTAAACTAAAGTTTGCAATGTTTAAAACTGCTGTTAATGATCCAGACCAGTTAATGCTATTTTTTTGCTCTAAGTTTCCGAAAGCGTTAGCTGTTTTAACCTCGCCACGCAAGAAATCTGCTTGCAAGCCTAAAGCTGGTAAAATTTGTTTCTTAACAAATGCACCATAACCAATACTTTTAAATTCTCTTGCATCTACGCTTCCGCCACCTAAGAAAGTGTTTTGGCTTAAGATACCACCATGAGCACCAACGCTCCAGGTTCTTAATGATTGTTTACCAAATCTACTTGTTGTAGTTGGCGTTTCTTGTGCAAATAATTGTGATGATAGTCCTAATAAGGCAACCAACATTGTTGATTTTGTAATTCTCGAATTCATTTTTATTAATTTATAAATAATAGTCTCTTAACAGTTTTTTTATAATACTGTTTGGTTGCCTCTAAGAAAAAACCTTGCCAAAAAAGAGAAAATCCATTCAACCATCATTAAATCAGATGATTATAATTGATAAAATAATTCACAAAAATGTTACCTAAGAGCCCTTAGCGGGTTAAAAACTGTCTGTAATTGTATACATAGATTAGATTTTGATTAAAAATTAACTTTGCGATGCGCTAGTTTTACCAATAATTATAGTCTTAACTTCGCAAAGAAATCCCAGAATACAATACCTGCAGATATTACAATATTAAAAGAGTGTTTGGTTCCAAACTGAGGAATTTCGATACATTCATCAATGGTTGCCATCACTTCATCACTCACGCCATCAACTTCATTGCCAAAAATTAACGCATATTTTTTGTTGGGATCTGGCCGAAAACTATTTAGCATAGTACTATTTTCTGCCTGCTCAATGGCAACAATTTCATAGTCTTCAATACGTAAGGCATTGATTGCAGATAAAGTGTCAGGATAATAAATCCATTCTACAGATTGTGTTGCCCCTAAAGCAGTTTTTTCGATTTCACGATGTGGAGGTTGTGCGGTAATTCCACACAAAACAACCTTTTCCAGTGCAAAACCATCTGCTGTACGAAAAACAGAACCGACATTATGCATGCTGCGAACATTATCTAAAACCACCACGACTGGAAGTTTCTCTTGCGCTTTAAACGCTGCTATATCTGGACGATTGAGTTCGTCTAATTTTAATTTTTTCATTGTATTAACCGCAAATTTGCAGTTTATCTGGAAGATTATTATTATTGGCTATCTTAAATATTTCAGAGCCTTTTGGGGCCATCTCCAATCTCACTAATGTAAATCGCTGCAGGATAGCCGATTTTCCCCACATAATACGCTGTTAAGTGTTTGGCAAAATCTTCCTCATAACCTTTTTCAAGCAAAGCGATAGCACAACCGCCAAATCCAGCGCCAGTCATTCGGGCACCAATTACATGATCGTAAGTCAAACAAAAATCAACAACTGCATCCAACTCATCTCCGCTAACCTCGTAAAGCTCCTTCAATGATTTATGCGATGCATACATCAAACGGCCGAATTCTTCTAAGTTGCCGTTATTAAGTGCTTTAGCCGCAAGATGAACGCGGTCGTTTTCCTTTACCACATGTGTAGCTCTGTTCAGAATTGTCTCATCATGAATCAAATGACTATGTAGCGCAAACTTCTCTGCGTTTAGTTCACACAAATTGTGAAGCGTAATTTCCTCATTCAACAATCTTAAAGCTTCCTGGCATTCTGCAACACGTTCATTATATTTAGAATCAGCCAATTCTCGGGGCTTATTAGTATTGATAATAGCTAAAGAATATTTACCTAAGTTAAAATCAACCATTTTGTATCTCAGCGTTTCGCAATCAAGTACAATGGCTTTGTCCTTTTCACCAATTGCTACTGCAAACTGATCCATAATACCTGAGTTCAAACCGATAAAATCATTTTCAACCTTTTTGGCAATTTTGATTAGCTCCAGTTTATCATAGCCCAAATTCAAGTAATCGTTCAATGCAAATGCCGTAGCGATTTCAATTGATGCTGAAGAAGATAGGCCGGATCCGATTGGAATGTTACCGAAAAACAGAAAATCAAATCCATTGATTTCTTTTCCGTCCTTTAAAAACTCATTGATTATTCCGATAGGATAATTGGCCCACAAACTACCGTTTTTATCATGGATCTTATTGCTCTCTACATCAACCTGAGCTTCAAAATTTAAACTTTTAAACCTGAATTTGCCATCGTTATTTGAGGCAATAGCAACCCAGGTTCCTAATGTGATGGCGCAAGGCATTACTAGTCCACCATTATAATCTATATGCTCGCCAATCAGGTTGATCCTTCCAGGAGTGAAGTAAACTGCATCAGAATTACGATTATAATTTGCTAAAAAATTTTGCTCAAGTTCGATTTTCATTTGGTTAAAAATATTTATAAAAGCATTAATAATGCTATGTTTGTTACGAAACAAAAATCCTAAGTTACAATTTATGAGCGTTCAGCAAACATCAACAGGAAAATTTATTGATGGCGAAGAAGTTTTCGCACTCGAACTAACCAATAGCAAAGGCACTTACGTTAAGATTTTTAATTACGGTGCTATCATTAATAAATTTATAGTTCAAAATGCCAAAGGTGAGATGCAGGATATTGTATTAGGCTTTGATACTTTTGAGCAATATCTTGATCGTGAATATTTGAAGAACTATCCTTACTTCGGAGCGGTAATTGGTCGTTATGCAAATCGCATCAGAGATGGTCGTTTCAGCATTGGCGATGAGCTTTTCCAATTGGTTCAAAATGCTGGTGCAGCAACGTTGCATGGCGGCACAGTAGGTTTCGATAGAAAAGTTTGGGATATTGTTGAAGTTGAGGAAAATCAAAACTTGGTTACGTTAGAATATGAAAGTGAAGATGGCGAGGAAAATTTTCCAGGCAATTTAGTGATCTCTCTAACTTTTGAATTGACTGAGAATAATGAACTTATTTTAAGCTACGAAGCTGAAACAGATAAAGCTACTCCCATTAATTTAACCCACCATGGCTATTTTAACCTATCTCCTGATGGTGGAAATGTTGCTAATCATCAACTTCAAATTTTTGGGTCGAATTATTTAGAGCAAGATGATAATTATTCAGTAACTGGAAAATTAATTCCGGTAGCTGGAACACCGCTCGATTTTACACACTTAAAGGAAATTGGAAAAGATTGGGACCCTGAAGAAGGTTATGATCAAAGCTTTGTTCTTGATAAAATTTATGGTGATTTATCTCTGGCAAGTGAAACGAGCGAGTCAGAGAGTGGTTTAACTTTAAGTGTTTACACCACCGAGCCTGTTGCACATTTATACACCGCAAAATACGTTGATGTAAAAAATGGTAAAGGCGGAAAAGACTATCAAGCTTACAGCGCTTTTTGCATTGAAACCCAGCACCATCCAAATGGAATCAATATTCCTGAATTTCCAAGTACAATATTACAGCCTGAGGATTTATACACACAAACTACAATTTATAAATTATCACTAGCCAAATAAATATGTTTAGCCTTCAAGATATTAAAACCGCAGAAGCAAAAATAAAAACCGGTGCTGATTTCCCTCAGTTTATTAAAGAAATTAAAGAAATGGGGGTAGTCAGAAATGATGTTTATGTGGCTAACGGACTTTCCATTTATTTTGATGATAAAGACAATGCACAGCAGGCAAGTCCGCCGGAATATCCAGCGCTTATCATTAACGATGAGTCATCTGCAGATAAATTGGCGCATGCTTTAAAAATACATCAAAAGGGAGAAACCGATTATTTGACCTTCTGTAAGCAAGCTGCAGATGCTGGCGTAGAAAAATGGGTGATTGATTTGGGAGCAATGACTTGTACTTATCTAGATAGTGAGGGCAATGAATTGGTACAGGAGAAAATTCCAACTATTTGAAGGCTGGAAATAAAAATGGTGAGTTGCTATTTCGAGGAAAATAAATAATGCTATAAAACAGAATAAGCTAGCGTGACTAAATTCTTTCTAGCACCAGTTTAATAGCCTGCTCTACAATTTTATTAGGTTCTTTACTAAATTCAAAGTTTACGCGGCTTGCCAAAATTGCATTGATCGACAAGGCTTTATGTCCTAGTATTTTAGCCAATGCATAAATACCCGCTGTTTCCATTTCCAAATTGGTAATGCGATATTGATTGCTCTTGAAATTATTTATTAAACTTATGAAGTTAGGGACAGCATTCTCCGCTCTCACTACCCGTCCCTGTGGCGCATAAAATCCAGGAGCAGTAATGGTGATTCCTCGTGGTAAATCTTTTCCAATTGTATTTAGTAAAGTATCATTAGCAGCAGTCAAATAAGGATTGACGTTTTTCAAATGCTCAAAATATCTATTTATATCAGCCATTAAAGTTCTATCATCATTAGCAACTTCCTGAATATAATAGTTCATTAGGGCATCCATTCCCAAACCATAATTCGAAGCCAATATGGTACCCATCGGGATATCGGCCTGAACGGCACCAGAAGTACCTACACGGATAATATTCAGTGACTTAAGATCTTTTTTAACCAATCTGGTTTCAAAATCTATATTGACCAAAGCATCTAATTCGTTAAAAACGATATCTATGTTATCCGTACCAATACCGGTAGAAAGCACCGTTACCCTCTTTTTACCTACATAACCGGTATGCGTGATGAATTCTCTTTTCCCCTTTTTTAATTCTACTTCATCAAAATACTTACTTACTTCAGCCACCCGATCCGGATCGCCAACAGTAATTACTGTTTCTGCAACGTCTTCTGGCAATAAATTCAAATGATAAATGCTCCCGTCTGGATTGATAATTAAGTCGCTTTCGGATATTTTCATAATTGCATAGCTTAAAGTAAATTTTGTTTAGGCACTTAAGTGGTTTGGAGATATTTCAGTTTTACGTTACTTATCTTATCAAACTTACTTAAAACTTGATTCAATTGTGCCTTTCTCACCTCAAGTTTTAAAATGCAATTGGCATCGAAGTGTTGTTGTAGAATAATCAGGTTTTCCTCTTTAACCAGTTTCATCACATCATTCATCTGGAGATAATCAAAATATGCTTCGTACAAATCATTTATTGTTCTAGTAACAATTTTTGCAGAGGTAATCGCCTCTAAACTGGCATTTTTATAAGCATTTATTAAACCAGGAACACCTAGTAATGTACCACCAAAATAACGGACTACCACGATCACTACGTTTGTAAGATCGGCAGATAGTAAGCAATTCAAAATCGGTCTGCCAGCAGTGCCTGAGGGTTCGCCATCATCGTTAATACGAAAAACAGAACGATCGGGAGTTAAACGATAGGCATAACACCAATGTCTAGCCTTGGAATGTTCATTACGAAGATTTGCAATAATAGGCTTTACCTCATCTTCATTGCGGATAGGATAGGAGTAAGCGATGAATTTACTGCCTTTATCACGAAAAATTCCTTCTGAAGGATTTTCTATCGTTTTATAAGAATCATCGAACAGCATTTTGCGACAAGGTAATAAAGATGACAGCAGCAAGGGCTAACACGATTCCGAGGTAATTTATTTTTGTTAATTTCTCCTTGAATATGATTATTCCAATTAAACTTCCTACTACGATTACCCCCATATTCATTGCTGCAAAAACTGTTGATGGATTGCTGGACAAGGCTTTATGGGCTTTCATATAAAACAAAATGTTACCAAAATTAAATAATCCTAAAACCAAGCCGCAAGCCAAATTAACCAGCTGAGTTTTGATTTTTCTACTGATCATTAATACGATTACAATGATGAGCGAAACGATAAACGCTAGGCAAAAAATAACGAAGAGCGAGGTTGTGTATGGAAGTAATTTATATAAGGCAATTTGTTTGAAGAGTACATCTATAACACCAAAACCTATAAAAACCATTAATGGATAAATCCAATTTCCCTGGTTTTCCTTCTGATCAGTTTTTCGAAGGAAAGTTAAAACGATAGCGGGAAACCCGACTAATAAACCAATTATTTTTAGTTGATTAAAATCTTCACGGAATATAAAATAAGCAGCCAAGATGGGGATAAAAAGAGATAATCGCTGGGCGATATCGGTTTTTACGATACCGAGGTTTCTTATTGATGCAGCCAAAAGCAAAAATACCGAAGGCAATAATACTGCTAGCGATAAGTAAATTGACCAGGGAGCACTAGAATTTACAACAGCAACATCTGGCTTAAAGAAAATATAACATAAGATTAAAGCAGCAAAATAATTTACTGTAACTGCCTGAATGATATTGATTTGATAGCGTTTTGCCAATTTTAGCAATACGGCAACTGTAACGCTGCAGCAAATGCTTAATAGTATGTAAATCATTTAGTTGTGCTGATTAATATAGATGGATAGTTGATCAGAACCAACCCGGATTTGCTCTTGTAAACGACCGTTGATCACTGGCGAGGGAATGCCGTTGTTCCAACTGCCCTGAGAACTAAAAATTCTGGCTTCATCCCAGATATTAGCCTCCAGGAATTGCTTTAAAATATTCGCCCCACCTTCAACAATTACCGATTGCATATCCATCAAATAAAGTTGAAAGGCTATTTTTTGAGCCAGATAGAAGTGCATATCTTCCATTTGAATGTAGTGAACATTTCCAACCACATCTGTTTTAATTTCATTGAAGATGATGGTCTTAGCTTCATCATTAAAAATGTAGTTGTTTTGTGGAACGTCGAGATTCTTATCAATTACAAGGCGGGTGGGATTTTTTCCTGGCCACTCTCGTGCTGTGAGTTGAGGATTATCGATGATGGCCGTTTGCTTGCCAATTAAAATGGCATCCTCCTCTGTCCGCCATTGATGGGCCATTCTTTTGGCTAAAGCGCCACTAATCCATTTCTGGTGCCCATCATTGGTTGCAAAATACCCGTTTGCGGTTTCTGCCCATTTAAGGGTGATATACGGTCGCTGCTGCAGAATTCTTGTGAAAAATCTGCGGTTAAAATATTTGCACTCTTCCTCTAAAACACCACTTACTACTTCTATACCCGCATTTCTTAACTTCTCAATCCCTTTGCCATCTACCCCCGAAAACGGATCACGATTGCCAATTACAACTTTTTTCAACTGATGCTTTACAAATAAATCGGCACAGGGAGGGGTTTTACCAAAATGCGCACAGGGTTCTAAGTTTACATAAGCAATGGCTTGCTTTAATAATTCATCACTGTCATCGCCGTACTGATCGAAAACCGATTTTATAGCATTCGGTTCTGCATGGGCCTTACCAAATTCTTGATGATAACCTTCACCGATAAGTTTCCCATTATGAACAATTACGCAGCCAACCATGGGGTTAGGACTTACATTTCCAATTGCTAAGGCCGCCAGCTCTAAGCAGCGTTTCATGTAAAATTCGTCGGTCATTTGCGCAAAAATACTAAAAAATGAGCCATTAGCCTTACAAACATCATCGATATGGTTTCAAAAATATTAATTTTACAACGATGAAATTAGGAGAGTTAGAAGAGCATTTCAAAGAAGAATTAAGTCAACAATATGATGGTGATGAAGCCAGAGCGATGTTTAGTCTGGCTGCAGAACATGTTTTGAAATTTTCACCGGGTAAATTGCGCATGATGGGCGATAGTGTAATGGACTTCGTTCATCTCCAAAAAATGCTAAGTATCTTAAACGATTTGATCATTGGAAAGCCCATTCAATATATATTGGGCGAAACCCATTTTTATGGTTTAGTCTTTATCGTGAATGAAAATGTACTCATTCCAAGGCCCGAAACAGAAGAGTTGGTAGATTGGATTATTTCAGACCTTAAGCTTAAGCCAACTGACTCGATTAAAATTTTCGATATTGGTACGGGCTCGGGTTGCATTCCAATTACCCTAAAAAAGCACCTGTCGGAAGCATCAGTTTCATCCTTAGATGTTTCTACTGATGCACTCGAAGTAGCGCAAAAAAATGCGGTTCAGCTGAATACACCACTATCATTCATTCATGCGGATATCCTGAAATATTCAAGTGAAGAAAAATATGATGTAATTGTGAGTAACCCACCTTACATCAGAGACTTAGAAAAAGCAGGCATGCATGCTAATGTGTTAGATTATGAGCCACAACTGGCCTTGTTTGTTGATGATAATAATCCATTGATTTTTTATAATGCCATTGCAGATTTTGCCAAAACCAACTTAAAACCAACTGGTAATTTGTACCTCGAAATTAATGAATTTTTATCATCTGAAACTATAGAAATGCTTTCAGCTAAAGGATTTACAAGTATCGATTTGAGAAAAGATATGCAGTTCAAAAACCGAATGATTAAAGCGAGCTTTGATCAGGCAACTACGATCTCGGATGAAACTGTGTAATTACTTCCCGCAAGTAATCCCTGTCGATATGGGTGTAAATTTCAGTTGTTGTAATGCTTGAGTGTCCCAGCATTTCTTGTACTGCTCGTAAATCGGCGCCACCTTCTATTAAATGTGTTGCAAAAGAATGGCGCAAAGTGTGCGGACTAATTGTTTTCTTGAGGCCAGTAGCTACAGCAAGGCTTTTAACGAGATTAAAAACAGAAATACGGGAAAGTTTTGCGCCAAAGCGATTAAGGAAAATAAAATCTTCATTTCCCTTTTTTATCGTCATGTGATTGCGAACTTGATTTAAGTAGATATCCAGTAGTTTTAAAGCAACTCCACCAATAGGAACCAATCGCTCTTTGTTCCCTTTGCCAATAACTTTTATAAATTCAATCTGTGGATATAAGTTCGAAATTTTCAAATCCGTTAATTCAGATACCCTCAATCCGCAACCATAAAGCACTTCTATAATAGCTTTGTTGCGCATTCCTTCTGGTTTCGAAGCATCAATAGCCTCAATAAGACCATTGATTTCGTGAATATTCAGCATATCAGGCAACTTTCGACTAAGTTTTGGCGCTTCGATCAATGCCATCGGATCGATCTGAATGACCTCTTCCAACATTAAATAGGTAAAAAATGCTTTCATACCTGAAATTACCCGGGCTTGCGTACTGGCTAGCATACCCAGGTTATTTAACCAGCTGATAAATGATTTGATATCAGAGGCCTTTATATCCGTTAATTTGGGCTCCTCTTCCATAGCTTCGAAATACTGGCTCAACTTAGCGATATCATTCAGATATGCATGCACAGAATGGTCAGAAAGCGATCTCTCTAATTTCAAGTAAGCTCTAAATCCTTTAATATATGATTGCCAAAGCATGCTTTTATTTAAGATTTTTTATAACATTGCAACGTTACAACATAAAACCATTAATTGATCATGAAAATTCAAATAATTAACGGCCCAAATTTAAATTTACTTGGCGTTCGTGAACCTTCTATTTATGGCAATATCAGCATTGAAGATTATGTGAAGGAGCTTAAATTATTATATCCCAACATAGAAATAGCGTATTTTCAAAGCAATGTAGAAGGCGAATTAATTAATAAATTACATGAAGTTGGCTTTAGTTATGATGGGGTGGTGCTAAATGCAGGCGGTTATTCACATACTTCTGTAGCCATTGCTGATGCCATTGCTGCAATTAAAACCCCAGTTGTTGAGGTACACGTATCGAACATTTATGCCCGTGAAGAATATAGACATGTATCTTTAACCGGAAAAAATTGCCAGGGTGTGTTAACCGGGTTTGGAATGAAAGGTTATCGTTTAGCTATTGAAAGTTTAATAACAAGATAATACATCTCAAAATGAAAAAGTCAATCCTGTCACTTTTGTTTTTATTATTTATAAATTTTGGATATGCCCAAAACAAGTCCGTATCAAATTTGCAACCTGATGAAAAATCAATTGTGAAAGGGGAGGATGGCAAATTATATAGTTTTGATGATTGGAAACTGATGTGGTTCTCGGGTAGATACTCAGTAAAATCAACGAATACGACAGATAGTAATGGGAAGCCTGAATTTTTATTGTATAAATTAACTGAAGATCAAACAAAAGCAATGCTTTTCAGCATGCCTAAACCAAACGAAAGTTTGAGTTTCCCTGCTGGAAAACTTTTTAAGGGATTTAAGGTAACCGATTTGAACGGAAACCATTACGACTTATCAGAAATGAAAAATAAAATTATAGTTTTAAATTTTTGGTTTATAAATTGTCCACCCTGTAAGATAGAAATACCCTTTTTAAATGAAATGGTAGATTCTTATAAAACAGATAATAATATTGTATTTCTGGCAGTGGCATTAGATGATAAAAATAAACTGCAAGAATTTTTGAAAAATAATCCCTATAAATATTCAATTATAGACAATGGCAGAGCTATAAGTAATCAACAGACTGTTAATTCATATCCAACGCATGTTGTAATTGATAAGACTGGAAAAATTAAATTTAGCACTAACGGTTTAGCAGCAAATACAGTTTTATGGATTAAGAAATCTATAGACGAAGCGTTGGTGGCAAATTAAAGTTTACTAAAATATTTTATTTTCTTGATGAAGAATGCCCAAACTACGCTATTGTTATATACACCAGCGTGTGCAGCATAAGGCTTCTGTACAGAAGTTCGTTTTTTATTTGTTTTAGCAATCGATTTTATGAAATGCCAATGTCCTTTTGTTACAGCCAATGTAAATTTAGGTTTCCCCGATAATAGGAAGTGCCACCAGGCCACAAAATCTATCCACATTCTAATGCCTATTCTAAAAAAGGCATCACCTGCAGGCAAATTTTTCTGCATAATAATCAGGTTGTTCCTGAAATTTAGATAAGTTTTAAAAGGGTTTTCAGTTTGTAATGTACCGCCACCAACATGAAAAACTTCCGAGGTTGGACAGTACATAATTTTGTAATTTAAATTTTTCAATCGCCAGCACAAATCTATTTCTTCCATGTGGGCAAACAAGTCGGCATCCAGGCCTCCTGTTTCTATCCAGCATCTGCTTTTAATAAAAAACGCTGCACCACTTGCCCAAAATATTTCTTTTTGATCGTTGTATTGGCCCTCATCCGACTCGTAAACATTAAACAAACGACCACGGCAAAATGGATAGGCATAAATATCCAGATAACCACCGGCAGCACCTGCATATTCAAAGTCGCTTTTCTTTAACTGTGATTTGATTTTTGGCTGAGCTGCCGCGATAGAATCATCGCTTTCCATTAAATCGATAACGGGCTTAATCCAGTTGGATGTCACTTCAACATCCGAATTTAAGAGCACAAAATACTCCGCTTCAACCCGCTCCAAAACCTTATTGTAACCACCAGCAAAACCATAATTTAAATCGTTTTTAATGATTTTAACTGTAGGGAAGTTAATTTCTAAAAATGCCACAGAATCATCTGTAGATGCATTATCACCTACAAAAATTTGCAGGTTATCGTATTGGGTAAGTAATATTCCTGGTAAAAATTGTTGTAGAAAAGCCTTTCCATTCCAGTTTAATATGACAACGGCTACTGAAGGATTCATGTTGTTATTCGGGTTTAAATTTCCAGCGTTTATGGCTCCATAACCAATACTGAGGCTGTTCTTTTATAATATCTTCTAAAAATTTAAAGTGCAAGTTAGTAATTTCGTATTCATCCATTAATGACGGATTTAAACACATAGGCAAAACCTCAACATGGTAATAACCTTTCTTCACTACCGTAACTTTAAAATAATAAATTGGTCTGTTGGTTGATTTGGCGATTTTTTCTAATCCCAATAATGCTGCTGTAGGCTGATTTAAAAAATCAACAAAATATTTGGTTTCCTGACGGGTAGGAGCTTGATCAGTTGCAAAACAAAATAATGTAGGTTCGTTTTTATAAGCAGCCAAGCCTCTTAAAGTTTGGCGCATAGCGATAAAAATATTCCCATATTTTGTTCTGAAACCATTAAACCAGGTCTCAACAATTTTATTGCTTAACGGTTTATAGATAACCATCGTTTTAGCCGATGTATTTAGACCTAATGCCAAGGTTCCTAATTCCCAATTGCCATAATGCCCGGTACAGGCCAAAACACTTTCGCCAGCATTAAAATGTTTCTCCAATTGTTCCAAGCCAGAAAATTTCACCCTTTTTAAAGTTTCTTGTTCCGAAATGGTGGTCATTTTTATGATCTCAAAAATGAGTTGTGATAAGAAAAGAAAAAACTTTTTCTCTATAGCAATAATTTCATCACTTGATTTTTCAGGAAAAGAGTTCACTAAATTCTGGCGAACAACTTTTTTTCGATAACCGATTACATAATAAAGAAGATAATATAGTAATCTTGCAAAAAAAAATAAGACAGGCAGTGGTAGTAGCGACACGAGGTATAAAAAAAATACGCCAATGTGCGCCATTACTCTTTTAATCATTATTTTTATTGGTTTCAGCTACAAACATAAATTTTCAAATGCAGAATACAGCTATACTACCATTATTTTATCTTCCTCCTGTAGGTTATTTTAGCTTGATACAGCAATTTGGTAATGATTTTTTAATAGAAAAACATGAACATTTAGCAAAGCAAACCTATCGCAATCGAGCAAGTATCTATTCTCCAAATGGTAAATTAGATCTAACAGTTCCTCTGGTAAAAGGATCAAAAACGCATAAAAAAATGAAAGATGTTCGCATCAGCTATGATTTTAATTGGCAACGTTTACATTGGTTGAGTTTAGAAACCTGCTACCGCAGCTCGGCTTATTTTGAATATTATGAGGATGAACTATCGAGATTTTACCAAAATAGGTTTGAATTCCTTTTTGATTATAATATGGAGTTGATGGAATGGCTATTGCAAAAACTCAAGCTAAAAATTGCCTTAGTCACAACAACTTCTTATGAAGATCAAATTGCTCCAGAGTTAGACTTTAGAGGGATGATGAATCCTAAAAAAAATGGCGATATTGTAAACAGTAAGCCATATTATCAGGTTTTTGAAGACAGGTATCAATTTTTAAACAACTTAAGTATAGTTGATTTGTTGTTCAACCAAGGTCCACAAGCCAAGTTGTATTTATAAAATGGGAAAAAACAAACCTCGCAGTCGCCACAAGCATTATAAAGTTCCAGCGCCAGGAACAAGCCCAGGGCTTTATGCAATCGATGATGAGGCTTTGAAGCCTGTGATCGTTCTTCATACTTATAATGATAAATCTCATAAAAAAGAGGAACTGAAAAACATCAATAATATCGAAAAGCTGATTCAGGATAAGAGCTATAATTATTGGTTCGATATAAAAGGTTTGGCAGATCCAACTATGTTCGAAACGCTTTATTCGAAATTCGACATTAGCAGGTTAGTTTTGGAAGACATTACAAGTTCTTATCAAAGGCCAAAACTGGATGAATATGACAACGATAATTATATTTTTTCTGTAAGCAGACATCTTTATTTAGGTGAGGACGGCGTTTTATGTAATGATCAAATCTCTTTTATCTTATCAGAAAGAACCTTAATTACCTTTCAGGAAACCTATTCTGATTGCTTTGAGCCAGTTAGAAAACGATTGGAGATTGGCAAGGGAAATATTCGCATCGGTGGAAGCAGTTATTTGATGTATGCAATAATGGATGTAATTGTCGACAATTATTTTTCACTGTTGAACTTTTGGGGAGAAGAGCTTGACGCTATTGAAGATAGACTTTATGATCGGCCTGATAAGAGAATCATGTACGATACCCAAGCCATTAAACGATCATTAATCACCATTAGGAAAATTGCCTGGCCAGAACGAGATAAGCTGAACGACATTATTAGAACAGACAGCCCGCTGATTTCTGATCTGACCAAAACATATATGAAAGACGCCTACGATCATTGCATCCAAATCATTGATTTTATTGAGTCGTTAAAGGAAATTGCATCAGCAAATATTGATATGAACCTTTCAATCATCAGCAACAGGATGAACGAGATTATGAAAGTGCTGACCATCATTTCTTCTATATTCATTCCTTTAACATTCATTGCAGGTATTTATGGAATGAATTTTAGCCGGGAAGATCCCGTAACTGGCAAAGTAATGCCAGACAATATGCCTGAACTTTACAGCCCGCATGGTTACATCTATACCTGGATTGTGATGGGTATAATTGCTGTGGTACAAGTGATTTATTTTTGGCGCAAGGGCTGGTTTAAGTAAGTAAATTCTATTTGCTTTTTATACCTTAGTAGCTTTAAACACATATTGGTTAGGTCAAAGGAGCGATGCAGTCATTCGAGATAGATAAAAGCGATGTACTAAAGGTAAAAAATGCCATTTTAGCTGGTGATGAAACCTTAAAAGAGGTTTTAGAGGAATACCATGCTTCGGAAATTGCTATTTTATTCGAAAGATTAGACAAATCTGAACAAAGACATATCATCAATATCCTTCCTGCAGAAATTGCATCAGAAATTATTTCTGAAATGGATGAAGAATCACATCCAGAAGACTTGCTATTTGAACTTCATCCTGATAAGCGTACAGAAATTGTAGAAGAACTAGACTATGATGATGCAACCGATATTATTTCTCAACTCGAAGATCACGAGCAGGCAGAAATTCTGGAAGATTTGCAGGATGAACATGCAACAGAGATTAGGAATCTTTTAACCTACGACGAAAAAACTGCAGGTGGTTTAATGAACACAGAAATTATCTGTGTTAATATTAATCTCACTAAAAAAGATGCCATTGAGGAAATCATTCGCCAGAGTGAAGAAATGGAAGAGTTTTACACCATTTATGTAGTAGACGACGAAAAAATATTCAAAGGAATTGTATCATTAAAAGATATCATTAAAGCGAAACATAACGCTCAAATAACCGAGCTGGTTAAAATGGATGCCGTTTATGTTCATCCGGATACTGACCAGGAGGAGGTAGCATATCTAATTTCGCAGTATAACTTAACCAGTATTCCGGTAATTGATGACAACCAAAAATTATTAGGCAGGGTTACATTCGATGACGTGATCGACGTGATGGAAGCAGAGAGCACTGAAGATATCTTGAAAATTTCCGGGGTATCCGAAGATGAAGAACTAAGCGGTAATTGGGTAGAGGCAGTAAAATCACGTTTGCCTTGGTTAATCATTAACCTCGGCACGGCATTTCTAGCTTCTTCTGTTGTACGGTATTTCGACCCAACCATTAAATTGATTCCATCGCTGGCCGCTTACATGACTATTATTGCCGGGATGGGCGGGAACGCAGCAACACAGGCGCTTGCGGTAACCGTTAGGCGTATCTCACTTTACGATTTAACGGATAAGCAGGCTTACAGAACGGTTTTAAAAGAATTTACTGTAGGTTTAATTAATGGAGCTGTAAACGGAATAATCGTATTTATTTTTGCTTTTTTCTTTGATGGAAACCCTATGTTAGGTTTGGTCATATTTTTAGCCATGACAGGAAATCTTTTAATAGCCGGGGTAACAGGAGCGGGGATTCCGTTGATATTAAAACGTGTTGGGATTGATCCAGCTATTGCGTCATCCATCATTATAACCACCTTTACCGATGTTTTTGGTTTTCTCCTCATTCTCGGTTTAGCCAGCAAGTTATTATTACTCTAACACTATTAAATAAAAAAGTCGGAAGAATTTAATCCGCCGACTTATAATCAAAATTGCAGTTGCTTAAACTGCCGTTACTCTAACCTCTATATTGCCTTTAACAGCTTTCGAATAAGGGCAAGCTCTGTGTGCTTTATCAGCAATAGCCTGCGCTTCTTCATGAGATATTCCAGGAATGTGTACATCTAAATCCGCAGATAATACAAACGAATTTCCATCCTTATTGAAAGAAACCAACACTTTAACATTTGCTTCACTCACATCAACGCCTTCACGTTCTGCAACCGAACCTAAAGCACCTAGATAACAAGGTCCCCAAGCCGCAGCAAATAATTCTTCGGGATTAGTAGCTCCGCCTTGCCCACCAAGTTCTTTTGGCTTTCTAAGTTCGAAATCTAAAATTCCATCGCTCGATTTAATGTGTCCATCTCTTCCTCCAGTAGCTGTAACTTCAGCTGTATATAGCTTTTCCATAATAATTTATTTAACTAGATAAACAAACACTATCCGGCATTGTTTGCAACCACGACACGCTTAAAATTATCGCAGTTAAACGTAATTAAAACCTTTTTTAAGCTAAAAATAGATGGGCAAAAATATTTTGTGTAAAAAAGCACAAAAAAACCAAGGTTTTAATAGAGGTGAGTAAGGTACCCGCAACTGGTACAAAAATCGTTATATGGGGTTAAGATTCTATTTATCAATGAGTTATATCTGGTCTTTTATCAATACCAATGGAGATAAAAATCTATTCCAAATAGTGAGCGTCAAATTTCGTGTAATAAAAGGCATTGTAAGGGGTGCTGAAATGTTAAGCAGATACTAAAATAATATTTTTACAATATCACTTTTTAATTATCGTCCCGTTGATTAATAAATTGTTGTTGATGTTGCTGATAGCGATAATTGCTATTCCATCAAAATTGAGTGCTCAAACCTGTCCGGAAAATATCGGTTTCGAAAATGGAAATTTTTCGAACTGGAAGCTTTTTACCGGGCTTGCAAGTATCGACAAAAACAAGAATGTAATTTATACCAATGAAGTTAACAATCCGGCTTCTGGCAGACATACGCTAATCTCTGCTAAAACGGAGAAAGACTTTTATGGAGGCTTTTCGCTGATCCCAAAAAATGGCGGCAACTTTACCGTAAAGTTGGGGAACAACGGTACAGGAGCCCAAGCAGATGGCATATCTTATTTATTAAACGTGCCTGCAGATAGACCAGAATTTACTCTCACCTATCAATATGCTGTGGTTTTGGAAGATCCAAATCACCCTTTGGAAGAGCAGCCAAGATTTATAGCCAGAGTTAAAGACCTTGAAAAAAATGCTTATATTCCTTGTGCATCCTTTGAGTATGTAGCAACATCTTCATTGCCAGGTTTTACAAAATCGAAGGTCAACAACTCCGTAATTTATAAAGAATGGACACCAGTTACCATTAACTTATCTGGCTATCAGGGCAAAAAATTATTGATAGAATTTATTAGCGCAGATTGTGCCCTAGGTGGTCATTTTGGCTATGCTTATGTAGATGTAAATAATCTTTGTGGCGATTTAATTGTGGGCAATACTTTTTGTAAAAGTGCCGACGAGCTAAATATATCTGGACCTAGCGGCTTCAAAAATTACAATTGGTATAATGCAGATAGATCTGTGAAATATGGTTCAGGCCAATCAATTACGTTAAAACCCACACCGGCTGAAGGATCAAAAATTATTCTGGATTTAATGCCATATGATGGATTTGGATGTCCTAGCTCCGTAGAAGCTGTAGTGCATAGTGTCGATTACCAGGTTCTGGTCCAAGAAAAATACACAGTATGCGAAAACACTGAAATTGATTTGACCAGCGCTAATTATATTCTGAATAAAAATGAGGGCTTTACTTATCTGGTTTATCAGGATAAGGATTTAACGCAACAGGTACTGGCTTAGTTAAGATAACACAAAACAGTAAATATTTCATTAAGGCCACTAATTATAAAGGCTGTGAAAGCTTTGCGACGATTGATGTTGCTGTATTCGATATTGCTAATATCACTGTTAAAAATCCTCCGGCAGTTTGTTATAACGAAACCGTTGATATTACAAACAATCTCCTGTATTCAAACCTAGATGGTATTTCCAGAACTTATTTTAAAGATGAGAAAGCAACTAAAGTTTTGCCAAATCCTAATGCCGTAAACGTCTCTGGTATTTATTATGTTAATTTTTCCAATAATTTAGGTTGCAATAAAATTCTCCCGATTGAAGTTGAAATCAGTTCAAAACCTTTATTAAAGATTAGTAATCCCACTGCAGTATGTTTTCCAAATAAGGTTAACATTTCATCTCCAAGTATTTTTGCCGGTAGCGATGATTCCTTCCAATACAAATTTTTCGAAGATGCAGCCATAACAATCCCCCTTGCTAATCCAGAAAACGTAACTAAAACCGGAACTTACTACGTCACTGCTACTAATGCACAAGGTTGTTCGGTAAACGGTAAAGTTAACGTGGTAATTAATGATCTACCTGTTTTGGTCGTTAAAGATCCATCTGAAGTGTGTTATCCCGAAAAAATCGATTTAACTAACCCCAATCTTTTCGAAGGAAGTTCTGAGCAATTAAGTTATTCATTCTATACAAACGAGGGGATGACTGAGAAACTGGTGAATCCAAAAACGGTATCTAAATCGGGGATTTACTTTGTTAAGGCTACAAACCCATCTGGTTGCTTCGTTTATAGTAGGCTAAAAGTAACCGTTAATCCATTGCCAACCATTGTTCTTAATAAACCAAGACCTATTTTTGATAACGATTTTATTGATCTTACATCTGCAGAAAATATAAAGGGGAGCAAAGATTATCTGAAGGTTGGGTATTTTCATGATGCATCGTTAAGTCGGCCAATTGCTGATCCTACGAGAATTAATAAAGCTGGCATTTATTATATTTCCCTTCAAAATGACAAGGGATGTTCGGTTTCGGCATCGATAGAACTTAACATTTTACCTCAGCCGAAAATTGTTGTTCCTACAGCGTTTACACCAAATAAGGATACAAATAACCGATTGTATCCATTTCTGGTAAGTATTCAAAAGTTGACAAGTTTCAAGGTCTTCAATAAATGGGGAATTCTCGTTTTTCAGACTGATTTAGCCGCAAATGGTTGGGATGGTCAATTCAAAAGCAAAATGCAACCATTAGAAACATTTTCATGGTTTGCAGAAGGGATTGACACCTTTGGCGGAAAATTTCAAACTACAGGTAAAACCATATTGATATTATAATGTACAAATCGCTTCTCCTTTCATTTTTGTGCTTGGTTACATTATGTTGTTCTGCACAGGATCCAAAGTTTTCACAATACTTTGCGGCTCCTCTATCTTTGAACCCAGCTTTTACAGGTTTTTTTCATGGAGAGTATCGCCTCGCAGTAAACACACGCCAGCAATGGGGAAATTTAGGCGATCCTTACAATACTTATAGTGTTTCTGGCGATGTTAAGCTTGTGGAAGACGAAAATTTCACTAACAGCGTATTCAGTTTAGGTTTAAGCGGGTTGTTAGATGAATCGTTTAACAAGGCGCTAAAGTCGCAGTATATCAGTGCAAGCATGTCTTATTATCAATATCTTGATGTAGATCACCGGTTTAAGTTCGGTTTGGCGCCACAAGTGTCTTATGTTTCTAGATTTTTAGACTATAACAAACTAACTTTTGCATCGCAATATACTGATGGGGGCTTCGACAATTCGCTACCGAATTACCTAGATTTAAAGAACGATAAAACCTCTTACTTCGACGTCAATATCGGCGGTAATTTCTCAGCCACTTTTGATCATGTTAGTTTCGTTTTGGGATATGCGCATTATCATTTAACAAAACCTCAGGAAACACTCTTGAATAATACAAACGAATATGTTCCTTCCAGGCAAACGGTAAATTTTGGGATGCTTTATTTGCTTAGTAATTATCTCGATTTAAATGTAACTGGCGTTTATAATGTTCAGCGAAATAATAAAGACACTATCTTGGGTACTGTCGTGGGATTAAAACCCAATGATGAAACTCGATTGAAATTAAATTTCGGAATGTGGTTCAAGTTTAACGAGGCCTCATTTTATCCTTACTTGGGCGTTACAATGGGCGATGTGAGCGCTGGCTTAAATTACACCGTTTACGGAAACAAATTGATGAGTGCAACGCCACGCACTTATGAATTGTCGCTCATTTACCGCCATAACAATTTCAAAGGCTTCAAGGTTCCTTGTCCAAAATTTTAAATGATGAAAAAATTCTTTCTAATAGTTGTTTTTATTCTGCTAGGCGGATGGGCTTATAGCCAACAAACCAAGCGCACAATAGATTATCAATATTTTCGCAACGAGAATAGTTATTACGCTTATGAATTATTCAAAAACACAGATGCTGCACAGGATAATCAATTAATGATTAATTTTTCTGTCAATGTTAACTATAAAAAAGTCGATAAAATCTACATTAAATCGAAAGAGGTTGAGTTTAAATTAAAATTTAAAGAAAGAGAAGAAACTGTCAAAACGGATAATCCAGAACAGAAATTTTTCCCAATTATTTTTAATGGAGATGATCTGGCGGCTATGAAGTTATCCTGTGAAACGCAAATCATTTTTAAACTCGACAACGGACTTCAATATACATTGCCTTTAAATACTTGTAATATCATCGAGCTTATGAAAAAGAATTAGATTTTGACTTTTAAAGTTAGTTTATAAATATCATAAGCCACTTTTTGTATCAAATCAAATTGTTCGGGAACTAGATCTTTACCTTCGTTAATCGTTACGCCGGTATCAGCCAACCTAATTAACGGAACGTTTCCTATAGCATCGTTTCCCTCAACTAAATTATTGATCGAAGTATCGAGCAAATAATTAGTGTTTTGTGCCATTGGTTTTAATGCATCAAAATTCTCAAATATAAATTCATGCTCTTTATTATACAAAGAAAGCGTAGCTACATACGAAGACAATAAATGACTTAATGCAGTAAATTGATGCACTTCTTTTATGTAAAGCTGCTTGCTCTTTGGCTCAGAAAACATTCTTTGAAATAAGGAAGCTAGATTAGCTGTGGCTACATACACTTCCTTTCTGGCCAATTTATAATCCGTTCTGTTATATACTTTTTCGAAATACAATTTTACCACTTGCTCATAGTAGGCTTTGTTAGCTTTTATAATATCAGTCATGGCTTCTTTTAATTTTTCATGTTCCCATGTGGGAAATAGAGAATAACTGGCTAATAATGCAATGCCTGATCCAATGAAAGTATCATAAATCCTTTCTCGAGCCAATGCAATAGAACCCATACCCAGAAAATCGAAAAGGATAAGAATATAAGGGGTCATAAAGAGCACGCTTACTACGTAATTTTTACGTTGGAAACTATAACTGCCAATCATGCAGATGAGCAAAATAGTAAATAAGGCGTTTTTATCATGAATATAACTTACCACAGCCATCCCTATAAAAGCGCCTACCGTAGTTCCAATTAAGCGCTGATAGTTACGCTCTTTGGTTAAACTGAAACCAGGCTTTGAAATCACCAGTATGGTTAATAAAATCCAATAGCTATGCGAAAAATCAAGTATTTGCGAAACGATAAATCCTAACGTCATTACAACAGTAACCCGTAAGGAGTGCCTAAAAGTAGAAGAACTGTAGGTTAAATTTTCTTTAAAAAGATCAAAATCAAATTTCTGGCGCTTAATAAACTTCTCTGTATCAACTTCCGCTCTTCTAAGATCTTTGTTGGTACGAACTTTAAAATAACTAAATATTGTTTTCACTCTTGCCAGAATATTCTCAATATTCACTTCAATGTTCTTCAAAGCGATGATGCCAATAGTACTATATTCCTGATTGACATTATTTTTTTCCAGATTGTTGATTTTAATTTTTAAACGCTCAATTTCTATTAATAACCTTTTCGAGATTACGGGCTTGCCACCACTTTTTAAGGCGAAAGCAATATCATCCAGGGCGTAAGAAATCCGTTTAATGGCCATTTCGTAATCTGATAGAATTCCTGCCTTGTCAAATTGATCGTGCAACTGTTGATAATTGTAATAGGTAGACATTACCTGCTCAAATAAATCAACCATATCTACAAAAACCAGTAAAAGAAAACGCCCCTCCGGACTAGAATCCCTTACAATTTCCCTTGTTCTGAAAAGTAATTCCCTTACTGCGTCTTGTTTTTCATGAACAGAGACCTGGAGCTGCAGTAAATCCGCATAAGTTTTATCATAATTATTATTCTGGTGATAAAATTTAGCCTTCTCTCTTAAAAACTCCGCTACTTCTAAAATTGAATCGCTTAACGATTGCTGTACAAGCCTGAAGGGGCGAAGGCGGTACACGAAATAACTTAAGCCCGTATACCATAAACTGCCGGCCAAAACCATTAATGCGTGAATAATCACATCCTGCCATGGGCGAACATCATCAATACTCAACACCATGATTAATAAAACTGCAGTTCCAACCGACGCTGCCCGAACGCCATAGATATAAAACATGGAGAATATGAAACTCGAAATCGCCAGTAAAAAGCCAATAAAATAATGACTTTTGTTTGTTAAGCCAGTAATGATGGAAAAAAGAAATATCAATACAGTGGTAACCAACATGGCGTTTCGCCTGTGAACCATTGGCCCCGGACTATCCACTACGCTTACGCACAAAGCACCAAGAGAAAGTGTCATGCCGTAAGTTAACAGGCTAAATTGTGCCAGAATAAGAGAGGGGAGAAGCACGCCAATGGTAATGCGTAAACCATCAGCAAAATAGGTACTCAATAAAAAGTCTTGAATATTTCTGATGGGTTGCCTAATCTGCATGTACAAAAATAACATAATACAGAGGTTTTTTGTTGCCTGTAAAATTAAGTTTTCACAAAAAAAAATAATTTTTAAGCAGAATATCCTTAGTCTGCTGGTTCTCAAATATTTGCCTAGTGTTGATAAACTAGATTTTTATAAATGTTCATAAAACTTCTACTTCGTTGTTCTTATAGGTAAAACCGCCAATTATCTTAGTTAATCATGTTGATAACCAGTATTTTTAAGTTGATAATTTTGTTGATAATTTATTTCAGATTTCTCTTGACAAGAATGTGTTTCCCTACTAAA
Source organism: Pedobacter sp. MC2016-05 (assembly GCF_026239735.1). GTDB lineage: Bacteria > Bacteroidota > Bacteroidia > Sphingobacteriales > Sphingobacteriaceae > Pedobacter. The sequence continues at coordinate 243,208 of NZ_JAPIVT010000005.1, forward strand.
TTAGATCATATCAAATACGAAGTACTTTGAATTCTGACAAAACAATCCAAAAGAGACAAGGAACTGAAAAGGGAATTGTTTCGGATAAGTTTACAGGGAAAACAATTAATTTCAGAAAGGGTTAAACTGAGTATGAATATGTAATAACCTGATCGAAAGATCGCTATTATGAAAATTGCACAGGCCCAAACAGAGCTTATTGAAAACTAAGAAGTTTACGGACAGAATAGTTGGAAATAAATTTTCACGAATCGTAAAAGTTGCAAAACCTAGCGAAAACGGAAAAATCAAGGTAACAAGAATTAGATGCTTTAAATTACAACTACGGTTGATTTTAAGGTTAAAACGGGGAACTGAATCGAAAGAAGAAGGACCCCGTTTTTATTTGGCTTCATTTTTAAAATCATTTAAAAAGAATGATCAATCTTTCGGCTATTATTTGCTAAAACAGTAAATTTACCAAATGGCCACAAAAGGTAAATTAACTTCTGACCCCAAGAAAAAGATTTTTGTTTTAGATACATCTGTCATTTTATATGATCATGATGCAATCAATAACTTTCACGAACACGACGTGGCTATTCCTATCCAAGTTTTAGAAGAACTCGATAATTTTAAAAGTGGTAACGACACTAGAAATTTTGAAGCCCGAAGTTTTATCCGATTGATCGATCAAACATCTAAGGAAAAACTGATTAGCGATTGGGTGGCACTAAAAGCTCAAAACGCAGGAAAGTTCAAAGTAATACTGAACGAACAGCCGCTAAAAATAAATGCAGAAGAAATTTTTGGAAAGGGTAAAACCGACCATAAAATCTTGAATGCAGCTTTAAGCTTACGCGAAGAAAATCCGGAGAAAAAAGTAGTATTGGTTTCGAAAGATATCTGCTTACGCTTAAAAGCAAAAGCTCTTGATTTATTTGCTGAGGACTACGAAACAGGTAAAATCAAGAATGTAGATGAGCTTTATGCTGGTAAAACAGAGCTTCTTAACTTCGATGAATCAATAATTGAATCCGTAAAAAAAGATAAACTCTTAAGATCAGCAAATATTGGCCTGCCAGCTAAAGAAGGAAATCATTTCTTCGTTTTAAAAAATAAAAGAAAAACCGCCAACGTTTTTTTTAACCATAATAATCAAACCATTTCTTTAGTTTCAACAGATCCGATTTTTAAAATAAAGCCTAAAAACATTGAACAGGCGTTTGCCATTCACGCTTTATTAGATGAAAATATTAAGCTCGTTAGCATCCAGGGGAATGCCGGCACAGGCAAAACACTTTTAGCACTTGCCAGTGCACTTGAACAGCGCAGAGATTTTAGACAAATTTATATTACCCGTCCCATTGTATCTCTTAGTAATAAGGATATTGGTTTTTTACCTGGAGATGCAAAATCGAAAACAGACCCATTCATGGCCCCAATTTGGGATAACCTACGCTTTATTAAAGATCAGTTTGTTAGCGATGATAAAATGTCGGCGAAAATTGATGAACTGATTACTACAGAAAAGATTGCCATAGCCCCACTGGCGTTTATTAGAGGGAGAACGCTAACCAAAATCTTCTTCATTATTGATGAGGCCCAGAACTTAACGCCTCATGAAGTTAAAACCATTATTTCGAGAGCTGGCGAAAATACAAAAATCGTCTTTACAGGCGATATCTATCAAATAGATACGCCTTACCTGGACTCAGAAAGTAATGGATTATCCTACCTCATCGAGAATGCAAAAAACCATCCTCTTTATGCGCACATTACCCTCCAAAAGGGCGAACGCAGTGAATTGGCAAACTTAGCAAACGTGTTACTCTAACTTAACTAAAACAACAATGTTCTCCATCTTCGTTCTCTTTTTTGGCATCCAGTGGTTAAACAGATACCTTGATAGTGATTCCAATAAACCAACTATCCCCGAAAATCCTGGAATAGAAAATAATCCAATTCAAAACTATTACCCACTATTTTTTCACTCTGTGATTATTCTATTAATCCTAATATCCTTTTTCTCCCCAGCTGTTTTAGATCAAGAGAAAGTGCATGTCTTGATCTCAGATGGTATTTTCCAGTTTGTTAGTACCGTTCTAATTTTGATTATCACCATCATAAATCCTTTTGTAAATCTATCGCCTGAATTGAAAATGAAGATTGAAGATGGGGCGGAAGCCACTAAAGCACCCTGGTTATTCTGGCTCACAAAAGGAAAAAACTGGCAGCTGCTTAAGGCACTCGCGTGTATACTCATTGTTGCCTATTTTATTTATCAAGACTATCTGGTTATTCCTAATTTCAATCAAGGCACAGTTTCGGGTGTCGCTGTAATTTTGATCTTATTTTTCGTGTTCGGAAATATTTTCGAGTTGATCAAAGATCCTGTGCTTTTTAAAAAGAAGACCGTTTTCAGGTTATCAATGCTTTATCGATCCATCAAATTATCGTTTTTCATATCAATCGTATTAATTATTCTCGGACTAATCATTTCATCAGCCTTTAACAAAGCGCTCGAAAAAGTAGCTAACATCGAAGCTGTTGTACTGCTGATATATAACGTTGTGATGGCAGTTAATGAATTTAAAGTGATACAGGCTCGTAACTAATGATATTTCTGTAGGGACCGAAGTGCAATAAAAAACCCAATTAGGGTAAGCACTGCACTTAAAATGAATGGCGCACCAGGAAAATATACCGGAGCATTTCCTTCAATAAAATAAGCAAAAATATGGGTCATCACCCACGGAGCAATAATGGCAGCCAAACTTTGCAATCCAGTTAAAACACCTTGCATTTCTCCCTGAGCATTTCCCGCCACCTGATTGGAAATAATCCCCTGCATTGCCGGTCCGCCAATCCCTGCCAATCCGTACGGAAGCATAAAAGCAAACATCATCCAACCTTTAGAGGCGAATGCAAAAGCCGTAAATCCGACTACGTAAAGTAATAAACCTATATAAACCGCCCGCTTTTCACCAATTTTCGGAAGGATAATTCTAATCAGGCCTCCCTGAACAATCCCGATGACAAGACCAACAAAGCCCAGTGAGTAGCCAACCCAGGCGGCATCCCAATTGAATTTTTCCATCGTATAAAATGTCCAGTTAGATTGAACTGAATGACTCGAAAAATACAAAAGGAATAATGTAACCATCAAACCGAGTAAGGCAGGATATTTCCCAATGCTGATGAGAGACCCAACTGGGTTCGCTCTTTTCCATTCAAACGGCCTTCTTTTATCCACTGGTAAAGATTCTGGCAATATGAAATATCCATAAAGCCAATTAATGAGCGACAAACCCGCCGCAATCATAAATGGAACCCGTGTTCCAAAATGGCTAAAGATACCACCTAAAACAGGCCCCAGAATGAAACCAACGCCGAAAGCTGCACCTACCAAACCAAAATTCTGAGCTCTTTTTTCGGGTGAAGATATGTCTGCAATGTAAGCTTGTGCTGTGGTAAAACTCGCACCAGTAATTCCAGCGATAATTCTTCCAACAAATAACCAAACGATTGATGGTGCAAAGGCCAGAAAAATATAGTCAATCCCTAACCCGAATAACGAACTTAATAAAATTGGCCTCCTACCAAAACGATCACTCAAGGCCCCGATAATAGGAGAGGATATAAACTGTACCGATGCATATGCCAGTGTAAGCCATCCACCATATTCTGCTGCTAAACCATAGCCACCACCTGTAAAATCCTGAATTAATTTTGGCAAAACGGGAATAATTATTCCAAAACCCGTAAAATCAATGAGTAAGGTAATCATGATAAAACTCATTGCAGATTTTCTTTCCTTGGCCATGTTAAGATTGATTTACCACAAAAATATAATTTTGAACGCAGTATCTCCGCTTAAAATTAAGTAAAAACCGACCGGGCAGGTTAAATGGATGAGCTGTTGAGATTATCTGTAGATAAGACAATTGATTTAATCAAAGACAAATCAATTTAAACTACGCTTAAAAGAATCAAAAACATTTAATGACTTGATGAGCCGAACTAAAGGCCAAAACTTTTCCACAATGCCTTATTTCGGCATATTTTTGCTAAATTCGCAAGGTTATAATAATAGCTTTTTTAAATATCGTTTTTGATAACGAGAATAATAATTTATGGCAGAAGATTTAGAGAATCAACAAAACGACAAAATCATCCAAATTAATATAGAGGAGCAGATGAAATCGGCCTACATTGACTATTCAATGTCGGTAATCGTATCAAGGGCTTTGCCTGATGTACGCGATGGATTAAAACCGGTTCACCGCAGGGTGCTTTACGGTATGCTTGATCTTGGCGTAACCAGTAATAAACCACATAAAAAATCTGCCCGTATTGTGGGTGAGGTTTTGGGTAAGTATCACCCACATGGTGATGCATCTGTATATTTTACTATGGTTCGTATGGCTCAAGATTGGAGCTTACGTTATCCAATGGTAGATGGACAAGGAAACTTTGGCCACATCGATGGAGATTCACCTGCAGCAATGCGTTATACGGAGGCACGTTTTTCAAAAATTGCCGAAGAAATGCTTGCTGATATCAACAAAGATACGGTAGATTTTCAGTTGAACTTTGATGATACGTTACAAGAGCCAACAGTTTTACCAGCAAAAATCCCTAACCTTTTGGTTAACGGATCTAGTGGTATTGCGGTGGGTATGGCCACTAACATGGCGCCACATAACTTAACCGAATGTATTGAAGGTATTGTAAACTACATTGATAACAGAGATATTACCATTGAGGAATTAATGAAGTTTGTCAAAGCTCCTGATTTCCCGACAGGTGGTATTATTTATGGCTACACTGGTGTTAAAGAGGCTTTTGAAACCGGTCGTGGACGTATTGTAATGCGTGCTAAAGCTGAGATTGAGAACCTTCGAGACCGCGAAGTAATTATTGTTACCGAAATTCCTTACCAGGTTAATAAGGCCCAAATGATTGAGCGTACAGCTGAATTAGTGGGTGAGAAAAAATTGGAAGGTATTTCGAACATTAAAGATGAATCTAACAAAGATGGTATCCGGATCGTTTACGAGATAAAACGCGATGCAAATGCATCGATTGTTTTGAACAATCTATACAAGTACACCGCTCTACAAACATCTTTCAGTGTAAATAATATTGCGTTGGTAAAAGGTCGTCCGCAGATGCTCAATCTGAAAGACCTGATTGTACATTTTGTAGATCACCGCCATGATGTTGTTGTTCGCCGTACGAGATATGAACTAGCAGAAGCTGAAAAACGTGCCCATATCTTGGAAGGTTATTTAATTGCTTTAGACCATTTAGATGAAGTAATTAAATTAATTCGTGCATCAGAAACTCCGGAAGAAGCCCGCGTAGGTTTAATGGAGAAATTTGGCTTAAGCGATATTCAAGCACGTGCTATTCTGGATATGACATTGCGTCGTTTAACAGGACTAGAGCGTGATAAGATTAAAGAAGAGTATGCTGAATTGATGAAAACCATCGAATATTTGCAATCTATTTTAGCTGATGAAGGTTTGCGTATGCAAATTATCAAGGATGAATTGGAAGAAGTAAAACAGAAATTTGGTGATGAACGCAAAACGACCATTGTTCACTCTGCGGAGGATATGAGCATGGAAGATTTCATCGATGATGAGGAAGTGGTGATCACAATCTCTCACGAAGGCTATGTTAAACGTACACCAGCAACCGAATTTAGAGCGCAGGGTAGAGGTGGAAAAGGATCAAAAGGCAGTACCTCGAGAAATGAAGATTTCATTGAGCACATGCTGGTAGCTACTAACCACAACTATATGTTATTCTTTACCGAAGCCGGAAGATGTTTCTGGCTGAGGGTTTACGAAATTCCTGAAGGCTCAAGAACCAGTAAAGGAAGAGCCATTCAAAACATCATCAATATTCCAAAAGATGAAAAAATTAAGGCTTATATCAAAGTTAAGAACCTTAAAGATCAGGAATACCTAGAGAATAACTTCATCATCATGTGTACTAAAAAAGGTACCATTAAGAAAACTTCTCTTGAGGCATATTCTCGTCCGCGTGTTAACGGTATTAATGCAATAAACATTAACGAAGGTGATGTTTTACTAGAAGCATGTTTAACCAACGGCCAAAGCGAAATTGTTATGGCTTTACGTTCAGGAAGAGCAATTCGCTTTAACGAAAGTACTGTTCGTCCGATGGGTAGAACGGCAACCGGTGTACGCGGTGTTAGATTGGCTCACGACAAAGATGAAGTTGTTGGCATGATTGCTGTAAACAATCCAGAGGTTACGGTGTTAGTAGTATCAGAAAAAGGATACGGAAAACGGACTGATATTGAAGATTATCGTGTAACTAACCGTGGCGGTAAAGGAGTTAAAACCATTAACGTTACTGAAAAAACAGGACAATTAGTATCAATTAAAGACGTTACTGATAGCGAAGATTTGATGATCATCAACAGATCTGGAATAGTAATCAGAATTCCTGTTTCTGCATTGAGGGTGATGGGTAGAGCTACTCAAGGCGTTCGTTTAATTTCACTTAAAGGTGATGATGAGATAGCGTCTGTAACAAAAATCGACCACGAAGAAGATGAGGAAGAAACAGTAGATTTAGCTGATGTAGTGGTAACTGACGGTGAAGAAATAGAGCCAGATACTGCCGAAGCTGAAGAAACTGATGATGATGAAACAGACTCAGAGGACGAAACGGAAGAAGAAAATTAACTAAATAACGATTAGAATAAATATTATGAAAAGAGTATTTCTAGGTATAATTTTAGCAGGAGCAGTAAGCTCTGCATTTGCTCAGAAAAGCGAAGTTAACGAAGCAAAAAAGAAGTGGGGTATTTTCCAGTTAACCTCGCAAGGAGCTAGCACGCCATTACCAAAAAAGATGGAAGCGATTAAGGCTGGGTTAGCGCATACAGATAAAGCGATAGCTGATGAAAAGTCTAAAATAATGCCGGAAGCTTGGTCTTACCGTGCTTTATTTGCTTCATCTGCAGCGATTATCGATACTGTTGATGCTGCTAACGCAGATGCTAATCTAAAGATAGCTCAAGATGCTATTGTTGAAGGTAAGAAGATCGATACTAAAGGCGCTGAGAAAGATAATTTTGCTTTGGCAGAAACCAACATCGCTAATGCAGTTAGAAATGCCGGCGTGATGGCTTATAACAAAAAAGATTACAAAACTGCATACACTAAATTTGTTCAAGCTACAGAAATCAATCCACAGGATACAGCAATGTATCTAAATGCTGGTATTGCAGCAAGAAATACTGAAAACTGGCCTGCGACAATTCAACAATTTAAGAAAGTAATTTCATTAAATTCACCACAGTCATCAGACTTGTATAACGAATTGGTTGACATTACGTTGCGTAAGCAAAAAGATACCACTGCTGCTTTAGCTATAATTAAAGAAGCAGCTGCTAAATATCCTGAAAATGTAGAGCTGATTAAAACTGAAACTCAAATTTATATTGATAGGGGTGATGCAGCAAAATCTGAGCAAATGTTAAATTCTTTGGCCGCGAAGGAGCCAAATAATGCAAGTTATCAGGTTTTGTTAGGAAACATTTATTTCTCTCAGGCATTGAAGCTTCAAAATGATAGAAATAAAATTGATGCTAAAAAAGTAAAAGAATTTAATGAGGTAACTGCCAAAATGAACGGTTTGTTAGATAAGTCGTTACCTTATTACAAAAAAGCTTTAGAAATTGATTCCAAAAATGTTGGTGCTTTAGAGACCTTAAAAACCATTTATGGATTTAGAAATGATACCAAAAATTATGAGGATATTAAGAAACGTTTAGATGCGCTTCCAAAACAATAAAAATCTCATAATTCTAAAAAAGAGTCCCGATTTTATCGAGACTCTTTTTTTTTGTTTATTTTTACAGCATTCGCAGTTTTTAATCAATCATTACACAACAATTATCCTATGCAAAGCGGTTCAAAGTTATTATTAGTGCTCTTAATATTCACTTCACTTAATGCTTTAGCTCAAAAAAGTCAAATATTAATCGCCAGGAATTCTGTTGGAAAATTGCAGGCTTCAATTGCAAATAAAGAAGACGAAAAAAAACAATTGGCCATAATTACTGAGGGATTAAAATCAATAGAATCTGCAGAAAAAGACAATAAAACAAAAAATTGGGCAGAAACCTGGGCAATAAAATCTTACCTCACATCTTACGCATCGTTAATCGACACAGATAAAGCAAATGCTGATAAATTTTACGATGCCGCCAATAGCGCAATCAAGCAGGCGAGGGGCTTGGATAAGTATGAAGACAATTCAGGCTTAATAAAGGCATCACATCATAATATTTTAATTAAAAAACAAGAGAAAGCTAATGCATCTTTTTTTAATAACGATTTTACCGAAGCCTATACGGATTTGAAGGAAGTAAGCGATGCTTTTCCCGCTGACACGACCTTAGCGTTAAACACCGGAATTTGTGCTTTGAATATCCAGAATTATGATGAAGCTATCAACTACTTCAAAAGAGCTAAAGAAAACGGAATTCAAAATGCAGCCATGTTTCAAAAACTTGCGCAACTTTATGTAGGCAAATATGATAATGAAACTGCCATTAAAACTTTAGAAGATGGTTTAGTAAAAAATCCTTTTCAAAAAAATTTAACCAACGATTACATCAATCTTTTACTAGATACCGAAAATTACACCAGAGCTGCAACGCTTATTGAAGGTAATTTGAAAGTTGAGAAAGGAAATAAGCTTTTATATTTTCTTTACGGTTATTTGCAACAAATAGGTGGAAATAACTCTACTGCAATTTTAGCTTACGACAAAGCCCTTGATACAGATCAAAATTATTTTGATGCTTTGTATCAGATGAGTTTAGCATACATTAATAGTGCAAATGAAACATTAAGCAAGAACGAAGCAGATAAAACTGCAAAATATAATAACTTAATTAACCGAGCACAGTTTGCTTTGCAACGTGCTAATGAAATAAATCCTAACGATAAAAAGACGGTTCAGCTTTTGGTTGATATCTATACCAAAAAGAATGCAACTGATAAAGTGCAGGAACTAAATCGTAAACTTCAAGAACTTTAATTTCCTAATTAGATTCATAGAAGAGTAGGATGTTCAAAATTATCAACTTAACATAATATTAATTATAGGACATTTTGTAATTTAAAAATTAAGGCGCAGCTATTTTGTTTTTGATAGCATTATTGACTCTGGAAATCTATCAAATAACAAATAATACTGAAAACATATTTTAGAGCATTTGCCTTAACACTGAAGTCGGCCAGGATTAATTGCTTAAAGATCCGGCAACCATTTATTTACATACAAATTTCCATTGGAGGATTCTCTAAATGCTTAACAAATTATCCTAAATTTTAAACCCAGTGAATGCCTTTTTTCAGAAATTGCTGTGTTTTATATTCATCTGAATCTACATCAGGTTGAACATTATAGCCCCAGTTAGCCTGTGGTGGCAAACTCATCAGTATCGATTCTATTCTACCATTGGTTTCCAAACCAAATTTCGTTCCCGAATCGTAAACCAAATTAAATTCAACATAACGGCTTCGACGCTGATATTGCCAGTTTTTCTGTGCTTCTGTAAAATCTTTGTCCCGATTTCTATCAATCAGTTCTGTGTAGATCGGCAAAAAAGTTTCACCCACATTCGCCGAGAAATCCAAAATTTCTTCCCATGATAAATTTGTATTTTCTGGCTTTAAACGATCGTAAAAAATACCACCTATACCGCGTGTTTCTTCTCGATGTTTGATAAAGAAGTAATCATCAGCATGATTTTTAAATTTTGGATAAAAGTCTGTGCTAAATTCGTCGCAGGCCTGTTTTAGTTTATGGTGAAAAAAGCGGGCGTCATTTTCGAAAACATAATGTGGCGTTAAATCTATCCCTCCACCAAACCAACGTGTTTCCTCATTAAGCTCAAAATAGCGAATATTCATATGAATAATCGGCACTAAAGGATGATTCGGGTGGATTACGATTGAAACACCGGTAGCAAAAAAATCATCATCTGTAACTTGGAAGGCTTTTTTAACTGCTTCAGGAAGTTTTCCGTAAACGGCCGAAAAATTAACACCACCTTTTTCGATAATGGCGCCATTTTGCATGATTCGGGTGCGGCCACCTCCCCCACCATTTCTTTCCCAAAGCTCTTCTGCAAATTTCCCTTTGCCATCGGCAATCTCCAAACCTCTACAAATCTCATCCTGTATTTGCTGATAACGTTCTGCTACTTCTTCTTTAAACATGGTGGAATTATTAAATACACACAAATTTAACCCTATTGAAATAGCTAATGGGATTTATGTTTAGATAGTACATTTTGTTGACATTAACTGTTAGAAGCTCTCCGGTTGGCTTCTTAAAAGATTTACTCTTCCAGGTAATCCAAATCTTTGCTAAAACTTTCTTTCAACTGACTTAAGCCAAAAACTGCTATAATGGTTAAGATAGCCATCACTAAATAGCCTGCAGTGATTAAACTATATCTTTTAGCTAAAAATTCAAACAGAAATGTAATCGGGATTAGTGCCCCACGCACAAAATTCGGTGCTGTAGTGGTTACTGTTGCTCTAATATTTGTTCCGAATTGTTCTGAAGCGATAGTCACAAAAGTAGCCCAGTATCCGACTGAAAAACCCAAAAATAAACAGATCCAAATAAATGCGCTACTGGTTAAACCAAAACTTGTTAAATACACCACCACGCTAATTACTGATAATAAATGAAAAATAAACACAGTCTTTTTTCGAGACTTAAGTGCCTGCGAAAGTAATCCGGTAACTACATCGCCGATGGCAATGCCGAAGTAAGTAAACATAATCCCTGTCCCAGCTTTTAATGGTTCTGTTGCGCCTAAAGCTTTGCCAAATTCGGGTGCCAGCGTAACCAATATGCCTACAACAAACCATAATGGAATTCCGATTAATATGCAGTACAAATACTTCAAAAACCGCTTTTTGTTATTAAAAAGCATGAAGATGTTTCCTTTAGAGATATCTGTATTGGCTGCATGTTTAAACATTCCGGACTCGAAAGTGCCAACACGCAGCAAAAGAAGGATTAAACCCATGCCACCACCAACAAAATAAGAAGTTTGCCAGGTATATTTTGAAGCTACTGATGCCGCTACCGCTGCTCCAAGTAAACCAATCGCACCAACGATCATCGTTCCATATCCACGTTTCTCCTTATCCATCGTCTCGGCTACAAGGGTAATGCCAGCGCCTAGTTCTCCAGCCAGACCTATACCTGCAATAAACCTAATGATTGCATAACTATTAACTGTGGTTACAAAGCCATTGGCAATGTTTGCTAAAGAATATAAAAGTATAGAGCCAAAGAGAACTTTAATTCTGCCCAGCTTATCTCCCAGAATCCCCCATAGTATTCCGCCAAGCAACAATCCGAACATTTGTGAGTTAATGATCAAAAAACCATCAGACTGCATATTTTCTGCAGAAACGCCAATTTCAGTTAGACTTTGAACGCGTACAACGGAAAATAAAACAAGATCGTAGATATCTACAAAATAGCCAAGGGCAGCTACAATAACTAAAAAAACTACATTACGATTGTTGGCTTTTGATTCAGGTTTCATTTAATATTTGGTTTATCTGCTGAAAGTACAAATAAGCACAAATAAATAAAATAGTTTATAAAAATAAAAGCCACTCTATTGGAGTGGCTTTTTATTCTCCTACATAGGAGGCATTTTTTTTGTTGTATCTGGTGGCATCGTTTTGGATGTATCCGTCGGCGTGGTTGTCGAGGTTGTATCCATTGGAGCTGTTGTTGTAGAATCCATCGTGGTACTGTCTGAAGATCCAGCCATGTTTTTAGATGAATTGCATGCTGATGTGGCAATCATTATCGTACCAGCAAAAGCAAGACTTAAAATTATTTTTTTCATAGTTTTTTAATGTTATCTGTAATCTTAACAACCTTGAAATCATTTGGTTTTATTTTTTTTCTTCAGAAATATTGAGATGCAATTTTATGCTGCTGATTTACAAGGTATTCAATCGAAAAAGTAGAGAGTTATAGCATCTATTTCGTGCCACATAACGGTGATACCTGACTAAAATGCTGTCAAAACTTGAAATAGCATGTTCGTTTTTAATTGAAGAACTTCGTTGTATTGTATAGATAATATATGCGACGCTATCAAATTGTGTAGCAGCATAAATTTTATCAACCTAAACTTGTGTTGCCTTAATTTACCTAATAATTACCAAAACATGCAAGGTAAAACTTTAAAACATGCCAAATCTTTCTGATATTAGGAAGTATGATTATTTCTCAAAATACCTTGAAATGGGTAATGCGCTTTTATCCACCTTTATTTTTTCAGCGCATTTGGGTTCAAAAATTTGAAAATGATTTTAGAAGCTGTACTGTTAAATTGAGTAAAAGCTTTTTAAATAAAAACTATAATGGTTCTATCTTTGGCGGAACAATATATGCCGCAACCGATCCTTTTTATGCACTTTTGTTTGATCAATTGATGCAGCGAAGAGGCTTTAAAGTTAGAGTTTGGTTAAAAAGTGCGTCCATTCAATATCTAAAACCTGGGCGTAGCAATCTTTATTTCACAATTCGTGTTGACGATGAAATGATTGCGGAGGCGGAACATGCTTTAAAAACCATAGGGAAGTTTGTAAAAGCTTATCCTATGGAAATTACAAACAAAAACGGAGAGCTTTGTGCTACCGTGATGAATGAAGTTTATATCAGAAACCTGCACCAAGGCGAAACGCCAAGAGTTGCTTACTAATTGTTGACATGCCGAGTATAAAAAGTTTGATTCTACAGGGTGAGGGCGTTATGCTCGATTTTAAAAAAACAATTACCAACACTCAAAAAATTGCTAAAAGCTTAGTTGCTTTTGCTAATAATAAAGGTGGAAAATTATTAATTGGTGTGGCTGATGATGGCACCATCAAGGGTGTAAAATCAGAAGAAGAAGAAAAATATATGATTTTAACCGCTGCCCATCAATTTTGCAAACCAGCAATAGAACCTTTTTTTGAAGAGATTTACGTTGATGATAAATTGGTTTTAATTGTCAATATTCCACAGAGTGATCTCAAACCGCATTACGCCCTTGATGATCAGAATAAATGGTGGGCCTATATTCGCATAGACGATAAAACTGTTTTGGCAAGTAAAATAATTGTCGAAGTCTTAAAAAATGACCATAAAGATCAGGGCGTACTCATTTCTTATTCTGATAACGAAAAAGTCCTGCTACAATATTTAGCCGCTCATGATAGGATTACATTGAAAGAATTTAGCAAACTTTTGAGGTGTTCCTATCGAAAGGCGCAGAAAATTCTAGTGAACCTGATACTCACAAATGTGGTAAAACCTTATACATCAGAAAAAGAAGAATATTTTGTAGCGGTATAAACGGTTAACTGAAAACTGTAAATTTGCCGCTTTCAATCTTATCTCTTATTAAAGTCCTTTGTTACCGCGGAACAAATCTTATCAATTAACCTTTGTAGATATCTTTTTGAAGTTTAAAAAGCCGACCTTTGCAAACTTATGTTTTCTAAAATTTACGCCAAATACAAACCTTACTATAAAGAAAATCTCCATTTGGCCCTCCCAATTGTGGGTTCACAAGTTGGCCATACGTTGGTACACATGGCCGATAGTGTTATTGTTGGGCACTTTACTGATACAACCCAGCTTGCTGCTGTATCATTAGTGAACAGCATTTTTATTTTGATCATGGTAATAGGCTTAGGAATATCTTATGGCTTAACGCCCTTAATTGCTCAGGAAAATGGTCGCAAAAATGATGAAGAGTGTGGAAAATTATTGTCCAATAGCTTAATCATCAATATAATTGTCGGTATAGTACTTTATATATTGGTGCATTTTGGTGTTTTGCTTGTCATCGATCATTTGAAACAAACCCCGGAAGTTGTTCATTATGCCAAACCTTACTTAGGCTGGCTCTCTCTATCGATTATTCCATTACTTATTTTTCAAACATTTAAACAGTTTGCAGAAGGTTTAGGCTTTACCAAACAAGCCATGTACGTTTCTATTTGGGGTAATGCGCTCAACATCACTTTGGGTATCATTTTCGTAAAGGGAATGTTTGGCTTAAAGCCAATGGGCGTTAGCGGTGTAGGTGTTAGCACCTTTATCGATCGTTTTTTAATGGCAATAGTGATGGGTATTTACGTTTTGAGATCTCCTCATTTCACAAAGTATCTAATCAACTTTAGAATCACTTTTATTGATAAAGTTACCGCTATTAAAATCATAAAAATTGGTGCACCAGTGGCCATGCAATATTCGTTCGAAATTAGCGCATTTAGCGGGGCTGCAATATTAATTGGCACAATCGGCGCAACTGAACAGGCCGCTCATCAAATTGCCATTAGCCTGGCTGCAATGACGTACATGATTGCGAGTGGAATCGCATCGGCGGCGACAATTAAAACGGGTAATAATTTTGGAAAAAAGAACTTCAACGATCTCCGTAGATCTGCAATAGCAAGTTATCACGTTATTCTCTTATTTATGAGCTTGACAGCAATAATTTTTGTGGCAGCCCACCAGTTGATGCCTTTTATTTATACCAACGATTTAAAAGTTGTGGCGATTGCTGGGCAACTGCTTATTATTGCTGGTTTTTTTCAGCTATTTGATGGAACTCAGGTTGTAGGTTTAGGTGTACTACGAGGCATTGGCGATGTTAATATGCCAACACTTATCACATTTTTAGCCTATTGGGTTGTTGGCATACCTGTTGGTTATTTGCTGGGTTTTACTTTTGGACTGGGCGTAAATGGAATATGGTATGGATTAACCTTCGGATTACTGACTGCTTCTATCCTATTGTTCTGGAGATTTCAAAATAAAACAAAACAATTGGCTGGTTAATATCCTTATGTTTGAGATCATAAGTTATTGATATAATAGCTTTATCATTTCTATCCTACCAAAACCACTATTTACCCCCAACGTTTACCACTACACCGATAGTGAAGATCGAATTCCCTGCAGACATGTAATCTCTATTCTTTAAGCCAAAATTACTGCTCGTGGTATATTGTAATTGAATATTTTTGTTTAAGCCCATTCTGGTGAAAAAGATAGGTTCGAAAAAAACATTATCTTCTTTAGGCTGTACTACCCCATTCAAAAAGAATCGATCCATTTTAACGTGACTTATTCGAAGTGCCGTTCCATAATTAATTGGGAAGTCTTTCCCAAACAACCTGAAATTATTTTTCTTTTTTGAACTATAATTGATCTGAAGAAACGATTTTCGGTAATCAACTTCCTGCAACTCACTGCTCACTAAAACATCATTCTTGTAATCCCTAAAGGTTATATCACTCCAACCCTTGCCAACACCTGCATAAATCTCGATAATTCGGTTATTATCTGGTCCGAAGGTATCGAAATAGCCACCACCTATTTCAATCAGCTTGTGCCCGAAATCTTTTGATTTTCGTTCACTATTCATTCTTGAGCCACTAAAAAGCACTCCTATATGATTTGAAACTGCATAAGCGCCGTTAATACTAGCATTGCCCTTTAGGGAAATGTGCCCGCCACCACTAAATTCACCTTGCTTGCTTAACATGGGCGTATTGGGTACATTGGGCATATAAACTGAAGAACAACTGCTGGCAAAAAGCGCTAAAATTGGGAAAGCTAAACGTAAGTATTGATTCATAGATGATTTATAAACAGTTTTTCGGGATAAAAATTGTGTTAAAGTTCCATTTTCATAAAACTCATCACTCTTTTAAATTCATCATGTAGATTGGCCTTTAAATGGATTTTTGTTGATGTTTTAGGATGTATAAAACTCAATTCAGATGCATGTAGTAACATGGTTGTCATGTTCCAATGTTCTAAGAAAAGTTTATTTTGCTTGTTGCATCCGTGGGTTCTGTCTCCTATTATTGGATGCAGGATATGACTAAAATGTCTTCTCAGTTGGTGCATTCGCCCTGTTTTAGGAGTAGCCTCTACCAGTGAATACCTGGAGGTTAAATGTTTTCCGAAAGGAACATCAATCTCGGCATGTGATAGGGTTCTAAATGAAGTATAAGCATCTTGCATCGTTCCATTCTCTTTAGCTAAAGGATAATCAATATTCATCGCTTCTGGCGTGAAACCCCTAAGAATAGCTAAATATTTTTTTTCAGTTTCTGCATTCATAAATTGCTGGTGCATGACAATTTCAGATTCCTTATCAAACGCAAACAACAAAATACCGCTTGTTTTTCTATCTAACCTGTGCACAGGACTTACGTGCTTCCCAACCTGATCTCGCAACATTTGCAGCGCAAATTCTGTTGCATCTCTGGCAATTGAAGATTGATGCACCAATAAACCATGAGGTTTATTAATGGCAATCAAATGTTCATCCTGATAAATAATCTCCAACATTCGGCGAAGATAAGGATATTGCTTTAACTAAATAAATCAAAAGCTAAACGATAAGTATTGCAATGCGCATCAACAATATCTTTAATGTCGGTAGAATAACCGCCGCCCATACTCACCTGTAAGGGGATGTTATTATTTTTACAGGTCACGAGTACCATTTTATCCCGTTCTTTACAACCAGCTTTACTTAATGACAACTTTCCTAATTTATCGGTAGAAAGTACATCAACTCCAGATAAATAAAATACAAATTCTGGTTTCGAACGCTCGAAAGCAGAATTTAGATTCGTTTCTAATAACGACAAATAGGCGTCATCTTCGATATTATCATCAAGAGGTACATCTAAATCTGAAATTTCTTTGCGGAAGGGAAAATTTTTATCTCCATGCATAGAGAAAGTAAATACATTTGAGTTATTCTGAAAAATTTCAGCAGTGCCATTACCCTGATGAACATCTAAATCAATAATTAATATTCGATTAGCTATTTTATTACCTATCAGATAGTTAGCAGCAACCGCCTGATCATTTAATAAGCAAAAACCTTCTCCCCAATTACTACCTGCGTGATGCGTTCCGCCGGCTACGTTAAAGGCAATTCCATTTCCAATTGCAAACCTGGTCCCATCAATTGTACCTTGTGTGATACGCAACTCTCGTTCAACCAATTGCGCATTTAATGGAAAACCAACCCTTCTCTGATCTTTCGCAGATAGCGTTAAATCCCGAAGCTGTTCCCAATACGATTTTTCATGTGATAGAAGAATGATGTCTTCTGCTACCTTCTCTGGATAAAATAAATTATCCTTTTCAATTGTTCCCTCATGTAACAGTTGTTCGGGAATCAATTCGTATTTAAGCATAGGAAATCGGTGACCTTCCGGTAGCGGGTGAGCATATAGCGGGTGCCAGGCTATTTTTATCATTAACTCAAAATCTCCTCAATATGTTTCTCGATGTTATTTGAGATTTTATCTACTGGTAAGTCATTAGGATCATAACCAAATGGGTCTTCTATCTCTTCAGCTATAAGCTCCAAACTCGCTAATACATAGAGGATAAAGGGAACGATTAAGACCAAATAATATCCTAAACTAAAAACCCAACCTATTGGAATGGTGAGCACGTATACAAAGATGAATTTTTTAATGAAAACACTATATGAAAATGGAATTGGCGTGTTTTTGATACGTTCGCAGCCGCCACATATATCGGTAAATTGGTTTACATCGCTGGTAAGCACAATCAGCTGTTCTTGAGTAATCAAACCTTGTCGTGTTAAGTCATACAGTCGGGAAATCATACTGCTTGCGATTTGATTTGGAATATGCTTACTTTCTTCTACCTCAATCAGGAAACTGTTTTTACCAAAATATTTCTTCTCACGAAGATGCTCTTTTAATGCAAAAGCATATTTGGGAATACCATATTCAAAAAATCTAACTTCATCATTTGGCAATTTGAGGGCTTTAATTTTCATCGCAAAGTTGCGACTAACGTTTGTCAATGAACCCAGGAGTCTTCTTCCTTCCCACCATCTATCGTAAGAGGTGTTGGTGCGAAATACCAAGAGCATCGAAATTACAAAGCCCAACAAGCTGTGCATCATACCGATATTGCTTACGTAATCACTTTTTGAAAGTTTGAATATATTAAGCTCAAGAAATGCTACAAAGGCAGAAAAAATTGCCATGCTGATCATCAAGGGCCATAACTTTCGAAAGGTATCACCCTTATGAATGTGAAAAATAAATGTAAACCAATCTTTCGGATTATAGTGGATCATAAGTTATATAGCTTTTAATACCTTTTTAGATACTTCAATAAGTGCCTTTCCTGTTAAATAAATATCTTCGAAGAAATTGTACAAAGGAATCGGGCTTAAGCGTATTACATTTGGTTCACGCCAGTCGCCAAGGATACCGGCGTCCACTAATCCATCAAAAACTTCCTTTCCATTATCTTTTGCAATGATAGAAAGCTGTGCGCCACGATCTTTAGAATTCTTCGGTGTAATGATTTTAAACTGTTCGGCATTTAATTCTTTATTCACCTCATTGATAACGAATTCTAGATAATTAGTTAAATCTATACTTTTGTTTCTCAGGTTATCAATATAGCCTGCCTTTTCAAATATTTGCAACGATGCATGGTATAAAGCCATTGGCATTACCTGAGTACAACTCACCTGCCATCCATCTGCTCCGCTTTCAGGGACAAAGCCTTTTTCCATTTTAAAACGCTTACTTTCCTGATAACCCCACCAACCCGCAAACCTGTTAAGCTTGTCGTTTTCAAAGTGTTTTTCATGTACAAAAATCCCACTAATTCCACCAGGACCTGAGTTTTGATATTTATATGAACACCAACAAGCAAAATCTACTCCCCAATCATGAAGTTTAACAGGAACATTACCTGCGGCGTGTGCTAAATCCCAACCTACAATTGCGCCAACGTTATGCCCGGTTTTAGTAATGGCTTCCATATCATACCATTGTCCGGTGTAATAGTTTATTCCGCCGAAAAGCACTAAAGCTATTTCGTCCCCATTTTCGGCTATCTTAGCCAATATATCTTCGGTTCTAAGCGTATCTTCTTCCTCACGAGGGAACACTTCTATAATTGCATCATTAGGATCGAAGCCATGAAATTTTACCTGACTCTCTATTGCGTACTGATCAGAGGGAAATGCTCCACCTTCCATGATAATCTTAAACCTTTTTCCTTTGGGTTGATAAAAACTGACCATCAACAAGTGTAGATTAACAGTAAGGGTATTCATCGGACAAACCTCTGCTGGCGATGCGCCAACAATTGGTGCCATCAGCCGTTTAAGCTCCTTATGATAAAACATCCAAGGCTCTTCACCATCAAACCAACCTTCTACCGCATAATTTGCCCAATTATCCAATTGATTGTTTAATACCTCTTTAGCAATTTTAGGTTGAAGTCCTAAAGAATTGCCACACAGATAGATAAATGACCTGTCTTTATACTTTGGAAAAAGGAATTGGGCTCTGAATTCTTTGAGCTGGTCTTTCTGATCTAAAGCATTCGCAAAAGCTAATGTATTTTCTAATTTCATTGCCTCAATAATACAAAAAAAGCAGGTATTGTTTCCAATCCTGCTTCCTGTAGATGTATTTTAAATTAAAATTTAATCGTGTCGTGCTTACCTAAATCCGGTGTATCTCCTGTCACAGCAGCTTTCAAGATACTAAATAGCACTACAATTTTTGAAGATGATGAATCCCAATACTCAGCTTCAGCTGGTGTAACTTTTATAAGAATCAATCTAGGATCTTCCACCCCGTCTGGAAACCATGCCTTAACAAATGGAGAAAAGTATGCTTCTTTGCGCACCTGATCATCAACCAACTCTGCTTGTCCTTTTACTGTTAGATACGTGTTTTTGGATGGATCGCTATAAGCCAGCAGCACATTATTTTCCTTTGAAATTTCTTTAGATTTTAATGAATATTCATTCGTAAAGAACCAAATACTTCCATTGTCTTCAATCTTTGCGGTTCCCATTGGTCTGCTACCAAGCTCATCGTTAGCAGAAAAAGTGGTGAACATACAAGTGCGAACACTTTCCGCCATTTCTTTTAATATCGCTATATTTTTTTCGTTTTTCATGATTTTAAATCTTTGAAAGAAAACAGCGGGAAGGATGAAATGTTTGACTGAAGCTAGATCTTATTTGGTTTGCTTACGTATTTATTGTCCTTAACGAAGAAACGTAGTGGCAGTAGAGCATGTTCTTCCGCATAGGCAATACCTACCCTGGGCGTCGTTGCAATCTCCTCGTCGTGAAAAGTAATCTGATGGTCTTCTATCCACACATCATCTCCAGTTAGATATTTAGCATTGAAAGAACGGTCAATGCCAAGCGCCTTGGCTGCCGAGCCTGGACCAGAGGATATGGCAGCCTTTGTATACGGCATATTGCGGCGATCTTCCATAATCTCCTTGCCTATTAAAGGCTCAATTGCCCTGATTAAGATTGCATGAGGATCGTTAATGGTGGCGCTTACTACGTTAAAAAGGTTATGCACTCCATAACATAAATAAACATATGCAATGCCGCCCTTGGCATACATTGTTTCTGTTCGGTTAGTTCTTCTGCCACCATAAGCATGCGAAGCTTTATCTTTGATACCGAAGTAAGCTTCAGTTTCTACAATGGTGCCTCCAGAAATATTACCGTTAACATTAGTAAATAAAACTTTACCTAGTAAATCTTTTGCCAATTTAACGACATCTTCACTGAGGTAATATTCTTCAGGTAACTTCAATTCAAATAAACTATTGATTTAACAAAATTGATATAACTTGCTCTAAATAAACTTGGTCTGTTTCATCAAAATGACTTAAAAATTCACTATCAACATCCAGCACACCGATTACTTCATCATTTTTAATTAGTGGCAATACAATTTCTGACTTTGATGCGGAAGCACAGGCAATGTGTCCCGGAAAGTCATCAACGTTAGGCACTATCAGCGTTCTATTTTTCTCCCATGATGAACCACATACGCCTTTACCTTTCTTGATTCTAGTACAGGCCACAGGACCTTGGAATGGTCCTAAAACAAGCTCATCGTTTTTAACTAGGTAAAACCCTACCCAGAACCAATTAAACTGTTCCTTTAATGCAGCCGCAACATTCGCCATGTTCGCCACGAAATCTGTTTCTCCCGTGAGGAGAGCTTCGATTTGAGGAATTAACGATTGATACTGCTCAGCCTTCGTAGCGGTTTTGATGATAGTTAAGTCTTCTGCCATGGATCAAAGTTAAAAAGGTTTTTGTTGATTTTTACTTCATCGATTGATAATGACAAAAAATTGAATGAAGCACAATCTTAATTTTATTAGTTTTGAAGCACATAATTCTTCAGTATGATTGTTGCCTTAACCATTACCAAATTTAATAGGATTACAATACCGTTCGCATTTTTGGGAATGGCGATTTTAAGAATCCCATTATGGTTAAACAATAAATGTAAATTCTGGAAATTAATGGGCAGTGGCAAAGACGCACAAGTCGACTTACCTCCAGACTTTAGACATTGGGCAATCTTAACAAATTGGGAAACCCGGGACGATTGCGACGCCTTTTATAATAAATCTTTACCGATAAAGTGGTTTCGTTTTTTTGGATCAGAAGAGTTTACTATATTACTTAATCCTTTATCTTCACATGGTTTATGGTCTGGAAAGCAACCTTTTGTCGTTAGCAAAAATTCAATAAAATCAACTAATCAAATTGCCGTAATTACCCGAGCGGCTATTAAATTCAGCAAGGTTAAAGATTTTAGAAGTAACATTAAAAGAGCGGCGGACGCAATGAGAAAAGCAGACGGCTTTATATTATCGGCCGGAGTCGGTGAAAATCCATTCTTAGATCAGGCCACGTTTTCCATCTGGACAGATGCACAGTCCATGAAAAATTATGCTTATAAATCCCACGACCATTCTGATGTAATCAAATTGACTAGAGAGCGGCAATGGTACTCAGAAGAGTTATTCGCCCGATTTGAAATTATCGAAAGCAGTGGAACGCTTAATGGTTTATCAATTACAACTATAAATAACCTTTAAACATGAGAGTAATCGCAGAACTTCCACATCCGGAATGTAAGATTAGCATTTTTGCCATGAATCAAAAATACATCGTAAAATTTGAACAAGGAACTTTTGAGCAAAGCTATAAACTTGCAGAGCTAGATTTGAGTGGCGACGGTGTTAATGATGTATTTGAAATCTTGGACGAAGAGTTTATTGCGTCCGTGGTAGATCGGTTTAAAGTTATGCGAACTGATTTTGCCCTAGCTTATAAAAGGCATCAATTTTAACCCTTAACTATCTGGTAATTAAGAGGTTAATGACATATTCAAAATTATATTCTGAATATTAGGCCATTTTTAACTATTATAATACGAAAAATATAAATTAAAAGTTGATATGAGTTATTATATTTCATTGATTATCTGTAAATTAATTAACTAATCAGAATAATATTTCGAGTGCCTATTTCGCCAAATTATTGGGATATCCGTCATTATCATTGGTATGATATGATAATCGAAAACACTTTATTTAATTACTGGGTTCAACCCCCAGTGTCATCTCTGGATGCAGAACGTTTGGGAGATACAAAAGAATAGATTACGCCTGGCAATTCATAAATTAATGATCGTATCATGAACCACTACCCTATACCAGTTTTTAGAAAATTTCTCAACTGCATCTAAGTGAGTTGGATCTTTCTGGTAAGCGTTATGATCTTCAATACTATCAAAGGTGATTGTTAATGAGTAGGTGAAAGAATTGTCCGTCACTGATCTTGCGGGTGTGCTCGCCGCTAATCCATAGTGTAAGCTTTTAATCAATTTGATAGACTTTAAACTTTCGAAAAAATTAGCAAAATCTTTAATTTCATCTGTTGTTAACTGTGGCTTCAACCAAAACAATACGAAATGTTGAACTTTTGGTTTATTGAGGTTAGTATTTTCTATCATTTGAAAGGGATTCTAAAGTTTGAAATTATATAGGCATAAAAAAAGCGGCTGTGATAAGCCGCTTTAAAGTAAATATTATTTTTAAAATTACTGTACTCTACCTGATTTTTTATCTTCACCTCTACCGATTAGATAACCGCCTCCAGCTCCAACTAAACCACCAATAATAGCACCTCTACCTTTTTTCTTATCAATTAAAGCACCACCAACTGCGCCAGCTGCACCACCTATTACCGCACCTTTTGCGCCATCACTCCAGCCTTGTTTCTTAGCTGTTGGTTGGGTACCACCGTAAGAACTAGAACTGCTACCACCTGAACTAGCATAAGATCTGGATGATTTAGATGATGCTGCACCAGCTCTTCTAGCTTCTGCTAATTCTGCCTGATGTTTAGCTTCTTTTTCAGCTTCCAGTTTAGCTGTTTCTGCTTTTTTGAAACTATCTAAACGTAAACTATCTTTAACTGCTTTTATGGCAAGTTGTTTTTCTGCCTCTTGCTGTTTTAAAGCGGCTTCCTCTTTTGCTTTATTGTTACAAGCAAACATTACTGAACTCAATGCGATTACTACGAATATCTTTTTCATAACTTTTTGTTTATATGAATCTTGTTTTGCTACCTAACCTCACAAAACAGGTTTCATTAGGATGTGTATTTTAGTTAATTACCTGTACTAAAGAAAAAATGATGCCAAAAAGTTTTAATTAATAAAAATTAATTTAATAAATCGATGTACCAGAAGCCGATGGTCGGAGATTTTGATCCTGTATGTTCCTGATCAACATCATCTGTTTTTGGTGCATTATAGGTTCTAAATACTTTATCGCCTAGCTCGAATGGGATTTTCTTTTTAAAAATAGGGCCTTCGAAAGCAAAAGTGTGAAACTCTCCATTTTCGCCACAGGGATCAATGGCTGATGGTAAATCAGAAATTAAAACTTTGGTAATTATTTCTCCGCAAAAAGTCTCTAAATTTTCTTGTGTGCAAACAATGATGGTTTTATAGTTCAAGTTAAGAAAGTCATCAATCAGTTGAGTGGTATCTTTTTTCCATAACGGAAAAATGGCCTTCAGTCCAATTTCTGCAAGTTTTGTTTCTCGATAGCGACGAAGATCTTCCAAAAAGATGTCTCCAAAAATGGAATGTGTAATACCCTCTTCCTTAAATTTTGTTAGGTGAGCATGCATCACTTGATCATAGCTTTCCATGTCAGGCATTTCACCTAAACGAATTTGATATAGTGGAATGCCAATACTTTCGGCTTGAGCGATAAGCAAAGATTCTCTAACACCATGCATCGAAATCCGGTTATATTGTTCCGTAACCGTTGTAACCAGGTATTTGATTTCTATTGTGGGATCCTGAAGGGCATAATGAAGCGCTAAGGTACTATCTTTCCCTCCGCTCCAATTAAAAATGCAAAGTTTTCTATCGTTCATTATTCAGGATCTCCTTTAGTTGAGTAACGCCCTGAACAGCATTCGCTTCAATCTTGACTACATTTCCATACCTTTTCACATTAGGTGTTACGGGATCGATAATATATTTGATAGCTTCGGCGGGAACAAAATCGATTAAACCAGCGGCAGGATAAACTGCCAATGAAGTGCCAATCAAGACGAAGATATCTGCTTGCTGACAAATATCAGCGGCAACTTCAATCATAGGCACGGCTTCGCCAAACCATACCACATGCGGACGAAGCTGCGAACCCAATTCGCATAACTGCCCCATTTTTAAGTCAGATCCTTCTATAGCATAAGTCAAATCTTCCCTTAGATTTGATTGTGATTTTGTGATGATGCCGTGAAGATGATGTACTTTAGTTGAACCAGCTCGCTCATGTAAGTCATCAATATTCTGCGTAATAATATCTATATCAAATTCTTGCTCTAATTCAGCTAAGAGCTGATGCGCTTTGTTGGGTCTTGCTTCGATTACCTGCTTTCTTCGCTCGTTATAAAATTGCTGCACCAATTCAGGATTACGCTCCCAGGCCTCTGGAGTTGCAACATCATAAACATTATAGCCTTCCCATAAGCCATCAGCATCCCTGAATGTTTTTAATCCACTTTCTGCACTTATACCTGCACCTGTTAAAACAACTATCTTCATAAACTAAGATTATCAATTATTGGATTGCCATGGTTTGGCCACCCGTAGATGATTTATAGCACTTCTCCTCTCCATGGGAGAATACTCGTTTAAATTTAAAACAGCGAAGATTGAAATGTCTTTGACTCGGAAAGATTGATAAATTTCGCAGTGATTGATTCGTCGGCTTTAAATATCTCCGGGTGAAACATACAGGCCAATGCTTCTATTCCTTCAACCAATGTACCGATGCTGGGTTGGGTAAACATATCAAAATCTGCAATGTACACCTGATTCTGTTTTACGGCTGCTAAATCTGTCCAATTGTTTTTTACCAGAAGCAGATCCATTTCGGCCAAAGTTCGTGTTTTATCAAAACCGCAAGGGGCAATTACCAATACTTCAGGATTGTATTTTACGACTTTATCCCATTGGGTTACAATTGAATCTCCGGCAGGATTGGAAAGCATATCTACCCCACCAGCAGCTGCGATTTGAAAAGGAATCCAATGGCCACAGTTGTAGATCGGCTCAATCCATTCCATCAGCATCACTCGTTTTAAAGGTGCTTTATTTGCCCGTAGTTCATCTAAAATAAAGTCGGTTTTCTGTTGAAGATTGGCTAAGTACCTCAAAGCAACTTCTTCCTTCCCTAAAGCCTTTGCAATAGTTATGGCACATTCAAAAACATCCTGAAGGTTATTTGGTGATAAAGGAACGAGTGTCGGTTTTTTAGACAGTTTCATTACAGCGGTTTCGGTACAAACGGTATCAATGTTGCAAACCTCACATATATCTTGTGTGAAAACAACATCTGGAGCAATGCTTTCTAAAAGTTCGTCATCAACCCAATACAAACTTTTACCCTGTGCTTTTGAAGCGGAGAAGATACGATCGATTTCGATACTCGAATAATTTTTACCCTCTAACACACATCTTACTACTTTAGGTTGATCTGCAGCCTCTTTCGGACATTCAAAAGTTACGCCGTACAAGTATTCTTGCAAACCCATATCGTAAATCATTTTGGTGGCAGCTGGTAAAAAAGAAACGACTTTCATTGGATATAAGGTGTTTTAAATGGAGAATGGATAATTTTTTTTCAGCTGGAGCTTATCCAACGGGGAAAATATAAAGTTAAAAAAAATCCTCTTTTGAAACAGATCAAAAGAGGATTTAACAAGGTTATTAAGAAATTAAATGCTTTGCTTCTGCATTTTAAGAACCGGATATTTTGATTTTAATATTTCAAAAGCACCAAAAATAATAGCACCGTAAATTAAAGTTCCTTCTAAAAACCTGATTTCAAATGGAATTGCTTTAACCAGGCAGCTCCAGTATCCAGCTAAAGTTTGTGGATATGATGGGTTTTGAAACCATACTCCGAAATCGGTTACAATCCAGTGAATAAAAACAATTGTCAATGTAGATGAGAGTAAAGAAACCACATTTATCTTTTTCAATAATACTCTTCCTACCAAAACCATCAAGGCGAAAGCAAGATAGGTCCAATACCATCCTTCATATAAAAAACCATTACTGTATTTGCTAAAAATTGTACTGGCTAAAATAAAATCGCTTAAAAACAAGCTCACCAATGGAAAAGCAAAAGCTTTTGCATGATCTTTAAAATATGCGCCACCAAACAGCGCTACCGCTCCAATAGAAGAAAAGTTCGCAAACTGAAGCTCATCTGAGTTAAACGTTACCAGTAAACGGAACAAAGTAATTACCAATATGATTAGTAACAAAATGAGGTTACGGGGATTAAATTTCAAATTAGACATATATTAGTATAGTAATTGGTATAAAGTATTTAGTTAGTAAGACAAGTTGCTTGTGATGTACGATTTTTTATCACAACACAAAGTTAAATTTTATTAGCGGATATTAAAACTTAGGCCTGTATTAAAATTGAAACCCATGGCATTGTAACCGATGATTTCGTTATAGTTTTTATTCAAAATGTTTTTAGCATCGAAAAAGATTTTAAACCGTTTTTTCGCAAACGCATATTCTGCATAAGCATTTAATAACTTATATCTTGGCAATGTTTCTACAACATAGTCGGTAAAATTTCCATCCGTACGTGAACCAAAGTACCTCAAATTGGCATTAATGAATAAATTATCAGTTGCCTGGATGCCTGTTGTAATGCCAAAAGCATGTTTTGGTCTTCTAAAAAGAAAATCTTCCACTTTATTATTTACACTGTTATATTCGTTTCCATCAGTAAAAGCATAATAACCATTAAGGGTAAATTTCCATATTTTAACTGCTGGCTCAATTTCAAAACCTCTTACTTTTTGACTTTCCTGATTAATGTACCCAACTGCGAAATCGTAAATGATCGCATCTGTTAAATCGCGTTTGAAAGCCGCTCCACGCAACGAGAATTTATCATCAGCTAAACTTAGATTAAAACCAGCTTCATAGTTCTGAGACTTTTCTGGTTTCAGGTTTAAATTTGATCCGTATTGCCCGAACAGCATATTCAGTGTTGGAATTTTAAAAGCTGTTGAAACCGTACCGAATAATTTTAGTTCTTTAATTACATTAATACTCGGTGTAATGGTGTAAGTGTAGTTTTCACCATATTGCTCGTGTTTGTTATAGCGACCGCCAACTTCTAAATTGAAGATACTTAGATCATGCAAAAAGAGTGAGCCGTAAGCGGCAAAAATATTACTCTCCGGTTTGTTGCCTGCCGAGGATAGCCTCATCACCCTGTTATCAATGCCTACCAATAAATCGAGTTTATCTCCAAGCTTTTGGTTATAAAATAAATCAAGCAAACTTATTCTTCCAGCACCAACACTTTCATATGGAAAACCGTCAAAACTACTTAAGGTATTGTTCGAAGTGCTTTGGTAACTATAATTTAAATTGATCTTGCCCGTTCCAAACTCGTATTTGGAATTTACACCCCCGCTAAAATTTTTCAGCAGTGAATGGTTGGCTGCTATTCCATCAGTAAAAGCAGCTTCATCAATTTTGTAATTACCTTCAAAATATCTGATAAAAGGATTAACAGAAAAATGTTGATCCAACTTTATTCCGAAGTTTGCATTTACCCCATCTGTCTTAAAGCCATCTTTATCAAACGCTGTATTATTTTCCACTGGGTTTGCTGCTTCAGATATCCCATCCGTTTTATGATGGGTGTAGTTTATATTATAGGTAAAAGCATCAACACTGCCATTTAAGCCAATTGTACCTTTATAAGCCTCGTAACTGCCTGCACTGGCTACACCGTAAATTGTATTGCCTTTTGGTCCGCCTTTTTTGGTGATAATATTGATTACCCCAGCAATGGCATCAGAGCCGTAAATAGTAGACTGGCCGCCTCGTAGAATTTCAATGTGATCGATTTGATCGATAGCAAAAAGGCGAAGATCGAAAGCGCCGCCGTTTCCCGAGGGATCATTCTGAACGATTCCATCAATTAATACAACAGCGTAAGCACTTCCCGCTCCGCGGAAAAAAACTGATTTGTTAGCACCAGGATTACTTCCTGAACCTGCTACAATAATACCGGCTTGTTCGCTAATCAATTCTGGAAGAGATTTGCCCTGACTGCGATCCAATACTTCCCTACTGATGATACTAACCACTTTACCTGTTTGTGATTGTTTTTGATCATTCTTGGTGGCAGAAATTACCACATCTTTCAGTTTCAAGGTATCCTGTGCCTTAACTGATTCACCAATTGCGATTTGCCCCAAACCTAAGCCTGCGGCAATTAAAATTTTTGTTTTGTTCATTTGATTGTGAGTTTTGCCCACAGCCAGCAGATAGAAAAGGAAATGAAAATACGAAAACGCTAAGTACTTCAATCCAAGCTTCAATCCCCGAAAGCTGTGAAATTATATGCTAAAGGCAGGTCTTCTGACTTACTCCCGATTTTTAGCCTTCCCATTCTATGACTAGAAAAGTGGCGTAGAATTAAAAATCATTATAGAGCTTACAGCTGCGGGACAGTTTTGGATTTACACCAAATTCCCTTTTAATTCTGTGACAACACAGAAACCAAAAGCGGCGCAAAGCTAACAAAATTAAACAAGTTGTAAAATGGATGATGGAGAAAGCATTTCTTCAATCAAAAGTTTAACTTTAAATATCAAAACCAAAATAATGAGAATCCTACTTTTGATCACCCTTTTATTAAACTATTCTGTCGTTATGGCTCAAAAAACTGATACTATAATGCTTGAAAAGTTAATGGAATCAAAGCCGGAATTATTTGGTTCTGTTCTTAACCATCGAGATAAAAATCAGGTTCAGATTTTATACACCCAGATTACCCGTGATGTTAAAAACAAACCACGTTTTAAGAGCTACAGTTTTAATTTAGATCCACACCATTATTTCTATCCTGCAAGCACCGTAAAACTTGCGGCTGTTATTTTTGCTTTGGAAAAAGTAAACCGATTAAAAAGCATAGGCTTAACTGTGAAAAGCATTATGATAACCGATAGCGCTTTCCGTGGACAAACTAAAGTTGAAAAAGATGGCAGTGCGGAAAATGGTCTTCCAACCCTTGAACATTTTATTAAAAAGATTTTGCTTACCAGCGATAATGATGCCTTCAATAGGTTGTTTGAGTTTATCGGACGTGCTGAAATTAATGATAAACTTAAAAAATATGGTTTTAGAGATAGCCGAATTTTGAACCGTTTGGCCATAGGCGATGCGGGAGAAACCGCTAAACATACCAACCCAATTCGTTTTTACAATAACGACCGTTTGGTATATGAGCAAGAAGCGCAATACGATCCGAAAGAATACGAATTAAACTTAACTAACTTGGTAATGGGTAAAGGTTATTTAGATAGCGCAGATAAACTGGTAAATAAACCTTTTAGTTTAGCCAATAAGAACGCATTTGCCATCAATGATCAACATCGTTTAATGCAAAAACTAATGTTTCCAGAAGCTTTACAGGCTCATGAACGATTTAACCTTACCGCTGCAGATTATAAATTGATCTACACTTACATGAGCAAATATCCAACAGAAAGTGATTATCCAAAATATGATGAAAAGGAATTTTGGCCAACATATGCTAAAATGCTTTATTACGGTAGAGAGAAAAATGTAACTCCAGATCCAAACATCAGAATTTTTAACAAATATGGCGACAGTTATGGCTACATTATAGATAACTCCTATTTCGTAGACTTTAAAAATGGAATCGAATATTTACTTACCGCCGTTGTACAGAGTAACGAAGATGGGATTTATAACGACAACAAATATGAATACGATACGGTGTGCTTTCCATTCATGAAGAACTTGGGGCGAACGATTTACGAAATGGAAACCAGTCGTAAAAAGCCTAAAACAGATTTATCTAAATTTAAGATGAATTATCAGTAAGAGCTAATGTATTTTAGCTGTTATGTAAGACTGTTCTTGATTTAATGGCAATCTCATTTCATTCAATTTTATGACCAAAAAGAAGTTGCCACGTTCAAGCAGGTAGAATTATTCGCTTAGTAAAGCCGTTTTAGTTTCCATCAATTTACCTTGTTCAATTTCGTCCAGAACAGGAAATTTGATGTTCAGGCTTTTCAATTTGTCGGCAATTATTTCGCTAATCGCTAATCTGGCAAACCATTTTTTATCTGCTGGAATAATGTGCCATGGCGATTCTTCCGTGCTTGTTTCGTTAATGGCGTCTTCATAAGCCTTCATATAGTCATCCCACAAAGCTCTTTCCTTAATATCACCAGAAGAAAACTTCCAATTTTTGGTAGGGTCTTCTATCCTATCCAAAAACCGTTGTTTCTGTTCATCCTTACTCACATTCAAAAAGAATTTAAGCACTACTGTTCCATTTGCAGCCAGATGTTCTTCAAAATTTTTGATGCTTTCATAACGCTTCTTCCAAAAATTTTTATTGATTTTCTTTACCTCATCAAAACCTGGGAGGCTTTCACTCAAAATATATTCCGGATGAACCTTGCAAACCAATACGTTTTCATAGTGCGAACGATTATGAATCCCAATTCTTCCGCGTTCTGGTAATGCTTTGATGTGTCGCCACAAAAAATCATGTTTATATTCTTCGGATGTTGGCACTTTAAAACTGAAAACCTGGCACCCCTGCGGGTTTAATCCACTCATTACATGTTCAATGGCGCTATCTTTCCCGGCAGCATCCATCGCCTGAAAAATAATGAGTATAGAATGCGTTGCTGATGCATATAATTTTTCCTGTAAATGATTGACTTCAATTTTTGAGTTTATCAATGCATCTTTGGCCGTTTCTTTATTGTATCCACCGGTAAAATCAGTTTTCGCACTTTTAATCGAAAATTTTTTATCGCCCTGTACAATTAGCTCCTTAAATTCGTTTTTCATTTTTATACCATATTTTTTTGGTGATTGATTCAGTACCTATCTTAATCTCTCAATATTTTTGATCGTAATTAGCATCTCACAATATACAGTTTCGGATTAATCCAGAACCCATGTTTTAAATATAGTACTAAAAAATTAGTAAATTAAAAACGTTAATTTGCATACAGAGTTTTTTATATTTATCGCCACAGCATTTACCAAATTATCAGCACGTTCAATATGTTCAAAGAGATAAAAAACAAGTACTTACGTTATTTTACAATCTTAATATTCTTTATCATTATTTTCTTTTCTGCCCTTCAACTCAATTTTTTGTGGTTGTTTGGCTATTCTCCAAGTTATCGGGATATCAAAACGCCTACATTGCGTGTAGGGTCTGAATTATATACAAGTGATGGAAAACTGATTGGTCGATATTTCAAGGAAAACCGTACTCCGGTAAGTTTCAGTGATATTGCGCCAAGTGTAATTAATGCTTTGGTAGCTACCGAAGATGTTCGCTTTTATAAACACTGGGGGATTGATGCTCAAGCTGTTGGGCGTGCTGTTGTTGGAATGGGTAAAGATGGTGGTGCCAGTACCATTACTCAACAACTGGCCAAAAATTTATACAGAACCAGGTATAATAAATCGCAAGGTTTTTTAGTGAAAATTCCCCTTGTTAGAACGCTTATTGTAAAGCTTAAAGAGTGGTTAACTGCTGTAAAAATTGAATCTAATTACTCTAAAAATGACATCATCACCATGTACCTGAACACGGTTTCTTTCGGTAATAATACTTACGGAATTAAGACCGCTGCTCGAATTTATTTTGATAAGGAAACTAAAGATTTAGCTACCACTGATGCTGCGATGCTTGTTGGTATGCTGAAAGGAACCAGCCTTTATAACCCAACCAAAAATCCAGAAAAAGCTTTGGTACGCAGAAATGTGGTATTGAGTCAGATGAATAAAAACAATAAACTAAGCAAGGATAGCTTGGCCATACTTTCGAAAGAGCCCATCAAACTTAAAGAAGGTAAAATGGAAGACGGAAGCGATGGCGACTCCTATTTGCGTGCCGCAGTATCAAAATATCTGGAGAAGTGGTGTACCGATAATGGATACGATTTAAATGAAGATGGCTTAAAAATATATACCACCATCGATTCGAAACTGCAAAAATATGCTGAAGAAGCTGTTGCAGAGCAGATGAAAACCTTACAGCGCAGGTTCTACAGCGTTTGGGGCAATGAAGATCCCTGGTACGACTCTGAAAAGAAAAAAGTAGAATATCCGGACCGGGCAATGAAAAACCTCCCTATTTATGCCTTGCTTCAGAAAAAATTTCCAAATCAACCAGATTCGGTTGCCGCTTATTTCAACAAGAAGAAAAGAATGCAAATTTTTACCTACAAAGGTGATCGCGATACTTTGTTTTCAACCTTGGATTCTATCCGTTACTACGGCAAAATATTGAACACTGGTATGATGACGATGGAACCAGCCAGTGGAAAAATCAAGGTTTGGGTGGGTGGTATCGATCACAAATTTTTCAAATACGATCACGTTAATCAGGCTAAACGCCAGGCTGGTTCTACATTTAAACCGTTCGCATATTTAACAGCGCTAGAGCAAGGAATGAGTCCTTGCGATAAATTCACAGACAAACCTGTTAAAATTGAATATAAAGATAAAGGCGAAACCAAATATTGGGAGCCCAAAAATGCCGACTACAGTGTTACTTACCAGGAAATGAGTTTGCGTTGGGCAATGGCCAGATCTGTAAATACCATTACAGCGCAAGTAACTGAAAAAGTTGGATGGGATAATGTGGTAAAATATGCTCACGAGTGTGGTATTGATAGTCATTTGGAATCTGTTCCATCGGTAAGTTTGGGTTCAAACGATGTTACGGTTTATGAAATGGTAAAAGCTTATGCCACATTCATGAATAAAGGCATAAAAACTGATCCGATTTTGGTAGAAAAAATTACAGATCTTGATAATAATATCATCGAAGAATTTAAGCCTAAAACCAAAAGAGTATTATCTGAAGAGATTGCCTGGTTAATGACCTACATGTTCCGTGGAGGCATGGAAGAACCAAGAGGCACCTCTCAAGCTTTGTGGGAATGGCCAAATCTATTTAAAAAGAATAACCAAATTGGTGGAAAAACCGGTACTTCATCAGATTATGTTGATGCGTGGTATATGGGGTTAACCAAAGATTTGGTAACCGGTGTTTGGGTAGGTTGCGATGAAAGAACAGCCCATTTTAAAAATGGCGAACAGGGTGAAGGTTCTCGAACAGCGTTGCCAATATTCGCCAAATTTATGGATAAAGTTTACATGGATCCATCAACAGGATATACCTATGGACCATTTCCGAAAGCAACGGTAGAAATTACTAGAACTTATAATTGTCCTAGTCCGCAATATGTTCGCGATACTAGTTCAAATGATAGCGTCGAGGTAGATTCTACAGAGTTTAATCCTACAGAAACTCCTGAGGTAGCAGAACCAACAACAACGACCGAGCAAGAGGTTAAAAAAGATGAAAAGAAACCTGATCCTGTGCAAAACCTACCTGCAACAACGGTTCCGTTAACAAAAAAAGAAGAACGTGAACTAAGAAGAAAACAGAGACAGGAAGAGCGTGACAAGAAAAAAAATGAAAACGGCGGTAATTGATTTTGAACGTGATTTATACTCATGATTTCACTGTTTCAAAACTGTCAAATTCCTGATTGTGATTTTAAGAATTGCTATTTTTATCCATTCGATAGAATCTTCGTTATTAATTATTTGAATAATCAAAAACACACATTTATGAAAATAAGCGCTACTTATTTCAAGCAATACATCCCTTTATTGCTTTTGATTATGATTTCGTTTTCTTCCAGAGCCCAATATTTTGGTCAAAATAAGGTTAGATATAAAAAACTTGATTTTAAAGTTTTGCAGACACCACATTTTGAGATTTATTACTATCTGAAAAATGAAAACATGCTGAAACGTTTTTCTCAGGATGCAGAAACCTGGTATAAAATGCATCAGGAAGTTTTTAGAGATACATTTTTAACTAAAAATCCTATTATTCTATATAACAATCACCCTGATTTTCAGCAAACTACGGCATTGCAGGGAGAAATAGGGATTGGAACCGGTGGTGTTACTGAAGCATTAAAAAACAGGGTAATTATGCCTGTAATGGAATTGAACAGTCAAACGCGGCATGTTTTAGGCCATGAGTTGGTTCATGCTTTCCAATACCATGTTTTATTGGAAAAAGATTCGATAAGTTTAGAAAACGTAGGTAAAACGCCACTTTGGATGGTTGAAGGAATGGCTGAATATCTATCCATTGGTAAAAAGGATGCCTTTACTTCTATGTGGATGCGTGATGCAATGCTGAATAGAGATATTCCATCGTTGAAAGACCTTACTAATTCAAACAAATATTTTCCGTATCGTTATGGTCAGGCATTCTGGACTTACATCGGTTCGCAGTATGGCGATACCACGATAGTTCCGCTATTTAAAAATACCGCTAAATACGGTTACGAAAATGCGATAAGATATACATTTGGTTATGATGATAAAACGTTATCTGGTTTATGGAAAAATTCGATTGATGCGCATTATAAACCGATGTTAAAAGCAGACAGCTCGCAAATTAAAATAACAGGGACTAAAATTATCGATAATAAAAATGCAGGAAACATGAACGTTGCGCCTGCAATTAGCCCTGATGGTAAATATGTGGCGTTCATGTCTGAGAAGGATTTATTTGGCATTGATTTATTTCTGGCCGATGCCAAAACAGGAAGAATTATTCGGAAGCTTACCAGTCAAATATCCAATGGCCACATCGACGATTTTAACTTTATAGAATCTGCAGGTGCTTGGTCGCCCGATAGTAAACAGTTCGCATTCAGCATTTTTAGCCATGGCAAAAACCAGATGATGATTATCAATGTCGCGAACGGATCAACAGTTTCGCAGACAGCAATGAATCAGGTGCAACAGTTCGGCAATTTGACGTGGTCGCCAAATGGAAAAGACATTGCATTTTCTGGGATGGTTGAAGGGCAAAGTGATATTTTTTCATACAATTTAGATACGAAAGAAATTACACAAATTACCAACGATGTTTATTCAGATTATGCGCCCAGCTATTCTCCAGATGGGAAAAAAATAGTTTTCTCATCAGATAGAGCAGCTATTCAGAACAAAAACATTAATGCGGTTTTGCCAATCAATTTGGCCATTTACGACATTTCAGCTAAAGAAGTAAAGAATCTAGATGTGTTTCCAGGAGCAAATAACTTGAATGCGCAATTTTCTTCTGATAGTAAAAACATATACTTTTTATCGAACAGAGATGGATTTCGGAATTTGTATAAATATAATTTCGACGGTAACACGGTTGATCAATTAACCGATTACTTTACGGGCATAAGCGGAATCACAGAATTTTCTCCTGCCATTTCAGTTTCTGGTACTGATGATATCGTGTATAGCTATTACCGCTACCAACGCTACACCCTTTATAACGCAAAATTAAGCAGCTTTAAAGCCAAAAGAATTGGCAATCAGGAAGAGAATTTTGATGCCGCTATTCTCCCACCGATGGAAAATTATGGGGTAAACATCATCAATTCGAACTTGAACAACTTTGATCGCTTCGAAAAAATTGTTGCCGACTCTATGAAAACCGTTGCTTACCGACCAAAATTCAAGTTGGATTATTTGGCCAATAGTGGCGTTGGGGTTTCAACCAGTCGATTTGGAACCGGAGTTTCTGGCGGAATTGTGGGCATGTTTAGTGACATCTTAGGAACCAACCAAATTATTGCTAACATTTCCGTTAACGGAGAGATTTACGATGCTGGTGGTTTGGTGGGTTACATCAACCAGAAAAGCCGAATAAATTGGGGTGCGGCAATTTCGCATATCCCTTATGTATCAGGTTTTAGTTCTTACGGGTACGAAAAACTACCTGCTGATAATAATACCACTGTTGATGCTTTAAATGAAAGAACAGATATCATCAGAACTTTTGAAGATCAGGTGCAGCTTTTTGGTGCCTACCCTTTTAGCAAGATACATCGGTTTGAAGTTGGTGGCGCATTCTCGAGTTATAGCTACAGAATTGACCGTTACAGCAATTACTACAATACCGCTGGTTATTACATAGGTTCGGATAGAAAACGCCTCGATAACGAGCAAGCTACATTAGATTACGGCGTTCCGTTTAATTCATTTACACTTTATCAATTAAACGCTGGCTTTGTTGGCGATAATTCTATTTTCGGTTTAACCGGACCACTAGATGGTTTTAGATATCGCATAAGTGGTGAGAAATATTTCGGTACTTACAATTTTGCTGGCGCAACTGCCGACTTAAGAAAATATTGGAGATTGAAACCAATTACAATTGCAGCGAGGTCTTATAATACTTTTAGAATTGGAAAAGATG
Source organism: Pedobacter sp. MC2016-05 (assembly GCF_026239735.1). Classification (GTDB taxonomy): domain Bacteria; phylum Bacteroidota; class Bacteroidia; order Sphingobacteriales; family Sphingobacteriaceae; genus Pedobacter. The sequence continues at coordinate 280,099 of NZ_JAPIVT010000005.1, forward strand.
CCGATCGACTATATCCAATGTATGTTGGTTATCCTTATTTAATTAGAGGTTATGAATCCAACTCAATTTACAAAACCACTTCAGCACAGTCTTCAGAATCTTTTGATATTAACCAATTAACAGGAAGCAAGATTGCCGTTTTCAATTTTGAATTAAGGCTACCTTTTACCGGGCCTAAAAAATTAGCGGCGATACCATCTGGACTATTGTTTAGTGATTTAAACTTGTTCTTCGATGCCGGGTTAGCGTGGACAAATGATACAAAAGTTAAATTCAAGAGTGAGCCGACTTACACAGCTGAAGTAGTAAGAGACACAAACGGAAACCCGGTGTTGGATAGCAACAGAAATCAGGTTACTTATCAAGCAACAAATGAGCGTGTACCTGCAATGAGCGTTGGTATTTCGCTACGAGTTAATGTATTTGGATACTTTGTTTTGGAGCCTTACTATGCAATTCCCTTCCAACGGAAGGATGTTAAAGGAGGTGTATTTGGTTTAACATTCGCTCCTGGATGGTAAATTAATTTGCGTATTATCAAATTTTAAAGTTTAAAATGGTATCTGGTATTAAATATATCGTATTGATCGCTTTCTTATTTTTCAGCGGATTAATCTTCGCACAAAAAATAAATGAGCCGAAAAATAATCCTAAAGAGTGGTCTGAAAAAACAGAACCGTTTAGAATTGCCGGAAATCTATATTATGTAGGTACTTACGATCTTGCCTCCTTTTTAATTGTGACCAACAAGGGCAACATTTTAATCAACACAGGTTTGGCCAATTCGCTTCCGATGATTAAGGAGAATATCAAAAAACTAGGATTTGATTATAGAGCAACCAAAATACTGTTACTTACTCAAGCCCACTTTGACCATTTAGGTGCAATGGCCGATATTAAAGCTGAAACGGGCGCTAAGCTTTATGTTGATGAAAAAGATGCTGCTGCCGTTGTGTCGGGAGGCAAATCAGATTACGAAATGGGTAAATATGGAGTGACTTTTAAACCCATCAAACCTGATCATCTGCTCAAGAATAATGACAAAATAAATCTAGGCAATACTACCTTAATCATGCTACATCATCCTGGGCATACAAAAGGTTCATGTAGTTTCATTTTCAACACAAATGATGGTAAAAAAACTTACAGGGTATTAATAGCAAATCTTCCATCCATCATCATCGATAGGAAATTTTCTGAAGTAAAAGATTATCAGGGCATTCAAAACGATTATGCCAAAACTTTTGAAGCAATGAAAAACATCGATTTCGATTTATGGGTGGCCTCCCATGCCAGTCAGTTCAATCTTCATGAAAAACGTAAACCTGGAGCTGCTTACAATCCGAATGCATTTGCTGATAAAGCAACCTATTTAAAAAACATCAAAGATTTGGAAAATATTTTTCTCAAAAAGATTAAGCAGTAATCATCTAAAAAGAATCTAAACTTTAGACATTAAACTAGTCTAAACTTGATAACTGTTAAGACAAACTGGTAAATGCTAATTTAACCTGGTTAGTCATATTTCTGTGCAGCAAAATATTTTCGAAATCTAAACCAATTGTTAAATCAATCCAATCCGGATTACAAGATCTTACCAATCTTTCTTTTTGCATTCGGGTAAAACGGCTGATCAATTTAAAACGAGCTAATGCCTGTGGCTCGGTTTTAAACTCTTCAAAGTAAACTAAACGCGTTAACTGCTTTCCATTATCGAAAAATAAGTTCGGCATCTGCTTGTAAAAATCCAATGTCTTAATCAAATCAGAACTCATGCCTACATGCATGCTTGTACGGTTTCTGTCGGTAACGATGTAAACAAACTTTTTCATTATAATAGATTTAAATATTAAAACTAAACTATTTAGTATACCCTCTTGCAATTCAAAATAATATTACTAACTTTATGAGCATAAAATTACTAACTATTTTAGTAATTCCAAATTTATTTTAAAATTTATTTTTATGTCGAATATTTCAAATAATTTAAAGTACCTCAGGAAGAAAAAAGGCCATACACAGCAAAATTTCGCCGATGTGATGGAGATTAAGCGTTCGCTTATTGGTGCATACGAGGAAGACCGGGCAGAACCAAAATACGACTTGCTAAAAAAAATAGCAGAGTATTTCGAGCTTACTATTGATGAATTTATCAATGAAAAGATAAGTGACAGCTGGAAACCTAAACCAAAAAGTTCTGGTTCAAACTTGAGAGTGCTAAGTATATCTGTTGACCAAAATGATAGAGAAAATATAGAATTGGTTCCTGTGAAAGCAAGTGCAGGTTATTTAAATGGTTTCTCTGATCCTCAATATATAAGCGATCTCCCAAAATTCCAATTGCCGCTCCCAGCTTTAAGGCAAGGTACTTTTCGTGCTTTTGAAATTATGGGCGATAGTATGTTGCCTGTTCAACCGGGTAGTGTAATAATTGGTGAGTATTTGGATAATTGGAATGAAGTTAAAACCGGCGAAACCTACATCGTGATCAGTAAAAACGAAGGCGTTGTTTATAAAAGAGCGGGTAACCGATTTAAAGAAAACAAAGATTTAAAGTTGATATCAGATAATAAAGTATACGACCCTTATACCATTGCGGCTGATGATATTTTGGAAATCTGGAAAGCAAAAGCCTATATTTCTACTTCATTGCCTGAACCAACCCCAGATCCAACAATGGAAACCTTAACCCAAATGATGTCGCAAATGCAGAAATCCATTTCCCAGCTTAATAAAAATTAACACTTTTTAACTTATCGCGATTAAACCGTTTGCCTTATTTCATATCTATTAGAAAACAAACACATAAAAAACATAGACATGAAAAAAGCAATTTTAACAATAGCAATCGCAGTAATGGGTTTCACTGCTGCATTTGCTCAAGACACTACAAAAAGAGCTAGAAGACAAATGCCGAAAATGACTGCAGAACAGCGGGCGGAAAAGGCAACGGCTAGATTAGAAAAAGAATTAAGCTTAACTGCTGATCAGAAAACGAAAATTTATGCCGTTGAGCTAGAGAATGCTAAAAAGGTAGAAACATGGAGATCTGCTGATCAAGGTGATATGAAAGGCAAGATGAAAGAACGCAAGGAAGCGATGCAAGCTCAGAAAGCCAAAATAGATGGCATTTTGACAGCAGAACAAAAAACCAAAATGGAAGCCATGAGATCAGAAGCGAGAGAGAAAGGTGACAGAATGAGAAAAGGAATGGGCAAAGGCAAAAGAGATAAAGCGCCAGTGGTTTCAAATCCTCCTACACAAGGTTAAGAATTAAGAAAATATTCGATAAATAAGAAAAGCGTCCAATTAATTTGGACGCTTTTTTCGTGTGCT
>NZ_JAPIVT010000050.1 GCF_026239735.1 Pedobacter sp. MC2016-05
AATATCAAAACAACAGTAATAAGATGAGTATAATTTCTTCAAATCACAAAAGGGAGCAACATAAAGTGGCTCCTAAAAAAAACATTTGATTTCATTCAGGATAAAAATAATTTTTCTCAATATCTTAAAGAGCCAATCTTTTTTACGCGCAAGCGAAGTTTAAGCTTTCCAGTTGTGGTTTCTACAATATTGAATCTTTTTAAAGAATCTGTAGAGTACAACATTTTTACAATTTTGCCCGGTATATCATCAAAAGTGGTTACAGGAGCAGCCTTTTCTAAGGCTCGATATAAAATATCCCTTTCTTTTTTCAAGGATCTCAACGAGATACTGGCAGATCATCACAAATATCATCCATCACAACTCTGGAGGGGATATCAATTGATTGCCGGTGATGGCTCTACAGTTGGGCTACCACCTTCCCGACAGATAAAAGATTTTTTTGGAATATATTCACAAAAAGGTGAAAGTATAAAGAGTTGCCTGGCACAGATTTTTATGTTTTATGATGTTTTTAGTGGCGCAATTCTTTCCAAAAGGATATCAAAGATGGAGAACGTAGAGAGAACACTTTTTAATGCATGCCTTGAAGAACTACCATCCCGTAAATCCGTAGTTATTTTAGACCGGGGATTCGGATATTTTCATATTTTCAAAAAACTTTGCACACTCAAACAGGATTTCTGTATTCGTATAAGCAGTGCGCAGTCCTGTTTTGCAAAACGGATAGTTCAGGAGTGCGAAAATGATTTTATAACAGAGTGGCACCCCAGTCCAAAAGAAATGGAATCCTGCTTAAAGCATGGGTTAGATACTAAAACAATTACGGTCAGGGTTACCAAAATCGAGTTAAATACTGGGGAGATCGAAATTCTCGTATCCTCTTTATTAGACATGAATGATGTATGCACAGTGAATATGAAAGCTCTTTATGGGCAGAGATGGCCGGTAGAAGAAGGTTTTAAGAAATTAAAACCAAAGATGAAATTAGAACAGTTTGGTGCTCGGAAACCCGATGGAATATTCCAGGAGTTTGAAGCCCATGTATTCATGATGAATCTGGTTGCTTTATTTGGTATCCAGGCACAGCAGAAAATCGATAAGAACAAGAAACGAAAACTAAAATATAAATACAATTGGCAAAATGCTTACAGGTTTGTCAGAAAAGCAATTATTCAAATACTAAATACAGAACACCCGGAAGATATAATTCAATCTCTTATTAAGCTAATAGCATCATCTAAAATACCTATAAAACCGGACAGAAGCTTTCCTAGAATAACATTTAAAAAA
>NZ_JAPIVT010000051.1 GCF_026239735.1 Pedobacter sp. MC2016-05
TTTTATACCTATGAAATGATGCAATCCGCTACCGATTTTCTCCCTTGGTGACCAGATAACAATTAGGGCAGTACCCATTATTAAGGACTTGGATCGATGGGTTGGAAATTAGGTAACCGTTACAAACATAAAAAATAACATGATGATTAGCACCACAAAATTCTTTATCGGTATTGATGTTTCGAAACCCTACTTTGATGCTTCTCTGATGGCGGTGGTTAATCATTTAAAGCAGCCCGTTGAGACTGCCCGCTTTGACAACAATGCCACAGGGACCAAGACCTTTGACAAATGGCTTAAAAACCATAAGGTAACCTTTGATGAGCAGTCTCTTGTTGTCATTGAAAACACGGGAATCTATCACCGTCTGATTTGGTCTTTCTGCAGTAGGAAACACCTGCCCATCCACATTGGCAATGCGGCACATATCAAGTGGAGCTTTGGCATAGCCAGGGGAAATAATGATAAGATAGACATCCTCCGTTTATGTAATTATGCCTACAGGGAATCGGACACCTTAACTGCTACAGCGCCTTTGAGCCCCGTTCTGCTACACCTTAAAGACTTTATCTCTGCCAGGACAAAACTGCTCAAACAGATCACAAGCCTGGGGGTTTCCATTAAGGAACTGGGAAACGTAAATGAGAAACCACATCAGAAACTGATTGAGAGATCACTAAGATCAGCCATTGATGGCATAGCTAAATCCATCAGCAATATTGAGACCGAAATCAAGAAAATAATTGAAGAGAACAAAGCTTTCAAAAGCAATTATAAATTGCTGCTCAGCATCCCGGGAATAGGACATGTAACTGCTGTATATCTTATCGGTTGCACGGCTAACTTTGCAGGTAGCCCCAGCGGAAAACAACTAGCCTGCTATGCAGGCGTAGCGCCGTTTGAGCACAGCAGTGGCATAAGCATAAAAGGTAAGACAAGGTTTCATAGAATGGCCAACAAGGAACTCAAAAGATTGTTGCATCTGTGCGCCCTATCTGCTATTCAACACAACCTAGAAATCAAAAACTACGACAACAGAAAAAAGGATGAGGGAAAGCATGGCATGAGTATTTTAAATGCAATTAGAAACAAAATAGTGCTTAGGGTCGCGGCGGTTGTCAAAAACCAGATGCCTTTTAAAAATAACCATAAAATAGCAGCATAAAACTTGTATTTATCATAACAATC
>NZ_JAPIVT010000052.1 GCF_026239735.1 Pedobacter sp. MC2016-05
GCGTCGGTAATCTTTTTACATTCGTGAATAAAGGTTTTGATTGAGGTTTCGGTTTGTAGTTCTACGTGCTTGGAAATGATTAAAGCCATAAAGCATATCAATAAATGAAGTTTTATAGGCTCTTCTTTATAATGGAATATTGGCCTTGTTTGTAGATCGCTTTTACCTCAAAAGTATTGCCCGGAAAAACTTCGTAAGAAATGGGCAATCCTTCTTTACTGACCATCAAGGCAATAAGAATCTGCAGCTACTGTGATTTGTTGTCTTTGGAAAAACCATTCTTGCGAAGGTCGTCTGATTCAAAGGTTTCAAAATACAGCGTTGTCACATCATAGAAAACCAGGTTGTAGTTGAAGTCGTAGTGTTCCCGAGCAAATTTAACAGCAATACTTTCGGTCTTTGACTTAAGCTCCAGCCATGCTGGAGCAGAGTCATAATATTTCTGTCTGCGATGTTTTATGCCAAAATATTCCTCTAAAAGAATGATTGAGCGAAGTTTGGATGCAGGCTCAATTATTCGCACGATTGCCAGATCCAGAAGAAAACTGTTTTTAAGCTTGTCGAAACCGATTTGGACGATAAGTTTTGAGATCAGTTCATGGAAAAATGAATAATATACACCGATAAAGTCAGTCTGTCGAATGTTTATAATATTATCAGCATGAACCTCATTGAATAAAAACAGCTGTCTGGTAGTGGTTTTAATGAAATCATTGGCAAGCGTAAGTAAGTCGGCAAGTTCAGTAGAAGTACGAGCAGTACCAATATGCCTTATGATGACTCTTTTACGGTTTTCAATCTTATAAACCTGCACTGAAGTTGATCCTGCAGCATACTTGATTTGCCTTATTTTATACAATTTTTAACTTTAGGTCAGCAAATCACAAAAATAATAATAATAAAAACAACAAGATCAGCTACTTACGTTTTGTTGAAAACTACCCCGGACAAGTCAGGAA
>NZ_JAPIVT010000053.1 GCF_026239735.1 Pedobacter sp. MC2016-05
CGCCTTCATGTGATTGTAGCTATTGCTGCTAACTAATTTTCCCGATACAAGCGAGTTTATAAATATCGACAAATCTTGGGGTGTAGACAAGATATCCCCCACACCTACCACGTTTGGAAAATAGATTTCTTTAACCGGAACCCAAGATCCTTGAAACGAGTAAGGTCCTGCTTCGAGTGATAAACTATTATTTCTTGTTGCTGCAATTGTGTTTTTCAGGCCAATCTTATTGATAATTCTTTGTTTCAGTGCTGCTTGGTAGGTTTTGTTCGTGATCTTCTCTACTATATATCCAAGCAACAAGAAGCCATCGTTTGAATACTGCTGTTTAGCTCCAGGCTCGAAATGCGGTTTTACCTGAGCAATTTTGTCAAGCAGTTCTGCTTTGGTATGTGGCTCAGTAATCCATTCGATGTTTTCGTTCATATGGTCTGAAAGGCCGCTAGTATGGGTAAGCAATGTCTTCGTTTTGAGGGACAATTTTTTTTCTTTGCCGTAATTGTTGCAATTAAACTTACAGCTGAAAGAAAGATATACAGTAGGGGATGAATACTTTCGTTTTTTGAGACTAATTTAAAAGCGAAACTGAATACCTATCAAAATTCACCGTTTTTCGATAATGCCCCATGTCATGCAACTATCTTTACATTTGATTGTCCTTTAGTAAACGAATATATATATATATATGATACCTAAGATCCTGAGAAATTTGTTGCTTATTTCAGCTGTAGTAGTTGTACAAAATGTTTACGGACAAACCAGCCGAAATTTGAAACATCTGGATAGTTTGTTGGAAAAAGCACATAATCTTGGCGTATTTAATGGGAATTTGCTCGTCTCTGAAAGAGGAAAAATAATTTATAAGAAAACAATTGGCTC
>NZ_JAPIVT010000054.1 GCF_026239735.1 Pedobacter sp. MC2016-05
CTAAAAGCTCAGGAATATCTTAACACAGGTTACACCTGGATTGTGGAACTTGACCTGGACAAATTTTTTGACCGGGTAAACCATGATAAACTTATGTACCTGCTGTCAGTAAAGATAAAGGATAAGCGGACATTGAAGCTTATCCGTCTTTATTTGAGCGCTGGTATCATGGAGAATGGATTGGTCAGCCCAAGAAAAGAAGGAACGCCACAAGGCAGTCCATTAAGTCCGTTGTTATCAAATGTTATCCTTCACGAACTTGATGCGAAGCTCGAAGAGCGTGGGCATCAGTTCGTACGATATGCTGATGATTGCAGTATCTATTTAAGAAGCAGGAAATCGGCACAGCGGGTAATGGCAGGTATTTCAGTATATCTGGAAGAGGGGCTGAAACTGAAGGTTAACATGGAGAAAAGTAAGGTCAGCAGACCGGGCCAAAGTAGTCTGCTTGGGTTTTCATTCTATGGCAGCAAAGAGGGATGGAAGATGCGAATTTCATCCAAATCTCTAAGCGCGATCAAAGAGAAAATAAGGGAGCAGACCAGGCGCAACCAACCCTTTCCATTACACCAACGGATATCGAAGCTTCAGGAAATCATTCGTGGTTGGGTTAACTACTTCTCTATTGCAAATGCAAAGGGGTACATGGTAAAACTGGACGAATTGACGAGAACCAGACTGCGGATTGTTCTTTGGAAGCAATGGAAGAGTATAACGGGCAGAGCGCGGAACTTAATGAAGATGGGTTTGGAAAAATCAAGGGCCTATCAGTTGGCCAACACCCGTAAGGGGTACTGTAAGACTGCAAACAGCCCAACATTACTTACAACCCTTGACAAGAAGTTTTTTATGAGGCTTGGACTTGACGGATT
>NZ_JAPIVT010000055.1 GCF_026239735.1 Pedobacter sp. MC2016-05
GATGGTTTTTTAGGGAAAAATGAATATGCTATCAATGCTGCAATCATATTGGAAATGAAATTGGCAAAAGACCTGTGCCTAGAATGTTCTACCTGACATATGTTTTTTAGCTCGTCGTTAACAGTTTCAATCACTGATCTTTTACGAAGCATTATCTTGTCGTTCATGGTCATAAGACTATTTTTCATATTGTTTCTAATACTTGTTATTAGGTGTATATCGCTGACAAATAGTATTTTAGTAAGCTGTTCTGATATGTAGCCTTTATCCGCGAAAAGCTTACCAAATATGGCTTTCAAGAAATTTTCATTTTTCAGGGGCTGCCTATCATCAACATTTGCCTGGGTAATGGCAAAGTTCAAGATTTCTCCTTTATCATTGATCACAATGTGCAGCTTGAAGCCATAAAACCAGTCCATTGTAGATTTTCCAACCTCTGCAATTCCCTTGAATACCTTGTTTCTTTTTACTCGTTTGTTATTGCAAACCCTGATTGGGGTGGAATCTACAAAAGAAATACCCGTACACTGACCCAGACAACAGGTTTTCAAAAAGATTGTCATTGGCATCAACACGCTTTGACTGAGCTCAACAAAACGGTTATAGGATACTGTATTTGGGAATTCTGATCGCATATGTTTCTGGAGATAGAATAAATAGAAATGCTTAAAGCATCTGAAACCACTCAAATGAAAGAGTAGGCAAACAGAAATTATTTCGCTCTTAGACATTACCGCAGGTCGTTTTGAGGGCTTCCCCAGAAGAAAAGGGCTAGTAGTTTTATCGAAATCTTTGCAGAACTCATCTACAAGACAAAAAATATCACTAATTTTAGAGTAGTCAATCATAAA
>NZ_JAPIVT010000056.1 GCF_026239735.1 Pedobacter sp. MC2016-05
TTTAAAGGTAATAACATATTCGGGATGGGTCTTTTAAAATCCCCGTTTTATGAAAAAACGTTAATAGGCCACAATGGTGGAACTTACGGAAGTTATAGTGTATTATATACAAATCTTGAAGACGGTGCTACCTTTGCCATCACCACCAATGGCATGAATTTCGGTTTAAATGATTTATTCTTGGTACTGCTTAAAGCATATTATAATAAGCCCTACCAAATTCCCCTACAGCTTAAAGAAGAGGACCTTGATGAATTGCTTGGCAATTATGAAAGCAAAGAAAAGCCCTTAAAAATCTTAATTACTAAATCAGGTTCAGTCTTGGTAGCCCAGGCTACGGGTCAGCCGGCTTTCTCACTTGATGCAGTAAACAAAGACAATTTTAAGCGTGAGCAGTATGACGTTGAGTTGAGATTTAATCGTGCCAAAGGTGAAATGATTTTAGTCCAGGACGGTAAAAATTATAAGTATGTACTGGTCAGGTAGGATCAGCAGATTTGTTTAAGTATGCTAAAAGAATGGACAAGCTCCAGTTGGAAAGCATAAAAGATCATAGAACAAGAAAAATTAAACCCATCGCAAAGTGTTGATTATTGATCGGTAGATAAAGCACCTGATATAAAATGCTGTCTTAAACGAAACTTTTTCTATGCCCTGTTTTTTTCAAAATCTTTTATCAAACGCTAAAAATCTTGAAAGATGTTCTAAGAATTTAACGTTTTCTTTATGAAAGCAAAATGC
>NZ_JAPIVT010000057.1 GCF_026239735.1 Pedobacter sp. MC2016-05
GGTCTAGCGATACATGCTCTAAGCAGCTTAATTTTACACACACTATCAAACTGAAGGCTTATTTCCCTTCTCTGATATATTTCAAAGCTCTTTGCAGATGTGCATCTTCTACTCCAACCAAATCTTTGGCAGAGGCTTTAAAATAAATATCAGGTTTGATGCCAACACGCTGGGTTTGTCGTCCATCTGGATAAAAAATACCATTTCCTGTGAAGCTGAAATGATAGCCTCCGGGCAGAGTCAACCTTTTAACATCACCATCAGCACCCGCCGTTTGACTACCGATAATGGTTGCATTGGCGTTGAACTGACGTAGCATCATAGTAAACCACTCGCCCATGCTTTGAGTATTTTCGTCTGTTAAAATTACTATTTTGCCTGAATACAAATCTCCCATAC
>NZ_JAPIVT010000058.1 GCF_026239735.1 Pedobacter sp. MC2016-05
TGTTTAGCGATACATGCTCTAAGCAGCTTAATTTTACACACACTATCAAACTGAAGGCTTATTTCCCTTCTCTGATATATTTCATAGCTCTTTGCAGATGTGCATCTTCTACTCCAACCAAATCTTTGGCAGAGGCTTTAAAATAAATATCAGGTTTGATGCCAACACGCTGGGTTTGTCGTCCATCTGGATAAAAAATACCATTTCCAGTGAAGCTGAAATGATAGCCTCCGGGCAGAGTCAACCTTTTAACATCACCATCAGCACCCGCCGTTTGACTACCGATAATAGTTGCATTGGCGTTGAACTGACGTAGCATCATAGTAAACCACTCGCCCATGCTTTGAGTGTTTTCGTCTGTTAAAATTACTATTTTGCCTGAATACAAATCTCCCATAG
>NZ_JAPIVT010000006.1 GCF_026239735.1 Pedobacter sp. MC2016-05
CTATTTCTGACAATCCTTCCAATTGATTTTTTTTACGCCAATTCACTGAGGCCGGATAGCGTGCTTCGCAATGGTAGTGCTTAGCTATTGCCCGTTACCCACAACCCTAAGCGAGCTACCACTGCCCTACACCTTCCCCGTCATTGCGAACCCGATCCTTCATCGGGCGTGGCAATCTCCTGTACAACTTGTCATTCCGACCTGTACCGGTTTTTATCGGTGGGCGAGAGATCTCTTGCCATAAATTCCAAACGCTCAAACCTTGCCACGCTTAGCCAGCGTATGGCTTTTACCTTTCCCTTGATGGAAAGGTAACCAAAAATCAAGGCTGCACTGAATTCGCTAAAAATCAAATCTTCGGATTGGAAATAAAAGAACTCGCTTCGCTCAAACAGCTTTTATTTCTGACAATCCTTCCAATTGATTTTTTTTACGCTAATTCACTGAGGCCGGATAGCGTGCTTCGCAATGGTAGTGCTTAGCTATTGGCCGTTACCCACAACCCTAACTCATCTACCAATGCCCTACACATTTCGCTTCATTGCGAACCCGATCGTTCATCGGGTGTGGCAATCTTTTTTAGTATAGTGTTTGTACATCCAACTCACACTGAATTGGTATATGTTGACTTCATTTTAAAGGTGCGGACCTTTGATTTAAAGCAACCCATTATCTGCCACCCTACCTACTAACGTATCACCAACGTAGCACCGACGGTAGACCGACGGCAAGCCAACAGCCCAAACTGCCAATTGCGACAAATACAGACAAATAGTGCATAATAGGTACAAATGCAACGGAACCCGCCAAACGCGGCGAGCCATATTTTTTTCTACTCCATCTTTACACTACGCAAGAATACCGGTAAAACAAGATTGCAAATTTTAATTAATCACATTTTAAAAACAGCAAAAAAATGGCAAAGTCAGAAAACAACGAAGTAATGTATGGTGCCCGCGGTAAAGTGGGCAACCTATTGGTATTTAAAAATTTTGGAAGCAACCAAACGGTAATTGCCAAAAGACCAAAAAAGACGGAGAACCCCGTATATTCCGCAAAACAGCTGGAGGCAAAGCTTAAATTTAGAGAAGCGGTGGTTTACGCCAGAGGCGTGATCAACAACCCAGCTTTGTTAGCCGTCTATCAGCTATTGGCTAAACCCGGTACCTCGGCCTACAATTTAGCCTTGGCAGATTATTGCAAAGCGCCAGAGATCAGCGTAATTGATGCCGACAACTACCAAGGGCAAATCGGTGAGCAAATTAGGGTAAGGGCTATAGACAACTTTGGACTTACCGAAGTAAAAGTGAGCATTTACGATGCCGCAGACCTCTTATTAGAGAGCGGCTTGGCCACCCAAAGTGCCAACAGTGTAGATTGGTTTTACGAAACCACTACCTTAAATAGCAGTTTGGCAGGCACCAAAATTACTGCCGAAGCTAAAGATACCCCTGGCAATACCACGCTAGAAACACTCGTTATTGTTTAGCTTAAAGCCCATTCCCGAACTAAGCATCGGGATGGGCTTTAAGTCTTACCTATTGATTGCTGCAACCTCCTTCATCCGCGTAATTGCGAACCATAATCCTTCATCGGTTGTGGCAATCTCCTTCTGGCTAGTAATTTAATACTCCTCAACCCTTGCACAAGTTACAAGAGTGCACTGGCATGGGTTTAACTCATCGGATTACAAATCCGCCTTTATCATTAGTTTGAGATGCCCTGCGGAACATCTAGAACAGCTGAGCAATGGCAGAGTTTGATGTTAAGTTGAAGGAAATTAATCTTGTATAAGAAGCTATTAATTATATACATATAAATGTAAAAAACAACTTAAGTAGGTTATTTAAGATTTTAATTATATTTTAGGACAACAGCATTAAGATAACCATTAAATTAAATATTAAGTTAGCGCAAACCATATAATGTCAGAAAGAGATTTTGACACCCAACTTACTGGACAAAAGGCCTTCATAGAGGCTCAAAAAATTATTCAAAATTCAGGTCATTTCGTTCAACCAGTTGATGGAAGCATTGATAATTCGATAGATGGTTATATCCGTCTTAGAAAGAAAACAAGAATCAAAAAGAATATTAAGGGAAAAATAGTTAGGGGAGTCACGAGAGTAGAAACAGGTAACTTAATTGGTTTTCAGGTTAAAGGAGTATCAAAAATTCCCACTAAAGGATCTAATTCATATTATATTAATGTTGCCGATAAGACTAAATTTGGGATTAATTTTCAGTCGAAAGAAAAACTTGATAAGCATAAAGTTGTTTGGCAAAATTTTATAGGCCCTGTAATAATAATATTTGTAGACTTGGAATCCAATAAATGTTGGTGGGGAGATACACAAATCAAAGAGTCGTATTCAGAAAATGGCTATTCAATGATTATCAAAAAGGAAAATCACCTAAATGATGAGGCTTTTAGGGAAATTAAGAGATTAGGAGGAGAAAAATTTATTTCAAGTATGGTTCAAAAGATCGACACAAAAGATCATAATTTTGAAACGCCATCGATAGTGGATTTAAAAAACTCTGCAAAAAAAATCTACACTAAAATTAGTTTCGGTGTCGGTAACTACCCACTAATAAATAACAACATCTTGGGAGACATAAGATATTCTCAAAGTGGATGGCAGCACATAACTAGAAAAAATAGAGGTAAAATGAGAATGATTAACTCATTAATTTTACTAAGTGTTTCTTATATGATCTGTAAGGAAGTAAAGAACTTCACAAAAGTAAAAAAGGGAACACCTAGGGAAAGTAAAAGATATATTAAAAAAATTGACTACTTAACTCTTCGGGCCGAAGTTAAATTCAATTATAGGCAATCATCCATTATACAGGTAGTATTAAGAAGAATTAAAACCTTTGATAAGCAAAACACACTACATTCAATTCCTGATAAAGTATATTTCCATTCGGTATATGAGCCTTTTAGGACAGAATAAGGGGCTCTTGATTTCGAACGGCGATTCATCTGCAAGCATTCTTCGACTTTTTGAAAAGTGAGCCCCTTATTTCAAATATATGTTTAATTCTGAAATTATAAATAACTTTAAACAATGTACTCTGATCAAATCGCAATACCGCAAGGTCTCCTAAGTGATAATAATTTAGATGAAGATATAAATATTCTTATAGGCGAAAATGGAAGCGGAAAGAGCACCTTACTGAATGCTATTGCACGGCATTATATTTTCAACACGAGAAGAAAAGTTATCGCATTGGCTAATACCATCCACGATAAATTCAATTTTAAAAACCCTCGTTTTGAAATCCTGCGAGCATCAACAGGTAAAACAATAGCTAAAAAAACTCTCAAATCGGCTTTGAAGCTCCTCGTTGAAAATGATAATAAAAGACAAAGCAGCATTGCAATCGCATTGCGTTATGTAAATTTCGATCCAGTTGTAGGGATAAGAGTAAAAGGTATCAAAAGGAATTTTGAACAAATAATTGACAACGATGCACAATTAACAGAAAAGGCGAAAAGTGATATTTCATACTGTCTTTCGAGGTTCTTAAGAGAAACACCATATAGTAACGACATCCATAGGATCAACCTACATCACTCTGATTTTTACGATTTAAGGGATTCTTTTCTGATTACTATCTTAATCTATGAAAAAGAAATTAAATCACTGAAATTGATTAGTGATATAGAGGTTTTTCTATTCAGAGATCGACAAATACTTCCATTAAATAGTGCTAGTTCAGGCGAACTTACGTTAATAACTTCATTATTATACATTGTGTCCAGTATTTCCAGTCACGCAGTGATCTTAATTGATGAACCTGAGAATAGCCTTCATCCAAAATGGCAAACTGAATATGTCAAATTGCTTATTGACCACTTCTATCGATATGAACCAAAAATAATTATCGCTACGCATTCACCCTTAATAATCAATGCGGCTGAAATCACATCCTCAGGGGTTACAGTTTACAAAGGAAGTAATGGACAATTTGCAAGTCAGTTTAGCGATTCCCAAAATGTTGAAGAAATATATCAGGATTTTTTTAATGTCACGACCCCTGAGAATAGATATTTATCGCAAGAAATTGTCAAACTCATGAATTTACTTGCAGCTGGGCAAATTGATATTGTCCGATTTGAACTTGAAATAAATGATTTTAGAAGATCTTCTTATAGTGACGACCAAAAAGAGGTTTTGGATGGGATTCTTGAAATGGGTCAGAAAATAATTGAAAGTAGAACCTAATGCCAATAACTGCTGAAGACTTGGTAACAATACAAGAAGCGATTGACCAAGGAGGGAAAATTTGGGAAAATGAGATATTGGTAGATATCAAACGCCGGATAAAAGTACATTATTTAACCATAACTGATGAGCAATGTTGTTATTGTAGGAGAGATATGACAGATGAGTTTAATATGGTTATTGATATAGAACATGTTTTGCCAAAATCACTTTATGGTAACTTCATGTTCCGGCTTTTCAACCTTAGTGTCTCCTGTAAGCGTTGTAATATGAGGATAAAGGGTAATAACATTGATTTTTTGTTAGATGCAGAGGGAGTTCAATTGAATGCACAGGATCGTTTACAATATCTGATTAGCCATCCGAATCTTGATGAGTATTTTGAGAATATAGAATACTTAGTAAATACCAGGAATAATAAAAAATCTGTCAAGTATATAAAACTTTCGGAAAAGGGAATTTACACATATAATTATTTTGAGCTTGAAAAACTTGAGGTTGACACGCTTAACAAAGCTCAAGGAATTGATATTTCAGGCACAGAGCTTTCAGAAGATATTTCTCCAGAGATAGCAGTTGAGAGCAAAGAACTATTAAAACGAATATAGAATTTTTATTAAACCTAGCAAGAACCGCTAAAATACGGACGAACATTCTATTTAGCCTGAAATGCAGTTCTGATTTTCTTATAACTTTCAAAATCTGATTTCAAACCAAAAATACTCGGTGTAACGTGCACCCCATCAGGGCTACTATGGCCATCTATAGACGTACAGCACTTTTCATATAATTCATTTAGATCACCTTTTAGAGAGTCGATCTTCGTACCGTCAATTCTCAGCAATGCTGGAAAAGCGACCCCTTTTCTATAACGTATAATTGTATTTTTCAAAACATCTTCTTCTACACATACCTCTATAGCTGCTCTTAGGTGACCGTATCCTTCAGATGCTAATTTTTCTTCGCTTAAAGATTTATCCAAACATTCTAATACCTTTTTGAGCTTGTTGATATAGAACGTATGTGAATTAATCCCTTCCACGTCATCTAATATACCCGTATCCCCAAAGTTATTTTTAACTGCATAAAATGTAAAATCAATTCCCTGCTGGGCATTTGTGGGTAACTTTGATTGCTGGAGTAAGCTGTTTAGCAATAAGATACTATGCGTGAAAATTACGACCTGTCTATTTTTAGAAAGCTTAATGAGCCTTATCGCAACATCATCAATAATGTTATGATCTAGGCTATTTACTGGATCATCAAAAACAACAGGAGCTTTAGTATTATCCAAATCAAGTTCAGTCAAAAATTCAGCTAGGGCAATCGCTTTTTGTTCTCCTTCGCTTAATATATCGGTTAGGGTATATTGATTGATCTTCTGACTAATTTTGGAATTTCCCTTATCGGTACCAAAGCTTAGATCAATTTTTAAGTGTGATTTCCCAAATGCTTTAAGTTCCTTCTGAAAGGTTTCACCAAAGTTCTGGCTAATCAATTCTTCCCTAGCTTCCGTTGTTTTTCTACTTATCGAAGCTGTATTAAATTCGCTTGCCTTAGAATTTAACAAGGCTAAGTTTTTTTTATTGAGTATAACTTTCTTGATTTCTACTTCATTGTCTGCAAGCATTTTTCTATCTTTCAGTTCATTTATCTCCGTTTGAATAGCAGAGACTTGTTCAGCTATAGTTAAAAGCGCCTCATTTTTAATTTTAAGCGTTTCCGATAGAATAGATTTTTGATCCTCAAGCACCTTGATGATTGCCGAATAACTTAAATCAAAATTAATCTCTTTAGATAAGGTATTATTAACAAAGGCGTCTTTAAGACTTTGTATTTTTTTGTTAAAAGAATACAATTCAATTGGCTGAATTACATTTGATTCTGTATCAATACCAAATGAAGCCTGATTTAGTATTATATTACTTTCAACTAAATTGATTTTATTGATTAATTCTGTTCTGCTTTTATTGGAATTCCTAAGATCAGTTTCTGTAGTATCGTTCAAAAGTTTTTTATAGGCCGATAGTAATTGTTTAGCTGGTTCTTCCAAGGGTTGCTTGCAGTAAATACACTCGTCGCCTATTTTTGGATAAGGTGGTTCGAGTAGATTGATGTAGTTTTCGGCTGAAATAATAAAGTTTTTGAATTGCTGTGTTTCATAAAATTGAATATCATTAGCTTCAGCAATCTCCTTCAATCCAACTTTACTTTTTCCTTGAAGTGAAACGATTGTTTCATTTAATATAATCAGACCATCCCATACAGTTTTGCTAAAAATTGCTTGAGTACCTTTAATTTTTGATACCACGTTTGTTAGTTCCGAAATTTGGGTAGTGAGGTTTCGTATTTGCGTAGTTATCAATTCTTGGTTTAATCCTTGTAGGCTTTTCTCTTTCTGAATAATAGCATCCAAGATATTCGTTGGGAATTCAGATAATTTGGCCAATTGCTCCTCGCTTGATTTATCAGTGAGACCATTGATAAAAGTATGTTGAGCAGTACCCTCATGTAAGGTAGCAGACCAAAGAAGTGTTACAGGATATGAGCTTTTTTTAACATTCAACAAGTTACTTAGTTCGACTAGTTCACTTGTTACAATATTGAATAAATGAAAACCAATTGGAGAAACAATTAATTTACGGTCAGTTAAAGATATTTGGACACAATTATTGTTAAATACTGAAATGTTAGACAGAGAAGATTCTACATTACTCCCATTCCAATTGAAAGTACTGCTCAATCCATTTACACTAAAATCGATTGTTGCTGATTTGGGTTCGTTTACACCATATATGTTATGGTGGATGGTATTATGCACATCATAGCTAAAACCCAGTGTCTTTAATATTCTACCATAGCCTGTTTTCCCAGTACCATTTTCTCCATAAACAACTGTTAAATTGTTAGCGAAATCCATTTTTTGGTTTTTGGCTAACCGGTTTACACCAGTAACGTTAGATAAAGTAGCTAGTTTTATTGTTTTATCGGTGGATTTAAAAATAGGTTTATGAACAGTAATCGCAGCCAATTTCCTCTTGGTTCGCAACGAATCAATAAAATGATCAAAAACCTGTTCCCTTTCAGAAATAGACAAGGCAGACTCTGTTTTCACAATATTATCAATCAGGAGCTTTGCCCAATCTCCTTTTGGTTCAGCCCATTCCCATAGGAAATCGATAATCTCTTTTTTTGCAGTTGTTGTTGATGCCATACTCGATTCTATTTGATTTTAACTATGCAATCCTTCGAATAAGATTAAAAATAATTTTCAGGATAAAGGAAACTAGGCAAGTGCCTACGAATAAGGCCTGCTTGGGCTTTATAACCTCTCTTTTCTAATTCAAGTAGAAAAACAGGCCAGGGCGGTATGTTACTTTTATAAATATTTTGTGCCGAAGTTGACATTCCTCCCCCAACAGAAGAGGACAATCCACCATAGAGTGATGTTGATAATCCACCATATAATGACGTAGATAGTCCACCATACAATGACGTAGATAATCCGCCATACAATGAAGTTGATAATCCACCATATAAGGAAGTTGACATACCTCCATATAAAGAAGTAGACATACCTCCATATAAAGATGTAGACATGCCTCCATATAAAGAAGTAGACATACCACCTCCTATTGATGTGGATAATCCACCACCAATTGCCGTACTTAAGTTTCGCGGCCATGTTTTCATTTCTTCTATGAATGGTCTACTCATAATTTTGTGTTTCAGTGACTTAATACATTTGCAATGTAAATCAAATTCGGCTGATCAGCTAATAAACTTTTTAACATGTAATTAGTTCAATTAGATATTTCAGACTAAACCACAATTATATTCATTGTAATTTGACTGCAAATAGAAAAATATAATTATGAAAAGATCAGTAACTCCAGAAATGGTTATGCAAAATTTCGCAAATTATGACCGCAAAGTAGATTTAGAAACGGCTGAGAAGGTTTTAGACCTTATGTATGACCAATCTGAACTTTCTTTAAAAACAGAAATTGAAGTGAGTGATTCGGTGACTCACTTTTAAAAATCATACCAGCTAGCTGAAAATTGAACGAAGTTCACGTGCCAGCGGGATCAAAACTATGTCTATAACTACCTTTAAATCCATAAAAAATAGGCGGTTAATCTGATATTTTTTCAATTCCTAAAAATCAAATAAATCCCTTGGATCAACCTTCAGAAATTTAGCATAAATCGAAACGTGACTGATACTCGTATTCACTTGCCCGAGTTCGGTTCTAGCAATCTGACTTTGAGACACCTCAGTAAGTAATGAAAACTGTTCTTGAGATAATCCCCTATCTTCTCGTACCTGTTTCAATTTACGGCCAAATTTTTTGATAAACTCTTCGTCCTTTAAATACTTCACCTAACAAATAGACTGCAATAAAACAAAATAATTAATAGCAAATTTGCTATTAAGAATAATCCTTCTTAAATTAGCTTTATGAAGAAATAACAGAATAAAAAATAAAATTGCAGTTCAATTATCAGTAAAGGAATTGCTAACATGCCTCGCAACTAAATCTGACAGTTTATTCCCGCGAAAGTAAGTTGAGCAACCAAAACCCTATATTTGCTATAGGGTTGGTGCTCACTTATGCCTTTTGTGGGAGCCCTTCTCAACGGAAGGGGGCTTTGTCAGAGCCAAGTTACATTAGACTAAGTGAGTTGCCAGCCCTATTTTTCAAATTGGCATCCACTTGTTGAGGCTTATTTAATATTAAATTAAATGAGAACATATGGAACCCTCAAAAACAAAAGTGCTGCCAAAGCACCAACACTATTTCAGTATGTTGCTGGCAGGCAATGAAAAGGGCTTGGCGTTTTTCTATCAGCTTTTCTACCCTTCATTATATTACAGCGGCCTCAGGTACATTAAAGACGATGTAAATGCAGGTTGCATTGTAAACGAGGCTTTTCTGCGGCTTTGGCTTACCAGAAAAAACATGAGCTGCCCCAGCCAAATAGAAATCTTTTTGAGGAAACTCACTTCCGATGGTTGCAAGGCTTATTTTAAAACCTCCAGCAACAGGTTTCAGCGAAACATGCTCCGGCTAGATGAGTTAGAGAACTACCAAGAATTTATGGCAGGTTATGACCCAACACTCGAAGAGGAGGAACAATCGCTTTACCAACAGGAACCCGAAGCCGATATTAAAGAGCAATGGCAAAAGGTGGAGGCGGTACTCCCCAACCTCTCGGCTGAGCAACAAATGTTCGTCCGCCTGTGTATCAAGTATGCTTTTGATTATGGGCGTATCGCATGGCACATAGGTGGCATCTCAGATTACCAAGTGGCCAGAAAAGTAGAGCAAACGCTGGCTTGCCTAAAAGCAATTATTACCGATACCCAAAAACTAGAAGCAGTGGGGCAAGTCAGTAAATTTAAGTTCGAGGGCGATCTGAGTGAGGAGAATACGGCCATTATGCACATGCGCTACCAGTTGCAATATAGTTTTAGAGAAATCGCAGCCGCACTAAAGTTAGATCAAGGTTATATCCAACAGGCATTTGTTACGGCATCACTAAAGATTAAAAAAATTAAACTGTAGCTAAATTATGTCAGTCTTGACGTGTGCCGATTTTACATCGGTAGCGTAGTCGAAGACCGTCGTTAATAGAAGTAAAATAAAAAACAGCTGTCCTTCGACAGGCTCAGGATGACACTTATTTAATAAAAATCAAAATAAATGACGGTTTTCCGCAGGTATAAAGATATGAATCATGCATGTCCCCCTTTGGAGAGTTTACTCCGATCTGTCGGAGGGGCAGGGGGAGGAATTAAATAATTGTACTGATTTTCAGCTAGTTAAAATAACGTCAATGGTAGCGTAGTTGAAGGAATTATTTTTTGTTTTTGACTGAAATAGAAAGTCTTCGACTACCAGCCACGGCAGGCAGGCGCTCAGACTGACACAAAAAGAACAGAGTGCCAATGCCCGGCATAGCTTGTGCCGATTAATCGACAAGGGCGGGAAAGACTGTGTAGTGGGCAAATAAATTGGCTTAATGACAACTAAAAAAATTAGACATGAAAAACACAAATATGAAAATATGAAATGTCAATACGGTTAGGTCGCTAGCTTCGAGCACCGCCCTTAAACTAGCTTAAATCGGCCTTGGCCTTTGCGGCTGAGAAAACATTAGCCAAAGCAGAAACTTTAAAAGCAAAGGGCGCAGCCGACGACTTTTCCTCCATTTTGGTCGTTCAAAATGGAGTGCCAATGCCCGGCATAAGGGCAGGAAAGACTGTGTGGTGGGTGAATTGATTTTTTTACTACTTGAATATCTAAAATTAACTTATGAAAAACACAATGGTAGTCACCCGTAAAATCCAGCTGTTGATCGATTCTAAAGATCAGGAATTCATCAAACAGACCAAAGCGCAGCTTTACAACTGGCAATGGATCTGTTTCCGTTCTGCCAACATGATTATGAGCCATCAATTTATTCAAGAACAAGTAAAAGATTTCTTTTACCTCACAGAAGAGATTAAATTTAAAATTGCCGACCAAAAGAAGGAGGAAAATGGGATTTTGAAATCATCAAGGCAGAATACCACCTACAGGTTGTTGTCTAACCATTTTAAAGGTCAGGTGCCTACCAATATCCTCAGCAATTTAAATAACTCACTGCTCAGTAATTTCAACAAAGAAAAAGACGCCTATTGGAAGGGAGAAAAATCACTCCGAAACTATAAGCGCAACATCCCCCTGCCTTTTGGCGCCGAGGTGTTATGTGGGCTGAGCCATACCGCAGATAACAGGGATTTTTCTTTTAAACTTTTCCAAATTCCTTTTAAAACTTATCTGGGTAGAGACCGGTCTGATAAGAAAATGATGTTAGAAAGGATTAAGAGCGGGGCCTTAAAATTACGTGCCAGCCATTTGCAGTTAGACGGGGGCAAGGTATACCTGCTTGCAGCGATAGAAATTGAAAAAGAACAGCATGCACTTGATGCCACAATTATTGCAGAGGCTTCCCTTTCCATAGAGCATCCGGTAATTGTAAAGGTGGGTAGTTTAGAACAGGCCATTGGTAGCAAGGAAGAGTTTTTACACCGCCGGCTGGCGATACAGGCAGCCATACAAAGGGTAAAAAAAGCCGTGCCCTATAACCGTGGGGGCCATGGTAAAAAGCGCAAAATGAAGAGCCTGGAAGATTACCAACACCTTGAAAAAAGATATGTGGAGCAGAAACTGCATGTATACAGCCGGTTGTTGATCGATTTCTGTGTTAAAAACCATGCAGCTACCCTCCTTCTGGTAAACCAACTGGAGAAAGAAGAAATAGCTAAAGACGATCAGTTTTTGTTGAAGAACTGGAGTTATTATAGCTTAAAGGAAAAGATTACCTACAAGGCAGCAAAAGCTGGGATACAACTTATTTTAGAATAATTTTTTAAAGTGGCTGCCTGCGCAGCCTTAGGGTGAGGTTTAAAAAAGATCCACTAAGCTGATCTTTGGATCGGAAAACGCAGTAGTTGGGGTTAAACCTTATCGAACAGATCGACGGGTAGCCAGAGCCAATTAACATATGACAAAGTATAAAACGGAAGCAAAGTTGATGATGGAATGATTTTTACAGCGGCTGCCTGCGCAGCCTTAGGGTGAGATTTCGGTACTTACCAATTCCGATAATGGGAAACGCAGCGGCGGGCTTCATCGAAAATGAGGAATTATAAATTGCCCGTATTTTGGCAAAATTGAAGGATTTTAACATCCCAATAAGTTTGACCCCTACCTCGCCAATTTATAAATATGCAGCCAATCAAAAACTTACAACAAATCTATTGCTGGTGAGACTTGGTCAATCTATTCAGGAGAAAATACTAGTTTCGGGCAGCCAGTCTCATATGTTACTCACAAAAAAAGAAGCATTTATATTTATTCAAGAAAATTCAGCACAGAAAACTACCATGAACAAATGTAGGAGCCATTTTCAATGCGTTTCGTTATCACCATATCAAACGGGAAACTCCATTAATTATTCTGTTTCTTTTTGAAATCAGACGGACTCATTCCATATTTACTTTTGAAAAGCGTTGAAAAATATGTAGGTGAAGATATTCCTATTTTGAAAGCGATTTCCGAAATTGAAAAATCGTCGTTGGCTAACATATAACTAGCCTTTTTTAACCTTCTATTTAAAATATAGTCGGTGATGCTACAATCCAGTAATGCTTTAACCTTTCTGTAAAGCTGGATTCGTGATATACCAATCATCGCCGCAAGTTTCTCCACATTAAGTGTTTCATCACCAAGGTGATGTTCTACAAATCCAGCAAAATCATTAAGAAACTTTTTATCAAGATGGCTTAGTATTGATTTTCGCTCTGTGTCTGAACTAATATCGCTGACGTAATGCTCTTTCAATAACATTCGGTTTGAGAGCAGGTTCTTCACATTTGCCAGAAGGTAGTCAAAATGAAAAGGTTTGGTCATGTAGAGATCAGCCATGCTATTGATTCCATCTATCTGCTGTTCAGGGCTTCCTTGAGCGGTTAACAAAATAAGCGGGATGTGAGAAGTTCGGAGATCTGTTTTGACCTTTTTTGCGATTTCCTTTCCTGACATACCAGGTATGATCACATCAGAAATTATAATATCCGGGATTTTTTCAAAGGCTTCATGAAGTCCCTGGTTCCCGGTAGTTGCTGTATATACCTCATAATGATTTGAAAATTTATCCACGAGGTATTTTAATAAATCTGAATTATCTTCAATAATCAATATGGAATATTCCCTGATATATTCAGCTATGGGATCAACCACTCTTTCCTCTACTACCAAATCTTCTGTCACGAAAACTTTTACCTGTTCGGTTAATGAAGTCATGCGGTCTGCCTCTTTTAACACGGAAACTTCAGAAGGTACCTGATTACCATACGGCATTGTTATTGTAAATGTACTTCCTTGCCATTTGCTACTCTGAACATCAATAATACCACCGTGCAAATGCACCAGCTCCCGAGTGAGGGAAAGCCCAAGGCCAGAGCCTCGTGATTCGCTTGTGTTCGATTGATAAAACTGATCCCAGACTTGCAGCAATTCCTCCTGGGTCATTCCAGTTCCATTGTCAGCAACTGAAATGATGAAATGATCATCGTCAGTAATCAACTTCACGCTAATCCTTCCATGAGCGGGCGTAAATTTTAACGCATTACTTAGGAGATTAAGGATGATCTTGTCGAATATATTTAGATCAAAGTTGGCGATAACATCCGCTTTTGGGGCAGAAAACTTCAGGGCAATATCTTTTTTCTGCGCTCCATACCTGAAGCTTTCTACGATTTCATTTAAGAAAGACTGAACATTATTTGAGGTTGGATGAACATGGAATTTTTGGTGCTCTAGCTTTCGGTAATCAATGAGTTCGTTAATTAGTTTTAGCAACCGATATGCATTTTTTTGAATCCTGTTCAATTCCCGTTTTTGCTCACTATGTATTTTTTCACTTTTCAGTAAATCTTCCAGAGGCGACAAAATCAAAGTGAGCGGAGTTCTGAATTCATGGGATATATTGGTAAAAAAATTTAGTTTTGCTTCCGTTGCAGCCTCAATCTTGGCAGATGCATCGATCAGTTTATTACGTTGATCCAATATCTGTGTATTTTTCTGCTCAAGACTTTTATTAATTTTTCGGTTCTCCACTAACGAAAAAAAAGCTAAACCTCCGAATATTACCGCCAATACGAGGGTGATCACAATGACATTGAGTACCAGTTTTTGATTATCATAAATTCGGAGCTGATCCGCTAGAATTGTTTGCTGACGTTCGATATCTCGCTGTTGACTGGAGACCTTTGCCCATTGTAATTTCATGAGTTGCACTAAAGAACTATCAATGACTAAGCTTTGCAGAATATTTTCTTTTGAAAATGTTTCTTTATTTAAAATTTTAAAAGCAATACCAATGGCCTCCTTCCCTCCTGTTGGATAAAGCACGCTAGCGGCAATTTTCCCATCACTAATAAGTTGCAGCCCGCCTCCTGATCCTGGAAGTGCATCTACCCCAATTACCTTAATGTCCTTTGAATCCTTATGATGGCGAAGAAAATCTTCTGCACTGGCGGCCATTACGTCGTTATGTGCAAAGATCGCATCAGCTCGTAGTATTGCATCTTTATTCTTTTCCAATTCGTGAAAGGTACTATTGGCAATCCAATTTCCATAAACCTGAGATACCAGTTTTATTCCCGGTGATTTGCGTAATTCAGCAGCAAAACCTTTGTCACGCTCCATTGCGGGTGAAGATCCCGGCAGGCCCAAAATCTCCACCACTTTGCCATTTCCTTTGAGCAGCTTAGAAATATACTGGCCCGCCATTCTGCCAACCTGAAAATTTTCAGCGCCAACATATGCCGTGTATTGAGAAGAAGATGTTTTCCTGTCGAGCACAATGACAGGAATACCCATATTATATACTTTTTCCACGACATCTGTCAATGGTGACGCTTCATTGGGAGATATGATTAAAATGTCGACATGGTTATCGATTAATTCTTTAACCTGCTCGATCTGTTTTTTGCTGCTGTTGTTCGCATCCCTATAAATGAAATTGGTGCCTGAGCGAAGGGAAAGTTCCATTTTCATCTCTTCCAGCATTGTCTTCCTCCACAAATCCGAGCCTACACATTGAGAAAACCCTATCGTAAATTTTTTCTCTTCATGATTTTTGGTACAGCCAGAGAAAAACAGGATAATGGTCAACATCAGAAACCAAAGTTTTGATGCCTGAATAAAAAATAGTTTCAAAGATATTTGGTTATTCATTTACTAAAGCTATATATATCTTTTGGATAATGGAAATGAACCTCAAGCAGGCTCTTGATACCATGTAACCAGATTTAATATTCTATGTTACAATATTTAAAGTATACAGCATAAGCGACCAAATTAAAAATACAATTAACTAATAATCAGCAACTTAATTAAATGTATTTTTTTTAACGTTTTTGAAAGATTTTTAATAGTCGGCTTTAGCCATTTGGCCTAATTTGCAATCATTAACCAATAATAAACTTTTTATGAAAAAACATTCTGTCCTCGCCTGGTCGATGGTTGTGGCCTTAGGTGGCTTTCTGTTCGGCTTTGATACAGCTGTAATATCGGGTGCTGAAAAATCAATTCAGCAGTTCTGGAACCTTTCGGCTTTTGCACACGGCCTTACAATTTCCATTGCCCTTATCGGAACGGTGATTGGCTCTCTTGTAGGCTCTCGTCCTTCAGACCATTTCGGTCGGAAAAACACGCTGTACTTTGTGGCATTAGCTTATCTACTGTCTTCGATTGGAACAGCATTAGCCGATAATTGGTATATATTTTTAGTATTCCGCCTACTTGGGGGTCTTGGGGTGGGCATCTCATCCGTAACTGCTCCAATTTATATTTCCGAAGTATCACCTGCGCACAGAAGAGGTTCGTTAGTTGGTCTTTTCCAGTTCAATGTAGTTCTGGGAATCTTAATTTCTTATTTATCGAATTACCTGTTGAGTCAGGGAGGAGATACCTCCTGGAGATGGATGCTTGGTGTACAGGCGTTTCCATCGATCGTCTTTTTAGTATTGATTTTCTTTATACCTGAAAGTCCGAGATGGCTTATTTTAAAAAAGGGTGCTACTGAAAAGGCTTTGGAAATTTTAAGGATCATTAACCCATTGAACTGCAATGAAGAACTGGCATCCATTAAACAATCCAGCCTTGGTTCAGTTGCTGGCAGCAAACAGGAAGGGTTATTTTCAGGCAAATACAATAAACAGGTTATTTTAGCTGTTTTATTCGCTTTCTTCAACCAGGTCTCAGGCATAAATGCGATAATTTATTATGCACCAAGAATATTTGAGATGGCTGGTCTGGGTGCGCATTCTTCCCTTCTTTCTACTGTAGGTATTGGAATGGTGAATTTTGTTTTCACGTTACTGGCTATAAATATTATCGATAAGGTAGGAAGAAAAACACTGATGCTGATCGGTTCAATCGGACTAATTATATCCCTGGGACTTGTGGCTGTAGCTTTTTTGAAAACGGATGCAACAGGATTTGAAATTCCATTTTATGTGATGCTTTTCATTGCCTTTTTTGCTTTTTCTCAAGGTGCAGTTATCTGGGTATTTATATCAGAAATCTTTCCGAATAAAGTAAGGGCAAAGGGCCAAACACTTGGAAGTTCTACACACTGGGTGATGGCGGCTCTAATTGCGTTTTGCTTTCCATACCTGGCAGAATCTCTTGGTGGCTCTACTATTTTCTTCTTCTTTTGCGCCATGATGGTTTTACAACTGATTTTTGTATGGAGAATGATGCCGGAAACGAAGGGAAGATCACTTGAACAGATTGGAGAAAATGTTGTTTTGATGCACTAAATAATATGAATAATATGATAAATAAGTCAAACTATAGCCCTACTCCGGCCACCTGTTATGGAGAAATTCTTTGGGATGTATTGCCAGACGGGCCACAGCCTGGAGGAGCACCATTAAATGTTGCCTACCACCTCAATAAGCTGGGCATGGGCACAAGCCTGATCTCCAAGATTGGCAGAGATGAAAACGGACAGAAACTATTCGATTTGATGGAAAAATGGGGAATAAATACTGGGCTTCTGCAGATTGATGAGCAATATGAAACCAGCCAGGTTATTGCAAAAATGAACAATGGAAATGAAGTGAGTTATGAGATCGTTTTTCCGGTGGCCTGGGATTTTATAGATCAAAGCGAACACTTTGCCAGGAACGCAAAGCCATCTAATTACCTTATATATGGGAGTTTAGCTTCGAGAAATGAAACCTCACGTAATACCCTTTATAATTTATTGGAAACAGATGCGATTAAAGTCTTTGACATTAATCTTCGCCCGCCATTTATCAATCAGGTTCAGTTAAGTCATCTGTTATCCAAAACAGATATTGTAAAGTTTAATGAGGCGGAACTTGGCATGGTGCAAATCATGTTTGGCGGATCACTTAAAGGAGAAACCGAGAAGGTAAAATTTATCCAGGACCGGTTCAAAATTCCAGAAGTTATTGTAACCAAAGGGGAGTTTGGTGCTTCGTACTATAAATATGATAAATCCTACAATGTTTGGGGAAATGAGGTAAAGGTTAACGATACCATTGGAAGTGGTGATTCCTTTTTGGCTGCCTTTATTGCCAGTCATCAAATCGGTCTGCCACCAAAAACCATCATAAAGAATGCAATTGGGATGGGTGCTTTCATCGCAACCAAAAAGGGAGGCTGCCCGGAATACGAGATTGACGAATACAAAAAATTTACTGAACAAATATTTTAACCCACCATAATACTAACCAAATTTTAATTTTATGAGACAAATTTTCCTTACCTGGCTTTTGGCCTGTATGGCAACAGGCCTGGCTTTTGGCCAGACCAGGCTAATCAGCGGCGTTGTCACCGACAATGAATCCGTTCCCCTGGAGGCTGTAACGATTGTAATCGTAGGTACTCAGAAAACAGTGACGACGGATGCCAATGGCAGTTTTAGAATCGAAGCTTCTACCGGGCAGTCGCTCAGGTTTATTTATATCGGAGCAGAACCGTTAACCATTCCAATTACCGCAGAATCTACCAATCTTAAAGTTAAGCTTGACATCGCGATCAATAAACTAAACGAGGTTGTAGTTACGGGTTATCAAAAGGAACGCAAGAAAGACATTACTGGGGCAGTAAATGTTGTCGATGTATCTAAGATCAGGGACATCCCGTCTGGTAATGCGGTAAAATCCTTACAGGGAAGGGTTCCTGGAGTACTCATTACCACAGATGGTTCTCCAACCGGCCAGGCCACTGTCAGAATTCGCGGCATTGGTACCCTTGGTAATAACGATCCACTATACGTCATCGACGGTGTACCTACTAAGAACGGACTTGAACAGCTTAACCAAAATGATATCGAATCCATTCAGGTACTAAAAGATGCATCTTCTGCAACCATTTATGGGTCTCGGGCTGCCAATGGTGTAATCATCATCACTACAAAAAAGGCTAAGAAAGGTTATTCAAAAATCGACTTCAATGCATCGACATCCATTCAAAATTATGCAACGAAGCTTAAAACACTTAATGCTGAGGAACGGGGTCGTGCCTATTGGCAAGCAGCCGTAAACGACAAGGCGAACCCAAATAATAACCAGATTTATCAGTATGACTGGAACAATAATTTCAACAACCCGGTACTCAACAGTGTAATCTTTCCTGAATATATTGATGCGGCAAAGACTATGAAAGCTGCAGATACGTATTGGTTTGATGAGATTGCGCAAAATTCAATCATTCAATCCTATGACGCAGCGCTATCAAATGGCGTGGAAAAGGGCAACAGTCTCTTTTCGTTAGGCTATTATGACAACAAAGGTATCGTAAAGGGATCGCAAAGCCAAAAATATACGGCAAGATTCAATTCCGATTATAATTACCTCGATAATAAACTAAAAATTGGTGAGAATTTTTCGGCAAGCTATATCAGAAATGCCCAGATTCCGGCAAGCGATATTCTTTTCGCATCGCTCGTACAGCAACCTGTTGTTCCTGTATATACAGTGAACGGAGGTTGGGGAGGTCCTGCGGCAGGAATGACAGACAGACAAAACCCAGTTAGACTTATAGAAGACAATAAGCAGAATACCTACAATTTCTACAGGTTTTTTGGGAATGCATACGCAGACTACCAGATCATTCCAGGTCTGAACTTTAGGACAAATTTTGGTGTAGACTATAACGGGAGTTATCAGCGCCTGTTAAAGAAGTCATATGTTTCTGGCTTCTTGGCTGATCCTGCAAACCAGGTAAGCAACTCACAAACTTATCAGGGCAATATCATCTGGCAAAATACCCTGAACTATAAAATCACAAGGGATAAACATAACCTGGAGGTACTCGCTGGCCAGGAATACATCAAAAACATCAGCCAGGAGTTTTCAGCAAGCAGACAGGGGCTCGCGCTCGAAAATATCGATTATGCCTATCTTAATGCAGGAACTACAAATACCCTCAATGGAGGAAGTGGCGCCGGGAACAGACTGTTATCTTATTTTGGAAAGGTCAACTACAGTTACAACGATCGTTATATCGCCTCTGTAACCTTGAGGAGAGATGGATCGTCGCGTTTTGGTAAAGAAAACCGTTACGGTACCTTCCCTGCTTTCTCGCTGGGCTGGAGGATGAGTGAAGAAAAGTTTATAAAGGATTTAGGTTTATTTTCTGATCTAAAACTGAGATATGGCTGGGGCCGATCTGGAAATCAGGAAATCCCCAATAATGCCACACGCTCCCTGTATTCCGCTATTTACGGTACGGATCCAACATGGGACTTTGACAAAGGTACTGCATACGATATCACCGGCGCGGGTACAGGCCAGCTGCCGTCTGGTTTTGCCCTTATCCAGCAAGGGAACGATAACCTGAAATGGGAATCGCTTAGAGAGTCGAATTTTGGTCTGGACTTTGGTTTGTGGAACAATAAGCTTACCGGATCTGTTGATTATTTTATTAAGAAAACATCAGATATTTTAATCAGTCCGGCTTACCTGGCTGTACTTGGAGACGGTGGAAATAGCTACAGTAATGGTGCTTCGCTACAGAACAAGGGGCTTGATGCGATTCTTACTTATGAGGACAAAATTGGCCAGGATTTTAACTTCAGCCTGACCGGTAACTTTTCGCTTTACAGGAACAAGGTGACCTATTTACCCAAAGATGTATTGGCATCCTATCCTGGTAATGGCACCGATAAAAACGTATTAGGAAGACCCATAAACTCCTACTTTGGATATGTTGCCGATGGCCTATTTACCTCTCAGGCAGAAGTAGATGCCTATGCAAACCAACCTGGGAAGGGATTAGGGAGGATTAAATACAAGGATCTTAACAATGATGGGGTGATCAACGATCTGGACCGCGATTTTATAGGTGACAACAGCCCTAAATTCACTTATGGATTGAATGTTTCGCTAAGCTATAAAAACTTCGATATGAGTTTTTTCCTTCAGGCCATCAACGTGGACGTAACGAATGATTTCAAGACTTATACTGATTTTTCTTCGCTGTGGACAGGTACGAACTGGGGCAGCAGGACACTTGATGCCTGGAGTCCTTCAAATCCTAATTCAACTATTCCGGCGCTCACACTGGTTGACCGCAATAACGAGGGCAGGTACTCAACCTATTTTATAGAGAACGGATCTTACCTCAAGCTACGCAACCTGCAGATTGGTTATAACCTGAAAAAGGCACTGAACATGAAAATACAAAACTTCAGAATATTCGCACAAGGAAGTAACCTGTTTACCATCAAGAGCAAAGCCTTTACCGGTACCGATCCGGAAATCCCTAATTATGGTTTTCCTGTTCCTGTTGTCGGAACTATTGGTGTTAATATCACATTGTAAAATCAGCTATAGAAAAAATGAAAAAATTAATATATACACTTGCATTCTTTGCTACGCTTTTCCTGTCATGCGAAAAAGCCCTTGACGAACCAGCACAGGGCGTGGTTTCAGGAGATGATTTGAACACTCCGGAGAATATTGATAAAATGGTAATTGCGGCTTACTCAGCCCTTGGAAATGATCATTACACCTCGCCCTACTCCAGTATGTGGCCTTATGGAAGTGTCCGTGGAGGAGATACCTATAAAGGAGGTGATGGTCCCGGTGATCTTTCGGAATTCCATCTTTTTGAGACATTTTCGTTGAACAGACCTGATAATGGGCTTATCGACCAGGTGTGGTTCAGGTTGTATGTTGGTGTCGGACGTGCTAATGATGCGCTGAGAAGAGTCGATGCCATGTCTGCTACTGATTATCCCAACAAGGTTCAGCGCCAGGGCGAACTCCGGTTTTTAAGGGGACACTTTTACTTCCTGCTCAAAATCCTTTTCAAATATGTACCCTTCATCGATCAGAATACACCGAAGGCAGATTACCCTACAATTTCCAACAGGGCGTTGAGCAATGATGTACTCTGGACAAAGATTGCAGATGATTTCAGGGCGGCTGTAGCGGCACTGCCGGTAGATCAGGCTGACAAAGGCAGGGTGAATAAAAATGCTGCGAAAGCTTATCTGGCCAAAGTACTGTTGTACCAGGCTTACACCCAAAGCGAAAATAATGCGGTAACCGGTATTGATGCTTCTAAATTAAATGAAGTAAACGCTTTATGTGATGAGATCATCGCATCGGGTAAATTCAGCCTAAGTACCGATTTTGCCAATAACTTTTTAGCTGCTTTTGATAACAGTCCGGAATCTGTTTTCGCCATCCAGTATTCAAAAGATGATGGTACGACAAAGGGTAGACTGGATTACGGGCATGCGCTAAACTATCCGATGAACCAGGAATACGGCTGCTGCGGTTTCAATGTACCCAGCCACGATCTGATTAATGCCTTTAAAACAGGAAACAACGGCTTGCCGCTTTTCTCTACTTACAACAATAATGATGCTGCGGCTTCCTTAGATTTTCAAAGCAGTTCATTTGATCCACGCCTTGACCATACCGTAGCCAGGCCAGGTGCGCCCTTTAAATACAAATCAACCTTTCTTTTCCAGCGTTCATGGTCAAGGGCGCCTGCCATATATGATGCATTTGCCAGTATGAAAGAGGCTGTGCTTCCTGACGACCCTTCTTTTCAGAAAGTTCCGCCATTCATCGGAAGTTCCAAAAATTGGGAAATTATCCGTTATTCTGATGTTCTGCTCTGGAAGGCGGAAGCGCTTATAGAGCTTGGACGGCCATTAGAGGCGGTTCCATTGATCAACCAGGTTAGAAACCGCGCAAACCTGAGCCGAAACCTTTTGAAAACTGCTGCAGGTAGTCCAACCTCAAACTATAATGTGCAAACGTATCAGCCTGGGGTAAACTGCGACTGGACAGCCGATTTTGCAAAGCAGGCATTAAGGTTTGAAAGGAGGCTGGAGTTTGCCACAGAAGGTTATCACTTTTTTGATCTAGTGCGGTGGGGTATTGCCTCCCAAACTATGAATGCGTATTTTACGCTTGAAAAATCAAGAGTAAGCCACCTTTCAGATGCTAGGTTCACTTTAGGAAGAGATGAATATTTCCCAATTCCTTTGAACCAGATCAACTTTAGCGGCGGCGTATACAAGCAGAATAATGGATGGTAGCATTTAAAATGCCCGGCAATTTTTTTACCGGGCATTGCTAAAAAATTAAAATAATAAATTATGAAGTATAAATTTATAAAACCCGCGATCTTTATACTGTGCAGTCTTTTCGCTGTTAGCGCCAATGCACAGAATACCGAAATCGAAAAATACAGGCCAGCTTTTCATTTCTCTCCTAAGGCGCATTGGATGAACGATCCGAATGGAATGGTCTATTTGAATGGAAAATACCATCTATTTTTTCAGTACAACCCTGACTCCACGGTTTGGGGGCCTATGCACTGGGCCCATGCAATAAGCAAGGATATGATCCATTGGGAAGAGCAGCCCATCGCATTGTATCCGGATAGCCTGGGGACTATATTTTCAGGTAGTGCGGTAATAGATAAGGATAATACGGCGGGATTTGGTAAAAATGCGATGGCCGCAATCTTTACTCATCACAACAAAAAAATTGAAGATCAGAAGACAGGACTTCATCAATATCAAAGTCTCGCTTACAGTCTTGATGAGGGTAAAAACTGGAAGAAGTATAAAGGCAATCCTGTACTCCCAAATCCGGGCATCTGGGATTTCAGAGATCCGAAGGTAATGTGGCATACCGCTACCGGAAAATGGATCATGACCTTAGCTACGAAAGACCGGATCACATTTTATTCCTCTCCTGATTTAAAGAAATGGACCAAGGAAAGCGAGTTTGGCGAAAAGCTGGGTGCTCATGGTGGCGTTTGGGAATGTCCTGACTTATTCCCACTCGAACTTGAAGGTAAAACACATTGGGTGCTGCTGGTAAGCATCAATCCGGGCGGGCCTAACGGTGGTTCAGCCACGCAGTATTTTACCGGAGATTTTGACGGAAAAACGTTTAAGCCAGATTCTGAAAAGCAAAAATGGATGGATTATGGTACAGACAATTACGCGGGTGTTACTTTTTCTAATACGGGCACAAGAAAAGTGCTGATCGGTTGGATGAACAATTGGAACTATGCCAATGTAGTACCTACCGGAACCTGGCGTGGTGCTACTACCCTCCCCCGCGATTTATCACTTAAAAAAGTTGGTGAAGAGACTTACCTTGCTTCTACTCCTGTTGATGCATTGTCGAAACTGGAAAAAGTGGTATTTGAACGTAATGGATTGAATGGAATCAATTCGTTAGATCTTTCAGCAGGTTTAGTAGAAGGAAAAGGTACTAAGATTGAGATGTGGGTTAATGGTACGGATGACTGCAGCATTGAGCTTGGAGATGGAAAAAACCAGAAGCTAATTATCGGTTTTGAACAGAACAAAGACTATTTTATCGACCGTAGTAATGCAGGTGATGGTGAATTTGAGAAAAATTTCGCTAAAAAGCATTTTTCACCGCGGATTTCAAATGCAGATTACAAAAAAATAGTCATTTTTATTGACGCAGCATCTGTAGAACTATTTGCAGACGATGGACTTACAGCGATGACTGAGGTATTTTTTCCAGTTCAGAAAAACACCACATTGAAGCTGAAAAGTTCAAAGATGATGAATTTGAAAAGCATTAAAGTGTCTACAGTTTCCCCGGCGAACTGAGTTAAATAAACGATAAAAATCTAAGAATCTATCACTAGATTAATGATACTTATTTTAGTCAGGAAACAAATTTATACGTCTGTTTCTGATTAAAAATTCATTCAGCCATTTTTGCATGATTGCCCTGGATCGCAAATCGCGATGACCAAAAATATTTAAGTTGGCTAATACATCTAAAAAGAGAAAGTTTTAAAGTGGTATCAAAAGATACTCTAATGATTTCTGAACCTACAATTTATCTAATGTTTACACGAACATCTCACGGACAAATCCTGATGTTTACGTTAATATGCCAGAAAATATCTCGCCTCTTATTTGCAGTAGTAAGCCTCAAAGTGCCCTTTAAAATCAATATTCTGTTCCGGCCATTTCACATCAACTTGGCCGCTCACCTTATCTCCTGTGATGGAACTGATGGTGATAATGGTTTGTTCAGAAGAGAATAATGAACCATTCTGACCACTTGGGTCGCCCGGATCATTAACCAGGATATAAGTATCATTGCCCGAAAAAGTGCCTGTCTTTTTGGGCACTGTCAGGCGTATTGAAAAATCACCCAATGGTGAACTACAGGTTCTAGATCCATCTCCTGCCAGGAATATACTGAACAGATCTTCGGGGCGGTAGTTGTTCATACTAAATTTTGTATAACGCTCCAGTGTCACTTTTGCCGTAAAAGGCGATCCGTACAGCTTTCCTGTAACTACTCTTGGCATATCTACTTCGGGTTGGGGTTCATCTTCCTTTTTCTTACAGCAGGTGAATATACTGATCAGTAAGATTAGACAAAAGAATCGTTTCAGGAGCTGGTATAAAGTCATTGTTATTGGTGTTAGGTAAAGGTATAGGAAATTGAGAGGTTGATTAATGCTTTAGTAAAAGACCGGAGGCCTATGATTTCATTCTGACCGAGCCCAGGCAAACTTCACCTTCTTCAATTCCGGTAACCCATACCTTTAAAAATTTAATCCGGTCTCTGGTCAGCGTTTCCAGGTATATCGATTCGCACATGGGTGCCACCGAACCATAGGTTCCGGTGTTGGGGTATTTTGCGGCCAGTTCTGCGTCACGAAGCTGGATCCAGAGCCGCTGTGCATTCCTGAATTTTTTAATAAAAGCAGTTTCCCTCACATAGCTTTTCAGGATCTTTTGGTACACGACATTTAGTTCCGCATCTGCCTTTTTATAGTCCGAATAGGCCTTCATATTCATGGCGGTTTGTGACTGTGCAAAAGTCGGAGCGTTAAAGAAAACAGTCATGACGGCAAAAGCCAACAGGAAATTTGTGGATTGGTACAGTTTTTTCACGGGTTTGATTATGAATATTCCTAATCTAAACCATAGAAAGATCCTTTTGTTTGCGCAAATTGTTTATCATGTTTGGCCATATCAATACAATTCATCCCTTCTCGCCAATTTATAAGTGCGCAGCCAATCAAAAACTTAGGACAGATCTATTGCAGGTGAGGCGGGGTCGATTTTATCCTGGTTTATCCAATAGGGGCGTGTAGATTAGATAAAAATACCAATCAGTAATAGAAAACAAAAAAAGCCCCTGAAGGGGCTTTAATTAATGGTGGAGAATATCGGATTCGAACCGATCACCTCTTCACTGCCAGCGAAGCGCTCTAGCCAAATGAGCTAATCCCCCATGTTTTTATTACTCATCGATCAAATTCCCAATGATCAGTGTTTTGCCAGCGAAATGATTAATACATCTCCTTGCGCCAGCAAAAATAGCAAATACTTTCTCTAAACCAAATGAAATTAAAATTTCAGTTTAACGGTAAACAAACTCATGAAACAAACAATGCTCATTGCGGAGGGTAGCGGGTATTGAATAAATAAAAAAAGCAAAAATGTTGCGGTAATTAATAACATGCAAAACATAAATGCTTTGAATAAAGAACCCATACAACACATGGCTATGGTGGCTACAATATAAATGGGGATTATAACTGCGGTTAGAAACATTAACCGAAAATAACCTGCAGATATTAAGTGGTAATTACCTAAATATTAACTTCTTGATCTTTGATTCAACAGCGACTGATATTCATCCACAAATTGAGATACGTGAAAACCATCCATCAAAGCATGATTGACATGAATTGAAATTCCCATCACCTTGCGCCCATTTTCATCTCTTACCATTCCAAATGAAATTTTAGGGCAACTATCGTGATAAGAAAATTTTCTTGCATGAGACATCGAGGTAAAATTTAACCAGGGCAATGCTGAATAGTGGATTACGTTTTCGCCAGATGATGAAGGAATTAATCCAATGCTTTGTTGAACATTCTCAATTTCCTTAAGCGCTTCGTTTTTGAATTTATCAAAATCAGGGTCGAAATCCATGTAGCCAAAGCCGAAGGTTCCGTTGGGGCGATTGATGGTTGTAGCAGCGTTCACCGAATCGTATTTCCACACTTCACCATTAATAATTCTGTAGCGAAATTCCTCAACTTTGTTAGCTGCCGCTAGCGATTTGTGTAAATAAAGCAAGAAGAATGAAACGCCGGTTTCCTTTGCTTCCTGATAAGTTGATGTACAATCTACATCTACCGTAACACCGAAGAATGGCTCCTCAAAAGCGTTAAAAAATTCAAAATGATCTTTTCTGATCCAGGTATTTATATCTATTTTTTCTTTCATTCAATTAATTTTGGTAAAATATCAGCCAAACGCTCCATTTGGTAAAAGTTAGGATGTTCGATGGTATGATCAATCCGCTCGTGCACCCAGGTAGTGTGGAAGGGAATATGAACTGCATGGCCACCAACTGCCAGTACCGGTAAAACATCCGATTTTAACGAGTTGCCGAGCATTAAAAATTCTTCTGGCTTGCAATCGAGGTGTTTCATCAATTTTTGATAATCTCGCTCCTGCTTATCACTCATAATTTCGATGTGATGGAAATAATGATCTAATCCAGATTTTGTAAGCTTGCGTTGTTGATCTAACAAATCGCCTTTGGTGGCCACAACTAATCGATATTTGCCATGTAGTGCTTTCAAAACTTCTTCTACACCATCCAATAACTCAATCGGTTTATTTAACATTTCCTGCCCCAACTGTATGGCTTTGTTGATTACTTCTGGATTTACCTTCCCTTCGGTGATTCTCAAAACGGTTTCAATCATGCTCAACATAAACCCTTTTATCCCGTAGCCATAGAGCGGCAAATTGTCTATTTCGGTTTTCAGCAATTCTGCAACAACACTGTGATGGGGCATAAAATCTTCCAGCAAGCCTGCAAACTTTTCTTCCGTTTCCCGGAAATAAGGTTCGTTTACCCAAAGGGTATCATCAGCATCAAATGCGATTACCGTAATTTGATTGTTCATGGTTATAACAGTAATTTAGTGCTGCAAATGTAAATCAACCTTTCGCGATCAGAAAGGACATTTGTCCCTTATTGTAAATTATGTTACGTACTAACCTTATCTTTTTGTCTTTCATCGAACGTTATGTCGAGGAAAATACGGCGTCGAATATAACTTTAAAGACCTTCCCTCCGGATTCAGATTTATTACGCAGGGAGAAAAAATCAAAAATATATACATCATTAAAGAAGGCATTACAAAATGCTTTATCTCCGAAGAAAATGGGAAAGACTTTATTATAGAATTTTTGGGAAAAGGAGAAGTTGCCGGAGA
Organism: Pedobacter sp. MC2016-05; assembly: GCF_026239735.1. Taxonomy (GTDB): domain Bacteria; phylum Bacteroidota; class Bacteroidia; order Sphingobacteriales; family Sphingobacteriaceae; genus Pedobacter. The sequence continues at coordinate 27,614 of NZ_JAPIVT010000006.1, forward strand.
ATTGGAAGCGATAAAAAAGATCGACTGCCTTTGCAATGTGGAGGCCATTAGCGAAATAATGGTATTTGCCATCCCTGATCATGTATTTATTTCCTTGATAGAAAACAACATCGAGTTTAACAAAATTCTGTTACAAGAGTTATCAACAAGGATTATACAAACCAGTTCCAGGGCCTCTTTTCAGCAGCTTTATACATTGGAATATGGTTTATTAAAACTTTTAAAGCTGCAAACCGAAGAGCAAATTTTGATTTCGAAAGAAGATATGGCCGCTTACCTGGGGATCTCTGTGAGGAGCTTTAACCGAACGCTACAACAAGTTAAGGCTAAAAATGAAGATCTAAGCTTGAAAAAAGTGCTGGAAAGCTTAGGCTAAAAATGAGCAGGATGACACGCTTAGCTTTAATTTTACTCAATAAGTTGAGGTTGATAAACAGACCCTCGTTTGCGCTCTAAATAAATTCAACTGAACATTTGAATAGGATATTTGTTTATCAGGTATGTCTGAAATCCTAATCATAAACGGAAGTGCCCGATTAAATGGAGACACTCAGAAATATATCAGTAGGTTAATGGAAGGGCTTGATTACCAACAGATCAATTTATTGGAGCATTATTTTCTGCCTTATCATTACGATAATCGCTATCCACCCGAAGATCAGTTTGAAGGATTTGCAAAGGAGATGCTGTACCATAAACATATTGTATTTGCAACACCTGTTTATTGGTATGCGATGAGTGGGAGAATGAAAAATTTCTTCGATCGTTTAACGGATTGGGTAACCACAAAAAAAGAAGTCGGTAGAAATTTAAAAGGCAAAACGGTACAATTAATAGCTGTAGGAATAGATGGAGATTTACCTGATGGATTTATTACCCCCTTTATGCGTACCGCTACTTATTTGGAGATGGATTTTAAAAGATATCAATATTTTAATAGTGGCAACCTGATTACAGAGGATGAACTCACTGAAATCCGAAAATCTTTTTTTAGTTTTATGCAGGATTAATTTCTATTTCTAACCTTTAATATATTATAAATTTAAAAATAAAACACATGAAATTAGAAGACGTTTTTAAAAATAACGAAGAATGGATCGGAAGAAAATTGGCAAATAACCCTGATTATTTTACAGAGTTGGCCAAAGGACAGACTCCAGAGTTTTTATATATAGGATGCTCTGATAGTCGCGTAACTGCTGAAGATTTAATGGGCATTCAACCGGGTCAGGCTTTTATCCATAGAAACATCGCCAACTTGGTAAACAACGTTGACTTAAGCGTTATGACTGTTTTAAACTACGCAGTGCGACATCTAAAAGTTAAACATATCATTGTTTGCGGTCATTACAATTGCGGGGGCGTAAAAGCAGCCATGCAACCAGCAGATATGGGGATTTTAAACCCATGGTTACGTAATATTCGTGATGTTTATCGTACTCATAAAGATGAGTTAAATGCTATCGAAGATGAAGGTGTTCGTTACAACCGATTAGTCGAATTAAACGTTCAAGAACAATGCGTTAACTTACTTAAAACCGCAGCTGTTCAGGAAGCCATTACTTTACGCGGACTGACCGTACAGGGATGGGTTTTTGATATCCATACCGGACGTTTAATAGACTTGAAAATCGATTTCGAAAATATTCTGAAGGACATTAAAGAAATCTATAACCTTTTTTAGTCTGCGAAAAGCTTCTGAGGCCTTCAGGCGAATATGAAGCAACACAAAGCCTACTTAAGCCAATCATAGAATTTAAACAGTTAAAAACCGATGTATGAGGCTTGGAAAATTTAACCTTCCAATTTCATGCATCGGTCTTTTCTTACTTAGGACTCCAGACCCCGGACTAAAGACTTTTGACTCCAGACTCCTTAACGTCCCATCCAACCGCCATCAACGGTTAAAATTGTACCGTGTACGTAATCGCTAGCGCTAGAAGCTAAGAATAAGGTTGGGCCTTTAAAATCTTCAGGCGTTCCCCATCTTCCGGCAGGAATACGGGAAAGAATTGAAGTGCTCCTATCCTGATCTTCTCTCAACGCCGTAGTATTATCAGTTGCAATATAACCCGGTGCAATCGCATTCACATTTACACCTTTCGATGCCCACTCGTTAGCAAAAGCTTTGGTTAATGAACCAATTGCTCCTTTACTTGCAGCATAGCCCGGAACGGTAATTCCACCCTGGAAAGTAAGCAAAGATGCGGTGAATATCACTTTTCCACTGCCTCTGGCAATCATATCGCGACCAATTTCTCTGGTTAGAATAAAAGGAGCAGTTTGATTAACCGCAATTACCTCATCCCACATATCATCAGGATGTTCTGCAATTGGCTTGCGTAAAATGGTCCCGGCATTGTTGACTAAAATATCAATCACCGGATGGTCTGCTTTAACTTTCGCTGTAAACTCCAACGTGCTTTCGCGGTTACCAAAATCGCATTGATAGGCATAAAATTTTCTGCCTAAAGCGGTTACTTCTTTTTCTACGGCGCTTCCTTCAAGTTCAAGACTTGCAGAAACGCCAATAATATCTGCACCAGCTTCTGCCAGAGCTAAAGCCATGGCTTTACCAATTCCTCTTTTGCAACCGGTTACTAATGCAGTTTTACCTGATAAATCAAATATGTTTGACATTTTTTCTTTTCTTATTGATATTACTTTTTTTGATCAAAGAGTCGTCATTTCGACAGAAGTGGAGAAATCTTTCAAATTTCTTTCGCCCAGTTAGCGAGTAAAAATAAATCTACTTCAACTCTGTAATGGCACAGTGATCCATATCGCTATAATCTAAATTTTCACCGGCCATGCCCCAAATGAAAGTATAATTGCTTGTACCTGCACCAGAGTGTATAGACCAGTTTGGAGAAATCACGGCCTGATCATTTTGCATCCAGATATGGCGGGTTTCTTGTGGCTGCCCCATGAAATGGCAAACACTTTGCCCCTGCGGAACTTCAAAATAAAAATAAGCTTCCATTCTCCTATCGTGGGTGTGTGCTGGCATGGTATTCCAAACACTACCAGATTTCAGCTCCGTCATTCCCATTTGCAATTGGCAAGTAGGCAATACGCTATTGACCAAAAGTTTGTTAATTACCCTATGATTGGCCGTTTCAGGTGTACCCAACTCCACAATTTCCGCATCAGCTTTGCTTACTTTTTTTGTTGGATATTTGTGGTGCGCTGGAGCAGAATTTAAATATAATTTTGCGGGTTGAGCGGCATCAGCCGATTCGAAAGTTACCTCTTTAGTTTCCTTACCAATATATAAAGCCTCTTTATATTCTAGTGCGAAAGTTTCACCATCTGCAGTAACAATGGCTTTTCCACCAACATTTATCATCCCTAACTCTCTCCTCTCCAGAAAATAATTTGCTTTTAAATCATCGGGATTTGGGAGCGCCAATTTTCCATTTACCGGCATTGCACCGCCAACTATATACCTGTCAAAATGAGATAAAGTTAAATTAACTTGGTTAGCCTCAAAAACGTTTTCGATTAAAAAATTTTCACGCAAAGATGCGGTATCCATTTGTTTAACTTCCTTTGGACTTTGAGCGTAACGGCTTTCGAATTTATTCATTGGTTAAAATTTGAGATAAGATTTAGAATCGAAAATCAATTCCTTTTTCGCAAATATATTTATACGATGTTTAAAAATGTAACGAAAGCTAAACTTTATTAAGCATGAGAGGAATACAAAAGCTAATTATGGGAGCCAAACCTACTAGTGTTTTATAAATACCACTTTTTATATCTCGCCAAAGCCTCTAGATAATAGTAATCAGCATAAACTAATGGCACATCTATTTCGCTGTTTAAAGGATAAGCGCCAGTACTGTGCATCAGCAAAAAGCCTCCATTTTCGCCAAGTTTGGCTCTGTAAGCATTACTTGCCAACGAATAAATCATGGTTTCTGCAGCAGATTTAAATTCAGTCTTTTCTTTATCGGCTGAAAATTGTGCAAGTTCCAACAATGCCGAAGCCATAATCGCACCAGCAGAAGCATCACGTTTTGCAAAAGGAACCCCTTGAGCATCAAAATCCCAAAAAGGAATTTTATCTGCTGGCAAATTAGGATGATTTAAAATAAAATGGGCAATTCCCTTGGCTTGTTTTAAATAGTTTTCATCCTTTGTAAATCGGTACATCATGGTGTAACCGTATAAAGCCCATGCTTGTCCGCGGCTCCATGCAGAACAATCTGCCGCCCCTTGCCAGGTTGCTTTTCTTTTTACCGCACCGGTTTCCGGATTATAGTCAATTACATGAAACGAACTAAAATCGGGGCGAAAGTGATTTTTTAAAGTTGTATTCGAATGGATGACCGCAATTTCCTTAAATTTTTTATTTCCGCCGTTATCTGTTGCCCAATTTAACATCTCGAGGTTCATCATGTTATCAATAATTACCGGATAATTCCAATATTTACCTTTGTTCCACGATTGGATTGCCTTTACATTATCATGATAACGGGTAGAAAGCGATTCTGCAGATCGTTGAATAATGGCTTTATATTCAGGCTTCCCCGTCAGGCGATAAGCATTTCCAAAGCTACAATACATCATAAAACCCAAATCATGATTACCCGTAAAGGTTTGATTCGCCTCGATAACTTTTAAAGCATCTTCAGCTTCTTTTTTGATACTTTCGTTTTTGGTCTGCTCATAAATATACCACAGGCTACCCGAGTAAAACCCACTGCACCACCATTGAATATCATAGTTAACATGTTTTCCATTTTGATAGGTTTGCGGCGTTTTACCGGTAGGAATGCCTTTTGCTAAAAATTTGTATTGATCGGCAGCAAACTTAAATTCGTCACTAATAAGCTGCGCCATTGGCTTTCGCACATTGTTTTGTGCAAAGGAAACTGAATTCAAAAGAACCAGTAATGCGATTATTAAACTATTTTTATTCATGAGTTTGGTTGTGTTTTTTTAATTTGAAATGTTGTATTTAAGGGTTGATCCTGCCAGTGCACCAACCGGAAGATTACAGGTGATTATTTTACTGCTTTTTAACTTAGGGGTTTTTATTTCGATCCGAACTTTCGAGTTTTCTTGTGTAGGGTCTGCAATAAAAATAAGCGGATTGATGGCGTTCAAATCTTTGACCTGAATAATGCATGGCTTATCTACCTTTACTATTATATCATCATCACTAAGCTCTCCTGCTTGATAAAAAACGACTTGCATTATGCTCAACCTGTTGTGCATTACCGCTTGGATAGCCTTTGTATTTTGGATGACTTTAATCGCATCAAGCGGATACTTTTGCATAGCAGCAGCTCCAATATCAGGAACCACAACGTAGGCATAACTCGCATCATGTGGTTGTACACCATGGTTAAACCAACTTTTAAAAACCTTGCCCGAGACTTCCTTTTTTTCCTGAAATTGATTAATGCGATACCAATTTCCGACCTGGTTTTGTTGGGTAACTTTTACATCTCCACCAGCAGGAAAAAAATAGCCAATACTATCATGAAGCAAGAAACTTTTATCTTCAATAACCTTTCCCCGCAACCAGGATTGATTAATAGTTGTTGTAATGACTTGTGAAGAAGCACTGTTAATCCCGGCGCCCAGGCAAATAACTTCTTTATCGAAAAAAAACCAGGCCTTTTTTGCCTGAACACTATCGAAATCTAGGTCGTAAGCAGAAGCGCCATAAACACCATCGCTTACCCCGCCTACAAATTTGGTTGTTCCAGGAATCCCCCATTCTTTTTTGATGGTTGCTCCTTTATCGTCAGTATAATCTCTGGTTGTGGTTCCAGGAATTTTATCCCATTCCCATAGCGGCATAATGTTGGCATATTCTGATCCGCTTCGCTGAATATTGGTTGCACCATCTGACAAAAATTTACCAAGCACATTTTCATTGTTTCCTCTTTCGGTACGTAAGGTTCTTACAGAAGCCGTTTGTACGCTAAAAGTATATTGAGGTCTTACCTGCCGTGTGTAACCACTTTTCCAATAAACCGTATTAGAAGGCTCGATTTGATAATTTGCGGGTTTTTGATGTGATGTTCTCCATGTAGAAGCTTCCCAATAAGCGGAATTTTCCCGATTGAACATTTTTATTTTATTCACCATTCCAGATACATGGGCATTTAACGAATCCTGCCGACTAATACCTCTTCCTCTCACATTAAAATCGTAAAAGGAGCCTCGAATGGTTTTCAAAAAAGTGTCTTTCAAGTAACTGACTAAAATATGGAGTTGTGCTTTTGGTAAAGCATATTCCGTATCTCTCAAATAATAGGCTGCGTTTACTGAATTACCGGCAAATACCCGTCCGTAACTCGCGATGGCCTGCTGCTTACCATGCTGATAATAACTTCCATCTACCTGAACACCTTCTTTACCATCTTCAACTGCAATGGGTTCAAAAAGATATTTTGCAGCCGAATCCAAAGTGTTTTTATTTTGTGTTAAACAAGCACGGTACAAATAATGCAAAGCTTCATCTGATGTATTGGCTCCATCGCCGACTTTTAGTCTGCGAACCATCCTTTGAATTAAAAGTTTCTCCAGCTCAACTGGCAGTTGAGTTTTACCATTCCGCATTAAAATTAAAGTTTGACCGATAGCCTGCGGATAAAAAATATCATTGTACCACCAGTTTTTATTTTTCGGATTTCTATCCAGCCAATTTTGAAGCGATGTGGTTATTGCACCATAAATCTCCTGGTTTCCATAAAATTTATTGGCCGGACGGATATAAGCCGTAGCCATTTCTTTAATTCTTTTCAAAGGATCATACTGTGCATCGGCATAATTGATATCTGTCCAGCTTCCATCGGCTTTTAATTTTATCAAATCCTTTGTAATCTTTTTTGCTAAAAAGACGTCATTAATACCAGTCTGTAAATCTGCGCTGATGCGCTTTTCTATAGTTGAAAAGGGGTCTTTCTGCGCAAAAGCTGATACACTAATCATCAATAAAAAAATGAGGAAAAGCTTTCGCTTTAGCCAAAGCAAATTAACAGGTAATAAGCAAGGGATCATTTTGTTCATAAGTGTGGGATATGGCTCTTTCGGTTACAAAATAACTTTAACATTAAATTCTTTCAGCACCATTTGGCTGTCGTTTGGTGTGGTATTATAACTTGCAAACGTAATTTTGTACCTGCCAGCAGCCGCGTATTTATAAGCGTAGGTAGACAATGCCGAAGCGGTAATATTTTTTACAGTTGCCGTTGGAATATCTGGAGCAATTCTTCCAACAAAAATTGGCTTACTGATGATCCAGCTGGTATTGGATGGAGCGGTAGCCGCACCACCAACAATAGTTAATGCCGTAGTTGTAGCCACCCACCTCGAGCTGGCAGGCGACCAAACATTTCCGAATCGAGTCCAAAAAGCATTATCTCCAGGCAATGAACTTAAATTGTAAGTATAATCGCTAAGCACATTATTAACCAGAAAATTGGTTATTGTCCAGGTTCTCTGTGTTGATCCGGTAAGGCCTGTATATTTAAAGGCGATGAATAAACTATCATTGGCATCGCTAACTATATCGGCCAGATTTACCTGCCCGGTGTTAACTGCTGTAGCACTCGTTGCAATGGGTGTTCTTGCTGTGATATTTGTCCAGGCTGCATTTACCACACTTGCCGAATCTTTGGCTGGAAGTTTATTGGTGGCCAAAACCTGGAGCGTATTATTTTGAGCACCAAATTGCGCTGTACTGGTAAAAGATAAGGTTGGTGTTCCAAATGCGGATGAACGGGTTTTAAATTCGTATTTATTCCCTGGCGTTCCTGCCCAGAAAACAACATTATCTGCATAACCACCAAAGTTGAATTTACAGGTATCACCCAGTTTAAAAACCAGCGTATCGCTAATTGTGGAACGGGCATTTGTTAAAGCAATATCAACCGTTGGTACATCAGTGGTCAGATCTTTTTTGCAAGCTAAAAGACAAGTGCAGGCAATTAAGATAATATAGAATGAATTTTTCATTTCTTAATAATTTAGTGATTAATAACCTGGGTTTTGTTTCAGTGCTTTATTCAGATTTAGCTCATATGTTGGTTTTGGCATCAGGCTATACCGAGGCGTTACTGTAATCAAACCTTGGTATCCGTTGATATTTCCATTGCCTGCAGTTACTCCATTGGCGGCCGCATAATTCCCGAAAGCCTGTAAATCGCCGGCAAAATTGCCCCATCTTACCAGGTCATACTTTCTAGAGGCTTCAAAGCACATTTCACGCATGCGTTCATCACGAAGTGCTAACTGGAAATCTGCTTTATTTAAACCCGGAGTTAGCAAATGTTCGGATCCGTTAGTAATGGTTGCGGTAGCAGTTGCCGTAACCCCTGTAGTTGGTGCTGCGATAGTAACGGTAGGTACTGAGGTAAAATAAGGTCCGGCAGTTGTTAAGTTTCCGCGACTCGTTAATTTAATTCCTGTAATCACACCAGCGGTTGAAACCACTGCAGTAGCCGATGCTCCTGCCCCGCCACCGCCACTAATGGTAACCACCGGTGGATTTGCTACTGAATAACCAGAACCACCATTAACTACCGTGAGATTTTTAACAATATTGCCGTACATGGTTCCATAACCGCGTTTGCGCACTTGATTGATAGCATCGTAAGCAGCGGCGTTTGGTCCGTTAACCTGGTTTTCAGCTTCTGCTTTGATTAGCAGCACATCTGCATATCTAATTACCGGCCAATTGGCATTGTAAGTTCCGGTATTACGCATTTCTGCTGGTGCATATTCTCTTCTAAATTTGCCTGTATTCATTTGCCAGGGCGCTGAGCGATCTGTTTTTATCCTCGTTCCAGCTGATGCGTTGGTTGTCCAGATATAATCCGGGCAATTCCAGTCTCTCCTGGTATCAAGCGAAGCTTTATTAACCAATGTGCTGCTAGGTTCAACTTCATAGCTATCAAATAATTTCTTGGTTATTCTTACCCAACCAGCTGCTGAATATGAATTTTGTTCAAAAGTTCCATTTATCAACAAAATAGCTGAAATGATACCGTTGAAATTACCTATATCGTTACCTGTTTTATTGGTCACTCCGGCAGCGGCTCCTGCAGAACCCCACTCTAATATATCTTCTTTTAAATCGTATTTATCCTGAAAAAGATTGATAAAAACTTGTTTATAATCTGGATTCAAAGCGTGCTGACCAGAAGCAATAACCTTATCGGCATAAGTAATGGCATCTGCATACTTACTGGTATCGTTAACCGGATAACCTGCCCAATACAAGTAAACTCTAGCCAACATGGCTTGTACTGCCGTAATGGTAACCTGATCATTGTAACCTAAACTAGCTGCGGTGCGACCCTTTAATAAAGTTTCTGCTTCTTTTAAATCGGCAACAATCTGGGTGTAAATGGCCGGTTGAGACGCCGCCGGAATGTTAACTTCAGAGATACCTGGCTGATGCAACACCAACGGAACTTCGCCGAATTGAATGGTTAGCAAAAAGTAGTTGTAAGCTCTCAAAAACAGTGCTTGTCCCTTGATATAACCACGCTGCCTTTCATCCATGCTGGGTTTAGTAATGTTATCAATTAAAACATTCGCATTATTGATGGCGATATAAGGATATTGCCAGCAATCCTGAACGTAAGAGTGCCCGGCGTCATAAGTGTAATACAATCCACGGGTTTCATTACTGGTCGCCCGATCGGGCAACATTTCGTCAGTTGTACTTACAAAGTTAAAGTGATGTACCTGGCCGTACATTCGCTCCAACATCATGGTGCTATAAACTCCATTTAAAGCGACCTGAAGCTGATCGGCAGTGCTGTAGAAATTTACGGGCGAATAGAAATCCGTTGGTTCGGTATCAAGAAATTTTTTGCATGATGACGATAATCCCATCACGAATAAAAAAGCCAAAATATATTTATGTTTCATTGTCTTATTTTTAATGATGATTAAAATGATGCGTTTAAACCAAATGTTACGGTAAATGATTGCGGGTAAGTACCATAATCAAAACCTGGTGTTAAGTTACCCGGACGGGCAGAAGCTTCGGGATCGAGACCTGAATAATTGGTAAAAGTGAGTAGATTCTGCGCTGAAGCATTTAATCGTAATCTAGACATGCCAATGCTTTTTACCAGTTTATTGCTGAAGTTATACCCAAGCTGAACGGTTTTTAATCTCAAATACGAACCATCCTCCACAACTCTTGACGAATAGTTTGGGTTAACAAAGCGCCCTGCTTTATAAAGTTCGTTACTTGGGTTGGTGGGCGTCCAACGGTTCTCGTAAGTTGCGTATTGGTTAAGGGTGAAATTTCTTACAATTCCGCCTTCAAAAACATAACGGTTGGCGTTGATGATATTATTGCCATAACTCCACTGCAGGAAAACACCCAGATCCCAGTTTTTATAGCTGAAGTTATTGCTAAAACCACCTGTATGGATTGGTAATCCCCTACCGATGATGGTATAATCATTTGCGTTAATGGTTAAATCGCCATTTAAATCTTTGTACTTAATATCTCCAGGTTGAACTGCTGCACCATTATTCGGGATATTTGGTTTGAGTGAATAAGTGCCGTTTGGCATCCTATCAAAATCGCTGTACTGGTAAATGCCATCGAAAATTAAACCATACATCTCTCCTACCGAGCGACCTTTTACCGAAATGTATGGTGATAAACCTCTAAAACTGGTATCGAAGAAAGTTCCTGAACCAGAAAGCAATGAGTTCTGCCCTTCGGTTAATTCGAGGATTTTATTTTTGTTGAAACTGATGTTGAAACTGCTGCTCCAACGGAAGTCCTTGGTCACGATATTTGTACTGTTTAACGTAATTTCCAATCCCCTGTTCTCTAAACTTCCAATATTTTTGAAACCCGTTCCACTTTGCACGCCATTTGCGAAAGGCAGATTTGCATTTAACAATAAATCGTTGGTGGTGCGTTTGTAAACATCAAGCGTTAAACCCAAACGATTTTTAAGAAAGCTAAGGTCTAAACCGATATTCGTTTGCACATTGGTTTCCCATTTTAGATCATAGTTTCCGGCAGCGGTGATTACCGAACCTATGGCTACAGGCTTGCCGTTAAAAGAGTACCAATATTGGGTATTGGCTAAATTTAATTGAGGCAAATAGGCAAAGTCGCTTACTCTGTTATTTCCTGATTCGCCATAACCAATACGGAGCTTAGCATCCGACAGCCATTTCTGATCTTTTAAAAAGTTCTCCTGACTAAATCTCCAGCCTATACTTGCTGATGGAAAATAACCCCAACGGTTAGCTGGCGAAAATTTCGAAGATCCATCAGCCCTGAAACTTGCTGTAAACAGGTATTTACCTTTAAAATCATAATTTAACCGACCTAAAAAAGACATTAGTGTCCAACGAGAACTGTTTACAGAAATCACCGTATTTGCTGCCGGAACAAGATCAAGGGCATCGAGTCCTAAACTTTCGTTGGCTACCTGCGTAGCATAAATAGATCGAAATGAACTTTTATTTCTCTGTGCGGAATAACCCGCCAATACCGTTAAGTTATGATCTTTTTTGAAGGTATTTTTATAAGTTAAGGTATTATCACTTAACCAATTAAATACCGGACTACTGGCAATAGTACCATTTGGCCCAGATGAATTCCATTTACTGCCCGATTGCGTTTGGGAATTATTGAAAATATTGGTCTCATTCACGTTATTGTTTATCCCTCCGGCTACTCTTAATTTTAATTTTGGCGTAAAAGCATATTCTGCATAACCATTGGCTGCAAGGTTGGTTGTTTTGTATTTTGTTTGTTGGTTTGATAAACTGATCAATGGATTTACCCGGTAATCCTGCGCCGAATTACCTTCATTTGCCGGATCGTACAAACCGCCTAACAAATCAGAGTTGGCATCCTTTCCAGATAAAGCATTGGTTGGGCGATATCCCCAAACCGAATATAATAACACGGATGAAGCATAAAAATTGGTGGCAGAAATTGGCGTACCGAAGCTTTCGCTGTAAGCGTAATTGACATTGATACCTGCTTTAAGCTTGTCGTTTACCTGCTGATCCAATACAAATCTTCCCTGATAACGCTTGAATCCGCTATAGATAATAATTCCCTTCTGGTCGTTAAAATTCCCGGAAATAGAGTAAGTGGTTTTATCGTTTCCGCCACGTAAAGCAATATCGTGATTTTGGTTTTGCCCGGTTTGATAAATATAATCCTGCATATCCAAACCCTGCACATTTCTGTAATCGTTTAGTGTTGTTCCACCTTTAAGGTAAGTAGAATCTGCTACAGCCTGATCAAGATCGCGAAGGTATTTCACATATTCATAAGGCCCCATTACCGGGATTTTTTCTGGTGCCTTTTGCAAACCATAATAAGCATTATAGCTAAGTTGAGGTTTGCCAGCTTTTCCTTTTTTAGTAGTAATCAGTATCACACCATTCGATCCACGGGCACCATAAATAGCTGTTGCGGAAGCATCTTTCAAAACATCAATGCTTTCAATATCTGATGGATTGATGGAATTTGAGTTCGCGTTTTCAGATGGAAAACCATCGATTACATAGAGCGGAGAATTATCCTGAGAAATTGATCCCGCACCGCGAATCACAATATTTGCGGTAGCGCCAGGCTGACCATCACTGGTGGAAACCTGAACCCCAGCAACACGACCTGCTAACGCCTGATCGAATGATTTCACTGGCGCCTGTTCCAAATCCTTCATGTTTACCGAACCAATTGCCCCAGTTAAATCGGCACGTTTGGTAGTTCCATAACCTACTACCACCACATCGCTTAAACCCGTGACTGCTGATTTCAAGGAAACATTAAGGGTGGTTCTGTTGCCAACCGTGATGGTTTGCAAGGCATAACCCACATAGTTAAACACCAGCTGATCAGTACTTAAAACCTGAATTTTGAACCTTCCGTTTCCGTCAGTTTGCGTGCTGGTTTTAGTGCCCTTCACCGAAATGGAAACACCCGGAACAGTTTGATGGGTTTCATCTGTAACCACACCGACAATGCTTTTGCTTTGCGCAAAAACGGTTGAAGTGCCCGTTAAAAAAATCGCAATGACTAACAATAGTGTTGAATAATGAGGCAAACGCTTCCGCATGATCTCCTTACCCTGATTGTAGAGTTTATTCATAATTAATAGTTTATATTGGTTATTTCTTGCTTTCGCACAAGCCAGTTAAGATTGCGCTTCTTGCTTGAACAAACATAAGCGGAAAGCCATTTTGAGGAGGGATAAATTTCTAAATAAATAGGGTGAATTTTCTAAAAATTTGGCAGAAATGCTTTTAAACCATACTTTTAAGGGATCACAACCAAATTCACCAATTATTCCTTATGTTTTCGAATTCCTTTAAAAACTTGCTATTGGCAATCTTATTTTTTGGAATTACTTTTTCTGCAAAAACACAACAACCTATTTTATTTGATCATCTGGGAGTAGAGAAAGGATTATCGCAAACTTCAGTACTCTCTATTAGCCAGGATAAGAATGGCTTTATGTGGTTTGGTACACGTTACGGCCTAAACCGCTACGATGGTCATCATATTAAAATTTATCAATATGCTGAAAGCGATAGCAATTCGCTATCCAACAATTATGTAACCTCTATATTCTCCGATTCAAAAAAAAGCCTTTGGATTGGAACCAGCGTAGGCTTAAATCTTTACGATGAAAGAAATGATGCCTTTAAAAGAATTGCAAGCCAACCTAAAACCGCAAAAGGTTTAAGCAGTCATGTTATTAATTGCCTTACTGAAGATAGCAAAGGGAATATTTGGATCGGAACATTGAATGGGTTGAACCTGTTAAAAAACGGTAAATTATCTGTTATCACAAAGTTCTTCAACACTAATAATGGCGATGGTCTTTTCCATAATGTACGGTCAGTGAAGGAAGATCATCAAGGAAATATTTGGGTAGGCACTTCGAATGGTCTGCTTAAAATGGTGCTGATAAACGGCGAATATCAAACTACTGTTTTCAGAAACAATGGAAACCCCGGAGATATCAGTGCGAATTACATTTCAAACATCACCGAAGATAAAAACCATAGAATTTGGGTCAGCACACAAAGCAACGGACTAAATTTATTTGATCCTGTAAGCCAAAAATTTAAACGTTTCGAATTTTCAGCTACCAATAAAAATACAATCGTAAGCAATACCATTCGGAATATGGTAGTTGACGATGCAGGCAAGTTGTGGATTGGAACACTGAATGGGATTAGCATTATGGACACCCAAAACTTCAGCTTCCAAAATTTGCAATTCGATCCTGACAATAAAAAAAGTTTAAATCAGAACTCTGTCCACAAATTATATAAAGACAATAATGGATCGATCTGGGTGGGTACTTATTTTGGTGGAATCAACATTAATTATCCTTACAGCACAGCGTTTACCGTTCACGATAGAAGCCGAAGTAAATCAAGCATCAACAACAATGTAATTAGCGGGTTTGCGGAAGACCAAAACAAAAATTTATGGATTGGTACTGAGGGCGGTGGGATAAGTTTATATAACAAATCGACTCAAACATTTAAAGCCTATCAAAATACTGGCGGTTCAAATGCCCTAAAATCAAATTTGGTTAAAACAGTTTTGTTCGCCAGCGATGGAAAATTATGCGTTGGTACGCATTCTGGAGGCCTAAATGTTTACGACCCCAAAACTGACCGTTTTAAAAGCTTCAATTTCAGCAATCAAAATGAAGACGTACCCGATGAAATCAGTGCCATTGTTGAAACCAAGTCTCATCGTTTAATTGTGGCTACACAACGCAATGGCATCAAAATCTCCAATCCAGATAAAACCGAATTCAAGGACCTGAGGCTACCTGCTTCTGTTCCTTCCTCGGCGAAAGTAAAAGCTTTAATGGTTAACGATTCTAAAATCTATTTTGGTACAACAAATGGTTTTTTCATTTATGATGAAAATACGAACAGATTTTACACCGCTCTTGATCATCAGTTAAATAAACCGCTCAATTATTATGTAAACTGCATATCAAAAACCAAAGCGAATGAAATTTTTCTTGGCACTTACAACAGTGGATTATTGTTGTACGATCAGAACAAAAATTCTATCAAGGCTTATACCACCAGAAATGGTTTGCCTCACGATAACGTTTTGGGCATGATAGAGGATGACAAGGGAAAACTTTGGATTAGCACAGCCAATGGACTTTCCATGTTCGACCGCTTGAAAAAGACTTTTAAAAATTATACGGTGGCCGATGGTTTACCAGGCAATGAATTCAATGCAAATGCTTTTTTTAAAAGCAGCAGTGGCGAACTGTTTTTTGGAGGATACAACGGTTTTATCAGCTTCTTTCCTGATCATATTCAGAGCAATGATAAAGCATCCAAAGTGATTATCACCGAATTGAAACTTCAGAATAAAACGGTTAAAATTAATGGTAACGATGGCTTGCTTGATGAAAACATCAGTTTGAAAGATAAACTGATTTTTGAAAGTGATCAGAATACATTTAGCTTAAGCTTTGCGCTTTTGAATTTCATTAAACCAGAAAAAAACAGATATGCCTATAAGTTAGATGGCTTTGAAAAAAGCTGGAACGAGGTAAGTATGCCAACAGCAACCTACACCAATCTGCCTGCTGGAAGCTATACTTTTCTGGTTAAAGGCATTAATAACGATGGTGTTTTAAGCGCCAACACCGGAAAAATAAAAATCATCGTAAATCCTCCGTTTTACCGCACCTGGTGGGCATATTTATTTTATTTCTGCATAATTGCGGCCGTGCTGTTTGTGATTGCCCGTTATGTTTTGATCAGGGCACTGCTCAAAAAAGAGAAGGAAGTAAACGAACACAAGCTGGAATTTTTCACCAATATTTCACACGAAATCCGAACTCCATTAACGTTAATTGTTGGGCCATTGGAGCAATTGATTGAGAACGCAAAAGATAACCCCACATTGAACCGCGATTTACAACCGATTAAAAATAATGCCGATCGTTTGATGAATCTGGTAACCGAACTGCTCGATTTTAGAAAGGCCGAAAGTGGTAAAATGGCACTTCATGTGAGTCCCGGAGATTTCGTAAAGTTTTGTAAGGAGATTTTTATGGCCTTTCAAAACATGGCTTTATCAAAAGGAATCAACTACACTTTTCAATCGGCAAGCCCTCAGATAGAACTTTATTTTGATAAAGTACAACTGGAAAAGGTATTGTTCAACTTACTTTCAAATGCTTTTAAGTTTACGCCAGACGGTGGAAAGATCAGTTTGGAAATCTCTGAGGAAAATGAGCTGGTTACCCTTAAAATTTGTGATAATGGAAAGGGAATTCCTTTGGAAAGTCAAGCCAATTTATTCAACAATTTTTACCAGGCAAATGCCAATACCACCATTGGCACTGGTTTAGGTTTATCTTTTTCGAAAAGCATTGTAGAACTGCACCACGGTAAAATTTCATTTCAAAGTTTGCCGGCAAACGGTAGTCAAAACGGCCAAACCTGTTTTAGCGTAAAACTGAAAACGGGAAAAGCGCATTTTAATTCTTCGGATTTTATTACAGATTATGTGTATTACGATGACGCCATAAATTACAATTTACAAGAAAGGTTTGAACCTCAACCCGAAGAAACGACACCCGCCCTTCAGGATAAAAAAAGATATACTCTTTTGCTGGTGGAAGATAATGCAGAGGTACGGAGCTTTATTAAAAATGCTCTTTCTACTGAGTATAACATTAAGGAAAGTGATAATGGAATGGAAGGATTGGAAAGCGCTATTGACCTTATTCCCGACCTGATTATTAGTGACGTGATGATGCCCGTTATGGACGGGTTGGAGCTGTGTCGCAAAATCAAAACCGACGAGAGAACCAGCCATATCCCTGTTATTTTATTAACCGCCAGATCAGCTTATGTTCATCAAATTAATGGTTTTGAAAATGGTGCAGATGCCTATATCATGAAACCTTTTAATTTAAAAATGCTGGAACTGAATATCAAAAACACATTAATAGCAAGGGAAACCATCAAGCATAAGTTCGCACAGGTAATTACGCTTGAACCCAGTAATCTGGTCATCAATAAAACTGAAGAAGGTTTCTTAACGAAGATTATGCATATCATCGAAAATCATATCTCCGACCCCCAGTTTGATGTACCCACCTTATCCGCAGAGATTGGCATGAGCCAGCCCATATTGTACAAAAAAATCAGGGCACTTACCGACCTTTCGGTAAACGACTTCATTAAATCTTTAAGGATAAAAAGAGCCGCACAATTATTGAAACAAAACGCTGGTAATATCGCTGAGGTTGCTTACGCTGTAGGTTTTAATGATCGAAAATACTTTAGTTTGGAGTTTAAGAAACATTTTGGTAAAACGCCAAGCGAATTTATACAGGAAGAAAAAGCCATTTAAGTTGAAACCACCTGTTAAGCAATATTTTCTAGATACCTTAAAACCTCTTCTTTCTTCCTGCTTGAAACCAGGATATTTTCCTTGTTTTCCATTTGCAAATAACCTTCCCGATAGTATTTTTTAACGTATTTAAAATTAACCAGATACGATTGATGACATCTTAAGAAACCGAATGGCGTAAGTAAACCTTCATATTCTTTCAGGCCTTTTGATACTACAATTTCACGCCCGTCATTTAGAAAAAAACTGGTATAACCTTTATCGCTTTTGCAAAACATGATGTTTTCTATCGCTACCACTTCAATATATTCGACACTTTTTAAAGCAATACGCTTGCTTGCCCCTACACCTTGTGCCAAATAATGGTCTTTAGCAATGGCCAATTGTTGCTGACCGAAACTTTCATGCTCCCGGTGGTGATAACATTTGTTTAAAGTGGTGGTCAGTGATACCTCATCAATAGGCTTAAGCAAATAACCAAAAGCGCCCAAATTTAGGGCCTGAATAGCATATTGATCGTAAGCGGTGAGAAAAACTACCTGAAAATCGTTGATTCCAATGGTGTGAAAAAGGTTGAAACTGTCACCATCCTTTAAGCGGATATCAGCTAAAATAATATCTGGCTTTAATTCAGGGATTTCCTTTTCGGACACTGCTATTTCAGCAGCAAAGCCAACTACCTCTAAATAATCTATCTTTTTAACAATTTGCAAAATATGTTGCAAAATGCGGATTTCATCTTCCAAAATATAAAGTTTCATATCAATCTTTTTAATCGTTAATAACTGGTATTGTAATTTCGACGCTAACCCCCCTCCAACCATGTGCTTTTTTGTCTTTTACTTCAAATTCTGCATGCTGGTTATTTGATTTAAACAGTAATTCAAACCGTTCTTTTAATATAATTTGGGCCAAGGATTGTTTTTTCGGCGTATTTGCTGGCTTTTCTACCAATCCACTACCGTTATCATCCACCTCAATCAACAACAAATCACCCTTTAATTTAAAAGAAATCATGAGCAAACCTTTGTAGGCAATATTTCGGAAACCATGCTCAATTGCATTTTCTACGAAAGGTTGGATCAGCATGGGTGGAATGAGTGTTTCGTTTACATTGAGTTGCTGATCTACATCAATTTGATAATCGAACACGCCTGCATAGCGCATTTGCTGCAGCTGGATGTAATTGTTTAATGAAGTTACCTCCTCGGCTATTTCAATAAAATCTTTTCTGTTTTGTTCTAAAATGCCGCGGAGCAGGCCCGAGAATGATTTAAGATAGCGTACCGATTCATCAATATGTCCTGATGCTACAATACTTTGCAAATTGGCAATGGCATTGAAAATAAAGTGCGGATTTAACTGGGCTTGAAGCATTTTTTGCTCCATGTTAAGGCGTTGATTTTCTGATTTCAATAAATTATTTTTCGATTTCAAACGCTGCTGGCGATAGATGATAACGAAGAAAGAAATTACCCCGATAAAAATAAGTACGAGTAAAAACATCGATGAACGTTGTTGCTTAATAATCGTTTCATTCAGTTTATTTCGCCCTTTTAATTCTGCAATATTCCGATCTTTTTTTTCCGTTTCGTACTGCTCATGCATTTCTGCAACCTTAACCGATTCGATGGCTTCATTATTTTTAAGTTCAATTCTGTGCGATGCTTGCGCCGCTTCCAATGCTTTGGCATATTCCCCCTTTGATTTATACGCATCAATCAGCCCATTGTAATAAACGCTTTTTTGCTTTCCAGATAAATCATTTTTTTCGAATGCAATACCTTCTTTATAATACTTGATAGCAGAATCGGGTTGATTGTTCCTGGTAAAACTCGTGGCCAAATTGTTAAAAGCAATATCGTTGAGGTTATCGGTTCTCTTCAGATAGTTAAAATATCGTTTACTAGAAGCCACAGCTTTTGCCGAAAGGCCTTGCTGACTATAAATCTGCGCCTCGTTATCATAAGTGCGGGCCAAAGCTAAGCTATCGCCAATTTGCCTGGCCAATATTCGAGCCTGGTTGTTGTAAAACTCCATTTTTTTGAAGTTCGCCAACCGGGAAGCCAATAGAAAAGAGATATCAAAATAGCGCTGTTTAACTGCTGGATGAGATTTAAACGGATGATTATTAAAGTAAACAGCTGCATATTCCAACGATTTTTTTGCGTTCTGATTTTGGAAGTAAGCCTGTGCCAGCAAATCGTAAAAACGATAAGTTAGTCGGCTATTTGCACCTTCTGCTAATTTCATGGCAGCAAATATCTTGCTTGTCAACGCAGACTCAACCATGGAGCCATTACCCATGTTTTGTGCCAGAATTCCATAGGTTTTTAAAAGCGCTAATTCATCATTCGGTTTGTTAGATTTTATCTTTTGATATTCGTTTATCGCACTATCGCGTTTTTTTTCCATGCCATATTTTCTGGCTTTGAAATAGTGATAATATGGATTAGCCCCTTTATTTGCAGAATTACTTAATAGACTATCCTCTTTAAAAACTATTTTTTTAACCTTAAACGCCGGGAGTGTATCTAGAGCAATGATGAACGATAAATAATCTTTTTTACCAATTACAACCTGATTGGCCTTTTGCTTGCCGTTGCTTTTACCATCCCTATTTCTGCAAGAGGAAATAAAAAGGAAACTTAAGATAGCGCAAATGGCTAATGCAGTTCTTGCAGTGATATTCATTAATGCGGAGGTTGACTTCTTTAAAATTTGTAAATATTCTCTAAATATAGAAATAGAAATTTCCCTAAAAGAATCAGTTGAACATTCGTAGTTTTTCATTCCATATCCGTATTACTTCAATACTTATTTGATTTTTCAGGAACCTTATTCAACTCGAACAGCAGAAATTGAAAGAAACCAAACGAATATCAGTTGCGCACCAGCAGCTGTAGGTTAGTCTTTTTTTTGAAATACATTTCTCTACAACTTCAAATCGGAAACAAGAAACCATCCTCTGATTTCTCAAAACTATTAACCATTTACTTAAAACAAAAAAATCATGAAAAAATTATTCTTTGCATTGATTTGCACCGCAATTGGCTTTAGCGCTTCAGCCAGTAATTTAACTTCAAAAAGAGAGGCAACTACAGAAACTAAAATTGAAGTTGCACCTACATTTAAAATGAATAACAGCATTGAAACTGGAAAGCTAAGCGCAGAAAAACTGGGTTTCTTCCGCAGGCAAATGAATTTCACCTTTACTGATGCCTGTGGCAAGTCATACGTTGTATACGTTTCTGGTCCTAGTAGCGCATCTAACTACTCATTATGGGAAACCGCAAACATTCATTTTAGGGGAAATGTAATGGCTGACTACTGGGGTTGCTACAGAATGTAATCGTTTGTAAGGCACCTACCAACAATACATTATTCAATCAAAAATTAAATAAACAATCATGAAAAAACTATTAATCGCACTGGCCTTTGCCATGCTAGGAACTGCATCATTCGCCAGTGATTCTAAACCCGTGAAAACAACATCTATCATCAATAGTACCGTTGAAACAAGTTCATTATCTACAAAAATAGTGAAGGTAAATATTGGAAGTGAAACCAGCGCTCTATTGCGCAGAGAGAAAATTTTCCTATATACAGATCCTTGTGGTGTTAAATGGCAAATTCACGTATTTGCTCCCGATGGCACTGATAACCTGAGCATGTTCCTGGTTGGCAACAACTTTTTTTGGCAAGGCGTTAATTCAAGTTCTGACGGTTGCTACCATAACCAACCATAAATTTAAAAAAATAAAATAGAGTAAAAGGATGGTTTCTTTAATAAAAGTTAAGATGAAAAAATACTTCAAATTTATATTACCAGCATTACTATTAGGTGCTTTATATTCCTTTAAATATAAAAGCAGCGGGCAAGAAGATCAACCTACCGCAATGGCTTACTATCATTTTTACCACATTAAAGACAGTACCCAAACGGGTAGATTATATAGTGAAGATTTTATCCTCGCTTTTAATACCAAAAAAAGTTTCTACAGTAGTCAAACCCGAGTTAAGCAAGATTCTACCGTTCAGGCCATTTTAGCTGCAGCAGAAGCAAAAAACAGCGACGTAGTTGATATGGGCACCTATTTACCCGTTACCGAAGATGACATTTACATCAACAATGGTAAGATTTCAATTGTAAAAAATACTCCTCAACAACATTATTTAATTACTGAAATTCCCGATAAAATCAATTGGAAGATTGACAAGGAAACCAAAGATTTGCTGGGTTACACTTGCCAAAAGGCTACTGGCATTTGCAAAGGCAGAAAATATACAGCCTGGTTTACAACAGATATTCCGGCGAGCTTTGGCCCATGGAAACTACAGGGTTTACCCGGTTTAATTTTAGAGGCTTATGATGACCGTCATTTCATCAAATTTACCTGTACAAAATTGGTCACTCAAGAGAATCTACAAAACGTTAAACCAATCAATATTCCAGCAGATGCAATTTCAACAAACATGAAAGAGTATGAGCAAATGAAGAAAGCTCAGGCTGATGGTTTTAATATGTTCGGCAATGATAGCGGAATTACCGTTGATAAGATCACTTCAAGCGGAGGAAATAGTAACACTGCCCCAAGAAAAAAATTTGCCATTAATTATCCCTTGGAATTAACCGATTAAGCTCAAAGATTTGTTAAAGAAAGGCTTCCTTTTATGTTTACCACTATTATTTTGTGCGGCATTTTTATCCGCACAAAATACCGTATCTGTAAGTGGTTCGGTAAAAGATAGTATCGGCAATCCGGTTGCTTCGGCATCAATAGCTATCGTAAACCAAACTGGAGCAGGCATTATCTTTGGTACCACGAATGATAAAGGTATGTTTAAATGTGATTTCCAAAGCGGTAATGAAAGCTACGCTATAAAGGTAACCGCAATGGGTTTCCAGCAGTTTAACCAGGTCATTGAACAAAAAAACAACGAGCAGGTAAACGTGGTGCTTAAGCAAAAAAGTTATAAGCTTGCAGAGGTTACCATCAAATCAAACGCTAAAATCAGCCTATCGAGCGATACCTTGAAATACAACGTTAAAGGTTTTCAGGAGTCTAATGATCGGGTAATCGGCGATGTGATCAACCGCTTACCAGGAATTAAAATCGATGAAAATGGCGCTATAAGTTACAACGGTAAGCGCATTACCAATGTTTATATAGATGGTGATAATTTATTAGATGGCCGCTACAAAATGGCCACCAACAATGTTCCTGTTGGTGCTGTAGAGCAGGTGCAGGTGATAGAACGCGATCAACCCGTAAAGGCACTGAATGGGTTTATAAACAGCAATAATGTTTCGCTAAACATTAAACTTACCGATAGTGCCAAAACGATGATGGTGAATTCGGCTTATCTGGGTGCAGGCAATAAGGCTTACGTGGCCGAGCTAAATAACCTAATCTTCAATAAAAAAATTAAAGTCATTAATACCTTTAAAACCAACAACATCGGCGAAAACCTTGAAGCCGAACAAGCGGTGTTAGGGCAGTCTTTTAATAATGAAGTGGCATTAAAACTCCCCAAAACCTTCCTATCAATGGAAAGTGAAACCCTGCCAAACCTGAAAGAAAAGTATTATTTGTTAAATAATGACTACTCGGGCAGCATAAATGCTTTGATAAAAATGAAAGCAGACTGGGGCTTGCGCTTAAATTTATCTACACTCCAATTGAAACGAAAATTTCAGTACAATAACACCGTAAATTATTTTTTAGGCAATACCGATACCATCCGGTTTAATGAGTTTCAAGACAACGTTTACAAATTAAATCAATGGCACGCCGAAGCGCAACTTGAAAAAAACAGCAAATCCGTTTATTTCAAATCAATTACAAAATTTGAAATTCCAAAATGGAAAAGAAATGGCAATACCATACAAAATGAGCAAGATTTCGGGCAGAGCCAACCCACCAATCAGTTATCCATCAGTAATGAAACCAATTTGGTAAAGGCTTTAGGTGTGAATAACATTTTGCAATACAATGGTCTGGTACAATATTATAAAATAGATGAAAACCTGAAAATTGCGCCAGGCATTCAGCAAAATATTGTAAATGGTGGTGCTGACTACTTAGCGTTAAATCAGCAATCGAGCACTAAAAACATATTCATCAATCAATCTTCCACTTTTAAAACCAAGTTTAATCGCTTTGTTTTATCGGCTGCAGCTGGTGCTTCTTACGAACATAATCGATTAAACAGCCAACTCTACAAAACCGATAGCACCAATAATATCACATCGGTTGGGAACCAATTTAAAAACGATATCGGGTTTGATAATTTAGGCTTATATGGACGAATGTCGGTACTTTATCTCTTGAAAAAAGGATCGATCAATCTGGAGGCAAGTCCAACTCTTAACAACATCAATTATTCCGAGGCAGAGAAAAGCACTGCTAAAAAGAACACATACTTTGTGTTAAATCCGATTATAGAATTTAGAAAAACCCTGGGAAAGTACAGTGAGCTGAATGCAAGATTTGCCCAACAAACGCAATTTGGACAAGTTAACGACATTTACAGTGGCACCATCTTAGTTAACTACCGGCAATTTAATTTTAACGACACACCTTTACCGAAAACAGATCTGACTAACTTTAATTTGAGGTATTCTTACCGAAAGCCACTAAAAATGCTTTTTTACAACCTTATGTTCGGCTTCGACAGAACAAATCAAAACTTTATCAATTCTTATACTTTGGATAGCGGACTGACAAAATCGGTAGCCATCGATTTCAGGAACACTATCGAACAGTATTCCTTAAATGGCAACATTTCTAAATATATTTTTCCACTCGAAATAAATATTGCTGCAAACGGAAGCTTAAGCATGCAAAAAGGAAACAATTTTTATAACGGTGAGATTACGCCCTTTAAAAGCTATCAGCTTAACACGGGATTAAGCTTAAGAAAAAAGCTGTTTTCGAAAGTTACACTATCGGTGGCCGGAGACTTAAGCAGATCGTTAAACAAACAAGAAAGTCTGAGCGGACCGATTGAAAATGAATCGGCAAACGAAAAAATAAAGGGCGAATGGTTACACAATTTGAGTTCAGCGCTATCTTATGCCCTAACCTATAACTTCGTTTCTTACCGTCAGTTTTCGCAAGAACCCATCCGTAATCAGTTTTTAGATTTCAACTTAAAATATGCCCCCACTAACTGGAAAAGTTTCTTCGAATTTCAATGTGTCAATTTGATTAACCAGCGAGCCTACCAACAAATCACTTCTTCTGCAAACCAATTATCAACTTACCAAATGCCATTGCGACCAAGAACTTTTCTAATCAAGTATTCATTTACTTTTTAATTAAAAATTTGCAAATAATCGTACAGAACGATTAGATTATAATGTAGGAGGATCAAATACAAACCTTTGCCTTTCGTAGCGATGATCAGTACTCTATTTAATTTTAGATCAAAAAAATATGAAAACCTATAATTACCTGGAAGTAAATCAAGGCAAGGGAGTTGGCTTTGCACTGGCATACATTGCCCTAATAGTTGTAATCTTATCTGTTATTTTCGGAGGTTTTGGAGGTCTTGCAGATGCTGTAAATAATTTTGGCAGTGGTAAAGTCTTGGGGTTTTTGGCAGGTATAGTGCTCATTCTACCCATTTTCTTTCTGATCAGGTTGATTTATCCAAAAGTAAGCATTAACACCAATACGACTATGCTAACCATCGTAAAGAAAACCCAGCCAGATTTACTCATTCATTACAATGAAATTTATGCAGTTGCACTTAATGCACAACGTTTAAATACACTTACGCTTTATGGGAAATCGAACGAAGTGCTATTCCATATCCAGCCATTTAACAATCATCAATTGATGCCGGAATTGGTAAATGAGATTTTGAAAAGCAATACGTTCAGGAAATCAGTTACGCAAAAGAAATTGCTAAACACCACTTACGATATGATCGTTTATCAACGCAGTTATTGATTGTAAAGATGTTTGCTACACGCTAAAATCGACAAGTATACTCTGAAAATTTTGCCAGAAAGATGGGTTAACATCGAAACCAATAAACGACACACCAAAACCCATTAGAATAAGCCCAACGCTAGACAAATATTTAATTTTTTGACGAATGATTTGATAAATTTCCTTCTTTTGAGAATGGGTTAAAGCATCTAAAGTGACCAGTCGCTTTTTCTCCAGTTTAGTTTCAATTTCCAAATGAATACCAGTCCATTTGTTTTCTAACAAATAGATATTTAACAATTGGGAATAAGGCAAAAACGTTAATGGATTTAAATCAAAAGCTGTTTTTTCCATCTTACTTTTCCCTGTAATTTCTTTAAAGTAAAACCCTTTATTATCTATTTTGGCCCGAATAATTCCATTTCTACTTTTCAAAGTAAAATAACCGAAGATGATGAACATCAGCTTCAAAAAGAGCATTAACAAAGAAGCAAATAAGTTCGCCACACCTCTAAAATCGATCACCATACTTTGAAAATTTTGCCAGAAAGATTGGTTAACATCGAAACCAATAAACGACAGACCAAAACCCATTAGCATTAAAATAAGTCCAATTAAAGTAGCCCTAACACTAGATAGATAATAAATTTTTTCAGGCATATTTTTCATGCTATTGCCTTACTTTAATCAGATACAACAATTTGGCACTTGGCGAGTAAAAGGAAAACCCATTTGGGGAGTGGTAAAATGCCGGATTAAAAAGATCAGTGGCAGAACCAGCTTCCTCAACAGTAAACAAACTTGGTTTAAAGCCATTGTGCCGCTCTTTTTCTACAACCAGCTTTGGAACCATAAATTCAAACTTTTTCCCGGCAATCTCAGTTTCAAAAAAACCTTTCCCTCGCCAATTATACACGCTAAAACCGCCATCGCCACCACCAATAACATGATAATATTTCATCTTCTCCTCCTGATAAAAGTATAAAAGATTTACATCTTTAGGGATCTGGAAATCGACATCTCCACTCCTGAATACATCTTTTCGATACCTAAATGGGCTCTCTTCATCTGGCACATTAAAATATCCCGGAAGTTGTTGCCACAACAACTGCCACTTTTTATCCTCATAAAAATACGTCTGCAAATACCATACACTCTGATTTACCAGTGAACGCGAAAAATGATACTTTCCAGTTGCCTTGATTCCTTTGATTTTAGCTGTTACTCTTTCGTTCGTCCAGCTATTATCTCTATTCCATTCAATCACTTCATGTCTTGTGGTATCGCCATCTAATGGCCAGGAATTATAATAGCCACCTTTATCGCTGGTGTACACAATAAATTCCCCTATAAAGTTACCCCAATGGCTACTATAATCAACATAAATGGAATCCAGAACTTTGCCGGTCTTATCTATTTTATAATATCGGTTATCATGTTTGGTATCCTCATCAACCTTGGCGTCACAATCTATAATTAACTGATCATCTACCGATTCAAAAATCCGAATCGGATTGGGTGAAGCGGCACTCGATACCACTACCCGAGCCAAAAATTTTACATCAAAAACAGCAGAGTGATAATGTTCATTAATCTCTTGAAATGAAGTGTATCTCCCTTCCAGAGGAACATCGTTGCGGTCGATAATTAGCCTGTTGTTATAATAATATAGCGATACCGCCAAACCAATTACCAGTGTAATACCAATCCCCAGCCAAATCTTTTTCATTTCAAAACTGAAAATTATTTAAAAAACGTATAAAGAACCTAAATTTCATTTGGGGTGGAATAACTATCATCGCCTCGTTTTTGAACACTTTGAAAAGCTTTAATGATCTCGTTTTCGAGTTGATAAACCATTTTAGAAGATTTATATTTATTTATATTTTGAACCATTAATTCTCCTTCGTTGTTCATGGTAAAGGTCTTCGTTTGAGAATCTCCACCATAGCTTTCGGTCATGGTTAATGGTAAAGTCCATTGGTTGTTGCTGTAACAAACACTGGAATTTCGGTCTCCATCGCTATAATCTAAACAAGTCTGGCTATTTCTCGCTGCAATTTTATAGGTTTGACCACTATTAATTTTCATTTCTTCGTAATCTGCCTTTTCAATTGAGTACCTATCAGATTCAAGAAACAACCTGCCAACCATCTTGAAAGTCTCCAACCTGTAATCATCCTTCGTAATGATCACATCATCCTGATAAAATAAGCGGGTTTTAATCTTTCCATCTCGGGAAATAGTTTGAGGCAAATTACTACTGTATTTTATGATTAGATGCTCATCACCTTCATCAATATATTCTGTCAACTGTCCCATCTGGTTAAACTTAAAAGTAAGTTTTTCCTTTCCGTTAGGCAACAAGGAAATGCTGCTCACATTTTTTAGATTGATAAACTGAAAAGGTATAATGTACTCTCCTAATATTTCCTGTTGCAAAAAGGCATTGATATTGGGCTCAACATCTTTGGCCGCACGGGTAGTTTGCATCAGTTTTTCAACCGTTAAGCTGTCTTTTTTAAAGCTGGCATAATAAGATGATGTTTTATCTACGTTCGCAGCTTTCCCAATCTGCTCTGTTAACTTAACCATTTTGTTGCCCTGCAAAATTTCGGCTTCAGGCTTTCCGCTCCAATAAATAAAGCCTTCATGGCGCAACTGCCTGTCAAGGAGATTTAAATTTTGCTTATGATTGTTAGCTACTTTGATAAAAGTGTTTCGGTAGACATGGTGATAATTAACATCGCTTTCGGGAAAATTTTGATGCAATTCATCCCATTCCCTCTTCACCAAACCACGCATGCTGTAATAATCCGTACTTAAATCGGCGGCCTTTGGCTGACTGCGATAAGTTCTGCTTTCGCGATCTGCCATCCATTTCACATCATAAATAACAACCTGAGGTTTTCGTGCTTCCAACACCAAGGTATCACAGTCGGTACAAATCTTTTCTTTTTCAAATTTAGCTTCTTGCGGAGAAACCATAATCATTGGAGGTGCAGCATATCCTGGTTGTTTACTGTCAGAAAGTGAAGGCGGAGGTGGAGGTGCTTCAACAACGTCTTTAACAATGGGTGGCGGCGGTCCAAAATATTTCCTAACCGTTTTTACAGCTTTTTTCTTTACTGTTTTCTTTTGAGTAGCAGCTGTTCCTACTACTAATAAAGCAGTAATCATAAACGGCATTCTTCTTAAATATTTATTGAGCATAGCTTCTATCTTTAGGTTTATTTACTTAGATCTTTTGAGCGAACCCACACGAGCTTATTATTCGGTGCGAAACGATATACATCCTGCCACCACCTGGCTCCTCCGCGACAAGCCGTAAACAACAATTTCTTTTTTGGATCTAAAGTCACATCGCAAAGGCAATTGCATTTGGCATTGGAGTTGTCGGGTTCCAATAATTTTTCGAACCGCTTAGAATTTTGGTTGTATAGAAAAATGCTAAACTCCT
The DNA here is from genome assembly GCF_026239735.1 of Pedobacter sp. MC2016-05. Lineage (GTDB taxonomy): Bacteria > Bacteroidota > Bacteroidia > Sphingobacteriales > Sphingobacteriaceae > Pedobacter. The sequence goes on from NZ_JAPIVT010000006.1 coordinate 56,406, forward strand.
GGTATACGCCCATTCCGGCATCAGGTATAGAGAAAGCGATATCATCATATCCATCAAAGTTATAATCGGCAATGTAGCTTCTACGGACTGGATTAGGTGAATCCAATGATGGAAGGAGTGTATTGAACAGCTTACCATCAGCATATTGGATACTTAATTTATGATGATCAAAATGATTGAAACTGATTAGCGCACCATGCAAAAGATATTGGTCGTTCCCTACTTCCACTTTGCTTTCTAACTGTAAGAGATTAAACTTCTTAACATCTTTTTTTCTCCAATACGAAGCCTTTTCTACAGCATTTATATTGTGCATCAGCGTGTAAGTTCCATTCACTTTACCATCAATCATTTCCTCCCAGATAAAGGTTTCATCATCTGGCTGCCCATCACTCCTGCCGCTGGTGTCTCTTTTATAGCTTTTGATTCGCAGGGCGATATTTCCTGTTTGTCCCACATATCTAACAAAAGCTCCTTTACCTTGATCGCCGAAGTATAGATTTAATTGAAATGGCTTTGCTAAACCCACAGATTGCAGGATGTAAGGCTGAGCATTGCTTTTACAAAAAGCAAAAATGACTAAACAGATTAATATTGTAGAACATTTGTTGATCATGAATTCGGATTTTTAAACGCTTTTAAAAGGAAGTATATTCTACCTGTTCACCATACTCATTGTAGCTGGTTCTATCTTTAAATTTGATTCGCGTTTTTCTGTCAGCGCTTTCCCTGTCTAAATCGTATAATTCGCTATCAAAGCGTTTTACTACACTACCCTTTTTATTTATAAGCGCATATGAATTATCTTTCATTTGTACCAGCGCAAGTTTTGAAGTGGTGAAGAAGCTTTGTGCATATTGAAATTTAAAAGGAATAGCCAGCTGCCCGGCCGGGTTGATATATCCTTTTTCATTATTGCTATTTTCAACCAAAGCAAGGCTTTCGCTAAAGGGTTTTGCATCATCCCATCCCTTTGCCTCTAAATTAATACGGATATTGTTCTGTTTATCTACAAAATAATATTTACTATTGGTATTGCCGTTTGGTTCTTTTGTGGCTTTTCGCACAAGTAGTAAACCGCTGTTATAACCACCGTAAATATCGTCGTACTTGTTCTGCGTTAAATTCGTTCCGTTTAGATCAAAAACATTGATTTTGTTATTGCTCTTGGCCAGGAAAGAAGTTCCATCTATCTCAACATCGTCATACCTAAAAGGCAGTACTACTTTGAAATTCCTGTCCAACACACCCTCCTTTCCATCCTCTGTCTTTCCCCACCAAAATTTCGAGCTTGTAAATTTTAAATTATCATACTCCATCGGAAGAACAATTTTGCCGGTATTAATGTCAGCTACTCCGTTTAGCCCATTTGTTCTGGGTTCTATCTTCACATACCTACCATCAAAAATCTCCGTATCATCTATTTTATAAGCGACCTTTTCAACCGTTTGTGTTTTATAATTTATCCAGTAAGTGTTGTCAACATCCCCATATTGATCCCAGTAATAATAGCGGTTTAACTTACGGAAATGCTCGTTAAACTGTGGCTGAATTACCCACTTGCCTTCTTTATTTAAAAAACCAGCTTTTTGTTTAGCAAAATCCATTGCGAGAAAATATTCCCCTGGCGCTTCATCATATTTAAAGGTATAGTCAACATCGAAATTTTTCATTTGAGGCACACTATCGCTCACGGAGAAGCCAACGCTACTTACCGGACCTGCAAAGGTGTAGATTGCCGTTTTTCTACTTTCTTTTTCAGCATCTGATAAAGCTGCCGGTGCGTGTGCTTTGAGCCATTTATCGAGATCCTTTTCAGTTTTAATCTCATCGGCTTTAACCCCATCTTTTGCTTTCTCTAGTATCTTAATATAATTTTCGTAAAGCTTTCTTTTTGCCGGCGTAATTTCGGTATTGCTGCTGCTTCCTTTTTCCGCTAAAACCCTTCCATCTTTATAATAGGCTTGTATTTTGATATCCCGATCGTTCTCGACATCAGGTAAACTACAATGTGCCTGATTACCAACAATGGTATCTAACCGGATGATTCCATAAGGCGTTTTCACTTCAGGACTGTTCAGTGAAACTTTGTAGAGTGTTTTGCTGGCCACTGGAAGGCTTATTTTGTATTGAATACTGCGGATTGGCTTTGATGACATCAACGCGATATTTTCGTTGAAGCTACTGGCCTTATAAATGTATTTCTCCAGGGCATTCATTCCTTCTTCATCAATAAACTCATATTCTTCGCCCTTATCTTTCTCTATTTTAGTATGTTTTTTACCGATACTGTCGAGCGTCAAATAACCCTTATTGGTTTCAGTTCCATCCATAAAAACAAACTTTTGAGGGGTAAAAACGGGTTCCATATCTGCATTGTGTAGAAAATAGCTACTCTCCTCACCCATTAAAGTCAGCAAATCATATTCATCTTTATCTAATGAAATCATATTGTAGGGATACTGCAAGCTAGTGCTCACTTCCAAATTTTTAAAAAAACGATAGAGTGCGCTGTCGCTAACGGCTTCTGTCCGTGTTGACTGGAAATTACTGGCTTTCTCTACTGAGAATTTCTCAGTAGTACCAGCGGTAATCATAATCCTGGTATCGCTCAGCTTGATAATGCCTTTCAAATTATTAATATCATCATCTATTTTAGCCAGCAAATCTTTTTTCGATTGCGCCATACAAGAACTAAAGAATACAACACTTAAAACGAGCAGGTATTTGTTGATTTTCATGATACAGGATTAAATATGACGATGCAAGATAGATTTTGGAGCATGCATCTCTACGAATTTATCAATCTTTAGGAAGTGAAAAAAAAGCGATTAGAATTCGTAGGGGTTGGGGTGATATCTGGTGGGTTTTGACTATTATTTGTCTATTGACTAGTAGGTGAACGACATAAATTTACCCGTATATCAGTCTATCAATCCTTTCAAAACAATTCTGCCGATTCTCTGCTTTTATAAATATGAAACATTATGATTTTTCGCTCCACATAGCGGGATAAATAAATCTGATACCGGCTTGTAATAGCAGCGTTTCATTACTCATTAGAAAATTATATAAAGATGAAGATTTTAAAAGCAATTTTGGCTGGTTTCGCTGGCGCAGCCGCCTTAAATATATTACATGAAACGGCTCGCAGGCTTGATGCCGATGCACCAAGAGTAGATTTGGTTGGAGAAGAAGCTTTAACCCGCTCCATGAACAGCCTCAACCTCGAAGCGCCAACAGGCAAAGAACTGTATGCCGCTACTTTAGCCGGCGACATTGTTAGCAATACCATCTATTACAGTGCAATTGGCATGGCTGGAAGTAAAAATGTTTATCTGAAAGGAGCCCTTGCTGGTTTAACTGCTGGCCTAGGTGCCATTAAACTCCCGAAAGAAATGGGTTTAGATGATGAACCTGTAACCAAAACCGATAAAACCAAGTTGCTCACTGTAGCATGGTATTTAATCGGTGGCTTGGTAACCGCAGCGGTATTTGATCAGTTTAAAAAGAAATAACTGAAGAACGGCTACCCTTTGTTCGAGACAACATTACACGTTGTTAACCCTTTGCTAACCCTTTCTATACCTATCGTTAACCCCTTTTTAACCCTTTGCTTACCCAAATAGTTAACTTTGACGCTAGAAATGGTAAACTTTAGGTTTTTATGTGTTAACCTAATCAGCCTCCATCGCTTGCCCATTGCATGCCTATCCCAGTCCTAGGGCATGATGATTGCATTTTTAAGGCATCTATAAATTCCTATTGATGCAGTTTTCGTTCCTTTAGATATTTGATTAAATCTGCAGGGCGATCGCTTTGAATAAACACAGGGTTAAACTCTAGTAACCAACCCCAGCTTTCGGGTTTTTGATTTTGCTCCACTGCCAGATCATCATCATGACCGCCATTGAGTGATGGCCACAAGCTGTTAAGCCAAACGATTTGATTTTTAGCAATCTGCGGAAGTTGTTTGAGATTAGATAAGGTATCTGTATTAAAAATCGGTTGGATAACACTTTTCTTTGAATTTCCATAACCTTCTATAATTTTTAAAGCGTCAGGATTGGTCATATTAACCACCACCATAATGTAAGCTTCAGCAGGGATTTTCTCTGTTGAAATCAATTTTTCATAAGGAATATTGTCGCCAACATTTACAACTGCTTGCTGTAGGGTTCCGGTTTCCTGCAAAACTTTAAATACCTCTGGCAAGTGATCGTTGCCCTTATCCACATTAATCAGAATTTTATCTTTCGCTACCATCATCAACTCTTTAAAGGTAGGAATCGGGTTTGCGGTTACTCTGCCTAATCCATTTCTCAGCTTAAATTTTCTAATTTCTTCTAATGTAAAATCACTCACTTTACCTTTTCCATTGGTGGTACGATCGATTGTATTATCATGCATTACCACCATCTGGCTATCTTTGGTCATTTTTACATCAAGCTCCATCATATCGAAACCTTTATCAATGCTATTTAACAAAGCATGCAACGAGTTTTCAGGCGCATTTCTCCAGTCGCCACGATGTGCTACCACTAGAATTTCTTTATGGGTACGATTAAAAACCTGCTCGAGTTTTTGGGCAGGATTTTGCGCAAGAGCAGAAGTTAGGTTTATCGCACCCGCGAAAAACACAAGAAAATAAAATCTGATTTTCATCATTTAATTTTGATAAAAAGTGCCTGTATCACCATTTTAATCCTTCGAAAAGCTCAGAATGAAAATCTTAAATAATGATACAGGCGCTAATGTTTGCTAATAAAAATAATTAATATCCTGAGTTTTGGTACATTTTTGCAGGATCTAACTTGAACTCATCAAAAGGAATAGGGAAATATCTATCTTTTGTGGTGAAATTACTCAACTTTGCATTGCCAAAGTTAGCTTGAGATTTTGCTCTGAAATAAGTAACCAGTTCAGCAGTGGTAAAGTTACGCAGCAAATCAAACCACCTGTGGTTTTCAAAAGCCAACTCTACCCTACGCTCATGTAAAATTGCCAGTTTTAGTGTTGGATATTTGGAGCTATAAGCCGCGTTGTTACGGGCCACAGCGTATAAAGGCACACCAGCTCTTGCCCTAACCATATCCAAATATTGTATCGCAACCGCGTCATTGCCTTGCAACATATTCACTTCTGCCAACATTAAAATAATATCTGCAAAACGCATTAAAGGGAAATTATTTCCGCCGTAGCCGTTAACCGTTGCCGCTTCACTAGCATCTCGGTATTTTGTAATAAACCAATCCAGCACTCTGGTATCAGCAGCATATTTAATGGAGAAATCTTTACGTGGATCGCCGGTTTCATAATCTAAAACTAAATCTGGCGTTACGTTGCCTCCAACTCCAGTTGGTGCTCTTCTCGAATTAATGGTTTCGCCGAAAGCCTGGTTATTTGCGGCGATGCTCGAAGCGTAAGTGATGTTTCCCTGAAGGTTTACTATTTCGAATATCACCTCTGGATTGTTTGCTTTATTCGTTACATCAAACACATCTGCATAAGGAATAGCTGCAAGTGTGTTGAAAGTCTTCAGGTTGTACGCTGCTAATAAGTATGTATTTGCATTGGTTAAATTCTCTGCTTTGCCATTTTCTAACGTAGTGGCCATCGTTAAATAAACCTGACCTAGCAAACCATTTATAGCAGCTTTAGAAGCTCTGCCTGCCATAGCACCCGTAGCCAAGTTTGGAAGATTACTATTTAATGCATCTTTCAAATCAGTTACAATTTGTGCATAAACCGTTGCTTGTGGTTGCCTGAAAGTATTTTCAACCACTTCATTATTACTCGTTAGTTGTTTGGTTACCAATGGCACATCGCCCCATTTTCTTACCAAATGAAAGTAGATTAATGCCCTAACAAATTTTGTTTCCGCCAGGTATTGGGCTTTCAAATTGGCATCAGTAAATGGCACTTTATCAATATTCGAAGTAATTACGTTACATCTGGTAATGGTGGAATAAAGACTTACCCAATGGTTTTTTAAATAAGTGTTACTGGGTAGAATACTAAAATCTCCAAACTGGAAAGGCTCTCCTGCATTCGATTGATTATCGTTTATACCGGTATTATCTGAACGTTGCTCGGTATACAAGTTGCTGCTTTCTCCAATGTTGTTGCTGCTTCTTAGTGATTGATAAACGCCATTTACGGCAAGCAAAACATCATTTGGCGAAGTGAAGAACTGTTCTACCGTTACCGCATTGGGGTCGGTTTGTTCAAGGAAATCTTTTTTACAGGCTGATAAAGAAATCAAGCCTACAAAAATTAAGAATATACTTTTTTTCATTTTGATCTGTTTTAATGATTTCAGGGCTAGATTAAAAAGTTAATTTAATACCTAGGTTATAGGCTCTGGCCAATGGATAATTACCATAATCTACTCCAGGAGTTAAGTTTGCACCAGCATTATAATCTACTTCAGGATTGTAACCTTTGTAATCGGTAATGGTAAATGCATTATCAACACTTCCAAAAACTCTTATATTTTCTACATGAAGGGTTTTGGCAACCATTTTAGGAAAATTATAACCCAATGTGATGTTTGTACACCTTAAATACGATCCATCCTGTACATAAAATGAGGACAAACGCGTACTGTTACTTTGCGTACCTGCACGGGAAGCACGGTAATTTAAACCGCTCCCGGGATTTGCTGCATTGCGGTAACGATCTGCAACTTCTGCGTATTGGTTGCCTGATCCTTCAAAGTTATACAGGTAATAATCCTGACCATCCAACACATCGTTACCTTGCGACCCATTGAAAGAAGCCCTGATATCAAATGATTTATAATTTGCATTCACTGCGAAACCGTAGGTAAAATCCGGGTAAGGGTTACCAATTACTTTCTTATCAGCATCGTTAACCACGCCGTCGCCATTGGTGTCTTCAAAATACAAATCGCCTACCTTGTAAGGATTAGATTGTGCAGAAGATGGTGCAACTTTACCTAATAATTCTGGTGTTACCCTACCAGCAACCTGGTAACCATAAAACATACCAATTGATTGACCTTCTTGTGTAATATGCGTAATGTACTGTCGCTCTGCACCCACACTAAAAATGGTGCTGTTTCCACCCAAATTAAGCACTTTGTTACTGTTAAAAGAGATATTTCCGCTTAAGCCTAAGTTGAAATTATCGGTGCTGACCACACGGCCGTCCAATTGGAAATCGAAACCTTTATTTCTGACTTTACTATCTCTTAAATTAGTTAAGATGCTTGATGATCCAGAAATTGCAGAAATAGGCTGGTTGAATAATAAATTGTAAGATAAACTGTAATAGTAGTTGGCAATGAATGAAAGGCGACCGTTGAAGAAACTTAAATCCGTACCGAAATTGTATTGTGATGTGGACTCCCAACCCAGGTTCTGATCTTTAATACCGCCAGCCCAAACTGCAGTTGCAATGGCATTTCCAAATACAACACCACCCGGGCTGCTCATGGTTTGCGTATGGTTGTTATCGCCAATATTGTTGTTACCGCTTAAACCCCAACTTGCTCTTAATTTAACGGTAGAACCGTTACCAAGGAAGTCGTTATACCAGCTTTCTTGAGATAGATTCCAGCCTGCCGCTGCTGATGCAAAAGCACCCCACTTATTGTTTGGACCAAACCTTGATGAACCGTCCATACGGAAAGTACCACTCAAATAGTATTTGCTATCGAAATTGTAGCTGGCACGACCAAAATACGACAATAAGGTGGTGACGTATTTATTTGCCGAATTCAGCACAAAATCTGTATTCGCGGCGCCTTTATCAGATATTTCACCTATTTTATCGCTTGTAAAACCCGTTGCGGTTACCCTTACTAAATCACTTGTGGTATGTTGAGCAGAATATCCACCCAAAATATCCAGATTGTGTTTGCCAAAAGTTTTGTTGTAATCCAATGTAAATTCGGCCAGCTTATCTACCTGCGTTAAGTTTTGGGCTACTGCATTTGCAGCCGCAATTGATGATGGAGAACCGGGTGCATTTCCGCCGCCATTACTTAAACTGGTGGGGCGATAATAATCATACTTTTCACTGTAATTGTTCGTACCTAAATTGGCCTTGAAATTTAAACCAGTTAAAATTTCGAAGTTGGCATAAGCATTATAAGTGTTTCTGTTTCCAAGACGATTTACTTTCGTTTCATTAACCGTTGCTACCGGATTTTCTAAACCTTGATAACCAAATTGATTGGCCAAAGCAGACATGCCGTATTTTATCGGGTTACCGTTTGCATCTCTTGCAGGCAGGTATGGCAAGTAAAGCAATGCCGACATCATCGGACTAAAGCGACCTTCTCCAACCTCTTTATTATTGGTTTGCGTAAGCGAGATATTGGCGCCTACTTTTAATTTTTTACTTACCTGCCCTTCAATATTCGAGCGGAAATTTAAAGCCCGCATAGCGGTATTAGTTACAATACCATCTTGATCCTGGTATCCACCACTTACAAAGTATTTAATGTCTTTGTTTCCGCCAGAAAAAGCCAGGTTATGGCGCTGGAAAAACGCGTTTCGATACAATTCATCCTGCCAGTCGGTATTAAATGCAGGTGCCTTTGCCGTTTGACTAGCAAAATCATAAATATCTTCCGGTATACTTACTGATGATCCATTACCGACATTGGAAGTTCTGGCGGTGTTATTGTCAGAAAACATCGAATCATTCCAGGTTTTGCCGGCATTTACTACTAAATCTTTATAAGCGTTGTTTCGGCCATCAATCATCAGTTGAATAAACTGTGATGCATCCAATAGCTTCACCTTTTTGTGCAATTGAGTTACCCCAGCTTGTACATCATATTGGAAACGGCCCTTACCATCCTTACCTCTTTTGGTGGTAATCATCACCACGCCACCAGAAGCCCGCGAACCGTAAATAGCAGCAGAAGCCGCATCTTTTAAAATATCAATGGTTTCAATATCTTCAGGGTTGATGAATACATTATTTCCAGAAGGATAACCGTCTATTACATATAACGGATTTGAACTTGCATTGATTGAACCTACACCCCTAACCCGAATTTTAGTTCCGGCGTATGGTGCACCACTGGTTTGCGATACCTGCACACCAGCAACTTTACCTACTAAAGCCTGACCAACCGTTGGCGCACTTAGATTCATTTCGCTTGCCTTTACACTGCTAATGGCTCCTGTTACATCCGATTTTCTAATCTTTTGATAACCGATTGCCACTACCTCATTTAAAGTATTGTTACTTTCTTTTAGTTTAACATTAATCGTTTTACCTCCTGACACTAAAATTTCCTGCGTTTCGTACCCAATAAATGAGAAAACCAAGGTCGCACCATTGGCAACATCTATCGTAAATCTTCCATCGCCATCGGTTGAGGTTGTTCTTTTGGTTTGTTTGTCATAAATGCTAACGCCTGGAAGTGGCTGGCCTTTTTCGTCTGTAACTGTTCCGCTAATAGCAGCCAGGCGATTGTTTAATTTAACGATTGAAGAATTTTCGCCAGAAATAACGGCAAAGGCTGTGGAATTGCAAAGAGCCAATAAACCAATGGGCACAAGCATTTTCCTACAGGTATGTTTAATACCTGCTGCTGAAAAAAATGATATCATCTTTTTTGTATTAGTTTGTTTTTTAGAATTTAATATTTGTTGATGTTTTGAAGGCTTGTAAGCTTTAATTTACATAGGCTAATTATTTTGGCAAAAGCTATTCGGAGCGCCTTTTACGGATGCAAAACTAGGTGTGTACTTTTAACACTATGTATGGAACATGTTAACTCTACAATAACAACAGCCGGGCATTGTTAAGCCTGTGTTAAATAATTTTCAATCGATAAAATTAAGCTGCTGAACGGGAGTAAGATGATGAAAACTTGTAGTGCGAAATTTTGTTTCCTTAAGTAAATCATCCGGTATGCAGCTACGTTTTATATTTATTTTCTTCGTCTATATCTCGCTCGTCTCTTGTAAATCAGGCACTGTAAATTTATTTAAGGCGGCTAGTCCGCATGAACAATATAAACGCAAATTAGAAACCGCAGGACTGGATAAAACCGCCATGGGATCAGCTTGGATTAATGCCTCATCAGCCAGTATGCAGAAAGCACTGACCATCAAAATTCCTTACAAGGAAACGGGTTATTTTGATGCCGGAAAAATTCCAGCAGCTGCTTATCAGTTTTCAGCCACAAAAGGACAAAAACTCACCATCGGTTTGGAAAAAAAACCTTCAGCATCGGCGCTTTATGTGGATCTGTGGTACCTCGCCGATATCAACAACCCAAAAAGAATCGCTTCGGCTGACACCCTTAACAATCCCATTCAGCATGAAATTGAGGATACCGGAAATTATTTGATCAGATTGCAGCCTGAATTATTACAAAGTGTGGAATACACGATAACCATTACTGCTGGCCCATCGCTGGCTTTTCCGACCATATCAAAAAGCAAAAGTATTGGCAGTTTTTGGGGCGATGGAAGAGATAATAATGCCCGTAAACATGAAGGTGTTGATATTTTCGGGCCGGCGAGAAGTCCGGTTTTAGCGAGCGCTGATGGAACCGTCACCCGGGTAAATGAAAATAATTTAGGTGGAAGAGTGGTATGGTTGCGCCCAAAAGGAAAAGATTACACCCTCTATTATGCGCATTTGGACAAGCAAATTGCAGTGGAAGGTCAGGAAATAGAACTAGGAGATACCTTGGGTTTAATGGGGAATACGGGGAATGCAAAAACTACCGCTCCTCACCTTCATTTTGGCATTTACACCTTCGGTGGTGCAATAAATCCCTTACCGTTTATCGATCCGGTTACTAAAACCCCAGCTAACATTTCTGCCGCCATTTCGAACCTGAACAAAACTTTGAGAACATCATCAAAAAGTACCTTCTATAGCTCCATCCAAAAAAGTGGAACCATCGCAACGCTAAATTCGGGTACAATTATTAACGTCAACTCCGCAACAGAAAATTTGTATAAAGCGGAACTACCTGATGGAACTACTGGTTTTATCGACAGTAAATCGCTTGTTCAAACTACCAAACCATTAAAAAAGATAAGAATAAATATGAACCAGCAAAAAGTGTTCGATCAACCAGACAGCCTTGCAGCAGTGAAGCTGAATTTAAAGACTGGAGCCACGGTAAATGTTTTAGGTAATTTCAACAGCTATCAATTAATCAGCGATGAAAATTCGCAAATTGGCTGGATAGTTAAATAATTTTGAACATGAAAATATTTCAGCAAGCCTTTGCGCTTCGAGAGAGAAGACGTGGTTTCCATATCATTACCGACGAAATAGAGGATGCACTTCCAGAAATTTCAGCTATAAAGGTGGGCATTTGTCAAGTATTTATTCAGCATACTTCAGCTTCGCTAACGATAAATGAAAATGCAGATCCAACGGTTCGTATTGATTTTGAAATGTTTTTTAATAAAACAGTTAAAGAGAACGATACGGATTATGAGCATGATTACGAAGGATCGGACGATATGCCAGCGCATTTAAAATCGGCACTGTTGGGGAGTTCAGTTACTATTCCTATTCGTAACGGAAGATTGGCATTGGGTACCTGGCAAGGTGTTTATCTCTGCGAACACCGCAACAGAGGCGGCCAGAGAAGACTAGTGGTTACGGCCTGGGGCGAATAGAACAGGCTCATCAGTGGGAAGCCAATTTTTTATTGGCTGTGGCGGCAATCGCATATACATCTTAAATCATATTACTCGATCGTGAAATAAGGAATTGATCAAATCTATTTGTCTTTTTCTTTCTTTACCTGTTCTACTATTTCGGGATGATTATCCTGGATCGATTTTCTGGTTGACTCCACCTCCACCTCTTTTGTGGTAACGGCATAGTGTGCCGGGTAAATTTCCGATCCGTAGGCAATGGCATAAGCTTTAGTAAATTCTGCTCCAAAATATAAAATGATAGAGGAATAATAAGTCCATAATAATACAATAATTAATGAGCCTGCTGCACCATATGTACCTCCAACATCGCTTTGACCAATATAAACGGATATGGCAAACTTACCAATCATAAAAAGCACAGCCGTTACAACAGCTCCAGCCAAAACATCTTTCCATTTGATGATGGCATCTGGCAAAACTTTAAAGATAACTGCAAAAATTAAAGTAATTACGCTCAAGGTAACCACCAGATTAATCACATAAAATACGTAAAAAGAAACATCGGCAAAACGAGCTTGAAGCCGGTCGCTAAATGCATCTAAAACTGAAGTTACCGCCAATGAAACCAATAACACGAAGCCTAAACTGATAATAACTGAAAATGATAAAAACCTATTTTGAAGCATTTTCACCCAACCGTGTTTTGGTTTGGGTTTTAAACCCCAAATGGTATTAATTGAATCCTGTATATCGCCGAAAATAGTGGTAGAACCGATAAGCAAGGTCACGATACCAATTATTAAAGCAATAGTACCTTTATCATCCAAATATGCATTTTTGATTAGCTCTTGTAGTGAGGTAGCTGATTCGCGACCGAGAAAACCAACCAATTGTTCGTACACCTTACCTTCTGCAATTTCTCTTCCTAAAAAGATGCCGCATAGCGAAATGATCACAACCAATAGCGGAGCCATAGAGAATACGGTATAATAAGCTAGAGAGCCACTTAGTTTGGTTACTTTATGATCGCCAAAGCCAGTAAATGATGCTTTTAATACGCCCCAAATTCCTTTTAATGTTACCTTTTGCTTTGCCATAAATACGTAGAGTAAGATGAATGATCTAAACTTTAAACCGCATACATTTTGAATTGTTTGTATTTTATCGATTTATCAAAAGAGGAATAAGATATCCGGCCACTTATTTTTCTGCCTTGGAGATGCTCCAACTAATATTCAAAACATTCTTTCGAACCGATTTATAGATGATGATGATTCAAGCGGTCTGAATATACCTTGATATAATTTGTGCTGAAATTCGGGGAATAAAAAAAGCCCTGGTTTTTTGCCAGGGCTCGATAACGAGTGTTTGTATTTATTTTGCCTTTATCCAAACGGCCAGGTCATTTACCAAACCTTCAGATACATTTACCGGTGTTTGATATTGGCCCATACTTCCTTTTTCTGTTTGCGGACTTAACAAGTGATTCAAATCCGGATAATATTTTAGCGTGACATTCTTTTTCTTCGATAATGCCGAATTCCATAAATCGAAATCAGTTTTGCTTACCTGGAAATCATTTCCACCTTGCAATACGTAAATCTTTTTAGTTAAACCTTTAGCGGTATTCACCTGATTGTAAGTATTTAAATCGACCCAATATTTAGCAGGCAAACCCAATATAGATGAATCTGGTTTAATGGTTGTACCCAATTGTGTGATTCTGCTTTTATTGATTTGTACTATGGCATCATCAAGATATTTTTTGTTTTCTGTAGTCGTATCCTTCGACAAATCGAACATGTATTTGTTTTGTTCTGCAATAATATCACTCAGCTTTCTGGCAGGGGCAGCGGCCAATATAATTCCAGCCACATCTGGCGAGGTTGCTGCAAGTTTTGGTGCCAACATGCCACCTAAACTGTGGCCAAAAACATAAATGCTTTTAGGGTTTGCACCCACAACGGCTTTAGCTGCTGCAATTGCTGCTGCTGCATCATCCAAAACCTCTTCTTTTACAGTATAAGGTTTCGAAAATTCATTAGGATATACTAAGGTTCTTTTTACATAACGAACAGAACCAATACCTTTGGAGGCCAAACCGCCTGCCAAATCTTTAAAAGGCTTATTGGCACCTATAGTTTCGTCCATATCGCTGGGGCCCGAACCATGCACAAAAACCACCATCGGAAAGTTTTTTACATTTTTAGGCGTGGTTACTATTGCAGCTAGCTGCTTGCCGCCAACACCTACATACACCTGTTTCTCGCTATATAAGTTGGTATCGGCATAAACTGGCTTAGCATAAGCCACATTACTTTTAGCTGGCGCAAGGAAAATACCAACAATTTTTTGTGCTTTATTAAACCCAAGAATAAAATTTTGTGCTCCGTTTGCGAATTTTCCTTCAACTGTTACTGCAAAAAACTGACCTTGTGCTTTACTTTGAATGGCATCGAAACTTTCTGCCTTACCATATTTGGTACCTATATCAAACCAAAGTTTCTTTAAATTCTCTTCACTGAGTTTTGTTTTTAAGGTATCATCAAAAAATGCATGTGCATCATTAAATTTCTCTTCCTGCAGCACCTTAAAAAAATCGTTTGCGCTGTTAAACAATTGTATCACATTCTGAGAAAATGCTGTAGTGGTAAACAGTAGTGCAATAACAAATAAAATACTTCTCTTCATCATAAATCTTGTGTCGGTTTGGAATTCACAAGTATCAAAGTTAAGAATATTTGCCTTTTAAAAAGGGATTAATGAAGGGAGAATAGGTTTTAACGTTTTTTAACATTTCACCTCTCTACGATAAAGTTAGCGGTCAAATACAATCACAAGACACGCTTTGTTTTTTTCGAAATTTATAGGTTACTCATTGATAAAAAATAGAGTCTGTAGGATTTATGTAACGCCAAATGCACTTCGTTTGAGTATTGCCGTTTAACGCCCCCCACGTTAAAAACCAGTACAATTTTGGCCACTTATCCATGGGCGAAGGGGTACCCTGAAGCAAGGTGGGAACCACCGAAGCGAAGCGTACAAGCGAAGCACAGGAAGAAAGAAAATGGCGAGAACAAGCTTTGCGCTTCACAAAAATGGGAATCAAACGGTTTTAAATATACTTTTTATCGAAATTAATTAACCAGGTATTGCCAAATCGGTCTATCAAATCGCCAAATAATGCGCCCCAAAAGGTTTTCTGTAGTGGATTTACTGGTGTCCCTCCTTTTGAAAGTTTTTCATAACACGCTATTGTTTCCTCTTCCGAATCGCAATTTAGCATTAGTGAAACCGCATTGCCCTTGACCAAACCAGCATCAACCACCAAATCGGTTCCCATAATTACTATCTCGTTGGAGGTAAGCACCGCATGCAAAATTTTATCTGCCATAATTTGAGGCATATTGCCTGCCATTGGCGATTCGCCGATGCTTTGGAGTGTTAATTCGCCACCAAGGCAATCGTGGTAAAAGCGCATGGCCTCTCTACAATTTCCGTTAAAAGATAAATATGAGTTGATGTGAGCCAATTTAATTCCTCCTTTTAATCTCCAACGATCCGGCGCAAATCGCGACTTTGTTGATATTGTTCGATTCCATACTCAACCACCATATTGTTAGCTTGTACAAAAATAGCTGCTTGGTGTAAGATCAGAAGAAGAAGAAACGACAATTATTGGGGTTGTTTACGACAAAGACCGTTGTTATATTTGTTTAGTCGAAACCGATGAAAACCAGGTAGATAACCAAATACAAAAAAATTACATGAAACATGTATCGATTTTAGTTCCGGAAACTGCTGTAATTGAAGCGATCGCGGATCCTAGATATTTATTTACCGCAGTGAATGAATTTTTACAGGCATCTGGAAAACAACCGCTTTTTAAAGTGGAGCTTGTCGCCGCATCAAAAGAAGTAAGATTAAATAATAATCTGTTCTCGGTCCACCCAGATAAGCTTTTAGGAGATGTAGATCAAACTGACTTGATTTTTATACCTGCCATCAGCGGAAACGTGAATAATGCAATTGAATCAAATGAAATCCTTCTTCCATGGATTGTAAAACACCACGCCCGGGGTTCGGAGGTGGCATCGCTTTGCATGGGAGCATTTTTATTGGCATCTACAGGTTTATTAGACGGTAAAAAATGTTCTACTCATTGGTTATTTTCCAGCCAGTTTAGAGCCATGTTTCCGAATGTAGATTTGGTTGATGGAAGTATTATTACCGAATCGCATGGAATCTACTCCAGCGGAGGCGCCAATTCTTATTGGAATTTACTTTTGTACCTTGTAGAGAAATATACAGACAGGGATACCGCGATTTTAGCAGCTAAATATTTTGCGATAGATATTGATCGAGAAAGTCAGTTGGCATTTATGATGTTTCAGGGCCAAAAAGGCCATGAAGATGAAAAGATAAAAAAGGCTCAGGAGTTTATTGATGGTAATTACCAGGAAAAAATTACGGTAGACCAATTGGCCGATCTCCTGGCTTTGGGAAGAAGAAGTTTTGAGCGCCGTTTTAAAAGTGCTACGAAAAATACGGTAATCGAATATATTCAACGGGTTAAAATAGAAGCCGCCAAACGGAGCTTTGAATCGAGCCGAAAAAACATCACCGAGGTGATGTTTGATGTGGGCTATACCGATAATAAATCTTTCAGAGATGTTTTCAAGAAAATTACGGGTTTAACCCCGATTGAGTATAGGAATAAGTATCATAAAGAAGTTCCGGTATTGCAAGCTTAACTTTTTTTAAAAAAAAAGATACCACCATACAATAATTTTAATTCTCAGCGTTTATGTATGTGAGAGCGTTAATTTAGATGACGGGGATACTGCCTTAATGGTGGGATCCCCGTTTCTTTTTGCAGAGGTTTTTTCGAAATTATATGGCATGAAAAAAGGGACAATTTTGTAAAATGTCCCTTTTTGATATATGATGGAGGTACGAATTTTAATTGTTCACATCCGAAAAATCAACTGTTTTCTTTTGAGTATAATCATTAACACTTTTCAATCTTTTTGGTTTTAATATCAAGTATAAACCTACTCCTATAAAGGCTAAAGCCGCTGTAATTCTGGAGATTTCAAAATCGAAAACAACAATATGCTTTAAAGTAAATATTGCGCCGATAACGGTTAATGCCACCCAGCTACTGCCTTGATAATTTTTGCGGTAACCGAGCCATAAACCAGCCCCAAGCATAATGGTATGCCAACTTAAAATCCAATGAGGAATATCTAATCCTGAATTTCTTAATAAGAATACAGATCCGATAGCGACAATTAAAATGCCCAACCCTAATTGTTTATCTGCTTGATTTTTTTTGAAGAAAGTTTCCATAACCGTTTTGTTTTATGATTCAAATGTATCACAGAAACAGGAGTTGGGAAATGGCTTTCCTTTGAATAAGTTTAAAACGTCGGTAAGTGAAATAAAACCGTCGGTTAAAATATTTTTACTTTTTTGGGGGATGTTATTTTCTCGGTAGGATTATTCGAAAATGATGATTTCATCACCTTTACTCATGATCACCGTAGAAGTAAGGTCAATGAACAACCCGTGAGCAAGTAAACCATCAATTTGGTTAAGTTCATGGCTTAGTTGAGCAGGATTGTTGATGAGTCCGAAATCTGCGTCAATAATAAAATTACCATTATCGGTGATGAACGCTTGATCATTTTTTATTCTTTTATTTCCTTTACCGCCGAGTTCTTTTATTTGATTAAAAACATATTGGTAGGCCAGCGGGATCACCTCAATTGGAACGGTAAAAGCGCCTAGTAGAGTAACTTTTTTTGAAGCATCGGTAACAATAATTGATTTCTTGCTTAAGGATGCCATAATTTTTTCGCGGAACAATGCTCCTCCTCCACCTTTAATTAAAGCGAGCGATTCGGTAAATTCATCAGCACCGTCGATACTAATATTGATAGATGATAAATCGCCAAGTGGGAGAATTTCGATACCAAAAGACTTAGCCAATTCTTCGGTATGAACAGAACTTGCAGCAGCTTGAATTTTAAAGCCATTTTGTACCATTTTACCGAGTTCTTTTGTAGCAAATGTTGCCGTAGAGCCCGTACCTAAACCAACTAAATCTCCTTCTTTTACAAATTTTATTGCGGCTTTAGCTGCCGCTAATTTTTCAGCATCTTGTTGAGTGGTTTCCATAGCAGTAAAAATAGAGAATTATGCGTTTTAGTAGCCACAGATTCGCAGATAATTTTGTGCTTACGCTTGTTTCTGATGGAAGCGATTAAATCGCTTTGTTATCGATGCACTAGTTAGAAACGAGCGCAGGTAAAACAAAAAAAATTATTGCCGTTAAGCAATAATTCCTTTTTCTAACGTTTATATAACTGAGAGCGTTAATTTAGATGATGGGGATTCTGCGATAATGTGGAATCCCCATTTCTTTTAGATCTTATTTTTGGGTAAAAAATCGGACTGTAGGTAGCAAGCTTCAGTCCGATTTTTTTTATTTCTCCGTGGACATAGAGTAAGGGAAATCTACTGGTTTTGAACCTCTAACTTTATTTGGCGTTGCTCCCATGCTAAAATTTAATACTGCTCCCTTTTGCAATCCACTGTGGCTGATCCAATTTTTAGAATATGGCTTACCATTCATTTGCAGCGACTGCACATAACGGTTGCTATCGCTATTTGCCGCAGCATTTATAACCACTTGTTTGCCGTTCTCTAATGTTAGCGTTACCTTTTTAAATAATGGCGCACCCAATACATATTGATCAACCGCTGGCGTTACCGGATAAAATCCCATAGCTGAGAAAACATACCAGGCAGATGTTTGTCCATTATCTTCATCTCCGCAATAACCATCTGGCGTAGCTTTGTACATTCTATTCATCGTTTCGCGAACCCAATATTGTGTTTTATAAGGTGCACCACCATAGTTGTACAAATAAATCATGTGTTGAATCGGTTGGTTTCCATGTGCATACTGACCCATGTTTGCAATCTGCATTTCACGAATTTCGTGAATCACACCACCATAAGCACTTTCGTCAAACACTGGAGGCATAGAGAAAACGGAATCCAGTTTGGTTACAAATTTATCGTGACCACCCATCAGCTTCGCTAAGCCATCAACATCCTGGAAAACTGACCAGGTGTAATGCCAGCTGTTGCCTTCTGTAAATGCCCCACCCCATTTAAAAGGGCTGAACGGACTTTGGAAAGTACCATCCTGATTTTTGCCTCTCATCAATCCCGAAGCCGGATCAAAAAGATTTTTGTAGTTCATTGCTCTTTTTTTGTAGATATCAATCTCTGAAGCTGGTTTACCTAAAGCTCTACCCAACTGATAAATTGTAAAATCATCATAAGCATACTCTAAAGTTTTAGCAGCATTTTCGTTTTTCTTTACATCAAATGGCACGTAACCTAATTCGTTGTAGTACTTCACGCCATCACGACCAACAGCCTCCACCGGACCTTCATTATTGGCTCCATGTTTTAATGCATCCCACAAGGTTTGGATATCGTAACCACGTAAGCCTTTAATGTAAGCATCAGAAACTACTGAAGCCGAGTTGTTACCTACCATAATGTTAGCATAACCTGGACTACTCCATTCTGGCAACCAACCACCTTCTTTATAATCGTTGATTAATCCTTCCTGCATCTCTTTGTTAATGGATGGATAAACCAAGTTTAAGAAAGGATATAATGCTCTGAATGTATCCCAGAAGCCAGTTCCTGCGAACATATAACCAGGAAGTGTTTTGCCATTATAAGGGCTCCAGTGTACAACTTTGTTACTTGCATCTACCTCATATAATTTATTAGGGAAAAATAATGTACGGTATAAGCAAGAATAAAAAGTACGCATTTGATCAATTGAACCACCTTCAACCGCAATTTTGTTTAACGTTTTGTTCCAGATTGCTCTTCCTTTTGCTTTTGTAGCATCGAAACCATCGTTCGCCAATTCTCTTTTTAGATTCAAATCAGCTTGCTCAAAACTGATAAATGATGAAGCCACTTTAGCAGTAACCTGCTCGCCCTTTTTAGTACTGAAACCAATAATGGCACCGCTATGGTCGCTTTCCAGTTCCAGCTCATTATCTTTAAGATTCTTGCCGCTCCAGGTTTTAGCCAATTTGAAATCTTTGTTAAAATAAACTACAAAGTAATTTTTAAAGTTTTTTGGTAGCGGACCACGGGCATATTTAGTAGTGTAGCCAATAATCTTGCGTTCAGCAGGAATAATTTTAATGTACGATCCTTTGTTTAAGGCATCTACAACTACATAAGAACTATCCGTTTTAGGAAATGTAAATCTGAATTGAGCAGCTCTTTCCGTAGGAGTAATTTCGGTCGTTACATCTGCATCAGCCAGATAAACACTATAATAATACGGCTTGGAAACTTCTGCTTTATGGCTAAACCAGCTCGCACGGTCATCTTCATTGAACCTTAATTTACCTGTAACAGGCATAATGGTGAAAGCTGCATAGTCGTTCATCCAGGGCGAAGGCTGGTGCGTTTGTTTAAATCCACGGATTTTGTCAGCATCATAAGTATAAGCCCAGCCATCGCCCATCTTGCCGGTTTGTGGCGTCCACATATTCATTCCCCACGGCAAACCGATGGAAGGATAAGTGTTTCCATTTGATAAACTAGGTTTAGATTGTGTTCCCATTAAAGGATTGATCCAATCAACCGGATCGGTAATTTTGCCAACTGTTTGTGCAAAACCAGCAGTAGCTGCAAAGCTTAACAGAGCGATAAATAACTTTTTCATTTATTTAGTGTGTTTGAGATAATATTGAGATTATTGTTAACAGTCGCTAACCGTACATTTGTTGATGCAATAATCATCATTGATTTGTATGTTGATATGAGTTTAAATTTCTGGACTTTTAATGTAATCTGACCAAAGCGTATCTAAATCTTTACCTGTTAATTTGGTCCAAATTTCAGCTTTATAGCTATGATCTCTTAATGATGCATCGACAGCCTTGATGGTTCCTGCCTTTACATTTTTCTCTATCCAAGCAAAAAAACGAGCTGTAATTCTATAGCTGTTTTTATAAGTGTGTTCTGGTTTTAAAGCAGGTAGCGTCCATTTAGCACCAGCATTGTCTACACCAAATTTATATCTGGCATAATCTGCAATGCCTTCGGTTAACCAGCCTGGCCCTACACTTCTACCATAATCCTGAACAATATGCATCACTTCGTGAGTAACTACATCAATATCTTCCGGGTGTTTTACCATCCAAATAGAACTGTAAGTTACCACGCCATTAGCCGTAGCGGCAACCCCTTTGTATGCAGTATCAACGAAGAACTTGACAGTTTTCAACGTTTTAGGATTATATTCCTTTGCTAATTTAGGATAGACCTCAAAAAAAGTTTCTATCATGCGTTTTTTTAGCTGTGGATCGAGTACTGCAAAGTTGCTTTCGAACGTTAAAGTATAGCCTTTACGCTTAATTATTTCCTGTGCTTTTAAATGAAATAATGAGGCGCTTATTATGGTAAATAATAAAACCAGGGCTGATATTCTTTTCATTGGATCTCTAAGTTTTTGTTGTAGTTAGCATTATTATTCTGCAAAATAAAAATAATATGTAAAACGTTTTAGTAAACGGCTATTTATTTTTATAACATTTTTGATTGGAGGGATTTAAAGGCTTAAAAAAAACACAGACGATAAAAGAGCCATCGAATATTTGAATCCGTTGACTCTTTTATATTCATTTCGAGATAAAACTAATCGATGTCTTTATTTGTAAGATATAAGGCCCATAATTCGTCAACATTCTTCCCAGTAATTTGCTTCCACGATTCGGATGTGTAGGTATTATTTTTAAGTTGTGTATTAAGCTGAGCAATGGTATTTGGCTTTTGGTATTTATCCACCCATAGTAAGAATCGGGCAGTTACCCTATAGCCCATTCTGTAATGTTGGCGAGGATCAACTGAAGGTAAACTCCAATCTGCTGCAACATTATTAAGTCCATACTGAAAACGGCCACAATCTGCCAGGCCTTCTAAAAGCCACTCCGGACCCATCGCTTTAAAATCTTGCACAATATGCATCAGCTCATGGGTAACCAGATCGGTATCTTCCTGATGCTGTGATAGCCAGTTGGCACCAATCAATATTTTGCCCTTGCCTGAGATAGCCACTTTTTTATAATTCGTATCAATAGAAAGGATAACCGTTTTGGTGGCATCTGGATTAAAAGCCTTAACCATCTTAGGGTAAACCTCGAAGAACGTATTGGCAAGTTTCTGCGCCAATTCTTCTGTGATAAATGTGGAATTATCTAGAAAGTCAAGGGTATATTCCCCACGTGTGATCCGTTGATCACCTTGTGCAAATGTTTTTGATTTTAGTAAAAAAACAATGAAAGAGAGTATTAAGATAGATTTTTTCATATGATTATTTTGATTTTTTGTCGCTGTATTTTAATTCCACCTGATTCGGATTTTTACTGTATTCTTCCCAAAGTTGATCGATAGTTTTGCCCGTCAAGTTTGTCCAGGATTCTCCTGTATATTGGTGGGCTCTTAACTGCTGATCCAATGCTGCAATTAAACCCGGTTTCACATTTTGCTCCAACCAAGCGAAGAATCTGGCTGTAATCCTGTAGCTATTGGTATAGCTCTGTTTATCATTAAATGCGGGCAAACTCCATTTTGAACCCACATTGTCTACGCCATATTTATAGCGAACATAATCGGCAATTCCTTCTGTTAACCATACCGGACCAGCCGAATAGCCGTAACCCTGAACAATATGCATCGTTTCATGCGTAACCACATCAATATCTGTTGGATGTGCCTTCATATACCCTGCGCTAAACAAAATTCTATTGCCGCTGGCTTCTGCGACGGCTTTATAAGCCGTATCAACCACAAAAAGGACATCTTTAGTCGATTTATTATTGAAAGTTTTAACCAGTGTCGGATAAATTTCAAAATAAGTATCGATTAAATTTTGTCTTACCGTTGGGTCCAGATTTGGATCTTTGCTAATGAACGTAAGCTTATAACCTTTCTTGTTTTTGGTACTGTAAAAAGACCAGTTTCTGGTTAGAGCGACCTGCAACTCCTTATTAATCTTTTTTAATGATTTTCCCTTAACCCAATCGCTGTTTACTTTAATCTCTCCTGCTTTCGCTTTAATCGTCTCAGTTTCGCCATTGGCGATTTCTAGCACTACATCACGTTTCGTTCGGTAGCCATCAGCTGATGCGAAATAAGGATATTGCATATTAAATGCTAATGTTAAATGGCTTTTCGCTTCAGCACTTAATAAATTTGAAGGATCGGTGATCGTAATGCTAAATTCTCGTTGTTTCTGAGCCAATGCGCATAATGAGCAGGAAATCAGAACGAAAAGCAATATTCTTTTTGTCATTATTTTTGTTTTTATTTTAACTACCACCATTCGAGGTATCCTTTATTGATGATCTGCATTTAAAACATCAATAGAATTTAAATCGAATGAAGTTATCAAACTAATATTATCTCAATTATTCTTCATTAATAAAAAACACCGGGCCTAAACCCGGTGTAAATTATTTACCAACCTGTATTTTGAACAATTACAGGAACTTTTTGAATTTCTCCATTTGGTATTGGCCACAGATAGTGTTTCTTTTGAAATACCCTATTTTCAACCACCACCGGAGTAAAAAATCCTGGTGCATTTTGCGAAATGTTTAAGCCTCTAATTTGAGTATCAGTTGTTTCAGCAATCTTCCATTCTCTGGTATAGAAATAACGGTCCCACTCAAAAGCTAACTCCACACGTCTTTCTCGGCGGATAGCTTCTCGCATATTTGCAGGAACTGCAATTGCTCCTACGCCGCTTCCATAAGGCGCTATGCCCGCTCTTGTACGGATTCTGTTTAGGTACACCAGAATATCTGGATCAGATGGATTGGATTCTTGCAATGCTTCGATATAATCCAGATAAATTTCTGCCAATCTGATCACAGTAAAAATCGGTCTACCAGTTGTCCATCCTGCAACAGTAAGGTGCTTTCTTGAAGTGTAGCCCGTTTTTGTATAGTCATTATTCGCAATAGCACCTTTACCAGCATTACCGCTATTGGTAAAATCTGTAATGATGTTCGATTGAGGATTGATCCATTTGCGGCCACTGTAGGTAATGCTCGAGTAGAAACGAGGCTCGCGATTCACGAACATATTGCTGATTGACCTGGTCGTGTTTTGATCATTGGGATCTGGCGCCTGATAATTAGAAAATCCGTTAGCAGTATAGGTTGGATCATTTTCTATTGGTAAGCCATTTGCTGTAAAAAATGCATCAACCAGTTGTTGCGATGGAGATAAAAATGAACCGCCTTTATCACCTCCGGATGCACCGTTATGATTCGGCGCCAATGAATATTGGTAAAGCGTTACATCACCACCTCTACCAAAGATGATTTCTGAATTCCATCCATTTAAAAACACATCTCTTGTAGCGATAAAAGCCCTGTTGAAAGCTGTGTTTGGTAAACCAGATGGTGTTGCCGAAATATTATAGAGTGCATAGCTAGAGTAATTTGGGTTATCTAAAAATGCTTTGGCAGCAGTAGCCAATCTCGTCCATTTCGCTACACTGTATGTTTGATTGATCAATTGTTTTCCATCTTGATTTCTCAAACCAGCGTAATCTGTGTTTCCATTAAATAACGGACGAGCGGCTGTTAGCAGTGTTTTGATTTTATAAGCATCGGCAACTGATGCTGTGATGTGACCAAAATCTTCATTTGCCTGTGGTGTAGCTGGAAGACCTGCCGCTGCAGCTGTTAACTCGTTTACCACATAATCTACACATTCATCCATCGAGTTACGTGGCTTACTAATGGCCTCAAGCGGTGCATCCGATTGAATTGGTTCATTACCCAATAAAACCACCGGGCCGTATTGTCTAATTAAATGGTAGTAATAGATCGCTCTAAGTGCTCTAGCTTCATTTAAATAACGAGTTACCAAATCGATACCGCCAATATTACAATCGGTACATTTGGCAACATTGGCCATAAATGTACTAGCCGCCTGAATACCGCGGTAATAGTTTTGCCAATGATAATTCACTTGTCCGCTGGTTGCATCCCAGGCACCGGTATTAACGTTCTCAGTAAAATTTGGTAAGGTGTAATCTGCTTCATCAGATGCGGCTGTCCAAGGGCCACTATTGCCCAAAGCACTGGCTGAACGATCTTGATTTTGATCAGGTAAAGTTGAATAAACGTTTGCTAAAGCCTGATCTACAGTGCTTTTTCTTTGATACTGTTGTTCGAATGTCAACCGATCATCAGGCACTTGATTCAAAAATTTCTTACAGCTGTAATTACCAATGATCAGTAAAGTTCCAACTGTATATATAAATATCTTTTTCATGCTGTTATTATTAAAAATTAGCGGTTAAACCCAAAGAGTAGTTAGACGTTAGTGGATAACGGGTACCATTATTTGTGTTAAGCTCTGGATCCCAAAGTTTAAATTTACTGATGGTAAACACATTGTATCCCATGCCGTAAATTCTTAGGCGTTTGATACCTAATTTCTTGATGCCTTCTTTTAGGGTGTAACCGAAATCTGCGTTTTTCAATCTAATGAAACTGATATCGCGAAGCCACCAAGTACTCGACTGATAGTTGTTACTATTTGTTCCGCCGTACGATAAACGAGGATAAACAGCATCTTGACGAGGGTTGGTTGGCGTCCAACGATCTGCTGCAACCGCTAACATATTGCCTAAACCACCAGAGTTTGCGAATGAAGGAATATTTAAAAGAATATCGGCATTATCCTGACCTTGGAAGAATAATCCGAAATCGAAGTTTTTGTACGTTAACGAGAAACCAAAACCATAAGTAGTACTTGGAAGATCTCCTCTACCAATAATTGTTCTATCAAATGAATCGATTTTACCATCGCCATTTAAATCCTTATATTTTATATCACCTGGCATCAGTGTACCAAACTGCGTTGGACTTGCATTGATTTCTGCCTGACTATCGAACAATTTTTCGGCGATATAACCTACACGTGTAGCTGCCAACACATTAAATCCACGTTGTTCCATCCATGGGTAAGCTTGTGGCGCCTGATCGTTTTCAATTACTTTATCTTTATTAAAAGTAACGTTAGCTCTTAAATTTAAGCCCCAATCTTGCCCCAACTGTGCATCATATTGAATCGTTCCATCGATACCTTTATTTTCTACCACACCGAGGTTTCCAATTGGCGTGTTCGCCAGGCCAATGTAATTTGGCACTGTTCCTCTGGTAATGAACTGATTTTTTCTCCTCTCCTGAAAGAAATCGACAATTAATGATAGGTTATTGTTAAATGTTTTTAATTCGAATCCTAAATCCTGTTTACGTGTTTCAGCCCAGGTTACATCTACACCATAAGCCGTTACCCCTAAACCACCCGGAGAAATGGCTCCATTTTGACCGAAAGTATAACCGCTTGCACTGCCAACCTTGGTTAAATAATAAAAACGTTGACTTTCATCATTTACGTAGTTTCCGCCACTTCCACCACTACCTACAATACCATCAGAATAGCGGAATTTAACCATTTGGATTGCATCTTTTAATGGCTCAAAGAATTTCTCGTTTGATAATAGCCATCCCAAACCAAATGCAGGGAAAAATCCGTAGCGTTTATCTGGCGCAAAGTTTTCAGAACCATTATAACCCACGTTTGCTTCAAAGAAATACTTATCATCATAAGCATAAGTAGCACGACTGGCAATGCCTTGTAAACGATATGGGAGCGAAAGCGTTAAGTTACCCGCGAACGGCGTAGTGTTATCGTTTTGGTTATACAATAATAAACCCGTTACGGCATGTTTACCAAAAGTACGGTTGTAATTAATAGCAGCCTCCACGTATATTTTCTTATCTCCACCATTGCCAATACCATAATTTAAAAATTCCTGACCTTGAAGGATCAACCCATATTTGTAACCCGAAGCTGGATTTCCAGGTACGATATATGGATCGTTAGGATTAATTCTATACAAACTTTCTCTTCTGGTTCTGTTCACCGAACTATTGGTATTCACATCAAAAGAGAACATGGTTGTAGCTGATAAACCCGGAGTAATTTCTTTTAAATCCTGAGTTAAACGGATGTTCGAATAAAGCTGAGTACTGTATCCTACTCTATATCCATTTCTGGTTACATCACCATAAGGGTTACGTTGATCGGCCTGTGGACTGATTCCTGGCAAACTTCCGTTTGGATATAATATCGGGAATGACGTTGGATTAATTAGAAACGCCTGGTTAAAAATATCTTGTGCCAGCAAGTTACTTGGATAACTGGTTTGCGCCAAAATCCCTTTAATCCCTAGATCCAACTTAGTAGTACCGGTAATATCCCAGTTTAAATTAGCACTTACATTATAGCGTTCAAAATTTTGTTTAGCAGCATCGTTTACGGCCTCATCGGTTTTAAATAAACCATTTTCGCCATAATAACCTAATGAAACATAATATTTTGCATTACTTACACCACCAGATAAGTTGGCGGTAACCGATCTGTTTCTACCAAAATCCCTGTAAATGGCATCAAACCAGTCAACGTTTGGATAGAGAATTGGATCTGCACCCGATTGCGTTTTTTGGATGGCATCAATGGAGTATGCTGGCGTAAAAGCACCTGCAGCACCAGCTCTTAAATAGTCAGAATATTTGGCTTCGTTGGCTAAATTCATATAATCTACCCCATCAATCAAATCTGGTTTTTTAGTGAACCGGCTAATGCCTTCATAATACTCCACATTGATACGAGGGGCGCCAATCTTACCTTGTTTGGTATTGATCAAGATTACCCCATTTGCACCGCGAATACCGTATACGGCAGTTGCAGCAGCATCTTTTAGTACAGTGAAGTTTTCTACATCATACACACTGATATCATTTAGGTTACGGTTTGGAACCCCATCAATAATTACCAGCGGACCTCTATCATTTGCGGTTAAAGAGGATACCCCACGAATAAAAATATCCGATCCGGTAGCACCAGGCTCACCATTTCTGGATACGTTTACCACACCCGGGATACGACCAGCCAACAGCTGACTCATACTGGAAACCGGTTGTCTTAGTTCTGATGCTTTAACTGATGACTGTGCACCAACTAAACTTTCCTTTTTCTGCGTACCGAAACCTACAATTGCAACCTCTTGCAAATCAGCTCCTGTAGTTTCTTTTAAGCGAATATCTAGTACTGTCTGGCTTCCTACTGTAATTTCCTGAGTATCGTAACCCACATAAGTAATAACAAGTACAGTATTTTGATCTGGCACTGTTATAGTAAAAGCACCATTTACATCGGCTGCAGCACTAATAGATGCGCCCTTTACTTTAACTCCTGCGCCTGGTAATGGCAAACCAGCAGCATCTTTAATAATACCGCGGATCACGATATCGGCTTTGGCTTGCGATAGCAAAATCGAACTGTTTATTTTAATAGCAGATGCGTTGGCTGTAGCATATAAACCGCTGCTCAAAGCCAATGCAACTGCAATAGCCTTGGAAGCAAAATTTTTAAACCTGAGCTTACCCTCCGTTAAATTTGTAAGTTTTTTCATCATAATTTTTTGTTAGTATAAATAGTTCAGGTTATTGTTGTTCTTCAGGTACTTCAATTAAACGCCATTCTGATAACTGGAAAAGCGAACCACTCCCAACAGCAGAAATGCTGATGCGATAATGATTATAAAGCACTTTGTTTTTAAAGCTGTAAGTTTTCGTCAGGTTACGACCAGAAAATGTTTCGCCAGTTCTGGTATCTAAATCAACCCAAGTGGTTCCATCTGTAGATCCACTAAACTTCCAATCTTTCGGATCTCTGCCAGGTGCGTCGCCACCAGATGTTAAGGTGTAAGAAGCCACTTGTTGAGGTGATGGAAAAGATAATTGCATGTAGAAATTAGTCTGATAGGGATTGATTAAAAATTTCGAATTGAAATCGTTATCAATCACTTTTGCAGATCCTTCGCCTCCTGAGGATCCGGCGCCATTTTCGATGTTTACCGTTAGTATTGCTTTCGCGGTAACATCTACTTTAGCCTTCCAAGTAAAAAGATCGACGGTAGGATATTCCTCCTTACCACACCCAAGAAGCAGGGTAAATACTGCAATAAGGCAGAAAGCTTTCTTGGCATTTTGAAAAAAAATCATAATTAATAAAATTAAAATTGTTAGTTGGTTGCGTATGAGAATACAGCAGATAAAACCTTTTGCAGAATTTTTAAGAATTTAGCACGCAAACTTCGTCTACATGAATACATTACATGGTTCATTAGCTTTATTGCTATTTCTAATGTAAAAAGTATTCAATCAAAAATTACTTACCCCGATATCAAGTACCTTGATGATGATTTTTCTTGTTAGTCAAATCCATCTGGCTCTACTTGTCAGGCAGTTTATTTTAAGGGTTAAGATATACCATAACATCACTAATCTTTTACTATTAATGAGTGTTGATAATTACTGATTTTCTGTAGTTTGTTTGGTAACGTCTTAAATAAGAATCTGATTTAGGTAATTTTATCGCCATATCATTCGAGATGTTAGTTATGCATCTCTACAATCCTTCTTGCTGGAAAAAGAATTGCGATCGTTCATCCTTATCAGGGAAATGGTGTGAGTTTGGTTTTTTTCATATTGGTTGGCTTAGGTTGTTGGTTAAATTATATTAAGCTTACTATTGGAACAGGGATACATGTTAAAGAATACATACTAAAACATGCTAAAACGTTTTAGTATAAATCTCTAAAAAAAACCCGCACATTAAGGGCGGAGATTTAATAAATCGAATAATGCTAAAACGTTTTATTACCCCAATAATAAGCACTTTAAGAGTTTTTGCAAAGTCAAATATTTGTTACAATGAAGAAATAAAGCTTTAAATGAGATTTTACCTAATAAAACCTCGTTAAGTTGTACTATTTCCTTGTTATTCCAAGATTTATGAGTTTATAGAGTTAAACTTTTCATCGCAACAGCTTGCTGCACCAATTAAAGCTGCATGCTCTTTCAATTCTGAAATTTTGATAGCCGCATGAATGCCATTCCCTTTTAAAGTTGCAATAAGTTCAGGCGAAAATTCATTAAATGCCTGAGCAATGTTTCCTCCAATGATTACCGTATCAATTTTATTTTTATTGATAATTGGAATTAAAAATTGTGCAAGATTATAACCAAACTCCATAAAAACCTGAGTAGCTAGATGATCAGTTTTGACTGCTTCTACCAATTCCTTTACGCCATCTAGATTAATTCCACTTAAATGTTTGTACCTTTTTACAAACCAACGTGTTGCCAGATAATCTTCAGCGATACCATCTAAAAATGATGAGTTCCATAAATCAGCATCGGTTGCTTTCTGGTTGATACAAATGGATGAACCTAAGCCAGTACCTAATGTTAGGCCTAAAACATTCGCATTGCCTTTTGCTGCTCCCGCAAATACCTCTCCCTGCAAAAAGCCTGCAGCATCATTAATAAAATGAATATGATCAGCAGGAATATCAAGACGGCCAGCTAATTCATCTTTCACATTTATTTGATAAAGCGCCTTAAATTTATCTTGATCTTTTATAAGTGAAATGCCATTCTCATAATCAAACGGACCTGGCATAGCAATTCCAACAAACCTTGAATCTTTTGCAACACTATCAAAAGCATCATTAATAATTTCTACCCAAGCCTTTAAAATAACTTCTTTACCCTCTTGTGAGTTGACAGCACTACGTTTAATTGAATTCGTAATTAAGCTTCTCGTTTCTAAATCTATCAGTGCGGCCGTAATATGCGAACCGCCAATATCGACACCTAATGCCACAGGCTTTTCCATTCTTTTCTCTATATTTCTGTAAAAATAATCATTTCTAGCTATTACTAAAACGTTAAACTAATTAGTTAACGAAAATGGCTTATCAGCTTTCAATAAACCTCTATTTAAATCAGGCTTGTTACTCATTTCCAGTTTTATTATACCACCATTAATTAAATCCTGGTGTGTTATAAAATTTCGGGTGTATGTTTTACCATTTAACGTTGCCGATTTGATATACACATTTGTTGCGCTGTTCTCTGGCGCTTCAATAATAAATTGTTTGCCATTCTCTAGGTTAATAGTTGTTCTCTTAAACATCGGACTGCCAAAAACATATTCGCCTGTTCCGGGTGTAACGCTGTAAAAACCCAGTGCACTTAATACATACCAAGATGAGGTCTGTCCCTGATCTTCGTCGCCCGGATAACCATTTTCAGTTGCATTGTAGAGCTTGCTCATCACCTCACGGGCGTGAAACTGTGCTTTCCAAGGTTGGTTGGCATAATTATACAGATATACCATGTGCTGAATGGGCTGGTTTCCATGCGCATATTGACCCATGTTTGCCATCACCATCTCTGTCATTTCGTGAATCATACCGCCGTATGTACCCACTTTTATATCATTAGGCTGCGAAAATACGGAATCTAACTTAGCAACAAAATTTTCATTTCCCCCTATCATGTTGATCAGGCCTTTTGTATCTTGAAAAACCGACCATTGCCAGTGCCAGGCATTACCTTCGGTAAAAGGCCCACCCCACTCAATAGGATCGAAATTCGGTGTCCATTTCCCATTTGAATCTTTGCCTCTCATAAACCGAGTAGCAGGATCGTAAACATTTTTATAATTATACATCTGGCGCTCAAAAATATCCATGTAAAACTTATTTCCCGTCATTTTAGCCAGTTCATATCCACAATAATCATCGTATGCATACTCTAATGTTTTAGCAGTTGCTTCGCGATATTTTGGATAGGGCACATAACCCAATTGATAGTAGTCACGCCAACCGTCACGGCCATTTGCCGGCCCCCAAGGCCCTTTATTGGTCGCTTCGTGAAAGTAGGCTTCCAATGCTTTTTTCGGATCAAAACTGCGTAAACCTTTGGCCCATGCATCCGTAAATAGAGAAATGGCATGGTTCCCGATCATACTTCCAGCCTCACTTGGAAAAGACCAGGATGGCAACCAACCACATTGTTCGTAAGCTTCAATCATGGCCTGCATGTATCGGCCATGCATTTCAGGATGAAGTAAAGTATTTAGCGGGAACTGCGCCCTAAAAGTATCCCAAAAACCCGTGTCGGTGTACATATAACCTGCATGTACCGTTCCATCGTAAGGACTAAAATAATGCGGTTTGCCACTTGCATCTATCTCGTAAAATTTTCGTGAGAAAAGGCTGGCACGGAAAAAACACGAATAAAACGTTTCCATGTGGGCTTGCGTTCCACCTTCTACCACAATTTTATTTAACGATTTATTCCATACGGCAGCACCTTTTGCCTTTGTTTGCTCCAAAGTTTTGTCGGCACCTAATTCGGTTTTTAAGTTTAACTCTGCTTGCGCTAAGCTGATATAAGAGGAAGCCGTTTTAACCTGCACCTTGGCACCTGCTTTAAATTCTATATAGGCGCCTTTCCCCAATCCATTAGCAAACGTCGAATCTGCTTTAACCGTATTCCCTTTATTTTCCCAAGTGCCATACGCCTTTATCGGCTGATCAAATTTTAATACGAAATAACTTTTCCAGCCTTTTTTGAAGCCTTCGCCATTGTTTACATAACCCGTTATTTTGTTTTCCTTCGGATAAATCTGAACGCCGCTTAACCTGGTGTAGCCATCAAGAATTAAAAAGCTTTTTTTGCCTTTGGGATAAGTGAAACGTAAATGTGCCCCACGTTCTGACGGAGAAATTTCGGTTGTAATTTTGTTATCAAACGTAACTTTGTAATAATTTGGCTTTGCGATTTCATCCGCATGAGCAAACTTCTTTTCCCTTTTATTTTCATCAACTACTAACTCATCTATCATCGGCATCAAAGAAAAAACCGCATAATCTCTACTCCATGAACTACATTGGTGTGCTTGCTGAAATCCTCTGATTTTATCTTTAAAATACTGATATTTCCATCCATCGCCATTTCTTCCGGTTTGAGGCGTCCACGTATGCATGCCGAAAGGCAAAGCCGTGGTTGGATAAGTATTGCCTCTTGTCAATTCGTGCTTGGAATTGGTTCCTTGCAGGGTGTTTACATAATTAACCAAATCTTTTTGCTGTGCCAATAACCCTTTGGCTGCAACGCAAATTAAAATGGTAGTTAAAAATTTGAGTTTCATTTGTGTGTGTTTGTTTTTACTAATTATCTCGTACGAAATCAATCTTTAATTATCTATCGTCATTTCGAAAGAAATCAATCCTATACTTTGTCGTCATCTCGAACGAAATCAATTTTTCATTGATTGAGGAGAGATCCCACTTCAAAAATTACCGTTTCAAATGCGATTTCTCCATCGCGAAAAGCTCATTTCGAATTTTATTCTGCTTACCAGCTGATGTTAACCTGTACACCTTCACTGAAATTCGCAAAGCCCAACAGCAGTGTTTTTGATTTTTCATCCCACTCATTTTTGGTAAGAGATAATTCTTTTCCGCTTGAGCTTGCCGTAACTTTTGTTGGTTTACCAGTCAACAGAATTCGCATGATATTGTTGGTTTTCGAAGGGCTTTTTGCTAAAAATTGATAAGATTTTTTTGTCGAAACCTCATCTGTTACCCTTGCCGCCGCAGCCAAAACCTGAGGTTTGCTTTTATTCTCTGCTTTATTTACATCGAATAAATAAGCCTGTGAATTGGGCTTAATGGTTTTTGTATTCAACACAGGAAGTGCAGGATCGAAAAGATCAATAAAAGTTCCCGTTAAAGTTACTGGCGATTTGCTTTGACTTTCATCTAATACCGCGGCAATAACAAATGGTCCACGTTCTAAAACAAAGTTGTTTTTTAAAACCAAATTTCCTGCTTTTGCATCATCTTGATAAGCTCTTTTAACCGTCGACATAAAATCTTCGTCACCATTTTTTAGCATAATCAGCTCTTTTGGATCTTTGCGTACCAGGTAAACTTTGCCTTTACCCACTTCATAAATCCCGCCACTTTCGCTTAAAGGTCCACCCAATAAGCCGAATAAATGCGCTGATGGGGCTTTAAAGGTGTTTCCATTGCTATTCCACCATTCTTTCACATTCTGGAATGGATCGTTATCTCTACCGTAATAAAGCAAAACGCCGCCCGCTTTTACCCATTTGCTTAACTCCTGGTGGAAATCAGCAGAAAGCGGTTTCATATTGGCGTAACTCATGATCAAGACCTTAATATCTTTTAAAGTATTTTTATTGGCGAGGTTTTCAATATGAACAGTTTCCACCGGAATGCCTTGTTTAAGTAATGGAATGGCCATTCCATAAAAGTTAGACAACTGAGGATCATCGTAGCCCTGATGGGTTGGAAAACGTTGAAACATCATCGAGTTGGAAAGTAAAACCCCAATACCATGGCTCCCATTTAATGTGTTTTTTGAAAGTGGCATTTGGTTTAAAGAGTTGACCATAATTTGCATTTGAGTGGCGTAGGCTGGAGAAATTGACTGACGCTCTTTCATTCCTTCCACCGGAAACTTACCTCTATAAATGCGATTTGGCCATGGCATTACTTCGTAATTATCGACCATTGGATATAGTAATTCAGCAGTGAATGTAGCCTCATAATTCACTTTGTAATCATCCCACGATCTTGCTCTATCTTCAATCGGATCTGTCAAAAAATAAATCTTCCTGCCTGTTGGTGCCGTCATCGAAACCATAGAACCATACTCCAAAAATGCATTTTCAAATACCCGCTCTTTCATCAACCCGTCGTAATAAATCGGCTCCCGAGAGGTACCTGTCCACACCTGAGCAATGTAACCGTCCATTCCTTCTAAATTGGCCAAACTCGCCTCCGGACTTACAATTTGCCATGAAGAATAATTAATGAGCGAGTGTGTTGGCACGAAACATTTTACCCTTTTTCCTTTGCTTTCGCTATAGGTTTTCACATAGGTGAACACTTCTTTTAATGCATTGAAATAAAGTTGATATTTAAGTTTGGAAGATAAGTAAGTAGCTTCCGGTGATTCGTGTTGCGCCATCCAGGGGAACCCGTAGTATTTTTGCCATTCATTTTTGAAGGTTTGGCTATAACCAGCCCGGGCCCAAAACTCGGGTTCTTCCAAATAAATTGCAGTTACACCGGCATCAATGGCCCGCTTTACGTGGCTCTTCATATAAGTAAGAAAACTCGCTGTAGGAACGATATAGGGTACATCTTTTCCATGCCAAATGGTTTCGCCATTACGCATCATCTGGCCTTCATCCAAATGGTTTTTTCCATCCCATTCGCCTAAGAAATAATCTTTGTACTGGCCCCAGGCAATACCGGTCATAAATTGTACTTCGTAGCCTTTATCCCGGTAACCTTTAACCCGTTCTTCAAATTTCCCGCCATCATCATTAATGCCGTAAACCATTGCAATATCCGATCGAACATCGTAATCCGGGCTCCATGGTGCGGATATCTGAAAGGAGGTTTTTTGCTTGGATTTGAATTGAGCAGATAGATTACTTTGGGGAAATAAACCAATTGCCAACGCCGAAAGAGACACATAAAATTTAAGGTTCTTCATATCGATTTCTAGTTAGCAGGAGCGAATAATTGCATGAAAGTCACCGCACTACTCGATTCGTAAGATTGAACAATGCCTGTTGGGCAGGGTGCTTTGTAATTGCGGTGCATAATCCCACGACCAAAATCGCGGTTTTCCCAGGCGGTATTGGCGTTAAAAATTGCCCATTTACCATAATCACCTGCCGGATAAACCTTGGCCAACTCGGCTAAGTACTGCGCAAAAATAGCTTTTAGTACCCCTTGCTCATTCCAGTCGCCTTCGGCAGGCAAAATACCACTCGGATCGCTCATGGCATTTTTGGTATAATTGGTGGCGATTTTTGCATCGTCTAAATAACTTTGCGTATTGGTATTTTTATACAATAAAACCGCAGCGCCAATGAGCGTTCCCTGGTTGTAAGTGTAATCTTCGAAGCCAGGGTTGTTATCGCCAACCTTATGATCGGCTACCCTGCCTTTAGCTATATCGAATAAATTTATCCGAGACCATTCGTAAATTTCTTTCGCTTTGGTTAAATAAGCTTCTTCTTTTGTGATATTGTACAAACGCATTGCTGCAATGACTGTTGGAAAATTTATGCAGGCGTTTTTTCCGCTGTGCTTAAAATCCCAAAACATACCACCTTTAACCGGATCATAAGAACCGCTCCACACTTTAGCAAAGCCAGATTTAGCCTTGTCAAGGTAGGCTTGATTTTTGGTGATTTCGTAAGCACGGGTAAGCGACATAATCCACCACATCATGTCATCATAAATAAACCACTCAACAGAGTTATCCCAATTGTAATTATCGTAACGTTTGGCTCCTCCGTCGTACATATCAGTAATCAATTTATAGTAAGCGGGGTCTTTGGTACGCTCATAAATATTCATTACGTTGTCCCAGTAAATGGCTTGGGTCCAGATAGCGGCTAGGCCTTTTTTTTCGGTAGTACTGTAGTAAAGTTTATCTGCAGGGCTATAGTAAATGGTATTGAAAGAATTGAAGGCAATAGTGGCTTCGGCAGCAGTAAAACTTGTTGGGGTGGCTGGTGGTAAGGTTGGTGGTTTTGTTGCAGGCTCTTCAGTGCCTTTTTTGCTACAAGAGCTGATTGAAATTGCGATAGTTAAACTTAAAAACGCAATCAGTATTTTAAGTTTGCGAAAATTTTTAGGTAAAGATCTATTTTCCATAATATGTGGTTCTTATGGCATGAAAAGAATATCAGGGCGGCACTTACAAAGGTAAATCATGTAAGCACCACCTGATTTTAGTTATTTCGATGTTTCATTTCTGAAACTACCAACCTGGATTCTGCACCATTAAATCATCAGAATTAACGTCTTTTGCAGGAATTGGGAATAAGTAATGCCTCTTAGTGAAAGTCCTGGTTTCGAAAGGAATCACCGTTAAAAAGTTTGGTAAATTTTGAGTGATATTTAAGCCATAGATTGGTCCATTATCTGTAGTTTCAGCAATTTTCCATCTTCTGGTATCAAAGTATCTTACGTTTTCGAAAGCCAATTCTGATCTACGTTCATTTCTTATGGCTTGTCTCATCGCCGCCTGATCTGCTGGGGCTGGAATTTGACCAGCGCCACCACCATATTGAGGGATACCAGCTCTTTGTCTGATTTGGTTTAAATAATTCAAAATATCAGGATCACCTGGAGTAGATTCATTTAAAGCTTCAACATAATCCAAATATAAATTACCCACACGATACAGTATACCAGCACGGTTACTCTCATTCCAGTTGCCTAAACCCATTGCTTTTCTAACCGCATAACCAGTAACGGTATAATCGTTACCACCAGTGGATTTACCAGAGTTACCATTGTTATTGAATTGTGTGATCACATTACCAAACCTGTTATTCAACCAAACACTGTTATGGTAGGTAATATTTACATAAAAACGTGGTTCACGGTTAACCCATTGGTTATAAGTTTCTGTTGCGATCGGGCTTCCTGGTGCTTGATAATTGGTAAAACCAGAAGTTACGTAACCTGATAGCGGATCGGTAATGCTACGACCATTTGCAGTAAAAAAAGCGTCTACCTGATTTTGGGTTGCGCCTAAGCCTGCAGATCCCCTTACTTCAGAGTTTGAACCACTGTGGTAAGGTGTCATCTCATATTGTCTGCCACCAATTGAAGCATCCAATCTGGACATAATAATTTCACTATTGAATTTATCTAAAAAGACATCACGGCAAGATAAATAAGCATTTAAGCTTCCATCTGCATTGTTTTTTCTATATAAACTATACGTTCCTGGAATAAATTGAGTGATGTAAGCTTTATAAGCATCAGATGCTCTTTTCCATTTTGTTGCATCGTAGGTTTGACTAATCAGTTGTTTTCCGTCTTTGTTTTTAAGATTTGCTAAATCAGTGTTGCCATTGAAAAGTGGACTTGCTGATAGCAAATAAGCTTGTAAGCGATACGCTAATGCTTGTCCTTTAGTTATTCTTGCATAATCCCTGTCGTTACCTGCTGCAACTGGTAAATTATCTGCAGCACTTTGCAATTCAGAAGTGATATAGTTGATGCATTCATCAAAGCTATTTCTCGGTAAACGGATACTTTCAGTTGGCGCATCAGGTTCGATTACATTTTCGCCTAAAATGATTACCGGACCGTAAATACGAACTAAATAAAAGTAATAAATTGCTCTAAGTGCTCTTGCCTCGTTTTTGTATTGATTGATTAACTGAGGCGTGATATCCTGGCTAACTTTATCAATGTTTGCCATAAAGAAACTCGCAGAACGAATACCTCTGTAAAAATTGTTCCAATACCCATTAACGAAGCCGGAGTTTGCATCCCAACTACCAATATTTACGTTGTTGGCCTGGTTAAAGCCCCAAACAAATTCAGCCTCGTCTGATGCGCCTGTCCAAACACCAGCGCTTCTACCTATATCCGGATTTCTTTGACCAAATTCATCAGGAATTAAACTGTAAACGTTTGCTAAAAATTTTTCTGCCGTAGCACGGTTAGTAAAGGTCTCTTCGAGGGTTAACCTATCATTAGGTACCTGATCTAGAAAACCTTTTTTACAAGATGTAGCTAAAGTTAAGCAAGCTACAAATGCAACAAATATGTATTTTTTCATGATTTCTGATTCTTAAAATTTAACATTAATACCTAAGGACAATGTTTTGGTGATTGGATACTTCGAACCATTTGCTCTTCCGCCAGTATTTAACTCCGGATCCCATAGTTTCCAATCACTGAAGGTTAACAAGTTGTTTCCAATCAAATAAATGGCTGCATTTTTTAGATAAATTTTCTCAGCAAATTTTGTTGGAAGATTGTAGCTCAATTGAGCTGATTTTAAACGCAAGAAGTTAACATCTTTAACCCACCATGAGCTCTCTAAAGTATTGTTGGTGTTGTCAGCTTCACCATAAGCTAAACGTGGATAAAAAGCATCTTGCCTTGGGCTTGATGGTGTCCATCTATCGGTTGCAATTTCATAAGCATTACTTAAACCGCCACCACCATTAAATGGAAATATGCCTGATCCACCTAACATAATGTCAGCACCGTGAGTACCTTGGAAAAACGTGCTTAATGCAAAACCTTTGTATGATGCACTTAAGCCAAAACCATAAACTTTATTTGGAACATCACCTCTACCGATTTGAGTTTTATCATAATCGTTGATTAATCCATCACCATTTAAATCGCTGTATTTGATATCACCAGGACGTAGATTGCTTTTTGATCCTGGCGCTGCACTTGCATCGATCTCGGCTTGTGTATCATATAATTTCTCTGCAACGTAACCAAATCTTGATAATACATTTGTTCCAACACGGTTCATCCATGGATAAGGTTGTATAGGACGATCATCAGCAATAATTTTATCTTTATTATAAGTAAAGGTTCCTCGTACACCAAAATCAACTTGACCCACTTTAAAGTTATACTCCAAAGTCGCATCGATACCACGGTTATCCACTTCACCTAAATTACCATAAGGCTGATTGGTTAACCCAACATAACCTGGGATAGATTGACGCTGAAAGAAAATACCGGTACGTTGCTCTTTAAATAAATCGACAATTAAATAAAGATTGTCTTTCAATGTTCTGATTTCCATACCTAAATCTTGCTTACGCGATTCGGCCCAAACTACATCAACACCATAATCAGTTACGTTAATACCACTTATTCCGTTATCGTAGCCTTTACCGTATTGATATCCGGCAGCACCATCAGATACTAATGTCAAATAAGCAAATCTTCTTCCAACCAAATCAGCATTGGAGATTTTACCAATACCGGTTATACCATCAGAGTACCTAAATTTTAAGAATGAAATGGTGTTTTTCATGCCTTCCCAAAATTTCTCGTTTGATGGAATCCATCCCACTCCGAAAGCTGGGAATGTACCGTATCTGTTATCTGGCGAAAATAATTCTGAGCCGTTGTATCCAAAGTTGGCTTCTACAAAATAGCGGTCATCATAAGAATATGTACCACGAGCGGCAACCCCAATAAATCTTTCCGGAATTGAAGCGGTAAAATCGCCAGCAAATGGATTGGTATAATCCTGTGTATAAGCTAAAATCAAACCTCCAACCCGGTGTTTTCCAAAGGCTCTATCATAGTTTACGGCACCTTCCGTATAAAACTTTCTGTTCCCACCTCTTGATGGCTCGAAACTTAAATAGTTACCCCCACTGGTAAACGATTGAAATAAATCTAAACTCCCATCTGCTTTGTAAGGGTTATTGATATCTCTAATGAAGTAAGTACTCTCTCTTTTTGATCTTCTGATAAAGTTTTCATTATAGTTATCAAAAGCTACCATTGCAGTTGCAGTTAAACCTTCAGTTACCATCTTCAAATCCTGAGTTAACCTCATGTTGGTGTACAATTGATTTCTAAATTCTGTACGATAACCTCTTCTGGTTAAATCAGCATAAGGATTTCTAAAACCTCCGTTAGAAGAACGACCTGGAATTAAACCACCTGGATAAATTTTGGGATATTCTACTGGAGATACATCCAATGCTGATGTAAAGATACTTTCGGTACTTTCTCCAGGATAATTACCCGTTGAAACATAACCTTGGATGCCTAAATCCAATTTGGTGGTATTAGTCAGCTTTAAATTTAAATTACTGGTGAAGTTGTAACGGGTATAATTTAGTGCTGAATTATATTGTGCCAAATCATCCGTTTTTAAGAAACCACCTTCATTGTAATAAGCCAATGAAACATAATACTGTGCATTATCAACCCCACCACTTGCATTTAAATTTGCTCTGCGGGTACTGCTATATTTATCAAACAGCTCATTCATCCAATTTACGTTAGGGTAAACCAGCGGATCTACACCTGAAGCCGTTCTGTTAATATAGTCTTGCGAATATTTTGCTGCCTGACCTCTTCCAGTCAAGGCTTCATTCGCAAGATTCATGTAAGTAACACCATCTAAAGCCTCAGGATGCCTTACAAAAGTGCTTAAGCCTTCGTTATAATCGAAAAAGATGGCAGGTTTACCCACTTTACCAGTTTTAGTTTTAACAATGATTACCCCGTTTGCACCTCTAACTCCGTAAACGGCTGTACCAGATGCATCTTTTAGAACGGTAAACGACTCAATATCTTCTGCATCAATTGCCGAAATCGAACGTTCTACTCCATCTACCAAAACTAAAGGTGCACTAGAACCACTAAAAGTTGCAATACCACGAATCCAGATATCTGCAGTACTTCTTCCTGGCTCACCAGATCTTTGTACTCCAACTACACCCGCAATTCTACCTGCTAATGATTGGGTTACGCTTGCTACGGGTTGCTTTAATTCTTTTGAATTGATGGTAGATTGTGCACCAATCAAGGAAACTTTACGTTGGGTACCGAAACCTACAACTGCGACTTCTTCTAGCGCATTTGAGCTTGGAACAAGTGAAACAGAAATATTTTTCTGATTGCCAACAGTAACGCTTTTTGGTTCATAACCTACATAAGAAATGATCAATACAGAAGATTCTGAAGGCACACTGATGCTAAATGCTCCATTTATATCAGTAGCTGCAACGGCTAAAGATCCTTTGACCTTCACACTGGCACCTGGAATTGGGGTTCCGGTTTCATCTTTAATAATACCTCTGATTACAATATCGGCAAAAGGTGATTTTAGTTCCTTTGTTGCCTTTGGCGATGTATTAATATTTATTGCATTTGCCGATGCATTAAATGTTAATCCGAATGCCAAGGATAGTGCGCCTAACCTGCAGGCGCTCTCCGTCCTCATAAGCGTGAGCTTAATGAGCCTAGTAAATTTTTTGTTCATATTGGTTGGTTTTGTACTTGGTTAGTTATCTTTTCAGATGGATTTGTTAGTTTTTTTTGTTCGTTTATATTATTTAGTAAGTGAATAATTTGTTTATTTATTAGCCCAGCGATCAGCAAGCATTTTGATGAAGTATCCGCCGACCACACTCCTAGCCTGAAAACCGGCTTTTTTTCCGCTGATGGTTTCATGCCAATCGCTTAATGGCACCTTATCCGAAGTTTCACTTGTAAATTTGTGTATGGGTTTGATAAACTTTTGAAATTCCTGCTGATTGTCGCTCAAGGTTGCTGTCCATATAATCCAATCAGATTTTGTATAGGATTTGCGGCTATCAAGCGGTAAACCAAAAGCATTTTGCTTGGTTAAATAGTAGTTGATTTCTTTGCGGTAAACATCATTAGGAAATAAATTCAGTTTTAATAATTTATCCCAAATCAGGTTATATTTTTGGCTCCAGGTGTTTTTATCATTGAAGGTTAATGCGTAATGGTCGCCGGCATCGGCAAGTTTTTGCCAATTTTTGGCCATATCCAATGCAGCATTTCTATACTTCAAGGCTACATCTGTTTTGCCCAACTGCTGCGCAAGCTGGGCATAAACACCCAAGCCGACAATTGCTTTTACCGATAAATTCGCATTTCGAGCCAAATGACCAGCAAAATCATCAGTACATAATTGGTTCGTTGGATCGAAACCTTCTTTAAAAAGATAGTTAGCCCATCTCGACATTTCTTTCCAGTGCTTCTCTGCATAACCGGCATTACCTTCAGCTTTGGCAACAGCACCCACCAAAATGATCATATTTCCCGCTTCTTCCACCGGCATATCTTCGCCATAAATCTGCCCATTGGCTATTGGATATGTTCCTATATCATGCGCAGGATAATCCTTGTTCCATTTTCCGCTTTCCGAATAGTAGAAAATACCATTCAACATTCCTTTTAATAATTCAGGGTTGTAAAGCAAATATTGCGGTGCCGATGGATAAGTAACATCTACCGTATTGATAAAACCGCCACTAAAATTCTCCTTTGACAGAAATAAAATATCGCCATTTGGGGCATAGACAATTTTGTGCGCTGCAATACTTTGGCGATAAGCCAATTTGCACATATCGGCATATTCCTTGCCGCCAGCTTTAGTTGCATCGGCGACTAACTTAGCATCAAAAGCTTTTGTTTTGGCTTTAAGTGTTGAGTAATCGTCGTTAGCTTGTATAAGTTGGCTCTCGAAAGTGCTTGATGGAAAAGTTCTCCAAATTGGCGATAATTGATCTCCGAAATATTCAATTGATTTTAGGTCATCATAACCCAGCATCACATATTTTTCTACCGCCTTTGCGCCAACCGCACCAAAAGGAATGATAGTACTTAAATCTTGTGTTTTAACATTAATAGCGTTTGAAGCTTGCGGGTATTGCCCAGACTTAAAACTATTTAAATTCGAGATTTGAGTACCAATAAATTGCTTTGCTCCAAATTTAGAAGGAACCGCCACATACATATAACCCCAGTCAATTCGTAAATCATCATTTTTCTTTTTTAGAATCGGTTGCTCTACCGTACCTGCTTTTAAAATGGATAAATTATTGTTGGTAT
The DNA here is from genome assembly GCF_026239735.1 of Pedobacter sp. MC2016-05. GTDB lineage: Bacteria > Bacteroidota > Bacteroidia > Sphingobacteriales > Sphingobacteriaceae > Pedobacter. The sequence continues at coordinate 99,525 of NZ_JAPIVT010000006.1, forward strand.
TTTTCCAAACGGAAACAGCCTGATTAGGCGTATTAACCGCTAAATTGGATGAAGCACTAAAATAGATATCAACCTTGTGTGCTTTGTCATCAGCAGATTTTACTGCGTAAGTAATATAGCTAATCGGCCTTGCCGTTAATTTGATATCGTTTAATAGCAGTGGCGAAGTGAAGGTCACTTTTAAATTTACACCACCGCATTTAAAATCGTAAATGGTATTGGTAGCTTCAACGGCTACATTGGTTTGTATTGCTTTTAATACTTGAGAACCATTCGGAATTTCTTCTACAATTCCTGCGTCAAGATGCCTTCCCCCTGCTGTATTTTTACAATCAATAGCTAAAAGGTTTTGGCCAGGATTTAAAATGCCCTCTTCAATTGGAATATAAATGTATTCGTGTACCCAACCGTCTTTTTCATAAATCGTTTTACCATTTAGATAAACGATAACATTATCATCATGACTAAGCTTTAAATATTTTTTAGCTGATGAAGACTTACTAACTGAAAACTTTCTGCGATAATAAATTTCATCCGTATTCCATTTTGTCTTGGCCGTATTATCGTCGCCAAAGGGAGCCTCATTCTTTTTCCAATCACTGTCGTCAAAACCTAGGCTGTTCCAATCTGTCGCTGGCTTCTTAAATGTATAGCTAGCCTGGTAACTGGTTTCATCGGCAGCTGGCAAAATTGTTTTATAGTTTTTCGACTCAGCACCTAGAAAACGATAAAACTTGCCATCAACTTTAGCCACACCTAAAAGCGATTGTTCTTTGCCTGTCCAATGTTTGGTTACCGAATTGTTTAATTCATCGCCAAAAGACCAAATGCTTAAATAGGTATCGTGAGCAATTAAAGGATAAGCTGGAGCCTTATCTTGAGCTTGAACATTAAAATGTAAGATGCAGCAAAATGCAAAGAAGTATAGTTTTCTCATAAACAGAATATTTGGTTACGTTAAACGTTTTACTAATCTGACAAATCACTTCTTTTAATTTAAATTAAAAGAAAAAAATTTCAGATATTGATTTGAGATTGACCTAGGCCTTAAAACATAAAACGTTTTACTAATTCAATATTAAAGAATTAAATTCCATATTAAAATAGCTGATTCGCAACATTTTAGTTACAGGAAATAGAAACTATCTTTCAATGAGTTTTGCAGGAATAATCACCTTTTGATTTTCTGCTTTGGCTTTAGAAGAGAGCTGATTTAGAATAAGTTGTATAACAGTTTCGGCAATTTCTTCGAGGGGTTGTTGAACAGCAGAAATGCTAGGCGTATGAAGTTCAAAAACCTCATGATCATCATAGGCAATAACCGAAAAGTCATCTCCTATTTGCTTATTAAGTTGTTTTAGGGCTTTTAAACCACTGATGGCTAAATAATTGGTAGCAAATAGTACCGCATCAATTTCTTTTGAAAGGAACAGGTTTTTCATTTCTTCAATGGATTCGGTTTCATCCTGATTGAAATGAATTTTGAGTACCAGCTCGTCCGAATAGGTAATCTGATGATCGATCAAAGCTTGTTTATAACCATCAAAACGTTCCACGATTTGTTCTACATCGATATCAGTAGTTACAAGTGCAATTTTTCGTTTACCATCTTTGATGAAACTTTCTATAGATTTATAAGAGGCTTTAAAATGATCGGCACCTACATAATGAGTTTCCACATCCGATAAATTTCTATCGAACAAAATCACAGGTTTATTATCCGCCAGTAAAGCATTAATATCTTCTTCGATTCCTTTGGTAGGTGAGATGATATAACCATCAACCTTCCTCGATTTAAACATATTGATTAAGTCTTTCGCCTTTTCAACATCATTTTCTGTACTGGAATAAATGATTTTATAGCCCTTTTTATACGCTTTATCTTCTATTAAGCGAGCAATACGGGAAAAGAATGAGTTGGAAATATCTTCAATAATTAATCCGATGATGTTCGAGTTACCTGTACGTAAACTCCTTGCAATTTGATTGGGTTTATAACCACTTTCTTTAATAATCTCTTCCACTTTCTTAATCACAGCTTCGCTAATCGATTTCTCTTTTGCTTTACCATTAATGATAAATGAAACTGTTGTGATAGATACACCTGCCTTAACGGCGATATCTTTTATGGAAAGGGTTTTCATTCTTTAGCGCTTCAGATGATATATTGTAATAAGTCTCCCGTATTTATATAGGGATTTTTCAATTTTTGCTAATATAAAGCATCTTGATTAATATTTTCTTAATATTAATCGATTTAGGTTCTGCCGTTTTGTAAAATATTCATACCTGATTGTTAACGTTTTGTTAAAACAGAAAAGGCACATTTAAGTGCCTTTTCTGTTGAATTAATAACCTGGATTTTGTTTTAGGTTTGGGTTAAGTGCAATTTGTTGCTGTGGTATTGGATATAATTGTCTGTTTGCATTGGTTGGCTTATGATCCCACCAATCCGTTGTTGCAAATTTTCCAAAACGTATCAAATCGTCGCGACGGAATCCTTCAAAAATGAACTCACGCCCACGCTCTACCAACAATTCATCTAAAGTTAGGGTTGCCGTTGTATATTGATTTGCAGGCCAATCTGCTGCTGCAAAAGCTCTTACTTTGCAATCATTAATTAATTTTACCGCCTCTGCAGTGGCCGTGCCCCCATTTTTACGCATTAAAGCTTCTGCTTTGGCAAAATAAATCCATGTTAAACGATAAATGTTCCAATCCGTATTGTTATAAACATTACTCGGTTGTGTAGTTGCGTTTGCAACTTGGTTACCCAGTTTATATTTATTAAAACGTACACCGCTGTTTTCTTCACCTTCGCTCATGTTAGAAACAGTAGATCCAGTTTTATTTTTCTGTATATTATCCACAAACTCCAACTGCTTACCATCATATTCATTTCCACCAGTTGCAATTAGTGGTTGCCCGTTATCAAAACGTGTCATTTTACCTTCCAGTAACCATGTTCTTTTTCTTAAATCGGCATCAACATATTTGGTAAAATTTCCTGGCACAACTACAATACCATCGTTACCATTTCTACTTCCGCCATAAATAAACTGCTGATTAAAGTGGTAAAAATCGCTTGGGAAACCTGGTTGGAAATTAGCTCTTTGGAATTCGTATGCTACAGAGAAAATAGTTTCTTTACTTAAATCGTTATCAGGTTTAAACTGATCGGTGATATTAGGATCCAAAGCTATGTTGCCGTTCATTCCACCAGCTTGGTTCGAAATTATTTTATCCGCAGCTGCGATGCAATCATCCCAACGGGCAGTGCCTGTCCATGCTTCAGCATTTAAGTAAAGCTCTACCAGCATGGCATAACCTCCAGCCTGGCTCATTCTACCTAACATGGCTTTTGATAGTTTTGGCGCTTTTTCTATATTATCCTTAATTTCTTTTTCAATGAAATTAAACACTTCAGTTCGGCTCATTGTAGATGGCCTAGCTGGCTCTCCAACCACAGTAACTACCGGGATGTTACCAAACAAATCCATCAATTTTAAATAATGATAAGCCCTGAACAACTTAAGTTCAGCTAAAAAAGCATCCTTTTCCTGTTGAGTAATCCCTAACTGCCCAGCATCCCTTTTTTCTAAATTCTCGATTGGCACGTTACATAAACCCACACCCCAATACATAAGCGACCAGGCATTATTTATTCCACCTTCATCAACCGTCCAGGTGTGGTAATGTAGCCTTTTCCATTTACCACCATCCTCACCGTGGCGACCTTTGGTTGGCCAGGCAAGTTGATCGGCAGAAAGCTCGGCTAAACGCCACCAACCATCCTGCCCTGCTGAAGTTCCCCATGCATTTGCATGCGTATATGGCCTCAAAACAGCAGAGATAATTTCATTTTTGTTGGTGTAAAAATTCTCACTACTAATGGTATCATACAAATTCTCATCTAGTTTTGTACAACCGTTTGCCGTAATTAACAGCATTGCTGCTAAACACGATGAATATATTTTATTTAATGTTTTCATGTTATTCAGTTTAAAATCCAAAGCTTACACCTAATAAGAAAGATGAGGTGCTTGGGTAAGGCCCTCTACCATCTACACCTAAAACACCATCGTTTGCTGGTTGGCCTAAGCCTGTATCCTTAACAAAATCCGGGTCGTTACCTGTGTATTTTGTAAAAGTGGCTAAGTTTTGTCCCGTGATATAAGCTCTCAAATTTCGGATGTTTTTCGATTTCAGCTTGAAAGTATATCCGAAGGTTACCTCGTCAATTTTTAAGAAACTACCATCCTCGATATAATAATCGGAGTACATGTAGGTATCATTAATCTGAGCATACTTATCAAATGCAGAACTTAACAAATTGGTACCCGAAACTTTGTTACCGTAAGAAAGTGCAGTAGTATTTAAAATTTGGTAATCAAATTTACCTCTTAAGAAGACACGCAAATCGAACTGTTTATAATTAAAGCTATTGGTTAACGATAAATAATATTTTGGGATAGCATTACCGATCACCGCTAAATCTGTTTGATCTCTATTAAATGAGTTATTGATTTGGTCATTCCTCACCGGCTGACCATTTCTATTAAAGAATAACCATTTTCCATCGGCAGTAAAGCCTGCGAAGCGTTTACCCCAGAAATCGCCAATCTTGCCGCCTTCGTAAATACGGATGGAGTTACCTAAATCTCCAAAACCGCCTATGCCAGATGTAGAAAGATAATCTCTTTTATATTCGCTATTTGAATAAGAATCTAATTTATTGCTTGTGGTACTTGCAGCTAAATCAATGTTGTATTTAAAATCTTTTCCCTTAACGGCTTGATAGCTTAATGCCAGCTCAATACCTTTTGCAGAAATCGATCCTACGTTTGTATAAATCGACGAACGCACAAATGGCGGTTGTGGTGAATCGTAATTATCCAATAAATCTTTGGTTACGCGTTTAAACAAATCTAATGATCCGGAAAGACGGCTTGAAAAAAGCGTAAAATCTAAACCTAAGTTAATCTCTTGTTTCTTTTCCCATCTCAAATTTGGATTTGGGTTGGTGTTCGGACCATAGGTTTCGCGATATTGGCCATCAGGATAAAGATAAACTCCACCTGTACCTAATGTTACCAAAGATGCATAGTTCGAAATACCTGAATTACCAGTTTCGCCGTATCCAACTCTCACTTTCAAATTATTCACCCATTTCACGTTCTCCATAAATTTTTCTTCGGTAACTGTCCAACCGGCAGAAACGGCAGGGAAATTTGCCCATTTATTATTTACACCAAAACGTGATGAGCCTTCTCTACGCAAAATGGCTTGTAAGTAATACCTGTTTTTGAAGGTATAGTTCACTCTTCCGAAAAAAGCAATTAACGTATTGTCATTTTTAAAACTTCCTAGAAATGCTTTACCAGCAGACAATTGATTACCTGCATTTAAATTATTTTCTTGGAACTGATCGTTTAAGAAACCTAAGTTTCCGGCATTAAAACCCTCATTAACTTCATAGCGGTAACTATAGCCACCAATTGCAGTTAAGCTGTGGTCGTCGCCAAATGTAGTTGCATATTGTAAAGTTGGCTCTACGTTAAAATTCTGCTCCAAAACAGTTGATCTGGCGGCATAACCTCCATTTTTATAAATGTCATTCTCTAAGGAATATTCGCCAAATACCGATCGATATGATCCATCAATGTAGCTGTTGCGTTGAACGGCACCAAAAACGGAAGCTTTGAAACCTTTAAAGATCTCGTATTCTGCTTTAGCATCAATAGAGCTGGTTTGTTGTTGTCTTTTATTGGTTTCTTGCTCTAACCTGGCCAATTCGTTGGTCGCATTTGGATCAAAAAACCAGCTCCCGTCAGGGTTGTAATAAGATTGGGTAGGGTTCCGGGTTAACTGATTTTCCCAGCCACCACCGCCAAGCAAATCTCCTTTATTAAAATTGGTCGATAAGTTTACCTGTGTAAATAATTTATCATCAAGACCTTTCGAGTTTAAGTTCAATCTTATCCCATATTCCGTACGACGGTTATTTTTTGCAAAACCCTGTAAATCGCGATAGTTGATACTGGCCCTGTAACTTGTCTTTTCAGAACCGCCAGACATAGAAAGGTTATGGTTCTGACTTAAGTTTTCCTTATTCACTAGATCATTAAATGGATCAAGCGAAGCACCATAATCCTGGCGATCGAACTGTCCACTTCGGATTTTCTCTCTGAATTCATCTACAGTTAAAAAATCTGGTCTTTGATACAAATATTCTTTACGCAAATAGCCTGAATAATCGAAACGAGCTGGCCCTGCTTTACCTTTTTTAGTGGTAACGAGAATTACGCCGGCATTTGCCCTTGTACCGTAAATTGCGGCACCCGAGCCATCTTTAAGCACACTAAATGATGCGATATCATCTTGCTGCAAAAGATCTAAATTTCCTCCCGGAATTCCATCAATAACAATTAGCGGACTTTGGCTACCCGTTACAGATGTTACCCCACGAAGCTGCACACCTACACCTGAATTTGGGTTAGATCCGCCCGTTCGGGTAATTTGTAAACCTGCAACTTTACCTTGTAATAAATCTAGCGGGTTTCGCGACCCACTTTGCCTAAATTGAGAAGTATCTACCGTGGCAATCGCCGATGTTACCTCTTTGGCCTTTAGGGTACCATAACCCACTACTACTACTTCATCCAATTTTTGCGAAGCTGATGGTACAAGATTGACTGTTAAGGGTGCTGTACCATTACCAGCAGGAATAGATTTGGTTTGATAACCAATATAACTGAATACTAAAACATCAGTTGGAGCAGTAACAGCTATAGAAAATCGCCCATTTTCTTGAGTTACAGAACCGCCCGTTTTACCTTGAATTTTGATTCCAACTCCAGGTAAACCGATTTTTTTTTCGTCTAAAACCACTCCGGTAATTGTCTTTTGTCCGGCGGCACCGGCTGGTGCAGTAGCGGGGCCATCTTTTGGCGGTGATGCCTGCACCGGACTTGCACCACCTAATGGATTTACCGGTGCCTTAACAGAATCTGCAGGAACTGGCGTTGGGACCTTTTTAGTAGTGTCTCTTTTTGTGGTGTCTTGCTGAAAATAATAATGATTGAAACTTTTGGTTTCTCCCATCGATTTAGCAAACAACAGGGGGCTCGAAATTAGGAACAGGCATAGGAATCCTGCAATCCTGAGTAGAATGTTTCTCATTGGCACTCATTAGTTTAGTTTATAATTAGTTACGCTATGCGTCTAACTTTCTCTTAATTAACGAGGGCGAGGGATGATTAATTAGGTACGATTAGAATTACGCAAAACGATTTAGTAACGCTTAAAAGAGACATTTGTTTTAAAAAAAATGAAAAAGTTTTTTTTGAGAAACTATTTTATTGACGAATATTGATAAATCAGCTTAGCGGTTTTAGCAGATGCACCCGGTTTTCCCATCAAACGGAGCAACTCCTCGTAGTTGTGAAGCATTCTTTCTCGGCCATCGCCTTCCATAATAAGTTGAAGCTCTTCGCCTACCTTTTTAGTGTTACAATCTTCTTGAATAAGTTCGGTTACAATCTTTTTATTCACGATTAAATTAACCAGGGAAATGAATTTAATTTTCACTAACATCCTGGCGATAGCAATAGAAATTGCACCTCCACGATAAACCACCACCTGCGGAACTTTAAACAAAGCAGTTTCTAAGGTAGCTGTGCCCGAGGCCACAATTGCAGCATGGGCATGATGCAATAAGTTGTAGGTGTTATTAAATAAAAGTTTAACTTTTTTGGAGCCTATAAATTGTTGATAATAATTTTCATCGAAAGTTGGTGCGGCAGCAATGGCGAATTGATAGGCGGGAAATTGATCTGTAATACTAAGCATTACCGGTAATAACCGCTCAATTTCTTGTTTTCTACTACCAGGCAATAATGCAATGATTTTCTGTTCAGCTAAATTGTTTTGGGAGATAAAATCTGGATCAGGAGAAAAGGCAGCTTGCTCATCCAAAAGTGGATTTCCAACATAATCCACTTTCATACCCCATTCTTTATAAAAATCTACCTCGAAAGGTAAGATGCAAAACATATGGTCAACAACCTTTTTGATTTTAAGCACCCGCTTCTGATTCCAGGCCCAAATTTTTGGAGAGATATAATAACAAACCCGGATGTTATTTTCTTTGGCAAATTCAGCTATTTTTAAATTGAAACCTGGGAAATCAATTAGGATCAATACGTCGGGTTGCCAGCTTAAAATATCGGCTTTGCACTTTTTAAGGTTTTTAAAAATCGTCCTTAAATTCAACACTACTTCCGTAAAACCCATAAAGGCCATATCAGCATAGTGCTTTACTAACTCGCCCCCTTCGGCCTGCATTTTATCGCCGCCAAAATAACGGAATACAGCCCTGTCATCTTCGTGCTTTAATGCCTTCATTAAGTTTGCACCATGTAAATCGCCTGATGCTTCGCCGGCTACGAGGTAGTATTTCATTTTGGTATATCACTTATCATCATTGTGAGGCACGAAGCAATCTTAAGGCGGATGTACTTCATGAGATTGCTTCGTGCCTCGCAAGGACGGTTATGTTATTAAAAAACCTTGTAGGCGAAGAAAATAAAAGCACACAAAAATGTTGCAGCTAAAATTCCTCTGCCAATATTAAGCTTATTGTATTTAAAAAAATATTGCATTGCGTAGGCATTAACAGCAATGCCGCCGATGTAAAGCAAATCGGCCTTAGCCAGCGACGACACATGATGAATAACATACCAAGCCAGTCCACATAAAATGGCTGGTATTATTAAACCTATCGCCAAACCAATCCAAACAGAATCAGTGATTTTCCTTAACTTATCGCTCATGTTATCTAAAGATAGAATTAGCCTAAATTGATTCCATCAGGAGCAGAAATAGTGGTTTTCCCTTGATCGGATTTCGAAATATCACCATCAATAAAATTCCATCCATTTAAAGTTTGAATGGCATGATGCGCCGTTAAATCGAACTGTACTGGCACAACTGAAACATAGCCATGTTCCAATGCCCAAACATCTGTATCTTCACCCTTATCAAAATTTTCGAAAACACCTGTTAACCAATAATATGGTCGTTTGTATGGATCAACACGCTCATCAAATTCCTCCATCCACTTAGCATTAGCTTGCCTGCAAACTTTTACACCTTTGAGTTGATCACCCTTTGGGAAATTTACGTTTAACAAAACGCCTTCTGGCAAACCATTTTCAAGCACCTGGAGACAAATATCTTTAATGTATTTTTTGGTATGACTAAAATCTGCATCAGCAGCAAAATCATCCATCGAAAAACCAATAGATGGTATTTTTTCGATGGCACCTTCAACCGCGGCAGACATGGTACCTGAGTATAAAACATTAATGGAGTTATTTAAACCGTGATTAATACCCGAAACACAAAGATCTGGTTTCTTGCCCTTGAAAATTTTATTTACTCCAAGCTTCACACAGTCTACTGGAGTACCACTACATTTGTACATCTCCACACCATCATAAAGATTCACTTTATCAAAACGAATGGGTTTACCGATGGTGATTGCATGCCCCATTCCGCTTTGTGGACTATCGGGCGCAACCACAACCACATGTCCAATTTCCTGCATTACCTCCATCAAATTTTTAATTCCGGTAGCGGTAATACCATCATCATTTACTACTAAAATAGTTGGCTTTGCTTTATGCTTTGTCATGCTGGTAAAAATACAGAATATAAAATCAAGGCACAATAAAGCGCTATTTTATATGCGAAAATCATTTATGATCCATCTAAAAGAATATATTTTTTAAAGCATTTCATTCGATGCCGGAAAGCATATATATTTGATTAAACAACTTATTAATGTGAGGATTGGATTTAAAAATTCAGTACTTCAATCACTATCATAAACCAAACGAATGAAAATCAAACTATTTACATTAGCTTGTTTTCTTGTTGCAAGTTCAGTGGCAAAGGCCCAAACTGCTTATCAATGGAAAACAGGAACCTCTGGCGGTTACAGCTATAAATACGTAACCAACGATCCTACTAAATCTCGCTTCTACACGCTGAAAAACGGCCTTACTGTAATTTTATCGCAGAATAATAAAGAACCCAACATTACCTATAAAATGGCTGTAAGGGCTGGTAGCAATACAGATCCGAGAACAAATACCGGTTTAGCCCACTATCTGGAGCACCTTCTATTTAAAGGGACCGATAAATTTGGAACCCTAAACTATGCGAAAGAAAAACCTCTGCTAGACAAAGTGGAGGCACTTTACGAAACTTATAACAAAACAACTGATCCGGCTAAACGTAAGGAGATTTACAAAGAAATTGATAAGGTTTCTGGCGAAGCCTCTGAATATTCTATTGCAAATGAATATGATAAAATGATGAAAGCCATTGGCAGTAACTCTACGAATGCGCACACCTCAGTCGAGGAAACAGTGTACGAAGAAGATCTTCCATCGAATAATATTGATCGGTTTTTATCTCTTCAGGCAGAGCGTTTCCGTGCCCCAGTTTTCCGTATTTTCCATACTGAATTGGAAGCCGTTTACGAAGAGAAGAACATTGGCATGGACAACGATGGACGTAAAATGTATGAGAAAATGCTTTATACCCTATTTCCAACACATAACTATGGACAACAAACCACAATTGGTACTATTGAGCATTTAAAAAACCCATCGCTGGTAGAAATCAGAAAATATTACAACAAATATTATGTGCCTAATAATATGGCCTTAATCATGTCTGGAGATATTAATTATGATGATTTGATTAAAAAAATTGATAAAAATTTCTCTTATATGGTTTCGAAACCATTAGCACTGTATAATCCTGCACCAGAGAAACCACTTACTCAGATTCAAAAGGTTGATATTTACGGTCCTAGTGCAGAAAACCTTTATATTGCTTACCGGGGTTATGCCCAAAATACCCGTCAAAGTTTGCTATTGGATTTAATCGGTAGCATCCTATCAAACGGAAAAGCTGGTTTAATGGATATCAACATCAATAAACAACAGAAAATGTTGAGGGCGAATGCGGGTTATAATTCAATGAAAGATTATGGCGTTTTCATTTTATCAGGTTCGCCAAAGGCCGGACAGACTTTAGAAGATGCTCAGAAACTTTTATTAGAACAAGTAGATCTACTTAAAAAAGGTGAATTTGATGAAAGCTTAATTAAGGCTACTGTTGCCAACATTAAATTAGCTGAATTGCAAGGTTACGATAACAACGATGTTCGTGCTGATGCCACGATGAATTCATTTATCCAAAATCGCGGTACAGAATGGGACAAAACGCTGGCCTCTACCGATGCAATGGCAAAGGTTACCAAAAAGGAAATTGTTGATTTTGCAAATCAGTTTTTTATCAACAACTATGCTGTTCTTCTCAAACATAAAGGAGAAGACAAAAGCATCATGAAAGTAGAAAAACCGACGATTACTGCCGTAAAAACTAATGCAAACGAGGTTTCTCCTTTCACAAAAACAATTATCAGTTCTCCAATTAAGCCAATTGCACCTAAATTTTTAGATTACAAAAAGGACTTGAATTTTGGTAAAGCTGGCATCGCTGATGTAATCGCTGTTCAGAACACAGAAAACGGTATTTTCCGAATGGGCTATCGTTTTGAAATGGGTTCTTATAATTACAAGTTATTGCCTTACGCGGCTCAATATTTAGCTTTTTTAAGTACCGATAAATATTCGGCAGAAGATATTAGCAAGGCTTTTTATAACTTGGCCTGTAACTATAATATTAACGTAGGTACGGAAGTAACAACTGTTTCTTTAAGCGGTTTGCAAGAAAATTTTGATAAAGCTGTGGCCCTTTTAGAAGATGTTTTAGCGAATTGTAAGCCGAACGAAAAAGCGCTCGAAGATTTAAAAGGCCGTTTATTAAAATCAAGAGAAAACGCTAAGCTGAATAAATCATCAATTTTAGGTGGCTTGATGAGCTACGCACAATATGGTGCGGATAATCCTTTTAACTATGGATTAAGCAATGACGAAATCAAAAACATGAAATCGTCTGATTTGATTTATTTGTTGCACAACCTAACCAACTACAAACACACGATTACTTATTTCGGTCCAAAGGCTTTAGATGCCTTCTCGGCAGACATAGCGAAAGTTCATGCTTTGGGTAAGGATTTTACACCAGCAGCTCCAATGAAAAAGTTTGTTTATACCACGACAGATTCTAACAAAGTCTACTTTGCAGATTACGACATGGTACAGGCAGAAATTCGCTGGGTACGCAATGCTGGTTTATACGACCCAACTAACGCAGCAAAAATTGGCCTGTTTAACAACTATTTTGGTGGTGGCATGGGTTCTATCGTCTTCCAAACCATTCGCGAATCCAAAGCCTTGGCTTATTCTACTTTTGCGGTTTACTCCTCACCAAATAGCAAAGACAAAGAGAATAGCATGGTAGCTTACGTGGGTACGCAAGCAGACAAAATGAATGAGGCCGTAGCCGGAATGAACGAGCTTTTAACGGTATTGCCTGAGTCGGACAAATCTTTCGATCTTTCGAAAAACAACTCTTTAAATGGAATTGAAACTGCTAGAATTACAAAAGATGGCATTATCTATTCTTATTTAGCTGATAAAAAACTAGGTTTCGATCATGATTCTCGCATTGATGAATATGCTGCGTTGAAACCCTTAAGCTTCGCAGATGTAAAATCTTTCCACAATGGAAATATCTCAGGCAAGCCTTACAACTATTGTGTGGTAGCCTCAGAGAAAAAAATTAACATGGCCGATTTAGCCAAATATGGCGCTGTTACTAAATTAAGTTTAGAGCAGATATTTGGATACTAAGAAAGGTTGAGGGTAAAAAGGCGGAGGGTTTAAGGTAAAAACCCAAGGTCCTTAAATAATTGAAAGCGTTCTGGTGTAAAAGCCGGAACGCTTTTTTATTGGCCATTTTTATAAAAAAAAGCGAACAGTCTATCTATCAAGAACCACAATAGATTCAAAGTGATATGCGGCTCAATTTGAAAATGACTGTGCAGTAGACTATGGATAAAGCAGTCCCACTATCCGCTGTAGTCCCGCTTGAAAAAATCGGGAGCTGCCGCTTCTATTGGGTTTAATAACATTGTTTTGTGCAAAAAAAAGCACCACCGAAAGGCAGTGCTTCACCAGGAATGAGCGTTATTGAAAACCTTATTTTTTCATATAATCAATTACGACGCCATTTGCCATCAGCTTTTTGTTCGCACTTGCTAATTTACTCCCTGCAGGTGTTTCTACAATTAAAACGGATTGACTGCCAGCAATAGAAATACTACTCTTGGCGGTTACGTTTTTGGCAATAAATTTTTGCGAAACGGCATCATAAAGGTCTACTTTTTTTGTTCCCTTTACTTTGTAAACAATAGCTTTATGTTGGGTATAAGGATTGTAAATCAAATAGGTTGGGTAAGCTTTGTTTTTATAGAAATCAGTAGCTAGAACATCTAATTTTAAAATGGCTTCTACATTTGTTTTTTCTACGATGGCACCAAATATCCCTACGTGGCCGCTTCCATAAACGCTAAATTGAGAAACATCAGGATTTTTGCCTGGCACCCACTTCGGTCCATCGCCTTGCGCCACCGGACCTTTTTTATCCATATAAAGCGTATCGAAAGTAGAAGTTTTGGCAAAACCCTCATAAGCAATTACACCTTTCGTAACTGCTACTTTCTCAGGAATAGTTTGCCTATCGGCAGGCATATATTGCGGATAAAAAAACCGCGATGCATTTACCGCATTCAACATCCATTTTCCAATGGCGTTGGCGTATGCCGGATCATAGCGAACAGTTGGCACCAATGGCCAGGCGGCATCGAATGTGTTCATTAAAAAGCCATAACCACCATGATCTACCGTACTTCCTACCACACCAGAAATATCATAGCCATTCCATTTACCCGTTAAAACGCCCCAGCCTTCGCGGCAAACCGCCGTTCCATCAAACGTCCAACCTAATAATTTCTGAACATCAAAATTTGTTCCTTGTTCAACGTTCATCCTTGCCGCTAAATAGGCTCCAAATGGCATCAGCAATTCGTAAGTTGGATTAATCTTATTGCTTTCCAGTGCTGTCATCGCACTAATAGCACCTTTCAAGTATCTTTTATCCCCAAACTTTTTATAAGCCGAATACAATACCCAGGCATGGCCTGCAGCGGCATCTTGTTGTGCACAAATCTGGTTTTTCATGGGCTTCATTGCTGCATAATCAAAATACGAGTAGTTGTAATCGCCTTTCAGAATAGAATCTGCCTGATAAAATTTCTCAGCAATACTTTTGGCAATCCAGTCGAAATCTTTTTCATTAGGATATTGCTCGTAAACGGCATAAAACAACACATTCGGGTAAACGTCATACCACCAATCTCTACCATAACCGCCACCTAAAAGTGCTACTTCCGGAGCAGTATTGTTCATCATAATATTCCATTTGGTATCGCGGTTAAAGTAGTTTTTCAGCATGGCGGCGTAGTTTACTCCGTTCTGTTTACTTTTATCAATCCCAATTAAGCTGGCACCCATCACCGCACCCATGTTGGCCAAAGCCTCATGAAACATGCCTTTGTTGTTCTTCCCCTGACGAACGTCACCAACAGCGGTATAAATCCCCATCACTGGCTGATCGAAATTTTTGCGGGTGCTATCCATCCAAATCATTGGCCAATATTCGCCTTTGGCATTGAGATCGTAAACGGTTTTATCGAAGTTTTGGGCCATCAATTTCCAATCAATAATTTTTAATGGCTGAGGCAGATTTGCCATCTCTTCTACCCTACTTAACTTAAGCTGTTTTATTTGTGCTTGCGCTACGCCATAACTCAAGGCAAGCGACAATGCGAAAAGAATTTTGAAATTAAATCTCATATTTTCTGTATTTCGGTCGGTGAAAATACCGACTAAGATTGATCAATTTATTTTATATGGGAGCAACCACACCAGGTTCTTCATTACTTAAAATGGGTGCTTCTTCTATATTTTCTATTTTGCCTTGCTTAATAATTCCTTTTGCTACCCAATAAGAGGCTAACTGTAAAATTGCTACAATAATAATGGCATAACGCAGAGCAATTTCAACAGAAAAACAATAAGCCAAGATCAAAAATGTACCCGCTCCTGTTAATCGGCCAATATAAAGACCTGCTTCGTGATTTAAGATATAAGCAAATTCGCTTCTTTTCTCTTTCTTGGTCAAGATATCGATTACACTAAACTGAATTGGAAAATAAGCTAAATCCAGCAATGGTTTGGCCAGTAACAAGAACAGCATAAAAAGAATTACTCCCAGGCTGCTATACAAAACTCCGTTAATTACCGCAGCGATTGCAAAGAGCACCAAGCCCGTCCCAAATATATAAAGACGGTGTTTAGCCGAAGTGTTTCTACCAATGATGTACATCGCTATCGCAGCAATAATGGCACCGATGGATTGCGCTGTGCCTAATGCACCTTCTTTACCAACTAAAAGCATAATTAACATGGCAGGTGCGGTTACCAAAAAGCCTTGAACCAACCCTTTTAAAGTAGCCAAACGCAGTAATTTATACCAATACGGATCGAATTTAAAATAAACAAATTTCTTTTCTGTAGGATTTTGAAAGTTGCCTCTGAAACACATGATGGAAGCCAGTATCGTAATCACGAAAACCATTCCCGTTACAATTTTGTAAGCCAAATGTGCGCCACCAGTTACAGCATTAAATTCGATAAACCAGCCAATAAGTACGGGAATCACCACCGCGATAATGGTGTAGAAAAAGGTTTCTAAACCATAATAATAGTTTCGGTTTTCATCATTGGTAATGGCTAATGCAAGGAAATCTCGGTTGGCCCAATAAAAACCGAACGACATGCCCATAATCAATCCTGCAATACCAATTCCGGTATTATCCAAAGTGGTTAACGACATCATCACCATCATCGAAACTCCACTTAACATCATACCCAGGGAATACAACGTTTTAATAGAAAATTTGCTCAGCAAATAGCCATTCAAGAAAAACGTAATTGGAATACCGGTATAAATGGTCAGTTGATAAATCACAACTTTAACCGGATCGTTGGAACTTCGCATTACATAAGCCGCCACAAAAATATCGATTACGGGAAGTACAATACTGTAAATTAAGTTGGTTAAAGTAAGTACCCTGAAATTGTACGACTGATTTTTGAAGTGCGCAATTTCTGATTTTAGTTTAGTTAGCATGGTTATATTTTAATTGCGATAAAATATCTTGAATAGAAAACCTGGCGCCGCATACAAATTCATCGGCAGCGCCGTAATAAATAGTGAGTTCATCACCATTGATGGTATGGCCGTTTGTAAAAACCACCTGACCGAAAAAGCCACACATTTCATACTCGGCAGTTGGACGCATAATCGGTTCATCCGTTTGTGCCAATACTTTCGAAGGATCGTTCAAATCCATCAAAAAAGCGCCTAAACAATATTGATGTTCGGCATTTGCACCGTGGTAAATTTCCAACCAACCTTTATCAGTTTTAATTGGAGCCGCACCTGCACCAACCCGTTTACTATCCCAATTATTTTTGCGGGTTTTGATGATACATTTATGGTTTCCCCAGTGGATTCCATCAGGAGATTCGGCCAACCAGATGTAGTTACCCCCTAAGTCTACACTGCTAGGGCGATGAAGGGTATAAAATTTACCATTGATTTTTTCTTCGAAAACCGCACAATCCTTATTATGGGGAGGAATAATCATCCCATGTTTTTCAAAGGTTTTCCAATCTTTTGTGGTTCGCATCCCCACACCCACGCCATGTTCGGAAACGGCGGTGAAAGTTAAATAGTAAGTACCATCAATTAATGCTACGCGACAGTCCTCGATACCAAAAGCTTCATCAGGGCCTTCACCTTGTAACAAAGGGTAGCCTTCTGGCTGATAAAAATTAATGCCATCATCGCTACAAACCAAACGCAAATGTGACAGCGTGGTTAAATAATCGGCACCTTTATAATTGATTACCCGAGGATCATCAGCTACCAAATCGGGGTCATTTTCTTTTATTGCAATAATCTCAATACCATCTCCTTTTAAAACCGGAAATGATATAATTCCATTTTTTTGCTCGGGCCTTTCCGCTACGCGAATGAGTAACCAGGTTTTATTTTGGAACGTAAAAACTCCGGGATTAAGCAAACAAGCAATCTCTAATCCTGGTATACTTGGAACTAAATCCTTTGGAGATAAAATAGGGTTCTGCGGAAATCTTTTAGCACTATCTGTCATAATATTTAGGGAATAGTTATCCATTAGCCGATAAAAATCGACTTGAATAGCGTTTGAAAAAATTAATTATTGCCTGCCAAATCAATAACAAACAACAATTAATTAACGGTTAGTAACCTGGGTTTTGTTTTAGTGTACCTGCAGAAGCATCTACTTCAGCCTGTGGTAGCGGATATAGATAATGCTTATCCTGGAAATTTTTTCCTTTACCAGTCATTACCGTTTTAGCTAATTTCCAGCGTTTAAGATCCAACATTCTTTGCGATTCGAAACCCAATTCGACTCTGCGTTCAGAGACTATCCAGTTTTTGATAGTTGCCTTGTCGCTTGAAGCAGCACGATCTGGCAATGTACCTGCTGGAGGCATTACACCTAAAGCACTTACACTTGTTCTTGCTCTTGCCCTAATTTGATTAATAATGGTTACTGCATCAGCATATTGACCCAATTCGTTTTGAGCCTCAGCTTTCCATAGCAATACATCAGCATATCTGATGTAAATTTTGTTGTTGGCAGCATCATCGTTTCCTTTGTTCGATCCATTTGTACTACCTAATAATTTATTTACGTTTTGATTTGGCACATCAACCGTATAAAGTTTTCTTGGATCGTTGGCCTCAAAAGCATTTAGAAAATCGGTACTAGGAGCGAAGAAACCCCAACCTAAAGGCGCACAAATACCATTGCCTTTTAGTGGATTTTGATTTGACTGATGATCGTAAACAAATATATTTTCATTTTCGGCGAACTCTTTCGTTTGATTAAAGCTATCGAAATAATTTGCGTTTAAGCTATAAAAACCTAATCCTTGAAGTTCATTTACACTCGTTACTACATCGGCCCATTTTTCGGTATATAACGCTGATTTAGTCAACAGTGCAATAGCCGACCCTTTATTTGCTCTCCATTTTTCAGTTGCCGAGCTGTATTTTGCATTTGGCAATAAACCTTTTGCTAAATTTAAATCAGCTTTAATTCTATCCCAAACCAGGTTTTTATCTGCTCTAACAGCAACTTCAAATGCTTCCTGGTATGTACTTACTGGTTTCAAAATTAATGGCACATCGCCAAAGTTGGTAACCAATGAGAAGTAGTAATACGATCTTAAGAAATAAGCTTCTCCAAGGAGCTGGTTTTTACGAGCTGTGGTTATTCCCGTAATTGCTTCGATATCGGTTTTAGTTAATAATTCGATGGCGATATTTAATCTTTTTATCCCTTCATAATCATATTTCCATAAACCATTAGGTCCGCCGTTGGTAGATGTAAAGGTAAAATTGTTTACATCATCCATCCAAGGCTGATCACCATCTGGATTCCACTTCTTCTCCATATCATCTGAGGCAATATCCTGCATCACCAAATCGTTTTGAAAAACTAAGCCTCCTGCCCAATCCCATTGTGCCAAAATATTTAAGCGGTTAGATAATAACTGATAGGCAGAGTTAACGGAGTTTTCTACTGTTCCAAGTGTTGGGGTGGTATTTACCTGTTCTAAGGTAGTTAAACCTATCGCTTCGGTAGTAAGTTGCTTTTTGCAACCCGCAAATGTTAATACACTAAACACTGCGCTTATAAATAATATTCTTTTCATAATACTTGTGCAAAAAAGGTTTATAAACTAATTTTTAAACCAACAATAAATGCTTTCGATTGTGGGTAAGTGCCTTGATCAATTAATGAGGTCGACTCTGGGTCTAAACCTGTATAATCTGTTACTGTTAATAAATTCTGCCCTGATGCATACAAACGCACATTTCTAACGCCAATCTTCTTCACATCGAAGGTATAGCCTACTTCGATGTTTTTCAGTCTTAAGTACGATGCATCTTCTACAAATACGCTGGAAACGTTACCGCCACCATTGTTATTGAAGGTTACTCGAGGTAAAGTATTACTCGTACCAGGTCCGTTCCAGCTATCCAAAACCGATGTCATCGAATTAAACGGACGGCTGTCGAAGTTGATAATCTGTTTTAAATCGTTATAGCGATCTACACCTTGCACCCCTTGTAATAAGAATGAGAAATCGAACTTTTTAAATGATGATGAAAAAGCGAATCCGTAAGTTAATTTTGGAACCGGATTTCCGATAAATGTTCTGTCATCAGCATTGATCTGACCATCGCCATTCAAATCTTTAAATTTGATGTCGCCTGGCAAAGCACCATTCGCATTCGAATATAAATAGCTGCTTACTTCTGCTGGTGTTTGATAAATACCATCGAATACTAAACCAAAATATGAATTAATTGGCTGTCCAGTTTCTGTTCTGGTATGTGTTCTATCATCGTTGATGTTTTTTACAAACTCTTGCAGTTTATTAACTCGGTTTGTTAAAGTAGCAATGTTTGCATTCACGTTGTATTTAAAAGCATGTTCCTGGTTTCTAAAATTTAAACCAAACTCAAAACCTTTATTGGTCACTTCGCCTGCGTTCACGTAGGTACGATCGATAACACCTACAGATACCGCTGGCAAACCAACCGTTAATAAGATATCATCCGTTTTTTTTACGAAATAATCTGCAGTAAATGATAGTCTATTTTTAAGCACTCCAAAATCGATACCGAAGTTGGTTTGTGTAGTGGTTTCCCATTTAACATCCGGATTACCGTAACGTACTACATTCACGATGCCTCCAGATTCTGAAACCAAAGTTTGATAAGTGTTATTTGGAATTTCTTGGTTACCAGCCTGGCCCCAGCTTCCTCTCAGTTTTAATTCAGAAATCCATTGCGCATCTTTCATAAACTCCTCGTTGGAGATAATCCATCCGGCAGATGCCGATGGGAAATAGCCCCACTTGTTTGTTGGACCAAAACGGGATGAACCATCAGCCCTTAAAGTGGCCGTAGCAAAATATTTATTATCGAAATTGTAAGTTCCGCTACCGAAAAACGATACCAAATTAAACTCACTTGCTGAACCCGAATTGTAAATATTAGTTAAGCTTCCATAATCCAAATACTGAAAACCTGATGTACTTTTATCAAAATTCTGTCTGCTGCCACCAATTGCAGACGACTTGCTGGAAATATTTTCAGCACCTAGCAAGAAATTCACATTATGCTTTTGAGCAAAGGTTTTTACATAATTTAAGGTGTTTGTAAAAGTAAAGTTCATTACTTCACCTCTGTTTTCATCTAAATTATTAGGCTTATTGTTTCTGCCCTTACCAGGGTAAAGCTCATCAGGATTGTTGTCGTTATCATCTCCATAATTTTGAGCGAAGTTTTTATTATGCGTAAAACTGATATCTACACCTACACTTGACCTGAATGTTAAAGATTTATCGCTTAAGAACGCATATTCGGCATAGAGATTTCCAAAAGTTTGGAAGGTTTTACGCTTATCGTTGGTAAAATTCACGATAGCGATAGGATTTGAACTGAATTCGAAATTTTTATCCCAACCATTATTGTTGCCCGTATAAAAAGGTAAATCGGTGTAGGGATTCGCTGCCGAATAAGTAGGGTCAGTTACACGTTTATATACCCCCAAAACTGGGGGACGCAATAATGCATGGCGGATAACCCCCGGTACATCACCACTTGAAGACAATTTATCCTGCTTAGCAAAGCTTAATTGCAGGTTTGTGCCCACTTTAAAACGATCTGTGATATTGGCATTTACATTTGATCTGAAATTAAAACGTTCGTAACCATCATGATCCTGAACCACAATACCATCTTGTTTGTAATAGCCAGTCGAAATTAAATACTGAACCTGATCGGAGCCGCCATTTACAGAAGCCTGAAGATTTTTCGATTTTCCAGTTTCGAATAATTCCCCTAACCAATCTGTATCGGATAAATCATTCCTGCTTCTGGCAGCCTGATATGGACTTACGGCATTTGCTGCATTGCCTAAAGTATTATGCCATGCCCTGTCTTTTATTGTTAAGTATTGATCGGCGTCAAGCATTTTTGGCAAGTTTGTGGCTTGATGAAAGCCTGCAAAGTACTCTACATTGATGTTTGCCTTTCCTTTACTGCCACTAATAGTCGTAATTACAACCACACCATTAGCCGCACGAGATCCATAAATAGCACCTGCAGCAGCATCTTTTAAAACCGTCATCGATTTTACATCGCTCTGGTTTAGAAAAGAAATGTCGCGGGTAGGTACCCCATCAATTACATAAAGTACATCGTTGTTACCCAAAGTGCCCTCGCCCCTAATTCTAAGTTTTATACCATCACCTGGAGCACCTGTATTTGCAGCTACAAATACACCTGCAACCTGACCTTGAAGTGCCTGAGCAACATCAACAATTCTGGTTTTCTGCAAATCGTTCATATCAACCGTTGCAACTGAACCTGTAATTGCCGCTTTCTTTTGAGAGGTATAGCCAACTACCACTACATCGTTTAATGATTGTGATGAGGGCTTTAAAGAGATGTTCAAACTCCCGCCTGTCGGTGATAAAGTAGTGGCATTGTAGCCTATGTAAGTAAAAGTTAATGTTTGAGCTGAACCCGGCTGAAGGGTTAAAACATATACTCCATTTCCATCGGTAGAAGTTTTGTTTTGTGTGTTGGTTTGCATCACCACAACACCAGGCAAAGGCTGATTAGTTTCATCTGTAACCTTACCTGTTATTTTAGTTTGCGCATAACTTGTAAAACCCGTAACGGCTAAGAACAAGAAAACCAACGATGCATAGATACGTCTGTTTTTTTTCATAAAGATTTATATTTGATTGAGAGCAAATATAGCCTGGAAGCTGTGCAACAATAGTGTACTATAATAACATTTTAGTTCACTATTATTGCAAAAGAGCGTTTTGAAGGCGTTTTGCTTAAAAAATTTCTGTTGGGCTTGTTCCCTCGTGCTGTTTCTGACGGTATTCATTTGGGGCCAGATGATAAATCTTTTTAAACTCCCTAAAGAAGTAAGATTTATTGTTGAAGCCTGTTAAGTAGAAAATTTCGGATACATTTAATTTCGAATTTTGGAGTAAAACCGCAGCATGTTTCAACCTAATTCTTTTGATGAATTCAGAGGGAGTCATCCCGGCTAGAGTTTTTAATTTTCGATACAATTGCATTTTGCTAATGCATAAAATATCTTCCAGTTTCGAGGCATCTAAATCTGGTTCTGCTAAATTATCCTCCACCGCTTTTACCAACGCATTTAGAAATTCTTTATCACCCTGCTCCAAATCAACATCCACAAATTGGTTGTTTATATTTCGGTCTTTAATTAAATGATTCATGCGGTTTCGGTAGTCTAAGAGTTTCCGCACCCGCATTTGTAAATAGTTTACATGGAAAGGCTTTGAAATATAGGCATCAGCCCCTGTTTCATAACCTTCAATTTTGCTTTCTTCCGTACCTTTGGCCGATAACATAATAAAAGGGATGTGGCAGGTTGAAGGTGCTGTTTTAACGTGTTTGCAAAGTTCAAGTCCATCCATGTCCGTCATCATTACGTCGCTAATGATGATATCCGGCGTATTGTTTTTTAGAAATTCCAAGGCCGACCTACCGTTCTCGGCTTCGTAAACAATGTATAAATCTTTCAAGATGTTTCTAATCAAGAATCGCAAGGAAGCATCATCTTCAACAACTAAAATACTCGATGGGGCATAGCCTTTTAAATCATCAATTAGAGCAATTTTATTATTTTCTTCGGCAGTTTCTTCGTTGTAGGGCTTCAGTATCGATTCAAATAAATAAGATGGAGCCGAGGCTACAACCTCATTTTCTTTACCTTCTATAGTTTGCTGAAGTTTAAGTTTGAAGTTGAAATAGATCCAATCGTCTTCTAAATAGACCTGAATGTTCCCGTCCATAATCGAGATTAGTTCTTTTGTGAAGGCTAAGCCAATCCCTGTGCTTTGTTTTTCAAACTGATTGCCACCACCGATGTAGAATTCTTTAAAAATATGCTTTAAATCTGCCTCTTGAAGTTGGCAGCCAGAATTGCCTACAACGATTTCCAAATCCTGGGTTTCGGAATCAAAATTTGCTTTAAAAACAATTTCCTGCTCCTTACCTGAATGTTTAAATGCGTTCGAAAGCAAATTAAAAAGCACTTTTTCAAACTTATCTTTATCTATAAACCCAGCAATTCCTTGTTGAATATCGCGGGCAAATTTTTGTCGGTTTTTTTCTGCAGCAGGCACAAAAAGTTGAGTTAAGCTATTCAGTAACTTGCTAATATCGAAATAATCGTCGCTACGTGTTAAATAGCCAGCTTCAGCTTTTCTAAATTCTAATAATTGCTGCACCAAATAAGTTAAGCGGGCGGTGTGTTGATGCACAATCGAGAGAAAATAATTCTTATCAATTGATTTATCTAGCGTATTACGCTTTTGCATAAAATGCTCTACAGAGCCTAAAATGAGCGTTAAAGGCGTTTGAATTTCGTGTGCAATATTGGTAAAGAAATTAATTCGTTGCAAATGCACTTCTTCATCTTTTTGCCTGAACAGATACTCCCGCTCCAGCTTAAATTTCATTTCCAACCTGTTTTTTCGGTATACATGAAAGGCATATCCACCAATAATTAACAGGAACAGATAAAATGCATAAGCTGGATAGGTAAGCCAGAAATACTGTTTTACATCTAGCCTAAGCGCAACAACGTCCTTGGTCCAGATTCCTTCGCCATTACTCCAACGCACCAACAATTCATATTTACCCGGAGGGATATTGTAGTAGGCGATTTTCCCATCCGTACCGGTATAACGCCAGTTTTGATCAAGGCCTTGAAGTTTATAGGCGAACTCATTTTTGGATGCACTAAAATAGTTGAGCGCATTGAAAGAAAATTGGAAAAAATTGCTTCTACGCTCCAACTCGAATGTTGGAGCGCTTTTCTGTGTACCCTTAACAATAAGGTACTGATTATTCTGGAATTCCTTTCCACCAAGTTGCAAATCGGAAATCAACAAGTTGGGCTGTTTGGTATTTTCGACAATATTTTTAGGCAAGAAATAATTAAATCCATAAATCCCCCCAAAAAGCAGGTTATTATTTGCTGTTTTAAAAGCTGCGCCATCACTAAACTCATTGCTTTGTAAACCATCGCTTTCCTGATAGTTGGCTATGCTGTTGTTGGCTGGATTTATTTTTGCCAAACCTTTATTGGTACTTAGCCAAATATTTCCCATCACATCTTCCTGAATGGCATGTATCGTGTTATTTGGTAATCCTTTATCAGTTGTTATTTTTATAAATTTCGGTTTATCCTTTAAAGATTCTTCGTATGACAAGTAATTTAGACCATAACTGGTACCAATCCATAGCCGGTTTTTACTATCATAAAACAGTGATAAAACGTCACTATGCGATAAGCTACCTTCGTAGCCGAAAGCCTTATAAGTTTTAAACTTTCCGGTTTTTGTGTTTAATACGCTTAATCCCCCGTATCTACAAGCAATCCACAAACGATTATCCTTTCCTTGAGCCAAGGCATAAATAATATCATTTACGGGTCCATTTTTTTCCACTGATGAAGACGAGTATTGCTTAAAATGCTGAATGGAAATCGATTGATCCGGATTTCGAACAAGCTTGAGGTGAACCAAACCATAACCACTGGTTCCCATCCAAATAGAACCATCAGGATCTTGAATAATAGCATAAACCGACTTAAACTCAGGAAGCTTGTTAGTATTGCGAATATCTTTCCAATTGAATAGTTTATTCAACTTTAAATCAAACACAGAAAGTCCTTTACCATCGGTACCTATATAAATAAATTGGTTTGCGCCTTTTTGAATTGCAAAAACGGAGTTGTTTTCTAACCCGGAGCTCACATCAATTTTTTTCGGCTTGGTAGTTGCCCTATTCTCCGACCAAAAATTGTTAAAAATAAAAACACCGTTTCCTTTGGTCCCTACCCATAAATTTCCACCTTCTTCTGCAAAAGCTCTTATAGGTTTATTGATATTGGTGCCGTTTACTTTGGTTAATAAGCCGAAAAAATTTTCTTTTGGGTAAATCTGAACCAAACCGTTTCCGTCTGTACCTAACCATAATATCTGATCAGCACCTACATTTAAAGCAGTTATTTTAAGGTTTTCGACGGCAGCAACTTCATTTTTTAGAAAACTCGATGCTTTAAAGTCTGAATCAAAAACACTCAAGCCTTGGTTTTCCCATGCAACTATATAATGAGATTTATAAAACGAAACTGCTTTGATCTTTTTTTTTGGCCAGTCAATGGGCACTTCAGCAAAGTTTTGATCGACTAGAAATTGGCTTTCGGTAGTAGTTGTGAAAATAATTTTACCATTGATGACAAAGAAATTGCTTATTCCCTTAGGATCGGTGAACTTTTTTTCAATTTGTAAAGTCTTCTGCCCAACTTTGGCCAACTTAAGTTCTCCAGATTTATTAAGATAACAAAGTTGATTGCCCACAAAATTCATTTTAACAATGACTTCATGGCTCTTGAATTGTTGAAAGGCTATGAATTGGTCTTTTTCAAAATCGTATCTGCTTAAAACTCCATTTGCTGAAAAACAAAAAACCATCCCATCATTGCTTATAATAAGGTCGTATTCATTCTCCCGTATTTTTTGTGGTGAAGTATTTTTATAAAAATAACGGCTAAACTTCCCTGAAACTTTATTGTAGCGAGAAATACCACCGATGGTATTTATCCAGATATTATTTTTTTGATCTTCTTTAATGGATAAAATTACATTGCTCCCTATGCTGTTCTCTATTTTATCAATATTATGGTTGTATACAGTAAAATTAGCTCCGTCATACCGGTTTAAACCATCCCAGGTGCCAATCCATAAAAGCTGGTCTTTATCTTGAAATATTGAATTAATTGAGCTGTTTGATAATCCATTTCGATTATCGAGCTGGCGATAATAGAAAGAAACTTTCGGCTTCACATCTTCCGCATAAATATGCTCTAACGAGATAAATCCCATCAAAAACAAAAAGACAACAAACGCTTTACTCATAGTAGGCTTGCAATTAAAAACTTGTTGGTTGGCTATAAACTTGGGATGATTAAAACTACTTAAAAAAATTGAATTAGCCGGACAGAAATATGCTTAAACGAAAACAGGCGGTCAAATTTGACCGCCTGTTTTTCATCATCATAACAAATGATTATAAGGAATTAATCCACTTTACCAGTTCGTCTCTTCCTTTACCTGTTTTTTGCTGAAGTCTCCCTAATAACTCATCATCTTGCCCCTCATCGTGCTTCAGATCATCATCAGTTAAATCGGCATAAGCTTGTTTAACTTTTCCTTTTATTTCGTTCCACTTTCCTTTAATTTCTAACTTATCCATTTCGAGTTTTTTTTTAAGTAAATCAAATTTTAATCTATTTTATCAACAACCATCTCCAATTTTTGTTTCGAAATGCGCTTTTGAAACGATATTAAATGTTAAAACCAATCATTCTTAAATGTTTTAAATAAAAATTTTGTTACATTGATTTATCATTCCTCTAACTATAAACCATTATTAACTAAAACTAAAATTTGATGAAAAAACTACTATTAAGTATGATTTTATCTTTCGGTTTGATTTCGCTTGCTTTCGCACAAGATAAAGTCATAACCGGGAAAGTTACCTCTAACAGTTCAGGGCCTTTACCTGGTGTTAGTGTGTACGTAAAAGGAGCCGCTTCAAATGGTACTCAAACCGATGCAACTGGTTCATACAAACTAAGCGTACCGGCAAACGCAAAAACGTTGGTTTTCACTTTTATCGGATTTAAAACCAAGGAAATAGCTATAACAGGCAGTACAGTCAATGCCAGTTTAGACGAAGAAAATACCACCTTATCTGATGTAGTGGTAGTGGGTTACGGTACGCAGAATAAACGTGATGTGACGGGGTCGGTAGCTTCAGTTAAGTCAAAAGATTTGGAGAACCTTCCAGTTACCAGCTTCGAACAAGCACTACAAGGCAAAGCAGCTGGTGTACAGATATCAGCTCAAAATGGAAAGCTTGGACAAGGAATTACCGTTAGGGTTCGTGGAGCAGCATCGGTTACCGCTGGTAGTGAACCTCTTTATATTGTTGATGGAATCCCGATAACTTCGGGAGATTTCTCGAGCACAACGGCTCCGACAAGTGCATTGGCCGATTTAAACACGAATGATATCGAATCTATAGAGGTTTTGAAAGATGCATCAGCTTCTGCAATTTATGGAGCAAGAGCATCGAATGGCGTGGTAATAATCACAACCAAACAAGGTAAAGTAGGTAAAACACTTATTCAATTTAATGCTTTGGGTGGAATTAGTACACCATCTAATCATAGAGAATTTATGAATGCTGAACAATATGTTCAGATTTTAAGAAGAGCAGGCGCTGGTGCTGCAAATCAGGATTTTCTTAATGGAG
Organism: Pedobacter sp. MC2016-05; assembly: GCF_026239735.1. Lineage (GTDB taxonomy): Bacteria > Bacteroidota > Bacteroidia > Sphingobacteriales > Sphingobacteriaceae > Pedobacter. Next base: position 127,149 of record NZ_JAPIVT010000006.1, read on the forward strand.
ATTATGCCACGCTACAAGAGGCGCTTGATGACTATACTTCAATTATTGAGGGAAGGCTAACCCGCTATTCAGCAGGAAATACCGACTACCAGACTTATAAGGTAAACACAAATTGGGAACGAGAATCATTCCAAAAGAATCCCGTTACACAACAGTATGATTTAAACTTAACTGGAGGTAACGAAAAAACTAAGTTTTATATAGGCGGCCAAGCATTAGATCAGCAAGGTATCATTGTTGGTAATAGCTACAAGCGCTATAGCGGAAGATTAAACCTAACCAATAAGGTTACAGATTTTTTAGAGGTTGGTGTGAATTTGAATTTTTCGAACAGTATAAATAATCGTTTATCAAATGATAATGCATTCTCTAGCCCTTTACAATCAGTAGCCCTATCGCCAATTACGCCTTTCATCGATCCAAGATCAGGGTTAATTAGCGGGACTTTACCAGGTGCTGCTTCGAACTACCCTGTTTATTACAACCCTTTTATCGGAATTGAAAATGCAGCCTATAAAGCAACTGTTTACCGCACAATTGGCAAAGCATTTGCAAATGTTAACATTGCGAAAGGCTTAAAATTCAGCACAGATTTCTCGATTGATAACTTGAACCAAAACGAAGAGAGCTACTATGGTTCCTTAACTTTTAGAAATACTGGAACAGCTAATGGGGATGGACAAAACATCTCAACATTCGTTATCAATGCTAATACAAACAACTTTTTTAGCTATAATACCACCTTCGGTAAAAGTGCATTTGATGCCATCTTAGGAACAAGCTATCAAAAATCTACTTCGAAATACAGCACACTAGAAGGTCAAGATTTTCCGAGTGATGCATACATCAAATTAGGATCAGCTGCTACTAAGGTAATAGCAACAAGTAATGAAAGTGCCTTTAGCTTTTTGTCTTATTTTTTTAGAGCAAATTACAAATACAACGATCGTTACTTGGTAGGTTTTAGTGTAAGAGCAGATGGTTCATCTAGGTTTGGAGAAAATCATAGGTATGGTTATTTCCCTGCAGGATCAGTTGCCTGGATTGCATCAGAAGAAGATTTCTTAAAAAGTAGCGAAACCATTAGCTTACTGAAACTAAGAGCGAGTTATGGTTTAACCGGTAATGCAGAAATTGGGAATTACTCTGCAAGAGGTTTATTTAGTGGTACAGGTGCTTATGGTGGTGTTGCAGGTCAAATTCCTTCTAGAATTGCCAATCCAGATTTAACATGGGAAAAAACCAAACAGCTTGATATAGGATTAGATTTTGGAATCTTAAAAAATAGAATAACGGGAACCTTTGATTTTTACCAAAAAAATACAACGGATTTATTATTGGATGTTCCTATTCCCCAAACAACTGGTTTTTCTACAAAAACACAAAATTTAGGTAAGTTAAAAAATACTGGTTTCGAGTTGGGAATTAACTCAGAAAATTTTGTGGGTGAGTTTAAATGGTCGACAGCAATTACAGCTGCAATAAACAATAATAAAATTACCGATTTAGGTGGTCAGGTATTAAACAGCAATGAAATAAACGCTGCAATTGCAGGGCAACCAATTGGTGTTTTTTACTTGCCAGAATATGCGGGAGTTGATCCATCTAACGGTGATGCTTTGTATTATAAAAACACAACCGATGCTTCTGGTAATGTGAACAGAGAAACTACAACCGACATAAATGAAGCTCAACGCATTTTTGCTGGGAATCCAAATCCTAAATATACTTTTGGCATCAATAATACATTTTCTTATAAAAACTTTGATTTAGGAATATTCTTTCAAGGAGTAGCTGGTAATAAAATCTTTAATGCAGGTGGTCAATATATGAGTGCAAACGGATCAAATGGATACGATAATCAAACTGCAGATCAAGCATCATACTGGGATAAACCTGGAGATCTTACTTCCGTTCCGGAACCAAGGTTATTTTATGGGAATGGTGTTGGAAATTCAACCAGATATATTTCAAGTGGTAATTTTATCCGTTTAAAAACCTTAACGCTGGGTTACACTTTTCCAACTTCAGTACTGACTAAAATCAAATTAAGTAAGTTAAGATTATATGCTACTGCACAAAACTTGGCAACTATAACAGGCTACAAGGGTTGGGATCCAGAGGTAAATGCTGATTATCAATCAACCAACATCAACCAGGGTGTCGATTTCTATTCAGCACCTCAGCCTCGCGTAATTTCATTCGGTATCAATATTGGCTTATAATTAAACGACGAATAGACATGAAAAAGACATATATATATAAATTGATAATGGCATCGATGTTACTATCGGTAACATCATCTTGTAAAAAAGCACTTGAAATTTCCCCTGTAGATACAATTGAGCAAAGTAAAGCGCTACTTACTTCTAAGGATGTAGAAGTTGCTTTAGTTGGAGCTTATTCTGAATTGGGAAGCAGAAATCTTTATGGTGGGAGGCCCTTTTTGATGGCCGATTTTCTAGCGAACACGAATGCTATCGAGTGGTATGGAACCTATGAAGAGCTTACACAAACCATAAATAAATCAATATTAAAAACAAATACTTTCGTAAATAACGTTTGGGCAGCGGGTTATACAGCTATAAACGATGCAAATAATGTATTGTCTGCGATAAGCAAAGTTGATGCGGCGAAAAAAAATAAAGTAGAAGGTGAAGCGAAATTTATAAGAGGGGCTGTTTATTTTGATTTAGTGAGGCTATATGGAAAAGCATATAATGATGGATCTCCTGCGACAAATTTAGGCGTACCAATAGTGCTTACGCCAACAACAGCAGTCACAGATGAAAGCTATGTAACAAGAGCTACGGTTGCGGCAGTTTATGCACAAGCAATTGCTGATTTAACAGACGCTGAAGCAAAATTACCAGCAACAAATGGATTTTTTGCTACAAAATCATCTGCAGCCGGAATGCTTGCAAGACTATATTTACAGATGGGAAATTATGCTGCTGCTGGCGCTGCTGCAAACAGAGTTATTACTTCTGGAAACTACTCATTAACATCATCATACACTGCAGCTTTCCCTACAATGGGATCAAGCCCAGGCTTAAATACAACTGAAGATGTATTTTCTATTCAGGTTACGACCCTAACCGGATTTAATGGATATAATGAGTTTTATGGATCGTCGACCTACGGCGGTCGTGGAGATGCAGTTATTTCCCAAAGCTGGATTGATGTTAACTATGTAGGCGCAGATGATAGGGTGAATGCTTTCTACGATGATGGCGATATGTTCACTTCAAAATATGCAAATCCTTATGGTAATGTTTCTATTATCAGGTTAGCTGAGATGTACTTAATTAGAGCGGAATGTAATGTGCGTTTGGCTCCAGCGGCACCCATTGGCGGGCGCACACCTCTTCAAGATCTATCTGTTGTAAGAGGAAGAGCGGGATTAACGACAACAAGTGCAACATTAGCAAATATTTTAAATGAACGTAAGCTAGAATTAGCCTTCGAAGGCTTTGCATTACACGACGCCAAAAGAACGCAAACCAATATTGGGTCGATTGCTTGGAATGCAAACAATTTAGTTTTTCCGATTCCTCAAATAGAAATGGATGCAAACAAAAATCTGGTTCAAAATCCAGGATATAACTAATTTAAGAATAAACACTAAAAAAAATGCCGATCAAATGATCGGTATTTTTTGTTACTTTGAATGTTTAAATCTATTTCAGCGCTTTAGAAGCCGCTATAATTTCTTCTACCACGCCTGGATCCAACAAAGTTGAAGTATCGCCTAAATTAGCGGTATCACCCTCAGCAATTTTTCTTAAAATTCTACGCATAATTTTACCCGAACGTGTTTTTGGCAAGCCAAACACGAAAAGGATTTTATCTGGTTTGGCAATAGCACCAATTACCCGGGTAACCGTTTGCAAAATATCTTTTTTAGTCAGTTCTGCTTCACCATGCATTTCCGGATTAATTACGAAAGCATAAATTCCTTGTCCTTTTACATCATGCGGATAGCCTACCACTGCACTTTCAACCACGCCAGCATGCATATTGATGGCGTTTTCTACTTCCGCAGTACCAATTCTATGACCAGAAACATTCAAAACATCATCAACCCTACCAGTGATTCTATAGTATCCATCCTCATCGCGTAAGCAGCCATCTCCAGTAAAATATAAATTCTCATAAGTGGAAAAATAGGTTTGCTTGCATCTCTCATGATCGCCATAGGTGGTACGTAACATTCCAGGCCATGGAAACTTAATACAAAGATTTCCACTTACGCCATTGCCTTCAATTTCTTTACCATTTTCATCTACCAAAATAGGCTGAATACCTGGCAGAGGCAAAGTGGCGTAACTTGGTTTTGTCGGCGTTACCGTGGCGATTGGCGAGATCATAATTCCTCCGGTTTCGGTTTGCCACCAGGTATCAACAATTGGTGCTTTACCATGTCCAATTTTTTCGTCAAACCAATGCCAGGCCTCTTCGTTTATAGGTTCTCCTACAGAGCCGAGCACACGAATAGAACTTAAATCTTTTCCTTGTAACGGTTCCTCGCCAAAGCTCATTAATGAACGTATAGCAGTTGGTGCGGTGTATAATGTATTTACTTTATGTTTTTCTACAATATCCCAAAAGCGAGAAGCATTAGGGTAAGTTGGAATCCCTTCAAATAATACAGATGTTGCCCCTTGAGAAAGCGGTCCGTAAACGATGTACGAGTGCCCTGTAATCCAACCGATATCAGCGGTACAGAAATAAACTTCTCCTGGTTGATAATTGAATACATTTGTGAAGGTATAACCAGCATAAACCATGTATCCGCCGCAAGTATGTACCACGCCTTTTGGTTTACCTGTAGAGCCCGAAGTGTACAAAATGAACAACATATCTTCTGCATCCATCTCTTCGGCTTCGCAGATATCATTAACATGTTTAACTTCATCCTCCCACCATACATCTCTACCTTTCAACATGGAAACAGGCGTACGCACATGCGTAAGCACAATACATTTTTCTACGGTAGGGCAGCCGATGAGCGCATCGTCAATTACATCTTTCAACGGAATTTGTTTATTTCCACGATACGCACCATCTGCAGTAATTACCAATTTACATTGCGAATCGTTAATCCGATCGGCAATGGATTTAGCAGAGAAACCACCAAAAATTACCGAGTGAACGGCTCCTATTCTGGCACAGGCCAGCACTGCAATTGCCAACTCAGGAACCATGGGCATATAAATGCAAATCCGGTCGCCTTTTTTTGCTCCATTACGTTTTAAAACATTGGCAAAACGGCAAACCCGTTCGTGCAACATCTTATACGTTAGGGTAACACTTTCTTCTTCAGGATTATTGGGCTCCCAAATGATGGCAGGTTTATCACCGTTCTTTTCTAAGTGACGATCAAGGCAGTTTTCGGTGATGTTTAGTTTGGCACCTTCAAACCATTTAATGTCAGGCTCGTTAAAATTCCATGATAAAACTTTAAACCAAGGTTTTCTCCACTGAAAGTTCTGTGCAACCTCGCCCCAAAATTGTTCAGGGTTTTCGATACTTTTTTTATAATCTTCTTCGTATTGATTAAAAGATGTAATTTGCATGGTACTTGTTATATATTTGGGATTACTAGCGGCTAATTTAAATAAATAATGACGAAATTAATATTCAAATTGCATCAAAAAAAATAGGCTCAAATACCCATTAATTTGTTTTCTGCGTTTATTATTCTATTTTTATGATATGAAAATTTGTTAATTAATTCACCACTTCACCTTCTTTGTTTAAAAAGCAAAAATTTTTTAAATTAGTATCCAAGATCGATAGGCTAAGAAAACAGCTCTGTTTTAGTTTTCAATCATTACAAATCCGAAGATTATTTTAATACGGTAAGCTTCAAATTTTGAAGTTTCAATAATCTGGCGAGACAAACATTTATATTGATTTGAATAAGATATATTTTATCTTTTTGATGGCTCATTCAGAAATTAAGCCTGGCAAATTGATACAAAAATTATAAATTACTACTTATTTTAAAATTATGAAAAAACTGACTTTATTAATTGCCCTTCTTCTAATGTTCACTGGCTTCCACGTTTATTCCTCTGTCAAAACAACAATTGACAGAGATTCTAATTTCGTAGTTTTTAATAAATCTAAAAACATAGAGGAAGTGAAAATTAGAAAATCTAAAAAAAGTGGTGCCGTATTGTATATAACCGTCGGGGTACCACAAAAAACTGCGTCTAACAACAATGTTACTGCAATCGGAATAAGTGGCAAATCAGAATCTGAAGAATTAAGGAATAAAAAAGGTCCAATTTTCGATCACATTGAAGTTTTAAATGGCGGCTACGATGACATTAAGGTTGATAAATTAAATTCAAGTCAAAACGTTTATACAATTGAAAAAGTAAATTTTCCTCTTAGATTGAAGGTTAAGTCAGGTAACGAGCAAGTAGAATTTGAACTGAAAGAAGTTGGTAAGTGGAATGTAGAGATAAATTACAAAAAATAATTACACCCCCTCTTGTTGTTTACAATTATTATTCAGATATTTGCACACTCTTAAAAAAATTAAGCGACGATATTTTAACAACTATATTTACAAGTCATGTCAAGAGTTTGTGATTTAACAGGAAAAATGGCAATGAAAGGTAATAACGTATCACACTCGAACGTTAAAACCAAACGCAAATTTTATCCTAATTTGAAACTTCAGAAATTTTATATCCCTGAAGAAGACCGTTGGATTACGTTGAAAGTTTCTACTTCAGCGATTAAGACCATCAATAAAGTGGGTATTAGCGAAGCAATTAACCGTTTCGTAAAAAAAGGATTTTTGTAAAAAACTTTAACTGTTGAGATTAACAGTTTACAATTAATATTAAAATGGCAAAAAAAGGTAACAGAGTTCAGGTTATTTTAGAATGTACTGAGCACAAAGAAAGTGGCATGCCAGGTATGTCTAGATATATTTCTACGAAAAACCGTAAAAACACTACTGAGCGTTTAGAATTGAAAAAATTCAACCCGGTATTGAGAAAAGTAACCGTACACAAAGAAATTAAATAAGATTGGTGATTTATAATAGAAGGTTAGGGTGAGGAACCCCCATTCTATCAATCTATCATTCAATCATTAAAATTATAAAAACATGGCAAAGAAAGTAGTTGCAACCCTTAAAACAGGTACAGGTAAAGAATATTCGAAAGTGATCACAATGGTTAAATCACCAAAAACTGGTGCTTACTCATTCAAAGAACTTATCGTTCATAACGACCACGTAAAAGATGCTATTGCATCTAAATAAGGTTAATATTTTTTAATCAGAAAATATTAAAGGCCGTTCCGTTTTAACCGGGAGGGCTTTTTTTGTTATAGCAAATTTAGATATGGGCTTATTTGATTTTTTCAAAAAGAAAGAAACTGCTCCAGAGGCTCAAGAGGCGTTGGATAAAGGTTTAGAAAAAACTAAAGATGGTTTCTTTAATAAAATTACCAAAGCTGTTGCCGGAAAATCAACAGTTGATGACGAAGTACTCGATAATCTCGAAGAAGTTTTGGTTACTTCTGATGTTGGAGTAAGCACCACGTTAAAAATCATCAAACGGATTGAAGAACGCGTTTCTAAAGACAAATACCTTAATACGTCTGAATTAAATTTCATTTTAAGAGATGAAATTCAGCTACTACTTTCTGAAAATAACAGCAACGATTTCCGTCAATTTGAATATGGCGATCACAAACCCTATGTAATTATGGTGGTTGGTGTAAATGGCGTTGGTAAAACAACTACTATAGGCAAACTGGCGCATAAATTAAAAGAATCTGGTTTAAAGGTTGTTTTGGGTGCTGCAGATACTTTCAGAGCTGCTGCTGTAGATCAAATTAAACTTTGGGGTGAACGTGTCGGGGTAAGAGTTGTTGCCCAACCGATGGGATCTGATCCTGCCTCTGTTGCTTTTGATACGTTACAATCGGCTGTTGCCAATGGCGAAGATGTAGTAATTATTGATACTGCCGGACGTTTACACAATAAAGTTGGCTTAATGAATGAGTTGGGCAAAATTAAGCAGGTGATGCAAAAGGTTGTTCCAGGTGCGCCACATGAAATTTTGCTTGTATTAGATGCTTCAACCGGGCAAAATGCTTTTGAGCAATGCAAACAATTTACTGAAGCCACAGATGTAAATGCTTTGGCCATCACAAAATTAGATGGAACAGCCAAAGGTGGTGTTGTAATTGGCATTTCCGACCAGTTTAAAATTCCAGTAAAATATATTGGCGTAGGAGAAAAGATAGGCGATTTGCAGCTTTTTGATAAGAAAGAGTTTGTGAATAGTTTGTTTAAATAAGAAAGAAAATCGTCATTGCGAGGTACGAAGCAATGACGGACGATGACAAAATACCGGTTCTTAATCAAACCAGTATTGATTGGTTCTATCAAAATAATATTATGAATACCAAAATAGTAAAAAGTAAAACCGCAATTAAACAACCCAAAATAAATGTAATTACTTTGGGTTGCTCTAAAAATATCTACGATTCAGAAGTATTGATGGGGCAGCTACGTGGAAATAACTTAAACGTTGTTCACGAGTCTGATAAGATGGGGAAAGATGATATTGTAGTAATCAATACCTGCGGTTTTATTGATAATGCTAAACAAGAATCTATCGATACCATTCTCCAGTTCAGCGAACTAAAGGAAGCAGGCAAAATTGGCAAAGTGGTAGTAACAGGATGTTTATCTGAACGTTACAAGCCAGAACTAGAATCGGAAATTACCAACGTGGATGCTTTTTTTGGCACCAACGATTTACAAAATATACTTCACGAGTTAGGTGCAAACTACAAACATGAACTTATTGGCGAACGTTTATTAACTACGCCATCTCACTTTGCCTATTTCAAAATAGCCGAAGGTTGTAACCGTCCTTGTTCATTTTGCGCTATCCCGCTGATGCGTGGAAAACACATGAGTAAACCGATCGAAGAGTTGGTTAACGAAGCCAAAATTCTAGCTAAAAATGGCACCAAAGAGCTAATTCTAATTGCACAGGATTTAACTTACTATGGTTTAGACTTGTATGGCGTTAGAAAGTTAGATGAGCTCATGCGCCGTTTATCTGATGTTCCTGGTATAGAATGGATTCGTTTACAGTACGCCTACCCTTCTGGTTTCCCGATGGAAATTTTGGATGCCATGAACGAGCGTGATAATATTTGCAAATATCTGGATATGCCGCTTCAGCACATTACAGATAATATGTTGAAATCAATGCGTCGTGGTACAACGAAACAAAAAACAATTGATTTGGTGAACCAAATTAGAGATAAAGTGCCTAATATTGCGATGAGAACTACTTTAATTTGTGGTTATCCGGGCGAAACAGAACAAGATTTTGAGGAAATGAAACAGTGGGTTGAAGAAACCAAGTTTGATCGTTTAGGTTGTTTTACCTATTCTCATGAAGAGAAAACTCATGCACACACCCTAGTTGATGATGTTGCCGATGAAATTAAACAACAACGTGTAGATGAGATCATGGAAATACAGCAAGGCATTTCATTTGATATCAACCAGGAAAAGGTGGGGCATACTTTTAAAGTTTTGGTTGATAAAAAGGAGGGCGATTTCTTTGTTGGAAGAACAGAATTCGATTCACCAGAAGTGGATAATGAAGTTTTAATCGATGCTGCAACAGGTTATGCTTCAAATGGCAGTTTTGTAAATGTTAAAATAGACAGAGCTGAAGATTTCGATTTATACGGAACAATAATCTAAAAAAATCAGAAAAATAAAAAAGCCTCGGTTTGAAAATTTTCAACCGAGGCTTTTTGCTGTTCATTATTTTAGTTCTTTTTTTCTACTCTGGTTTTGATTTGACTTGGTTTTAACCAAATTTTCGCGCCTTTTGAGTTTACGTAATACTTTTCGTTTTTAGCATTGATGTAAACATCAGAACCATCTGGTGCCATTTTGCCCTTCCAGGTTTTGTCTGCTACTTTCGAACCGCCTTTCACCGCAACTTCGGCAGTTTTATTACCAACCGATTTTGCACCTTTTCCAATGGCTTTTCCTGTTTTATCTAGTGCTTTACCAACATCTGTTTTTTTCTCTTGTGCATTAACACTTAAGCTTACACCGCCAAATAATGCGAGTGTTAACAATCCTATTGCAAATTTCTTTTTCATGACAGTTATTTTTATTTAGTGTAGAACGCGATAACAGCCAATTTGTTTTAAATAGGATTACCACAAAATGTTAAATTAACCTTATTGAAGTGATATCCTTTTCGAAGCAAAAATTTTAACCCTAGCAGTACCACAAACAAAAAGATTAAACGAAAAGAAGGACTGTAGTAACCGATTAGAAGTTCATTGCATTACAGCTATTAATTTATTCTCTCGGCAAGTAACTTCATCTCCATTTGAGGCGATCGGTTTTCATACAAAATATTGTGAACAGCTTTACTAATTGGCATATCCACATTAAATTCAAGGTTTTTAATGTGCATACATTTGGCCGCATAATAGCCCTCAGCAATCATATTCATTTCTAGCTGCGCTGATTTTACGGTATAACCCTTGCCAACCATGTTGCCAAAAGTACGGTTGCGGCTAAATTGAGAATAAGCCGTCACCAATAAATCGCCTAAATAGGCAGATTCCATAATGTCCCGGTTGATGGGGTGAACGGCATCAACGAAACGTTTTATCTCTCTAATGGCATTGCTAATTAATACGGCCTGGAAGTTATCGCCGTAACCTATACCGTGACAAATTCCACTTGCTACAGCATAAATATTTTTTAAAACAGCTGCATATTCCGTCCCGAAAATATCATCAGAAACGTTGGTTTTGATGTAGTGGGTATTTAATAATGATGCAAAACCTGAAGCTTTTTCAATATCTGTACAGGCAATAGTGAGGTAAGATAGTTTTTCAAAAGCAACCTCTTCGGCATGGCAAGGGCCGCTTACCACCAAAATATCATGATATGGAATGGCGTAACGCTCATGTAAAAATTCTCCAATAATCAGGTTATCTTCTGGTACAATACCTTTAATTGCGGAAACAATTTTTTTGCCTTTTAGATCATCACTAGTAATTGATGAAAGCGTTTCCTTTATAAAAGCGGCAGGTACGTTTAGGATCACGAAATCAGCAGCACTAATAATTTCTTTTACGTTTGAAGATAAGTGGTCATCTGCCAATTTTATCTCAACGGAACTTAAGTAGTGTGGGTTATGCTTAAACTTTTTAATGTGATCGATAGCCACTTCATTGCGCATCCACCAATAAATTTCTTTTTCGGATAAATTATCAGAAAGCATTTTAACAATGGCAGTCGCCCAGCTCCCGCCCCCTATCATCGCTATTTTAGGTACCATGTTTATAAAAAAGGTTTTAAGGTAAAAGGTGTTCCAAAAAAGGTGTAAGGTAAAAGGTGTAAGACTTAAGGTATAGACTTGATGTCTCTAAACCTTAAACCTTACACCCCTAACCTTGGTTTACACCCTAAACCGTTGTGCAAGTTACTATTTCTTGCGATGAATTATAAACTACTTCTTGCCGTCTTTGTTAAACAACTGGTCTTTAGCCGTTTTTTCTACAACCATACCGTCTTTTAACTTATTTTGGATTGCTGAATAAGGGCCTGTTACAATTTCCTGACCAGCTTTTACACCCGATTTAACGATGATAAATTGATCATTCTGGATCCCTGTATTCACTTCAACTTTTTTTACCTTCTTAGTTTTGGAATCAAAAGTATATACGAATTGTTTTATTTTTTTATCGGTTAATTTCGACTTCTGCTTATCAGTATTTTCCTGGCTTCCGCTATTTTTGTCGCCTTCGCCAGCTTTACCACTTTCAGTAAATACGGCCTGAATTGGAACAGCTAAACCATTAACAGTTTCACTTTCAATATCAACAGTGGCCGACATTCCTGGACGGAAAATAGATTGTTGTTTGCCCTCCATCACTTCTGTAATTCTGATTTTTACAGAGAAGTTTGTTACCTGATCTACTGAAGTTGAAGTAGTTGTTCCAACTGCTGTTGATGAACTTGCGATCTCTGTTACTACACCTCTAAATTTTTTATCAGCAAAAGCATCAACCTCAATAGAAGCTTTATCGCCTACTTTAACGCGGGTAATGTCGTTTTCATTTACATCTACGTTTACTTCCATTGATGAAAGATTGGAAATACGCATAATTTCGGTACCGGCCATTTGTGAGGTTCCTAAAATACGATCTCCCAATTCGATTGATAGCTTTGAAACTACCCCATCGGCAGGAGCATAAATAGTCGTTCTGGCTAAATTGGCACCTGCTTCTTTTACATTTGCACCTGTTTGCTCTAAAGTAAATTTAGCACCAGTTACATTTTCTTTTGCACTGGCTAAGGTTGCTTTAGCTGTTAAATAGGCAGCTTTGGCGGCATCAAATTCTGATGCTGATATCACTTTTTTATTAAACAATTCTACATTACGTTTATACGTAGCTTCGGCATTAACAAAATTAGCTTGATTTTGAGCCAATTGTTGTTGTGCGGCAGCAACACTCGCTTTCTGAGCGTTATATGAAGCCACTGTACGCTCATAACCTGATTGCAAAATATCTGGACGAACCTTACAAAGTAATTGTCCGGCTTTAACAATGTCGCCTTCTTTAACTTTCAGTTCTACCACTTCTCCCGATACCTCAGAACTTAATTTAACTTCGGTTTCTGGTTGAATTTTACCACTAGCAGTTACTGTTTCTACCACAGTTTTATCTGATGCTTTATCTACGGTAACTTTTTCAATTTTTTCGCCACCTATAACGCCAGTTACAGCCAACACGGCTAAAATGGCAAGAATGACACCAATGGTAATTAATATGTGCTTCAGTTTCATAATAGTTTAATGTATTTCGTTTGTTTTATTTTTCGCTTCGCAGATGATAACACTGATTTAGTGATTCCACAGATTCTTATGTTTCTTTACACTAGTGTTTGATCTTTATTCCTTGATCCTTACTCCTAGCTCTTATCTAAAATGTAATTTGTTTGCCCAAGTAATAATCAATCACTTTTGCTCTAAATATTAAATCGTATTTCGCTAAGATAAAATCAATTTCTGCTTTGTTTCTATTAGTTTGTGCTGTGCTGTAATCTAATGAGTTCACCAAGCCTACATTATAACGTTGATCGATTACATAAAAAGCATCTTTTTGAGCTTGAAATGCATTTTGAGTGGAGCTGTAACGACTTTTAGCGGCATTTAAATCGGCAACTGCCTGATTGATAACCTTAATTAAATTATTTTTGGCCAAAGTTTCATCAGTTCTACGCTGCTGTAAAGTAATTTTTGCCCGGCGAACATTGGAACGTGTAGAGAATCCATTAAAAATAGGAATCTGAATTCCCATGCTTACAAATTGGCCAAAGTTATCAGATAATTGATCTGCAAATCTGGAATTCGGAAACAATGGATTGGCATTAAACTGATAGTAATACGCAGAACCTAAACCACCACCTAAAGTAATTTGCGGAAAGAAACTACCTCTTGCCACGTCAACTGCTTTTTCAGCTGCTTTCGAATAGTTTAAAGCCAATTTTATGTCAGGAAAGGTTTCCATTGCCTGTTTGTAAATATCGCTTGGAACATAGGCCGTTTTAACATTTTCTATTTCATTAACCATTGGCGGTTGAACTTTAAAAGTCATTGGTGGCTGAATTTCCATCAACTGACCTAAAGTTAAATAAGATATCGTAAGTTGATTCTCAGCATTGGTTAGATTCAATTCTGCTGTTGCAGCTTGTGATTTTGCCTGAGAAATATCGGCGAGGGTTTTGTTACCTACATCCAATAAAGCCTGCTCACGTTTTAAAGTCGAATTAGCAACCTCTAGTTGTTGTTGAGTGGCTTTCACCTGATCCTGATTATTTAAAACCTGAAGATATGCGGTAACCACCTGCAAAATCAAATCGTTTTTTACTTTATCTACATTGGTTTTTCCAGCATCTAACAAAAATTTATTTTGCTTGATCTGGTTAATTTTTGTTCCCCCACCAAACAAAGTAACGTTCGCATTTAAGTTGGGATTCAAATTATAGTTCTGCGTGTTTTCGAATAAACCCGAAACCTGCTGACTCCTACCCCATTGCATAGATTGATTCACACTTCCATTTAAAGTTGGCAACAATGCATTTTTAGATTGGAGCAAGTTTTCTTCACTCAGCGCCGCACTAAAAGCAGCTTGTTTAATGTTTAAGTTATTTTTCAGCGTATTTTCAACCGCTTGTTCAATGGTAATTACTTCTTGCGCCTTAACATTTTGACCAAAGTTTAGTGCTAATAACAATGCAGATCCGGTAAGTAACTTATTCTTGGTAAACATTTTCATAATTTGTTTCAAATCTATATAAACAACTTTAATAATTTCAATCTGTACAGGCATTTACTAACTTTGGTTATAAAATGTACCTGATCAAATCGCCGCTTCTGCTAAAATGGTATTATCCATCATTGTTATGGAATAAATCCCGCACCGAAAAAGTTATTTATTTGACCTTTGACGATGGACCTATACCCAATGTTACAGATTTTGTTTTAAAAACTTTGAAAGCTTTTAACGCAAAGGCCACTTTTTTCTGTATTGGCGATAATATTCTAAAACATCCTGAAGTTTATGCTCGTGTAATAAACGAAGGACATGCCATCGGGAACCATACCTTTAACCATTTAAAAGGATGGAAAACCGATAATGAAACCTATATTGAAAACATCCTTAAGTGCCAGGAGCTCACCCAAACCAATCTTTTCAGACCTCCTTATGGAAGGATAAAGAAAAGCCAGATTCGTAGCTTGCAGTTTAGAGCTCGGAGCTGGGAGTTTAAGGCGTCTAACCACTCCAAACTCCCAACTGAAAACTCCAAACTCCAAATTATAATGTGGGATGTACTCAGTGGCGACTTTGACATTAATCTCTCGCCCGAAAAATGCTTCCAAAACGTGATCAAACACACCGAAAATGGTTCGATAGTGGTATTTCATGATAGTTTGAAAGCTTTCGATCGTTTGGAGTTCACATTGCCAAGGGTGTTAAAATATTTTTCGGATAAAGGTTTCACTTTTTCAACGTTGTAGCCTTTAGCCAAACGTGTGCCATAGAAAATTAGCATCGTCAGTCCCCCGCATAAGGTTATAATAGCATGAGCGCATTTTAAGATACGTTCGTAAATGAACATTCATGTTCGTTTACGAACAGTTATATAAGCTATACTAAAAGGTATAAATGAAGGGTTATTTAAATTTATCTATTAAGCTAAATGAACAAATAATTACTACGTTTTCGTGACTTCATTTTCAATCATTTACATTAATTTAGAACAATTCCAAATTACTCAATAGCCGGCCCGAATTATATTTAAGGGTTGAATTTTGCTATTTTTGTTTTGACCAAAATATTGAGCTTAATTGGCTCAATAACACAAATTAATTTACAACAATATATTCTTTTTCACACGACAGGAATTAAACATTTTAGCTACCTGAACCTACAAGAAAGAGAATAAAATATCTAAGATGAGTATTTATAACGATTATATCCAGGAGATTGAAGACAGAAAAGCTCAAGGTCTTCACCCTAAACCTATTGATGGCGCTGAGCTGCTGAGTGAAATCATCACTCAAATTAAAAATGTAAATAATTTTAACAGAGAAGAAGCTGTTAATTTTTTCATCTACAATACTTTGCCCGGAACCACTGGCGCAGCAGTTGTAAAAGCACAGTTTTTAAAAGAAATAATTTTAGGTGAAGCGGTAGTTGCCGAAATTACTCCAGATTTTGCTTTCGAACTGCTATCGCACATGAAGGGCGGACCTTCTATCAAAGTTTTATTAGATATCGCCCTGGCGGATAATGGCGATAAAGCCCATAAAGCTGCTAATGTGCTTAAAACACAGGTTTTCTTATACGATGCAGATACAGATCGATTAAAAGAGGCTTATCATAATGGAAATGAAATCGCTAAAGAGATATTGGAAAGCTATGCACAAGCTGAGTTTTTCACAAAACTCCCTGAGGTAGCGGAAGAAATTAAAGTAGTAACGTTTATTGCTGGTATTGGCGACATTTCTACAGATTTATTGTCTCCAGGAAACCAGGCGCACTCCCGATCTGATCGTGAGCTGCATGGAAAATGCATGATTACGCCAGAAGCTCAGGAAGAGATTCAAGCTTTACAGGCACAGCATCCAAATAAAAGTGTAATGTTGGTTGCTGAAAAAGGCACGATGGGTGTGGGTTCTTCTCGCATGTCGGGAGTAAACAATGTAGCACTTTGGACAGGTAAAAAATCTAGTCCTTACATTCCATTTGTAAACATTGCACCTATTGTTGGTGGCACAAACGGGATCTCCCCAATTTTCCTTACCACAGTTGATGTAACAGGTGGTATCGGTATCGATCTCAAAAACTGGGTAAAAAAGATTGATGAAAATGGCAACGTGATCCGCAATGAAAATGATGAACCTATCTTAGAACAGGTTTATTCCATTGAAACAGGCACTGTACTGACCATCAATACCAGAACAAAAAAATTATATAACGGCGAGTTTGAATTAATTGATATTTCAAAAGCGCTAACTCCGCAAAAAATGGAGTTTATCAAAGCTGGTGGTTCATACGCTATTGTATTTGGTAAAAAAATCCAAACCTTCGCAGCTAAAACTTTGGGTATTGAAGCTCCAATTGTTTTTGCCCCAGCTAAAGAAGTTTCTATTGCAGGCCAAGGTTTAACTGCTGTAGAAAAAATCTTCAACAGAAATGCAGTTGGCTTAACTCAAGGTAAAATTTTACACGCTGGCTCTGATGTTCGTGTGGAAGTAAACATCGTTGGTTCTCAGGATACCACCGGTTTGATGACCGCCCAGGAGTTGGAGGCAATGGCTGCGACTGTTATATCACCAATTGTTGATGGCGCTTACCAATCTGGTTGCCACACCGCATCTGTGTGGGATAAAAAAGCGCAAGCAAACATTCCTAAATTGATGAAATTTATGAATGAGTTTGGTGTAATCACCGCCCGCGACCCGAAAGGTGAATATCATGCAATGACTGATGTGATTCATAAAGTACTGAATGACATTACCATTGATGAATGGGCAATCATTATCGGTGGCGATTCGCACACCCGTATGTCTAAAGGCGTGGCTTTCGGTGCCGATTCTGGCACTGTGGCATTAGCCCTGGCAACTGGTGAGGCTTCAATGCCAATTCCTGAATCGGTTAAGGTAACTTTCAAAGGTGCCATGAAAGCGCACATGGATTTCCGTGATGTGGTGCACGCCACTCAATTACAAATGTTGCAGCAATTTGATGGTGAAAATGTATTCCAGGGTCGTATTATTGAAGTTCACATTGGCACTTTATTAGCCGATCAGGCTTTTACTTTTACCGATTGGACAGCAGAGATGAAAGCAAAAGCATCTATCTGTATTTCACAGGATGATACTTTAATTCAATCTTTAGATATTGCCAAAAATCGGATTCAGATCATGATAGACAAAGGTATGGACAACCATAACCAGGTGCTACAGGGTTTAATCAACAAAGCAAACAAACGTATTGAGGAAATAAAAACAGGCATCAAACCGGCTTTAATGCCAGATGATAATGCGAAATATTATGCAGAGGTAATCATTGATTTGGATTTGATTGAAGAGCCAATGATTGCCGATCCGGATGTGAATAATGTAGACGTTTCTAAACGCTACACCCATGATACTATCAGAGATTTAACTTTCTATGGAGGCGATAAAAAGGTAGACCTTGGCTTTGTTGGGTCTTGTATGGTTCATAAAGACGATTTGAAAATCGTATCCCAAATGTTAAGAAATGTAGAGCAAAAAACAGGAACAGTTTCCTTCAAAGCTCCGTTAGTGGTTGCTGCACCTACTTATAATATCATTGATGAACTAAAAGCGGAAGGCGATTGGGAATACCTGCAAAAGTATTCTGGATTTGAATTTAGCGATGCATTACCAAAAAGTTCAGCCCGTACAGAATATGAAAACATCATGTACTTAGAGCGTCCAGGCTGTAACTTATGTATGGGTAACCAGGAAAAAGCAGCAAAAGGAGATACCGTAATGGCAACTTCAACCCGCTTGTTCCAGGGCCGTGTGGTAGAAGATAGAGATGGCAAAAAAGGTGAATCTTTATTGGCCTCTACCCCTGTAGTCGTTCTTTCTGCAATTTTAGGTCGTATTCCAAGCATTGAAGAATATAAAACTGCAGTTGAAGGTATTAACTTAACTAAGTTTACCCCTGTTTCTACCAAATTATAAGAAACAAAAATCTGCATTTATTGTTATTAAATTAGAGGCTGTCTGACTTATCAGATAGCCTCTTTAATTATGCAAAAACAGCATAGAATGTTTTTAAATTAGATTTTTTGACAAATCATAAAAATAAGTCTGTCAAAAATTGTTTAATTTAGTTTGTATTGAAATTGATAATAATTTTTAAAAAATAAAGTATGGCTTTCGACATAGACATGATTAAGAAGGTTTACGCAAATTTCGGCCCGCGTGTAGATGCGGCCCGCAAAATTGTAGGCAGACCTTTAACATTATCAGAAAAAATATTATACGCCCACCTTTGGGATGGCGATCCTAAAAAATCATTTTCTCGTGGAACTGATTATGTAGATTTCGCTCCAGACCGGGTTGCAATGCAAGATGCTACTGCACAAATGGCCCTTCTGCAATTTATGCAAGCTGGTCGTCCACAAGTTGCTGTTCCTTCGACGGTTCACTGCGATCACTTAATTACTGCTAAAGAGGGTGCAGCGATAGATCTTCCTCATGCAAGAACAGAAAGTGCAGAAGTTTTTGATTTCTTATCTTCTGTATCCAATAAATATGGTATCGGTTTCTGGAAACCAGGTGCAGGTATTATTCACCAGGTAGTTTTAGAAAATTATGCTTTCCCTGGCGGAATGATGATTGGAACCGACTCACATACCGTTAATGCTGGTGGTTTGGGCATGGTTGCAATTGGTGTTGGCGGTGCCGATGCTTGCGATGTGATGGCTGGTTTACCATGGGAACTTAAATTCCCCAAATTAATCGGTGTTAAGTTAACCGGTAAATTAAATGGTTGGACCGCAGCAAAAGATGTGATTTTAAAAGTTGCAGGTATCTTAACCGTAAAAGGTGGTACTGGCGCAATTGTAGAATATTTTGGCGATGGTGCAATCAACTTAAGCTGTACAGGTAAAGGTACCATTTGCAATATGGGTGCTGAAATCGGTGCAACCACATCTACTTTCGGTTACGATGAAAGCATGGAACGTTACTTACGCTCAACTGATCGCAATGAAGTAGCTGACGAAGCCAATAAGATAAAAGAATATTTAACAGGTGATGCTGAAGTGTATGCTGACCCTGAAAACTATTTCGATCAGGTAATCGAAATTGATTTAGATACATTAGAACCCTACTTAAACGGTCCGTTTACGCCAGATTTGGCTACTCCGGTTTCGCAGATGAAAGTAGAGGCAGAGAAAAACGGATGGCCTTTAAAAGTGGAATGGGGCTTAATTGGTTCTTGTACCAATTCTTCCTACGAAGATTTGTCAAGAGCTGCATCCATCGCTAACCAGGCTATTTCAAAAGGTTTGGTAACGAAAGCTGATTTTGGCATCAATCCGGGTTCTGAGCAAGTACGTTACACGGCCGATCGTGATGGTTATTTAAAAACCTTCGAGGATTTGGACGCTACAATTTTCACCAACGCCTGCGGCCCATGTATTGGGATGTGGGATAGAACCGGTGCAGAAAAGGCAGAGAAAAACACGATCGTCCACTCGTTTAACAGAAACTTTGCAAAACGTGCCGATGGTAACCCGAACACTTACGCCTTTGTTGCATCGCCCGAAATGGTTGCGGCCATTGCAATTGCAGGTGATTTAGGTTTCAACCCATTAACAGATACGCTGACAAATGATAAAGGTGAACAAGTCAAGCTAGACCCTCCTACCGGCTTTGAGTTGCCTACTAAAGGCTTTGCTGTTGAAGATGCGGGTTACCAGGCGCCGGCAGAAGATGGTTCAAAGGTAGAAGTTTTAGTCTCTCCAACCTCTCACCGCTTGCAATTGCTTGATCCATTTACACCTTGGGAAGGCACAGATTTAAAAGGATTGAAACTTTTAATCAAGGCGAAAGGCAAATGTACAACAGATCATATTTCAATGGCTGGTCCGTGGTTAAAATTCCGCGGTCACTTAGATAACATTTCGAATAACATGTTAATCGGTGCAGTGAATTACTTCAACGATAAAACAGACAGTGTTAAAAATGAATTAACAGGAGAATACGGTCCTGTTCCGGCAACGCAACGTGATTATAAAGCAGCAGGTTTCGGATCGATCGTTATTGGTGATGAAAATTATGGTGAAGGCTCTTCACGTGAGCATGCCGCGATGGAACCTCGTCATCTTGGAGTTCGTGCAGTTTTGGTAAAATCTTTTGCCCGTATCCACGAAACCAACCTGAAAAAGCAAGGAATGTTAGGCTTAACGTTTGCTGATAAAGATGATTATGACAAAATTTTAGAAGGCGATACGGTTGATATTTTAGGGTTGACAGAGTTTGCTCCAGATAAGCCGCTCACTTTGGTTTTACACCATGCAGATGGAAGCGAGGAATCTTTCCCGGTTAACCACAGTTATAATGCACAGCAAATCGACTGGTTTAAAGCGGGTGGTGCGTTAAATATCATTAGAGCTGAAGCCGCAGCGAAAGCTGGACTTTAGAAAGAACAATGATAAAGGAGCAAAGAAAAAAGAACAAATATAGGTTCTGTAACTATAGATCTTTGCTCCTTCATCTTTACTCCTTCATCTTTGAAAAGCAATTGCAGTAAATCTTAGGTTTAGCTTAGGTCCCGCTAATGCTACAAGCCCCGAAGAAAATTGGGAGCTTTTCGCGAATATCGGGTTTAGGTACTTAGACTGCTGCGAGAAGACCTACTCAAATTCATGACCACAATCAAGGCATCGGATCACTTCTATTTTCGGTAACCGATAATTAAATATTCCGAATAGGTTAAATTTGTTATGCCTTTTTTCAAATCGGTGAAGATTTTTAGATCTGCATTTTGGACAAATGACTGGCTCTTCAGCCATAGTTTTTTCTTCAACTTGTTTATCAAGATCATCAAGCTGGTGATCTTCTACCAACAGCTTATTAATCGCTTCAACGTCCCTTTCAAAAACGATAAGCTTAATACCTCCTATGGCCTGATTGTAGAGTGGGTTGATCGTGGCCACATTTTCATCGGCAAGGAAACACGCAAAACCCGAATCTTCTAATCTAGCCCTGATAATATTGGCTTCCATCGGATCGTAGTAAGTACTATAAACTATGGTCTTGTCGTTCATATGTCCAATATAACCATATTTCTAGCAGATTTAAAAAGGAAAAACTAGCAGATTCTCTCCGATCTTTTAAATCAGCGTTTCTTATCTGCGAAGCTCTGCGGGAAAACAGCCTTAGTTTTTCAAAAATTCCTGCCACCAATAACCCGAGTACTTGATGGTGCGTTTCAATGTTTTAAAATCAGTGTGAACAAGTCCAAACCTGGCGTTGAAGCCTTCAGCCCATTCAAAATTATCCATCAATGTCCAGGCCATATAACCCGTAATGTTAATTCCATCTCTTTTTGTCTTAAGTAAAGCCTCCAGATAAATCTTAAAATATTCAATCCGCTCCGCATCTACAATGTTGCCATTATCTACCTTATCATGGTAGGCGGCTCCGTTTTCGGTAATCATCAAATTCTTAATGTTTGGATAAGCAGCAAATTGCTTAATAATATTGTAAAAACTGTTGGCATTAATTTCCCAGCCCATTGCGGTATGTGGTTTTTTACGGCTTTTGGCTTTTACCTCCCAGGCTTGAATTACCGGGATAAATGCATTGTATTTAATTGTAAGCGGAAAATAATTCTGCAAACCAATAAAATCAAAGTCAAATCTCATCCTATCCTGCAAACGCCAGGTTCCATATTCCATTTGAAATTTCTCCAAAACTTCCCAATCTCCAGTTGGAAAGCCCAAACCTTGTGCCGGCTCTACAAAAAGTCGATTCATCAAACAATCTACACGCTTAGCAGCCAATAAATCGTTATCGCTTTGCGTGTGAGGAATAATCTCTGAGCAAGAATAAGTAGTACCAATATTAGCATTGCTAATTTCTGCCCGAAGAATTTTTCCACCCTCAGCCTGTGCTATAGCGGTATGTAACACAGCAGGAAAAAAATTGCTTAATCCGGTTTTTCCTGGCGCATGGATACCTAACATGTATCCCAGTGAAGTGTAACCAAACGGCTCATTCAATACGATCCAATTTTTGACTTTGTCGCCATATTCGAGCGCACAAATACTTACAAATGCATTGAAGGCTGCATTGATACTGAAACTGGTCCATCCACCCTCATCTTCCAATGCCTGAGGCAAATCCCAGTGATAGAGCGTAATATAAGGCGTAATTCCATGAGTTAAACATTCATCTATTACACGATGGTAAAAGCGTAATCCCTCTTGATTAACCTCTCCTCTGCCAGCAGGTAAAATCCTCGACCATGCAATGGAAAACCTGAATATCTTAAACCCTAATAACTTCACTAAGGCAATGTCTTCCTGATAACGATGATAAAAATCGCAGGCAACATTCATCTTATGACCATTTTTAATTTTCCCATTTCGATTGGAAAAGTTATCCCAAATGGACGGCCCCTTACCATAAGAACTGGTAGCGCCTTCAATTTGTGGTGCCGCTGTAGCTACTCCCCATAAAAAGTCCGATCCAAAATCACTTGCTTTAATCATAGTCTTATCTTACTGCCTCAAGTTGCAACTTTAATATTAACAAAACATTAACTTACATTACAGCACAAAAAGAAAACATTTTTTAATAGTTTTACTAATGCGCTTTTCATTAATTCTCTTTTTATTCTTAATATTTTGCTCGAAACTTTGGGCAAATTTTGCTCCGCCCATAAATGATGAATTAGTAAATGCGATAAACATCCCAAACACTACCGGATTTTGTAGCGTTGATGCGGCCTATAGTAATGTTGAAGCCACCACATCGACTATGTACAATAAACCCACAAGTTGGATAGCAACCGGAAAAGATGTTTGGTTTAAGTTTACCGCTACAAAATACGATGTCAATATTTCAATAAGTGGCCTGGTTAATTCGAGCAGTACCAATACTTTGATAAGTCCCTTAATTGCATTGTATGCTTTTGATTCATCTACGACAGGAATTAGTGAGATGATTGGTACTTCTACTACTTCTGCCAATGTTACTACCTATTATAAGGGAGCATTGGAGCTCGGACAAATTTATTATGTACGTGTTAGTGCAGAAAATGATCAGGTGGGAACTTTCAAACTGTGTTTAGACAATTATTTTCCTCCTTTGAAACCGGGGCAAGATTGCGGTACAGTTTCGATTTTATGTTCAAAAGAAACTTTTACACAATTAAATGTTACAGGCACAGGTTCAAATAGAAATGAATCTGCAGGTACATGCTTAGGCACAGAATCGAATTCAGCCTGGTATATGTTTAAGGCTTCCAAAGCGGGATCTTTTACTTTTGTAATTACGCCAACTGTAACTACCAACGATATTGATTGGATATTTTACGATCTAGGGGTAAATGGAGATTGTAGCATGGTAAATGCATCAAATGCCATTCGTTGCGCTGCCGGCAGCGGCGTTCAATGTACGCCTACATACTATAAAACTGGGCTAAGTATGACTGAAACCGACTTATCGGAAGCTTCTGGTTGTCCGGCTGGACAAAACGGCTTTGTTAAATATGTCGATTTAGTTGAAGGGCATACCTATGCTATTTTGATTGATAATTTTTCTAGCGGAAACAATGGCTTCACTTTAGAATTTGGGGGTGATGCAGATTTGGCAGGACCAAGTGCTGAAATAGCTGTACAGAAGTTAAACCCGTGTACAGACAGCCAGGCATATGTATTTGAAAGTATTGCCGCTAATTATGCAGAATTAAAATGGTCATTTGGTGAAGGCGCAAGTTTATCAACAGCGGATGGCATTGGCCCCTACACCATCACCTACAACACGCCGGGAGAAAAAGTAGTTGTGCTCGAAGCCAAAGGGAGCAATGGTTGTAGTGTGATAACCACAAAGAACTTTATCGTCGCTAAAACGCCCGACAAACCCACTATCACTGCATCTGATGTGACCTTATGCCAAGGCGATGTGCTGCAACTTTCAACGCCATTTCTGAACCTTGCTACTTATCACTGGAGCGGACCGAATGGCTTCACTTCTACCGAACAAAACCCGGCGATACCGAACGTGGGTCTTGAACATATTGGAATTTATAAACTATTTGTACAAGTTGGCGACTGCATTAGTGAAGAAAATTCATTGGAAATTCTTTCCGTTGATTTGAAACCGGAGGCGGCCTTCTCTATAGTAGTAAATAACAAATGTGAATCGAATCAGAGTTTTTCGTTTGTTAATGCATCTAAAAATTATACCAAGCTTAAATGGGATTTCGGTTTATCAGTGCGAACAAATGCTGATGCGGCAAACAACAGTAAAATAATCACTTTTGATTCACCAGGACCAAAGACTATTACCTTAACAATTGAAACTGATAATGGCTGTATATCTATCGCTAGCCAAGACATCTTGGTGGAATTGAAGCCTGAGATTCCAGAAATTTCGATCAACAAGCCTGCTTTCTGCATAAACGATTTGATAAGACTTTCCGTTCCCCAACAGGAAAACATGAGTTACCTGTGGACAGGACCAGACAATTTTACCGCAGCCACCAGTAGCGTGGAAATACCGGTAAATAATTTCAGCAAAGCCGGAGAATACAAAATTGTACTTACTTCAGGAACTTGCAGCTCTGATCCTACAAGTATAATTATTCCTCCAATTGCCAGAATCCCGATAGCGGGTTTCTATACCGAATCTTCTTTTAATGTCAAGTTTTCAGTGCCTGCCCCAATTGTTTTTACAAATACGTCTCAATTTGGAGATTATTTTGAGTGGCATTTTGGTGATGGAACCTTTTCGTCTGAAAAAAGCCCTACACATACCTTTCAAACGGATGGAACTTTTAGGATTACTTTGACAGCATTTTCAAATAATGGTTGTTGGAATTCGATCACTCAAGGCGATTTGATTGTAAGGAAAGAAGCGTCGATATTTACACCAAATGCATTTTCGCCAAACGGTGATGGTGTAAACGATGAGTTTGTAGTAGGCATTACTAATCTAAAAAGGTATAGAATTCAAATTTATAACCGATATGGCAATCAGGTATTTTTTACCGATAATATCTTCGACAATTGGAAAGGAACCTTTAAAAATACCGAACTACCAACAGGTGTTTATTATTATGTGATTCTCGGAACTCATTTAAACAATTCAACCGTTAAATATACAGGATCGGTTACGCTATTGCGATAAATTAATCTAAGCTTAAGCCTATTTGTTTCAATAAAATTGCCGCATTAAAGGTAGAACAAGGACCTTGTTTCAATTTATAATCGAATTCCATTTCTCCGTTTATGATTTGAATATCAAAATGGAAGTTTCTCAAAGTAGTAGGATGATCCTCTTTCAAATCGGCCAACTGCAAATCGTGTGTGGCAAATAAACCTGGCGTTTTTTCTGCAATCAGCTTTTCTACAAAAACCTTCGACCCTAAATATTTGTCCTTGCTATTGGTTCCCCGTAACATTTCATCGATGAGTACAAACGTATTTTTGTCTTGTTCGATATTCTTTAAAATCATTTTCAAACGATCTAGCTCAGCTTTAAAAGTGGAGGTACTTTCATTTAAAGAATCTTTAATTCTCATATAGCTGTTAATGGAAAAAACAGACAACTGTAATGACCTGGCGCAAACAGGACCGCCTGCATAAGCTAAAACCATATTGATGCCGAGCGTTCTTAAAAAAGTACTCTTCCCTGCCATATTTGATCCTGTTACAATGTCGACTGTCGGCTTTGCTTCAAGGTAGAAGTCATTATTAACCCTTCGCTCAACAGCAATTAGCGGGTGTCCAATTTCATTCCCGCTTAATTGAAAACCCTCATCGATTGAAGGAAAAACCCAGTCTGGCTGGTTATATGCTAAAGTGGCCAACGAAATAATTTCTTCGAAATCGCCCAAATGGTTGAGTGCCGAAATAACATCTTTTGAAGAGCTTTGGTACCATTTATCCAGACTAATACAACATTGCAAATCCCACAGAAATAATCCATTTAAAAAGCCTCCAACAATAAGATTTAGCCTCGCATCGAACTTCTGAATTACTTTTGATAATGTTTTTATTTCTTTACTTACCGGGGTTTTTGAGGTAAATAACTGCAGAATATAGCTGCTTTTCCATGGCTGATTTTCGGCCCACTTTATAGCCTCGGCGTAACTGTTTAATAATCCCGAACCGCCACCAAAACTGTAAAAAACCAGATTAATTTTTGAATTTAAAAAGATATTTATACCTAAGTGAATAAAAACAAAAAGCCCTAAAATATTTCCAGATAAACCACCAATAAAAATGGAGGATAAAACTAAGCCAAAGGTAATATATGGAGCAACGGCAACATAAATACGCAGCAATTTTTTACGTACAAAGGCAAGCTGCAGACCCAAATCTCCTGCTAATTGCGTTTTGATCTGTTCAATTTTCTCAATATTATGGCCGTGCAAGTTGGCTCTGAAATCAAATGTTTCTTCAATTTTTCCTTGCACTTCTTTAATGGCTTCTTGTCTGGCCAAAATTTCAGCTTTTGTTGATTTAGTAGCTAAACGCCCCGCTAGCAAATCCTTTCCGGTTTTAGTATAACATCTGTTTACCAAAGAAAATAGCGAGGCACGGCCAAAAATATCTAAGTCTGATGAATATGGATGAGATTCAGATTCAAACACACTCCCATCCTCATAACCATTTGGTTTGCCATTCAGTTGGTTCCATTCGTTTTGGTAAACCCACAATAATTGCTTTTGATAGTCAATTTCACGGTCTAATCTTGCTTGTTTCCTTACCACAAATACAAATCCTACTACCGGAAGCAGCAACGCAAACTGGATCAATGTTCTGCTGTTATCATCGGCAGAATTTAACAGTAAAACAAAGAATAGTATCTCAGCTAAAAATAAACCTATTCGTACCAGCGAAAGCTGATCGATAAGCTTTTTTGTTGCTTCAATCTTAGTTGTAACCTCATTAATTTTTTGGCTATAGCCAGATATAATTTGTGCTTGTGTTTTTAACATTATCTTTGAATGGCAGAAAATTCTAAAGATAGCAAAATATTAAATGAAGATTACTTTAATCGCCATTGGCAAAACGGAGGATAAGTATTTAATTGAGGGGATTGAAAAATACATCAATAGATTAAAGCACTATATAAACTTTACATTTTTGCCTTTGCCTGATGTGAAAAATGTTAAGAATTTAAGCGAGGCGCAGCAGAAAGCAAAAGAGGCTGAATTGCTGCACAAACAAATTAATAATGGCGATGTTGTTATTTTATTGGATGAGAAAGGTAAAAAATATTCTTCGATCGAGTTTTCCAATTACCTGAATAAGCAAATGATTGGCAGTGTTCAACATTTAATTTTTATTATTGGAGGGCCATACGGATTTGACGAAACCATTTACAAGCGGGCAAATGGACTGATTTCTTTATCTGATATGACTTTTTCACATCAAATGATCCGCTTGTTTTTTGTAGAGCAGTTGTATCGGGGATTTAGCATTTTGAAAGGTGAACCCTATCATCACGCCTAACTTGCAAAAGAGAGAAACGAGAGGTAAATATGGAATTTGCATTCCAAAAACATCATAAAATAAAACGATATGTTAGATAAATATAAACGCAATTACCGATATAGAAGTAACCAGAGTGGCAACAATAAAATGCTTTGGATCAGTATTATCATTTCATTAATTATTGTGGTAATCCTCTATTATTTCTTTTAAGGCAAAAAAACACCAAGCTTTTGCCTGGTGTTTTAGACAACATTTAGAAAAAACTAAACGCCTTTTTTACTTGTCATGCTTGCTTTTTTAGCAGGAGCAGATGTTTTTGTAGTTGCTTTGGCACTTCCAGATGCTTTTGTAGCAGTGGATTTTGTTTTCTTATCAGCAGCAACTTTTTCTTCAGCTAATTTCACCTCAGCCGGAGAACCTGGAGTATCAGGGGTATCTTCGGTAAACAAAGGTAAATCTTTCAATAAGTTATACCAGGTGATGATTTTCTTCATATCAGAAGCGTATACTTTTTCCTGATCGTGACCTGGAGCCACTTCCAAAAAGTACGAACGTAAATCACCTTTTAAATCTGGAGTAGATCCTTTTTCAGAAATTTTAGCAAAAATATCAGCCAATTTAATTTCTTCTTCCTCACCATAAACCGTAATATCTTCTAACGAAGCTAACTTAGTATTGGTAATATTAGCTACAACTTTAGTCTTTTGGGCATCTAAACCCTCCAAAATGTAGCCTACTTTATTTTGTCCAACCAGCTTAAATAAACCTGGTCTGCCAGATACGGCAACAATTCCTCTTAAATTCATATTCTATTTTGTTAAGCGGTTAGCGGTTGGGGGTTAGCGGTTTAAACGCTTATCGCCAAACGCTCAACGCAATTTAATCTTCAATAATTTCGATTCCTAAAATTTTATCTCCCTGGCGGATATCGTCCACAAGGTCAACATTTTCGACTGCTTTACCAAAAACAGTGTGGTTGCGATCTAAGTGTGCGGTATTTGTTCTGCTGTGGCAGATAAAGAATTGAGAACCCCCAGTGTTACGGCCAGCGTGTGCCATCGATAACACACCACGATCGTGGTATTGGTTTTCGCCAGTTAACTCACAATCTATTTTATAACCCGGACCACCTGTACCTGGCATTCCTGTTGCACCATCTTTAGAATTTGGGCAACCTGTTTGAACCATGAAATCAGGAATTACGCGGTGGAAAGTTACACCATCATAGAAACCTTCGTTTGCTAATTTTTTAAAGTTTGCAACTGCTTTCGGAGCATCTTGTTCAAAGAACTCAACAGTCATATTTCCTTTTTCAGTTTTTATTATTGCTTTACTCATATCAATTGTGTGTACTGGTTTTAAATTTTGATCACTTTAAAAACTCCGTGTTTTTAAAAGTAGAGGGCAAAAATAGCAAATTTGTAGAACTCATACAGCATTAAATTTTTCTAAACAATTTAAATGAGGTATTTTAGTGTTTTACACTCCATCGATTTGAAAAATAAATATTATATCTTACTCATTTGCCTGTTAAGCAGTTTTGTTGCTCATGCCTCATCGTTATTGGTTTATATGGATGAAGATCAAAAAAACCACCTCAAAGCTTACGGCATTGCCTACTGGACCATCAGCAAACAGGTGGAAGTAGATTGGCTTTTGAACTATCGTGGCGGAAGTTTTCTAATCAAGTATAATAAAACAGTTGAAGACGAGCTTAAAATCAGAGGCGTTTCTTACGAAGTAATGTCTGATGCCAAAGTGGTTAATCTTCTAAACGAAATCAGCGATCCATCAGTTAATATGGAGATGGTGAAACTGGAGAAAACACCTAAAATCGCCGTCTATTCCCCTAAAAGTAAATTACCCTGGGATGATGCCGTGACGCTGGTATTAACTTATGCGGAGATACCATACGATGTGATTTACGACGATGATATTCTACAGGATAAACTGACCAAATACGATTGGCTCCACTTGCATCACGAAGATTTCACTGGACAATATGGTCGCTTTTGGTCTTCATTTCGATATGCCACCTGGTACCAGGAGGATGTTAAAAACCAGGAAGCGTTAGCTAAAAAATTAGGTTTCAAAAAAGTTTCAGAAATGAAACTTTCGGTAGCCAAACACATTAAAGAATACTGTGCCGGCGGTGGCTTTATGTTTGCCATGTGTTCTGGAACGGATAGTTTTGACATTGCCCTAGCTGCAGATGGGGTTGATATTTGCGCCCAAATGTTTGATGGAGATGCCGTTGACCCAAATGCACAATCGAAATTAGACTTTAATAAAAGCCTGGCTTTTCAAAATTTCAAATTGGATAACAACCCGATGAATTACGAATTTTCGGATATTGATGTTACCCAAAACCGATCGCTTAACCAGAGCAATGACTACTTTACTTTATTTGAATTCTCTGCTAAGTGGGATTTGGTTCCAACCATGCTTACCCAAAACCACGATAAGGTAATCAAGGGTTTCATGGGACAAACGACAGCATTTAAAAAATCTGTGGTTAAACCAAGCGTAACTGTTTTAGGGGAAAACAAAGGTGCCGCAGAAGTACGTTATCTTCATGGAGAAATAGGCAAAGGGCAATTTACCTTTTATGGAGGCCATGATCCTGAAGATTACCAGCATGCCGTTGGCGACCCACCTACGGATTTAAATTTACATCCAAATTCTGCAGGTTATCGGTTAATATTAAATAATGTTTTGTTTCCCGCGGCAAAAAAGAAACCGCAAAAAACGTAATCTGACAGCTAAATTTGTATCCTGTTAGCGAATATTCCTTTTCTGTATACAAAATAAAACATTGAACAGTCAGTCATTACTATACAACTTCAAGTGATAAAAATCAAATAAAAACCACTGTTAACCAATTATTTATACTGATTGAGCGATCAGCAATATATAGTTTGGCACAGCTTTTGGAAAGTGGCAGGTAATTAACATTGAAAACAAAAATTCTTTTACCTAAAGAAAAAATATCATGAAAAAGTTATTACTAAGCGCTTCTGTAGTTTTATTAGCAACAGGTGCATTTGCCCAATCAACAATGACAGGATCTGACGCAAGATTTGGAATAAAAGCGGGTGTCAATTTATCAAAATTCCGTGCAAGCGATTTTAATGGCAGCACAGAATTTAACGATAATGTACAAAACAATGTAGGATTTAACGTTACAGCTTTCGCCGATTTTGGTGTAGGAAACAACTTCTTTATCCAACCTGGAGTATCACTTCAAAATAAAGGTGCTAAGTTTGAGCAGACTAATACTATTGCTGGTGTTACCAATACTACGTCAAACAAAGTAAATTTAATGGCTATTGAAGTGCCTATCAATGCAGTATTCAGAATCCCTACAGGTGATGCTG
Source organism: Pedobacter sp. MC2016-05 (assembly GCF_026239735.1). GTDB lineage: Bacteria > Bacteroidota > Bacteroidia > Sphingobacteriales > Sphingobacteriaceae > Pedobacter. The sequence continues at coordinate 158,355 of NZ_JAPIVT010000006.1, forward strand.
GAGCTATCCAGATTTCAGCTGGTCCTTACGTTGGTTTTAATATCTCTGGAAAAAACAAGTTTGAAACAGTAACTACTGGTGGTAATGCTGCAGGAACAGTTTCTGATGAGAATGATTTAGAATTTGGTAGCAGCACAGATAAAGACTACGCCTCAACAGATTTCGGTGCTAACTTTGGTTTAGCATATCGTACTAATTCTGGCTTCTTGGTAGGTGCAAATTATGGTTTAGGTTTATCAAACCTTGTTCCAAAAGATTCAAGATCTGGTGATGGCAAATTAACTAACCGCGTATTAGGTTTCTCAGTGGGATATTCTTTCTAGGCCTAAGCAATTTATAAAAGCTTAAAGAAAATGGCATTTTGGTTTCTCCAGAATGCCATTTTTTTATGCGAATAAATCTTTTTTAATCATAGAAATTCCAGCTCACGCCAAACTTCAATAAAGCATCTTGCATAGGATATCGATTAACGGTATAATAACCCGGAGAGAATAATCCCTGGTTAACATAATCGTATTTAATAAACAGATTCGCCCGTTTTAAATTCGCTTTGATGTATACGTCTATAACAGGTTCTGATTTGAATACGCGATCGCTGCCCACATAAAATTGGGCGGTGGCTGGAGAATAAGAGTAATTAGCATATTCAGAATTGTACCGCACATCAAAACCGATATTCGCTTTTAATACTTTGAAAAAGGTTTGATCCAAATAAAAACTATTGTAGGTATAAAATTCTGGTGTTCTCAAAATTGCATTTTTATCCGTTTTTTGGTAAGCGATATAATTTTCTAAAACAAACTTCCCAAAACGCCATTTTTTAGATATATCGAATCTGATTAAACTAATATCTTCCCCTTCCTGCACCGGCTTAATTGCGGTTGTTCCGTAAGCATTATCTGCAGCGAAATACAAATAATTACTGGTTAAAAAATATTTGGCACTAGCTGTGAGACCATATTTATCATTAATAAAATTGAAAGAAGCATTGGCAACTTTTGTATTTTTAAAGTTCTGATTATCCCATCTGTAGTGGTTTCCGTGATAATAATTAAATATTGCAGCCGGCGATTGGTTTTGCGCATAAGCACCTAACTCAATTCTCCCAACAGATTTACTGAGCAATATTCTACTCTTAGCTTCATATAAATAGTCGCCTGCATTTTCACCCTGCAATATTTGTTGCACATCTAAATTTAAATCGATATTCGATGTAAAACGATAACCTGCGGCTCCTAAAATAGTGATATTTTGATAAGCAAACTGACTTTGTTCATATGCTGACCCATCTTCTTTATTTCCTAAATATTTATGTTGATAATAATCGTGGCGTATACCTGCATCCACTTTTAGTTCATTTTTAATTACAGTTGAATTTTTCGGACGAAGAAAAAAACTGTAAAGAAATTCATTTTTTACATGTTGAACATGGGTGGAATCGTTGGTAAAAATCGGACTTGCAAATCCTTCCGGCAATACGCCGTAACTGTCAGTTTCATTTTTAGCAAAATCGTAACTGTCGTTATTGTATTCAACCGTGTAGGTTACTTTGTTGGTGGGTAAAACAGCACTGTTGAAATTTGCAGAGGTATCTATCCGGCCAACGTAATACGTTTGTTTTAAAAACACCGTATTCTTTCGATACAAATTTCTCGCTGTGGTTAACTTAACGGTTTCTGCATCTCTGCTGATTTTATTATAGCCCGGATTGAAGATAGTCGAATCTAATGTTGATCCGTTTTCGTAAGCCCGCATGGTGTTAAAAATTGCCGAAGCCCACATATTATAGCGTTTGCTTGGCGATTGATACCAAGAAAAAACGGCAACATTCAAGTTATCTCCCCGCTGTCTGCTGTAAAATCCCCTCGAATCTCCCCTATTAAAGTTAACGCCGGCATTCCAGTTTTTCTTAATGTTCTGGCTGTGAATGGCTTTAAACAGCTGCTCCTTTTGTCCGGCACTAACTAAGTATAAGCTGGTATATGGGGAGCGTGCCTGATAGTAAATAATATCCTCGGGGGTTAGTGCATAGTAATCCAATGAATGAAAACCAGCATCGAAACCAATGCGTTTGCTGGGTTCGTAAAGCAAAGGGCGGGCTGCCAAACCCATGTTCCCATTATTTATGGTTGGATTTTGCGGCTGTAACAGTGGGCTATAGTTCTGAATATTCCTCGTCGAGGTATCTAGCGGCAATAATACAATACTATCCCTACTTAAACCGAGTTTAGTAAAGCGAATAAATTTAGCTGTAAAAACGACAGAATCCTTTGCATCAAGTTTTTTTCTAATAGAATCGGCTTCTGATTTATCGTTGATATTTGTTTTTAAATCTTGTGCAAAAGATTTTTGAAAACCCGAAAGCAACAAAATAATAAAGCAGAATTGAACAACTTTAAGCATCTTATAGTTCAGCAATTAAGCGGGTTAAAATTTCGGTCATTTTAGGTTCAGCTTTAGCCGCAGCCTCTAAAATTTCATCCAGGTTAAAAGGCTGCAAATCTTCAGGAAAACCTTCATCAGTTAAAACCGAAATAGCAAAAACCGGCAAACCGGCGTGGTTGGCTACAATAACTTCTGGCACAGTACTCATTCCAACGGCATCACCACCAATCAAACGCAAATATTTATATTCAGCCTTGGTCTCCAAATTCGGACCAGAAACGGCAACATATACCCCTTTGTGGCATTTAATGCCTAAAGTTTTTGCAATGTTTAAAGCTTTCGAAGTTATGGAACGGTTATACGGCTCACTCATATCAGGAAAACGAGGGCCCAAAGAGCTTTCAATTAAACCCCTTAATGGATTATCAGGCTGAAGATTAATGTGATCTTCGATAATCATTAAATCGCCCTTTTTAAACTCAGGGTTTAAAGAGCCCGCAGCGTTTGAAACAATTAGGTTTTCTATGCCTAAACCTTTCATTACCCTAACAGGGAAAGTGATTTGCTGCATACTGTAACCTTCGTAGTAGTGCAGACGACCCTGCATGGCCACAATTTTTTTCCCGTTTAGAGAGCCGAAGATGAGTTTGCCACTATGAAATTCTAAGGTAGAGATAGGAAAATTTGGAATGTTTGAATACATCAACTGATGTTCTACTTCTATCTCTTTTACTAAACCGCCTAATCCGGTTCCTAAAATAATGCCTATTTCTGGCGCAAAGTTTTCAGTTTTACGTTTGATATACTCAACGGTTTCTTCTATTGCTCTTAACATAGTTTAAAATAAGTTCATCAAAGGTAATCTTATCTTCTTCAAATAATTCAACCTCGATGGGTAAAAAATATACTGGTAAATTTATCAGTAAATTTTCAAATCCCGCAGCTTTTAAACGTTTGCTATCCTTTTCTGTTGTGATGATAATTTTTTCTTTTTTCTCCTCAGATCCAAAAGCCGCCTTGAAATTCTTGATATCATCTGTTTTGAAAGCATAATGATCTGGAAATTCTTCATGTTTAATCGTTTTGGAATACTTTTCAAGCTCTTCGATTAGCGGGGCAGGATTTGCGATTCCAGTGAGTAAGAAAATTTGAAAATCTTTTATATCATCCAACGAACGACTGTCATCGTTATATAAATGTTCTAGCTTGCCGTATTTTAAATAAGAATGCAACACTTTTTGAGTGGAGTTAGGTTGTAACTCGTTGATAGATGCCTGCTGCGCAACATGTAACAAAGGCACCGGGGCTTTGGTAACTAATAGAACATCTGCTCGTTTACGAGAGGCAAAAACATCTCTTAAATTTCCTGCCGGAAGAAGAAACTGAAGGGTGCCCAATTTCCTGAATTCGAACAATAAGATATTAAAACCAGCCCTTACTGCCCGATGTTGGTAAGCATCATCCAAAATAATTAAATCGTGATTTTCTTTTAACTTTTCTATTCCAGCTACCCTATCTTCGCAAACGGCTACAGTAACGTTTTCTAGCTTTTGATAATACTGTAAAGGTTCATCCCCAATAATTTCGGCAGTTGCACTTGCATCCGCTAAAAAAAAACCTTTCGTTTTGCGGCCATATCCCCTACTCAAAATTGCAATTTTATAGTCGACCAAAAGCCTTACCAAATATTCTGTAGTTGGGGTTTTCCCTGATCCCCCAACGGCTAAATTACCTACGCAAATAACAGGAAGATCGAATTTGATAGCACGCATAATACCCCAATCGTACAACTTTTTACGAAGCGTAATTGCTATTCCATAAATCAGTGAAAAAGGAAGAAGTAAAAGACGTAGATATTTTAGTAACATAGTTGTGCTTTCAAAAGTAGGGAATATTTAAAAATATGAGGCATTGTTGTTAAACATGCCCAATAAAGCAACCTCTAAAACACAAAAAGGTTTGTTGGATTTTGATAAGAAATTTTAAACCTGGAAACCAATACCTGCATTTCAATTTTGGTTAGTCGGGCTTTTTCCTAAATCTTTTTATTAATAAAAAGATACAGCTGCAATCCCGTTTGTCGATAATATCGCCCATTTAGTGTAAAAGATAATACACTGCTTTACCTATAAAATAACCTGAAAACCAAATTACACCTATTGCGATTACTGAAATAAAAATTAGCAAGATTAACTTTTTACTATCTACCATAAATTAAAGATAGCTATTTCCCTGGCAAAAGAAATGCTTCAATTACCCATTAATTAAGGTAGTGGCGTTAGCTAAAAATTCATTTACTTTAACGTCTATTTAAAACAAAATCTCAATTCAGTTTCTGATAAACACTTAAAATTCAGTATAATTGTTGATTAACAACATATATTTTAATGTCTCCAAATAAGCGTTTAGTAGTCGGTCAAGGCCAAATCAGTGGCTATACTTCTATTTTTTTAGCAGTTTTAGCATTATTAGGGATTTTGTGTTTCCACTACCCTGAAAAACTGACTACTCCAGAATTTCGTGAAATTTACACCAAAAATAGCATGGAAGCGCTGATGCTTGGCGGCGTTATAGCTTCATTCTTTTTTGCTGCTTTAAGTATCATTCTAAGCAAAAAACTTAAATATGGCTGGCCTGGTTTTGCTTTGGCAGCACTGGCGGTAATATTGGGTGCCTTAAGCGTTGAAGGTAGAGATGTAGCTAAATCCAGCTGGCATTTTGGCTTAGATTGGATGATCTTGGATCTCCTATTGATGGTCGCCATTTTTGTTCCTTTAGAATTGTTTTTTCCTAAAAATAATGATCAAACCAAATTCCATGAGGAATGGCGCACCGATTTAACCTACTTTGTAATCAGCCATTTATTTATCCAGTTTTTCGGCATCGTCACTCAAAAACCCGCTGTATTATTCTTTGGCTGGATGGGGCTGGATAGATTACATACCTGGATTCAAGGCTTGCCTTTCATTGCGGCACTTTTCTTAGCCTTTTTTACCACAGATTTATTCCAATATTGGGCACATCGTTTTTTCCATACACGTGTTTCTTTGTGGCGTTTCCACTCTATTCATCATTCTACCCAGAACATGGATTGGCTGGCAGGAAGCAGAACTCATTTTATTGATATTTTCTTTACCCGGGCCATGACTTTCATCCCGTTATACATTTTGGGTTTTTCTTCTACAGTTTTTAACGTCTATATCATCTTCATAGCCATTCACGCTGTTCTTATTCATGCCAATACAAGAATAAATTTCGGTCCGCTGAAGTACATTTTCACCACACCCCAATACCATCACTGGCACCACTGTGAAGATCCTAAATATTATGGCCATAACTTCGCATCAATATTTCCATTTATTGATATGATATTCGGAACCTATTATTTACCAGGCAAAGAGTGGCCTGCGGGAACTGGGGTGCACGAGGCAGAATACCCGAAAGGTTTTGTAAAACAAACGATTTATCCATTTACAAAAAGTCCTTTTGATACCGACCTGAAAATGGAAGAAAGAAGTGACCGATAGGTTTACATAAAGATGCCCTAACAAATTTTGAACAAAGGACAGATATAAAGTGTTACCTTGTATATCTGTAATCCTTTATGCCACTTAAAACAGAAATCTTAATTATTGGAGGTGGCTTAGCTGGCTTAACAGCGTCGCTCCACCTTAATAAATTAGGTTTTGAAGTTACCTTAATCGAGAAATCTGCTTATCCTCACCACAAAGTTTGCGGAGAGTACATTTCAAACGAGGTTTTGCCCTATTTTAATTGGCTTGGTATTAATATCAACAACTTCTTCCCACCTCAAATTACCCACTTACAGTTTACCTCTATCTCCGGGAAAGAGATTAATACAGCGCTGCCTCTTGGTGGTTTTGGCTTGAGCCGCTATACGCTTGATTATCATTTGTACAGGTTAGCTATCAAAAGAGGGATAAATGTGATCGAAAATACCGTATCAAATGTGCTTTACCTTAAAGATGAATTTCTGGTAGAAACAATGTCTGGAGAAAATTACAGTGCTGCATACTTGATAGGTGCTTATGGAAAACGTTCGTCAATCGATGTAAAACTAAATCGAAATTTCATCAACAAAAAATCTCCTTATTTAGCAGTTAAAGCACATTACAAATGCGATTTTCCGAGCAATACGGTTAGCTTAAATAATTTTGACGGGGGCTATTGTGGCGTTTCAAAAGTCGAAAATGATCATGTAAACGTTTGTTATTTGGCAAATTACGAAAGCTTTAAACGACAAAAAAATATACTGGCTTTTCAAGAAAATGTATTGTATAAAAACAACAATCTAAAAAAAATTCTTCAAGGCGCAGAGATGCTTTTCGATGCACCGCTAACGATCAGTCAGATATCTTTCGCAGCCAAAGAACCAATATTAAACCATATTCTGATGATTGGCGATACTGCCGGTTTAATTCATCCACTTTGTGGAAACGGCATGGCAATGGCAATCCATAGCGCTAAAATAGCGAGCGAATTAATCGCAAAGCTAACTGCAAATCACTCTTCAAGAGCCATTCTGGAAAAAGAATATAGGGCAGCATGGCAAAACCTTTTTAAAAATAGATTAAAGTTTGGGAGAATTTTAAGCCATATTTTAAAAACCAATACTTATGAAAATATAGCCATGATTTCTTTACATGCTATGCCATTTATACTGAACAAGATAATTAAACATACCCATGGACAACCAATTACAATAAACAACTAATGTCGATAAATACAAAGTTTAGAAGTACTGCACCAGAATTAATGGATGACTTTGAAATGAAAGGAGACATTCTGCGTGATGCATTAGACAAAATCGCCAGTATTAACAAGTTATTAGGAGGCAATAAAGTTACGCTCGATGGCATAAAAACATTACTAAAAAACAAACCGAAAACCCAATTGCTGCGTATTACTGATATAGGTTGCGGCAATGGCGACATGCTGAGGACGCTGGCAGATTATGCGGATAAAAATAACTTGAATTTTAGTTTAACCGGAATAGATGCGAATCAGTTCACCATCGATCACGCAGAAAGTTTATCAGAAAACTATTCCAATATCACTTATCAGTGTAGAGATATTTTTGATGATTCGGTTACAGAAGAACACTGTGACATTTTTATTTGCACACTAACCTTGCACCATTTCAAAGATGAAGAGATAATTGACCTTCTAAATCGGTTTAAATCTTCTGCTAAAGTTGGCATTGTGATCAATGATTTGGAAAGAAGCGCTTTAGCTTACCGGCTTTTTCAAGCCTTATGTTTTGTATTCGGCTTAAATCACATGTCAAGAGAAGATGGCTTAGTCTCCATTCTCCGTGGATTTAAGCGGGAAGATTTAGAAAAATATACTAAAGAATTGAATTTTAATTACAGCTCAATCAAGTGGAAGTGGGCTTTTCGATATCAATGGATTATTAAGACAATATGAGCGTAGTTGTAAAAGCAGTAGCCAAAGCCTTACCCGGCTTTTGGCGAGAAACAGCAGATATTATTCCATTTTTAGATGGCTGGCTAAAAGATCATGATGAACGCTTTGTTAGAAAAGTGAAGAAGATTTTCGAAGGCGCTGCCGTTGATAGACGTTATTCGTTTATGTCGCCGGAGGAGGTTTTTAGCGATTTAAGTTTTGAGGAGCGAAATGACATTTATGTAAGAGAGGGTATAAAACTTGGAAGCCAGTGTATAAAAAACGCACTTGAAAAAGCAGCTTGGCAACCAGAGGATTTAGATTATATCATCACAGTAAGCTGCACAGGCATTATGATCCCATCTCTTGATGCCTACCTGATCAACAACTTAAAACTCCGACAGGATATTGTGCGCCTGCCTGTAACCGAGATGGGTTGCGCCGCAGGAGTTTCAGGAATGATTTATGCCAAAAATTTTTTAAAATCCAATCCTGGCAAACGGGCAGCAGTTGTTGCGGTTGAATCGCCAACATCGACGTTTTTGCTGAACGATTTTTCGATGGCCAACATTGTGAGTGCAGCCATTTTTGGTGATGGCGCCGCTTGTGTATTGTTAAGCTCAAACGAAAATGACGAAGGACCAAAAATTTTAGCTGAAGAAATGTATCACTTTTACGATGCTGAAGAAATGATGGGATTCAAATTGACCAATTCAGGGCTTCAAATGGTTTTGGATATTGAAGTTCCGGAAACAATTGCTGCTCATTTCCCAGAGATTATCCATCCCTTCTTAGCAAAAAACAATCTTGAGATTAAGGATATCGACCACCTCATATTTCATCCCGGAGGTAAAAAAATAATTCAGGTGGTGGAAGCTTTGTTTAGCGAACTAGGGAAAAACATCAATGAAACCAAAGAAGTATTAAGGCTTTACGGAAATATGAGTAGCGCCACAGTTTTATATGTTTTGGAGCGATATCTTGATAAACAACCTGCAGCAGGAGAAAACGGAATAATGTTAAGTTTCGGACCAGGATTTTCTGCGCAACGAATCCTCCTACAATGGTGATATGACCGCTACTGAAATACTTGCAAAAATGCCCTATGGGAAAGATTTCCTTTTCGTTGATGAAATATTAAAATTCGACGAAAATGGAATTACTGGCACCTATTCATTCAGAAGGGATTTAGTTTTTTATGAGAGCCACTTCAAGAATAATCCAGTTACGCCAGGGGTAATATTAACGGAAACAATGGCACAGATTGGTTTGGTTTGTTTTGGAATTTATTTATTAAAAGATCAGGATGATGATGCTAAACCTGCTTTTGCTATGACTTCTAACTCAATAGAATTTCTGAAACCTGTTTATCCCGGAGATAAAGTTTGGGTAACCAGTGAAAAAATATACTTCAGGTTTAGTAAATTAAGCTGCAAGGTTGTGATGAAAAATTCGATCGGCGAAATGTTGTGTAAAGGAACTATTGCAGGTATGCTAATTCAACAGGGCAATGGATAACAACAGAGTAGTGATAACAGGTTTAGGTGTTTGCGGGCCGAATGCTACCAACGTCCCCGATTTTGTGCATGCGCTTAAAAATGGCATCTCGGGAATTACGCATCAAAGCGATTTAGAAGCCTTAGGATTTTCATGCCAAATAGCCGGCAAACCTCCACTTACAGAAGATAGAATTGCACAATATTTCAGCTCACTAGAACTAAAAAACCTTAACAGTACAGGCATAGTTTACGGTGTAATTGCCGCTTTAGATGCATGGGAAAATGCCGGCCTGAAGCTTAGCGACATCAATGAACCAGATTGGGATAGTGGAACCATTTTCGGCACAGGCACCTCTGGGATAGATAAATTTCGATGGGCTATTAACAAAATCGATGATATGGAAATACGAAAGCTAGGTAGTTCAGTAGTGGTGCAAACGATGGCTAGTGGCGTAAGTGCATTTATTGCAGGCAAAATTGGCCTGGGTAACCAGGTAAGCACCAATTCATCTGCCTGTGCAACTGGTGTGGAAAGTATTTTGCTGGCTTATGATCGAATTAAATCGGGTAGAGCAAAACGGATGCTTGCCGGAAGCACCAGCGATAGCGGCCCGTACATTTGGGGCGGCTTTGATGCCATGAAGGTTTGCAATTATAAACACAATGATGCGCCCGAAAAAGGTAGCCGGCCAATGAGTGCAACCGCCAGCGGATTTGTGCCAGGCAGTGGCGCTGGTGCACTCGTACTGGAGTCCCTTGAAAGCGCATTGTTACGTAGCGCACCCATTTACGCAGAAGTTTTAGGAGGCGATTTAAACTCTGGCGGCCAACGCGGCCTAGGCACCATGACTGCGCCAAACCCGGTGGCCGTACAAAGATGCATCAAAAAAGCCATCGATAATGCTGGCATCCGGGCCAATGAAATAGAGGTGATAAACGGGCATTTAACTGCTACCACTAAAGATGCGCTGGAGATTGAAAATTGGAAGACTGCGCTGGATACATCGAAACAAAAATTTCCCTATATTAATTCAATTAAAGGTTTGATAGGTCATTGTATTAGCGCAGCCGGAAGCATAGAAACCGTAGCTTCTGTGCTACAATTAGCCGAAGGCTTTATCTTTCCAAACGTTAACTGCGAAGATTTAAATCCGGCCATAGCCGATTTAATCAACGAATCGCGAATTCCACAGCAGTTGATCAACAAACAATTTAATTACCTGGCCAAGGCAAGTTTCGGTTTTGGCGATGTAAATGCATGTATCATCCTTAAGAAATACAATTATGAGTAAAGAAGAAATTATTGCAGAACTTAAAAATATCATTACCCCATACAGCGAAGAAACCATCGCTTTGCAAAGCATTGATGATGACACTGATTTTTTAAAAGATCTAAAAATAAATTCTGCCAACCTGGTTGATATCGTGCTCGATATCGAAGATCGATTTAACATCGAAATAGATAACGATTCGATGGCAAAAATGTTGACAGTTAAAGCTACAGTGGATATTATTGAGAACAAACGTCAGGGAAATGCTGGGTAATGATATTGTAGATTTGAAGTTTGCAAAGCTTCACTACAATTGGCGGAGAAAAGGTTACCTCAATAAAATTTTTTCCGCAAGAGAACTAGAACTTATAAATAGTTCCAAAAGCGAAGATACAATGGTGTGGGTGTTGTGGAGCATGAAAGAAGCAGCCTATAAGTGTTATAACCGGTTAACTTCCGAAAGGCTTTTTAATCCACAGGCTTTCGAATGTGCACTTTTCGGTTCTTGCAACAATAGTGCGAGTGGCGTGGTAAAACGGAGTGGTCAATCTTTTTTTACAAAAACCGAAATAAGCAAAAATTATGTTCATACACTCGCTTATTCCTGCACGTTGATGCTGGATCATTTATCTGTCCATCATCATAAAAACAATGCAGAATATTCAGTTGCTTTTACACACTCCACCAACTGTTCATTACAAAAAGACAGAAACCATCTCCCTGAGGTAATAGATAAAAAAACACAGCACAAACACATGGCTTCAATTAGCCACGATGGAAGATATTTATGTATCGCTTTTTTAAAAGTTTGACTGTCTAAAACAGGAATAGTCCCTATTTTCTTTACAGAATAATAGAATTGCATCCCTCAAAAAGCCTTATCTTTGTGTAAATCATAAAAAATAAAATATGCTTAAAGGATTTTTTAACGTACCCACTCCGGTAAACGAACCTATATTAAATTATGGCCCAGGCAGCAAAGAACGCGTACTTTTAAAAGAAGCGCTTGCCGAGGCTCGCTCACACCAACAAGACATTCCGATGTACATTGGCGGCAAACAAGTTCACACCGATAAGAAAGGTAAAGTTGTTCCACCACATGATCATCAACATATTTTAGCCCAATTTAGCATTGGCGATAAAACACACATAACACAAGCAATTGATGCAGCTTTGGCTGCAAAACAAGATTGGGAAAACCTTTCGTGGGAACATAGAGCAGCAATATTTTTAAAAGCTGCTGATTTAATTGCGGGCAAATATCGTTATAAGCTAAATGCTGCGACAATGTTAGGTCAAAGCAAAAATGCTTATCAGGCAGAAATTGATGCCGCTTGTGAGCTGATTGATTTCTTACGTTTTAACGTAAGCTACATGGCCGATATTTACAAACAACAACCTCCGGTTTCACCTCGTGGAAGCTGGAATAGAGTGGAACAACGCCCACTTGAAGGTTTCGTTTTTGCTTTAACACCTTTCAACTTCACCGCCATCGCGGCAAATTTACCTGCCTCGGCAGCGATGATGGGAAATGTTGTGGTTTGGAAACCTGCCGATACACAAGTTTATGCGGCTAACCTTTTAATGGAAATTTTCCGTGAGGCGGGCTTACCCGATGGTGTTGTGAATTTGGTTTACGCCGACGGACCAGAAACAGGCGAGGTGATTTTTAATCATCCTGATTTTGCTGGTATTCACTTTACTGGGTCTACAAAAGTGTTCCAGGAAATCTGGAAAACGATTGGAACAAACATCCATAAATACAAATCTTATCCTCGTATTGTGGGGGAAACTGGCGGAAAGGATTTCATTTTGGTGCATCCTTCTGCACAAACTGACATCGCAAGCACAGCAATTGTTCGTGGTGCATTCGAATATCAAGGGCAGAAATGTTCGGCTGCAAGTCGTGTTTACATTGCTGAAAGTCTTTGGCCAGAAATTAAAGAACAAATGCTTCGCGATATCGCATCGTTTAAAATGGGGGGAACCGAAGATTTTACCAACTTTATTAACGCGGTTATTGATGAACGCTCTTTTGATAAGCTGGCTAAATACATCGACCAAGCTAAAAAAGATACGGGCGTAGAAGTTATTGCCGGTGGCAATTATGATAAGAGCAAAGGTTATTTTGTTGAGCCAACCGTTTTAGTGGTCGACGACCCGAAATACACCACCATGTGTGAAGAATTGTTCGGTCCTGTTTTAACGGTTTACGTGTATGCTGACAAAGATTTTGATTCAATTTTGGAAGTGATTGATACAACCTCGCCATACGCTTTAACAGGTGCATTAATTGCACAAGATCGCTATGCGATTGATAAGGCAAGCCATGCTTTACGAAATTCGGCTGGTAACTTTTACATCAACGATAAATGTACCGGAGCTGTTGTTGGTCAGCAGCCATTTGGCGGCGCCAGAGGTTCGGGTACTAATGATAAAGCCGGTTCGATGATTAATTTATTACGTTGGGTTTCTCCACGTACCATTAAGGAAGTTTTCGAATCGCCAACTGATTATCGTTACCCGTTCTTAGCTGAAGATTAATATTTTTCACCTAAGCTGTCGAAGCATCAATATATTTTGAAACCCTTGAGCAATCAGGGGTTTTTCTCTTTAAAAGGATTTAGAAAGCAATGAAAGTAGTAATGCTTTTGTTAGTCGGGCTTTACGATATATTTTTTTCCCTCTGCTGCGTTTTTAAATTACCGTCTTTGCGAAATCGATATTTTATCGATAGAAGTTCCACAAGAATGCCTTTGGCACAATCTCATTTGTGGTGTTATTTGTGAAATGAGATTGCTTCGTACCTCGCAATGACAACCGTTCTTGCCGTCATCGATATTGATTTTTATGCAATAAATTATCTTTCAGGATGACAACAAAAAAAATGTCGCTACAATCCCATTTAATTGCTCAACCTTTCGCAACTATTTAGGTCTGCAGTGTGTAAAAGGCACTTTTTTTAATTTTTAAACCCGACAATAGGGAAAATCCTTTTTTTTGCAGCTTAAAATTACTAACGCTAACGGGCATATGCATATTCAGCGTAAGTAAAACGTTGAAAACAAAAAGATTGGAACGAATGGCAGGGCTACAGTATCCACAAAGGGCGAAACATTCATTTCCAAATCCAACAAAACTATAACAAGGTTTAACTGTTCTATAGAGAAATAAAAACATCATGGAAAACCAGGAAGAAAAAAACTCGAATTTACGAGATGAAAATATTAATAATTCGGCCGAGAGATCTAATATGCCCGAACAACAAGTGCCACGCCACCGTAGTGATGAGCAGAGCGATAAAAACAAGGTAAAATCTGATGCAGGACACTTGGGGAGAGATTTCGGAGGCGGTGATTTTGGATCGGAAGAAGCACGTGCAGATGCGGAAAAAGGCAATAAAGGAGAAGCTGGCAACATGCCAAATAGCGAAGAAAAATAAAGCCCCGACTTTAACGGGGCTTTTAACACTAATTATACGATCGGGATGTGTTTTAACCCACCTTAAACGCAGGCGCAACATCATCGAGGCAGTTACAAGTAACTTTCATATCTTTAATGATGCCTGTTTTAAGGCTGTAAACACATGCATGAACTGCTAAATCCTGACCGTTGGCCCAGGCAGCCTGTACAATGGAAGTATTCATAATATTTGATGCTCCTTCAATGGTGTTCAGTTCTACTAACCGATCAAAGCGTTGATCGGAATCTTTGATGGTTGCCATTTCACGCTCGTGGGTACGATATACATCGCGAATGTTTCGCAACCAGTTATCAATAATCCCTACTTGTTTATTACCAAGGGCGGCTTTTACCCCACCGCAGCCGTAATGACCACAAACAATTACGTGTTTTACTTTTAAAACATTTACTGAATAATCCAGTACCGAAAGCATATTCATATCGGTATGTACCACTACATTGGCAATGTTCCTATGTACAAAAATGTCGCCTGGTTTAGTATTTGTAATCTGGTTTGCCGGAACCCGGCTGTCTGAACAACCAATCCACAAAACGGGTGGATTTTGACCTTCAGATAATTTATTAAAAAAATTCGGATCATTATCAATCGTATCCTTAACCCAATCTCTGTTTCCTTGCAAAAGGGTTTCGTAACTGATGTTCTCTGTCTCTATTGTTTTTGCGCACATGGCTGTTATTTATTAATATCCTCTACTACTTTGTTGGTTAATTTCGGTACAGTATAATGTTTCTGTACGTTCTCTAATGTGACAATAATACCCTTGGTAAAGGCATTATGCTTGTAATTAAAAATGGTTTCCAAAACATCCGGGTCGATGTATCTGGCGTTTGAACCATCAATTATTACATTTGTTTCGCGAGGAATATTCGTTAAAACTACTTGTATCGCTGCTTTATTTAAGAAAGAGACTTCTTCTGCCAGTTTAATTCTGATGTTCTTTTTATCGCCTTCGTTGGTAATTCTGTAGAAGAAAGGATTACGCATGTTTGTACGCAACAGATAAAAGATCGACACCAACATGCCTATCGCAACACCTTTTAGCAAATCAGTAAACAATACGGCCACAACCGTAACTACGAAAGGCACAAACTGGTCCCATCCTTTGTGGTACATGTGTTTAAATAAACCGATTCTGGTGAGTTTATAACCCGTTACCAATAGAATTGCCGCCAGGCATGACAGGGGAATCATATTGATAACTTTCGGAATAAACAGCAATGAAAGCAGCAGCCAAACGCCATGAAAAATTGCAGACATTTTAGTTCTGCCGCCAGAGTTTACATTTGCAGAACTTCTCACAATTACGGAAGTCATTGGTAGACCACCAACCATACCGCTGGTAATATTGCCAATTCCCTGAGCAATTAACTCTCTGTTTGTTGGAGATACACGTTTAATGGGGTCAATTTTATCTACCGCCTCTATACTCAGCAGCGTCTCCAAACTGGCTACCACCGCAATCGTTAATGCCACAATGTAAACATTTTTGTTGCCTAGCTGATTAAAATCGGGCATGGTAAACAAACCTAAAAATCCGTTGAAACCATCTATCACTGGGATTTTAACCATCTGATCAGCCCTTAACGGATACGCAGTACCAGCAAAAATCATGGTTCCTATTACGCCGATTATTACTACAATTAACGGTGCAGGTACAATGGCCAGTTGCCTTATTTTCGGCCAGATGATTAGTATGGCAATGGACAATAAACTGATGGCAACCGCAGCGAGACTAAAATGACTGATTGCTGCTGATATAGCAGAAAATGTATTTTCGTGATCTTGCTGAAAAAAACCTTCATCACCACTGAAATCGGTATCAACACCCAAAGCATGCGGAAGCTGTTTTAAAATTAAAATTAAACCGATAGCGGCCAGCATTCCTTCGATAACACTTGAAGGAAAATAATTGCCGATGGTACCTGCTTTTATTAATCCTAAAATTAACTGGAAAACACCAGCGAGCACAACGGCTAAAAGGAATGTTGGATATGGCCCCAAAGAGGTGATGGCTCCAAAAACGATTACGGTTAAACCAGCGGCTGGTCCGCTTACGCTAAGCTGAGATCCACTAACAGAAGCAACAATAATCCCTCCGATTATACCGGTAATAAGGCCGGCAAATAACGGTGCACCTGAGGCTAGTGCGATACCTAAGCAAAGTGGCAATGCCACCAAAAAAACAACAATACTCGATGGAAGATCTTTCTTTAAATTCTTGGCAAGAAAATATTTCTTCACGTCCGAACCTGAAAAGGCCGGGTTAAACTTTTGCATAACGATATAATTATCTAGTAAATTTTAACGAATAAATCGCGGGGAGAGGTGTTGTTGAACCTGTTGAGTATTTGCTCAGCAGCTTAAACATGTTTGTATATTAAACCTATCCCAAGAAGAAAAAACTAGATAAAATTTGGTGGCGGTGTTGGAACTGCAGGGTGATATGGATCTACATACCGCTTGAAATGCTCAATAAAACTGCTCTTCAAAAAGAAATGACTGGAAGAGAACTCGTAAGAAAAGATGGGATGGTTTAGCTCGATAAGCTTGAAATCGGAGAATTTTGCAATGTCTTTGGCGGAGTCTTTACCGCCTTCATGCTCTAACTCGATTTGCATGATTACTGCGTTCATAATTTCTTTATCGATACTGGAACAAAACACAGGCGCACCAGAAATAGCCATCTTCGCGGAGAAGATAAGCATAAATGCTGCAACGATTGTGTATTTGTATTTCCTCAAAAACATTTGTTCTAATCTTATTCTAATGTTGTTTGCAAAAATAAACGGATAATTGGTTTTTCAAGCACAATGGGTTGTAAAATATTTGTAATACAACAATTTATTCGCTGATAAAACCCATATTCTTCTGATATTCAATTTAGTAAAATATTTTTGAAGCATCAAGCTAATGAGTCTTTACTTAAATTGCCCGGTTTAAAGAGCGCTTTATGTATGCTGTTAAAATTGGTTGCTTGCGCTATATTACTACAAAGAAATAAAAGTTTCCTCAGTTTTCGTTTTATAAACATTTAACTACAAGTGGAAACGTTAAGATCACTCTCCCACAAACTTCTCCAATTAAGCTTGCATTACCGTTGTTAATTTTTAATTTTAAATCCACATATTATCAGCAATGGATAAGAAAATAGCATTACTTCAAGATAAAATTAATCAGGCAAAGCTTGGTGGCGGTCAGGCTCGAATAGATAGCCAACACAAAAAAGGTAAACTTACTGCCCGGGAACGCATTCACTTTTTAATGGATGAAGGTAGTTTTGAAGAAATTGGTATGCTCGTTACCCATCGCAGTACGGATTTCGGAATGGAACGCGAAAAATTTCTGGGAGACGGTGTAGTCACTGGCTATGGAACCATTAACGGCAGGCTTACCTATGTGTTCTCTCAAGATTTTACTGTTTTTGGAGGATCGCTTTCTGAAACGCATGCCGAAAAAATTTGCAAGTTAATGGATTTGGCCATGAAAAATGGTGCACCTTTAATTGGCTTAAACGACAGCGGAGGTGCCCGAATTCAAGAAGGAGTAGTTTCTTTAGGCGGTTATGCTGATATCTTTTATAAAAATGTTCAGGCCTCGGGGGTTATCCCGCAGCTTTCTGCTATTATGGGGCCATGTGCCGGAGGTGCGGTGTACTCCCCTGCCATTACCGATTTCATTTTGATGGTAGAGAATACTTCCTACATGTTTGTAACCGGGCCAAATGTAGTGAAGACGGTAACGCATGAAGAGGTAACATCGGAAGAATTGGGTGGTGCAACTACGCATGCCACAAAATCGGGTGTGACACATTTTGCCTGCACCAATGAAATTGAAGCCATTAACCATGTTAAGCAACTCCTAAGTTATATGCCTCAAAATTGCGAGGAAATACCTACTCAACTTCATTACGAAAGTAGCGACGAAAGCAGAACTGCGTTAGATACTTTTATGCCTCAAAATGCCTCTCAACCTTATGACATTCGCGAAATTATAGCAGAGGTTACTGATCAAGATAGTTTTCTGGAAGTTCATAAAGACTTTGCGGAAAATATTGTGGTTGGTTTTGCCCGTTTGGCTGGACGAAGCATTGGCATTGTAGCCAATCAGCCTGCTTATCTGGCAGGCGTTTTAGATAGTAATTCTTCTACAAAAGCGGCTCGTTTTGTTCGTTTCTGCGATTGTTTTAATATTCCTTTACTGGTTTTTGAAGATGTTCCAGGTTTTTTACCAGGAACCGATCAGGAATGGAACGGTATTATTACCAACGGCGCAAAATTGCTTTATGCTTTTAGCGAGGCTACTGTACCGCGAATTACCGTAATTACCAGGAAAGCTTATGGCGGTGCTTACGATGTGATGAACAGCAAGCACATTGGCGCTGATATGAATTACGCCTGGCCAAGTGCTGAAATTGCGGTAATGGGCGCAAAAGGAGCTGCAGAAATTATCTTTAAAAAGGAAATTACTACTGCAGAGAACCCTAATGAGAAATGGCTGGAAAAAGAAAAACTGTATTCGGATATCTTTGCCAACCCTTACCGGGCCGCCGAACGTGGCTTTATTGATGAGGTAATTGAGCCTTCGCAAACCCGGATAAAACTGATTAAAGCTTTTAAGATGTTGGAAAACAAAGTGGTCAACAGTCCTCGTAAAAAACATGGAAATATACCTTTATAAGAGGAGTAAAGATAAAAGAGCAAACATTAACCTTTAGCTACCTTCGTCCCCCACACTTTGAACTTTTTACTTCGAACTTCTCCTTAACATGCTAAAACGCATAGACATCCTCCTGATGGCCTTCTGTACCGGCCTCATTGTTGCCAATATTTATTATTGCCAACCATTAGTTATTTTAATTGCAGAAGAGTTTAAGTTAACCGAAACTTATGCAGGTAGAATTACCTACACCACTCAGATTGGTTACGCTTTGGGTTTGTTTTTACTTGTGCCGCTGGGCGATATGTTTGAGCGCAAAAAGCAGATTTTGATTATAACAGCTATGGCTATTTTGGCGCTGTTAACAGCAGCCGTTTCACATTCTTTTTTCTTATTGGAAATCGCCTCTCTGCTGATTGGCATCTGCTCCATTGTACCTCAATTAATACTGCCTTTAGCCGCCAACCTGAGTACCGATGAAAATCGTGGCGCCAACATTGGCATGATTATGAGCGGTTTGCTGGTAGGTATTCTGGCCTCTCGAGCAGTAAGCGGAAGTATTGGTTTCTGGCTTGGCTGGAGGGCGGTTTATTATATTGCTGCAGGCATTTGTTTGTTACTTATTGCCTTAATGGCGAAACGCTTTCCTCAAAGCTTTCCGGCTTTTAAGGGAAGTTACAAGCAATTAATGGGCTCGATGTTTAGCTATATTAAATCTCAACCAGTGCTCCGCGAAACTTCCATTATCAACTTTTTGGCCTTCGCTATTATTAGTGCTTTCTGGACAACCATGGTTTTGTTTTTAGCCAATCCCCCGTTTAATTTTCAAACCTTGCAAATTGGTTTGTTTGGCATTGCCGGCGCTGCTGGTGCTTTAGCTGCGCCGCTTGTAGGGAAGTTAAGCGATGGCAACAACCCTCGTAAAAACTTAATGATCGGGTTTATCCTGCAACTCATCAGTGTAGCCTTATTTTACTTCACTGGCAACCACTTATACCTTTTTGTGATTGGCATTGTACTCATCGATATCGGTCAGCAAGCCATTCACGTGACCAACCAAACCCGAATCTACACCCTCATACCAGAGGCGAGAAACCGCTTAAATACTATTTTTATGTCGGTTAGTTTTATTGGCGCCAGTTGCGGTTCGGCCTTAGGCTTATGGCTTTGGGCACAAGGCGGCTGGGCCATTTTTTGCTACGGCATGACGGCAATTATCATCATCAATATTTTAATTTATCTATTCTACGGCAGAAAAAAATTATCTAAATCAATACTCAATACATGACATCTAAAAACGCAATCAAACTTACACTAGCTATTTTAATTTGTAGCTTATCTATTTCTAAATCTAAAGCCCAAGATAGTAAAAAGGTTACGCAACCGATAGAAGTAGTTTCTTTGAATAAAATAAGGCTATCGCTACTTGGTCTTAATTTCGAAAGAGAACAAAAAGTAGGCAAAACAACATCAGTTTACTTTGGTGGCGGTGCAGAGGGAACTTTTATCTATCAAACAGATATATTTTTCGATAACAATTTTAATTTCACCACTAATACAAAATCCGATTTTAAGATTTACCCAGTTTTGAATGCAGGATTTAGGCATTATTACAACTTCGAGAAAAGAGTAAAAAAGGGCAGAAAAACAATAAACAACAACGCCGGTTATCTAGGCTTGGATGTTTTAGGCGTTATTCCAACGGAAAGCGATACCATTTACGGCTATCAAATTAACGTAATGCCACAATGGGGTTTTCAAACCTGTATAGGCAGAAAAATAAATTTCGAATTAGCGCTTGGTCCATTGGTATCACTAACAAAAGTAGATACCTATTTCAATGTCGGGGGAAAGCTAGGATTCAACTTTCTACTTTAATTATGGCATTAGTACAAATCGAACAAATATTCCCTTCGCTAACCTGGCGTATCCGTCATGAAGTGATGTATCCGGAACTTCCCTTTGAATCTGTCAAACTTCATGAGGATTTTGATGGACTTCACTTTGGCTTATACGCTGATCACAAATTAACTGGCGTGGTTTCATTATTTCATGATGGCGATGTTTATCAATTTAGAAAACTCGCTATTTCAAACGAAGCACAAAAATCTGGTTATGGATCGCAATTAATGGATTATATCTTGGATTTTTGTAAAATTCAGAAAGCAAGCAAGCTCTGGTGCAATGCAAGGGTAAATGCTAAGGAATTTTATTATAAATTTGGATTCCATGAAACGGAAAAAACATTTTTTAAAGATGGTTATGATTTCGTAGTAATGGAGAAAGAATTTTAGATTGTAGATTGACGAATGACGATTTAACACCTCGCCTATTCGAATTTGTAAAGCTAAAATCATAAATATAATCTGATTGATGACTGGGGCTGCTACCCGCAAATCCGAAATTGTGAATCTAACATCATAAATAAATATGGCTAAGAAAAAAGAAGACGCTAACCTGCCAAAAACGCAGGATAAGAAAAAACATGTAACCGTTGTGACCAAAAAATCGTTACAATTTTTAGAAGAATACATTAACAATCCTGCTCCAACAGGTTACGAATGGGAAGGCCAGAAATTATGGCTAAACTATTTAAAACCATACATTGATGAGCATTTTGTAGATAACTACGGAACAGCAGTCGGTGTAATTAACCCAAAAGCCCCTTACAAAGTGGTAATAGAAGCCCATGCCGATGAAATTTCATGGTATGTAAACTATATTACCAGTGATGGTTTAATTTATGTCATCCGTAATGGTGGTTCTGACCATCAAATTGCGCCATCAAAACGCGTAAATATCCATACCGAGAAAGGCTTGGTTAAAGCAGTTTTCGGCTGGCCAGCTATCCATACCCGTCATGGCGAAAAAGAACAGGCACCAGAATTGAAAAATATTTTTCTGGATTGCGGTTGCACTACAAAAGAAGAAGTAGAAACATTGGGCATCCATGTAGGCTGCGTAATCACCTACGAAGATGAATTCATGGTATTAAACGATCGCTATTACGTTGGTCGTGCTTTAGATAACCGCGTTGGTGGTTTCATGATTGCCGAAGTTGCCCGTTTGTTGAAAGAAAACAAGAAAAAACTTCCATTCGGTTTATACATTGTAAACTCTGTACAGGAAGAAATTGGCTTACGTGGAGCAGAAATGATTGCGCAACGCATTAAACCAAATGTGGCCATTGTAACTGATGTTACCCACGATACAACCACACCAATGATCAACAAGAATACGCAAGGTGACTTATCAGCAGGTAAAGGTCCGGTGGTTTCTTACGCTCCGGCAGTCCAAACCAATTTGAATAAATTACTAATCAAAACGGCTGAGAAAAACGAAATCCCATTCCAACGTCAAGCTTCTTCACGCTCAACGGGAACGGACACTGATGCATTTGCTTACTCAAACGGCGGGGTTCCTTCGGCATTGATATCTTTGCCTTTACGCTACATGCATACCACAGTAGAAATGGTGCACAAAGAAGATGTTGATAATGTGATCAGCTTAATTTACGAAAGCTTGTTGAACATTAAAGACGGGCAGGATTTCAGAGAATTTAAATAATCCAAACAATCTTCATTGTCTTTTCCTCCGTGATGGGGAGAACCTAGCAAAGTAGCAATCTATTTCATAAAATATGGTCTAGGATTAATTTCTTAGACCTTTTTTTTATTTATACCGCAACTGCCTGTTTAAAATATTGTTGTGATGACACAATTTCCCTAACCTTTACTACATCACCTATTACAATAATGGCTGGATAAGATAACCCTTCTTTCAGCGCCATTTCCTGAATATCTTTAATTTCACAAGTTCCTTGTTTTTGATGAGGCAATGTAGCATGCTGAATAATTGCCGCAGGTGTTGATCCTAAACCGGCTAACTTATATGCCGCAGAAATTTCAGCGAGTTTTTTCATTCCCATATAAATCACTACGGTAGCCGAGGTTTTCATAGCACAAGCCAAATCTTTAGAAAGGCTTCCATCTTTTTTTGTGGCGGTAATAATCCAAACACTCTCACTAATTCCGCGGTGGGTTAAAGGCACATCAATAAAACCTAAGCCCTGCATGCTACTAATTCCTGGTATGTAATGCGATTTGATCCCATGTGCTTCAGCATACAAAGTTTCTTCAAAACCTCTACCGAATATAAAAGGGTCGCCACCTTTTAACCTCACCACAACTCGCTTTAGTTTGGCGTATTTAACAATTAATTCGTTAATTTTTTCTTGAGGCGTACATTTTTCATAAGGTTTTTTACCCACGTACACCATTTCGCAGCCTTTGGGCGCAATTTCGAGCAATTTTTGATTACTTAAATTATCATAAAGCACAACTTCTGCCCTTTTGAGCACATTATATGCTTTCATTGTCAATAATTCTGGGTCACCAGGACCTGCACCCATTATAAAAAGTCCAAATTCAGCCATTTTTTTGTCTGTTATTTTAATGATTTAATTATTAAGATATAAAAGTGATGATAAATTATTAAAAATCACAAAATTTTATGACAAAAATCATATTTAATAAACTTTTTACCAAAAAAAATCTATATTTGAATATAAAAAATCATATTAATTACAAAATGTACATAGAATTTTATAGTTAATTAAAAATTTATATGCCGAATTGAACTGTTTGAACATAAAATTTACAAAAACCAACCCTTAAAATCATCAATAAACTAAAATCACCTTAAATCATGAATAAATTAAAGATAATTATAATCGGAAATGGAATGGTTGGATATAAGTTCTGTGAAAAACTCAAATCCAAATCAGATTCGTTCAAACTAATTATTTTTGGAGAAGAGCCGCGCAGGGCTTACGACCGTGTTCATTTAAGTGAGTATTTTAACGGTAAAACAGCAGAAGACCTTTCTATGTCTACGGCCAGTTGGTATGAAGAACAGGAAATTGATTTACACCTTAACAATCCCGTTGTCGAGGTAGATAGAGCGGCGAAAACAGTTTCCACCTCATCTGGCGAAGTTTATCGTTACGATTTTTTGGTTTTCGCCACGGGCTCTTCTGCATTTGTACCTCATATAAAAGGCATAGAGAAAGAGGGTGTTTTTGTTTACCGCACCATTGATGATCTTGATCTTATCGCCGGCTACGCCAAAAACGCAAAAAAAGCTTCGGTAATTGGTGGCGGCTTACTAGGCCTCGAAGCCGCAAAAGCTTTAATTGATTTAGGAATTGAGGAAACCAGCATTATTGAATTTGCACCGCGATTGATGCCAAGACAAATCGACATGGCCGGAAGTGAAATGTTGAAATCGATGTTAGCAGATTTGGGCCTTCAGATCTACTTGAACAAAAACACCAGCAGCATTGAAGGCGAAACTAATATTGGCGGATTAAAATTTAGCGATGGTAGTGAACTGGCCACCGATATATTGGTTATTTCTGCCGGGATTAAACCCAGGGATGAGTTAGCTAGAAAGTGTGGAATAGATGTGGGACCAAGAGGGGGAATTATAGTGGATGCCGAAATGCAAACCAATGATCCCTGCATTTTCGCCATCGGAGAATGTGCCCTGTTCGAAGAAATGATTTATGGACTTATAGCTCCAGGTTACGAAATGGCTGAAGTGCTGGCTTCTAATCTATGTGCTCAATCGAAATCATTTAAAAGCTTTGATATGAGCACCAAACTTAAATTAATCGGCATTGATGTAGCCAGTTTCGGCGATCCTTTTATTAATGAGCCAGATTGCAGAACCATTGTTTTTGAAAATAAACACAAAGGAATTTATAAAAGAATAAACATTAGTAATGACGGGCAATACCTTTTGGGAGGTATTTTAATTGGCGACGCAACAGCATATAATATGCTGTTGCAAACCAGTGTTAACCAAATCTTGTTACCTGCAGATCCTGAAGAATTAATATTGGGTAGCCGCGGTGGAGAGCAAGTTGGAGCAGGGATTGAAAGCTTACCAGATGCAGCTTTAATTTGCAGTTGTGAGGGCGTAACAAAAGGGGGGATCTGCAGTTCAATAATCGATCAGGGCTGCGAAACTTTAGATGACATAAAAAAATGTACCAAAGCAGGAACAGGCTGTGGTGGTTGCATGCCGATGGTTAAAGATTTAATGCTTCACACCTTAAAAGCACAAGGTAAATATGTAAGGAATGTAATCTGCGAACATTTTAACTACAGCCGACAAGAGCTTTACGACCTGATTCACATCCATAATTTAAAAAATTATGATGATGTATTGAATGAATTTGGTCAATCTGATGGTTGTGAGGTTTGTAAACCATTGGTTTCATCGCTATTGGCTAGCCTTTGGAATGAAATGATCCTTAAAAAAGGAAATGACACTGCACAAGATAGTAACGATCGTTTCCTGGCCAACATTCAAAAAGGCGGATCATATTCGGTAGTACCACGCGTTCCAGGCGGGGAAATTACACCTGATAAATTAATTGTTATTGGCGAAGTAGCTAAAAAATACAACCTGTACACCAAAATAACGGGTGGACAAAGAATCGATATGTTTGGCGCTCACCTGAATGATCTTCCAATCATTTGGGAGGAACTGATTGCCGCTGGTTTCGAAAGCGGACATGCTTACGGCAAAGGACTGCGTACCGTAAAAAGCTGTGTTGGAAGCACCTGGTGCCGGTTTGGCTTACACGACAGTGTCAGTTTTGCCATTAGAATTGAAGAGAGATACCGCGGAATCCGAGCGCCGCATAAATTTAAATCGGCCGTAAGCGGTTGCATTAGAGAATGTGCAGAAGCCCAAAGCAAGGATTTTGGAATCATCGCGACAGAAAAAGGCTGGAACCTCTACGTTTGCGGAAATGGCGGAAGCAAACCGCAACATGCTTTATTGTTGGCTGCCGATTTGGACAGCGAAACCTGCATAAAATATATCGATCGCTTTTTGATGTTTTACATCCGGACAGCCGATCCATTAACCAGAACAGCAACCTGGTTAAACAAAATGGAAGGCGGAATGGAATATTTACGCAATGTTGTTATCAACGATAGCCTGGGAATGGCTGAAAAATGGGAAGCAGAAATAGAAAATCTGGTTTCAACCTACCAGTGTGAATGGAAAGAAGCGGTGGAGAATCCAGCTATTAGAAAGCGTTTTTCTCACTTCGTTAATGCACCAGAGGATAAAGACCCAACGATTGAGTTTGTAGAGATGCGTGGGCAGAAAAAAACTCCTGAATGGAAAAAAGTCTAACCAAATATAATCAACCAACAAATCATCAAACCCTAAACTAAAGATTATGACAGAAACAACAACTAATTGGTTAGCTGCATGCCGTGTGGAGGATGCAGTGGAAAATGGAGGTGTGTGCGTAAAATATGGAGAGGAGCAAATTGCACTCTTCTATTTTACCAGAAGAAACGAGTGGTATGCCACGCAGAATGAATGCCCGCACAAAAAACAAATGGCTTTAAGCCGAGGCATGATTGGAACCATTACAGACGAACCTAAAGTAGCATGCCCTTTTCATAAAATGAACTTTTCACTAAAAACAGGCGAATGTTTAAGTGGCGATGAATGCGCCATAAAAACTTATCCTGTAAAAATTGAAGATGGAACTGTATATATCGCGGTTAACTAAGATGAACCACAAAATCATCATTTGTAAACACTCTTAAAGCAAAAAATAGATAATGAAAATTAAGAAATATGTGGCTTTTTTAAGCTGCCCGGCCATAGCTATGCTTTCATTTCAGGGTAAAGCTCAAACCAAATTAGCACTATTTGATGGGATAATCGTAGCCGGATATGTAGATAAAAGCGCTTATATCAATTGCGTGGGGCCGAATATTAAATTTGTTAAGAAACCCTATTCCATAGCAGCAGGATTGCTGCCGAGTTTAAGAATCAAAGAAGATAAAGTAAATCCGGGAGCACCAAAAAATAGTTTGCTTACTCCCAATCTGGGCTTCGGCCTAACCGCAGTTTTTCATCATCTGGCCATTCAGGTGCCCTTATATTATAATGCAAAAACGGCTGTAAAAGATGGCGAATGGAATGTTGGTGCCGGAATCGGCTATAAATTTTAATAAGAACGAATTAAATCTAGACCCTTATGACAGCTCAAACTATAAATAAACCCCTAGAGAAACTTAATATCTTTTCGTTGAAAGGAGTACAGATGAAAACCTTTCATATTACCTGGCTCACCTTCTTCTTTTGCTTTTTTGCATGGTTCGGGATGGCACCATTAATGAAAATAGCAAGAGAACAACTACACCTCACCAAAGATGAGGTTGGCAACATTCAAATTGCATCCGTATCTGCAACCATTGTCGCCCGTTTATTAATTGGCAGGTTAATCGATAAATTTGGACCGAAAATTATATACACGTGGCTCTTAGTGCTTTGTGCCATTCCGGTCCTCTTAATCGGCACTAGCCAATCTTACACTTCTTTCTTGCTTTTCCGGTTAGCCATTGGCGTTATAGGCGCATCATTCGTCATTACCCAATTCCATACCTCTATCATGTTTGCGCCAAACGTTAAAGGGACAGCAAACGCTACTGCAGGAGGTTTTGGTAATGCTGGTGGTGGAGCTGCTAACGTATTTATGCCATTACTTGCATCAGCCTTAACTGCTTTAGGTTTTTGTAGCTCAGCAGATAGTTGGCGTTATGCCATGATTTTCCCTGGGATAATGCTATTAGTATGCGCATTTTTATATCATCGATATACACAGGATAGTCCACAGGGGGATTATAAAAATCTTAAAGACGAAATCATAAAAACCAGTAAAAACACATTTTTAATCGCTGCAAAAGATTACCGCACCTGGATTTTAACCATTGCTTACGCCGCCTGTTTTGGTGTGGAAATAACGGTTGATAATTTTGCGCCAATCTTTTTTACTGATTCTTTCGGAGCCACCATTGCCATTGCCGGTTTAGTAGCAGGAATTTTTGGATGGATTAACATTTTTGCCAGACCATTAGGTGGCATTTTCGCTGATAAAATTGGTAAAATATGGGGTTTTGACGGGAAAACACTTCTGTTATCGGTGCTTTTACTTATTGAAGGAATCGGTTTAATCTGGTTTGCTAAATCTGGCGACATCGGAATGGCTATCATTATGATGTTTGTTTTCGGTTTGAGCTTGAAAATGGCCAATGGCGCCACCTACAGCTTGGTTCCCTTCATCAATCCAGTGGCAGTTGGCAGTGTTGCTGGCATTGTTGGTGCCGGCGGAAACATTGGCGCCATGCTGATCGCTTTCCTGTTTAAATCGGAAGCCAGCCACTTAACCAAAAATGTTATCGAAAACGGGCAAACCATTCAAAAAGATTTAATCGATTATACTTCAGCATTTACGCTTCTTGGCTATATCATTCTCGTAATTGGTATCGCTGTGTTCATTTTCCGAACAGTGATGGCAAAAAAGAAATCTACAGTAGAAACCATGATACTCGCTGCAGGAAATTAAATTTATAATCCATTATTTGAGGCTTAGCAATTGAAAGAGAAATCGAACATTCCGGATAACAACACCACTACCTGCTGCTATTGCGGGGTTGGCTGCGGTATTGTGCTTGGCAAGGATAACCAACAACGGATTACAGTTGAGGGAGATAAAGATCATCCGGTAAATAAAGGAATGTTATGTAGCAAAGGGATGAATTTGCATTACACTGCGAATGATAAGAGCGATAGATTGCTTTATCCCGCTATGCGATACCATAAAAGTATGCCCTTACAACGCGTAAGCTGGGATACTGCTTTGGAGCGGACAGCGATGGTTTTTAAGGCGTTAATTGCTAAACATGGGCCTGATAGTGTTGCGTTTTATGCCAGCGGCCAATGTTTAACGGAAGAATATTATGTTGTTAATAAATTAATTAAAGGTTTTATCGGCAGTAATAACATCGATACCAATAGCCGTTTATGTATGAGCAGTGCAGTTGTGGGTTACAAGATGAGTTTGGGCGAAGATACCGTACCCATTAGTTATGATGATATTGAAATTGCCGATTGTATTTTCGTGGCTGGTGCAAACCCTGCCTGGTGCCATCCTATTTTATGGCGCCGGGTAGAGGCCGCAAAAGAAAAAAATCCAAACCTGAAAATTATCGTGAGTGACCCCAGGAAAACGCAAACCTGTGCGCTTGCCGATGTTCATTTACAGGTAAATCCAGGTACGGATATTACCTTGCATCACGCCTTGGGGAGATGTTTAATAGAAAACGGAAAAATAGATCAAGAATTTATCTCTTCACATACCAATGGATTTGAAGCCTATCGAACCACTGTCTTCGAGACTTCCCTGGCACAGGCGGCATTAATTTGTGGACTTGAAGAAAGCGATATTCGTTTGGCAGCCTCCTACATCGGCAATGCGAAAGGTTTTATTGCCATGTGGACCATGGGCCTTAACCAAAGTGTGGTGGGTACAAACAAAAACTTATCGCTCATTAATCTCAACCTGATTACCGGCCACATCGGTAAACCTGGAAGTGGTCCTTTTTCCCTAACCGGGCAACCCAATGCCATGGGCGGTAGAGAAGTTGGCGGCTTGAGTAACCTTTTGCCTGCTCATCGAAATCTGGCTAATAAAAACCATCG
Source organism: Pedobacter sp. MC2016-05 (assembly GCF_026239735.1). Taxonomy (GTDB): domain Bacteria; phylum Bacteroidota; class Bacteroidia; order Sphingobacteriales; family Sphingobacteriaceae; genus Pedobacter. Next base: position 187,658 of record NZ_JAPIVT010000006.1, read on the forward strand.
CAATGAAGTAGAAAAATTCTGGCAAATCCCTTTAGGAAGTATCCAGGCAAAACCTGGGTTAACTGCAACAGAAATGTTTGATGAACTGAATACCGGAAAGCTGAAAGCAATATGGATTTTGTGCACGAACCCATTAATTAGCCTTCCAGATGTACGTAAAGCGGAAGAAGGACTTAAAAGAGCGAAATTCGTAGTCGTACAAGACATCAGCAACAAAATAGAAACCTTGGAATATGCAGATGTAGTTTTGCCCGCCGCAGCATGGGCCGAAAAAGAAGGCACAATGACCAATGCTGGTCGATACATCTCTCACTTGAGCAAAGTTTTAGAAGCTCCTGGTGAAGCACTGCCTGACGCAGAAATCATCTGTCGCTTTGCAGAAAAAATGGGTTTCAAAGGCTTCTCTTTTAAAGATTCTGCTGCAATTTACAATGAACATGCTGCACTTACAGCGGGCACTAACATCGATATCAGCGGGTTAAATTATGCTATCCTAAAAGCGAAAAGAGCTGTTCAGTGGCCATACCCAAAAGACGGCAAAACCTTTGGAACTGCCAGGTTATTTACAGATCATCAGTTCTACACAGCCGATAAAAAGGCCAATATTGTTTCTTTTAATGATGAGAATCAATCGGAAGCGCTTACGCCCGAACATCCTCTTATTTTAACCACAGGCAGAATAAGAGACCAATGGCATACCCGAAGCAAAACTGGAAAAGTAAACAAACTCAACCAACATATCAGCGAATCGTTTTTAGAAATTCATCCCGCAGATGCGGAAAAAAGAAAGATCAAAAACAATGATGTAGTAGAAATGAACAGTTTGAGGGGAAATGTAAGATTGAAAGCAAAACTCTCTGACGATATTAAAGAAGGCGTGGTTTTTATGCCTATGCACTGGGGCAAAATTTTAAAAAACGATTTAAACCGGGCAAATAATGTTACCCATAATCTTATAGACCCATTAAGTAAGGAACCCGATTTCAAATATACTGCCGTCGAGGTAAGACGTTATCAAAAACAGCAGCAAAAAATTATTGTAGTAGGTGCGGGTGCAGGCGCTTGCGGTTTCGTAAAAAGCTACCGGGCACTAAATGCTGAAGACGATATTGCAATTTTTAGCAGGGAAAATTTGCCATTCTACAATCGGGTTTTGTTGCCCGATTACATTACTGGCACATTGCCCTGGCACAACCTGGTTAAAATGACCGATAATGAAGAAATTGATCTTCGCATTAAACTACACCGCGGAGTAGGCATAGAAAAAATTAATAAAGCTGAAAAAACTGTTGTAGATAGCAATGGCCAAATTCATTATTACGATGTGTTGCTTTTAGCTACCGGAAGCAGGGCCTTTATGTTGAAAGACCTTCCGCAGTTAAACGGAATTTTTACCATGAGAAGCCGCAATGATGCAGACCGTTTTACGCAACATGCCCATGTAGCAAGAGGAAAAGTGGTGATTGTTGGTGGAGGTTTGCTGGGTATTGAAATGGCCGCTTCACTGGCAGAGAAAGGCTCGCAGGTGGCTATTATTCAAAGAATTTCAAGGTTAATGGGGCGCCAGTTAGATGCCACAGGCAGTGAGCTGCTTCATGAAGAACTGATCAGCAAGGGTATTGAAATCTTTTATAACGATGAAATTGAAAGGGTAATCGGAGAAAGGAATGTTTCAGGGGTGCGTTTAAAAGGCGGATTGATGATCGATTGCGAATCGTTGATTATTGCCATAGGAACCGTTCCCAATGTTGAATTGGTTAAGAATGCGGGTATTGATTGCAAAAGAGGCGTTGTTGTAGACGAGTACTTGAGAACGAGTGAAGAGAACATTTACGCCGTTGGTGAGATAGCCGAATTTGATGGCCAAATGTATGGCATCACCGCAGCGGCAGAGCAGCAGGCCGAAATCGTAGCAAGATACCTTTGCGGTGATATTGCTAAATTTTATCAGGGCAGTTTGTTAATGAATATTTTAAAGATGCATAGCCTGGAATTATGCTCTTTGGGCCTGGCCGAAATACCTGGCAATGACCCAACTTTTGAGGAAATTATTTTTATTGATAAGGCAAAACGTTACTATAAAAAGTGTATTGTACAGAATGATAAATTGGTTGGCGCAATCTTAATTGGAGATAAAAGCGAATTTTTGGAGTTTAAAAATCTTATCGAAAATAAGATGGAGCTGAGCGAAAAAAGACTTCAGCTTTTAAGAAGTGGAAAAACAGCAGAATCCATTATTGGCAAAACAGTTTGCAGCTGTAATAATGTTGGTGAAGGCAATTTGATTAACAAGATAAAAGATGGATGCAAAGATCACCTGCAATTGTGCCAACTTACCGGTGCTGGTATGGGCTGTGGCAGTTGCAGGCCAGAAGTAAAGGCTATTTTAGATTCTTTTGTAAACATACCGAAAACCATACCTGAGGTTATTTTAGCATAAATTTTAATGATGATTAATGTAATAACAAGGCCCTCAGAATTTAAACACCTACAGGGCATCGAATATTTCGATTTTGAAGAAGATTTTATGGAAGAAAATATTCGTTGCATCCCGATGGTGGTTCGCTTTAAAATGGATTTGGCAGGCATTAAACTCAAACTCGGCGAATGGAGAAGATTCCATCCAGCTGAGCGGGTGGAACTGGCCTTGCTGCCAACTTCATCCTCTGAAGAAATTAAATATTATCGAAAAAATCTAATCCGGTTAATTACGAAGCATACCGGAAAAGAAGCTACCTCCATGCCAGTAGATAATCAGCCAGCCTGGCAAAACTTAACTGAAATTCCGAAAATACTCGAAGAAAAATTAAGTGAAGATAAGCTTGAAATTTCCATATCTCAATGGCACGTTTTAACAGACATCCAACGGTTTGCACTTTTAAAACTCTGTAGACCGGGGCACGAGAATAAGAATTTCTCGAAGGCCATGGTAGAATTCGGACTTATAAACCAGTAGAGATGGATCAAACAGTTATCATCAACTTTCCGGGCGGAATAATTTCTCCGGGCAACCTGTATAATATTCTGGTTGCTGCAACGAAAGTCAAGATCTCATTTGTACGTTTTGGCCTTCGGCAACAGCTGTTGGTTGATGCAGCGACGTATAATTTGGCAACATTTACCGGCGAACTGGATATGATTGGTATTGAGTACGAGGTTGGCAAAAACCAATTTCCGAACATTATTAGCTCCTATCCTGCTGAAGAAATATTCATTAGAAATACCTGGGTAACCGGTGGTGTTTATAAAGATATTTTAGATGATATTGATTTTAAGCCCCGTGTTAAAGTGAATATTTGCGATGGCAATCAGAGCTTTACCCCTATGCTTACGGGTAACATTAACTGGGTAGCCTCTGTACAGGCAGAACATTATTGGCATTTGATTATCCGTTTCCCTAAAACCAACGTAATTTATGAATGGAAAAAACTGGGTTATACCACACAAATTGCTAAGCTTACCAAAGCAATAGAAAAAATTATCATGGCCCATCCATCACTCTTTATCGACAATGAAATGGCCAAAGGAGAAGATCTTTTTGATTTGCTGGACGAGGATAACTTCGTTTTAAAAATAGCCGAACAGCCTGTGATTTTATCCAATTTTAACCTACCCTATTATGAAGGCTTAAATCGTTACAATAACAAATACTGGTTGGGGATTTACCGTAGAGATGAGTTATTCAGCATTGCTTTTTTGAAAAAATTATGCAAACTATGCCTGGATACCAAACTTGGACAGTTGTGCTGTACCTCCTGGAAAACGATTATGATAAAGGGAATTGAAGAAAGTGATAAATTAAATTGGAACAATTTACTGGAGGAATTTGAGCTGAATATGCGGCATGCGGCTAATGAACTTAATTTCCAGGTAGAAGATAACTGCATTGAAGGCCTTGAGCTGAAAAACTATTTGGTAAGGCATTTAAGCATAAACGATACCCGCACATTTGGAATTTGTTTTGGCATAAAAACCCGCAAAAAAAGTGAAATTTTTAGCAGCATATTAATCCGGAAACGTTATTTATTAAACCTTCTTTTTTTTAGATTATTCCCGGTATATGATATCCTTTGCGCACAAGGTTTCAACCCCAACGAGCGTACCGGAGAAATATTTAGTCGCAGTAATCCGAAAGCAATATTGCCCGAGCAAATTAGGCGAGCCATTTATAAGTTTTATAAACACAGGCAAATTTCCCTGAATACTCCTGAAAAAATGATCCAGCCAAAGGCTGAAGAAAGCAAACAAGCAGCCGCTAGCTTCTTTTACCAGTGTAACAGTTGCTTAACCATTTATGATGAGGAAATTGGCGAAATCCAAAATAACATTCCGCCCGGAAGAAAATTTATAAACCTACCCGAAGATTATTGTTGTGTACTTTGTGATGGAGAAAAAAGCAATTTTTCAAAAATTAATCAGGCTGCGTTACAAACATTATAACCCGTTTATTTCTGCATGCGAATTAAAATTATCGAAGCAGTGATAGTCATTATGCTCCACTTTAATTTCAAAAACTTTTAATTGAGAAAGTACAAATTTCATGCTGTGCCTGGTTAATGTGCCTGTTTGCAACATATGCAATACTTTCTGCAAACCGGCAGCACTGTAAATGCCACATAAAGGCTCTCTCTCACCGTCCTTTTGAAAAACATAGGCTTCAAAAGAATGAACAGCTGTATAAGCTTTCATCACCTTATCTAAAACACGGGGTTCCATTAACAATAAATCGCAGGCCAAAAGAAATAAATCGGCTGTTGGATTTTCTAAATGTGTGGATAAAATGCCCAACAGTGGCCCTTGAATATCCAACATGGCATGATCAACAATAAGCTTCTCCCCATTAAAATAAGCTACATACTTTTTTTGTTGATCAGCATTGACCGAAAATTTTACATTTAAACCAATTGAAATAAGTTTCTCTTTGGTTAATTGTGCCCATAGTTTATCCTGATGGATCAACAAAGCTTTGTCGGTACCCATGCGTATACTTTTGCCTCCACATAAAACAAGTCCCAACATAAAATTATCTTATCTATTACTTAAATCCAGTAGTTTAGCTTCATCTAAAATACCAATCATTTTATCTTGAACATGAATAAGTTTTTCGGCAAGCAATTCATTCATCGTTCTAAAAACGGTTTCATAAGTAGCACCGGTAAATGCCGCCAAATCTTGGCGACTTATTGTTAAATTTAAAAAACCATTGTCATTTAATCCAAACTGATCGCGAAGGCTTAAGATAGCTACGGCTAATCTCCCCTTTACCGACATGAGTGCTAAATCTCTCATCTTCTTTTCTGACGCTTGAAGTTCATCAGCATAAAACATGAGTAACGCATAGGCAAAATCATGATTAACCCTTATCGTGCTTTTAAAAAAATCAATATCAACAAAACAAAGCGAGGTGGTTTCTAAAGCGGTAGCAGATATGGGGTATGCCGAATGATTCGAACTAATGCCACGATGGCCAATAATGGCCCCGCTGTTAGCAAAGCGCAGAATAAGCTCTTTATCTCCCCATTGTTTATGCACCTTCACATTGCCAGATGTTACAAAGTAAACACCAGTAACTGCATCACCCTCTTTTATGATTTCCTCGCCTTTCTTGGCAATAAAATTTCGCTTGTGGCTATTTATTGCTGCATGCCACTCGGGTAAAGTGTGCTTACACATAAAGCAAGTTTGAAGATCGCAGCTGCTATTTTTTTTCATGATATAATGACTGTTGTAAAAATAGTAAATCATTATACTTTGAAAAGAACTAAATAACTGGTTTCCGTGTAAAAACAAAAGCGCTACAAATGTTTCCATAAGCAGCGCCTTGTCATTGATGAGAAACGTAAAAAAATTACTTGATATTCAAGTCGGTTGCCCCCTTAACGTCGGTAGATATTTCCCCAAGAATGCCAGCGTTTACATTTTGCGCTGTGTAAACTTTAACAAAATCAATTGTACTTAAGCTAACCTTTTTACCTGCGGCATCAACCGCCCAAGCGATATCGAAACTATTGTACAATTTGGTTTTATAATCATCGCCAGTTGAATAGCTATCGGTGTATCCCCAATCGAAGGCAGCATTGGTAACAATACCCGAAGTATTTAGTGTGGACGGCAGTAATGTTCCTTTGAAGGTAATCTTATCTTGATTGAAAGCAAACAAAGGATAAAAATTGATGCGTTTAGCACTGTTATTTACAACACCACTATTGCCTTGGTTATCTGTCCAAGCTACATTTGCAGCAGTTTTTGGGTTGGTGTAAGTAATTTCATAGTTTTTAATAGTAGTTGTCTTTTCGTACTCGCTTCCAGCCAGTTCAAACCATTCATCATCTGGCAAACCATTACCATTTTTATCCTGACTTACCATTACAATACCAGGCTCTGCAAAAGCATACGGCGGACCGAAAGGGTTTCCGTAAATGGCCAAATCTGAGCCGTTTTGGTTAACAACAGAATGATCGAAACCGAAAATAATGTAACCGCCAAAACCACCCAAAGAAACCATGTTGTTTGTACTTCCAACCAATTTTTGCGCTTGTTCTGGCGAGCCTAAACTTGCATTGTTAATGTGCTGACCAGGTGCTGGTGCATACTCGAAAACTTTACTGATAAATTTGCTGCTGGTTGGCGTTGCCGCAACTACAGGCACTGGAACACTAATCGTATAGGTATGCGAAAAACTGCCTGCCCCATTATAACCTTTGTATTCGACAACATATGTGCCAGAAGTAGTGGGCGTAAAAGCGAAATTATAAGCGGTACTTACTATTTTTCCATCCAGTTTCCATTCGTGCTGAAAGCCTCTGCCGTCATTCGAAACTGCATATAGTTCTGTTTTCGCATTCACTTTTCCAGTGAGGGAATTTTCAGTGATCCCCATTTTTCCATCAGGAGCAGTTTCTGCATCTTTTTTGCAACCGAAAAATAGTGTTGCAACCATTAATACTGCAACTAGGTAATTGTTAATTTTCATTATTAGATATTGATTATTAAATTATTTAGTGTAGAAAACCAGGTGAGCTGGAATATCTCCTGTGGATACAGAAAACTTCTTTTTACCATTTTTATCAATGGAATATAATGTTCCTGGCGTAACATAGTCCTTTGCATCGGTGATGTAAACGCCAGATGAGATGGGATCAACTGCAATTCCGTAAGGCATTACTATTTCTTTCTCAGTGCCATCACTAATGAAGCCGCCTGGAATAATGGTTTCATCTTTCACATTGACTTTTGAATAAGAAATTATGTTAGACATGGTTGCATTGCTCCAGGCGGTGCTAATGATGTAAGCAAAATCTTTATCAATTGCGAAATTGCTTGCTTCAATATCGAACTTCTTTTTTACCGCTTCCGTCTTCGTATCAACCACATACAAATTCGATTTTATATCACCATAATTTCCTCTGGAAGTAACATATAAATCACCATATTGATCTGCTTTTACACGGTGAAGGTTGATGGCAACATCAATGCGCTTGATTTCCTTATTGGTTGCCAGATCAACAACAGACAAAGTTCGCTCGTAATTGCTGCTGGTATAACCTCCAGAATTGGCTACATAAAGTCTATCGCCGACAACTGCCATCTCTTCTGGCTCACGTCCTACTGTAATTTTAGCATCCAATTTATAAGTTGCCGTATCAACAACAGCAACAAAACCCTCGTAAGCAGTTACATATGCTTTGTTTTTATAAAATGTAAGATACCTACAGTTCGGAATATCTACCTGAGCTAATTTTTTTGCAGTTTTAACATCAAGGATTTCCAATTTTCCAGATCCATTTACAATTACATAAAGCTTAGAACCATAAATTTTGATATCATTCCCTACATCGCCCAAACCTAATGTTACAAATGGGTTTGCTTGCCCGTAAATATTTTTCCTATAAACGCCCGTAGCATAATCATAATAATCTATTGAGGCTTTATTCGAACCCCAATTTCCTTCGTTTAAAACATATAGCCCATTTACAGCTGTAATGTCCTGCCCAGGAAGTTGGGTTTGTTCTTCAGGGGTAACGCCTTTATCTTTCCTGCAAGACCACAAAATTGTAGTGAGGCAAACTGCAGTTAATACTTTAATTGATAGCAATTTTTTCATTTTATGTTAATTAAATTTGGTGATGAGTGTGATCCTGAAATTTCTTCCAGGCATAGGGTAATTGAGTACCACATCGTAGTATTGATTAAATACATTATTCACTTCTGCAGCAATACTATAATTTACTTTTGCGTAATCGAAAGCAAACCTGACAGCCAAATCATGTGTGTACCATGGCTCTACATAGTTTACCGGGATGTTTGCCTTTTGGCTATAACGTTCGCCGGTGTAGATGTAACTGTAATTGAAACTGATATTTTTATAGTCTAAGCCCAGCATTAACGCGCCGCTATTCAATGGGATGTAAGGAATCTGCTGACCGTAAACTGTACTGTTCTTAGTAATATCGATGGCCTTTTCATAGGTATAATTAAATTTCGTATTCAAAACGAAACCATTAAAATTCCAGTTGCTTTGGATGTTGGTTTCCAAACCTTTGATTTCTACTTTACCAAGGTTAACCATACTCCACCTGAAGGGACTGAGCGTAGGAATGGCAATAATTTTATCGCGTACGGTGTTGTAATAAATATCTGTTTGGATAGAAACTTGAGTGAGTTTAACGGCCTCAAAAAACCTGGAATAAGTGAAACCTAAATCGTATTGCTTGGTATATTCAGGACTCAAATTACTGTTCCCAATCAGCGTGTAGTACAAATCATTAAAGGTTGGCATCCTAAAAATAGATTTGTAAAAAGCCCTTAGTCGGAAATCGTTGTTTTTAAAAGGCTGCCACGAAGCCATAATTGTGGGTGTATATTCTGTTTTATCGCCAGCTGAGAAATTGGTTTTCACCTGATCATTAACCAACGTTGCCAACACGTTACCTTGGATACTGAGGCGTTGCCAGTTTAATTTTGAAGCAAGAGCGATTAAAGCAGTCTGCCTTTTAGGATAGGCAAAGTTTTCCAGATTGGCATCTAACTGCTGATAACTGTAATCGGTTGATAAGGAAATATCCCAAAATTTAAGAATCTGATATTGATTGGCTAACGAGAAGTATATTTCTTGCTGGGCATAACGATTATCTAAAGCGCCAAAGAGTGAAACCCGCTCCGGATCCAGATACCGGATAAAATCGTAAGCATATTTTGCATTTGCCAGGAATTGAAATCTTTGATCTGTTTTGCTTTGATAGGAGGATTGAACAAAGAAATTATCATCCCATTGACGCTGGCTAAAATCAAACTTATTGGCCACAATAGCGCCGGACAAACCCCTCTCGCTATTGTAATTATAAATCCTTAGTTGCCATTTGCTGCTATCGGCGGTATTACCAAACACGGATGCTTCAAATCTTTTGGCAACAATATCACCGTTATGCCTTACTACTGTAGTATCATAAACACTATTGGTGTACCGATATTTGTATTTTCCATCCGCATGAATCAACTCTGCGTTTAGGCTTAACGATAAACGGTCGGTTAAACGTTGATGAAAAACAACCGATGGATCGAACAAGCCAAAGGAGCCGCCCTTTAAACTTAACTTTAAACCTCGGCGCTGGCCAATATCGAATACAGGACTTTGCGTTTTTAAATAAAGCGAACTGGCAGATGCGAATGCTTTTGCTGGCATTAGCATGTCACTTTTCTGACCGCTGTAAAGCGAAACTTCTTCGAGGTTATCCAAAGAATATTTACCCAAATCTACCTGCCCGTTTTGTGCATTTCCTAATTGTATCCCATCATAAAAAACCGCTGTATGGTTGCTACCCATGCTGCGAACGTTAATGGTTTTTAAGCCGCCAATGCCACCGTAATCTTTTAATTGTACTCCAGAAAAGTATCTGATGGCATCAGCAACAGAGAGCGCATTTAATTTTCTTAATGCCGTTCCGCTTAATATTTGCAAGGGTGTTGGGGAAATATTTGATAGTAATTTTCGCTGGTGCCGAATCTCGACCTCTTTTAAAATATTTGCCTTTAACGAGTCAGTTTGAGCAAGAGCAGATTGAGGCATAAGAATGCCTGTCCAGAAAATGAACGGTAGGAAAAGATAATACTTGATGCCGTTGAAGGCATGTAGAAACCTAAACATTTTGTTGTGAGTTTAATCCCCACAGCAAACAGAATTACAAGAAATGAAAATACGGAATACCGAAAGTACCTCATCTCTAGCTTCAATCCCCGAAAGCTATGAAATATTGCAAGAGGCAGGTCTTCTGACTTACTCCCGGTTTTCTTGCCTTCCCACCTCGAAATCCGGGCAGTGGCTTAAAGAATAGAAAATCCGTTAATGGAGCTTACAGCTGCGGGACAGTTTTGGATTTACACCAAATTCCCTTTTAATTCCGGGTGTTAACCGGAAACCAAAAGCATGGCAAAGGTAGCCAAATTTTGAAAAGATTTTAGAAAAGTTTAGTCGCTGTTTAAATTTCTCAGATAGTAAATATTTCTTGCGGTTGTTGGGAACCAACTATCTCGAGGCACTAGCGTTTGATGCCCGCATAAAATTTGAACTTTTAAGTTTGTTAATTAATCAATTTTAACAAGCTCAAAAATTCGGAAAGCTACTTTGCAGACGCTTATTTTTCTACATCACTAATTTCGATCCATACCGGGCAGTGATCGCTTGTTTTTTCCCAGCCCCGAACATGCTTATCTACTCCCGCACTTAAAAGTTTACTTTCTAATTGTGGACTCAGAAGAAAATGATCAATGCGTAAACCGGCGTTACGGCCGTAGGCATTTCTGAAATAATCGAAAAATGTATAGATCACATCTTTGGGATAGAGCTTTCTAATGGCGTCTGTCCAACCCTGTGCTACCAAGTTATGGAAAGCTTCACGCACTTCTGGCCTGAAAAGTGCATCATCAACCCATCGTTCGGGTTTATAAACGTCCAATTCAGTCGGCATCACATTGTAATCTCCTGCAAGCACTACGGGTAAATTAAATTCTAAGAGTTTCGCTGCATGGAGTTTTAACCGTTCAAACCAAGCCAATTTATAGTCAAATTTTGGCCCTGGCGCAGGATTTCCATTTGGCAAATACAAGCAGCCTACCACAACCCCATTGATCATGGCTTCAATATATCTACTGTGCAAATCTTCAGGATCACCAGGCAAACCCCGTTTAAGTTCCTTTATTTCATGTCCACGAGATAAAATAGCCACCCCATTCCAGCTTTTTTGTCCATGCCAGATAGCGTTATAGCCGGCTTCGAGGATAGCCTCTTCGGGAAATTTCTCATCAGGCGCTTTTAATTCTTGTAAGCAAACTACATCAGGCTTCGTTTCTTCGAGCCATTTTAATAAAACTGGTAAGCGCCCATTTACGCCGTTTACATTGTAGGTTGCTATTCTCATCGCTATAAAAAATTGGTGAGGCTAAATTAATGAACAAATTTTTTCCCACAATTTAAAACGGAATTAAAATTTAACTTATTCTGACTTTAAAACATCTAAAAATCACGAAAAACTGATTAATTTTTTATTAATTGAAAGCATTTCTAATTTTTGCGCTTATCTTGCAATTATATTTAATCACTCCCGTTAGTAAATGTCTGAAGTTGCGATAAACATCCCAAAAGGTAACCAGAAGGATATTCATCAGTTATATGATAAGTATGCTGGAATGCTTTTAGGTTTTATAAGAGGTACGGTTCAAGATCATCGAAGATCAGAAGAAATTTTAGTTAAAATTATCTCTGCATTTGTATTGGAAACAAATGGCCAGCCTACTTCCTGGTTGCAGTTAAGGCAATTTGCAAGATTTAAATTGCCCGAATTTTCTTCTCTAAATAATGAAAAACTAAACGGTAATCCCACGAATAATGAGTATTTAAATCTGCTGGATGAGGAGGAGCAATATATCTTCCAAATGGTTTATTATCAAGGAAAGTCTATCAATCAACTTGCAGATTTGTTAAATAAGAGTGAAAATATATTGCGTACCCAGTTGAAATCATCAATAGATAAAATCAGGAAAGCTCGTGGAAATTAAACAATTGATAGATAGCGGCCTAATGGAAACCTATGTTATGGGAGTGGCTACCGACGATGAAATTCAGCAGGTTTTGCGGGCAAAAAAACAGTTTCCAGAATTTGCCGAAGCGTTAACAAAGTTAGAAATGGATATGGAAATCCTTGCGCAAAGTATGGCTGTTCCGCCTCCAGCCAACGTATTATCCAAAATTGAACAAGAAGTAAATGAGATTATACTTCGCGAGCAGAATTTAAAGCTATATACTGAAACTGAAAGCAAATTTAAGCATGCGGAACAAGAAAAAGTTAAGCAAGACCGCTATATAGAAGTTGAGTCCGAATCGAACCAGATGCGCATCAGCAAAGCCTGGCGTTGGGTTTTCGCGGCTGTTTTTGTTTTAGGCAAGATATTTTTAGGCTTCGCGATTTACTTTTATCTCGAAAACAGACAGGCACAAGAACAGATTAAAGATTTGAAATTAGAGATCAACCAAATCAAAACAGTTAAGTAATCTATATTGATAAAATAGTATTTCCTAAAACGATAACAGGGTTTGCTGGTTATAGTCAATATAATTTAGCAATATGAACAATCAGTTATCAGAAAACGGAAATCCCAAGTTATATATGTTACTGTTGGGCTCAAAAGCGCCTAAAAGAAATGTGGAGCAACACGACTATTTCTTCGGCATTGCCACCTCATTAAAAGAATTGGTGCCAGAAATAAAAGCATTTTGGCCTGAGGCTGGCAATAGTATTCATATAGACGGCTGGCGTGAGGTAAACCAGGTTGACGGTTTTCGAATTGAAGTTAAACCTCGAACGGCTAAAAATTCATCCACTCCGCATAAACTATTTTTTATCAACCTCGGTGGTTATCAATCCGGAAAGTTAGAAGAACAACATTATATCGTTCTTGGCGTACAAGATGATCGGGCCTCGGCCATTCAAGACGCAAAAAAAACTGTTTTTTTCAAGACTAATTCGGTTAAAGGCGCTAACTCCCATATTGATGAAAAATATGGTATCGACATTGATGACATTTACCGGGTTGAGGATATTTTAAGTCCGCAGCATAAAGAAAAATACCATATTGAGATTATACCAGACGCTACCCTTCCTGATGATGAGATCCATTTAGGCTATTTTAAACTGGATAAGATCTAGAAATACGTACTCCTTAAATATCTATGCTAAACCTTTCTAAGTAAAACATGTTATTAGTTTACAACAAAAACCAATAATATGAAAAAGTTAGTTTATTTGATGGCCGTATCCGTTTCGGCCTTAGCATTTCAAGCATGTGGCGGTGGAAATAAAGACGCCAAAGAAACAGCTGATAGCTTAAACATGAGTAAAGATACGACAAGCAACGCGGCTGCAACTGGTGGCATATCAGTTGACAATGAAGATGCAAAATTTGCAACACAGGCAGCAGTAGGCGGAATGGCAGAAGTTGAATTGGGCAAACTTGCCCTACAAAAAAGCAGCAATGCACAAGTAAAAGAGTTTGCTACCATGATGGTAAATGATCATGGAAAAGCCAATACCGAATTAATGGAAATCGCGGCTGCTAAAAATATCACTTTACCATCTACTGTTGATGATGACCACAAAAAGAAAATGGACGATTTGAGTAAAAAGTCAGGATCTGATTTTGATAAAGCTTATGTTGATGCCATGGTTGATGGACATAAATCGACTTTAAAATTGATGGAAGATGAATCGAAAGATGGCGCTGATGCAGAACTTAAAGCTTTTGCTACCAAAACGGCTCCGGTAGTACAAACGCATTTAACCATGATCAATAAAATTAAAGATGGAATGAAATAAATTTCCATTCCAATAAAAAAATCGAGGCAAATGCCTCGATTTTTTTATGCGCTTAGTTTTTTCATTACCTGTTCTGATGCTGCTTCGCAAAAGTCAATCCCCGAATAATCAGGATTATAGCCACCTATGTAAGGAACAGCCAAGATATAAACACGTTCACTGGCAGTACCATCTTTATCCACTACCTGAAAATAATCGTTAATGGTTATCCCTGGGACACGGAGAGAGAAATGCCCACTCTCAGTTTTCTCCACTAATTTATTTCCTTTTTTGTAAGCTTCATTTCCTTTCTTTATATCCTTAAAGTTCAATTTTGCAGGGCTAACAATACCCGCATCAATTAAACCCTGAAAAGGAAAATCTTCAAACGATAAATGAGGCTGCCCTACACAATCGACAAACATTTTATAATTCTCGGCAATCCGTTTGCCATTTTCGTCTTCGTAATAGTAAGTAGCACCTCCTTTAGCATTTGGCTCTACCCTGCTATCTTCGCCTACAGATACAATATCGAGCACCCCGGCATCGTGAAGCGCCATTAAATCTCGACAAGAACTTTGAGGAACAAATGCAATTACAATTGAAATGAGTGGCATTAATACTTTTTGAAGCCTTTGCATATCTTCAGCAGGAAGATATTTTGCAGGGTAATTCATGGCAAAGCTCAAAACTGCCAAAACTTCTTTCCAATAAATTGATTCTCTTTTTTCGATCGATTTTTCTGCTTCCGCATATTCTTTCTTGAACAAATCGAATGGCGGCAATTTCTCCCGATAATCCATCATGGCCTCTACGAATGTTTCAAGATCCAAATCTTTTATCCGTTCGTAAAACTTCGGCTCTTTCTTTTTAAATTGTCGTTTGAAGTTTTGGTCAAAAACAAAATCCAGAGAAATAAAACCTCCATTTTTCTTGATATGATCTCGTACCTGCTTTTTAGTGAGCGTATTATCTTTTCCCAAATGGCTATCCTCCAAATGAAAGCGAATGGCTGGTAAAAGGCCATTTCTAGAGTGCATGATAATTTTAAATTTACTGCTATCAGCATCTAATTTGAAAAAATATGTTCCGTCATCATTCTGTGTAAACGTGCCATTGCTACGAGCAAGTGTTCGTATCGCGTCAACCGCGGTAAGAGATGATCCTTTAAGTGCGATAGGGTGGTTATAACGTAAAGCCAACTTTTTTGGTGGGTATGGCGAATCGAAATAATCCGGAATTTTCCCTTCATGTTTTTTGGGCCAATTGTGGCCGGTACAAATTATAATTTCATCAAAAATTCCATCCTCTTTTCCATCTACTTTTACCGTAACTTTTTTTGTGCCTTTATCATCCAGAACATCAGTTATTGTGGTGTTTAAATGAATTTTTGTAACAATTGATTTCTTTACTGCTTGTTTGATCAGCAGATCGAATTGTGCAGAAAGGTATTCTCCAAAAAATAATCGAGGCAAAACCTTGTATTCATTAAATTTTTCAGAATCGATGTCGAACTTTTTTAAAATACTTTTTGGGGCAATTTTAACCCAATCTTCAATAGAATTAAAAATAATGGGTATTTCATTATCAGATACATTTGTAATATGTTCTACTTCTGCACCTTCACTACTGTAAGGCATACCGGAGCCAAGATGTGCTTTCCGTTCAAAAATTTCTATCTCCAGATTTTTTAGTTCAGACTCAATAAGTCTCTTATACATAAAAAGGCCACTGGGGCCTCCACCAAGTATAGCAATTCTTTTTTTAGTAGTTTTTAGGCTCATTTAATGATGTAAAAAGGCGATATAAATAAAACGTTTCTTCTAATTATAAAGAAACCTTTCTTACAATCAATAAAAGCGAAAATTGTTTTGATGCTATGTTAAAAACCAGCTCGCTTAGCGCATCACCTTTGACGGTTTTCTCGATGTAAAACCTCATTAATTGCAGTCTGAAGTTTAGAAAACATCACCGGCTTCACTAGAAACTTGTCTCCATTAGCTCCAAAGGCCTCTAAGCGTATTGATCGTAGAAGGTTACAAAAAATATAAACCTCACTTTATCGCGAAGCACCTTGGCAACATCCAGCCCACTGATATCCATTTTTATATCTAAAAATAAAAAGTCGATCTTATCTTCAACTTTAATGTTGATAATAGCTTGAATTGGTTCGGTATAAGTTTCGGCTACATGCAGTCCTGGTATTTGATCTAGGAAGTTGGCAAGAACATCTATGATGAGTTGATCATCATCAACGATTACACATTTATATAAAGTAGTTTTTGAGTAGTCCATTTAGATTTTTTTACGATAGGAGGCAAACCATAAGCCAAATATTGCGTTACAACCTATAGTTTTTTGGCTACATCATTTTTTTCAATCCTTTATTATCAAAAACCTTCTTGATTAATTAGTGTTATAAAAAGAGATAATGAGCTATGGAACGATTAGAAAGATTTCTGTCGGCGCAGGAAAACGACCATGAACTAGCGCTTTCAGAAATAAAAAAAGGAAAGAAAACCAGCCATTGGATGTGGTATATATTTCCTCAGATTATGGGACTAGGCCACAGTGAAACCTCTAAATTTTATGCGCTACGCGATCTAAAGGAAGCGCAAGATTTTTTTGAGCATCCATTATTAGGAAAAAGACTAATAGAAATTACAGCGGAAGTGATCAAACATAAAAACAAAACTGCCCATGAAATTTTTGGATCTCCTGACGATTTGAAATTTCACTCATCGATGACATTATTTTCTATGATACCTGGAAGCGATGCATTATTTAATACCGCATTGCAGACTTTTTTCAACGGCAGGCCAGATGTAAAAACAATTGAAATTTGCACACAATAATTTGGATAGATTAAAACCAATGTGCTAATTTGCTGTTTCAATTATAATTCATTCATGTTTGAGCGCATGTTTGGGTTTAGATATGGGATAGGCTTAATGCCTATCCTTTTTTGTTCAGTCTACGACAAATAAAATATTGGACCCTCTGCAGACTTCAATTTCTATACATTTTCACTATATAAAACTGATGCAAGATTAGCCATACTCGCTAGTAGATATTTGAGACTGGCCTTTAAGTTATCAACATTTATTTCGTTTTGTGTAAAATTATTTTTTTCAACCAAACTAACATTTCACTAAATTGTTTTCCATAAACAAGAGACAAAAAAAGTCCTGTGAGCGGGTGATCCGCGGAGGGCAGGCACACCATAAAAAGGTAAATCCTTTAAAAAACAAGATAGCCACTTATTTCAAGATGAGTGGCTATTCGTATTTCTACTGATTTAAGTCGTTTAGCCTATATACTTCAATGTTTAATAGTTGATTATCAAAAGCGTAAAAATTATTTTGAAATCGTTTATTAAATTCATCCTTCAATTATATTATATAGATGGCACCCAACAAAACGACCAAAAAAACAATTTAAGTGACTGGCTTTTTAAATACAATAGAAAACAACTTAACAAAGCAAGACAGTATTTCACTCTGCACTATTATGAATGAAACAAGCGGTTACGAAGCAAAAATGTGGGGCACGGCAATTATTGGTTTTGGGAGCTACCATTATAAATACGATAGCGGAAGAGCAGGAGACGCACCTTTGGTTGGTTTCTCTCCCGGTAAAAATGAAATTTCCTTATACCTTTCTTCTGATTTTACTGATAAAGAAGATCTGCTTTCGAAACTTGGAAAACATAAAGCGGCCAAATCCTGCGTTTATGTAAAAAACTGGAAGATATTAATATAGAAGTATTAAAACTAGTTATAAAAAACTCCATAACTGCTATCCAAAATCAGTATTCGTCGTTAACGAAATAAACATAGTTGTAAATAAGAAGTTACGCGTAGTAAAATTAAATTTTCCAATATTTGAACTTGTCATATTTCAACTAAAACCAAGGAAATGATTAAAAAACTACGATTTTATTTTTTACTAACAGGATTGTGCATTTCAGTCCATGCAAATTCGCAAGATGCTATTAGTTATCAAACACCCCCAAAAGAAATAGCCGATTTATTACTGGCAAAACCTACTCCGGGTGTAAGTATAGATGGTAAAGCCGAGTGGATATTATTTAGCGAACGCAATTCTTATCCTTCTGTTGAAGAGTTGGCGATGCCAGAATATCGTATTGCGGGATTAAGGCTAAACCCCAACAACTATTCGCTAAGCAGACAGAATTATATAAACAATTTCAGTGTGAAGAACATCAAGTCAAACCAAACTTTTCAGGTTACCGGCTTGCCAAGTCCGCTATATGCAGGCAACATAAGCTGGAATCCGGCGGAGAATAAAATCGCTTTTACAAACACTACACAGAAAGGTGTTGATTTATACATGATTGATATGGCGACAAAAAAAGCCATGAAAATTAACAAAGCATTTTTAAACGTCGTTTTAGGAAGTGGATTAACTTGGTTAAATGATAATACCATTGTTTATCGCACGGTTACTAAACCAGCAAGCGCAGCACCAACAAAACCATTGATGCCAAAAGGCCCAACCATCCAACAAAACTTAGGAAAGGCTGCTCCAAGTGCTACCTACCAGGATTTGATTAAATCTCCTTTTGATGAGCAACTGTTCGAATTCTTTGCGACTTCGCAGCTGGTTAAAAATACTGCTGGGGTAGAAACACCTATTGGTAAACCAGCCATTTATCAACGCGTAAATATTTCTCCAGATAAAAACTACATGATGGTAGAAACCATTCGCAAACCTTTCTCTTACCTGGTTTCGGCTTTTGGCTTTCCATCAACAGTAACCATTACCGATTTGACAGGAAAACCGGTAAAAGTTATTGCCGAATTACCATCATCAGAAGGAACGCCATCAGGTTACGACAACACACAAAATGTAGCTCGCGGCTTTGATTGGAGAGATGATGAGCCTGCAACAATCGTTTGGGCAAAACCGCTTGACAGCGGCTTAATTAAAAAAAATGTACCGTTTCATGATGCAGTTTATGCTTTAAGTGCACCATTTACCGGAACAGAAAAAGAATTGTTTAAAACGCAAACTCGTTTCCGTGGTGTACAGTGGGGTGATGCAAACCTGGCCTTAATTATGGAAGGCTTGAGAAGCAAACAAACTTCGAAAGTGAGTAGATACAACCCAGCAACAGGGGTTGTTGAAGAATTATATAGCCGCAACCAAACCGATGCTTACGGAAATCCAGGTTCGCCTGTTATGGTAAAAAATAAGTATGGTCGCCAGGTGATTAAAACTGTTGATAACGGCACAAAATTATTGATGAACAATCCTGTAGGCTCATCAGAAAAAGGTGATTTACCTTTCTTAGCTAAATTTGATTTATCGACCAAAAAGAATGAAATCATTTGGCGCAGCGCAGAAGGAACTTTCGAATATGTGAGTGACGTAATTAATCCTGATAAATTGGTTTTACTTACCCGTAAGGAAAGTCAGAAATTGGTCCCTAATTATTTTATAAAAAATTTAATGCTTCGGATAGCAGATCAGCCGATCACTGATTTTGCAAACCCATATCCTTCGTTAGATGGCATCATCAAAGAAAAAATATCTTACAAACGTGCCGATGGTGTAGATTTAACTGGCGATTTATATTTACCAAAAGGTTATAACAAAGATAAAGACGGACCTTTACCAACATTGATTTGGGCTTACCCACGTGAGTTTAATTCTGCAGCAGATGCAGCTCAAATCCGAGGTTCCAAAGATAAATTTACCGCCATTAGTTGGGGTTCACCAATTTATTGGGTAACTCGTGGATATGCCATTTTAGATAATGCAGAAATGCCAATCGTAGCAAAAGATGGTAAAAAGCCTAACGATACTTTTATAGAACAGTTAAAGTTAAATGCAGACGCTGCAATAAAAAAGCTATCTGATTTAGGTGTTGGAGATAAAAAACGGATGGCTGTAGGCGGCCATAGTTATGGCGCGTTTATGACCGCTAATTTATTAGCCCACACCGATCTTTTTGCAGCAGGAATTGCCCGCAGTGGTGCTTACAACCGAACTTTGACGCCATTTGGCTTCCAAAATGAGGAACGCACATACTGGCAGGCACCACAATTGTATTATGAGATGAGTCCTTTTAGTTATGCAAACAAGATAAAAACACCGCTTCTATTAATTCACGGTGATTCTGATGATAACCCAGGAACATTCCCAATTAACAGTGAGCGTTTGTTCAATGCAATAAAAGGTGCAGGCGGAACTACACGTTTTGTATTCTTGCCTTATGAAGCGCATGGATACCGTGGTAAAGAAAATATCCTACACACCCTTTGGGAAGAAGATCAGTGGTTAGAAAAATATGTTAAAGGCAAAAAATAATTTCGCTTTATCGTTATCACCAAAAGCTCCGAAATTTCTCGGAGCTTTTTTTATGTCTAGCGAATAATGAATCATTTTTATTTCAAAAATTCTGTCATTTAGGCTTACATTTATCTCATCAAAATTGAACATTACAACTACTTATTTGTTTAAATGCCATGGACTATATCGATTACTATAAAATCCTTGATTTAAAAAAAAATGCCTCAACTGATGATATCAAAAAAGCATATCGAAAGTTAGCCAGAAAACATCATCCTGATTTAAATCCAAATAATGAAGAAGCCAACAAAAAATTTCAGCAGATAAATGAGGCCAATGAAGTTTTAAGTGATCCTGATAAGCGAAAAAAATACGATAAGTATGGAAAAGATTGGCAGCACGCTGATCAGCTAGATGCAAAGGAACAACAGCGCCGGCAATATCAGTCTCCAAGTGGTGGCTACGATGGTGGTAGCAGTTACTCTGGCGGTTTTGGCGGAGAAGACTTCTCTGATTTTTTCTCGTCGATGTTTGGCGGCGGTGGCGGTCGCAGCAGTCGAAATTCTCCATTTAAAGGGCAAGATTATAATGCCGATTTACAGCTTAATTTGGTAGATGCTTACACTACTCACAAGCAAACCTTAGCGGTTAACGGCAAACAAGTCCGTATCAATATTCCAGCTGGAGTAGAAAATGGACAAAAAATTAAATTGGCAGGATATGGAGCGCCAGGCGTAAATAATGGTCCTCCCGGAGATTTATACATCAAATTTAATATCAGCGATCATCCCCGATTTAAAAGAAAGGGCAATGATGTTTACATACAGGAAGAGGTAGATTTATACACTGCAATTTTAGGAGGAGAAAAAATTGTTGAAACCCTTAATGGAAAGGTGAAATTAAAAATACCCGAAGGTACCCAACCAGATACCACCTTACGTTTAAAAGGAAAAGGTTTCCCTATCTACAAAAAAGAAGATCAATTCGGTGATTTATATGTAAAGTGGCAGGTTAAGTTACCGACCAATCTTAATGCTGAACAAAAAGAATTATTCGAAAAACTTTCCAAAAGCTAACCAATATGGAAAACAATCTGATATCAATTGAGGATGTTTGTGTACATCATCAGATACAAATAAATTTTATTCAGTCTTTAGAAGACTTTGGTTTGATTCACACTACAGTAATCAAAAAAAGCATTTGGCTGGATAGTGATGAACTTTCAAAGCTAGAAAAATACCTGCGCTTGAGCCACGATTTAGACATCAACCTGGAAGGATTGCATGCTGTTGCTCATTTATTAACTCAGTTAAACGATATGCAGGAAGAGATTCTATCTCTCAGAAACGAACTAAATTATTTTAAGCAAATCAATTAAATAGCAAAGACAATCGTTTGTGCAAAAATTTGCCGTAAAAGCAGTGGCCAAAACGCATTCTTTTTAAGATTAGTTTCTTAAATTGGCAATCTAATTTTTGAAAAATGAGTGATTTGTCTTCCAAGTTCATCGAAAAAATAAAATTATCTTACGCACCAACTGGCTCTTACATTTATTTAGGGGCAGGAATGTTAGATGGGCAAGTTTACGGAGATGCAGAAGTAAACCTGTCTTTAAAGATGATGAATAGACATGGGCTCATTGCTGGTGCAACCGGTACCGGAAAAACAAGGACACTGCAATTACTTGCCGAGCAACTGTCAGATGCGGGTGTCCCAGTTTTCATGTTGGATGTAAAGGGTGACTTATCGGGATTGAACCAGGCGGGAACCATCAATCCAAAAATTGAAGAACGATCTCAACAGCTGAATAAAGTTTTTTCTCCTTCGGGATTTCCGTTAGAAATATATTCTTTGTCTGGCAAAATGGGTGCTCAAATGAGGGCTACCGTTTTGGAGTTTGGGCCTACCCTTTTATCAAAGGTGTTGGATTTAAATGATACGCAGTCGGGCGTAATGGCAGTAATTTTTAAATATGCTGACGACAATAAAATGCCGATTATCGATTTAAATGATTTGAAAAAGCTGGTTTCTTATCTATCGGAAGGTGCTGGTGCAGCAGAAATTAAGGAAAGTTACGGCAGCATTTCTACCTCAACATCTGGCACCATTCTTCGGAAAATTGTGGCCATTGAGCAGCAGGGTTTAGGCGGAATGTTTGGAGAAAAATCATTTGATATCCAGGATTTATTTGAACGTGTAGATGGAAAAGGAATAATTAGTCTGTTAAATATTTCAGATGTTCAAAACCAACCCGTTTTATACTCCACATTTTTATTGAGTTTATTAGCAGAGTTATTTAATACAATGCCTGAGGTTGGCGATTTAGATAAACCAAAACTCGTGTTCTTTTTCGATGAAGCCCATTTATTATTTAAGAATTCATCGAAGGCTTTTTTAGAGCAAATCGAAACCATAATCAGATTAATCAGATCAAAAGGAATTGGTGTTTTCTTTTGTACACAAGCGCCAACAGATGTACCTGAAAGTGTTTTAGGACAGTTAGGCAACCGAGTGCAACATGCTTTGAGAGCATTTACACCAAACGATGTTGATGCACTTAAGAAAACGGTAAACACTTATCCAAAATCTGAATTTTATGAAATTGATAAGGTATTAACTTCTCTTGGTACTGGCCAGGCATTGATTACGGTACTGAATGAAAAAGGAATCCCTACAGAAGTTTCGGCAACCATGCTTACCCCACCCCGGGCATTGATGGGTCCGTTGACTACGGCAGATTTCGATAAAGTGATTCAATCAAGTCAGATGTATGCGAAGTACAAAGACGCGATTGACCCGGAAAGTGCTTATGATATTTTAACCAAACGAATTAACGAACAAACTGCCGCGGCAGAACAAGAGAAACAAGAGGTTGAGACAAAAAAACAAGAGGAAGCCGAAAATAAACCAAAGCCTGGCGAAAAAAGTATTGTTGAACAGGTAATGGGCGCTACAATTACACGCCAAATTGGTAAAGAAATTGTAAGAGGAATTTTCGGTATGCTAACAGGAAAAAAAACAAGGAGTAAAAGCGGTGGCTTCTTTGGTTTTTAAGATAAATTTAATGCAATAGCACAAAACACCTATATAATAATTAACGCTCAAAAGAGTATTTTCGCGATGTAATGTTCTCTAGCTACTGATATCAATTGTAGCGAAATAGATTGATTAGATCATAAAAAAAGATAAAGAATGAAACCTACCTTATTAATACTGGCAGCTGGAATGGCAAGCCGTTATGGAAGTATGAAACAAATTGATGGCTTTGGTCCGAATGGCGAAACCATTATCGATTATTCAATCTACGATGCTATTAACGCTGGCTTTGGTAAAGTTGTATTTATCATTAAAGAAGAATTTGTAGAAAATTTCAAAGCTATTTTTGAACCTAAACTCCAAGGAAAAATTGAAACAGACTATGTTTTTCAAAACTTCGATTTAAAGCAATTTGGTATCGAGGAAGAAATTTACAGAGAAAAGCCTTGGGGAACAGCACATGCTATTTTATCTGGCAGAGAAGCGGTTAAAGAGCCGTTTTGCGTAATTAACGCTGATGATTATTATGGTTTTGATGCTTTCAAAAAAATGGCTGACTTTTTAAATACCGAAGCTACAGATAGCAATTTCTCAATCATTGGCTATGAAATAGGAAAAACACTTTCTGAGTTTGGAGCCGTATCAAGAGGGGTTTGTAAAGTAGATGAATCGGGCAACTTAACCGAAATTGTGGAACGTACAAAAGTTTATCCTAAAGATGGAAAAATTTTCTATGAGGAAGATGGAGAAGAATTTCCATTAGATTTTAGCACACCAGTTTCGATGAACTTCTGGGGCTTTACTCCTGCTGTTTTCAAAATTACTGAAGAATTATTTGTTGAGTTTGCAAAGGCAAATAAAGATAAACCTAAAGCAGAATTTTTTATTCCTTTGATTGGCGAAAACCTGGTTAAAAGTAATACCGCAACTTTTAAAGTAGTACCAACTTCTAACAAATGGTTTGGTGTAACCTATAAGGAAGATAAACCCTTTGTTCAGGATTCGATTGATCAATTGGTTAAAAACGGAACATATCCGACTAAATTATGGAGCTAGATTTAGACTCCGAAGTTTTAAGCGCATACGGATATACCAAAGAAAATATTCAAATAACACAAATAGGTACGGGTTTAATTAACCGTACTTATTTGCTTTCGCCCCTATTGGAAGACAAAAAGTATATTCTTCAGAACATTAACACTTCTGTTTTTAAAAATCCACAAGCAATTGCCAATAATCTCAAAGCAATAGCTGATTATTTATCAAAAAATTACAAAAATTATCTATTTATTAAACCTATTTCTACCTTAAACGGCGAAGAAATGGCTTTGATTCAGAACGAATATTGGAGGATGCTGCCATTCGTTTCTGATACAGTTTCGCTGGACGTGTTAAGTGATCCAAAACAAGCTTATGAAGCAGCAAAACAATTTGGAAAATTAAGCAGGTTATTAAATAATTTCAATACCACTTCACTAAAGCATACCATACCAGGCTTTCATGATTTGGGCTTGCGTTATGAGCAATTTATGCTGGCTTTAAAGCAAACTAGCAAACAACTTAAAGGCTTGGCGAAGCTAGAAATTGACAATGCACTTGATCACCGCTATATTCTTAAGTATTACAATTCATATACTCATCGTGCCGATTTTCCTGATCGTGTAATGCACCACGATACTAAAATCACGAACGTACTTCTAAACGCCGAAACTTATATCGGCGTCTGCGTAATCGACCTCGATACCATTATGCCTGGGAAATTCATTTCCGACTTAGGCGATATGATGCGTACTTATCTTTGTGCTTATTCGGAAAATGAAACTGATCTAAGCAGAATCAAAATTAGGCTCCCTTATTTTGAAGCTATGGTTAAGGGTTATTTATCAGAAATGAAAACCATCCTTACTGAGACTGAGAAAGAACTCATTTTATTTTCAGGAAAGTACATTATATACATGCAAGCCCTCAGATTTTTGACCGACTACCTCAATGGAAACGTATATTATCCTATCTCATACCCTACACAAAACTTAGATAGAACAAAAAATCAATTTAAGCTATTAAGCGAATTATCGCTAAACGAGAAAGAGTTACAAGATATTATTGAAGAAAATTTAGTTTAGGCTGCAAGCAAACCATCCATTGTACACCCGAAAACAGCGAAAATACTTTTTAATTCAGCAACGCTGAATAAACTGTCAATGCTGAGGCACAAAGCATGACAGAAGTTTAAAAAGATTGCAGCGAATGGCGGGATTACAACTTCCGAAAAGCACCCAGCCGTTCATTTTCAAATTCACTTAAACCATATAATACATTCCAGCAACATATAAGCTCAAAGTCTTATATTTCCTTGCATTCTCCTTATATGGTGAATCCTTAAAATGAAAAAAGCGCTTCTGAACTTAATCAGAAACGCTTTAATTTTATACTCCCAAGACTTTCGACTCAGGACTGAAGACTCAAAGACTTATTTCTCTTCTTTTACTTCTTCGAAATCAACATCAGTAACGTTATCACCGCCACCTTGAGGCTGACCATCAGCTTGTGGTTGCTCACCACCTTGAGGCTGACCGCCATCTTTGTACATTTCTTCAGAAGCTACGTTCCATGCTGCTTGCAATTCAGCAGAAGCTGCATCGATATCTGCGAAGTTACGAGATAAGTGTGCTGCTTTTAATTTCTCTAAACCAGCTTCGATTGGCGCTTTTTTATCAGCAGATAATTTATCACCAAACTCTTTCAATTGTTTCTCAGTAGAGAAGATTAAAGCATCAGCACCGTTGATTTTATCAGCTTCTTCTTTTTGCTTAGCATCATCTGCTGCATTAGCTTCAGCTTCTTCTTTCATTTTTTTGATCTCAGCATCAGTTAAACCTGAAGATGCTTCGATACGGATTTTTTGCTCTTTACCAGTAGCTTTATCTTTTGCACTTACGTGTAAAATACCGTTCGCATCAATATCAAAGGATACTTCTACTTGAGGCACACCACGAGGTGCTGGTGGAATTCCATCTAAAATGAAACGACCAATTGTACGGTTTTGACCAGCCATTGGGCGCTCACCTTGTAAAATGTGGATTTCTACTGAAGGCTGGTTATCAGCTGCCGTTGAGAAAGTCTCCGATTTTTTAGTTGGGATGGTTGTGTTCGACTCGATTAATTTAGTCATTACACCACCCATAGTTTCGATACCTAATGATAAAGGTGTAACGTCTAATAACAATACATCTTTTACATCACCAGTTAATACACCACCTTGAATAGCGGCACCGATTGCTACAACCTCATCAGGGTTAACACCTTTACTTGGCTCTTTACCGAAGAAAGCTTTAACAGCATCCTGAATTGCAGGAATACGAGTTGAACCACCTACTAAGATAATTTCATCAATATCGCTTGTGCTTAAACCAGCATTTTTCAAAGCAGATTTACAAGGCTCGATAGTACGTTTGATTAAGCTATCAGCTAATTGCTCAAATTTAGCACGAGATAATGTACGTACTAAGTGTTTAGGGCCGCTAGCATCAGCAGTAATATATGGCAAGTTAATTTCAGTAGAAGTAGTGCTTGATAATTCAATTTTAGCTTTCTCAGCAGCTTCTTTTAAACGTTGTAATGCCATTGGATCTTTCGCAAGGTCCATGCTGTTTTCTGATTTAAACTCTTCAGTTAACCAATCTATAATGATGTGGTCAAAGTCATCACCACCTAAGTGTGTATCACCATCAGTAGATTTTACTTCGAAAACGCCATCACCTAATTCTAAAACAGAAACGTCATGTGTACCACCACCGCAATCGAACACAACAATTTTCATGTCTTTGTGTGCTTTATCTAAACCATAAGCTAAAGCAGCTGCAGTTGGCTCGTTAATAATACGTTTTACAGTTAAACCTGCAATTTCGCCTGCTTCTTTCGTAGCCTGACGTTGTGCATCATTAAAGTAAGCTGGTACAGTAATAACTGCTTCAGTAACTTCCTGACCCAAGAAATCTTCAGCAGTTTTTTTCATTTTTTGTAGAATCATCGCAGAAATCTCCTGTGGAGTATATTTTCTGTCGTCGATTTCTACACGAGGTGTGTTGTT
Organism: Pedobacter sp. MC2016-05; assembly: GCF_026239735.1. Taxonomy (GTDB): domain Bacteria; phylum Bacteroidota; class Bacteroidia; order Sphingobacteriales; family Sphingobacteriaceae; genus Pedobacter. Next base: position 214,946 of record NZ_JAPIVT010000006.1, read on the forward strand.
ATCACCTTTAACAACTTTATAAGGTACACGTCCAGCTTCTTTCGCACTTTCGTCGTAGCTGTTACCCATAAAGCGTTTAATCGAATATATCGTTTTTGTTGGGTTGGTTATAGCCTGACGTTTAGCAGGCTCGCCAACTTTACGCTCACCGTTTTCTGCAAAAGCAACAATAGACGGTGTAGTACGTTTACCCTCACTGTTCGCGATAACTACAGGCTCATTGCCCTCCATTACGCTCACGCAAGAGTTTGTTGTTCCTAAGTCTATTCCAATAATTTTTCCCATTGTATTTTTGTTTTCTCTTTTTAAAGTATTATAATTTCTACAGCTATTAAACAATGCTTGTGCCAATTGGGTTTTGGCAGAAATTATTGCTAAAAGACTGATAAAATGTAAAAAATGATGTCTTTTATTACTGACAGCATGACAGAAAGAAGACTAAAGGTTAAAGTTGAAAGACTCAAGTGAAAGGCAATTAAATAATTTGAAAATGAACAGTAGTAGTCCTTCGGAAGCACCTCCCCCCGTGCCAAAGGCACTCCTTTGGAGCTGGACGTTTCAATCTTTTATTTGTAGAGTTAACAACTTTATTTCTAATCCGCTATTAAAGTTCTCAACTATCAAAACAAATAAAAGTATTTTCACTCCTATCGGGTTTATGTACAAAGATTCTTGCTTGTAGCACACTTCCCCGTACCACAAACTTTCAAAGTAGCGAGGACTGGCATCAGAAGATTTGAAAGTCAACACCAATAAATCTTTGTTGCAGTTTCATTTCATAAACCAATGAAACAAGAAATCCTACGAGTGTTGCATAAATTTTCAATTACAACAAACATTCACACGGCTTAGGATTACGCCTAAAGATTTGTTGAGGATTTACGACAAAGCTTCGCAAGCTTTGATTATTCATTAGTGTCTATTTTTTTAACGGTATTCATGAGCTCGCAGAAACCTCCCGATGAAAATCAGCATAAGCTATACTAATTATCAAATCAAAATCCGTTGGTTGAAACCAACGCCAATGAAGATAAATAACCCAAATTTATTGTACCTTCAATTACCAAATCAAATTATCATGCAATTAGCAGCACAAATCATCATTGGCCTGGTGGCCGCCATTCACATTTATATTCTATGGTTGGAAATGTTCGCCTGGACAACCAAAGCCCCAAAAGTTTTCAAAAGCATCCCTGAAGAATTATTCCCAAAAACAAAAACCTTGGCAGCAAACCAAGGCTTATACAACGGCTTTTTGGCGGCTGGTTTAATTTGGTCGCTCTGCATTACCGATCATCACTGGAGACTATATGTTGCTATATTCTTCTTAACCTGTGTAATCATTGCAGGCATTTATGGCGCCACAACAGCGAGTAAGAAAATTCTTTATGTACAATCTATCCCAGCATTGGTAGCTATGATTCTATTGCATTTGAGATAATTTAATAACAACAACAATATCTAACCATATAAGATATTTAAGTTCCATTTAAGTGCTCGCCTTATATTTTCTCACATTTCTTATATATGGTCTTTTTTTTGAACAAACTCTTGAATAAAAAGTTCGTTGAAACGGCCGTCAATTGGGAGGCACTAAGCAATCTTGCTACTACGGGTTTCAATAGCGAATGCATTACTATTGCTTCGTGCCTTGCAATGACGAAGTCGGTAAATCCTATAGATTTAAAAGTCGTTCCAAATGATGATAACCAATTCCGAAATACTCTTTACTCGCCTTTATTTTTTGTAAAATCACTTCTTGCTCTTCACTGATCTGACTTCCGACTGAAGACTTCGGACTTTTTTTTATCCCAACAACCAGTACATTCTTAGGCGTGTGTGCATCAGAAATAAATTCGAAAACTTTAGTTTTATAACCGAAGTATTCCAAAATTAAAGCACGAATACCATCGGTCACCATTTCAGCCTGACGTTCTAAGAAGATGCCGTATTTAGTTAAAAATGAAACATCGTTTTTCACTTTATTTTGTTCAATTTCTCTTCTGATTTGTTTATGGCAACATGGTGCAACAACAATTAATTCTGCATTGGCTTTGATGCCTTTATATATCGCATCATCCGTGGCGGTATCACAAGCATGGAGTGCAATGAGTAAATTCACAGTTTCAGCGTTGTAATCTTCAATGGTTCCCTGAGCAAATTTAAGCCGATCGAAAGCAGATTTCTTGGCAACTGAATTACACAAATCAACCATATCCTGGCGATACTCCACCCCTACAACTTCAGAATTTAACTTTAAAACTGAATGCAAATAATCATACAAGGCAAAAGTTAAATAACCTTTACCCGAGCCCATATCAGCAACTTTTTTAATGGTTCCCTCAGGTAGTTCCTTAATTAACGAACTTAAAATTTCAACGTAATGGTTAATCTGACGGAACTTGTCCTGTGCATTTTTAAAAACCTTTCCATCAGTATCAGTAATCTTTAGTTCTGTAAAATAAGGTTTTGACTCCGATTTTATCAATCTCGATTTCTCTTTATCATGATTCTCTGTCGGAACTTCTTTAGTTGAAGGTTTTGTTTCTCTCAAAACAATTTTACCATTATTCAACTCTTCAAGAATTAAGTCTCTCTCGGTGGTAAAAAGCGTTCCGATTTTAAAACCAGTTATCAGGTATTCAGAAATTAAATTAATACCTTCATTCAAATTGAGATTCTTCACCACATCACGGGTTTTGTACCGAAATGTGAAAGCCAATTTACTTTCTCGTTTAATCAAAACCTGGCGAACCAGAATTTGCTTTAGCGCCTCTTCATTTCCTTTGTAATTACCCAGGGAAACTTTCACAAAGTTTTTAGAAGATAAGCTTAAATCTAAAGCGGAAGTAAATTGTTCAATCTGTTCTGAAAATATCATCTATAATTAATAAACCCCAAAGATAATTCATTTTATTTGGAGATTAACGAGATCCAAATAATGTAACAATGAAGCGACTATTTTAGCTTACTACTTCGTTAAATGATTAAGTATGATATCAAATATCCGTCTCTAATCAAATGAAGCAAAACATTTTCCTAATACGATTTAGTTTATACTAAAATGAAGTTTAATGACAAATCATCTAAATTCAATAATTGCTTTTTTTTCCTAAAAATTAGCTTTAGATTAGGATATCATTTAATTCTAACCAAAACAAATGAGTGAATTTCAAATAAAAAAATCGCCAACAGTGTATGATGCTATTATTGTAGGATCTGGAGCTGGTGGTGGGATGGCGGCATACGTTTTAGCCAATGCTGGACAAAAAGTTTTAATGCTTGAGGCGGGGCAATATTTCGATCCTAGGATAGATGCCCATCAACTTAAGTGGCCTTGGGAATCTCCACGAAGAGGAGCAAGTACGGTCCGTCCATTTGGCGATTTTGATGCCTCATATGGCGGCTGGGAATTAGAAGGGGAACCCTACACTACCAAAGATAAAACGGAATTTGAATGGTTCAGATCTCGAATGCTTGGCGGCAGAACCAATCACTGGGGAAGAATATCGCTCAGAATGGGTCCTCTGGATTTTCAGGCAAAAGATGGTTTAACAGATGATTGGCCAATTACCTACGATGATGTGAAACCGTTTTACGATAAAGTTGATCGTTTGATTGGCATTTATGGTACTAAAGAAGGATTGCCAAATGAGCCCGATGGAATCTTCTTGAAACCACCAAAGCCAAGGTTAACAGAACTTTTTATCAAAAAAGGAGCTGATAAAGCAGGCGTTAAAGTGATTGCTGGTCGTGGATCGGTATTAACAGAACCATTACCCAATAACAGCGACAGGGCACCTTGTTTTTATTGTGGCCAATGTGGAAGAAGCTGTAAGGTTTACGGTGATTTCTCTTCTTCTTCTTGTTTGGTTATCCCGGCTGTAAAAACTGGAAATTTAACGGTCATTACTGATGCAATGGTTCGTGAGGTGATTACTGATAAAGATGGATCGGCGAAAGGTGTTTCTTATGTAAACAGAAAAGATTTACAAGAATATCAGGTAAATGGAAAAATGGTCATTCTCGGTGCCAGTGCCTGCGAATCTGCCCGTATTTTATTGAATTCGAAATCTCCGTCACATCCTAATGGCTTGGCAAACAGCAGTGGCATTGTGGGTAAGTATTTACATGATTCTACCGGAGTAAGTGTTTCAGGTTTCCTCCCACAGTTAATGGATAGAAAACGTTACAATGAGGATGGTTTGGGAAGTGTACACATCTATTCGCCATGGTGGCTGGATAATAAAAAACTCAATTTTCCTCGGGGATATCACATCGAGTATTGGGGCGGCATGGGTATGCCAGCTTACGGTTTTGGTGGTGGCGTAACGCAAATGAATGGCATGGTTCCAGGTAGGGATGGAAAAATGAAAGATGCAGGTGGCTACGGAAAATCATTAAAAGATGATTACCGTCGTTTTTATGGCACCACCGTCGGTATGGCAGGCCGCGGAACTGCCATTGCCCGGGAAGATAACTATTGCGAAATTGATCCAAATGCGGTTGACAAATTCGGAATTCCTGTTCTCAGGTTTCACTATAAATGGGCTAAAGAAGAAATTCTACAGGCTAAACACATGCAGGATACTTTCCTCCACATGATGAAAGAAATGGGTGGCGTGGTTACGTCAGAAATCCAGGGACCAGAAACCAACTATGGTTTATTACCTCCTGGAAAAATCATTCACGAAGTGGGTACTATCCGCATGGGCGATGACCCGAAAAAATCAGCACTGAACAAGTATTGCCAGGCACACGACTGCAAAAATCTTTTTGTTGTTGATGCAGGTCCATTTGTACAACAAGGTGATAAAAACGCAACCTGGACTATCCTTGCGCTCTCCATGCGCACGGCAGAATACATTTTAGCACAAAAGAAAAAACAAAACATTTAAAGAATTACAACATGAACAGACGTGATTCCCTAAAAGCAATTGGCTTAACAGCAGTAAGTAGTGCAGTGTTATTAGAAGCCTGCAAGCAACCCGAAAACACCAACGACAAACCTATTCCAGAAGAAACCAAAGCAGAGGCTGGACGTGAACAGTGGGAAATAGACCGGGATAAAGAACTAAAAGCGGAAACTTATTTCAGTAAACATGAAATGGCAACCATAACCGTTCTAGCAGATATTATTATTCCTAAAGATGATGTCTCTGGAAGTGCCTCTGATGCCAAAGTACCAGAGTTTATTGAATTTATTGTAAAAGATATCCCCGAACATAAAGTGCCTATGCGTGGTGGCTTAAAATGGTTGGACGTTTATTGCTTCAATAAATTTAGCAGATCTTTTGTAGATGCTTCTCCAGACCAGCAAATTTCAATTATTGATGAAATTGCTTATCCAAAAAAGGCGAAACCTGAAGTTCGGGCAGGCGTTACTTTTTTTAGCCGAATGAGAAGCTTAACCGCTTCTGGTTTCTATACTACAGAAATCGGCATAAAAGATATTGGTTATGCAGGAAACGCACCAAACCAGTGGACTGGTGTACCAGCTGATGTATTGAAGCAATATGGAATGGAAAATGTAAAAGTTTAATTCTTCTCTTAAGTGGAGCCAGAAAACCAATTCTGGCTTCTTTAATTTAATACGCTAATAACCTCAATCAAAAAATGAAAAAATTAACCCTGTTATCTTTCCTTGTGTGCATAACTTACAGTGTATTTGCACAGAATAATCCTAGCCAACACGCCAACTATTTTAATGATTTCCAACGCACAAAAGATACAAATCCTGATTCAGCGATTTACTTTCTCACCAATTTGGCTATGCTTGAATCAAATGCAACTGATGATTTGTTGCACAACAGTTTTGCTCAAAGTTTTATGCTCGGATCAAGGGAAGAGTTATTGAAAGATCCCGAATTCCTTGCTCACCTCAAAAAATCCAACATTACTTTAGATTCTGCCCGACGTAAGTTTGCTGAACAGCAATCTAATGCTTACATCATTCTCGACAAAACAAAAAACAGTGTAAATAAGCAGATCAAGGAAAATATCTATCCTATTTGGAAATGGGTTGAAGCCATGAAAAATAAAGACAATGCCATCGAACTACAAAAAATAGGTAACGAATATCTATCCTACCTAAATGAAGATTCTGATTTTTACAGTCAAAGGAAAGCTAGATACGGTTTGATGATTTCGGGTATAATGAATAAGAGTGATCAGCTGAAGCCTCTGGCGGTTAAATTACAAGATTTGATTTACGATAATCTAAACCAATATATCAGTGCTCACTCTACACAAAACGAGCTGTCGCGAGAAGAGAAAATGGACCGAGCATGGTATAGATACATGTTTGCCGCCATAAATTTTATTTCTGCAGGCAACTCGATAGAGAACGCCGATCAAAATAAGTTCTTAAAATTGGCATCTGAATTCAGCCCTGATGCGATAGACAACACCGTTAAATATGCCTATTTTTACGATATGTTTTTTCTTTTTAACAAAGAGAAATATTCTTTCGAAGAAGACTATTTAGCTACGATAGCAAGCGATGACGACAAGCTTAAAATGGTTATGGCCATGTCTATGAAAGATCCAAAATATAAAGCAAGTGCCAAGGCCTTATACAAAGAACCTGGCAAGTTTGGTGAATATTGGTTAACTGAATTTAATAAATACGGCAAAATCGCTCCCTTAATATCCTTGGCGAAATTGGATGGAAGTATATATCAGATGGTAAACAACAGTAATCGATGGACATTGGTAGACTTTTGGGGTACTTGGTGTTCGCCATGTAGGAAAGAGCATCCCGATTTGCAAAGCACTTACCAAAAAACTCAAGATGGCAAATTGCCGAACCTAAATATTATCACTATTGCAAGTAATGACAACGAACAGGCTGTTAGGGCTTACATGAAAGAGTTTAGTTATACCTTTCCGGTTGCTATGTCATATAATCAAATAGAAAGTGCGTACAAAGTCGCTTCATGGCCATCGAAATTTTTGGTTAGTCCGCAAGGAAAATATGTGGTAATCCCCTTTGGTGTAGATTGGCAAAAATATATAGCTGATTATATTAATTGATCATGGTCTACCTTTTTTAGAGAAAAGTTGAGAGTCTATTACCTCCCTTTTATAGGCTTTAAATCTTTTCTCTAATTTTTTCTTCCCGTCTTTAATATCCATTGGTGATACTAATATGGTAAAATCAAAAACCAATATTTCGCCTTTCTTACACTTCACTAATCCTGTAGAGAAATCAGTAAGCATTGAACTTCCCTTAATATTAATTTGCAATACATCTTTATCTTCATTTCTCCAGCCAATTCTAACATGTAGACTATCTGCATTTTTATACTGATCAAAACTTAGAAATAGCGCCGCATTATCATTTCCGATTAAAACTTCTGGCTTAACTTTATCGACCATTTTCCAGCTCCATTTTACAGTATCTGGTCTTATATTTCCGCCGTTTCCAAATCCCACTAAGTACTTTGAGGCATTTTTTTCAAATGGAATATGGAAGTTAATATTTGAAAAGCTAATATCATTTAAAGCTTTCAGTTCTACATGAAACTTAGCAATGCTATTTGCATTCATTAGCCCCTGTACATGCTGCAACATATTGGTAGAAGAGCTTGTAGCATCCCAGGAGATGGAATTTGCACTTTCGGATAATATGTTAAATGAGCCCGCAACTAGCTTCTCCTGTATTTTAGAAGATGTAAACAGATGAAAATGTATGGGCTCATAAAGCAGATTGGTAGATTTATCACCGAAAGCTTTTAAATCAGAATCATAGTAGGATTGGATTTGCTTTGGAAAACCATCAGCATTAATTTCTAATTTTCTACCGGAAATAGATATTACTTTATCAGCAACAGAAAACACTTTCTGCTGAGCGATACTTGAAAAGCTCAAAAAAAGTAGAATAACGAAGAATGACCTGCTCATTTTAGGGATTAAATTAAAATCCAATATAAACAAAAAAGTCCTGCTCTTTCGAACAGGACCTTTTAAAATTTAAAAGCAGAATGAACTATTCTCCTTTTGGTTCTTCAGTAGCAGGAGCTTCTTCAGTAGTAGCTTCTGGAGCAACTTCTTCAGCAGTTTCAGCTTTCGCTTCAGCAGCTTTAGGAGCAGCAGCAGTTTTACTTCTACCACGACGAGTAGTTTTCTTCTCTTCTTTAGCCTCTACATCTTTACCGTAAACTTCGTTATAATCTACCAATTCAATTAAAGCCATCTCAGCGTTATCACCTAAACGGTTGTTTAATTTAATGATACGAGTGTAACCACCTGGACGGTTTGCAACTTTCTCAGCAATTTCGCGGAATAAAATAGTTACTACCTCTTTATCTTGTAAGTAAGCGAATACAGTACGACGTGAGTGAGTAGTATCATTTTTTGATTTAGTGATAATTGGCTCAACATAAGTACGTAAAGCTTTTGCTTTAGCTAAAGTTGTTGTAATTCTTTTGTGCAAAATAAGTGATGATGCCATATTGGCTAACATCGCTTTTCTGTGACTTGCAGTTCTACCTAAGTGGTTTACTTTTTTACCGTGTCTCATTGTTTTTTTATAAAGTGTATACCGTCTCTGTCTCAGAGGGAATTATACACAGTGAATATTATTATATTTATAGAAGAGTTTGGATTCAAGACTAATGACTCCGAACTCTAAACTATTTTTTATTCTTCGTCTAATTTAAATTTAGACAGGTTCATACCGAAAGACAAACCTTTTGATTTTACCAGTTCTTGAATCTCTGTTAAAGATTTTTTACCGAAGTTTCTGAATTTTAACATATCAGCAACATCGTAAGAAACCAAATCAGCTAAAGTACGGATATCAGCAGCTTTTAAGCAGTTTAATGCTCTAACTGAAAGATCCATATCTACTAATTCAGTTTTAAGTATTTTACGCATGTGTAAAATTTCCTCATCAACTTCTTTAGTTTCTTCTTTTGCCTGAGATTCTAATACCAAGTTCTCATCAGAGAATAACATAAAGTGTTGGATAAGAATCTTAGCCGCTTCTTTTAATGCTTCTTCTGGATGAATTGAACCATCGGTTGAAATATCTAATACCAATTTCTCATAATCCGTTTTTTGTTCAACACGGAAGTTTTCAATTGTGTATTTAACGTTTTTCATTGGTGTGTAGATCGAATCGATAGCGATAACACCTACAACAGCATCAGCAACTTTATTTTCTTCAGCAGGTACATAACCACGTCCTTTATTGATGGTTAATTCCACTTCTAAAGTTACAGATTTGTCCATGTTGCAAATAACATGCTCAGGATTTAAAACTGTAAAGTTATTTGAGAATTTAGTGATATCACCAGCTTTGAATTGATCTTGGCCGTTAACAATGATGAATACTTTTTCAGCATCACCAGAATCACCAGTTTTCTTAAAACGAACTTGTTTTAAGTTTAAGATGATATCAGTTAAATCTTCTACAACACCTTTCATGGTAGAAAACTCATGCGAAACGCCTGAAAAACGAATAGTAGTAATAGCATAACCTTCTAACGAAGAAAGTAATATTCTTCTTAAGGCATTACCAATTGTTACACCGAAACCGGGCTCTAAAGGACGAAATTCAAATGTGCCATCGAAATCTGTTGATTTCTGCATGATCACTTTATCAGGTTTCTGAAATGCTAAAATTGCCATTTATAATTTTTTAAATTCGTTATTGAATATATAGTAACAAGAAAAAAGTTAATTACCCTTTCCAGGTAATTAACTATCTTATTTATTACTTTGAGTATAACTCGATGATTAAGTTTTCCTTAATGTTTTCGGGAATTTCATCACGTTGTGGGTAGGTTAAGAATTTACCAGTTAATTCACCAGCATTCCACTCTAACCAAGAGAACTTATTAATTGTTCTACCTGCAACTGAGTTACTAATTGATTCTAATGATTTTGATTTCTCACGAACCGCAACAACATCACCAGCTTTTAACTGATATGAAGGGATATTTACAACTTCACCATTCACGGTTACGTGTTTATGGCTAACTAACTGGCGTGCACCAGAACGGGTTGTTGCAATACCTAAACGGTAAACTGTGTTATCTAAACGTGCTTCTAATAATTGAAGTAAGTTATCACCTGTAATACCAGCACGCGAAGATGCTTTTTTAAACAAGTTACTGAACTGCTTTTCTAATACACCATAAGTATATTTTACTTTTTGTTTCTCCATTAACTGGATTGCATACTCAGATTGTTTTCCTCTTCTTTTTGAAACGCCATGTTGGCCAGGAGGATAATTTTTTCTGTCTAACACCTTATCAGGACCGAAGATTGGTTCTCTGAATTTACGGGCGATTTTTGATTTTGGGCCTGTATATCTTGCCATTTTTTTCTGTTTTTAAAGTACCATTCAGCCTGTAACTGAAGATTCTTAGCTTTAAAATTAATTAAACTCTTCTCTTTTTAGGAGGACGACATCCATTGTGAGGAAGTGGAGTAATATCTTTGATAGATGTTACTTCGATACCTGCTACTTGCAAAGTTCTGATTGCAGATTCACGACCTGAACCAGGACCTTTTACAAAAACTTCAACTTTACGTAAACCTAAATCAAATGCAACTTTACCGCAATCTGAAGCTGCTTGACCAGCTGCATAAGGTGTGTTCTTTTTAGAACCTTTAAAGCCCATTTTACCAGCAGAAGACCATGAAATAGTCTGTCCGTTGTTGTTGGTTAACGTAACGATGATGTTGTTGAAAGTAGCATTGATATGCGCCTGACCAACAGGCTCAATTACAACGATACGTTTTTTTGTTACTTTTTTACTCTTAGCCATGTTATCTTTTAGATTTTAGATATGAGACTTGAGATATGAGACTTTCTCTACCCCGATACTCAGTATCCTACTTTTTATCTTTTGTTCCAGATTTGAGCAGATTAAATAGACATGATGCTCACATCTAAAACCTCACATCCCCTATCTATCTATTACTTAGTAGCTTTTTTCTTGTTAGCAACTGTTTTTCTCTTACCCTTACGAGTACGTGAGTTGTTTTTAGTACGCTGACCACGAGAAGGTAAACCTTTTCTGTGACGTAAACCACGGTAACAACCAATATCCATTAAACGCTTAATGTTTAATTGAACCTCTGATCTTAAAGCACCTTCTACTTTAATTTCATCGTTAATCATTGTACGGATTGCTGATAACTCATCATCAGACCAATCTTGCACTTTCTTGTTTAGATCGATACCTGCAGTAGTTAAGATACGTTGTGCAGTAGTTCTTCCAATACCATAGATATAAGTTAAACCAATCTCTCCTCTTTTGTTTCTTGGTAAATCAATACCTGAAATCCTTGCCATATTTAGTTATCTTTTGAAGTAATTCCGAACGGCGGGCCACCGTTGTGCGGTACATTACAATGTTTTTTAATTACCCTTGACGTTGCTTGTATTTAGGATTTTTCTTGTTAATAACGTAAAGTTTACCTTTACGGCGAATAATCTTGCAATCAGCGCTACGTTTTTTAATTGATGATCTAACTTTCATTTTATTTGTATCTATAGGTTATGCGCCCTTTTGTTAAATCATAAGGCGACATTTCCAGTTTTACTTTGTCACCAGGAAGAATTTTGATGTAGTGCATCCGCATCTTTCCTGAAATATGAGCAATAATCTCGTGTCCGTTCTCAAGTTCTACTCGGAACATCGCATTAGATAATGCTTCTCTTATTACTCCGTCTTGTTCAATTGAGGCTTGTTTAGCCATATTTTGTTGATTGTTACTTAATTAGCTGCTTCTAAACAGGGTTGCAAAATTAAATAAAAAATTTTAATTATTTATTTTTTTTGTTGTAAAACTTCTTCAATTAATGAAAACGTTGATAAAACGTCTGCTTGGCCCTTTTTTATCGCAACCGTGTGTTCGAAATGTGCTGAAGGTTTATTGTCTTTACTAGTCACCGTCCATCCATCATTGTGAAACATTACTCCAGCAACACCGGCATTGATCATTGGTTCAATAGCAATCACTAACCCTTCTTCCAGTTTCGGACCAACACCGCGTTTCCCATAATTTGGAACCTCTGGTTTTTCGTGAAGTTTCACCCCAACACCATGTCCTACTAACTCCCGTACCACACCAAAACCGTTAGCTTCTGCATGTTGCTGAACGGCAAAGCCGATATCGCCAACACGCATTCCACTTACCGCCTTATCAATTGCTAAATCAAGGCAATGTTTGGTTACCTCAACTAACTTTTGTTTTTCGGCATCAACTTCTCCAATAGAAAATGTATAAGCCGAATCGCCAAAGTATCCGTTTTTGATCACACCACAATCAACCGAAATTAAATCACCCTCTCGCATGATGTATTCGCTCGGGAAACCATGAACAACTTGTTCATTTGGAGATATGCATAAAGAGTAAGGAAAGCCATTATAATTTAAAAATGCAGGTATCGCACCATGATCATTAATAAACTCAAATGCCAGCTTATCTAAGGTTAAAGTAGTGATGCCTGCTTTGATTACCTTTGCCACTTCAGCCAAGGTTTTTGAAACAAGCATTGAACTTTCTCTTATTAACTCAATCTCTTCAAGAGACTTGTAATAGATTTTAGACATTCATTTTAAGTTTCGAATGCGTAAATTGTAAATGAGTGAAGAGCTGATGGGCCATTCACTCATTCTATCATTCAAAATTTTTATAATCAATTTTGCCCAGCCTACAAAGCTGCGTTGCTACTTGCAGCAGGAACGCCTGTTCTGCCGGTAACTCTACCAGTTTTCATTAATCCATCGTAATGACGCATCAATAAATAACTTTCAATTTGTTGTAGTGTATCTAAAACAACACCCACTAAAATCAATAGTGATGTACCCCCAAAGAAATGAGCAAATTCTTGTTTAATACCAAACTTTACTGCAATTGAAGGTAGTATAGCAATAATTGCTAAAAATACCGCCCCTGGAAAAGTGATTTTAGAAATTACATCGTCAATGAAAGTTGACGTTGCAAAACCTGGCTTAACACCCGGAATAAAACCACCATTTTTCTTCATATCGTCACTCATTTGAGTTGGATTTACTGTAATAGCAGTATAGAAGAAAGTAAACGCGATAATTAAAAATGCGAAAGTTAAGCTATAAGCTAATGAAGTAGTATTGCTAAACTGAATTAACCATGAACCTTGCAATGAAGGGACGAATTGTGTTAGAGCACCTGGAATAAACATCAAAGCCTGAGCAAAAATGATTGGCATAACACCAGCAGCATTTACTTTTAATGGAATATATTGACGAACACCACCAAACTGGCGGTTACCAACAATTTTCTTTGCGTATTGCACTGGTACCTTACGTACACCTTGCACAATTAGAATGGTAAACATTACCACTGCAAACAAGGCAACAATCTCTAATACTAAAGCCACCGGGCCTCCACCTTCACTGGCAGAACCTACACGTGCACTAAACTCTTGAGAAATTGCAATAGGTAAACGAGCAATAATACCAACCATAATGATTAGTGAAGTACCGTTACCAATACCTTTATCAGTTATTTTTTCACCTAACCACATTACAAATAATGTACCTGCTGTTAAAACAAACGTAGATAACACTAAAAACAAAGTATTTGGTAATAAAATAGCTTCTGCCGGAACCTGCGTTTTAACGTAACCTACAGATTGAACGATTGTAATCGCTACCGTAAGGTAACGAGTGATCTGGTTCATTTTCTTTCTACCACTTTCGCCTTCTTTCTGCATTTTTTGGAAAGAAGGAACAGCAATACCCAATAGTTGCACCACAATGGATGCAGAGATATAAGGCATTACCCCCAATGCTAAAATAGACACACGAGAGAACGAACCTCCGGCAAACATATCCAGAATGCCTAAAAGTCCTGATTTTTCGTTGGCGCCTAAAGCAGTTGGATCTACACCTGGTAAAACCACGTGAGATACAAAACGGTATACCAAAAGAATTAAGAGCGTAAACAATATACGCTCTTTTAATTCTTCAATTTTCCAGATATTACTTAAAGTAGTAAATAGCTTCTTCATTTAATAATTACAATTTTACAATTGAACCACCTGCAGCTTCAATAGCTTTTTGTGCGGTTGCAGAAAACGCATGTGCAGTTATTTCTAATTTTGCTTTTACTTCACCACGACCTAAAATTTTAACTAAGTCGTTTTTTGAAGCTAAACCATGCGCTTGTAAAGCAGCGAAATCAATAGTTGTCAAGTTATGTTTTTCGGCTAATGCTTGTAAAACATCTAAGTTAACACCAACGTATTCGGTACGGTTAATTGGTTTGAAACCAACCTTAGGCACACGACGTTGTAAAGGCATTTGACCACCTTCAAAACCGATTTTGGTTTTGTGACCAGAACGAGAACCCGCACCTTTGTGACCACGGGTTGAAGTACCACCACGACCAGAACCTGTACCACGACCAATTCTTTTGTTGTTTTTTGTAGAACCTACTGCAGGTTTTAAATTACTTAAATTCATTTTTTTGAATTTGTGTTGCCCTTCGCTTTCACTAAACAGGTACAACGATAAATAAATAACGATTGAATTTTGAATGATTGAATGTTAGCAATTTGCCTATTCATTCGCTCAAAACTCATTCGTTTGATAATTGTCTTAAATTGCTTCGATAGCTACTAAGTGGTTCACTTTGCGAACCATACCAATAATTTGTGGTGTAGCTTCTACCTCAACACTTTGATTCATTTTAGATAAACCTAAAGCTTGAACGGTTCTTTTTTGGCGCTCGCTTCTGTCGATAACGCTTTTTACTTGTGTTATTTTGATCTTAGCCATGATATTATCCGTTAAATACTTTGTTTAAATCTATACCACGAGTTTGAGCTACTGTATAAGCATCACGCATCTTTGTTAATGCATCAACAGTCGCTTTTACCACGTTGTGTGGGTTTGATGAACCTTTAGATTTTGCTAATACGTTATGAACGCCAGCACTCTCTAATACAGCACGCATCGCACCACCAGCAATTACTCCGGTACCTACTGCAGCTGGTTTGATTAAAACAAAACCACCTGAGAATTTACCGATCTGCTCGTGAGGAACTGTACCGTGTAAAATTGGAACTTTAACTAAGTTCTTTTTAGCATCATCCACACCCTTAGCGATTGCTTCAGTTACTTCTTTCGCTTTACCTAAACCGAAACCAACAACACCGTTCTCATCTCCAACAACAACAATTGCTGAGAAGCTGAAAGTACGACCACCTTTGGTTACTTTGGCAACACGTTGTATACTAACCAGACGATCCTTTAATTCGATATCGGTGGTTTTAACTCTTTTTATATTGATAGTTGACATCTTACTTTTTCTTCAGATTAAAATACTAAACCAGCTTCGCGGGCACCCTCTGCCAACGATTTTACACGACCGTGGTATAAATAGCCATTTCTATCGAAAACAACTTCTTTAACACCAGCAGCGATTGCTTTTTCAGCAACTAATTTTCCTACTGCAACTGATTGGTCGCTTTTGTTACCTGTTCCAGAAAAATCTTTTGATAAAGATGATGCTGAAGCTATTGTAGTACCGGTTACATCGTTAATTACCTGCGCATAAATCCCTTTATTGCTTCTATATACAGATAACCTTGGACGCTCTTCCGAACCGGTAAGTCTTTTTCTGATCCCTTTTTTAATACGATCTCTTCTTGATAATTTTTTACCTGCCATGATTACTATTTTTTAGACGCTGATTTACCTGCTTTTCTTCTTAACACTTCACCTACAAACTTGATACCTTTACCTTTGTATGGCTCTGGTGCACGTAACGAACGGATTTTAGCTGCTACCTGACCTATCAATTGTTTGTCAATACTTTCTAAAATGATTTTAGGAGTTTGACCTTTTTCTGAAGATGTAGTTACTTTAATCTCTTCTGGTAATTGAAATACATAATGGTGAGAATAACCTAAAACTAGATCTAGTGTATTACCTTGGTTTGTAGCACGGTAACCAACACCTACTAATTCTTGAGTTAATTTATAACCATCTGTAACACCAACAACCATGTTGTTAAGCAGTGAGCGATATAAACCGTGTAATGCTTTATGTTTCTTTTGTTCTGATGGACGTTGAACTGTTAAAATTCCATCTTCTTGACTTACAGTGATATCTGAATCTACTGCTTGTGTTAATTCACCTTTAGGGCCTTTTACACTTACTACGTTATCTTTCGATACAGTAATGGTAACACCTGCAGGGATTGTAATTGGGGCTTTTCCTATTCTTGACATTGTGCTGTTCTCCTAATATTAATAAACGTGACACAATACCTCACCACCAATGTTTAATTTGGCTGCTTCTTTATCAGTCATTACACCTTTAGAAGTAGATAAGATTGCGATACCTAAACCGTTTAATACTCTTGGCATATTTTCAACACCAGCATAGTTTCTCAAACCTGGTTTACTTACTCGCACTAATGTACGAATAGCAGGAACTTTAGTAATTGGATTGTATTTCAAAGCAATTTTAATAATGCCTTGAACTGTTGTATCTTCAAACTTGTAGTTCGCGATGTAACCTTTATCGAAAAGAACTTTAGTAATTTCTTTTTTAAGGTTTGATGCAGGAATTTCTACAACACGGTGGTTGGCCTTAATGGCATTCCTTACTCTTGTTAAATAATCTGCTATTGGATCTGTATTCATTATTTATTGTTTTTGATAGTGGTTTCCTTCTGCTACTCAGCTGTGGGACCTGCTATCGGTTAAAATTCTTTTTTTAGTATATAGACAATAGTATAAAGTATAAAGATCAAATGATCTAAATACTTTATACTAATTACTTTATACTTTTATTACCAAGATGCCTTCTTAACACCTGGTATTTTACCGTCTAGTGCCATTTGGCGAAACGTTACCCTTGAAATTCCAAAGGTACGCATATAACCACGTGGACGACCAGTTAATTTACAACGGTTGTGTAAACGTACTGGAGATGAGTTTTTAGGTAATTTATCTAAACCCTCGAAATCTCCCGCAGCTTTTAATACCGCACGTTTTTCAGCGTATCTAGCTACCAATTTTTGGCGCTTAACTTCGCGTGCTTTTACACCTTCTTTTGCCATTATTCTGCTGTTTTTTGATTTTTAAATGGTAATCCGAATTGTTTCAATAACTCAAGAGCCTCAACGTCAGATTTTGCCGAAGTTACGAAAGTTATATCCATCCCTAAAATTTTATTGATTTTATCTATATTAATCTCTGGGAAGATGATTTGCTCAGTTACACCTAATGTGTAATTTCCTTTACCATCGAAACCTTTATCGTTAATACCTTTAAAATCACGGATACGTGGTAAAGCTACAGAAATCAAACGATCTAAGAACTCATACATATTATTATCACGTAATGTTACGCGTACACCTACTGGCATACCTTTACGTAATTTAAAGTTAGAGATATCTTTCTTAGAGTTAGCCGGAACCGCTTGCTGACCAGTAATAGTAGTCAACTCAACGATTGTGGTATCCATAATCTTTTTATCAGTAACAGAAAAACGACCAACACCCTGATTGATACAGATTTTTTCCAATTTAGGAACCTGCATTACAGTTTTGTACTGAAATTTCTCTTTTAATGCATTTACAACTTCTTCTTTGTATTTGCTTTTTAATCTAGGTGTAGCCATTATTTAATTTCCTCCCCTGAAACTTTAGCAACTCTAACGATTTTACCATCAGCGTTAAGTTTACGACCAACGCGAGTGGCTTTACCAGATTTTGGATCAACCAACATCAAGTTAGAAATGTGAAGAGCAGCTTCTTTTTTAATAATACCACCGTTCGGATTTGCAGCATTTGGTTTAGTGTGTTTAGACACTAAGTTAACGCCTTCCACAATGGCTCTGTTTTTATCTATTTGTACTGAAAGTACTTTTCCTTGTTGACCTTTTGAATCGCCAGCAATTACTTTAACTAAATCTCCAGTGCGGATTTTAAGTTTTGATGGTGTATTTACTTTGTTTCCCATTTTATAATACCTCCGGTGCTAATGATACAATTTTCATGAATTGTTTTTCACGTAGTTCTCTCGCAACCGGGCCAAAGATACGTGTACCTCTTGGCTCATCCTGTGCGTTCAATAATACAGCAGCATTATCGTCAAAACGGATATAAGAACCATCCTTACGACGGATTTCTTTTTTAGTTCTTACAACAACTGCTTTTGAAACTGTACCTTTTTTAATATTACCTGACGGTAATGCGCTTTTTACGGTAACAACTACTTTATCACCAATTGAAGCATAACGTTTGCCGGTTCCACCTAGCACGCGAATTACCAATACTTCTTTTGCGCCGCTGTTATCAGCAACGTTTAATCTCGATTCCTGTTGTACCATCTTATTTAGCTCTTTCTAAAATTTGTACCAATCTCCAGTTCTTGTTTTTACTCAAGGGACGAGTTTCCATAATCAATACTGTATCACCGATACCGCATTCGTTTTTCTCGTCGTGAGCCATAAATTTGGTAGTTTTCTTAACGAACTTACCATAAATCGGGTGCTTTACTTTACGTTCCACGCTCACTACAACAGATTTATCCATCTTGTTGCTTACCACTAATCCCGTTCTTGTTTTTCTTAATTGTCTTTCCATGTCGACTCTCAAATTATTTAGTTTCAGTAGCTGACTCAGTGTTTTTCACTTTAGTCAACTCAGTGTTTAAACGGGCTATGTCTTTCCTTACTTTCGCAATACGCGAAGGATTTTCGATAGCTGAAATAGTGTGTGCGAACTTCAATTTTGATAAGTTCTCTTTTTCTTCCGCAATCTTAGCTACTAATTCTTCTTTTGAAAGCCCTGTGATTTCTGAATTTTTCATTTTTCTTTTTTTTAAGTTGAGTGTAGCGGTTATAATAAACAAGTATTTACAACATTCACCTCAACATTTTACTATGCTTCTACGTAATCTCTACGTACTACGAATTTGGTTTGGATTGGTAATTTCTGAGCTGCTAAACGCAATGCTTCTTTAGCTACTTCTAAAGGCACACCTTCAGCTTCGAAAATTACGCGTCCAGGTCTTACAACTGCTACCCAATACTCAGGAGCACCTTTACCCTTACCCATACGTACTTCAGCAGGTTTTTTAGTTACTGGTTTGTCCGGGAAAATTCTGATCCATACCTGGCCTTCACGTTTCATGAAACGGGTTACCGCGATACGAGCAGCCTCTATCTGGCGACTTGTAATCCAAGTTGCTTCTAAAGATTTGATACCGAAAGATCCGAATGCTAATTCAGCTCCACGAGAAGCTAAACCCTTCATTCTGCCTTTTTGCATCTTCCTGAACTTCGTTCTTTTTGGCTGTAACATTTTATTTTGTTCTAATCGTTAAACGATGTTAATAAATCAATTATTTACGAGGACCTCTGTTAGCGCCTGCGCCACCACCTCTGTTTGCACCACCCTGGCCTGGACCACGACCGCCGCCTTGGTTTCCACCACGTCTGTCGTTACCACCGCCACGGTTATCTCTTCCACCACCACGGTTATCTCTTCCACCGAAAGCTGGTTTATCTGATGCGCCTTTTGGACCGTTGTTTGTCGAACCGATGTTTGGAGACAAATCACGTTTTCCATAAACCTCACCTTTACAGATCCACACTTTAACGCCGATTTTACCATAAGTGGTTAAAGCTTCAGCTAAAGCATAGTCAATATCAGCACGGAATGTATGCAAAGGCACTCTTCCTTCTTTGTACTGCTCAGTACGTGCCATCTCAGCACCACCTAAACGACCAGAAGTCATGATTTTGATACCTTCAGCACCCATACGCATGGTTGATGCGATAGAAGATTTCATTGCTCTACGGAATGAGATCCTTGCTTCTAATTGTTTTGCAACACCTTCTGCAACTAATTGTGCATCAAGCTCTGGGCGTTTAATCTCGAAAATGTTAATTTGAATTTCCTTTTTAGTCAATTTCTTTAACTCTTCTTTGATTTTATCAACCTCAGCACCTGCTTTACCGATTACGATACCTGGGCGAGCTGTGTGGATTGTTACCGTGATACGTTTTAACGTACGCTCGATAACCACTTTAGCAACACCACCTTTAGCGATACGAGCAGAAAGGTATTTTCTTATTTTCTCATCTTCAACTAATTTATCGGAGTAGTTGTTGCCACCGAACCAGTTAGAATCCCATCCTTTGATGATACCTAACCTGTTACCTATTGGATTTGCTTTTTGTCCCATTTCCTAAAATTAGTTTTGAGTTGTTTCTGTACTTTTACTATCTACAATCAGCGTAACGTGGTTTGAACGCTTACGAATTCTATATCCACGGCCTTGAGGTGCTGGACGTAAACGTTTAAGTTGACGACCACCATCTACCATAATGGTTTTAACAAATAACTCACTTCCATCAGAAGTTTTGCCATTTTTAGCTTCCCAGTTGTTGATAGCAGATAATAATAATTTCTCAACTCTTATTGCTGCTTCTTTATTGGTAAACTTTAAAACACTTAATGCTTTTTCTACACGTTCACCTCTGATAAGATCTACAACCAAACGCATCTTACGCGGCGAGGTTGGACAATTGTTTAATTTTGCTATTGCTTCCATTGTCTAATTATTTTTTCTTTTCAGCGTGTCCTCTGAATGTTCTGGTTGGAGCAAATTCTCCCAACTTGTGACCAACCATGTTTTCTGTAACATACACAGGGATAAATTTATTACCATTGTGTACTGCAAATGTATGATTAACGAAATCTGGTGAAATCATTGATCTACGAGACCAAGTTTTGATTACAGACTTTTTGCCTGAATCATTCATAGAGTTTACTTTTTTCTCTACGTTATGGTCAATATAAGGTCCTTTTTTTATCGAACGAGCCATTATTTCTTCCTTCTCTCTATGATGTAACGATTAGAATATTTTTTAAGTTCTCTGGTTTTGTAGCCTTTAGCTAAAACGCCATTTCTTGAACGTGGGTGACCACCTGATGATCTACCTTCACCACCACCCATTGGGTGATCGACAGGGTTCATCGCTACCGGTCTAGTTCTCGGACGACGGCCCAACCAACGTTTACGACCAGCTTTACCTAATACTTCATTTGCGTGATCTGAATTAGATACCGCACCTATAGTAGCAAGACAAGTAGTCAAGATTAAACGGGTTTCGCCTGAAGGCATTTTCAAAGTAGCATATTTACCATCGCGGGCAGCTAATTGTGCATAAGCACCTGCACTACGAGCTAATTGTGCTCCTTTTCCAGGGTGAATCTCCACGTTGTGGATGATAGAACCTAATGGAATGTTCGATAATTTTAAAGTGTTACCTACTTCTGGAGCTGCTGTTTCGCCCGATAATAATACCGAACCAACTTGCAAACCTTCTGGAGCAATAATGTAACGCTTCTCGCCATCTGCATAATGTAATAATGCGATGCGGGCAGTACGGTTTGGATCGTATTCAACAGTAGCTACTGTTGCAGGAATATCGAATTTATCGCGTTTGAAGTCGATTAAACGATATGATTTTTTATGACCACCACCCATGTAGCGCATAGTCATTTTACCTGTGTTGTTACGTCCACCAGACTTTTTTGATGATACAACCAATGATTTTTCGGGCTTGGTTGCTGTAATCTCCGTAAAACTAGCACCAACTCTGAAGCGGGTACCTGGAGTAACTGGTTTAAATTTTCTTAAGCCCATAGTTATAATTAATTATTAAATTAAAGAGTTGCGTAATAATCTATTGTTTCGCCGTCTTTTAACGTTACGATTGCTTTTTTGTATTTCGGGCTACGGCCAGAAACAAAACCTGCTTTAGTGTAACGAGATTTCGCTTTTCCATCAACAACCATGGTGTTCACTGCAACGATGGTAACACCGTACAATTTCTCAATAGCCGCTTTTATTTGGATTTTGTTAGCCTTGTGGTTAACAGCGAATGTGAAACGGTTAGATTTTTCAGTTAAAGCTGAAGCTTTTTCGGTTAATATTGGTTTTTTTAAAATTTCCATATTACTTGGCAAATGCCTCCTCCAAAGTTTTAACAGAATCTGCAGTTAACACAAGTACACCAGCGTTTAATACATCATAAGTATTTAAATCTGCTGCCGAGATTACTTTAGTTTTCTGAACGTTTCTGCTTGATAAATAGATATTATTATTTTGTGCAGGTAAAACCAATAAAGTTTTTTGAGTACCTACGTTTAACGCAGCCAATAAACTTGTGTAGTTTTTTGTTTTCGCTGTATCGAAGTTGAAATCTTCTAAAACTACCACGCTGTTATCTTTTGCTTTATAAGCTAAAGCAGATTTACGTGCTAATGATTTTAATTTCTTGTTCAATTTAAAGCTATAATCACGTGGTTGAGGACCGAAAACACGACCACCACCGTTAAATAACGGAGATTTAATGCTACCTGCTCTGGCACCACCTGTACCTTTTTGCTTGTATAGTTTACGAGTTGAACCAGCAATCTCATTACGTTGTTTAGATTTGTGAGTACCTTGACGTTGGTTAGCCAAATACTGTTTTACATCTAAATAAATCGCGTGGTCGTTAGGCTCGATACCAAATACCGATTCAGGAAGTTGCACCTTGGCACCTGTTTCTTTACCTGAAATGTTTAATACTTTAACTTCCATCTGATTACTTGTCTAAGATTACGTAAGAACCTTTAGCTCCTGGAATGGAACCACTAACTACTAATAGGTTTTGCTCAGCATAAACTTTCAAAACTTGTAAGTTTTGAACTTTTACTCTGTCTCCACCTGTTCTTCCTGCCATGCGCATTCCTTTGAATACACGTGAAGGAAATGATGATGCTCCCAATGAACCTGGGGCACGTAAACGGTTATGCTGACCGTGAGTCTGCATACCAACACCGGCAAATCCGTGGCGTTTTACAACACCTTGAAAACCTTTACCTTTTGAGGTACCGACAACATCAACAAAATCGCCTTCTGCGAATGCATCAACAGTTACGACATCACCTAAGTTAAGTGAAGTTGTAAACGAATCGAATTCAACAAGTTTGCGTTTCGGAGTTGTGTTTGCTTTCGCGAAATGGCCTTTTAACGGTTGAGTTGTGTTTTTCTCTTTTTTCTCATCGTAACCCAATTGGATTGATGAATACCCGTCTTTTTCTTCGGTTTTCACTTGTGTAACTACACAAGGCCCAGCCTCGATTACCGTACAAGGAATGTTTCTTCCTTCGGCATCAAAGATACTGGTCATTCCTACTTTTTTTCCAATAATTCCTGACATTTTATCTTTTCTTTTTAACACCCATCGAAGCAGTAGGGCTTCGTTCAAGGTGGTTGTACATCCCCCGAAAGGGACGGCAAAGATAGACAAGAATTATTAATTTTCAAATAGTTAGCCAAATATTTTTCCAAATAAATTGTTGATATGTTGGCTTTTAACTTTTAACCAGATGTTAATGTGCCAAACCACCATTTAAACTGATAGTTATGATGGCAAGGATGATAAATCCGATAAGAACATAGAGATAATCTTTCTCTATCAAAAAGCTAAATATGGCAAAAATGATGCGGGCGATTGGGGTAAAAATGAGCATTAGGATTCCGAACTGAACTATGGCATCACCATGAAAGCTCGATAAGCCTTTAAAAATCTCACCAATCGACGAAAATTTTGAAAGTTCTGGCTTAAAAACTTTATAATCGGTTATTACCCCTTTGTTATGAATAAGAAAAATGACACCACCAATCAGTACGATACTCATCGATATGATTACACCAGCACGCAAAAGCGTTCCTAATACAACCTGGATATCCTTATCATTAATATTTTCGTTTTTCTCTTCGTTCATTTTACAAGCCGCTGATTCCTTTGTAAATCATTTGTAGTGCTAAAAAAGTAACTACAACTGCAAAAACAATTTTTAGTTTGTCGGTGTTAGTTCGCAACAAAACTTTCGATCCAATCGAAGCGCCGGTTAAAACTCCAATACAAACGGGCATTGCAATTCCGGGATCTATCTGACCGCGGTGCAAATAAACAATCGCACTTGCAGCTGCCGTTACCCCCATCATAAAGTTACTCGTGGTTGTAGATACCTTAAAAGGCAAACGCATGATGTTATCCATCGCGATTACTTTTAGCGCACCACTGCCAATACCTAAAAGACCAGAAAGCGTCCCAGCAAAAAGCATCATCGCAAAGCCAGCAGGTACATTTTTAACTGCATAAGCATGATCTACGCCCTTATCAGGATAGCTACTGTTCAGTTTGAAAAATTTTGCCCATTTATCAGTCTTGTCTAAAGTGGTATGATCGATCTTTTTCTTCAACGTCATGATGGCGGAGAAAATTAAGATGCACCCAAAAATGATGGCAATATAATTTGCATTGAGATAAACGGCTACTACAGCGCCAGAAATGGCTCCTATCGTAGTGGCAATTTCAAGAAACATACCGATTCGAATATTTGTAATTCCTTCTTTTACATAAGCTGCCGCAGAACCTGATGAAGTTGCTATTACCGAAACAATTGATGCACCGATGGCATAATGTATATCAACCCCGAGCGCCAGTGTTAATAGCGGAATAATAATTACACCCCCACCCAAGCCTGTTAATGAACCTAATAAACCTGCCAAAAAAGCGCCTAACAAAACGATGATGGTAAATAACAAAACCGACATGCGGGCAAAGATAAGGGACAGTTTTTGGCTAAACGAAGGATTATGGAATAAAATAAAGTCTATATAATATATGGATGATATAAATTGGAACGTGGTAATTAAAATTTAATGGCATATTATAGGTTGTTAGCTACGCTCTACTTTCAAGCTCTCTTTTTTAACGAGCGTGTTAGCAGTACTTGTTTCAACAGTGCAATCTTATAATGACACGGCACTTCTCAGAACCAGGTGCGAGCTGAATATTAACTCAGGATTTATGATGAAGCTTACTCTCCCTATTAATATCCATATTTTTAAAAGTCTCGATGACTTCGTAAGCAATCTGTCTAACCGTCCCTGGTATTAGATTAATTGTATTTTTGTTTCCATTAGCATCAGTAAGCTTCCAACCTGATGTATCTATCATTATTTGATCATTCCCGGCTAGCGCTTTTATGATTTTAGCTCTCGTAAATGCAATTGAACTGGAATCAACCAGTATCTTTTTATTACTCCACCAGTTTTCTAA
Organism: Pedobacter sp. MC2016-05; assembly: GCF_026239735.1. GTDB lineage: Bacteria > Bacteroidota > Bacteroidia > Sphingobacteriales > Sphingobacteriaceae > Pedobacter. The sequence continues at coordinate 240,103 of NZ_JAPIVT010000006.1, forward strand.
CGATACTTTAATCAGACTAGATTGTTCAAGCTTCGGCAGATAATCCCAGCCTGCTCCTTTTCTATGCTCCAGCTTTAGCAAGCCAATAAAGTTGTTTACACTTTTTGATTGATAAGTTTCTGAACTACAGTTAAGCTGAATGTGATTAAGCTTCAATTGAGTAAGTAATGATTTGGATTGTTCGGCATTGTGAAATAGGATCAACACTCGTTTAGCAATTTGAGAAACCACCAGTTTATTTCCCAAATCATATTCCTGGCATAAACTTTCAACATCAGCCAAATGAGTTTGCAATTCGACAACTGATTCTGATTTTGCCACTACTTCCCTAACCTCCTAATCATTTCTGCACTGAGGTCTCTCCCATCATTCAATCGATTCGCAAAAAATGATTTTGCGGCCTCAAAATGTTCCTTATATCCTTTCAAATCACCATATCCTATTATCGATGCCCATTCATGAACAGCAGTATGAAATTCCAAATCGTCGCCGCGGATAGATTTGTCGTACAACGCGGTGTGGATAGATTCTTCCAACATCTCCTCGTTTTTGAAAAGATATTCTGCTATGCCAAGCCTCAATTTAAAAGGTGGGGTTTGACAAATTAGGTTATCATATGGATTTACGCCCATTTTATACCAGGCGTAAACCATACTTAGCAAACTTAAGTGCGAATTTGGCTTTTGCTTATGATCTGCGTCAGAAAGGCTAAATTCTTTCATGATGTTATCATCAAGGAGCAGAAGCGTTCTGCTTTCATGAAATACAAAATCGCGGGCAGCATAAATTTTCTCCCTAAATTCAACTTCATTTTCACAAATCATCAGCTTATATAATTCCGATTCTGCCTGAGCGTAATATTTTACCTGCTTCTGAGCGTAAGGATTCAATATTGCTAAGCCAGCATAAATATGTGATTTGTAGCTAAAAATTCTGAGCGTGGTCAAGATTTTCACATTATCGATTCCGCCAGCATAAGCTGGGTTATCCCATGGAAAGAAACCTGCATTTTTCCATGCTGAACCCATGCTCTCGAAGCCCATGTGGGTAACGGCTTGTGTATCCGCCACAATACGGTCATGCTCACGATAATCGTCCATTTCGATAATATTCGATTTAAGCGAACGGTAAACGGCTAAAGCTTTAGCATAAACTTCATCGGTAGCCCGATGGCGAACGACCACCAAAGTTTGCCCTTCGGGACTAAAAGCCGGCCCGTGTAAAGAGTGGCAGGTTACAATCTGTGTATCATTTGGAAGGTGTTTCTCAAAAGCTGCAATTTCCGGATGTTTAACAGAGGTTTGTCCGGATACAATTGCGCCAAACTTTGTAGAACGAGCAAACGTAGAAACTACTTCATCAATCTTTTCTGCTTCCACACAGTAAATAATAAAGTCTGATTTGCGGGCCACTTCATGACCATCAATTAATACCTCGATTCCTTTCGGCTCTAATTCATTTTTTAAATCCGAAAACCTTAAAGGCATATCTGCCCCGCATACTTTATAACCTTCGCTTGCAAACGACAGCGCATATAATTTGCCCATATCGCCCAAACCGATAATTCCTATTTGCATGAGGCAAATGTAATCTATCGATAAGTAAATTATAATAAAACGTAGATTAAATTGTTATTTAACAGATAACGAAAACACACAACAATTAAAACCTATAAAGCCATTAGTTAAAAATTATTAACTGGGAAATAGATAAAAATGTAGTTTTACACTCAAACACCTATATTTAAACTATGCAGAAAATTAAACACACCCTATTGTTTTTAGGCGCTATGCTATTTTTAAACATTGCTTTTGGTCAAACTTTGCCAGATACAACAAAAAACACCGATCCATCGCTAAATGGTCAATATCAGTTTATGTTAAAGAAATCTAAGAGTTTATATGGCGCAAGGCTGATTAACCCTTCAAGATTATCTGGAGTGTGGAAAAGTGTAAATGACACTTTGAGGAAAGAACGCAAACAACTGCAAGAGGCAAAACAAGAAATTACAACCCAGGCAAAAACCATTTCTACGTTGAAAGGTGAAGTTTCTGGAAAAGAAAACTCATTGGCAGATGCCACAGCTTCCGTTAATGAAATTAAATTTCTGGGGATATCTTTTAACAAAGGAACCTATAACACCATCGTTTGGGCAATTATTATTATTCTGGGCGCTGGCTTGGCAATAGTAATTTTTCAATCTGGTAAATATAGAAAGGAAGCGACTTACAGAACACAGCTTTACCAGGAAGTTGCAGATGAATTCCAGGCACACAAGGTTAAAGCGAAAGATAAAGAAATGAAGTTGGCACGTGAACTTCAGGACGAAAGAAATAGATGGGATGATTCCCGAGGAAGGTAATTGAGGTAGAGATCAAGGCTGAGCCAACAATCTCAACCTTGATCTTGGTCTTACCAAATTAGGTTTCAGATGGAAATGATATTCCCTTAATATTTCTATATAAATCTACAGCATAAAGATCAGTCATCCCCGAAACAAAGTCTAAAACACTTTGGGTGCGGGAGTAAATATCAGGCAAATCAGTATGGTATTGCTTTGGTATCAGTTTTACCAATTTTTTATAATAGTGCGTGTTATTATTTATCAAAGCTGGCACAAACTCCTCCAGTAAACCCGCCATAATTTTGTAACCTGCAACTTCTTTTTGAATCACTGAAGAGAAATTGTAAATGCGTTCAATAGAAACTTTCTCAATTTCTTTCCAAGCAGAGCGATATGGTTCTGGTATCAGATCTGTCAGGCTATTATTCAAAGTTCCCTGAAGCAAACTTTCTTGTTCGCGATAAAAAATGTCTGCGCAAATGTTGGTTAATGTATTTATCGCCTTCGCCCTGAGAAGACCAATTTTGGCATCATCATCCTCATAATCATTTTTAAGTCTATCTTCGATAGTTTTTGAATTAGCGAAAGGAAGCAAATAATTTTTCACCTCCTCATATGAAAGAATTTTTAAACGATGTGCGTCTTCCAAATCAATAATGCTATAACAAATATCGTCAGCAGCTTCTACCAGATAAACCAAAGGATGGCGCTTGTAAATTAAATATTCGCCTTCTTCTTTTTCAAGATGAAGTTCGTTGGCAATTTTTTTAAACGTTTCTTCTTCCGACTGGAAAAAACCATACTTTTTCCGATGCAACAAACCTTTTTGTTTGCCTGCAATAGAAGCACAAGGATATTTTGCAATTGAGGCCAGTGTAGAATAAGTGAGTGCATAGGCATCGTTACCTTTGCCCTTAAGTGGATGGGTAAGAATGCGGATCGCATTCGCATTACCTTCAAAATTAATCAAATCATGCCATTGCGATTCATTCATTTCATTTTGATAAACCTTGCCATCTCCATCAGTAAAATAACGTGAAATCGCAGCTTCTCCAGAATGCCCGAAGGCAGGATTTCCTAAATCGTGAGCGAGGGATGCAGCTGCAACAATATTTCCGACCTCATTTATAAGTGGAACATCTTTAATTAACTGAGGATTTTTTTCCTCCAAAGTATTCAGAAAAATATTCGCCATGGAACGAGCAACGCTTGCTACTTCCAAACTATGCGTTAAACGGTTATGAACAAAAACACTCCCTGGTAATGGAAACACCTGAGTTTTATTTTGCAAACGCCTAAAAGGCGATGAAAATATTAATCTATCGTAATCTCTTTGAAAATCCGATCTTGCTTTATCTCTATCACCCGTCCAGCTTTCCTGGCCAAATCGTTTATTTGAAAGTAAATTTTTCCACTCCATTTTTAAAATTTGGCGCAAGTTACTCAAAAGCAGAAAATCCCATCAATAATAATTTTGAGAAACTTGACTTTAAAACCATTTTTGCTTAAAGCTGTTCTTAATAAAAATTGCAATTATGAAAACGAGTATTTATAATAAGGAAGAGCATATTGAAGGTTATGTTGGCAATGGTGATGATAGCACAAAATCAAACCTTCAAAAGGAATACGAAAAAGGAAATGAGGGCAACGAAGTAACCAGTTATGGACAAGAAAGCGATGCAATAGGCGGCAATACGGCTGCTAAGGATGGCTATGATAACAGCGGAACACAGGGAAAGGATTCTTTAAGTGACGACGCTTATAACAGTAAAGATGAGCACCCGACAGTTAAAAGTGCTGCAAGTAAAACTGGAAGTTCTTCGGATGATTTTGATTCACCAAGCAAAAAAGAAATTAACCAAAGAGATGAAGACGATGTTTTAAATACTGGAATTTAAGAGGCTTATTATGGGATTACTAAAATATGTTGTAATTGGGGCGGTGGCCGTTTACGGTTTTAAATATGCCAGCAAAAAAAGAGAAATTGACGGAAAATCACTATTGGATGATTTAAAAGATGGTTTGAATGATGCTTTTTGTCAAGCCAAGGAATACAAAAACAGATTGGAGATGGACTATAATCAAACTACAAAACTTTACTGACACCAATAACTACTTTATACTACAAAATTTGATTTATATCAATTACTTTTAGGACTGAAAATTTGCTATAAGTTGGTTTAATTAGCAAATTTGCAAACATATTAGCACTCGCAGCCACATCTTAATCATCCTAAGGCTAAAACAAATTTATTGGGCTATAAAAATAGCTACTCTAAAAAATATCTAGCTGTTGAGTACTATCAGAACTATTCCTCTACCGGAAAAATCATTAACTATAAAGAGGGATTTTAACGAATCCTTCTTTATAAATCTTTCCCACCCAAACCTTTCTCATCAATACTATTTCTACTTCCAATATCTTCAGCTTGACTTAGATTCTCGTTCTTTAGATTGTCTATTGTATTGGATTCATTTTCTGTATTAGAAATATGATCTTTACTAGGCGTGTTTTTACGCTTAAACTCAGAGTCGCTAATGGTATGGCCATAAGTTGCCTCTCCATTATCCCATTCTATATTACGATCAGTATTTTCATTTTGATCATTTCTGTTATTATCAAGCTCCTTATTCATCACACCTAAATATTTAATCCGTTAATATGAATAACACCTAGATGGTTAATAAGGTTTAAACAATTTGCAAATACGTTAGATTACCTAATCTCACTAGCTAAAGTTTAGCGGAAAATTTTTCAGGTTTAATTGACTACACTATTTCAAGAAAAAATTTGCATCACCGCTCTGTTGTGATAAAGGTAGTTAACAATCGTCAGCGCCTCCACAAAAAAGGCGTATAAATACAGCGCTTTTACGTATTTAAACAGAGATCATTGACACTTGAATATATCGATATTTAATTGACTACCCAACAACCTCAAATTTGAAATTCCCAATAAAGGTAATAATAGCCGATAACCACCCCATTAGTAGAAACGGTATCAAATCGTTAGTTGAAACTCAAGATAATATCGAAGTCATTCTTGAAGCTTCAAAGGGCTTCGAGGTAATCGATTTTTTGGAGAAAGGTAATCTTCCAGATATACTTATAACAGATATTGAAATTCCAGACCTGGATGGAATTGAATTGACCAAATTTATCAAAAGTAACTATCCACAAATTAAAGGTTTAATATTAACATCTGTTGACCAAGAACAATTAATTACTAAATGCTTTGATGCTGGTGCCGATGGTTATTTATTAAAAAATGTAACCACATCAGAAATCGTATTCGCAGTTGAACAACTTAACGCAGGTTACAAATACCTTAGCACTTCAATTGGGATGAAATTTCTGGATCCAATTCAGAAAAAATATTCGGTGGAAGCAGGGAGCATGAAACGGAGTGTTCAGTTTTCGAAACGAGAATTGACAATACTAAATCTCATTGCCGAAGGCTTTACCAATACTGAAATTGCCGATAAACTATTTACCAGTAAAAGAACAATAGAAGGCAATCGACAAAATTTGCTACATAAAACAGGCAAAAAAAATACTGCTGAGTTAATCGGATTTGCAATTAGAAATGCAATTATTGATTAGCTTTCAATCCACTCCTTTACTTTGGTCTGATTTAGCAGGAACATCTGTATCCTTTATACTTGATCCATTCTCATCTCTATGTTTAGGTGGATTGTCCATTCTGCTCTCTTCCAATTCTGAAAAATCGCTTCCTTTCTGATTTCCAACTTCCCCATGCGAAGATGGTTTTTCCTTTAATTCTTCTTCAGGATTGGCAAAATCCTGACCTTCGATAGGAAGATTTTCTTCCTTTTCAGTGGGTTTATTCATATCATTTAAACGAATAAAAACCTAATTTGTTTAACGGCTAGTTTAAACATATTTGCCGCCAGAGAATCCGTGATTTATTACGGTAAGCTTCTCTTAAATGCTTATTGAACATCCCATAATGGCAACCAAAAACATCCAGGTCAGAAACTGCTATTCCATACGCCTCACAAAAAATAGGGCAAAAAAAAATCCTGACTTTCATCAGGATTTTTAATCTTTTTAAAATCAATTAAACTTTGATTTCAACTTCAACACCGCTAGGTAATTCAAGTTTCATTAAAGCATCAACTGTTTTAGAGTTAGAGCTATAAATATCTAATAAGCGTTTGTAAGCGCATAATTGAAATTGCTCCCTAGCTTTTTTGTTAACGTGTGGAGAACGTAAAACAGTAAAGATTTTTTTCTCTGTAGGAAGTGGAATTGGACCACTTACAACTGCACCCGTAGGTTTAACAGTTTTTACGATTTTCTCAGCAGATTTATCTACCAAGTTGTAATCGTAAGATTTTAATTTAATTCTGATTCTTTGGCTCATCTTATTTTTAATTATGATTTCCTGTTAGAGCTATTAACAACAGAAATCGGATTTATTTTTGAGATTTGAGAAATGAGATATAAGACGTGAGACAAATCTCAATACTCATATCTCAATGCTCACATCTAATATTAGTCTTCAGATTTTACTCTTCCTTTTGATTTAGCAATTACTTCATCTTGTACGTTTTTAGGCGCTGCTTCATAATGATCAAATTCCATTGTAGAAGTTGCACGACCTGAAGTGATAGTACGTAACTGCGTTACATAACCAAACATTTCAGAAAGAGGCACAGTTGCTTTAATTACTTGGGCACCGTTACGTGTATCCATACCTAATAACTGACCACGACGACGGTTCATATCACCGATTACATCACCCATGTTTTCTTCAGGGGTTAAGATTTCGATTTTCATGATTGGCTCCATCAAAGTTGGTTTACATTTAGGTAAAGCTTCACGATATGCCATTTTAGCTGCAAGCTCAAATGATAAAGCATCTGAATCGACTGCGTGGAATGAACCATCAATCAAACGTACTTTCATATCAGGAAGTGGATAACCTGCTAACACACCGTTAACCATCGCTGCGGCGAAACCTTTTTCTACTGAAGGAATAAACTCACGTGGAATTGAACCACCTGTAATTTCGTTTACGAATTGTAAACCACCTTTTTCAAAATCAGCATCGATTGGCGAGATAACAACTTGGATATCGGCAAATTTACCGCGACCACCAGATTGTTTCTTATAAGTTTCACGGTGTTGAGTAGTACCGAAAATAGCTTCTTTGTAAGCTACCTGTGGTGCACCTTGGTTAACTTCAACTTTAAATTCGCGTTTTAAACGGTCAATTAAAATATCTAAGTGTAACTCACCCATACCAGAGATAACCGTTTGACCAGTTTCTTGATCAGTTTGAACTCTAAAAGTAGGATCTTCTTCAGCCAATTTAGCTAAGCCCATACCCAATTTATCAACGTCAGCTTGAGTTTTAGGCTCAATAGCTAAGCCGATAACTGGCTCAGGGAAATCCATAGATTCTAAAACGATTGGGTGTTTCTCATCACATAGTGTATCACCAGTTTTGATATCTTTAAATCCAACTACAGCAGCAATATCACCAGCAGCCACGTTTGGCACTGGGTTTTGCTTGTTAGCATGCATTTGGAAGATACGAGAAATACGCTCTTTACTTTCAGAACGAGCATTGTATATGTAAGAACCAGCTTCTAAGTTACCCGAGTAAACACGGATAAAACATAAACGGCCTACAAATGGGTCAGTTGCAATTTTAAATGCTAAAGCTGCAAATGGCTCAGTAATGCTTGGTTTTAATAAAACTTCTTCGTTAGTATCTGGGTTAGTACCAATTACACCTTCGCTATCCATAGGTGAAGGCAATAATTCCATCACATAATCAAGCATAGTTTGTACACCTTTGTTTTTAAAAGATGAACCACAAACCATAGGAACAATTTTAGCATCTAAAACAGCCGCACGTAAAGCATCTAAAATTTCACGCTCAGTAATCGAGTTAGGATCTTCGAAGAATTTCTCCATCAAAGTCTCATCATAATCAGCTACTGATTCTAGTAATTTTTCTCTCCATTCAGCAACCTCATCTAACATATCATCAGGAATTGGTACTTCAGTAAAGGTCATACCTTTATCATGCTCATTCCAAACAATACCACGGTTGTTAATTAAATCAACCACACCTTTAAATGCATCTTCAGAACCGATAGGTAATTGCAATGGAACTGCATTACTACCTAACATATCTTTAACCTGCTTAACAACTTTTAAGAAGTCAGCTCCAGAACGGTCCATTTTGTTAACGAAACCAATACGAGGAACCGCATAGTTGTTGGCTAAACGCCAGTTGGTTTCTGATTGAGGCTCAACACCATCAACTGCAGAAAACAAGAATACCAAACCATCTAATACACGTAACGAACGGTTTACCTCTACGGTAAAATCCACGTGACCTGGTGTATCAATAACGTTTACATGATATTTTTGACCTCTGTAATTCCAATCAACAGTAGTTGCAGCAGAAGTAATGGTAATACCACGCTCTTGCTCTTGTGCCATCCAGTCCATTGTTGCAGCACCTTCGTGCACCTCACCAATTTTATGACTCACACCAGCATAATAAAGGATACGCTCTGTTGTTGTAGTTTTACCTGCATCAATGTGAGCTGCAATTCCAATATTTCTTGTAAATTTTAAATCTCTTGCCATCTTATGTTTTTGATTTATCTGATTTTAAATGATTACACCGATTATGTAAAAACAAATCGGTGTAATTTATCTAATCAGTATAATCTTCTAATTAAATCTGTGTAATCTTACTAATCTGTTAATCCTAATTACTAGAATCTGAAGTGAGAGAACGCTTTGTTAGCCTCAGCCATTTTGTGCGTATCTTCTTTCTTCTTAACAGCAGCACCTTCACCTTTAGCAGCAGCTACCATTTCACCAGCTAATTTCTCTTTCATGGTTTTTTCGCCACGTTTACGAGCGTATGAAATTAACCATTTCATACCTAAAGCCGTTTTACGTTCTGGTCTAACCTCAGTTGGAACCTGGAAGTTAGCACCACCAACACGACGAGATTTAACCTCTACAGCTGGCATAATGTTAGTTAAAGCACGTTTGAAGATCTCTAAACCGTTTTCGCCTGCTTTTTTCTCAGCAATTTCAACAGCATCGTAAAAAATAGAGTAGGCGATAGATTTTTTTCCATCGTACATCATATTGTTTACAAAACGAGTTACTTGAACATCGTTAAATTTTGGATCAGGAAGAATAATTCTCTTTTTTGGTTTTGACTTTCTCATTTCTTATTTCCTCCCGATTATTTTTTCTTTCCTTTAGCAGGAGCTGCAGCAGCTTGACCTGGTTTAGGACGTTTAGTACCATATTTCGAACGACGTTGGTTACGACCAGCAACGCCTGATGTATCTAATGCACCACGGATGATGTGGTAACGTACACCTGGTAAATCTTTCACACGACCACCACGAATCAAAACGATTGAGTGTTCTTGTAAGTTGTGACCTTCCCCAGGAATGTATGCATTCACCTCTTTACCGTTCGTTAAACGAACACGGGCTACTTTACGCATTGCTGAGTTTGGTTTTTTAGGGGTAGTGGTGTACACACGTGTACATACACCTCTTCGCTGTGGACAGCTGTCCAACGCTGGAGACTTACTCTTGAACTCCAGTGCTACTCTACCTTTTCTAACTAATTGTTGAATAGTTGGCATTGTGCTTTTTTAATTTTTTATTTAATTATTTACCGCTCCCCCGGCATCCTCGCAGATAGCCCATAAAACGGACTGCAAAAGTAGAACAATTCTTTTTATAAATCAAGGGGTTAGCGCAAAAAATTTAGCGGGTTGAGTTTTTAGTTTGGAGTTGAAGATTAAGGGGTTGCGAATTTAAGCGGAAACCAAATTTACCTGCCCACAGCGGTAACATCAATTTCTATCTGCATCCCATCTAATGCTAGTCTCGAAACTGGTATTAGAGTATTCACCGGAAACTTCAAATCAGGCCAAATTTTTTGAGACACAGCAATCAATACTTCATGCTTACTTGAATCATAGTCAACCACAAGTGTGGTCAACTTTACAACATCACTCCACAGCAATCCTTCACTTTTAAGTGCGATCTCGATATTTTCAAACACAATATCTACCTGTACCTTAAAATCATCACTTAAAACACCATCCATATTGCTACCACCTTGCCCTGCTATAAATACCATTTTACTATTGGAGTTAACGGTTGCCATATGAGAGTACCCATGAGGTTTTGGATCATATAATCCTTCAGGACTTTTTATTTCGAAATTCTCGTTTTTCATCTGCTATAATTAAAGGTGGAAGATAAACAGACTGGATTCCCTAATCGTCAGCGAAACGTAATAGCTGATTTGATGTAACAACGAATGTAAGACAGTTAACTTAGCACGAGGGATGAAAATTAATTCACCGTACTTCTCGGATCGAAAAACGAATGTCTTCTATCCTACAGTTTGTGCTCTAATTTTATGATTTCTAGTGGAGACGGTAGTAAAATTTTATTTTGAGATTCTTCACGATGCTCAATTGATAGTGTGAGCAATTCAAGTTCATCAGATTGCTTAGAGTCTAGCACAATATCATTTCCTACTAACGAATAGGCCTTTCTGAAGCTAACTCATACTCTTCCTGTATTTTAACTATTTTTAACATAGCTTATTTCCCTCTCATATTGAGTTTCATTTAATTACAATCCTTAAAACCATCTTTTAGAACTTTCAATTTAGCGGCTGCAGCCTCCAATTCTTTTGGTGGTTTGCCATAATCATAAGTGATTTTATGAGTTTTCCCATCTGCTGTTACCGAAATCCATTCCGCTCCGCCATCGGCACAATCTGGGCAACCAATCACTTCAGGCAAATTAGCAATCTGGCTCCCATTTAATAAATCTTTAATTGAATTCACTTCTTCATCAGAAATGTTTTTGGAACAAGTTTTTGTATCAGGTGTTTGTCCATGTTTGCTTTTTGTAAAAGTAAGTTTAGCATCACTAATTGAAATACTTTGAACACAATATCCACCGCACATTCCAAAAGAAGTACCATAACTAATACTATTTAAATTTTTGATTTTGCCCTTCTTACAGGTTGCGAAAAGTAAAACACTTAAAACACCCACCATAAAAATTAGATTCGCTTTCATACGCAAATTGGATTATATTTAAAGATAAGATTTATCCTTAATAAAAAATCGCAAAAACTTAGGTAGTCTTGCGGTTTAAATCTTTCATTATTTCCTAATTCACCGTACTTCTTGGATTACTTTTCTCACTCTTAACGCCAACCTTTGTAATCTTATAATTCAACGAAACATAAAAATATCTGGTGATTGAGTTAAAACGAATGTCTTCTATCCTACTGCCATTTACAGTTCTGTCGATATTGGTATTTTGATTTAAAATATCAAATCCTTTTAAGCTTAGTGTTATTCTACGCTGCATAAAATATTGATCTAAACCAGCATTGAGCAGAAATACATTGTTGTTAAAACCATCGGCTCTACCGGCAGCCCCATTGTGGTTTAATTCTGTATTGATCCTCGTATTTTTAATAAACTCATAGCTTAGGCTAGCACTATTTGAGAAATTAAAATATTTATTATCCAGCGCACTTGGCTGCGAATTATTTACCTTGCTATATTGTACTCCGATATAAATTCCGGCGTTTAATTTGTCATCAATATCATAATTAAAGTTTGCATTCGGTCCAAAATTATATCGATTGGTGATATTTTTCTCCTGGTTAATAAATGAAGTGTTGTGCGAAAGTGACAGATTGACTCCATACCCCATTCTTAATCCCTTTAACTTGGTTGGCTGCCCAAAATAAGTGCCGGTATTGATGTAATAGTTACCATCTACATTAACGGGCTGAACATATTGTACACCATCTACATAATTGATGCTGTTCCCAACATCATCCAGGGCATAATTCACTAAGAAGTAACCGTTCCAGTATTTATTATTGTCGGCACTGAACGTATTAAAATTAACTGACATGCGATGACTTTTCCTAGCCTCCAACTCTGGATTACCTATCCTTTGATAAAGAGGATTGCTGTTATTTTGAACAGGCTGCAAATCATTTACAGAAGGAAGATTCACGTTGGCGTTATAATTCAACTGCAACGTGTGCTTATTCTTATTCCTGAAATTGATATTTAACCTTGGCAGAATATTATAATACTTCTTATCAATGTTATTGGTGTTGATACCAGCACTGCTAAAAGTTGAAGCATCCAACCCTGTTTCCTGAAATCCTAAACCAAAATTATACGTCCATTCTGTACGGTTATAAATGAGCCCTAGCCTGGCGGTTTGTGTCCATGTTTTGTTCTCGAGTGTATTCGAAAAGTCATGGACAACAGCATCATAAGTGTTATTTAATGGATTGTAACTTAAGGTTAACTGCTGCGCATCTACTTTACCCTCGTTACGGATATAAGCTATATTGCTATTCAATTTCTTGTCTACAATCGGGCGAATGTAATTCACAGCAACACTATAGTTTTGAGATTTATTTTCCTGCTCTGCCTGCTGGTTTAAATCTGTTACATCAACAACCCCAGATCTATAATTGTTTATTAGCGATTTATTTAACCAATTGGAGTTGAAAGTATTTTGCGAACCATTCAAACCAATAATAATCGATCCTTTCTTTAATCGCCTTGTGGCAGAAAGCTCTCCAAAAAAAGCAGGGGTAGAATTTCTTTGATCCAGAAGCTGACTACCTTCATTAATTTTTCCGGTAAGATCAAATGCAGAATTGAAATTCCTATTATTGATATTGGTGGTGTAATTAAGAATTGCATTTGAGCGAAAAGTTAGATCGGTAAGCGAATCGGGATGGTATTCCACTTTGAAATTGAATCGATGCGCTTGGTTATCAGAATTGCGGTTTGAAACTTCGTCAGTTCTAAGTACATCATCTTGATTAATATCCTGAACAATCGAAAACCGATTACCTAAACCTTTGCTGAAATATGTGAAGTAGCTACTGCTTAAAGTCAATTTATCCTTTGCACCCCAGCTATTGCTAAAATTTAGTCCGCCACTGTGCGTAGTTACTTCGCCAATGGCACTATTATCAAAAACGCCTGAACCGCCAATGGTTGTTCGTCCGTTATTTACATTGATGGAAAATCCGCCACCTCCGGGAGGGGCAAAAAGGTTACCAATGTTTCCACTGGTAAAACTATTTAAATCTTCGTATTGAAAACTGGCATTACTGACATTATTGCTCATCCCTAAAATGGCAAACTGCATTTTTTTGGTGAAGTGGTTGGCGCTTAAATAACCGCTATAGCGATCGGTAGTGCCCCCAGATAAATTGGCATTACCAAACCAACCATTCTTTTTATCCTCTTTAATGGTTAGGTTGAGCACCTTTTCTCGTTGTCCATCATCAATTCCCGTGGCTTTTGCCTCCAAGGTTTTGGCATCTATTAACTGAACTTTTGCGATCACATCAGCAGGTAAATTTTTGGTGGCCGTTTTTGGGTCGGTACCAAAAAAATCTTTTCCATCAACGGTCAATCGAGTTACTTTTTGCCCTTGCACTAAAATGCTACCATCTTTATCAATGGTTACGCCAGGGAGTTTCTTTAACAAATCTTCAACTGCAGCGTTGGGTTGCGTTTTGTAAGCATCGGCATTAAACTCAACGGTATCTATTTTTACTGTTGCCGTAGCATATTTGCCTGCCACCGAAACATCTTTTAAAGCTATCGCATCCTCTTTTATTTTCAATACCCCTAAATCAATATTCTTTCCTGAAAAAGTGATGGTTTTTAAAATTGGATTATAGCCCATTGCGGATATTTTCAAGGTATAATCCCCCTTAGCAATATCTTTAAAAAAGAATTCCCCTGCTTTATTGCTAACCACACCAACTTTTTTATTTGAATCAATTTTGCTTGACAAAATAACACCTACATATTCAATTGGTAAGCTTGTTTTACTATCAACGATTTTTCCGGTGATGAAAGCATTCTCCTGTGCGAAGACTTTCGTAGATAAAAGGAATAGAAAAATCAATAAATAAGGTTTCATATCTGAATTTGTTTTTTGTTTGGTATTGAGAAGTTAAGCTCAATGTTCAGATATAAGACGCAAGAAAAATTAAAGTGTGACAGTCGACGATTTATTTTTAATAAAAAACAGTTAAAAGGTTAGCCTAACATCAACCTATTTACTGAGCAATTTGATATTGGTAGCTTTGAACCTATTCTTTATAATTTTACCAGAAACTTGTGCTTTGCTTACAGCGTTACAGAAACCGTGTTCGCCATGCGCATCGCCAAAATCATCGATGCCTTTTCCATCAACAAAATAAGACTTGCCATTTATTCTAATGGCTAGTTCACAATCTTTACCTTTCATTTTAAACTGGCACTCGCCACAAGCAATTTCTACGACTTGGTTAGTGATCAATTGATTTGATGCCTGTTTTTTAGAGCTAGTTTGGGCTTTTAAACCGAAACTGAATAGTGTAAAAAGAAAAAGGATAGCTACATTTTTCATTATGTCTATTTTTTCCAAATCTAGCTTTTGTTAGCAAAAGAATCACAAATCTATGTAAAATAAACCTGGTAGCAGCGAACACGGATCCCTATATTTCATCGGGAGGAGTAAAGCGTCAGCCTGCCGGAGGTGGGAATAAAAGAACTAATATTTCCCAAGAAGTACCGCAGTAGCGTTTTCGAAATATTTTTTGACACGGAAAAACAGAAAACACAGAAGTTTAATTCTTTCGCAAAGCTCAGGATGACATCCTAAAAAACAAAAAAGGGATATGCAAATTGCACATCCCTCTTAGCAGCTCATTAATGAGACTGCCTCGTTCCTCGCAATGACGAGGAGTGATTAATAACGATATTCGTCTGATTTGAATGGGCCTTCAACCGGAACGCCAATATAATCAGCCTGGTGTTGATCTAAAACATCTAATTCTACACCGATTTTTTCTAAGTGTAAACGAGCAACTTTCTCATCTAAATACTTAGGTAAAACGTAAACTTTGTTTTCGTATTTATCTGTGTTAGTCCAAAGCTCTAATTGTGCTAAAGTTTGGTTGGTAAATGAGTTACTCATTACGAAACTTGGGTGACCAGTTGCGCAACCTAAGTTCACCAAACGACCTTCGGCCAATAAGATGATATCTTTACCTTCGATAGTATATTTATCTACCTGAGGTTTGATTTCAACTTTACTTGAACCATATTTTTCGTTTAACCAGGCAACATCAATTTCGTTATCGAAGTGACCGATATTACAGACGATGGCTTTATCTTTCATGGTTAAGAAATGCTCGCCACGAACAATATCACGGTTACCAGTAGTGGTTACAATAATATCTGCTTCTTTAACGGCAGTAGCGAATTTTTTAACTTCGTAACCTTCCATTGCAGCTTGCAGAGCACAAATCGGGTCAATTTCAGTTACAATTACACGTACACCCTGTGAACTTAAAGATTCTGCAGAACCTTTACCCACATCGCCATAACCGCAAACAACAGCTACTTTACCAGCCATCATTACGTCAGTTGCACGACGAATTGCATCAACTAATGATTCGCGACATCCGTATTTGTTATCGAATTTTGATTTAGTAACAGAATCGTTGACGTTAATTGCAGGTAAGTGCAATGTTCCGTTTTTCATTCTTTCGTATAAACGGTGAACACCAGTGGTGGTTTCTTCTGATAAACCTTTAATGCCAGCAATTAATTCTTGGTATTTATCAAAAACCATATTGGTTAAATCGCCACCATCATCTAAAATCATGTTTAGTGGTTGTTGCTCCGGACCAAAGTGTAAAGTTTGCTCAATACACCAGTCGAATTCTTCTTCGTTTAAACCTTTCCAGGCATAAACCTGAATACCAGCAGCGGCAATTGCAGCAGCAGCATGATCTTGTGTTGAGAAAATATTGCAAGATGACCAGGTAACTTCAGCACCTAAAGCCACTAACGTTTCAATTAGAACAGCCGTTTGAATCGTCATATGCAGACAGCCTGCAATACGAGCACCTTTTAACGGTTGCATTGGGCCGAATTCTTTACGTAAACTCATTAAACCTGGCATTTCTGCTTCGGCTAATTCGATTTCTTTACGGCCCCATTCTGCCAGTGAAATGTCCTTAACTTTGTAAGGGATATAAGTTGTCTCTACTGATGACATATTTTATTTGTTTTAAATGTGGAACAAAGTTACGGCATAGCTTTGTGAAAGCCAAATAATTAAAAGAGCAAGGTGGTTTATAGAATGTAAAATAAAGGAGCGTTTCTAGAAAGATTTTGGAAAGTAAACTCAGCGTATTTTCGGCTACTTCAATCCCGCCATACACTGTAGCTCCGATAAAAAAATAGGAGGCTGCCGTTTCTGCCGGGTTTAAATTACCAACACCTGTATCACTTTTGTAAAACTGCACAATGTAAAACAAAACTTTGATTTTCAGTTTATTATTTCTTAAATTGATTCAACCAAATAAATCAATTTATGAAAACAGTAAAACACCTTCTCGATACCAAACAAGCAAGAGTGATATCAGTACCTGAGAATATTTCAGTATTAGATGCGCTCAAAATAATGACAGAGAAAAACATAAGTGCCATGCTGGTGATGGAAAACGAAAAACTTACAGGTATTTTTACAGAACGCGACTATGCCCGAAAGATCATCCTTCAGGGTAAATCTTCAAAGGACACCCTGATCAAAGAAGTAATGACTGCTGATCCCATCACCATTAATACCAGTGATTCCATTGACCATTGTATGCAACTCATGACCGAAGAGCACATTCGCCACTTACCTATTGTTGTAAACAGCGAAGTAAAAGGAATGATGTCAATCGGCGATGTGGTAAAATTCATAATTGCCGACCAAAAGCAAACGATATCGCAGTTGGAAAGTTATATTAGTGGGTAAATAGAAAATGAAACGTTGAAGTTGAAAAGTTTAAAGTTTGGAGCATAAACTTAAACCCTATCATTCCAACCAGCAAAATATAGCATTTTTGCTTTGCTTCGCTCAGAATGATAGGTTTAATCTTAAACTTTCATGCCAGACTATTTCCACCGCCATTCGCCAGCAATGGTAAGTGGCTCCTTTAAGTTTTGCGATTCTAGAAACGTTTTTAATTCTTCTTCGTTTTGTACGCCCACTGGAATTTTGGGCGTATTAGCTAAAGCATAAGTTAGCATAGCGCTATAACGAACGGTGTTTTTTAGTTCTTGCTCATCAACTAGTTCAAAAGAGTCCCCATCAGAATGATAAAAAGGTCCGGAGTTATTTGGCAACTTTCCGCCAAAGCCACCGCCTGTCGGAATTCCTTCTAACATAAATGGTTGGTGATCGCTATGCAAGCCGGCGCCCGCGTTGAACAGATTTTTGAAGCCGGAGTCAATTTTTACAATATTAGTACCCCAAGTCGTAAATAAATCTTTCATCTCAGCACGAGAGGTCGAAAATCCTTTGGGATCATTGGTCATGTCGTAATTCAGCATGAACTTAACCTGATTTAAGTTTTTATCTTTTTTCGCCTGATCGATATAGGCTTTGGAACCAAGTAACCCTTGCTCCTCGCCCATAAACAGCACAAATTCTACTGTTCGTTTCGTTTTTAAGTTTAACTTTTTAAAGGTACGGGCCATATCCATGATGGCAAACGAGCCGATCCCGTTATCAATGGCTCCAGTAGCTAAATCCCAGCTATCTAAATGCCCACCAATAACGATTTTATCTTTCGGCATTTCGGTTCCTTTGAAAGTAGCGATCACATTTCTTGCCTTAATTAAACCTGAAAAATTCGTCATGCCAATATGCGCCATTTGCGTTTGGCTTTTTAGTTTTTCTTTTAGCGCCATCCCATCTTCCAAACCAATACAAACCGCAGGAATTGGAATAAGTTTACCCGTAACAGATGCTGTGCCCGTTAACAAAACACCATCTTTTACGGTATTAATAATGATTACCCCAATGGCACCATATTTAGTAGCAATGGCAGTTTTTTCTGAACGATGCAATGATTTTGTTCCGGCTGGAGAACCTGGCAAAACACCAAGATAAATCAAGGCGATTTTTCCTTTAAATTTTGAAGGATTGTTTTGATAATCCATCTCCAACCCATTTCCGGCATCAACAATTTCTGCAGTTGTATTTGCACTAACAGGAGAATGTGCTAAAGTAACGGCCTTAACTTTCGCTAAACTATTCTTGTCCGCACCAATTTCTACATCAATTGTTTTCCTTGCCCAACTCTCCACTTCAAAAGGTTGGAACTTTACTTCGCAACCGTAAGATTTTAATAAGCCGTATGCATATTGCTCTGCCTTTGCTCCATTAGCTGAGCCCGTTAAACGGTGCCCGATATTTTCAGTTTCGTACTTAAGTGTTTGATATGCTTTGGAATTTTGTTGAACTTCGGTATTGATTTTAGCGAAAACGCCGCCGAATTGATCTTGAGCATTTGCTAACAAAGCACTACAAAGAAGTGCAGCTGATAAAAGGTATTTCATGAATATGATTTGCTGATTGATGGGTTGAAAGTACAAATTTTACGGTTAGCTATTAAGCTGTAACGTTTATTTTGCTTTTGGATTAATGTATTCTCTTGAAATTCTGCGAAAATCAGCGTGATCTGCGGGAGACCTTAGTGCAAATAGATATTACTGGTTTTAGCGAATAATATTTCCCGCAGATTTAATAGGATTTTCGCAGATTAAAAACGGTTACACAATTATCCTTTCGATTTTCAAGGATACTTAACGTAACCTTAAGGAGAACTGAATTATATAAACTGATTGAAATGGCAGCCCCCGATTTTCTCGGGGCTATAAATAAAAGCAGGACTAAGTTTCAAATGAAATACCGCCTTTGCTTTCCTAAACCTCTATAATCGTACAAGAAAATTTAGCTTCAGAGCAATGAGCTTTAAATAGCTCTCGCATTCTTGATTTGAATAAGCTGTACCATAAAAGAAATGTAAGGAGATATAAGATTTAGCGCTGGGAAAACTATTGATGGGTTGCATTCTTCTTCGGGAAAACCAATGATGCCACAATACTGATCACCAGAATACTCAAAATCACAATTAATGAATGTTGCGTGGTGAAACCCAATTTCTCTAAATAAACGTGACCCAACATTTTTACCCCAATAAATGCCAATAAAACAGCCAAACCTGCTTTTAAATAATGGAATTTATGGATAATGTTAACCAGTAAGAAAAACATTGACCGCAAACCCATAATGGCAAAAATATTAGAGAAAAACACAATATAAGGGTCTTTAGTCACCGCGAAAATTGCTGGAATAGAATCGACAGCAAATAATAAATCGGTAAATTCTACTATGAGTAAGACCAAAAATAATGGCGTAACGAATCTTTTATGGTTAATGGTGACGAAAAAGTTCTTGCCCTCGTATTTTGGATGGATAGAGAATATTTTCGATGCCCATTTCACCACCGGATGATTTTCTGGATCTATCTTTTCTTCTCCTTTGCTGAAGAACATTTTTATACCGGTAAAAACTAGAAACGCACCAAACAGATACAAGATCCATGCAAACTTTGCAATAAGCGCTGCACCAACAAAAATAAAGATAAAACGCATGATGATAGCGCCCAGGATACCCCAAAATAAAACGCGATGATAATACTTCTCTTCCACCGCAAATGCAGAAAATATCAATACAATAACAAAGATATTATCAACAGATAAGGCATACTCAATTACATAACCAGTTAAAAATTCCAATCCTAAATTTTGCCTGTACGTAGAGAGACTGGCCTGGAAATCATTAGCATTTAAGGTAATATGGTGTTGATGCTTGGTTACAATTTCTTGTAAATGGGCAAAATCCCTTATTCCATGCAGCTGATGACCTTCGGTAAGTAGAAGAAAGTAGAAACCGATGGCTAAACCAACCATGATAACACTCATGATACCTGCCTGTTTCAGACTGATTACATGTTCCTTTTTACTAAAAAGACCCAAATCTAAGGCCAGTACCAGCACAATAAATAAAAGGAAACCTAAACTGAAGAGTAATTCGCTGCTCATTATTTTTTACGTTCGGTAGTGTAAAGTACTAATTGTTCTAAGCCAGTTCTGGCTTCTCCTGCATCAAATTGATGCAAAATATCAAATGCAGCATTCTGGTATTCCAGCATTTTTTGGTTGGCATAATAAACACCTTGTTGTGCATTAACAAAATCGATAATCTGTTGAATCTTTAACGGGTCATCCTGATGGTTTTTCACCAGATTGATTATCCGTTTTCTATCTGCTTTGTCAGCCTTATTTAACGCGTATATTAATGGCAAAGTCACTTTTTTCTCTTTAATATCAATTCCTAATGGCTTGCCTACGTCATCCGTACCAAAATCAAAAGTGTCATCTTTAATTTGAAAAGCAATTCCAACTTTTTCGCCAAATAGGCGCATCTTTTCAATTATCTCATCACTTGCACCAGCAGAAGCTGCCCCGGCAGCACAACAGGATGCAATTAAAGATGCCGTTTTCTGCCTGATTACATCGAAATACAACTCTTCCGAAATATCCATTTTACGCACTTTTTCTACCTGCAACAACTCACCCTCGCTCATTTGCTTTACTGCCTCTGATACAATTTGTAACAATCTGTGTTCGTTATTGTTTACAGAAAGTAGCAAACCTTTGGCCAGCAAATAATCACCTACCAAAACCGCAATTTTATTCTTCCATAACGCATTAATAGAGAAAAAACCACGGCGCTCGTAAGCATTGTCAACCACATCATCATGCACCAGTGTTGCCGTGTGTAAAAGTTCAACCAGAGCAGCACCACGGTGGGTAGATTCTGTGATTCCGCCGCCCAGTTTCGCTGCAAAAAACACGAACATCGGTCGCATTTGTTTGCCCTTTTGCTTTACAATATAATGGGTAATCCTATCCAGCAATGGAGCATCGCTGTGCATAGAATCTTTAAAGGTTTTTTCAAACGCTTTAATATCGGCTGCTATAGGTTTTTTTATCTGATCGATTCCCGGCATTAAGTCGAAAAATTTTGATTGCAAACTTAAGCTAATTTCCCATAAAAAGTGAATCAATAACGTTAATATTAAGGATTTGAAAAGCATCGGAAGTGCCATAAACTGCTTCCGTCCTGCGCTCCGCTTTACTTCTCCCAATGAAGAATTGGGATTCGTGTTCGCTCCGATCAGGTTTAACAACATCAGTCTGTGCAATAAATCCCCTCGAAAGCCAAACCATTATTTAATATATTCTTTGTTATTTCGGCTAAACCGCTACATTTAATCCAGTAATTTGTTATAATGAAAAGGCGTTACAAAGTTCTATTCGGGGTTTCAGCACTGTTGGTTATTAGCTATTTGCTTGGCCCAAAACCAAAAAAACCATTGTATAACGCAGCGTTAATACAAGTTCCGGAATTGAATGAGCTGGAGGGCTATGTTCAAAATATTGAGCAACTTAATAAAATTAAGCCGGGCAATGAAGCAGAAATTATTTGGGCTAATGGCGCACACCAGCAAACCGAATATGCAGTAGTTTATTTACATGGATTTTCTGCATCAAAAACTGAAGGAAACCCGGTTCACTTGAATTTAGCAAAGGCGATTGGCGCCAACTTATACCTATCACGATTAGCCGATCACGGTATTGATACCATTGCACCTATGCAAAATTTTACTGCTAACCGATTGTGGGAAAGTAGTAAATTAGCCTATGCCATCGGCAAGAAACTGGGTAAAAAGGTAATTCTTATTGGCACTTCTACGGGTGGTACAGTTGCGTTAAAATTAGCGGCAACCTACCCAGAGATTAATAGTTTAATCTTACTTTCTCCGAATGTGGCCATAAACGATAAAAATGCCTGGTTGTTAAATAATCCATGGGGTTTACAAATTGCCAGAAAAGTGGTTGGAGGCGACGAAAGAAAAGTGGAGGGTAGAACTGACGAATATCGAAAATACTGGTACACCAATTACCGGATAGAATCTTTGGTAGAACTACAGGAATTTATTGAAGGAACGATGACCAGAAACACCTTCCAAAAAGTAAAACAACCTGTACTGATGTTATATTACTACAAAAGCTTAACAGAGCAAGATCCGGTTGTACGCGTAGATGCGATGTTAAAGATGTTTACTGAGTTAGGCACCCCAGATCATTTGAAGCAGAAAATAGCCATTCCAGGAGCCGGTAATCATGTTTTGGGTTCATATCTTACCTCAAAAGATTTACCAAGTGTAGAAACTGCTATCCATAACTTTGTAGAAAATATTTTAAAACTGCAGCTGAAACATCCTTTACCTATCGCTGAGGAAGAAATTAATCCTGTATAATTGACGCCTAAAGCCATAAAATAATGAGAGTTCTTTTTTCAATCCTTTTTCTTTTTACTGCGAATTTTGTTTCTGCACAAAACACAAAGCCCAATCAATCTTTCGAAATCGGTAAAATCGAAGAAATTCATTCAGCTATTTTAAATGAAACCAGAACATTAAATATTTATCTGCCGGCTGGATATTCGGCCGATACTTTGAAAACATGCCCTGTAATTTATCTTTTAGATGGATCTGCAAATGAAGATTTTATACACATCGCCGGCCTCGTTCAGTTCTTAACCATGATTGAGAAAATTCCTCCAACCATTGTTGTAGGCATTGCTAATGTAGATAGGAAGCGTGACTTCACCTTTCCAACAACCATTAAAAAAGATCTGCTGGATTTTCCAACCACAGGTTTTTCGACAAATTTCATTTCTTTTATTGAGGAAGAATTGCAACCCTTCATCCATTCTAAATACAGTACAAGTAGATCGAAAACCATTATAGGGCAATCGCTAGGCGGATTACTGGCTACAGAAATTTTATTAAAGAAACCGCAGCTTTTCTCCAATTACCTGATTGTAAGTCCGAGTCTTTGGTGGAATAATGAATCGTTGCTCCGCAACCCATTAACAGAAATAAATAAAACTGACAGCAGAAAAGTTTATATAGCTGTTGGCAAAGAAGGCCAAAAGATGGAAGCTGATGCTAAAAACCTCGCTGACTTGATTCGGTTGAATAAAAAAATATCATTGAAGTTCACTCCTTTACCAAAAGAGAACCACCTCACTATTTTGCACAACGGCGCCTATCAAGGTCTGGAATTCTTATTTGATGCTAAGGCAAATTAATTGATGATATTGCGGATAATCATCTCGGCATGTACTCTTGAATTTTCGATAAAGAGTTTGTGTGTATCCAATCCTCCACAAACCACACCGGCCAAATAGAGACCTTTGACATTGGTTTCCATGGTGTCTTGATTATAAATCGGACAGAGACTTTCCGGCAAATCAATTCCAAACCTTTTCAACATCGAAAAATTTGGCTGGTAACCTGTCATCGCGATTACAAAATCATTGGCAATTGTTTTAACACCATCAGGCGTTTTAATATCAACTTCGCCTTCTCTAATTTCGAGTAATTCTGAATGGAAATGAGCAGTGATTGCTCCTTCTTTAATTCTGTTTTCAATATCCGGACGAACCCAATATTTTACATGAGGACCCATTTCGCCGCTGCGAACCACCATTGTAACATTTGCCCCTTTACGGTAAGTTTCTAAGGCAGCATCAACGCCAGAATTATTTGCTCCAACTACTACCACATTTTGAAAGGCATACAAATGCGGATCTTTGTAATAATGAGTTACTTTGGGCAAATCTTCGCCAGGGATATTCATTAATAACGGAACGTCATAAAATCCTGTGGCTACCACTACATTTTTCGCAGTATAACTTGCCTTTGTCGTACTGACTTCAAAGTCCTCACCTTGTTTCAAAACCTGTTTAACTGTTTCAAAAAGGTTGATCTTTAAATCGAACTTTTCAGCAACTCTACGATAATATTCAACGGCTTCGTTGCGATTTGGTTTCGGGTTGATGGTAACAAAGGGCGTATCACCAATCTCCAGCTTTTGAGACGTGGAAAAGAATGTCATGAAAACCGGATAGTTAAAAAGGCTATTTACCAAAGCACCCTTTTCAATAATCAGGTAGCTCAAATTAGCCTTCTGCGCTTCAATTGCACAAGCCATTCCAATCGGCCCAGCGCCAATGATGATGATATCGTATTGATGTGATTTTGTCAATTTTTATGATTTAAAAGATAATAGAGATTTGGAAATGGGAAATAGATGAAGTTGCTTATTTCTATGGAAATAGGAAATAGATAAGTAATTATGTCAATTTACTTCTCAATAGGAATTTGTAAATAGGTATAAACAAATGTTATAATCAAACACATTAAATGAAATATATGCATTTCCCATATGCGTATATCTATTCTCTATTTCCCATTTCCCCATATTAAACTTTCATCGCCTTACTCGGGCAAGCGAAATCGGTTCTTTTTAAACCTGTATTCTTAATAGCCCCGTAACCACCAGCGATATCAATTACATGCTCTACGCCACGAGATTTTAGAATAGAGGCCGCGATCATCGATCGGTAACCGCCGGCACAATGAATATAATAAGTTTTATTTGGATCAATCTCTCCCATCCAATCGTTAATAAAATCCAGAGGGCGACTTAAAGTAAATTCCAAATGTTCCGATTCATATTCACCCGGCTTACGAACATCAAGAGCTATTATTTCTTGTTCTGTTACGGCTTTTTCAAAAATTTCTGCTGAAATGGTTTCGATAGTATCAATTTCTTTTCCGGCATCAGTCCACCGTTCAAAACCACCATCCAGATATCCAATTGTACTGTCATAGCCCACACGAGTTAAGCGGGTGATGGTTTCCTCCTCTTTTCCTTCATCTGTAATCAATAAAATAGGTTGATCTAAATCGGTAATTAATGCGCCAACCCAGGGTGCAAACTGTCCGTTTAAGCCAAAATTAATGGAATTAGGAATAAATCCTTTTGCAAAAACCTGTGGATCACGGGTATCGAGCATAATTGCTCCAGTTTGGTTAGCGGTATCTTCAAAAGCTTGCGGTGTTAAAGCATTTAAACCTTTTTCATAAATGCCGTCGATACTTTCTACACCGCCTTTATTTATCGCAGCATTTTTAGCAAAATACTGTGGAGGAGGCATAATACCATCCGTAACTTCTGATATAAATTGTTCTTTGGTTTGTGCCTTAAGGGCGTAATTTACTTCTTTTTGATGGCCTAAGGTATCAAAAGTTTCCTTGCTCATGCTTTTTCCGCAAGCAGAACCCGCACCATGGGCAGGATACACAATCACATCATCGGCCAAGGGCTTGATTTTTTCGTTTAATGAATCGTAAAGCATTCCTGCTAAATCCTCCATGGTTAAATTACCTTTCTGCGCCAAATCCGGGCGACCAACATCTCCTATAAACAGCGTATCGCCACTAAAAATGCAATGGTCTTTTCCATTTTCATCAGTCAACAAATAAGTGGTCGATTCTAAGGTATGACCAGGTGTATGCAAAGCCGTAATCGTTAAATCGCCTATTTGGAACTTCTCTCCATCTTTAGCAATGTGCGATTCGAACTCTGTTTTGGCTGTTGGTCCATAGATAATTTTAGCGCCAGATTTATCGGCTAGATCCACGTGGCCAGAAACAAAATCTGCATGAAAATGGGTTTCAAAAATATACTTAATTGTTGCGCCAGCTTTCTCCGCTTTCTTCAAATAAGTTCCAACTTCTCTCAGTGGATCTATAATCGCAGCTTCGCCATTGCTTTCAATGTAATAAGCGGCCTCCGCCAAACACCCAGTATATATTTGTTCTATTTTCATGATTTATCTGTTCCTCACCCTGAATTTATTTCAGGTTCTTATTGAATAGATGCTGAATCAAGTTCAGCATGACGAATTTATTAACAAAAATAGTGCTAAATACGAACAACCGAAATGATGGTGCTCATAATTGCAGAAGTTTTACTTACCGATTTTTTTGATGAACGCTTATTTGATGTTTTTTGCAGTAATTGGCCACCTAAGCCCGATAGTAGTGAAATACTTTTTGTAGATCAACCGATGGGAGTTGCGGACACATTGACAAAAAGATTAAACGGATAGCGGGAGTTGCATTAAAAAATGCACCCGCAATTGCCTTTCAAACCAATAATTAATCTTTTGTTAATTCACCACGTAATGATTCATCCATTAACTTCCGGCTTTCTTCTAAAGGTAAGCCGAGGCCTAAAACATACATTAGTTTAGTTACCGCAGCTTCAAAAGTAAGGTCGTAACCACTAATGATGCCCATTTTTAATAACTCGCGACTGGTTTCGTACCTACCTAAGTGCACCGATCCTTTTTTACATTGAGAAATATCGATGATGATTTTGCCATTTAAAATAGCTTTGCGAAGACTATCTAAAAACCATTGGGCAGTAGTGGTATTGCCAGATCCAAAAGCTTCTAAAATGATGGCGTCGACCTTAGAATCCGTGATCGCTGACACAGCCTGAGGCGTGATGCCTGGATATAACTTCAACACACCAATGTTAGAATTAAAATTGGTATTGAGTTTAAGTTTCCCGTCTGGCGCTTTCATTACATAATTGGTGTTAAATTGCAAATGCACTCCAGCTTCGGCCAAAACAGGATAATTTGGTGAACGAAAAGCCTCAAACTTTTCGCTATTGTATTTTATAGAACGATTACCTCTAAATAATTGGGCGTCGAAATAAATGCAAACCTCTGGAAACAGTGATTTTCCATCCTCTTTTGTTGCCGCTATTTCCAACGCAGTGATGAGATTTTCCTTTGCATCTGTCCTGATTTCGCCGATGGGTAGCTGAGAACCTGTTAAAACAACAGCTTTACCTAAATTTTCGAGCATAAAACTGAGTGCCGAAGCAGTAAACGCCATCGTATCTGATCCATGCAAAATAACAAATCCGTCATAAAGATCATATTTGGTGTTAATCAACTCTGCCAAAGTTTTCCAAATCTCTGGATCCATGTTAGAAGAATCTAATACCGGAGTGAACGAGTGAACATCTAAATGATAATCTAAACGACTTAATTCCGGAACATTTTCTTTAATCTGTTCGAAATTGAAAGGAATTAACATTCCGTTTACGGGATCGTTTACCATACCGATGGTACCACCGGTATAAATTATTAGAATCTTTGTCATTTGGTTGGTTTTGGTTGCTCAACGCAAAGAAACTAAAAATTTAGAGATGAATATAGTTATTTTTAATATTGATAATTATTTAGACAAACTTCGCATATTAATTATCAGATTGATTATTAAACTAAACAAAATTGAAATATTAATTATAACTGTTAATACAACGAATATAATTTGCAGTGCTTTCATCCAATAGATGCTGAAATGAATTCAGCAGGACCAGCTGGCTAGGATGAATTGTTATAATAAGCAATCTACCCGAAGAACTCTGGATGAACGATCGTCATCCTGAATTTATTTCAGGATCTTAATGGTTATGCTAAAAACGTAGAAAGGAAAAATCAGTATAAGCTGAGGAAAAAATCAACAATCGAAGCTATTCATGCTAAAAAATCTGCGAAATTTGCGGCATCAGCGGAAAAAATCAAATCAACTTAATTCCATACAAAGATCTCGTGCAGATTAAGGTGATTTATCTAGAAACTACAGCGATTTAAACACCAAAAATCTTTTTTGAATTTTCAGTAGTTACATCGGCGATCGCTTCCACCGAAACACCATAAATATCAGCTAATTTTTGAGCGACATAAATTAGATAGCTACTTTCATTTGGTTTTCCACGAAAAGGAACAGGCGCTAAATATGGCGAATCAGTTTCGAGAACTAGATTCTCCAATGGGATTTCTGCTAAAACAAGATCTAGTCCTGCTTTTTTATAGGTTACTACGCCTCCAATGCCCAAATAGAAATTTAGATCGATGGCTTGTTTGGCTTGCGCTACATTGCCAGTAAAGCAATGAAATATTCCACGCAGCCTTTCGTCACGCTCACTTTCTAATACCTCAAAAACTTCATCGAAAGCCTCACGACAGTGAATTACGATTGGTAACCCGAGTTTTTTCGCCCAAGCAATTTGTTTGCGGAAGGCATCTTGCTGGATAGTTAAGGTGGTTTTATCCCAATATAAATCAATTCCTATTTCACCGATGGCATAAATTTTTCTACCAGCAATGCTTTCGAAAATTTCATCCAAAACTGACTGATAATCTTCCTTAACATCACATGGATGAAGACCAGCCATTGCAAAACAATTCTCAGGATATTTGCTTACTAAATCATCAATCATTGCAATCGATTTGACATCAACATTGGGAAGAAAAAGTCTATTTACATCATTTTCAAGGCAACGTTCCATCAGCTGGCTTTGCTTTTCGGTCTCTTGCTCGTAATATAAATGGGTATGGGTATCGGTAAAAATCATTTCTTTAGTGTAAAATGGATGATGTATGAACTGGCCGTTATTGCGAGGAACGAAGCAATCCTAATTCCCTATTGGCACCTTACGCCTTAAGATTGCTTCGTGCCTCGCAAAGACAAAAGCCTAATCTTTTTGCTTAACTTTTTTGATGACCTTCTTTTGTTTGACTTCGGACTTTGGACTCACGACTTCAGACTGCTTTTCAAACTCCCACTCCATTTCCTTTTTCAAAAATTTTCCGGTCAAGCTAATCGGGTTTTGGATCAAACCTTCAGGCGTACCCTCGAAAAGGATTCTTCCTCCTCCGGCTCCGCCTTCTTCTCCTAAATCGATTACCCAATCGGCCACCTTAACCACATCCAGGTTATGTTCAATTACTAAAATGGTATTGCCTTTATCTACAAGCTCTTGAAGCACTCCCAAAAGCACATTGATATCTTCAAAATGAAGTCCGGTAGTTGGTTCATCCAGAATATAAAATGTTTTCCCAGTGTCTTTTTTCGAAAGTTCAGTAGCCAATTTAACCCGCTGTGCTTCACCACCAGATAAAGTAACCGATGATTGTCCTAAAGTGATATAACCCAAGCCAACATCCTTAAGGGTTTTGATTTTACGATAAATGATCGGAATATTTTCGAAAAACACGCAGGCGTCTTCAATACTCATGTCCAACACATCACTAATGGATTTTCCACGGAAACGAACCTCTAATGTTTCTCTATTGTAGCGTTTTCCTCCACATTCTTCGCAAGGAACCTGAACATCTGGCAAAAAGTTCATCTCGATTACCTTCAATCCAGCGCCCTGGCAGGTTTCGCATCTTCCTCCTTTTACGTTAAAAGAGAAACGGCC
This sequence comes from Pedobacter sp. MC2016-05, assembly GCF_026239735.1. Taxonomy (GTDB): domain Bacteria; phylum Bacteroidota; class Bacteroidia; order Sphingobacteriales; family Sphingobacteriaceae; genus Pedobacter. Next base: position 269,661 of record NZ_JAPIVT010000006.1, read on the forward strand.
AGGTTTATAACCCCGAATTTTAGCTTCAGGAAGTTGTACAAACAGATTTCTGATATCCGAAAAAACACCAGTATAAGTGGATGGATTTGAACGTGGCGTCCTCCCGATTGGGGCCTGATCAATTTCAATCACCTTATCTATTTCTTTCAATCCAGTAATTTTTTCGTATGGAAGCGGTGTTTTCTTCGCTCTAAAAAAATGGTGATTTAGAATAGGATACAACGTTTCTGTAATCAAACTCGACTTCCCTGATCCTGAAACCCCGGTTACAGCAATAAATTTACCCAAAGGAAAATCTACGGAAACTTCTTTCAGGTTATGGCCTGTAGCTTTAATAATGGAAAGTTTGTGTCCATTCCCTTTTCTACGAACCTTCGGCGTCTCAATTTTTTTCTCGCCATTTAAGTATGCGGCGGTTAAGGTTTTCGATTTTAAAATTTCTTTCGCAGTTCCTTCAGCAACTACTGTTCCGCCATGAATTCCTGCTCCTGGCCCAACATCAATCACCCAATCGGCTTCCAAAATCATATCCTTGTCGTGTTCAACAACCAAAACGGTATTTCCCAAATCACGAAGATTTTTTAAAGCATTAATCAGGCGCTCGTTATCTCGCTGGTGTAAACCGATACTTGGCTCATCCAGAATGTACATTACATTCATTAGTTGCGAACCGATTTGAGTAGCCAAACGGATACGCTGTGCTTCTCCACCAGAAAGCGTACGGGCAGTACGATCTAACGTTAGATAAGTTAGACCAACATCGGTTAAGAAACCAATTCGTGCTTTTATCTCTTTTAAAATTTCTTTTGCGATAATATTCTGACGATCAGAAAGACGTTCATCAACATGCTCAAACCAGGCATGAAGATTATTAATATCCATTGAAGCAAGCTCGAAAATATTTTTGCCATCAACCTTGAAATGTAAACTTTCCTTTTTCAAACGAGCACCATGGCACTCCGGACAAGTTTTTAATTTCCGGAAAGCATCCATATCATCAGATGCAGATTCGCTTCGCTTCTCGTTCTGCTCCTCTAACATTTTAATTATACCATCGAAAGTGATGTTATAATTCTGAACATTCCATTTGTTATATTCTACTTCAACTTTGATCAGATCATGAGAACCATTTAAAATAATACTGATCACCTCATCACTCAGTTTATCAATCGGTGTAGATAAAGAGAAACTGTATTTTTTTGCTAAGGCTTTTAATACCTGGAACATCCAGATATCGCGATATTCGCCGAGTGGAGCCAAACCACCATTTAAAATGCTCAATTTTGGATTTGGCATAACCGATTCCTTATCCACCACGAAGATATATCCCAAACCATCACAACGTTCGCAAGCACCATAAGGCGAGTTAAACGAAAAACTATTCGGCTGAGGCTCATCATAAGAAATCCCAGTAGTTGGGCACATCAGGAATTTGCTGAAGTGAGCGACATTATTATCCTTATCACTGATTTTAATGACGCCTTTACCCATTTTCATGGCCGTTTGAACCGAATCCAAAAGACGCTTCTTGTCTTTATCATCAACAATTAAACGATCAATGACCACTTCAATATCGTGGATTTTATAACGATCGACTTGCATTTTCGCCGTAATATCTTTGATTTCTCCATCAACGCGAACTTTAACATAACCTTGTTTACGGATTTGTTCAAAAAGCTCACGGTAATGGCCTTTTCTACCCTTAACCACAGGCGCCAGAATGTTTACGGCACTCCCATCAAATTTATTGAAGATGTTTTGCAGAATCTGATCTTCGCTCATGCGTTCCATTTTCTCACCTGTATTGTAAGAGTAAGCATCGGCTACACGGGCGTACAGCAAACGCATAAAATCATAAATCTCAGTGATAGTTCCAACGGTAGAGCGTGGATTTTTACTAGTAGTTTTTTGTTCAATGGCAATCACCGGACTTAAACCAGATACCTTGTCTACATCAGGGCGTTCCATACCACCCATAAACTGGCGACTGTAAGCACTAAATGTTTCCATGTAGCGGCGCTGTCCTTCTGCGTAAATGGTATCAAAAGCTAAGGATGATTTCCCGCTTCCACTTAAACCGGTAATCACTACCAATTGGTTTCGGGGGAAACTTACATCTATATTTTTTAAATTATGTACCCTCGCACCATATACTTCTACATCTTTTTGCTCGCCGAGGTCGACAGATTTATTGCTCATATTTTGTTCAAAAGTTGGGATGAAATTCAGGCTTAAAAGACACTAAATTTCAATCCGCAAAAATGCTAAAAATTTTATCAAAAAGAAAGTCTAAACCAATCTGTATTAAGGATTAATTGTCATAATGTTTACTCCTGTTTCGCAAAAAACCTGACGAAAAACCGAAACGCAAATAGCCATAGTGATCCTGGAAGTAAATGTTATAATTATCTTCTCCATAATAACCAACGGCAGCCATCAGAAACACATTATTCATAAACGGAAAACTGTAATTGAAGTTAACCTCACCATTTAACCGCTTTTGTAAATTCATTAAACTTTTCGATGGAATTTTATTCACTGCGTAAGAAATCTCACTATTTAAACGCCAGGTTTCCTTCTCGGTTTTAACATTCGCTTTGTTTCTGGATTTTTTTTCAATGTCATCGTATTTCCGTAGGGAGAAATTGTAGATAATCCTTGTAAAGCCAAAACCCAAATCCAGAGCAGGTTCATATCTAAAGAATTTATGCCATTGCAAGCCTACGCGATGGTTAATGGAATAATAACTTTCATCGGTGCGGCCTGGAATAAGATGACCAAATCGATATGATGCGGTTAAATAGTTGGCATTAAAATTCCCGGTGAGGGTGTTGACCGTTCCATCTGGACTGATCGCCTCTTGATCTTGCCCATTAGAATGGTGGGTAAACGCCATCTCTGCATACTTGTAATTTCCAGGATTGGTATTTAAGCGAGCATAAGCAGCAAACCCTAATCGATAACTCGGCGTTCGAACCCCCGCAGAAAATTCATTCCTAACCCTTACGGTAAAATCGGGAATAATTGCGAACGCTATTGGCGATTTATAACTGCCCAAAAGCATATAAGTTGTAGTTAACCTGCCATTGATTACATATTTTGATGGTGCACCGAGTTCGCCTGCAGGAGAAGTGTAGGAAAAATCGGCGTTTTCTTTGTATAGATTTACGTATTGTTTATTTGCAACTTCTCTTTTGATGGAGAGGGAATCTTTATCCATACTTTGCGCAAAAGCAAATAGGCAGGAAAGATTAAAAAAAATAAAATAAAGAAAATGTTTTTTCATCAATCAATAAACGTCGGTTTTTGACTCTTGGTTTTTGGGCAACGGGTTTTAAAGGAGTTAATAGTTGAGTCAAACTCTTATATTCGCTTAAAGATGTTTAAAACGAAATGGGTTGCGTAAAGCTAGCGGTTGACTGCAACTTTACCAACAAGCTAACTATAACCAATGACAACTAAGGAGATAATTATAGTGCTGGTAATCCATGTCATTCTCCCGTTAATAGTACTTTTATATTTTTTGATGCTAACTAGGCAGATAAAAAATGAAGAGATATTGAATGCCCCGATACCAGAACTACTTATAGTTTTTGTAACTTATGGAGGACTTTTACTTGTTGTACCTACGACATTACTTTGGAAATGGTCAGGAATGGCTTCTGTAGGGAGTTTGTATTTAACTCTTGTAGCACCAATTTTTATGGGGCTAATTGCTTATAGACATCGGCAGACAAGGACAATCTCCAAGTATCATAATTGGACATACATCTCAGGGCTTTTATATTTTATAATTGCACCTCTGACATTCGGACTACTATTTCTTGCAAGAAAAAACTGAACAGCGTAATAAAACTATAGGTAACAATGATTTGATAAAGTCCGAAAATCTTTTCTTCAAGCTCTCCATGCTTCTAGTAATTTAACTCACTCCCACACCTCCGAGCATTATAACGTTACATTAAGAAAGTCCCATCCCTACCACTCTATCGTCGTTCCATTTTCTGTCGGTCGACCGGTACACACCAAAACCCTACCCTGCTCAATCTCTTCATCAGTTAGCACTTCGTTGTAATCCATACGAACATTGCCTTTGGTGCAGTTGGCTACGCAAGTACTGCAAACGCCGCCGCGACAACTGTAAGGTAGTTTAATTTTATTTTCCAGGGCCACATCTAAAATTCGCTTTGGCCATGGAATATCGAGGTTGTAACGTGTACCCTGAAAATTTAAAATCACAGAGTAGGTATTTTTATCAACCACTTTCTCTGTACTATCATCTTCATCTACTTCATCTTCCGGCAATACAAAAGTTTCTCTTTTAATCTGCTTGAAATCAAAACCCATCCCTAACAAAGTAATTCTACACAAGTCCATATAAATAATTGGCCCGCAAGTATAGAATAAAGCATCCTCTCTTTTGAAGTGCAAATGTTCTTTGAGTAACTTTTCGATATAAAATTTGTTCAAACGGGCAGTCATCAGGTTTTTGCTATTGCTAAATACCCAAACAATTTTTAATCTTTCGGGATATTTTTGCTGCCACTCGTTAAGTTCATCGTAAAATAGCGCATCTTCTTTTGATCGGTTACTATATATTAAAGTAATCAAGGAATTCTTCTCTCTTACCAAAGCGGTTTTTAAGATGGAGAAAAGTGGCGTAATGCCAACTCCGGCTGCAAAAAGAAACAGATCTCTTTTTAATTGCTCCTCAGGCAAATAACTAAACAAACCCTGGGGTTCTTGTGCATAAAGAATATCATTCAGCGCTGTTTTATGGTGCAAAAACCTGGAAATCTCTCCATTCTCTACCCGCTTAACGGTAATGGCAAGCGGCTCATCTACATCTGGTGAGCTGTTGAATGAATACGACCGACGTACTTCTCTGTTTTTACCTTCAAAAATCAAGGACACAAACTGACCAGCAAGATATTTCGGATAACTGCCTTCTACATCCTCAAATTGGAATGTAATGTTATCTCCGGGTTGATTGATGATATTGTTAATGCGAAGTTTGAACATAGTTAGGATCAAAGATAAAGGAACAAGGATTAAAGAACAAGGAGCAAAGATTAATACCCTAAGAATGGGCGCAAGATCTCCCATCATTAATTAAAAAAGAATCTGTTAATCTGCGGCCAAAAAACAACTGGATGAAATTTAAAAGCACAGAGACTAAAGCTGGAAGACTTAGAAAAAAAATGATCATCGCCTATTTAAGAAAGAATTCTATTAATGTATAGCCAAAAATGAAATCATTTGCATAAAAAAAGCGTCCAGAATTAAATCCGGACGCCTTACCAAATGCTTTGTTTTTACCTTAATAATGTTATTCGCCGTTGTAGGCCAATAATACTCGCTCTTTTTTGTATCCGTAGCGTTTCGGATGTTCCATAATCTGCTTCATCGAAATTACTTTATAAACGTAGCCACCGGTTTCGCGGTTTAACTTCATTTTGTAATAATTGTCTTGATTTTGATTATTGATCTGCTTACGCAAGCGGCCATCGCCTACGTTATAGGCTGCAGCAACTAAAGTCCAGCTCTCTAAACCTCTATACATTTCTTTAATGTATTTACAGGCAGCAACTGTAGATTTTCGCAAATTGTAGCGTTCATCAACACTGCTGTTTACCTTTAGGCCGTAAGTACGGGCTGTACCAGGCATAAATTGCCAAATACCGGCAGCACCTTTTGGCGAAACGCCCATAGCCGTTCCAGATTCAACCAGCGCTAAATACTTGAAATCGTTAGGGATTCCGTAAGCAGCAAGAATTGGTTCAATTACCGGGAACCATTTGGCTGCTTTTTGATGCAAAACATTTGTTTGCATATGCTTGAAATTGTGTGCGGCAAGAATTTTTTTCATTTTTCTCTCTACCTTTTTATCGCCTAATGGCAAGGTTTCATCCGCGAAGTTTAACTGAGCCATTAACGACTGAGGTTTGGCTACCTCTACAACTTTTACGCTGTCAGTTTTTGTTATTGTAGTGTTTAAATTTGCTTCTTTTGAAAGACTTTTTGGTACTAAGGGCATTTGGTAAGTGAACACTTTTGCCAAGATAAATAGTGTTGCCACTACCGCAAATGGTACGCTGTGTTTCTTTAACATCTTCCTCCTTTTTTTGGTGAACTTATATAAAAACGTCGGCAAAGCTAAAAAATAATAACCACATTATCAAATAGTTACAGAAATACTACCCAAAATCTGCGCCTAAAGTGCTTTAAACGTGGATTTTAAATTTTGATTTTTCGATGCTTTTTTCTATTTTAGAGGCTATTTTTTGATCAAAATTTTCGCTGCTCAACAATTGTAATGTTCATCAATTTTTCATAAATTTGCAGCCCGCATTTTAGGATGCGGCTAAAAGCGTATCATGATAAATAAAGACAACAGGAACAGTCGGGATGACAAGTCCAAATCGGGAAACCGGAGAACAGAAGGCAGAAGCAATGACGCCGGATCTGATAGAAGAAAGTCAGACGACAAAGACAGTAAATTCAAAAAATCATCCGATTCAAGAGATAACTTCAGACCTAGAAGCTCAGACAATAAAGATTTCAAATCAAAATCATTCGGAGACAAAAAAGATTTCAAACCTAGATCAGGAAGCCGCGATTTCAAATCGAAAGATTCGGAACCACAAAGTTTTAAATTCGGCGATCGTGAATTCAAATCGAAAGATTCTGGAGCAAGATCAGAAGAACGTAGCTATAAATCAAAAGATGGTGGGTCGAGGGATTACAAATCAAGAAGCGGCGATCGCGACTTCAAGCCGAGAGAAGGTGGATCAAGAGATTACAAACCAAGAACTGGAGATAGAGATTTTAAATCAAGAGAAGGTGGCTCAAGAGATTATAAACCAAGAACAGGAGAGCGTGATTTCAAATCTAAGGATGGAGATTCGAGAGATTTTAAACCGAGAACTGGCGACCGTGACTTCAAACCAAGAGAAGGCGGACCGAGAGATTATAAACCAAGAACCGGTGAACGCGATTTCAAATCGAAAGATGTTGGATCAAGAGATTTCAAACCAAGAGAAGGTGGTTACAAGGATTTCAAATCCAAAGGCAAATCTGATGGATTCAGACCAAGTGCTGGAAGTTCAAGAGATGTAAAACCAAGGGAAGCAAGAGAAGGCGATTCTCGTCCGTTTAGAAAACGCGAAGAACCGCAACCTAGAGATACAGAGTTCAACCGTCCGGAAAGAACGGTGATTGCACCTGCACGCAAAACAAACGAAGACAAAGGCCTTATTCGCCTTAATAGATATATTTCAAACGCAGGCATTTGCTCTCGCCGTAAAGCTGATGAGTTAATTGCTGCAGGCGTAGTAACAGTAAATGGCGAAGCAGTTACAGAATTAGGCCATAAAGTTGATCCGGCAAAAGATTTAATTCGTTACAATGGCGAATTACTTAAGCGGGAGAAAAAAGTTTATGTGTTGTTAAACAAGCCGAAGGATTACATCACAACAACCGATGATCCTCAGGAGCGCCGTACCGTAATGCAATTAGTTGATAAAGCTAGTCGTGAGCGCATTTACCCAGTTGGCCGCTTAGATCGTAACACAACTGGTTTATTGTTGATGACAAATGATGGTGATTTAGCGGATAAATTATCGCACCCGAAAAATGGCATCACCAAAATTTACAATGTTGAGTTAGACAAATCATTATCTCAGGGAGATTTGAATAAAATCGCTTTCGGTTTAGAGCTTGAGGATGGTTTGATTAAACCAGACAATATCTCGTACGTTGCTGGTGGAACCAAAAAAGAAATCGGTATTCAAATTCACAGCGGTAAAAACAGAATTGTTCGTCGTATTTTCGAACACCTGGGTTATAGCGTTGAGAAATTAGATCGCGTAGTTTATGGCAACTTAACTAAAAAAGATTTACCTCGGGGAAGATGGAGATACCTGGAAGATCATGAGTTAATCCAGATCAAACATTTAATCAAATAACATTCAAAGGCAATCGAAAGATTGCCTTTTTGTTTGAGTAAAACTCGTTACTGAGGATTTTTTAAATCACTAACCCCCTTGCTTAAAATTGCAGCAAACTTTTTTTTCGCCATATTTGTTTCTATAACAGTTATCATCATGAAACAAAACATCATCATATTTTTAATGTCACTTCTATCAACCATTGCTTTTGCACAGAAAACCAATTACAATCTGCTGGTCGGCACATACACTGCTCCCGGCAAAAGCGAAGGGATTTATACCTACAACTTTAATACTGCTACCGCAGCATCGAATTTAAAGCTGATTGCAAAAGGGATTGCCAATCCAAGCTATCTGGCAGTTTCGCCCGATAATAATTTCGTTTACGCCGTAAATGAAACTGGAAATACCAGCACGGTTAGCGCATTTAGTTATGATCAAAAAACCGGATTATTAAGTTTTTTAAATAAAGTTGATAGTCATGGTGCCGATCCTTGTTTCGTTACTGTTGATAATAAAAATGTAATTGTAGCAAATTATAGTGGCGGTAGTTTAGCGGTTTTTCCACGCAATGCTGATGGCTCTTTAAACGAAGCCAGCCATGTGATTCAGCATACCGGAAAAAGCATCGATCCGAAAGGCAGACAAAAAAGTGCTCATGTTCACATGGTGAAATTTACGCCTGACAAAAAACATCTTGTCGTTAATGACTTGGGAGAAGACCAGATTTATATTTACAATTATAATCCGACAGGCAAAGATAAAACCCTTACCGAAAAAAAGGTGTTAAAAACAAATGCCGGAACCGGGCCAAGACACATCACTTTTACTCCTAATGGAAAGTTTGCCTACCTCGTACATGAGTTTAATGGAAGCATAACTGCTTTTAGCTATTTGAACGGAAACCTAACTAAGCTACAGGAAATCGGAACCACGCCTAAAAACTTTTCAGGGTCAGTCGATGCGGCTGATATCCACGTTTCTGCAGATGGAAAATTCCTTTACGAAACTAACCGTGGCGATGCAAACAGCATTTCTGCATTTTCAATCCTCCCAACAGGTAAACTCAAATTTATAGAGACAGTGAGTACATTAGGTAAAGGACCACGAAATTTCACCATAGATCCAAGTGGCAAGTACTTATTAATTGGCCATCAATACACCAATAACATTGTCGTTTTTAACCGGAATAAAACCACTGGAAAGCTTACCGATAGTGGTAAACGAATTGACGTGGGTGCGCCTGTTTGTCTTGTCTTTAATTAAAAAATGGAAAATTTCTACTGGACCAGCTTTACTTTGAAGATCGCTATCAAAGGAAAGTTGGAGGGTATCTATGACGCCTGGACCAAGGCAGAAGAAATTGAAAAATGGTTCTTAAGCAGTTCGCAATTTTCTGACGAGAACCATGTGCAGTTGAGCAAATCGCAAAACGTACTTAAGGGTGATTTGTACCAATGGATCTGGTATTTGTATGATGATGTTGAGCATGGACGAATAACTCAAGCAAATGGTAAAAATCATTTTCAATTCACCTTTGCTGGCGATTGTGTAGTAGATGTTCTCCTACGGGAGGAGCACGAATACGTAATAGTTGAACTCACCCAAAAAAATATCCCAACCGATGATCAATCAAAGCGAAATATTCGGATTGGCTGCCACGGCGGCTGGAGTTTTTACTTAGTAAATTTGAAATCGGTTTACGAGGGTGGCTTAGATCTGCGCAATAAAGACAATCGCTTTAAACCAATGCTGAATAATTAGATTTCTAATCATTTCCGTAAATAAATTCGTCATTGCGAGTCACGAAGCAATCTATTACGAAAGAGATTGCTTCGTGACTCGCAATGACGACCGTTTTAGAAAACGACGGAATAGCAGTTTTTGTGAAAATTTGCTACAAACAAAAAAAAAGACCTGCCAAGCAAGTCTTTCATTTATATTTTTATTTAAAATTACGCAGGTTCTGCTACCCTTGCAACATTACGATAAGGGTATTCATTAAAAATATGTCTACGGGCAAAGCGACCTGGAGAATCTGCGTTAACTAATTTAACATAGATTGCTTTTGGCACATCAAAATATTCGTAAGCACTGCCATCGTAAAACTGAATGTTTAATACTTGTTGCTTGTATTCAAAACCCTGAATGTTTGATAAAGTTGTAGTTTGCGTATAGGTTTCTATATTTTGCTCACGGGTTTCTGGTGCAATACTTACTAAAAAGTGGTAAGCTTCGATAATCTCCTTACTTCTTGCTTCTGCATCTAATTTCTCTTCTTCTTGCTGAAATTTGTCTGGGTGACAATCTTTCATTAACGTACGGTATATCGATTTAAGATCCTTTAATTCAGCCTCTTTATCTACGTTCAAAAGCTTTCTGTAATCAACTATTTTTTTCATTTATGCTAACCTATTTTTAGTTTTTCAAGAAATCAATGTTCATTTTTGTGTGATCGATGATTTCGAAGGCGCAAAGATACAATTTATAATCGTTTGATTTTGAGAAAGTTTAATTTAATTAAGTCCAGTCAGTTGGAAAGGAAAGACAGGCAGCAAAACTCCGTAAGTCGGTCAACTACCGAAGTCTTAAAGGCCTGTAGCGCAGAAAAACTTCAACAGTTTTCCCAAAAAATCAATAAGACTAACGAAGTTTTGCAAGCCCAAATTTCGCCTAAACCTCATAAGTCGAAACCTGATAAAATCGAGTAAGAAGCAGGGAATTAGTTTCCCTGCTGTCTCCTCACACCACCGTACGTACCGTTCGGTATACGGCGGTTTGTTAGAATAACTTCGTTTGGTGTGTCGTTTTCCAATAGTAATAATTGGTAAATCCATCAAGTCCATGCCTCAAAAAGAACTTCTTGTCAAGGGTTGTAAGTAATATCGGGCTGTTTGCAGTCCTACAGTACCCCTTACGGGTATTGGCCAATTGATAGGCCCTTGATTTTACCAACCCCATCTTCATTAAATTCCGCGCTCTGCCCGTTATACTCTTCCATTGCTTCCAAAGAACAATCCGCAGTCTGGTCCTCATCAACTCGTCCAGTCTGGTCATATGACTCTTTGCTTCTGCAATAGAGAAATAATTAACCCAACCATGAATGATTTCCTTAAGCGTCAATATTCTTTCCTGGAATGGAACTGGTTGGCTACGTTTAGTTTGCTCCCGGATTTTCTCCTTGATCGCTCTTAGAGATTTGGATGAAATTCGCATCTTCCATCCCGCTTTGCTACCATAGAATGAAAACCCGAGCAGACTACTTTGGCTTGGCCTGCTAACCTTACTTTTCTCCCTGTTAACCTTCAGTTTCAGGCAGTCTTCCAGATATACTGAAATACTTCTCATTACCCGGTGTGCTGATTTCCTGCTTCTTAGATAGATACTGCAATCATCAGCATATCGCACGAACCTGTGCCCACGCTCTTCGAGCTTAACATCGAGTTCGTGAAGGATAACATTTAATAGTAACGGACTTAATGGACTGCCTTGTGGCGTTCCTTCTTTTCTTGGGCTGACCAATCCATTCTCCATGATCCCCACACTCAAATAAAGACGAAT
>NZ_JAPIVT010000007.1 GCF_026239735.1 Pedobacter sp. MC2016-05
CCAGCCGATAGCGTTTCAATGACGTGGAGGTGAGATTAGCACGCAGATTTAGATGATTTACGCAGATAATACAGCGATCTGCGTAAATCTCCGTAATCAGCCGGAGATAATTAAGCGAAAATAAGCTATAGTTTAAGGCGTTCGTCATTGCGAGGTACGAAGCAATCTTACAACGATAGTTTTGCCTTTTGATCGCATTAGGATTGCTTCGTGCCTCGCAATGACATGGAGGTGAGCGGGAAATGAATTAAGCGAAAATTAATTATAGTTTAAGGCGTTCGTTATTGCGAGGTACGAAGCAATCTTAAAACTATGGGTTTGCCTTTGATCGCATTGGGATTGCTTCGAGCCTCGCAATGACGTGGAGGTGAGATTAGCCCGCAGATTAAAATGATTTACGCAGATAATACGGTGATCTACGTAAATCTCCTTAATCAGCGGGAAATAAATCAAGCGAAAAATCTATTGTGATTTCTCGGGTAAATGAATTTCTGCTAACATACACCTTGCGCTGCCGCCACCGTTTTTTTCAATGGTATAAATCGGTGCATAAATAATTCGTGAATATTTTTCTAAGGCACTGATTTGATCCTTTGTTAATGATAAATAGGCCTGCTCTGACATTACCAACAGACTTTCGCCTTGTGCGTTAGATACCTGTAACATGTTTCCAGCAAAGTGATTCATTTGATCATAACTAATGTTAATAATTTCCTTATTAGTTAGTTTAAGTACTTTGCGGACAAAATCGCGTTCATACAAATTTGCAATTGAATCAAAGCAAATAACAGCGAAACGATCTCCGATGCACATCATCACGTTGGTATGGTATATTGGAAATCCGCTCGAATCAAGAGCGTTAAATATAACTGATTTGTACCCAGCCAACTGACAGAAATTGTTAAATGCTTCTACTTCTGTACGAATGCTCAGGCAAGCGTACGCAATTTTGTTAGCACGATCCAAAACCATGCTGCCTGTACCCTCAAGAAAAATATTCGCAGTTTCGTAGAAACTTAAATCGTTCACATTATTTACCTCAAATTTCTCTGTCAATCCATCTAATATTTCTCTTCTACGCTCCAATCTTCGGTTTTCTGAAAACATTGGATAAAGATAAATCGTACTATCATCATGAAAAGAAACCCAATTATTAGGGAAGATAGAATCTGGTGTTTCAGGTTGTAAAGTATCATCTACAACGGTAACATCAACATCGTTTTTTCTCAACAGATCTACAAAATCATCAAACTCTTTTAAAGCCTGGCTTTGTACATCACTTTCAGTTGAGGCTACCTGAAATTTATTATTGCCCGCAGTTTGCTCATTGAATTTAAAATCAACCGGGCGAATCATTAGGAGGTGATTGGTTGTCTGCATAGGAGTTAAAAGTGTAAAGTTAAAAGTTTAAAGATTCTCGACGTAGTGTTTTTGCTTTGATCTTTTTACTTTCAACTTAAACTGTCTCTCAATATCGGTAAACTCATACAGTGGAAACCTCCACGGGCACGAGAAAGTTCTGCCGATGGCATCAAAATTAAAGTATCAGTGATAGTTTCTGCATCTACTTTGCCACTTTCCAAATCCTGAATCAGATCTTTCACATCAACTACATCAAAACCAGCTGCTTTAAATGCCTCTACAGTTTTATCGTTTCTATCGTAACCCAAAACAACACCTTCTTTAATGGCCAACAAATTACAAGAATCTGTCCATTGCTCTCTGGAATCGTATGGGAACTGGTTGTTGCCGCTGTAAATGATTTTGGTTGGCTCACTGCTCTTTAAATCGTTCTGACTAATATCATTCAGTAACGCTTCTACATGTTCAAAGTTTTTCGGTTCCTGTGGATTAGCCTTTGTGAACTGGATAGCAGTTGTAGCTTCTAGTTTTTCAGGCTCCTTTAAAAAATTTATAGGTTCGTATGGATTGTATTTTGGTGAATGGGCAATAGAGTTCAGAATTACCCAGGTATTGCGTTTAACCTGTGTAAAGACCGTGTCTAAGTGCATGTAATCGCGTTTGCTTGGGATCTTAACCACTGTTACTTTTTCTACCACATCGTTGTCAAATAATAACTTAATCGCCTCGTTTGCGCCGTGCTCAGAGGTGCGTTCACTGCAACCGATCAACACATGGTTTTCACTCACCATCATTACATCGCCACCTTCTAGTGTGGTGCTAAAAGCGGGTTCATCGCCTGGACGCAGGAAATGCATGGTAACATCAGGAATCTCGAGAACCTTATTTTGATAGTCGGCAAATAAGGGATGGTTGAAGAAAATATAACGCATCAGAAGCGTTTCGCGAACGCGGGCTTTTTTTGCCGGTTTGTTTAATAAAATATGATTATTGATGGTTGTACCTACATCTCGAGTGAAAATTAAATTCGGAATAGGCGCAAAAATCATCGTATCGTTGGCCAAAGTTCCGGAAATAAAAATCTCCGCCAATTCCTTCGGATCAGTATTCGTCAATTGCATTTGCACCTTATAAGTACAACCCTCAATGGCACAAACAGCAGCCACTAATTTTTTGCGGATAGATTCGTTTTCCAACATTTCACTTAATAGATTTTGAATTTCTATTACTGAATTTGAGTTGTGAAAATCGGGATGATTGGGTTTGTAAAAATTTCTGTTTCCTTCTTCCGAATCTATTAGAGCGAGCTTTCCTTTAATTTTTTCAGGATCTAAGAAGTACATCAGGAGTTTAATGTAGTAATCGTATTCGCCCTTTCGGATAGTATCGAGGTGGACAATATCTTCAAAAAGCCAATCTTGCGCTTTTGATGGAACCACTTTCCCCAATCCGCTATCTGGACTATGAATTAATAACTTACGCAATCTGCCGATTTCGGTGTTTACGCTCACTTTAAAATTTGGATTCTGCTCGCTCATAAATAAGTTAGTTATTGCAAATCTATTAGAAAAATTTAGATATGAGAATGGAGAGGAGAGATTTGGTAGCCGCTTCCATAGAGAAGATTGTTTCTTACAAAAGCCTGACCGCTTAAACCTCATTGCAGCGGCAGCTCCCGATTTTCGATTTTTCATCGAAATCAATCGGGACTACAGCGCCAGCCTGCCGGACGGCCAAGGAAAAGGAGGGCTGTGTTAACCGATTAGCAGAATAGCACCTTTCCAAATTTTTGATAAATATTTTCTAACACAATGCTTTCAGCTTTGGTCTTTCAGCTTTCCGCTTTAATACCTATTTTTACACCATGAATTTTATTATTTCCGAAGCGCAGAAAGCCATCCTTGAACTTTATAAGGAAGAAGTTGCTGAAAGCCTGATCAATATACAAGATACCCGCAAAGAATTTGAAGGCCAGGTAACCATAGTTGTTTTTCCGATTACTAAGATATCTAAAAAATCACCTGAGCAAACTGCAAACGAAATTGGTGAATATTTGGTGGCTAACTTAGAAAATGTAACCAAATTTAACGTAGTGAAGGGTTTTCTCAATTTAAGCATCGCTGAAAGCTATTTTTTAAATCAGTTTAATGATGAAATTTTAGCTCCAGATTTCGGTATTTATCCATCTAACGGGAAAAAGGTGATGGTAGAATATTCTTCGCCAAATACCAATAAGCCACTTCACTTGGGGCATGTTCGTAATAATTTATTGGGTTATTCGGTTTCTGAATTGCTAAAAGCCTATGGTTACGATGTAGTAAAGGTTAACCTGGTTAACGATCGCGGCATTCACATCTGTAAATCTATGCTCGCCTGGCAAAAATGGGGCAATGGAGAAACGCCTGAAAGTTCTGGGTTAAAAGGCGATCATTTAGTTGGAAAATACTATGTGATTTTTGATAAGGAATACAAAAAAGAAATTGAAGCTTTAAAAGCAGAAGGACAAACTGAGGAAGAGGCGAAGAAAAATGCACCATTGATTAGAGAAGCACAACAAATGCTTTTGAAATGGGAGCAAGGCGATGAGGCGGTGGTTTCACTTTGGAAAACCATGAACGAATGGGTTTATGCAGGCTTCAACGTAACTTATAAAAACCTTGGTGTAGATTTCGACAACTTTTATTACGAAAGCAATACCTATTTATTAGGGAAAGACACCGTTGATGAAGGACTGGCAAAGGGTGTTTTCTTCAAGAAAGAAGACGGTTCGGTTTGGATTGATTTAACGGCTGATGGTTTAGACCAGAAATTGGTTTTACGTGCTGATGGGACTTCGGTTTACATTACCCAGGATTTAGGAACCGCTGAAATGAAACACGACGATTTCAATATGGATGAGTCGATTTATGTGGTTGGTAATGAGCAGGATTATCATTTTAAGGTGTTATTTTTAATCTTGGAGAAATTAGGTAAAAGCTGGGCTAAAGGACTTTATCACCTTTCATACGGTATGGTCGATTTACCAAACGGTAAAATGAAAAGTCGTGAGGGAACAGTGGTGGATGCTGATGAATTAATTGAAAGCATGGTGACTACTGCCCGTGAAAAAACCGAAGAGTTGGGTAAAACAAATGATTTCAGCGAAGAAGATAAGGCTGCTTTATATCACAATATTGGTTTAGGTGCCTTGAAATATTTCCTTTTGAAAGTAGAACCTAAAAAGCGCTTATTATTTAATCCTGCGGAAAGTATCGATTTCCAGGGAAATACTGGTCCATTTATTCAATATACGCATGCAAGGATTAAATCTTTACTAGCTAAAGCGGAATATACGGCTAAGTCTGCAAGTCCGAAGGATGGAGAAATGTTGCCTGTGGAATTGGAGATGATTCTTTTGTTGGCAAAATATCCGGCAGAAATTGAGATTGCTGCTAAAGCTTATAGTCCGGCGAGTTTGGCTAATTATTTATATGAATTGGCGAAGTTGTTTAATAAATTTTATCACGAAGTGCCTCCAATTGTTAAAACCGAAGCAGGAGAAACTAAACAATTCCGTTTGAACTTAAGCAAGAAAACAGCTGATATTATTCATTCAGGGATGTTGATTTTAGGGATTACTTCGCCGGAAAGAATGTAGGATAGATGAGAAAAGGGGAATGGGAAATAGGGAATAGAGAATTAGAAATAGAAAATAGGGAATTCGAAATTGAGGTGGAAGAATCAACGGGCATTATGATCTTAAAATCCTTAAATCCTTAATCCTGATCAATGATTAATGAACTGGTATTGCTTTGCCTGGTTGCTTTTGCAGCAGGGTTTATAGATGCTATTGTAGGTGGCGGTGGGTTATTACAAACTCCAGCTACCTTACTTATTTTGCCCCATTATCCTGTAGCTACATTACTCGGAACGACAAAAATCCCGTCGATAGCAGGCACCACTTTAGCGGCTTTCAAGTATTCAAAACAAGTAAAATTTAATTTGAAAGTATTGGCGGCCTGTGCCAGTACTGCTTTTTTTGCCGCACTGCTTGGGGCATTTTTAGTCAGCCGGATTGATAATTCAGTTATCAAACCCATTATTTTGGTGGTGCTGGTTCTTGTTGCACTATATACCTATTTTAACAAACAATTTGGTATTCACCAGGAGAAAAACCACTCTGTTAAACAACAGGTTTTAATGGCGGCCATTTTTGGTCTACTTATTGGTTTCTATGATGGTTTGATTGGCCCTGGCACAGGTTCTTTCTTGATTTTGGTTTTTATTGTAGTTTTAGGTTTTGATTTCATTAGCGCAAGTGCTCATGCCAAGATTGTAAATATTGCAACCAATTTGGCTGCTATAATTTATTTTAGTTCTACCGGCCACATCCTCTTTCAATATGCCATACCAATGGCTATTTTTAATTTGGGCGGTGCTTATTTTGGCACAAAGCTGGCGTTGCTAAAAGGAAATAAATTTGTACGTATATTTTTCTTAATTGTAGTTTTCGGGACGATATTGAGGTTTGCGTATGATATTCTTTTGCGGTAATTTGCTTTATGTTCGAAACTTTTAATCAACATAATTTTTATGAGTTGTGCGACTACCTGGCCAGCAAAGATCAGGAATTGGCCAGCGTTTTAGCAAAATATGGTTATCCACCCTTTTGGACGAGGCCCAACACTTTTGAATCGTTGGTTCATATTATTTTAGAGCAGCAGGTATCTTTGGCGTCGGCGCTTGCGGCTATGCAAAAGCTTAAAGCTAAAATAGGGGCAGTCACTCCTGCGAATTTCCTCAAACTCAACGATGAGGAATTGAAGGCTTGTTATTTCAGCCGGCAGAAGACCGTTTATGTACGTGATCTTGCCGAAAAGATTGGCAGCGGCCAGTTGGATCTTTCACAATTGGAAAAACTTCCTGATAATGAAATTAGAGAGCAACTGAAAAAAGTAAAAGGTATCGGAGATTGGACTGTACATATTTATCTGATTTTCATTTTGCACCATACCGATGTTTTTCCTACTGGCGATTTAGCTGCAGTCAATGCTTTGAAAAGTTTAAAGAAACTCCCAAAAGATACAAATAAAGATGAGTTGTTAAGGGTGGTTGCAGACTGGAAACCTTTTCGCACCATCGGATTAATGATGATTTGGCATTACTATCTGGAGGAGCGGAAACCTGCTAATAGAAAAAAAAGTTAAAAAAAAGCACCGCTTGGTTAAACCAGCGGTGCTTTTTGCATTCCATCCTAATGACTAATGACTAATGACTAATGACTAATGACTAATGACTAATGAAAATGATTAATGACTAGATTCCAAGATCTTCTTTAGCATAATCCGCACGTGTTTCGAATTCACGTTTGTAACCTTTTGCTTTCTCTACCCATTCAGGTGCCTGATCTTTCAAGTCGTCTACAATAGATTTACCCGTAATTGGATCTTTTTTCGTCACATATTTAAAGCCTGCATATACTGCGGCACCAATTATTGCTGTTTTTAATAGTCCCATTTTATTTTCGATTTAATTTATCAATATAACATATGACTATCAGTAATGGTTTTAATTACAACGAATTAAAATTATTTTACAATGTTGAGTTGTAAACTGTCTTTAATCACTATTCCACTAATACTAGCCGAATTATATTTAACGGTGTACTTACCGCTTTTGTCAATGGTAAATGCATTATTTAAGTCGAAATCGACACTGGTGCTATCACCAGGTTTTAACGTGATGTAACTATCAGCCGGAGGTGGCATTACCCTTTTGGCCATCGCACCTTTATAAGCTGCCTCCGTTCCATCTTCCATGGTAACATCAACATATTTACTCATCAGGTTTTCGAAAGGGGTATGCCATTTACAGAATTTTGCAGCGATATCTGCATTGTTATAAACGGTAAATTTTATATTAATCGGCTGACCGATTTTTGGTGTCGATAAAAGTGTCATTTTTCCGGTTATCGCATCTACCGGCGTATTGGCTGTT
The DNA here is from genome assembly GCF_026239735.1 of Pedobacter sp. MC2016-05. Classification (GTDB taxonomy): domain Bacteria; phylum Bacteroidota; class Bacteroidia; order Sphingobacteriales; family Sphingobacteriaceae; genus Pedobacter. The sequence continues at coordinate 7,339 of NZ_JAPIVT010000007.1, forward strand.
TCATTTACGGTCATGGTGTCTGTTTTCTTCTGATCAGACTGTTGATTGGATGAACTGCAAGCGGCTAAAATAATAGTGCTTGCGCAAAGGATTGTGCTTAATTTTCTCATGTACAATAATTATTAATTACTCTTTTTCTGCGCCACTTTTTACTGGAACAGGTTTCTTCTTTCTAAAAGATGGAAACGTCATTGGGCTTCTAGCCGGACGTTCATCTCCCAATAAAACACCCCATTGTTTAAACATTTCTGTACGATCGAAAATAATTTTCAATACCGCAACAATTGGTAAGGCTAAAAACATGCCTGAGATTCCCGCAACGCTACCTCCGATAAATACACCAAGAATAGAAAATAACGCATTAATTTTAACTTTTGAACCCACAATCCTAGGCATTAAAATATTGTTATCTAAAAACTGGACCCCAGCGATAACACCCAACACCGTAATTACAGGCCATAATTCTTGCGAAGAAGCCAAGGTTAACAATACACCGATTACATTCCCAATTAAAGCGCCTACATAAGGAATCAGGTTTAATATTGCGAAAACTACTCCAATGAGCAGGGCGTGTTCAATACCAATTAACATTAAAATTCCACCTAATAAAACCGTCATATAGGTAACCTGGATCAATAAACCAACCAGGTAGCTTTTAATGATCGATTCGGTTTCATAAATAGCCTCTTTCACTTTTGGGTGATGATCTGGTTTAAACCACATAAATATAAAACGCAATAAAATATCTTTATAAAAAAGCATCAGATAAATATAGATGGGTAACAGACCGATAAACACGAAAATGCCGCTCAAAGTAACCGCTGCACCACCTGCCAACGAGGTACCCATATTCATCATGTCATCACTTTTATCCTGAATAAAGGCTTTTTGTTCTTTAGCATCATATTGCGAAATTCTACTAATCCACTCGCTTAAAGAATTAATATGCTGCGAAACATTATTTTTAATTTGAGGGAAGTCTTTAACCAATATTCCTATTTGATTAGAGAAAAACCATACAATAAGCGCCACGAATATCGCAACTAATAAAATTGGCAATATGATAGAAAAGGTTTCAGGAACTTTTTTTCTTTTTAGGAAACGATAAAGAGGTAACAGCATAATGCTGATAAAAAATGCCATCAGTATAGGCATAATAATATCGCGACCAATTACTAAAACGGCTACAAGTGCCATTAAACCCAATAATTCTATTGATCGCTTTACAGTTAGAGGTATATTATTCATCATAAATGGTTGTTCCGATTTGAGGATTAAACAGCATGAAGGTAAAAATGTTTTTTGAATTAAACCGGCCAGCAGAAATCTTCTTAATGGTGAAATCATCCTTCATGAAATCAACTTCATTATAACTTCATAATTCTACCCTTATTTCGTATAGGAATTAAGGGAAAGTCGGGTATAATTTGGTAAATGTGATGTTTGCTGAATATTTCGGTTTTCTGCTCTTAATTCTATTGAAAGAATTAAATCAGATAAAATTCAGTTAAAAGATGAACAGAAGTTTCATGTATTTTGGCCTGTGTGCTTTGCTCTGTGCAGCAGGTTGTAATCAGCAAAAGGAAGAAAAAGAAGAAGCAATTACTTATGCCGTAACCTCTCCGGTAACCATCGATACCTCCTTCACAAAGGAATATGTATCGCAAATTAAATCTGTTCGCAACATTGAAGTACGTGCTCAGGAAAAGGGATATCTTCAAAATATTTATGTTGATGAAGGGCAGCAGGTACATGCCGGGCAGGTTTTATTTAAAATTATGCCGCGTATGGCACAGGCAGAAGTTTTGAAAGCTCAGGCCGAAACCAAAGCAGCAGAGTTAGAAGTAGAAAATACCAAATTGCTTTCTGACAAAAATGTGGTTTCGAAAAATGAGCTTGCCATGGCTAAAGCCAAACTGCAACAAGCCAATGCAGAAACTTCCTTAGCCAAATATCATTTATCTAATACCGAAATCAGGGCGCCATTTAACGGCACAATTGATCGGATTCCATTGAAGTTGGGAAGCCTTGTAGATGAAGGCGCACTGTTAACCAGCTTGTCTGATAACAGTCAGGTGTTTGCTTATTTCAATGTTTCCGAACCCGAATATTTAAATTACCAGGCGGCTGCCAAAGCAAAAACGCAGCAAGAAGTGAGTTTGCTTTTAGCCAATAATGAGCTGCTAAAGTCGAAAGGGAAAGTAGAAGTTATCGAGAGTGAGTTTAATAATGAAACCGGAAACATCGCTTTTAGGGCTCGTTTTAACAACGCCGATAATCTGCTTCGGAACGGCGAAACCGGAAAAATTCAAATGGTTGTTCCCCTGAAAAAGGCATTGGTTATTCCTCAGAAAGCCACCTACGAAATTCAGGATAAAACTTACGTTTTTGTGGTTGATAACCGCAATATGGTACACTCACGCAACATCACAATTAGCGGTGAAATGCCCGATTTATATGTGGTTGGCAGCGGATTATCAATAGGAGATAAGATTTTACTTGAAGGCGTACAAAAAGTGAAAGATGATGATAAAATCACTTTCAAATTCCAAAAGCCTCAAGAGGTAATCAAACAGTTAAGATTAAAAACCGAATAACTCCAGCAATAATTTTTTATGTTTAGCAAGTTCATACAAAGGCCCGTCCTTTCTATAGTCGTATCTCTTATTATTTTATTTTTAGGCGCATTATCGGTTTCCTATCTTCCCGTTACCCAATTTCCATCTATTTCGCCACCAAAAGTTAATATCACGGCCGAATATCCTGGAGCAAATAACGAGTTATTAATTAAATCAGTAGTTATCCCGTTGGAGCGAGCTTTAAATGGTGTTCCAGGGATGAAATATATCGCCTCAGATGCTGGTAACGATGGTGAAGCTTCCATCCAGGTGGTATTTAATTTAGGAACTGATCCCAATCAGGCTTCCTTAAATGTGCAGAACCGTGTGGCTGCGGTAACCAATAAACTTCCGCCATTGGTGGTTCGTGAAGGTGTAAAGATCAGTCGTGAAGAATCCAATATGTTGATGTACATTAACTTGTATAGCACAGATCCAAAGTTGAATGAGAATTTTTTGTACAACTTCGCCGATATCAATTTACTTTCCGAATTAAAAAGGATTGATGGGGTAGGCTTTGCTGATATTTTGGGCGATCGCGATTATGCCATGCGCATTTGGTTAAAGCCCGATAGAATGCAGGCGTATAAAATCTCTGTAGATGAAGTGATGAGATCGCTTGATGAGCAAAGTTTGGAAGCCTCACCTGGTAAAACCGGAGAAAGTTCGGGCAAGCGTTCACAAGCTTTTGAATATGTGTTAAAATATTCTGGCCGTTTTAATACGAAAGAGGGTTACGAGAACATCATTTTAAGGGCAAATTCGAATGGGGAAATGTTGCGTTTAAAAGATGTGGCTGATGTTGATTTCAGCAGTGCAGCTTATAATTTGTATTCTAATTTAAACGGCAGACCATCTGCAGCAATTGTTTTAAAACAATCTTATGGCAGTAACGCCAGTCAGGTAATCAAAGATGTGAAAGCCAAAATGGCTGAAATTAAGTCAACTTCTTTTCCAAAGGGATTGAATTATGAAATCAGCTATGATGTTTCCAAGTTCCTTGATGCATCTATCGAAAAGGTAATTCACACCTTAATTGAAGCCTTTATTTTAGTGGGTTTGGTAGTGTTTTTATTCTTGGGAGATTGGCGTTCTACTGTTATTCCAGCCATCGCCGTACCGGTATCTCTGATCGGAACCTTTGTTTTCATGTCTATGTTTGGCATTACACTCAATTTAATTACCCTATTTGCTTTGGTTTTGGCCATTGGTGTGGTGGTAGATGATGCCATTGTGGTGATTGAGGCTGTGCATGCGAAGATGGAAAACGATAGGCGTTTATCGGTATTGAAAGCCACGCAACAAGCCATGAAAGAAATCAGTGGGGCTATTATCGCCATCACTTTTTTAATGGCTTCGGTGTTTATCCCGGTAACTTTCATGTCGGGTCCGGTTGGTATTTTCTACCGTCAGTTTTCCATCACTATGGCAACAGCAATTATTCTTTCGGGTGTTGTTGCGCTAACGTTAACGCCAGCCTTGTGTGCCATTATGTTGAAAAACAACCATGGGAAACCGAAAAAGAAAACTGCTGTTGATCGGTTTTTAGATGGCTTTAATAATGCTTTCAATAAGTTATCCGGTAGGTATGAAATTGTATTGAGCAAAGTGGTGGGTCGCCGGTTGTTAACCTTCGGAGTTCTTGTAGCTTTTTGCTTTGGTATTTGGGGACTAAGCGGAACCGTACCTTCAGGATTTATTCCGAATGAAGATCAGGGAATGGTTTATGCGATTATTCAAACGCCTCCAGGATCAACGCTTGAACGTACCGACCAGATTGCAGAACGCTTGCAAAAACTATGTGAAGATATAGATGGTGTAAAATCAGTTTCATCGTTAGCAGGCTACGAAATTTTGACGGAAGGTACCGGCTCCAATTCAGGAACCTGTTTAATCAACCTTAAAGATTGGAACGACCGTAAACACTCTGCATCAGAAATTATAAAAGAACTTGAAGAAAAAGCAAAGTCTATTCCTGGTGCTACTATTGAATTTTTTCAGCCGCCGGCAGTTCCAGGATACGGTGCAGCGGGAGGGTTCGAACTCCGCTTATTAGATAAAGCGGGTAGTGGCGATTACAAACGCATGGAAACCGTTGGAAATGATTTTGTAAAAGAGCTTAATAAAAGGAAAGAACTGTCATCGGTATTTACCTTCTACAGCGCAAGTTTCCCTCAGTATATGTTAAATATTGATAATGAAATAGCGCAGCAAAAGGGCGTAACGATTGATAATGCAATGAATACCCTTTCTACTTTCGTGGGGAGTAATTACGAAACCAGCTTCATTAAATATGATCGCCAATATAAAGTAATGGTTCAGGCTTTGCCACAATACAGAGCGTTGCCAGCAGATATATTGAAACTATCTGTTAAAAACGATCGTGATGAAATGGTTCCGTTTTCGGCTTTCATGAAGATGGAAAAAGTGTACGGACTATCTGAAATTACGCGTCACAATATGTACAATGCTTCCGAAATTAGTGGACAATCTGCACCGGGCTACAGTTCGGGTCAGGCGATTAATGCCATCACTGAAGTTGCTGCTAAAACGCTTCCAAGGGGCTTCGGTATCGATTGGGCTGGGATTTCTAAAGATCAGGTGTCCAGAGGTAATGAAGCGGTGTATATCTTTTTGATCTGTTTGGGCTTTGTTTACCTTGTCCTTGCCGCACAATACGAAAGCTTCATTTTGCCACTTTCGGTGATTTTATCTTTGCCTGCGGGTATTTTCGGAGCGTTTCTGTTTCTGCAACTATTGGGGTTAGAAAATAACATTTATGCTCAGGTAGCCATGGTGATGCTGATTGGATTGCTGGGGAAAAATGCCGTCTTGATTGTGGAGTTTGCGACACAGCGGCATAGTCAGGGGGCCACAGTTTTAAAAGCCGCTTTGGAAGGTGCAAGCGTACGTTTCAGACCTATTTTAATGACTTCTTTTGCATTTATTGCAGGTTTAATTCCTTTGATGATTGCTTCCGGACCAGGTAAAATTGGAAACAGAACCATTGGCTCTGCAGCAGCAGGAGGGATGTTGTTCGGAACCATATTCGGCGTGATTGTGATTCCAGGATTATACTACATTTTCGGTACCATCGCAGCCAAACACAAGTTAATTAAAATAGAAGAAGAACATCCGTTAACTGAAGAAATTGAAGATAATGTTTAAGCAAAAAATTTATAAAATACTTGGTTTAGCCATCATTGTTGCCACTTACAATGCCTGTAAAGTGCCAGATTTTGCCCAACGTAATGAGCATAAAAATACACCAGCTAGTTTTAATACCTCAGTAGATAGTACCAATACAGGTGCTGTACAGTGGCGTAGTTTTTTTACCGATCCAAATTTGGTAAACCTGATTGATACGGCCCTTAAAAATAACCAGGAACTAAACATCACCTTGCAGGAGATTGAAGTGGCTAAGAACGAAATTAAGGCTAAAAAAGGTGAATTGCTTCCTACTGTGGGCTACCGGGTAGGTGCTGGCTTAGATAAAGTTGGCCGATACACCAGTTCGGGTGCCGGCGATGCCTCAACGGAGATTACTCCGGGTAAAGGTGTACCAGAAGTGCTGCCCGATTATGCATTTGGTTTGCAGGCCAATTGGGAGGCCGACATCTGGCATAAACTTCGCAATTCCAAGAAAGCCGCAGTCGACCGCTATCTGTCTTCGGTTGAAGGAAAAAATTTCGTCATCACCAATTTGATCGCAGAAATTGCCAATACCTATTACGAATTGCTGGCACAGGATAATCAGCTGGAAATCGTTAAGCAAAATATCGCCCTTCAAAGCAATGCGCTTGAACTGATGAAAATTCAAAAACAAGCTACAAGAGTTACTGAACTTGCCGTACGTAAATTTGAAGCCGAAGTGTTGAGTTCAAAAAGTTTAGAATTCGACATTCAGCAAGACATTACCGAAAGTGAAAATAAAATCAATTACCTATTGGGCCGTTTTCCACAACCAATTGTTAGAGATCGAAATGCTTTTAGTTTATTGGTTCCACCTGCTATCCAGGCCGGATTGCCTGCTCAGTTACTGGCAAACCGACCTGATATTAAACAAGCCGAATACGATTTGGAAGCAGCAAAATTAGATGTTAAAGTGGCGAAGGCACAATTCTATCCTTCATTGGGGATTTCTGCCAGCATCGGTTATCAAGCATTTAATCCTTCCTATTTATTACGCACACCAGAATCGTTGATTTACTCCCTTGCCGGAGATTTGGCCGGTCCACTAATCAATCGCAATGCGATTAAGGCAGAGTATTTAACAGCAAACGCTAAACAGTTACAAGCCGTTTTCAATTATGAAAAAACCATCTTAAATGGATATATCGAGGTTGCAAATCAAATTTCGAATATTTCGAATCTCCAAAAGAGTTACGATCTAAAATCAAAACAGGTTGTGGCGTTGACGCAATCCATAGAAATTTCAAATGATTTGTTTAGAGCGGCGAGAGCTGATTATTTCGAGGTTTTAATGACACAAAGGGATGCGTTGCAATCTAAATTGGAATTAATAGAAACCAAAAAACAGCAGCTAAATGCGGTGGTGAATATTTATCATGCTTTAGGCGGGGGGTGGAATTAAACCCTCCGTGCTACAGCACAGGTTTGTAATAAATTAGGTCGTCATTTAGAAATGAACTTTTCGCGATTGAGAAATTTGTTCATTCATCGTCATCCTCTCGTAGGCTGGGATCCTAAAGCGATGTAAAGGCTTTGACGTTTTCTCCCCGAAGGTAAATCGGGACAGGCTCTTTCATTGTCTCCTATGCCGGATAGCAGGGTGGAAGATCAATAGCAGACATCAAAGTTCTTAGGTATTTTACTCGCTCACTCGTCATTTCGAAATGAGCTTTTCGCGATTGAGAAATCTGTCCACTCATCGTCATCCTCGCGTAGGCGGGGATCCTAAAGCGATGTAAAGGCTGATTATTTCCTTCGGTTTAGTCTTCACTTTTCTTCAACGATTTCAAAAACACAAAACCCACCACACCCGATAAAACCGAAGCGGTTAATATGGCGAACTTCGCTTCGGAAACATGCAAGGCATCGCTAAAAGATAATAGTGCAATAAATATCGACATTGTAAAACCGATGCCTGCCAACATGCCTAAACCTAAAACATGTTTCCAGCCGGCACCAGTCGGTAAATCGGCAAATTTAAGTTTAACGGCCAACCAGGAAAATAACGTCACGCCGATGGTTTTTCCCGCAAATAAACCCACTATAATTCCCAGGCCTAAAGGCGAAACTAGTCCTTTAATCATTTCTTTTTCGAAAGTGATGTTGGTGTTCGCCAGGGCAAAGATTGGCATGATCAGGTAATTTACCGGAACGCTTAAGGCGTGCTCCAACTTTTCTAAAGGAGATAAAACATCCGTTTCGTTTGTAGGGATGGTGAATGCTAAAAGTACACCTGCAATGGTGGCATGAATGCCGGAGTGGTGAATAAAGTACCAAAGAAAGATTCCTGGGATAAGATAGAAGATCAGGCTTTTTACACCGAAATAGTTCATTAAGCTTAATAATACTAAAATTCCGCCGGCCATTGCCAAATATTCAAAATGAATTTGGTTGGTGTAAAATATAGCGATTACTAAGATTGCGCCTAAATCATCAACAATAGCCAAAGCTGCTAAAAATATCTTCAAGCTAGCGGGTACGTTTTTGCCAAGCATGGCAATTATGGCCAGCGCAAAAGCAATGTCCGTGGCCATAGGGATGCCCCAACCGCTAGCAGTTTCGGCTCCTTTGTTAAATATTGCATAAATTGCGGCGGGAACCAGCATGCCACCTAACGCAGCAATTACCGGAAGTGCTGCGTTTTTTAATGAAGATAGTTCGCCTTCTACGAGTTCACGTTTAATTTCCAGCCCCACAAGTAAAAAGAATATGGCCATTAAAGCATCATTAATCCAGGCAAGAATGCTGTAATTAACGTGGCCAAACCCGAGCTTGGTTTCTAAAAAAGCTTCAAAACTTTCTTTCGATGCTGTGTTGGCGATCAGTAAGGAGATGGCTACACAAATTAGCAGTAAGAAACCGCCAACTTGTCCGGAGCGGAAAAAACGTTGAAATACGGCTAGGTTGATTAGTTTCGGCATGATGGCAAAAATAAGGAAAACTTAGTTTCGGCTAGGAATTAATTTTATTTAAATGGAGATATAAGTTCTTGTTTTATTGGCAAACGCTTTGAATTTATTTATAACCTGAGGCCTGTAAATTAAACAGCTCAGCATACTTGCCTCCCGCTTTCAAGAGTTGTTCATGTGTTCCTGACTCGAGCAGCGTTCCCTTCTCTAACACTAAAATCCGGTCGGCTAACCTTGCTGTAGAGAAACGATGTGAAATTAAAACTGCTGATTTTCCTGTAGTGAGTTGTGCAAAACGTTGGAAGACCTCATATTCTGCCCGTGCATCCAATGAAGAGGTAGGCTCATCTAAAATTAATACTTGCGCATCTTTCATGTATGCCCGGGCAAGCGCAACCTTTTGCCATTCGCCGCCCGAAAGTTCAACTCCATCGTTAAATTTCCTGCCTAGCCATTGCTGATAAGCTCCCGGCAGCTTCTGTGCAAGCTCATCTGCCAAACTAAGTTGCGCAGCATTTTTAACCAACTGTTCATTTTCAATTTCCTTAATATTGCCGACCGCAATGTTTTGATAAAAAGTCATTTGATAGCGGATGTAATCCTGGAAAATGATGCCGAGGTTATGCCTTAGGTCGTCTAAATCATAAGCCTTTAAATCCTTTCCGTCTAATAAAATACGACCTTCGCTTGGATCGTACAGTCTGGCCAGGAGTTTAACCAAGGTCGTTTTTCCTGCACCGTTTTCTCCAACCAGGGCCAATTTTTCGCCGGGTTTGAGCTCAAAGCTTAAATTTCTATTCGCCCACCTGTCGCTATTGTGGTATTGAAACCCCACATTTTCAAATACAAAACCTGATTTTATGGGGTTTGGAAAAGGCAGCGCCGCTTTTGGTTTGGTGATTTTCGGCTTGATCTCAAAAAAATCAATGAAATCCTGTAAATAAATGGCGCCTTGAGAAACCATCGTAAACCTTGAAAGCATTGTTTCCATCAAGCTGCTCAGTTGACGAAATGACCCAGCAAGGAAAGTAAGGTTGCCCACCGTCGATTTTCCGGTAACTGTTTCGTAAACAATAAATCCATAGGCCGCATAATAACCAATAGTGCCTAAGATGGAAAAGAATGTACCCCAAATAGATCTGCGCACCGCTAACTTGCTGTTGTCTTGATAAAATTTATCAGACAAAGTTTTGAATTTGTCGATAATGAAATCAGCGAGGCCAAAAATCTTTACTTCCTTTGCCGTTTCATCGCTTGCACCCAGGTAACGTACATAATCGAGTTCCCTGCGCTCTGGTGTCTGACTCCGAGATAATGCATAATTCTTGCTATTAAAATAAGATTCACCCAAAAAAGAAGGGATGATTGCAAGCACTAAAAGGAGAATTAACCACGGGTTAAAAGCAATTAAACCAGTCAAAAGAAAGGCCATAGAGATCAAATCCTGTATCTGGCTCATCACTTGAGAAAGCATTACACTTCGCCCCACTGTTTGCTGCCTTGCCCGTTCAAGCTTATCGTAAAATACCGAATCTTCGAATTGATCCAGATCGAGCGTAGCTGCATGCTCCATTATTTTAATAGAAGTATAATTCGAAAACTGGTCGCCGAGCAAGCTATCTGTTAGATTAATCATTCTGCCCAGTGCATCGTTCAAAATCGCCAGTAAAAATTGTAATCCTACCAGTTCCCAAAGCAGTTGCATATTACCATTCGTGGCGCCGGTACTCAAGTCAACCACCTCATCGATAATGAGTTTGCCCACATAAAGCAGGGCAACCGGCATGGCCGAACGTATTATCCGAAGGATGAAACTGATGATTGTCTTGCTCGGACTGCTTTCCCAAACCAGCTTAAACAAACTGGGCAGATTTTTTAACGATGAAAGGCGTTCTTTAAAAGTTATATTTTCAAGGGGTATTGTATTTCTATTCTTTGCCATAGTGGTGCTGTAATAGCAAAGCTAATTATTGAATGAGTAGTTTTCGGTTTATTTGAAAAAAATAGCATCTATGTTAACAGAGATACTATTAAAACCCGAACAATTTTAATTTGAAAATGTTGGTTACTTCGACAAAATCATAAAACAATATGATCTAATGATTAGGAAACTTATTTTTCAAAGAGTAAAACGTATCGACAGCTGCAAATGAGAATATAACACCTATAAGAAGTACGAGTGATCTCATAGCGATAAAGGGTTGACAAGGTGATTGAAGCTTGCTCTTACTAATCTTTCTTCGGTTTGAAACCGAAGGCTCTTACTTTTTTGCTTGATCAAAAAAGTAACAAAAAAATCAAGGCTTGGAACTGATGTCGGATAAGCCATGCGAAACTTTAATTGCAACAGCGGATTAGGTTCGATGAAGAATCGAACTGACCGCAGTTTTAGTCATTCGGATTTTGAAAGTTTGGGCAAAAGTTTCACCTGCTTCTCTTTCCATCACTTCCTATGCCGGAAAGCAGGATGGCTTTAGCGAGGAGTGGAAGACTCTGCTTTGTAAGGGTTCCTTTTAGCGAAAAGTTTCTGGTGCCTTCTACCTTTCACTGGCAAAGAATAAACTAATAAAGCCACAGAATCATAGATTTCAATCTGCGAATCTGTGGCTAAATTTTTTGTTTATGCTACTCTAGTTATTTTTTCTTTCCGATATTCACCCGAATGTTCACCTCAAAATCGCCATCTGTATAGCCGCTAATGGCTGAAGTTGCTGTGTTGTAGTAGGCCATAAAATATAGAGACGATTTGTAGTTTACGCCGAAGCCGACCGTTGCATTTTGCGTGTTATGATACATGGCCATTACACACAGTTTATCGTTGGCGAAGTTGGCATTTACACCCGCATCCCACAAGTTCTTATAGTTTTTAATTCCTCTGAAAACCCCTTTTGGCTCCAGGCTTATACCGTTCATTCCTTCACCAAGGCTAAATTTATATCCTATAGCCGAATAAAAAGTAGGTTTATTGGCATAGTTTAAATCATCCTTTCTAAAAACAGAGCGGATATTTGGAACGGCGCCTTCTATTGTTAATCCCTTGGAGGTATAAGAAACGCCAAAATCTCCATCAAGATAAGATCCACGATCGTTGAAACGGGCAATTGATGGATCGTTAATATCGCTGTTTCTGATGCTGCTTAAATCTAATCGATCCCTGCTTACTCCAAAGGAAACGCCGAAATTCAGTTGCTGTTCCTTACCACTTAAAGGCAAATGGTAGGCAAAAGTTCCTACGGCCTTTGTGCGTTGTAAATCGCCAGATTTTTCGTTATAAACGTTAACGCCCCAACCTACTTTTCCAACTTGCTGATCTAAAGTTACGCTCTGCGTGAGGGGTGCACCGGGAATATTCGACCACTGTTTGCGGAAACTTCCATTGATATTGAATCCTTCTTTAATACCTGCCATTGATGGGTTTACTAAATAGCGGTTTTGAAAATACTGAGCATTTAAAGGTAAGATCTGCGCCTTCGCTGTGCTGAAAATAAATGACCCAGTTGCAAATAGAAACGTTACGCGACGCATTTGCTTTAAGTTTTTTGTAATTGCTTTCATGTCTGTAATTAGTCTCTAATAATATTAATGTAACCTTTAAAAGTGCCGATTCCAGAACCTAAATCAATAATGTAGTAATAAGTTCCTTCCTCCAGCGGACTTCCATTTACCGTTCCATCCCAATCATTGGCATAAGCTTGTTTAGTGTATAAAATACGACCAGCTTTATCGAAAATCTTAACCGTGTTATTTGGATAATAATCGATGTTTTTCACGATAAACTTATCGTTATACCCATCGCCATTAGGGGTAACTACTGTGCTTGCTTCCAATTTATAATCATCTACAACCGTAATGGTGATCGTTTGCTCACTCACACAACCGCTTGAATTGGTAACGGTTACTTTGTAAATTCCCGTTTGCCTAGGGCGTACCGTTACGGATGAACTCACCTGACCGTTGATGATATCGGCACCCGTCCAGCTGTACTGGTTTCCGCCAGTTGCGCTAAGAATTAAAGCATCACCTTTTGAAATAGAAAGCGCTTTATTCGCGGTAATGGCAACAACTGGGAGCGGATTTACCACTACGATAGCTGTTCCCGTTTGCGATTGACCACAGTTTATATCTGTAACATTTAATAAATTATAGGCAAAGCTTCCAGCTGTATTCACTGGAACCGATACCGCAACAGAAGCATTTGTTCCTGTAGTACTTATTGTTCTGCTTGCGCCACCGTTTACATTATAAGTAAAGGTGTAAGGTGCCGTACCATTTGTACCTGTAAATGTGATTGCAGGTAAAGTACCATTTAAACAAACGGCAGTATTGCCAGAAATGGTAGCCGTAGCTGCAGAAAGCTCCGTCAACTTAAACGTTCTGCTTACTGTATTGATGCCGTCATAGTCGGTTCCTCCATTATCTGTTACGGTTACTGTAATGTTTCCCGAACCATTTACATTATTTTTAAAACGATAAGTGATGGTTCCTTTATCCATTCCACTGGCCGCAATATTTAACACATCGAATAAATTCGGATTATCAGAAGTGATGCTTAGCGTGGTAGTTTGCGTAGTCTCCGGACCAGCAGATATTCCGCTTACCTCAATAGTTTTGTTCCGTGTGGTGAAACAAGATGATTGGTTGGCAATTGGGCTCAGGGTAGGAGCGCCGTTTCCGAAAAGATACCTTGATTTGATTGGATAATGATCGGTTGTGGTTGAACTATAATTGGTTACCAGATTTTTAACGGCATCCAAAACTTCTGCCGTTCCTTGTATGTAATTCAAATTCAAGCTTTTCGTGAGGATTACATTATCTATCACGGTATTGAAACCTGCGGTAGATTGTTTGCCGGCTAAACTCAAAGGCAAGGTAATAGGGAAATAATTAGCAGCATCCAGGGTAAAATCAGCATACGAAGTTCCTGTTCCAGCCGGCATCGGTGCAATGGTTTTATCCGGATTAAGTATATCATTAAAATCCCCTAAAATGATTACCTTTTTGCCAGCCAAATTAGCGTCGATCCAGTTTTTCAATTGCAGGTTTCCACCTTTTCTTCTATTGTAAGAATCGATTTGTTCGGCTGGAGTTCCTGTGTTCGCCTTTGCATGGATTTCAATAAAATAAACCGTTTCCTTTTTGCCGTTAAGGGTTACCTCTGCTTCCATTGCGAAAGGAAAACGACCCGATGACCAGTTTTTGTAAGGTGTTCCATCTACACTCGTTGATGGAATGGAAGGATTATAGGTGTCTTCCAGTACGCCAAAAGTTCTAATCGGTTTTACCAGATCGGTACGGTACATAAAAGCCAGTTTCTGTGCCAGCGGATAATCAATATCTTGTTTATCATCAGCATAAGAACCGAAGGAGCTGAAAACAACATTATATCCCGCAGGCAAAACGGTATTTCTAAATAAAGTGGTATCCACCACTTCGGCGAAGCCATAAATATCTGCATTGATGTTATTGACTATTGTCTTCACATTCGCTGCCTGTTGGGTATCGTTTGCCGGATCTTGTGCCGGACTACCGAACCATTCTATGTTCCAGTTCACCACTTCCAAAGTATTTGCCACATCAAAAGTATTTCCAGCCAGGTTGACCATTTTCGTAGCCGAACCTGCTGTAGCGATATTTAGATTTGCAGAATAAGTGGTGTTAACTGCTGTAGGCGAAAATTTGGCGTAAACAGTAGGGGAGGTATTGTTAATTGCGGCCCTGTTATAGGTTAGTGTTGAGCCGAAAGTGCCATTACTGCTGTTTGCAATACTAAAGTTGGCCGGAGCAGTAACCGTAACATCTCCCGTTAAGTTACCTGCAGAAAATGTAAATGATTTCTCTGTCGAGGTGGTGCCTGCAGCCTGGAAACCAAAATTAACACTCGTTGTAGAAGTGGTGATATCTACTGGTGGTGGAGTATTTGAACTGACCACCGCAAAATCATCAACTGTCAAGCGGCTTGCCGATGAAGTGGTAGAATTGTAAACAAAAGCTACATATACCGGAGTAGCTTTGTAGGCTGAAAGATCGATGTTTCCTGATTTTGTCCAGATATCAGAACCTGTTTCCGGGAACTTGCCATCCAAATTAATCCACGTTGTTAAAGCAGGATTCCCACTTCCGGTGTAATTGGTAGAAACTTTTAGCTGCAATTTATCTCCTGCGAAGGCAGATCTTGTCCAGAAGGAAAGCACCGCATAATTCATGGTTGATAAATTAAGCGCCGGAGAGATCAACCAATCTTCATTCAAGATATTTCCACTGGCAAAACCATTTATTTGCAAGGCATTTCCAGCGCTGGCTGTACCGGTAGCATCATTTGCATCGTGACCGAAAGTAGTTGTACAGCCCCAGGTTTGAGGTCCGGTAACGCTATATTGGTAAAAGCCGTCAGATAATGCAGCACTTCCAACTGTTGTACAATTTTCGAAATTAAAAACGGTTTGATTTGGATCAATCGCAGGTCCTGAAAGTGCCAAAGAAACAGCGGTTGCCCCAGGACTGGTATGCAAAATTGTCCCAGTGGTATTGCCGGCAACCGTTGGGCTAAAGCTCACATAAACCGTTTGGTTGGCAGTTAATTCAGCCGCAGTGTAAGATAAGGTATTCGTAAAAGTGATGTTGTTTTTTGAGATCGCATAAGGTGCGCTTGTGGTAAGTGTAGTTGCGGCAGTTAAATTTCCGGCAGATAAAACATAGCTTTTTGATGCTGAAATGGTGTTAATCGCCTGATTACTAAATGCAAGGGTTTTAGGTGTAGTGATTAAGTAAGGGCCAGCAGTTGAAGCGGGTTCGGTTACGGTCGAATTTTGAGGATTCGCCACTTTAGCCACAAAATCAAAGGTATTATCATCACTATCAAACCCGTTACCAGCAAATTCTTCAGTTCCTCCAATGCCCAATGTTGTCGCATCAGAAGTTGCCGTTGCTTTACGTTCAATGGATGAAGTATTTGATGGAGCAGTTGTTGGCCCTGAACCTTCAAAGGCATTTGCCGTTCCAAAACCTACAAAATCAATAATTTGTGTTCCGGTGGGGCTTGCGCCAGTTTGTGCAGTGGATACATTGCTTAATAAAACCTTGCCAGCCGCACCAGCCATGTTTATGGAACCAATCCGGTCAGGTGTGGGCAAATTCGTGGTGCCGCCACTTCCGGCACCTTGCTGGATGAGATAAAAACTTTTCGCAGCAATGCTTCCTGCAAGTGTGGTTACCTGCCAGCTCGTACCTGTTGAACTTGCATATTGAACGGACCAGCCAGTTAAATTTACTGCTGAGAGCGTTGGATTATACAGTTCGATAAAGTCGTTCTTGTAAATGGCACCTGAATTGCCTCCACCACCGTAAACTTCGGAAACTACCACATGGTTTGCACCCGTTGGTTCTTTTACACTTGAGTTTTGAGGATTTGGTGCTGTAATTACAAAATCTGTGCTGTTGTTGTCTGAGTCAAATCCGTTTCCATCAAATTCTTCAGGGCCACCAACGGCTAAAGTAGTTGTAGTAGAAGTTGCGGTAGCTTTTCTTTCTGCTGATGTTGTGTTAGTCAATACAGCAGTTGGCGTGGTTTCAAATCCGGTTGCAGTTGGGCCGACACCAATTTTATCTACAACGGCTGCGCCGGATGGATTTGCACCTGTTAAAGGAGCAGTCGCGTTACTCAAAATTACTTTGAACGCCGCTCCAGCCATATTGATGGTTCCGGTTACATCGGGGCTTGGCAAATTAATTGTTCCACCAGCACCAGCTGCCTGTTGAATTAAGAAAAACCCTTTAGCTGGAATACTGCCTGTTAATGGCGTAACCTGCCACGATGTTCCAGTTGCAGCGCCATATTGAATGCTCCACCCTGTCAAGCTTACTGAAGTATTGCCTGGATTATAGAGTTCGATAAAATCATTTTTATAAGTTGCACCTGCGTTTCCTCCGCCACCATATACCTCCGAAATCACTACATGAGTGGGGGCGGCGGGCGGTGTTGTTCCCGTTCCGGTTACCGAGATAGTTTGTGTGCCAGCACCTGTGCTTGAAACCGAAATATTTTCATTTGAAAGCACTGCTGCTGTAGGACTAAAACGAGCATAAACTGTTTTACTTGTAGTTAATTCTGCTACCGAATAACTAATGGCAGCGCTAAAACTTACATTGTCTTTTGATAAGGTGAAAGGTGCAGTTGCAGTCAGATTTACTGCATCAGTCAAGCCTGTAGCGCTTAAAACAAAGGTTTTAGGAGCAGAATTTGTACCTGCATTCTGATTGCCAAAATCTAATGAGGTTTTATCAACGGTTAAAATTGATGTCTGGCCAGTTCCGGTTACCGCAACATTTGCGGTTGATGCGCCAGCACTTGTATTTACGATATTACCAGTTGTACTACCGCCCACAGTGGGGCTGTATCTGGCATAAACTAATGGAGATGCGGTAAGTTCTGCAGCGGTATAGCTAAGCGAATTACTAAATGTGCTATTATCCTTAGAGATGGAGAACGGGGCAGTCGCACTCACACTCACGTTTCCTGTTAAATTGGCTCCGCTTAAGGTATAAGATTGTGATGCAGAAACTGAACCTACGTTTTGATTTCCGAATGAAAGGTTATTTGGATTAGCGGCAAGGGTTGGCACTACAGCACTACCCGAAGTAAATGTAAGGTTAAAATTATCTATTGCCGAGGAAGGTCTGTTTCCAGACCCTGTTGTTGCGTTAAGGGTAACAATCCTGATCCAAACTGGCCCGGCATTATTGTCTAAACCTGCACCAAAATCTACCGTAATGGCATTGCTTGAAAATGTACTTCCGCCGGTAACTAGGGTTCCGGTACTCGTAACAGGGGTGAAGGTTGTTGGGCTTGCTCCAAAACCGTAATCTACCACCCAGGCTGCAGCTCTTGGCGAAGAACTATCTAAAGATTGTAAATCGAAACTTAATTTGAGTGCCGATTTTCCTGTTGTGTTTGCAATCTGAAATACAAAAGCTGCTCCCGGGTCTCCAATAGCACCTGTTTGCCTGACTCCCAGGCTGCGGTTTGTTGCAGCATTTTGATCTGTGGTGCTACTTGCTGAGGTTAAGCCAGTTGCTGAAGCGAAGTTTTTAAAGGCTCCTGTTGCATTATTCCAGGCAGTCGGAGCGGTTGTTAACGCTGCTGCTGTACCTAAACTCGTTGCATTTGAACTTAATCTAATGCTGAAACCATTAGGTAATCCAGTTCCAATTCCATTAAAATTTTCAACATACGGAGATGTTGTCAAAGTTACCTGAGCGAAAATTGGAAAGGAAAATAAAAGGAATAAAATGAGAAGTAAAGGTCTTTTCATATAGTTTGTTTTGTTTAGAACAAATGTATATGCAAAAGCCTAATAGTCAGTTTAACTTAATGTTAATTCGCCAGAATGTGGAAAAATAGATTTTATATGGAATAATTTATGTTCACTTAATACGTTGCGCTCACATCAACGATGGTGTTTATAAAAAATCTTCAATGTTGCCTTTGCCTTCACGGATAACTTCAAATTCGCCATTGGTACAATCAATTACTGTTGAAGCTTCGTTGTCTCCAAAGCCTCCATCAATTACCAAATCAACTAAGTTTTCATATTTCTCATGGATCAATTCAGGATCTGTCGAATATTCAACCACGTCGTCATCATCTTTGATTGAAGTTGATAAAATGGGGTTGCCAAGTTCCTTTACAATGCAGCGGGCGATATTATTATCTGGCACCCGAATACCAACAGTTTTTTTGTTAGAGCTTAATAACTTGGGTACATTATTATTGGCATTGAAAATAAATGTAAAGGGACCAGGTAACGCTTTTTTCAATACCCTAAACGTCGTGTTGTCAATCGGTTTAATGTAATCAGAAATGTGTTTCAGGTCGTGGCAAATAAAAGAAAAATTAGCTTTCTCTGGTTTGATTCCTCTAATCCGGGCGATTTTTTCGATCGCCTTGGGATTGGTAATATCGCAACCTAAACCATAAATGGTATCCGTAGGATAAATAATCAAACCACCTTTTTTAAGCACTTCAACCACCTGTTCAATGGCCTTTTCATTTGGGTTTTCTGGATAGATCTTAATAAGCATAGCGTAAAAATAACAAATAATGACGTTAGTTGTTTACGAGATGGTCTAATCATAAAAATTCTAAATATGTACAAAAATTTGTACAGCCGTTTTATTATTTTTAATTTTGATGTATAAAAGAATAAAAATGGAAATCACAAACTATACCTCATTCAGGCAAAGTTTAAAAACCTACCTCGATAAAGTTTTTTCTGATCACATACCTTTGTTTGTAACACGTGCAAAGGGCGAAGATGTGGTGGTATTATCAAAAGCAGATTATGATAGCATGCAGGAAACTTTTTACTTATTAAGGAGTCCAAAAAATGCTTTGCGATTAGAGCAGGGTTTAAAAGACTATGAAAAGGGCTTAGCTAAGCCACATGAATTGCTTGATAATGAATAAATTATTTCTTGATCTTGCATGGGAGGATTATCTGTATTGGCAAAAGGTTGATAAAGCTATTCTGAAAAAAATCAATGCATTATTAAAAGAAATTGAATGTGCACCGTTTGAAGGAACAGGAAAGCCTGAACCATTAAAACATCATTACTCGAGTTGGTGGTCTCGAAGAATAAATTTAGAACACAGACTGGTTTACAAGGTAGAAAATTCAGCTATTATTATTTTGCAATGTAGATATCATACCTAATTTGAACAAAACATGAGAAAAGCTTTCGTTGCTATTGCAGCATTTTTAGTTGCCCTTACCATTATGTTGGGCCTTTATCATCCGTTTTTATGGTGGACTTTCCTTTTCACCGGTCCTTTTGTAATCCTCGGCATTTATGATTTATATCAACCCAAACATAGTATTGTAAGAAATTACCCGGTTTTTGGGCGGTTGAGGTATTTCATGGAGGAATTAAGGCCAAAAGTTTATCAATACTTTGTGGAAAGTGATACGAACGGTACACCTTATAACAGGCTAAACAGGTCTTTGATTTATCAACGTGCTAAAAAAGATAACGATACTATTCCATTTGGAACGCAGCTTAACGTTTATGATAATGGTTACGAATGGTTAAGCCATAGTATTGCTGCCATTTCCCATCACGAGCTTGATTCTGATCCACGTGTGTTGGTGGGTGGGCCAAATTGTAAGAAACCATATTCTGCCAGTATCTATAATATTTCAGCGATGAGTTTCGGCTCTTTAAGTCAGAATGCCATTTTAGCATTGAATGGAGGAGCCAAAATGGGCAACTTTGCTCATAATACAGGTGAAGGTGGAATCAGCGACTACCACCGTCAGCCCGGTGGCGATCTGATCTGGCAAATAGGAACCGGATATTTTGGCTGTCGCCATGAGGATGGGACTTTTAATTATGAAGCCTATGCAGAAAGAGCGGTAACCGAACAGGTAAAAATGGTGGAGATTAAATTATCACAAGGTGCAAAGCCAGGGCATGGCGGGATGTTGCCCGCAAAAAAGGTTACACCAGAGGTGGCACGGATTCGTTTGGTTCCACAGGGTAAAGACATCTTATCACCGCCAGCTCACTCCGCATTCAATACGCCAATCGGGCTCTTAGAATTCGTAAAAACGTTAAGAGATCTTTCTGGCGGAAAGCCTGTTGGATTTAAATTGTGTATCGGGCGCAAGAGCGAATTTTATTCCATTTGCAAAGCGATGATTGAAACCGGTATCTATCCTGATTTTATTACCGTTGATGGGGGTGAAGGGGGAACAGGTGCCGCGCCACAAGAGTTTTCTAACTCGGTGGGTATGCCGTTGAGAGAGGGTGTAGCTTTTGTTTATGATGTGTTGAATGGTTTTGACCTTAAAAAACACATTAAAATTATAGCCTCTGGTAAGGTGTCTTCTGGATTTGATTTGGTTAAGAACATCGCATTAGGAGCTGATATGTGTAATGCTGCCCGTGGAATGATGTTTGCCTTGGGTTGCATTCAGGCTTTGGAGTGTAACAGCAATACTTGCCCAACGGGTGTGGCCACGCAAGATCAAAGTTTAATGAAAGGTTTGGTTGTGGAAGATAAAACTGTGAGGGTGAAAAACTTTCATAATTTAACCGTAGCCAGTGCGGTTGAATTATTAGGTGCGGCAGGACTCCGCGAACCTTCACAGTTGAGTCGTGCTTATATTAACAGGAGGGTAAGCCAGAATGTGATGCAGTCTTATCTGGAAACATTCCCCTATATTCCTGCAGGAAGTTTATTGCAAACCCCTTATCCTACAAGGTTCGAATTGGGTATGGCACTGAGCACAGCAAAAAGTTTTGCGCCAACCGATTATAAAGTATCTGCTGTTGATTATCAACATGCCAATTCTTATAATGATACCATGAGTGAGGAAGGAATATAGTTGAGCTATTTTTTGAAATTTTTTAAGGAGTCAAGTTTTAAAACTTGGCTTTTTTTGTTTTTGATGGTTTTTGCCGAATAGCGTTCTGATGGATGAAGATAAATTAGAATGCTATCCGTAATTTCAAGCGAAGCGGAGAAATCTTTTGAAGAAGAGTTGCCAGGTAAAAAGGTTTTTCCCTTCTGCTGCGCTCTATTCTAAATGACGACTCGTTAGTAAAAAAAATCCGTTTGATTAATTCAAACGGATTTTTCATATCAAATGGATTTCGCTTTTATCCTTTTTGCTTCAGTTAAAACTCTGCGTTTTTAGGGAAACGAGGGAATGCGATCACATCGCGGATGTTTGTCATCCCGGTAACGAACAATACCAAACGTTCGAAGCCTAAACCGAAACCTGCATGTGGTGCCGATCCAAAACGACGGGTATCCAAATACCACCACAACTCATCCTGTGGGATATTCATATCTCCCATGCGTTTCGTTAAACGATCTAAACGTTCTTCACGTTGAGAACCACCAATCATTTCTCCAATGCCCGGGAACAAGATATCCATAGCCGCTACAGTCTGTCTGCCTTCGGCATCTGGCTCATTCTGACGCATGTAGAAAGATTTAATATCAGCCGGGTAATCGGTTAAGATCACTGGTTTTTTGAAGTGTTTTTCTACCAAATATCTTTCGTGTTCACTTTGTAAATCTGCTCCCCACTCATCAATTAAATATTTGAATTGTTTCTTTTGGTTTGGTTTAGATGATTTTAAAATTCTAATCGCTTCTGTATAAGTTAAACGTTCGAACTCGTTAGCTAAACAGAAATCCAATTTTTCTAACAAACCAAATTCACTCCGCTCATTCTGAGGTTTTTGTTTATCTTCTTCAGCCAAACGTGTGTTTAAAAATTCCAGTTCTTCTTTGCAGTTATCCAAAGCATAGTTAATTACATACTTCATCATGTCTTCCGCAAGTTGCATGTTATCTTCCAAATCAGCAAAAGCCACTTCTGGCTCAATCATCCAAAACTCAGCCAGGTGGCGGGTAGTATTTGAGTTTTCTGCTCTAAAAGTAGGACCGAAGGTGTAAATCTGTCCGAATGCCATGGCCGCTAATTCGCCTTCCAGCTGACCAGAAACGGTTAAGTTGGTAGCACGGGCGAAGAAATCCTGTGAAAAATCGACCTTCCCATCGTCAGTACGAGGGGTATTGTCGAAATCTAAAGTGGTTACTTTAAACATTTCTCCGGCTCCTTCGGCATCACTCGCAGTAATAACTGGCGTGTGCATATAAACAAAGCCGCGCTCGTTGTAAAACTGGTGTATCGCGAAAGCCAAAGCATGACGGACTTTAAATACGGCATTAAAAGTATTGGTACGGAAACGCAAGTGGGCAATTTCACGCAAAAACTCCAAGCTGTGTTTTTTTGGTTGCAATGGGAATTTTTCAGGATCACTGTCTCCCAAAATCTCAACCGTTGTTGCTTTAATTTCAACTGATTGGCCCTTTCCTAACGACTCGACCAATTTACCAGTTGCAGAGATAGCTGCACCAGTAGTTATTCTTTTTAACAGCTCTTCTGGTAAATTATTAAAATCAACTACAACCTGGATATTGCCCATGCAAGATCCATCATTTAAGGCAATGAATTGATTATTCCGGAAGGTTCTAACCCATCCCATAACCGTTACTTCTGTGTCAAATGCTGTCGACTTTAATAAATCTTTAATTTGCTGTCTCTTAATCATATTGTTATTTGTAAAAGGCACAAATTTAGGAAAAAAAATGCATCGGTTAACAATTAGCAGTATCCAATTTTCGGTTATTGAAACTGCGAACTACAAACTGTTGTTTGATTTATCTCTTGCTGCTTTAAACTCTGATCCGGCTTTCCATTGCGGAAAAGTAGTTTCGTTGCTTAATTTGTAACCTACGGTAAATAGGATATTTGCAATTTGCGCAAAGCCTTTCGTGTTCATTTGTGGCGAGTAAGCATCTGAAGGTTGATGGTAATGTTTCTCATAATAGCCCAATCTCTGTTCTTGTCCCCATTTAGCGCCATGTTCCTTGCTGTTGAAGCCATTCACGATATCGATTGCGGGTACGCCCACTTTTGCAAAATCGAAATGATCAGAACGATATTAGCTTCCTGCACTTGGGCGGGTGTCGCCAACTGCTTCCAAGTCATTATCCTTGAGCAACTTGACGATGTAATCTTTCACCTCGTTTTGGCCTTTTCCTTTAATTGAAATGTCTTTGGTTTCGCCATAGAAACCTAGCGCATCCATATTTAAGTTGGCTACCGTTTTATTTAATGGATAGATTGGGTTTAAGGCATAATATTCTGAACCTAGTAAAACTATGTTCTTCACCGGTTACTGCTAAAAATACAATAGATCTTTTTGGCTTTTCTTTTGACTCCTGAAAAGCTTTGGCAATGGACAGCATTGCTGCAACACCGCTTGCATTATCTACAGCGCCATTGTAAATAGAATCGCCATTGATTTTGGGTGCGATGCCGAAATGACCCCAGTGTGCAGAGTAAATAATCGTTTCTTCCGGTCGTTTACTTCCTTTAATAATTCCTATCACATTTTGCGAAGTGGAATATTTGTATTTATTGTTTAAAGTTACAGTTACCGTTTGGTTTAGCGGAACAGTTTTAAAATCCTTTCGTCGGGCATACTCACGAATATCTCCGGTGATTCCAGCGTTAGCAAGTAACTTTGCTGCCGCCTGCTCCGTCATCCAGCCTTCAAGTGTATATCTCGATTTGTGTTTGTCAGCAGCCTGGAGGTATAACCTTGAACCGGTATTGCTATTGGTAATTACCGACCAGCAGTAGCTAGCAGGTTCCGTTTGATGTATAATGATTACTCCAGCAGCGCCTTGTCTGGCTGCTTCCTCATATTTGTACATCCAGCGACCATAATAAGTCATGGTATCGCCTCTGAAAACATTTTATCTTTTGCGTTAAAACCAGGATCACTGATTAATACCACGACTGTTTTACCCTTTATATCCAGGTTTTTGTAGTCTTTCCAGTTAAATTCTGGTGCCACAATACCGAAACCTGCAAAAACAAGCGGCGAATTTTTCAATTGAATGGTATCCTGTTCTCGTCTGGTAACTGCAACGAAATCATCAACTGCTTTAAATTTCAGTTTTTCTTTCCCGCCATTTATTTCCATTTTTTCTTATGGGGTAGAAGTGATTTCGACCATTGGCACTTTTTGAATGTAACTGCCATTGTTGCCAGGTTCTACCCCCTCGGTTTTTAGTGTCGACGACATATAATTCACAGTTTTAGTTTCTCCGACCGTAAATGGGCGCCTGCCTTGCAGTGAATCATCAGCTAAAACAGCAATGTAATATTTTATTGTTTCTGGATTTATGGAGCCTAAGCTTAGAGATTTTTTCTTTACAGCCGAAGATGAGAGCAATTCCCAATGCAGCTAAACTTCCTATTTTTAATTGTACTCATATTATTTTTCGATTAATAAAAAAGTCATCGGATGAATATAAGCTGAATTGCAGATATTCATCCAATGACTCATTAATGATGGTGTTTCGATGCAAGCAAATAGGGATTTAACTCATACGAAGTCCTTTGATCAATACGTCAAAACGCAGATTTTAATCAAATGAACAAATTATTTTATGCCGTCGATCCTGCCTTGTCCTTAAATCTTGAAAACCTGATCTCTATTGTTGCTGCTGTTGCTGCATGGCTTCCATATATTGCTGGTAGCTGTTTTGCTTTCTAACGGTAGTCGCTAATCCTGATGGTTTGGTATAATTTACTTCTTTGGGTTGGAAGTAATTCTCATTGTCATTAAAATCTTCATCGTTATAACCTACCGATACATTTACCTCCATAATATGCTCAAAACCACCTTTATAAACGCCTTTTACAGGTGAGCAATCGGCAAAATTTCGGCCAACTGCCAAACGAACATGATTTTCATTGGCGATGCAGTTGTTGGTAGGGTCGAGACCTAGCCACCCATATTCTGGTAAATAGGCTTCTGCCCAGGCATGGGTTGCGCCTTCACCACGCATACCGTCTCTGTTCGGGCAAATGTATCCACTTACATATCGCGATGGGATACCCGTTAACCTTAGCATAGCAGTAAGCACATGTGCAAAATCCTGGCAAACACCGGCCTTTAATTTCAAAATTTCTTCAATGGTGGTATCTACTGCAGTAATTCCTTTAATGTATTCGAAATTGCTGAAGACGTGCGCACAGTATTTAACTGCTGTTTGATATGGCGTATCTTCTGCTACTTTAATGGATAACGCGGTTTCTTTAAGTTGAGTTATTCCCGTAAAAGATTCTTGCCTCAGATAATCAATATAAGGCACTTCGTATCTGATGGCCGCTAAACTATTCCATTGCTCACTGCTGAACATATCATCTTGAGGCAGTGGTTTAGGGAAAGTTTCTACACTAACCTTTGAAAATATTTTCAACTGTGTGTGGGGTTCATTTTGAGTAAAAGTTCCCACCTCGTTTCCATAATAATCTATGAAAATTTCAATCTCGGGACTACCTGAAATATTGAGGTCGTGTTTAACCACCTTCTGGAAATCGTCTTTTATAGGAAACAAAATAATCTGATTAGCGCTATCTCGAACTGGCGACTCGTATTTGTAATTGGTGATATGTTTAATTTTAAAAATTGGCATAGTGATATTGGTTATTATTATCTATCGGGATGATCATTTAATACTATGAATTTGCGAAATAATATTCGTTTAAAAGGTTTCCGATGCCAAAAAGCTCAGCCCGGATTTCAGTTAGATAATCATGCAGCTGCTCTTCTTCCATTGTGTTAACTGAACTATAGGTAATCATACTTTTTAACCGGCCTATTTTAAACGACAAGTTGTTGTAATGTTCAATATTACTTTCGCTTTTCAACCTGTTAAAATACCTTTCGATATTGTGCATCGAGTAAAGCGCCGATCGAGGGAAATCGTTATTTAACATCACCAGTTCGATGATATTTTTAGCATCAAATCCTTGTCTATAGGTTTTCAAATAAAGCTCATAACCACCTAATGATAAAAGTAAATGTTTCCAGTAGGCGATATCGGTTAACAAATCCGGATTGTCGCTAATGGAACTAAATTTAATGTCCAAAATATCAACAGATTGAATACTTCTTTCCAAATGTTTGCCAATTTTCATAAAGCTTCGGCTTTCGCCACGTTCCATAGCGCTATCTGCGGTTCCGTGGTAAAGCATTACCTGCTTAATCAAAATATCCAGCGCTGTAATTGGATCATCTTTCTGTACATACCACAATAACTTTTTGTCTTTTACGGTATGGTAATATTCGTTTAAACATTGCCATAAATCCTTTGGAATGTGCTCTTGTACGCTTCTTGCATTTTCTCTGGCCAGCGTTACAATATTTAAAATCGAGTTGGGATTTTCACGGTTCAACAATAAATATTCAATTACGGCTCTGCTATCGTGCTGGATATTTAACAGTTCGTTTTCATCATCAGCAGAAAAAATCCGGATTACGGGTTTCCAGGTAAATTCCTGGATGGTATCTTGCGATGAGGCATAATTTATTTTTAGCATGCGAAGCATACCATCGCTACGCTCCACATACCTGCTCAACCAATATAAGCTTGATGCTACTCTACTTAACATATTTTTATTCTAAGAAGTTAAAACCCATGTATCTTTACTGCCGCCACCTTGCGAACTATTTACCACCAAAGAGCCTTCTTTCAGGGCCACCCGGGTTAATCCACCGGGAACAATCGAAATTCCATCCGGTCCGTTTAGTGCAAAAGGACGTAAATCGATTCTTCTTGGTGCAAGTTTTCCATTAATAAAGCAGGGTGCAGAAGACAGGCTTATTGTTGGCTGAGCGATGAAATTGCGGGGATCTTTTAATATTTCCAGTTTGTAATCATCTGTTTCCTGTTCCGACGCTGCATGCCCCATTAGCATGCCATAGCCGCCACTGCCATTGGTTTTTTTAATCACCATCGTGTTGATGTTTTGAAAAACATAATCCAATTCATCGCGGTTGCTCAGCTGGTAGGTCGGTACATTTTTTAGTATGGGTTCTTCGTTCAAATAATATTTAATCATATCCGGCACGTAGGTATAAACTGCTTTATCGTCAGCAACGCCATTTCCAACAGCATTTACGATGGCTACATTGCCTTTTCGATAAGCGCCCATTAATCCCGCTACGCCTAGAACACTGTTCGGGTTAAATACCAGCGGGTCGAGGTAATCATCATCTACCCGGCGATAAATTACATCAACTTGTTGCAGACCCGTAGTGGTTTTCATGAAAACTTTCTGGTTTTTAACCACTAAATCCCGGCCTTCTACCAATTCAACACCCATCAATCGGGCTAGGGTAGTGTGTTCGTAGTAAGCAGAATTGTACATGCCCGGGCTTAAAAGCACAATTGTAGGGTTTGATACCGCTCTTGGTGAAAGCGCCATTAGGTTTTTGTAAAGGATGGCTGGGTATTCGGTTACACTTCTTACGCCGCATTGCGGAATCAGATCAGGGAATAATCTCTTCGTTATTTCCCTATTTTCCAGCATATAACTTACCCCAGATGGCGTGCGCAGATTATCTTCGAGTACATAGAAAGTGCCGTCGTGATCCCGGATCAGATCAATGCCAGCAATGTGAATATAAATGTCGTGAAGTACATTCACATTGTGCATCTCTCTTAAAAAGTGTGAGCACGAATAAATTACATTAATAGGCACAATTTGATCCTTGATGATAAATTGATTGCTATACACATCTTTTAAGAAAAGATTCAAAGCCTTTAAACGCTGTTTAATTCCTTTTTCAATAAACGACCATTCACTCGAGGTGATGATACGGGGGATGATATCGAAAGGAAAAATCTTTTCAATTCCTTCACCGCTATCGTAAACGGTGAAAGTAATACCCTGGCTCATGAAGAGTTTTTTTGCCAACTCTTCTTTTTTGTTTAGGTTTTCGAGAGATTCTTTAGAGAAATTATTGATGAAGTTTGAATAGTGATTTCTGTAATTGTCACTATTTAAAAACATTTCATCATAAGTTTGGGGATGATTTAAGTAATTTTTTATAAAATTTTCTATCATTTGACTTAAATATTTTGTTAAAGTATGATTTTGAAAGTAAAAAATGCGTTTTTTGTTATAAAAAAATTGTACTTAAATGTTTTACGGTGTCTTTTTGTGGTATTTTTATCTGTTTTTTCGTAATATTTTTTATTTTTTATGAAATACTTTAATTTATTTATAAATATTACTTGCTTATATGAATAAAGTTTGTACTTTTGTGATGCTCGTTAATTATTATTATATATTTGGTTTAAAAAAAGCGCTGGCAACGGCGCTTTTTTTATAAAACCCTTCAGGCTTATTCATAATCAACATAAAACCAAACAAACTAAACTAAAAGAAGCTTTCAAGTGATCACTTGGGAGCTTTCTTTTTAAGAAGTTTTTAGTTTTGGGAATAATGCACAAAAAAAAAGACCATCTTGATGGTTAATCAAGATAGTCTTTTAAAGATATGTTTTGTTGATTGTTATTCTTAATCTTCCGAATAGGTGATTTTGTTCACATGTTTGTCTATTTCCCATCTTCCAGTTCCTTCTTCACCAATCACTTCGAATAGTTCAAGCGCTCTACGTGCTTTATATTCTTCTTCACGTTGCTCTTTTAAGAACCAGTTCAAGAATTCCATTGTCACGAAATCTTGTTCTTTATGGCATCTGGCCGCTAAATTTTTAAAGCTTTGCGTAATTGCAATTTCTGCCTCAAGTGCATCTTCAAATACTTCTCTAAAACCTGCAAAGTCAGTTTTAATTCCTGTAACTTCCGGAGAGATTGCATTTCCACCCATATCTAAAACGTATTTGAACAATTTTAATTGGTGCATTCTTTCTTCTTCAGATTGTTTTGTGAAATAATCTGCCGAGAAATCGTAGCCTTGTTGGTTACACCAAGACGCCATTGATAAATATAGTGATGAAGAGTGAGCTTCTTTTTTTATTTGCTGATTTAAAAGTGTTTCGATATCCTGAGATATTAAACACTTTATACGCATTAGATCTTTCATAATTTCTGTGCTTTAATAACAATACAAATGTAAAACGAAATTGTTCAATTACACTATTTATTTGCTATATGAAATTAGTCTAAATTGCTGATAATAAGTTATTTGTAATGAGTTTAAATAACGACAATTGTTGGTGTATTATGCTGAATAACGTTTAACGGATACCGATTGGAAGACAGTGAGATAGTACTTTTATTTTGAGCAAAGCCCGATAGCGCAACGAACAAAGTTAAGGATGAAGGAGCAAAAATGAAGGTCGGAATATTAGAGATTGACTAGCTAAGCAAGAATTTGAATAGGTAATTGCTAGGGATAAAGAAGAAAATCAACTACTGTATAATAAATATAAAGCACCAATTGATTAATCAGAAATATACTAAAGACGGTTGATTCAATGAATAAAAAACAAATGAACTACCGGCGATTAAACCAATGATCTAATAAATTAATCTATAAAGACAATCGCTAAGGAGGTGGTTGAGTTTGAACATAGTAAATGCGCCTTGTAATAAATCTTTTAAAGCAACGATTTCCAAGGCACTTAAGAGGTAAATATGCTCGCAACCATTAAAAGTTACCAACTCGAAATCAGCCCGGTGTGTATTTAGTAAAAGCTCTTCGATGTCGATTTGCTCCACTACCTTTTTTAATTTTTGTAGCGAAATACAATTGTATTTGGCAAACTTTCCACCAAAATCAACATAAAAGCAATTTAATTTATCTGATTGATAAACAGAGCCATGTGCATTTGAGAATACGTTAACCAGTTCATTGATATCAATACAAGCTTTTTCCATGTATTGCAAAAATTGGCATTATTTAGATTAAATACAAATAAAAACAAAAATAAATTTTCGAATTGACATCAAGCTGTTCATTTAAATATCGTAGATAAGATGATCGTAATCGCCACCCATAAATTTCTGAGTATTTTGCTTTTTAAAGCCAGACTTTTTATAAAGGTTTTGTGCAATCAGGTTATCTTTTTCTACCAGTAAACCCACCTTCTGATGTCCAAGCGCTGAGGCCCAGTCTATACCAGCCTGGATTAATGCTTTGCCAATTCTTTTGCCCTGTGCTTCTGGAGCAACGCTCAAGGTATCGAAATAAAATTCTCCTGACTGCGTTTCCGGCTCCGGTTCAAAGTTTTTTAAATTGTGCTTCTCTGCCAAATATTCTAGAAAACCTTTTCGCAATGCAGGTAAATCGCCGCCATTGTAGGCATTTAATGAACCAAGAACTTTGTATTCCTCCACATATACTATTGTGTTTTCGTAACTGTATTGAGTGCCGATCTGCTGAAAGAAATGTTTGAATAATTCGAATATCACTACTGAATCACCAGAGTTGGCAAACTTAGTGGCCAGTTCATCCATCGCTAAAACAATTAATGGAACTACCGCATCTGCATCACCTGGTTTTGCTGGCCTAATCATCTAAATTTCACTCAATTTAAATGTTTGATCCACCCGTATCCCTTTTTCAGTTCTTTGTAAAGTACAGCACTCGTTCAAAGGATCATGTTCTAAATAAAGAATGTAGTCGTTATCGACAGCTTCATTTAAAAAGGCCTGTTTTTCGGTTAATGTTTGCAGTGGAAACATATCATAAGCCATTACATAGGGCAGGGGTAAATGACCAACAGATGGTAAAAGATCGGCCATGTAAACGATGGTTTTGCCTTTGTATTTTATTTTCGGCAACATCATCGCATCGGTATGGCCGTAAGCAAAAGAGATATTAATGTTGGGTTGCCATTCGATATTTTCTTTTTCTTCCACAAACTGAAGTTGCCCACATTCTTGAATAGGTAGAATGTTTTCTTTTAAAAATGACGCTTTTTCGCGGGCATTTGGCTCTACAGCCCATTGCCAATGTTTTTCGTTACTCCAATACTGGGCATTTTTGAAAGTAGGGGATAGCTTGTCATTCTCCCGCTTAATAGCCCCGCCAACATGATCAAAGTGCAGATGTGTTAAAAATACATCGGTGATATCATCCAATCCGAAACCCAATTTAGCCAGTGATGTTGTGATTGAATCATCTCCATGCAAATAATAATGACTAAAAAATTTGTCATCCTGTTTCTCGCCAATTCCGGTATCAACCAAGGTGAGTCTATTGCCATCCTCAATTAAAAGGCAGCGCATGGCCCAAGTGCAAAGGTTGTTCGAATCTGCCGGGTTGGTTTTTTGCCAGATTGCTTTCGGAACAACACCGAACATAGCGCCACCATCTAGTTTAAATAGGCCTGTGTTTATAGTATGGAGTTTCATTCGCTAGTATTTAGTAACAAGTATTTGGTATCAAGATGCGAGTTGACTATCAAGTTTTAAAAATACAAAAACCCTTTAGAACTAACTAAAGGGTTTTCGTATTTTCACTAAAGACTAAAGAGTCCGACTTACAAGTGGATAACTTCACCGTAAGCGTCTGCAGCAGCTTCCATAATGGCCTCACTCATGGTTGGGTGAGGATGTACAGATTTTATCATTTCATGACCAGTGGTTTCTAGTTTACGGGCAACCACAATTTCTGCGATCATTTCAGTAACGTTAGCACCAATCATGTGTGCGCCTAATAATTCACCATATTTGGCGTCAAAAATTAATTTTACAAAACCATCTTTTGCACCAGCAGCACTTGCTTTACCTGAAGCTGAGAATGGGAATTTACCAATTTTCAATTCGTATCCAGCTGCTTTCGCTGCTTTTTCAGTATACCCTACTGAAGCGATTTCTGGAGTGCAATAAGTACAACCCGGAATGTTGTTGTAATCCAAGGCTTCTACATGCTGACCAGCAATTTTCTCCACACAAATAATGCCTTCGGCAGATGCAACGTGTGCCAATGCCTGACCACCTACTACATCGCCAATAGCATAATATCCTTTTACAGACGTATTATAGAATTCATCAGTAACGATTTTACCTTTTTCAGTTTTGATTCCAGTTTCTTCTAAACCGATATTTTCGATGTTTGCTACAATACCAGCAGCAGAAAGGACTATATCAGCCTCTATGGTTTGCATGCCTGATGCTGTTTTAACAGAAACTTTACAGCCAGCGCCAGCAGTATCAACTGATTCAACCGAAGCTGAAGTCATTACATCGATACCCACTTTTTTCAAGCTACGCAATAATTGCTTAGATACATCTTCGTCTTCTACCGGAACAACGTTTTCCATAAATTCTACGATAGTTACTTTTGTGCCCATTGTAGCATAGAAATAAGCAAACTCTACACCGATAGCGCCTGAACCTACCACAACCATGCTTTTTGGTAACTCTGGTAAAACCATTGCCTGGCGGTAGCCAATAATTTTTTTACCGTCTTGTTTTAAGTTTGGTAATTCTCTTGAGCGAGCACCAGTTGCGATAATGATATTTTTTGCTGTAAGTTCTTTTTGAGAACCATCTGCACCTTTAACTTCTAATTTATTTCCCGGTTTCACTTTACCGATACCCATCACTACGTCAATTTTATTTTTCTTCATTAAAAATTGAACGCCCTTACTCATGCCATCGGCTACGCCACGGCTACGTTTTACAACTGCTGCGAAATCTGCTGTAGCACCCGCTGTAGTAATTCCGTAATCTGCAGCATGGTTAATATATTCGAAAACCTGAGCGCTTTTTAATAATGCTTTTGTTGGGATACAACCCCAGTTTAAACAAATACCACCTAATGATTCACGCTCTACAATGGCAACTTTCATTCCTAATTGTGAAGCTCTGATTGCAGCTACGTAGCCACCTGGGCCGCTGCCTAAAACAATAACGTCGTAATTCATCTGTTTTTTTAGTTTATTTTTTATCTGTCAGATGGAACTTACCATAATTAAAACATTACTTAGTAGTGTTTTTGCGATTTAATTATGAACGGTTCATATCTAAACAAGACTTCTTTTAAGTTATTTTATTGTTGGTAATCTCCAGGTTAGGAGAAGGCTCTTTGAAAACAGATTTCCCTCGCTTTAATAAATAATATCAGCATTACAGTTAAAAAAACTTTTGTTTCTTATAATCCCCAAAACTAAAAAAAAAATGTTAATTGGCACTGATGAATATGAGATCTCGTGTCAAAATTCTGAATTTGACATATTACTTTCACAACCTGTTTAAATTATCGTTAAAACAGATTTATAAAATGCTAAAATCATAGTGTAAAAATGAGCTTTTGAAGATTGAGTAATAAATCCACTGTCCGAATATTTTTTTAGGACAATTTAATCGCTTCATTCAGTATTAGTCAACAATTTGTAAGATTTAGAAGGTCAAAGGTATAAATGTTTATAGACTTTTGTTGTGAAATTCAACAATAGGCCTTTTTTTGATTCGATAATGGCAAGATTATATGTGATTCTTTAAGGAAAATTCAATGTTGCTTGCAAACGATTGACAAAGTGAAAGTTAAGCGACTTATTAATGATGTTAATTGTTGAAAAGTTTTGGAATGCTTAACGATAATTTAACATTGGATGTTAAAATGTGTTAAATATTATTAAGTACATTTGCGCCAATAAAATCACCCCCGATTATTATTCAACAAACAAAAAACATTTAAAAAACAAAGTATGAACAAATCTTTACTTTTAAGATTAGTACTCGTTATTGTTGCAGTTGTAGGTATTACTTTCGGTGCTAGTGCACAGGTTACCACATCATCAATGACAGGAACAATTAAGGATGCCAAAGGCGCCTTACCTGGTGCAAGTGTAAAAGCTACACATACGCCAACCGGAACAGTTTACTCTGTTTCTACCAACAACGATGGCCGTTTTACAATTGGTGGAATGCGTGTAGGCGGTCCTTATACTGTAGAAATAAGTTTTGTGGGTTACAGACCAGAAAAAGTTAATGACATTTATTTGAAAATAGGTGAACCTTTCGTTATTAACCCAACATTGGTTGATAACAGTGCAACCTTAGCTGAGGTGAAAGTTGTTGGACAAAGTTCGAATAGCGTTCTTAATTCGAATAGAAATGGTACTTCAACAGTTATCAATAAGGCTCAAATACAGTCGTTACCTACCATTACTCGTAGTGTAAATGATTTGACGCGTTTAACACCGCAGGCAAATGGTACTTCTATTGGTGGTGGTAATTATCGTTCTAATAATTTCACGGTGGACGGTGCCAACTTCAACAACCAATTTGGAATCGGAGGGAATATTCCTGCAGGTGGTTCTCCAATCTCAATTGATGCGTTAGAGCAAATCTCTATCAATGTAACACCTTATGATGCTCGTCAGACAGGATTTACGGGAGGATCAGTTAGTGCTGTAACCCGTTCAGGTACTAATACATTTTCAGGTAATGCTTTTTACACCATGAGAGGTGATGATCAGCAAGGAAAAAGAATTGGTGATACTTACAGAATTCCTGAAAGATCAATTCAGAAACTTGATGAGAAAAATTATGGTTTCAGTTTGGGTGGACCAATTGTAAAGGACAAGTTGTTTTTCTTCGTAAACTACGAAAAGAAAAATACAACCTCTCCGGGTACCCAACGTATTGCATCAAGCGAAGCAAACCCTTATATAGTAGCCAATCCAAATGTGGTGCAGGCTAGCGAAAGTTTTTTAAATGATGTAAGTTCATATTTATTTAATACTTACGGTTATTCAACAGGGCCTTATCAAGGTTATTCAAATCAGAGCGATAATGAAAAGATGTTTGCTCGTTTAGATTGGAACATTAATAAAAATCATCGTTTTAGCGTTCGTTATAATCAAGTAGAGAGCAAAACTCCTGCCTCTGCAAGTACTTCTACAGGTGGATCACCTATTGGAACGGTAACTGGTTATGCATATGTAAATCAGAGATCAGGTACTAACAGAAACGCTGGTTTACCTTTCTTTAACTCTAATTACTATCAGGCTGCTAACTTATATTCTGGCGTTGCAGAGCTAAATTCAAATTTCGGTAGTAAGGTTACTAATGTTTTAAGAGCTACTTATTCCCATCAAAATGATCCTCGTACTACAGACGGTAATGCTTTCCCTTTAGTGGATATTTTGGATGGAAATCCTACAAGTTCTGCAAACTTAGGAAGTGTATTGACTACATTCGGTTATGAGCCATTTTCATACGGGAATTTGAGAGATGTTAAGGGTTATACTTACAGTGATGACTTGAGTATTGCTCTAGGAAAACATAATATTACTTTAGGTTTACAAGCTGAATTTAGTACAACTAAAAATGGTTTCCAACGTTTTGGTACCGGTTTCTATACTTTCAGATCATGGAATGATTTCATTACTAATCAAAGGCCGGCGCAGTATACTGTTACTTATCCTTTG
Source organism: Pedobacter sp. MC2016-05 (assembly GCF_026239735.1). GTDB lineage: Bacteria > Bacteroidota > Bacteroidia > Sphingobacteriales > Sphingobacteriaceae > Pedobacter. Next base: position 42,851 of record NZ_JAPIVT010000007.1, read on the forward strand.
ACAGCTGATGGTTCTCAAGCTTATCCGAGTTTTAAATTTGCTCAGTACTCAGCTTATTTGCAAGATGAGTTTACAATTACAGACCGCTTAAAGGTGACTGCTGGAGTTCGTGTTGAACAAGCATCGTATCCAGATGTTACTGAAGTTAGAACTCATCCATTAGTCGCAGGTTTGAGTTTTGGTGGTCAAAGAGTTGATACAGGTGTTTTACCTGAAAACAAACTTTCTTTCTCTCCGCGTTTTGGCTTTAACTGGGATGTTTTGGGTGATCGTTCGTTCCAAGTTCGTGGTGGGTCTGGTATTTTCACTGGTCGTATTCCTTTTGTATGGATCGTTTCTCAATCAGGTGATGCTGGTTTAATCCAGTATACTCAGAGTTATGTTGGTAATGCTGCTCCATATTTTAATCCTTCAATAGCTCCTCAGTTGTCTACAGCTGCACCTGCTGCTGGAAGTTCAATTCCTTCTGCTGGCATCAGTGTAATGGCTCCCGATCTTAAATTTCCTCAAACTTGGAAATCTAGTTTAGCATTTGATTTTAGATTACCAGGTGGTGTTGTAGCTACTTTAGAAGGAATTTATGGTCGTGATTTAAATGTAGCCTTCGCTAAAAACTTAAACTTGGTTAATCCAGGAATTCAAGTCTCAGGTTACGGGGATACAAGGTTATTTTATCCTGCAAGTAATTCTGATAAATATTATAACCCTATCAACGCTGCAGGTTTGCCTGTAGCTCAAGGAACTCCAACAGGAGGAGTTAACGGAACTGTAACAGGTTTTAATGCAATTCAAATGAGTAATGTTAAAGGTGGCTATAATTGGATGGCAACTGCTCAATTAACCAAACAGTTTTCTAATGGTTTAACAGCTATGATTGCTTATACCCGTTCTGATCAACGTAATTTTGGAGATCAAAGTGGTGACCAATTAGCTAACCTTTGGTCATTACCTCAAACTTCTGTGAATCCAAACACACCTACATTAAGTTATTCAAGTAACTTAAACCCTGATCGTATTGTTGCGAATATTTCTTACAGAAAAGCATATTTTGGTAACTTAGCAACTTCATTCTCATTGTTCTATGAAGGAAGTCAACAAGGAAGATTCTCATATACTTATAATGGAGATTTTAATCGTGATGGCGTTTCAGGTAACGATCTGATTTATATTCCGAACGTAGGAGAATATACAGCAGCATCATTTGTTGCAGTACCTGCTAACACTACTGGTTATGCTAGGGCATATAGTGCTCAAGAGCAAGCTGATTTATTCGAAGCTTATATTGCTCAAGATAAATATTTAAGCAAAAATAGAGGTAAATTTGCAGAGCGTAATGGTGGTACATCTCCTTGGAGAAATCAGTTCGATTTTAGATTGACACAAGAGGTTTTCAAGGATTTTGGAAAAACAAAAAATTCATTCCAATTTACTGTTGATATCTTCAATGTTGGTAATTTATTAAACCGCAAATGGGGTAATCAAAACTTCGTAAATAACGCTGCTATTCTTGTTCCTCAAAATGTTTCAGCTATTAATGCGCTAACAAAACCTACTTTTAGAGTTGCTAATGCCTCAAATGATGTGGTTAGAGAAACTTTTGGTACAACTCAAACCATCTTATCTACTTACTACATGCAATTCGGTGTTCGTTATAACTTCAACTAATACTTAATTTAGGTAATAATTTATAAGCCCCGACTGAAAAGTGGGGGCTTTATTTTTTAAAGATTTTTAAAAAGTCAAAACCTTTTCTACCCAATAGAATTGTATATACATATACTGTAAAAATAAAATACAACGATATGAGCAGTTCAAAACAAACCCATGACCACGATACCATTAAAAAGTGGGTAGAAAAACATGATGGCGTACCTGCAGTAGTTGCAGATACAACTGATGGAAAAGGCGGAGGACTTTTAAGAATTCATTTCCCTAAAAATAGTAAGAGTAGTGATTTGAAAGAAACCGACTGGGATAATTTCTTTAAAGTATTTGATGATAACAAGCTCGACTTTCTTTATCAGGAAAAGAAGGCTGATGGAGAAGAAAGTACTTTCCATAAGTTTGTAGAAAGAGAATAAACGTAAGTAAAAGCCTCTATCATCCAATAGAGGTTTTTTATGACTTAAATTTTGAGCGTTTATTCTTATCTAAAATTACGGGCTTGCGGAATGGAAATTTCCTGGTCTGTTTTGCGTACCTGAGTTCTTTTATTTTCGACAGGGAAAGGAGCCGTTTTTTCATCAGAACGGGAAAGTGTTAACAAAGATGAATGATCATTCTCTTCCTTGCTTAATTTTCTTAATAGCGGAGTAAGATCGAAGCAACGTTTTACAATAACATGGATTACTTCGCCTTCTCTTTGTAGTTTTCCCTCTACCATGAGTAACCTGGCCTGCAAAATTTCTTTTCTATATTTTATAAATAAGCTTTCAAAAACAACCAGGTTTGAAAATCCTGATTCATCTTCTATAATAATAAAACAAACTCCACCAGCTGTTCCAGGTCTTTGCCTCACCAATACGAGTCCGGCTACCTTTAATGTTGTTCCATCCTTAATTTCTGCTAAATCTTTATTGGCTGATACCCTCAACAAATTCAATTGCTCCCGTACAAAGCTTACCGGATGTGCTTTTAATGAAAGTGAAGTAGAAGCATAATCTTGAATCACATGTTCGGAGGTAGACATGAGCGGGAGGGACGTTTGTTTTTCTAGCTGACTTTATGCTGTCTGATCTTTAAAGAGTGCAATTGGTCTATCGGCCAGGGCAGAAACTTCCCATAAAGCCTGGCGCCGATCAAAACCTAAAGAACGAAAAGCATCAGCGTCTGCCAAACGTTCCATTGTGGCTAATGATACACCCACATCCAATAGTTCATGAATATTCTGATAATGCTTTATCCGATACGTGGTTAGCGCTTCAATATCTTCTGTTCTAATGCCTTTAATTTGTCTGAAACCTAAACGCAAAGCGTGATATTTCCCAACCAGTTCTTCCAAGGTATTATCGAAATAAGAGTAGTTGATATCAATCGGGCGAACCTCAACATTGTGCTTTCGGGCATCGATTACTATTTGCGCTGGCTGATAAAATCCCATGGGCATACTATTTAATAAAGCCGCTGCAAATACATCGGGGTAATAGCATTTTAACCAGCAGGAAACATACACCAGGAGCGCAAAACTTGCAGCATGACTTTCTGGAAATCCATAACTTCCAAAACCCTCCAGTTGCTTAAAAATTCGTTTTGCAAATTCTTCATCGTAACCTTTAGCTACCATTCCAGAGATTAATTTTTTCTCGAACTGCGTAACCATACCTTTCAGTTTAAAGGTTGCCATGCTTCTACGCAATTCATCGGCTTCAGTAGGTGTAAAACCGGCAGCTACGATGGCAATTTTCATCGCCTGCTCCTGAAAAAGTGGAACTCCCAAAGTTTTATTTAAAATTTCTTCCAGTTCTTTTGAAGGATATTTTATCACTTCTTCTTTATTTCTTCTGCGCAAATAAGGATGAACCATGTCGCCCTGAATAGGGCCAGGACGTACAATTGCCACTTCAATTACCAAATCGTAAAAGCATTCTGGTTTCAATCCGGGTAACATAGATTGTTGGGCCCGGCTTTCTATCTGAAATACGCCAATGGTATCTGCATGGCTAATCATTTTATATACTTCCGGATCATCGTATTCATTAATTTTAGCCATAGAAAGATCGAGATTGTAGTGTTGTTTTGCTAAATCGAAACCTTTTCTAATGCAGGTTAACATACCTAAAGCCAAAATATCTATTTTTAAAAAACCCAGTGTATCAATATCATCCTTGTTCCATTCAATATTGGTTCGATCAGCCATGCGGGCATTCAATATCGGGCAAAGATCGGTCAGCTTACCCTGCGTAATTACAAAGCCGCCTGTATGTTGCCCCAGCTGACGAGGGAAGCCCATCAATTGTGCGGTAAGTGAAAGTACTTTTCTTAATAGTGGATCATTAGGATTAAGCCCTTGCTCTGTTAATCTGTTCCCCTCAAACCATTCATCGGTAAATTCCCAAATGGATGCCGATAGCCTGTTAATGGTATCAACATATAAGCCCATCACTTTGCCAACATCTCTAATGGCTCCTTTTTGTCGCTGTTGGGTAACGGTTGCAACAATCGCGGCCCGATCTCTGCCATATTTATTATAGATGTATTGAATCACTTCCTCACGGCGTTCATGCTCAAAATCTACATCTATATCGGGTGGCTCATTCCTGGCTGAAGAAACGAAACGTTCAAAAAGCAAATCAAATTTTGTTGGGTCTACCGAGGTTATGCCCAGGCAATAACAAATGGTAGAATTTGCAGCAGAACCGCGACCCTGGCAAAGAATTTTTTGCCTTCGGGCGAAACTCACAATGTCATAGACGGTAAGAAAATAAGAAGCATATTCCATTTCCTTTACAAATTTCAGTTCATAGTTAATGTTGTCTACAATTTTTTGCGGCAAATTTTCACCGAAAATTTCATGTGCACCTTTCCACGCTAAATGGGTTAATTCTTCAAAAGGAGAGCGCGCTCCGTTGGTTATCTCCTCCGGATATACGTATTTGAGGCTATCTAAACTAAACTGACATGTTTGCGCAATATGTACGGCATTTTGAAGCGCTTGTGGATATTGCCGGTAAAGCCTTAACATCTCTTCTGGAGTTTTAAGATGGCGTTCTGCATTTTTAAACAAATGAAAACCGGCGGCATGAATGGTGCATTTCTCACGAACACAAGTTAGCACATCCTGCAGCTCGCGTCTTTCTGGCGTATGGTAATACACATCGTTGGTTGCCACTAAAGGAATCCTCAATTGATTAGCAAGCGATGTTAAACGAAACATCCGCTTTTGATCTTCGCCCTGATAATTCCTGGAAATAGCTAAATAAAGCTGATCATTAAGGTTGTGTTTATATTCTGCCAAAGAATTTTGGAAATCGGTTTCAAAATCAAAATTTGCAGATAAAGTATCAGGAGGAATGGCGACAAATAAAATGCCGGATGAATGTTGTGGGTACGCAAGCAAACTTGGGCCATCCTGTAGGTTCAATCGGCAAGCCGGAATAATATTGATTTCATATTTTCTAGCGGCGGCATGTGCTCTAACTATACCGGCCAGGGTATTATGGTCGGTAATGGCAATTTTAGAATAGCCCATTTTTGCGGCTTCTTCAACCAATTCCTCAGGATGTGAAGCACCTTTTAAAAAGCTAAAATTGCTGGTGATTTGAAGTTCTGCATATTCCATAACTATTTAAGCAAAAAAAACATGAATAAACCAACGCGAATTCTGAGCGGAATAATGACCGGCCCTAAATAGCCAATAACGGCAACCCTGATCATCTTCTACAATATAATAATCGCGGTGCTCTCCGCTTTCAAGCCACCAAGAACGCTCTATCCGCTCTGGTCCATCTGCTTTTTTAATGGGATGACGTTTCCCTTTGTAAATAAATAACAAAGGAGGATAATCTGGAATTGGTGCAGTAACCTGGATATGTTCTGGTTGATGCAGCAATTGGATTGGTCTTCCTAATGGATTATGCCAGGGTAAATCATTGTTTTCAGTAAGAGAATCTGCTTTTTTTATAGCACGTTCCGGCCAATAATTGGCTTCAGAATAAAGCGGCGAATAGCTTTCGGTCCCACTTTTCCGGCTACACGATCGAGTAAAGCAGAAAGTGATGGATTTTGGAGTCCGGATTTAGTAAGCCATAATTTTTCCTGTGGCAGTTCAACAGGTTCAGTTTTACTTGCTGATAAGGTAAAAAGTTCTACGCCTAAACCTGGCGCTAGTTTGTCAATATTTAAAGCTAACAGCTTAAATAAATGATCAGCTTCGTTGCTGCTTTGATGGGTTCCGATTGCTGTACGGATAATTTTTCCATCTATACGGAAACCTTTTAATTCTGCCTTGCGTAAACCGAGTCCATCGTTTTTTAATCGGGTACACATTTGTTCCAGTAGCTTTTTAATGGCTATTTCTATTGCGGTAGCAGTTCTTATGGGTTCAAGGCAAGGCAATCTTTCTTCATATTCAGGGATAATTATTACAGGATCAAAAACTTCAGGTAAATCACCAATGGCCTGGCCAATGCGATTTAATATATTTTCTCCAAATCGGCGACGCAACACACTTCGCGGCATTTGAATAAATTGCGCTATTTTTTGCAGGCCAAGTTTATTCAAACGCTCTATGGTAGGTTGCTCCAGCCGGAGGGATGCCGCTGGCAGTGGCAATAAAGCATAATATTGTTTCCTGGCGGGAACGATGTTTTCCTGGCTCGAAAAACGAGAAACTGCCCAGCTAGTTCCAATGGTATCGGCAATGGCCAATTTGGTAGTGTATCCAATTTCAAGCATGCGATTACTGATCTGGGCAAGATAATGCGCTTCATTGTTCCATAAATGCGCACATCCGGTAATATCAAGCACAATTCCATCTGGAGCATCAATGGCTACCCAATGCGTAAACCTGATGAACCACTCTGCCAGTCCTTTAAAAGTTTGATATTCCGGTCAGGTTTATCATCAAAAACCTCAATCTCATGTACCAGTGCCCGGGCATCAGCCAAAGGCATGCCCACTTGTATGCCCTGTCTTGCTGCTAAAGCGTTACCGGCGGTAATTATAACGCGACCGTGTACCGGCGCCGTAAAAACGAAAGCGCATTTTTTTAGCTCCGGACGGAGGATACAAAGCCAGTCCGTTAGTAAAAACGGAAACCATATACTTGCAAAACGCTTTTCCATACTAACTTGCCTGAAGTTTTTTAAGAGGTTGAAGAACTTTTTGAACCTGGTTGAGGTGTTGAAATGTAGTACCGTTCCAGGCCACCTCAAAACTTGCAGGCTGTGCATTTCTAACTTTAAGTAAATTTACCGACCAGGAAGGATGACCTACGCCAGGCATGCCATCGGGCAACAAACTGGGTAAATGCTTAATTTGCCATCGGGCCAAACAAGTGGTGTTGTTAACCTGCTGTGGGTTATTTCGTAAAATAAAAGCAGGTACTTTGCTTTTTTCAATTACCAATTGTAGCCGGCGAGATTGGCTAAAACTAAGCTCAGAAATTTCTGCGACCACAGCGCTTAAGTTTTCACATTTTAAGGCTTCTTCTAAAACCCATAATATTTCTTTTTGATGATTGAGATCGATAAAAATAATCTGATCTGGTTTTAATGCAAAACGCTGCATGGCTGAGGGGAAAAGATTTCTGGAACTGCTAATCCAGATTGATGGACTACCGGTTTCCATTAATGCAGAAAGTAATGCGTTTATAAAGCCAACACTTGCCGCTGTATCTTCGGTTTCAATGGCAATAAATTCATGAATGCCCTCCAATGGAAAATTTTTATTCGGAAATGCATTTGCAAACAAACTCAATTTAGGTAAACTATTTTCTTGAATGCTTAATACGCTATAGCCCTGCAAACCTAAAATTTGTTTCTTTAAATCTTCAATTAAGTGCCGTTTAGATTCCTTTACCATAATCAACCTCCTGTTTTGAATTTAGTAAAGGCAAATATAATGCTAAAAATATTAGTAATTTATAAAAAGTTTTGCACCTTTGTAGGCGTTATGGAACAGTTAAGTTTTTTTGCTGAAGCAGGACAATCCATTGGCTTGCCATCGGATATTCTAACCTATAAAAACAACTTTATTGGGAAAACGGAAAGCGATTCACTTTTAATTCATTTAATAGAGAATACACCATGGATACAAAAAGTAGTGCGGTATTACGATAAAGAGATTACTACGCCAAGGTTATCTGCCTGGTATGGGGATGCAGAGCAGTTGGATTATACAGCATTAGGTAAATCGATTCCTTTGTGTTGGACTGATGAACTATTGCAGCTAAAATCTATGGTGGAACCTGCTGCCGGCATCACCTTTAATTCGGTATTGCTTAATTATTATAGAGATGGGCAGGATTCTGTAACCTGGCACAGTGATAATGAAACCGTAATGGGCTCTCATCCTGTGATTGCATCTTTGTCTTTTGGACAGGTTAGGTCTTTTGATATTCGCCTAAAAGCAAACCACTCAGAAAAATATTCTATTAAATTAGAACATGGCTCATTGCTTTTGATGAAAGGTGATTTACAGCAAAAGTGGGATCATCGGATTGCGAAATCTAAACTATATATGAAACCCAGAATTAACCTCACCTTTAGAAATATTATTAACCCTTCATTATGATTAAGCTTCATTATATTCATGAAGACCCAACTGAAAGTTTAGGTTTCTGTGCCTATCTCTTGCTACAGGAAGAAAACCAGCAATCATTTATAATTTTAAATGATGATGAAATATTGGGTCAGATAGAATTGATTAACGGATATTGGCGAAACCTGAGCGACCAAAAACTTGATGAACAATTTGTACAATCAATCGGCAAATTTTTAAAAGGACAACAGTTTCTAAAATTACCCAAACTGATTAAAGATCGTTGGCCAATGTGGGTAGAAGAGGTTATTGTTCAATCAGAATCTATGTATCTTATTGTTGCTAAACCCAATATCGAATTTCATTCTTTTGAAAAGATTTTCCGTGATTTTATTCCTCAACTTGTTAAAGACGAATGGTTGATTTGTTTTAAAGTTTACGATGCAAAATTTGAGGCTGGATTTGAATTGGAAGTTTAATTTAAATCTTGATAAAAATTATAATTTATCAATGGCTGTAAAATTACAATTTTAAAGAAAACAAAAATGACGCTTGATTTTTCAAGCGCCATGGTTAGCTATTTCTTAATTATAGATAAAAGTTCCTTTTTCACTTTCGATGGTAACCTGTTTTTGGTTACCTTTTTCAACGCGACCAATAATTTGCGCATCAATGTTAAAGCTTTTTGAAATCTCTATAATATCTCTTGCAATTTCTTGTGGAACATATAATTCCATGCGATGACCCATATTAAAAACTTTATACATCTCTTTCCAATCTGTACCAGATTGTTCTTGGATGAGTTTAAATAGGGGTGGAATAGGAAATAAATTGTCCTTAATCACATGGATATCATCGTTGATAAAATGGAGTACTTTTGTTTGAGCACCACCACTGCAATGAACAATTCCATTAATTTGTTTGCGGTATTGTGATAATATTTTCTTAATCACCGGTGAGTAAGTTCGTGTAGGAGATAAAACGAGTTTGCCAACAGTAGTTTTACCGAAACCTTCAATTTCAATCTCATCAGTTAGCTGCTTTTGACCTGAAAAAACCAAATCAAAAGGTACAGCAGGATCGAAACTTTCAGGATATTTATTGGCAACAGATTTCTCAAAAACATCGTGACGAGCAGAGGTTAATCCGTTAGAACCCATTCCTCCATTGTATTCTGTTTCGTAGGTTGCTTGTCCGTAAGAAGCTAAAGCTACAATTACATCACCCGGTTTAATGTTATCATTACTGATTACATCTTCACGTTTCATGCGGCAGGTTACCGTAGAATCTACGATAATCGTTCTTACTAAATCGCCAACATCGGCAGTTTCGCCGCCTGTAGAATAAATAGAAATTCCTTGTTCCCTTAAATCAGCCAGAATTTCCTCTGTACCGTTAATTACAGCAGCAATTACTTCTCCAGGTATTAAGTTTTTATTTCGTCCGATGGTAGATGATAAGAGGATCTGATCAGTGGCGCCCACGCAAATCAAATCATCAATATTCATGATGATTGCATCTTGGGCAATGCCTTTCCAGATGGACATATCTCCTGTTTCTTTCCAATAAACATAAGCCAGAGATGATTTTGTTCCGGCACCATCGGCATGCATGATATTACAAAAATCTTCATCGCCACTTAAAACGTCAGGAATGATTTTGCAGAATGCTTTCGGGAAAATTCCTTTGTCGATATTTTTGATGGCATTATGCACATCTTCTTTTGAGGCAGAAACGCCACGTTGATTGTACCTGTTATCACTCATGTTGGCGCAAAGATAAGGGAAAAAGTCGGGAGTCAGAAGTCGGGAGTCAGAAGTTTTTGGTGGTTAAAATTTTAGTTTTGTTCGTTTATATTAACTAACTATAAACGGCCGTCATCCTGAACTTGTTTCAGGAACTTGATAGCACGAACAAGCGTTGGGCATAAGACATGAAAGATGCTGAATCAAGTTCATCAATACGTGGGGCTAAACAAAACGCCAATGTTAAAGAGAACGATCATAAAATCCTTAAATCCAAAAAATCATGATCAAAAAAAAGGGCGTAAAGTTTACACCTTACGCCCTATACCTTAAACCTTCCGGCTTAAAATCTATTTCATGAATAACAATTCTCTGAATTTTGGTAAAGGCCAAACGCTATCGTCAACAATTTGCTCTAATTTATCAGCATGGTAACGGATAGTATCGAAGTAAGATTTAACTTTCTCATCGTAAGCAATTGCTTTCTCACGAGTGTCTTCAATTTTGTTGGTTACTTTACGTTCTTCTAACATCGCGTCGATATTGGTTTTAACGATGTCTAAATGCTCAGAAAGTTTTTTAACGATGTCAAGAGAAGATTTGCTTTCTACACCAAGTTCTTTTAACCCTTTTACATTCTCGATTAAAGAATTTTGGTAAGCAATTGCAGCAGGAATGATGGCAGTATTTGCCACTTCGCCCATTACACGAGCTTCAATTTGTAGTTTTTTGTAGAAATTCTCTAACATGATTTCATGACGGGCATGGATTTCACGTTTGCTATAAATTCCTGTACTTTCAAATAAACTTGCAGATTTCTCAGTTAAATAAGCATCTAAAGCTTTCGGTGTAGTTTTGATGTTTGATAAACCACGTGTTGCAGCTTCATCTTCCCACTCCTGGCTGTAGCCATTACCTTCAAAACGAATTGATTTGGATTCTTTGATGTATTTTTTGATTACCGTTAATAAAGCGATGTCTTTTTTATCGCCTTTTTTGATCAATTTATCAACTTCAGCTTTGAATTTAACCAATTGCTCAGCCATAATTGCGTTTAAGATCGTCATTGGAGCCGAAGAGTTAGCTGAAGAACCAACTGCTCTTAACTCGAATTTGTTACCTGTAAATGCAAAAGGTGAAGTACGGTTACGGTCGGTATTATCCAACAAAATTTGTGGAATTTTAGGGATACCTAACCAAAGTGCGTTATCTTCTTTAATTTTTTTGCTGATGCGTGAGTGCTCAATTTCATCTAAAACATCGTTTAATTGAGAACCTAAGAAGATTGAGATAATTGCTGGCGGCGCTTCGTTAGCACCTAAACGGTGATCATTACTTACTGAAGCAATACTCGCACGTAATAAATCTGCATGTTCGCTTACTGCTTTAATCGTGTTTACGAAGAAAGTTAAAAACATTAAGTTGTTTTTAGGCGTTTTGCCTGGAGCCAATAAGTTTTTACCAGTATCAGTAATTAACGACCAGTTGTTGTGTTTACCTGAACCGTTGATGCCAGCGTATGGTTTTTCGTGTAATAAAACACGGAAATGGTGACGACGAGCAACTTTTTCCATCAAATCCATCAATAATTGATTGTGATCGATGGCCAGGTTTATTTCTTCATAAATAGGAGCACATTCGAATTGAGAAGGTGCAACCTCATTGTGACGGGTTTTTAAAGGAATACCTAATTTTAGGGCTTCATTTTCGAAATCGACCATGTAGGTGAAAACACGCTCAGGAATTGATCCGAAATAATGATCTTCTAACTGTTGGCCTTTAGCAGACATGTGTCCGAATAAAGCACGACCAGTTAACAATAAATCCGGGCGGGCATTAAACAATGATTCATCAACCAGGAAATATTCTTGCTCAATACCTAAAGATGCATTTACTTTAGTGATGCTTTTATCAAAATACTGGCAAACATCAACAGCGGCTTTATCAAGTGCAGCTAATGCTTTTAATAATGGAGCTTTATAATCTAAAGCCTCACCAGTGTAGGATACGAAAACGGTAGGAATACAAAGTGTTTTACCTGCTTTGCTTTCCATAATGAATGCTGGAGATGATGGATCCCATGCAGTGTAACCACGAGCTTCGAAAGTATTACGGATACCCCCGTTAGGGAAACTTGATGCATCCGGTTCTTGTTGAACCAAAGCACTTCCAGCAAATTTTTCTATAGCACCTTCGCCACTTGGCTCAAAAAATGAATCGTGTTTTTCAGCAGTTGTACCTGTTAATGGTTGGAACCAGTGAGTGTAATGCGTTGCTCCAGCAGCCATAGCCCATGCTTTCATTGCATTTGCGATCTGGTTAGCATCGTCAGAATTAATTAATTCACCTTGATTAATAGATGAGATTAATTTTTCATACACGTCCTTAGATAAGAAATCTCTCATTTTTTTCTTATCAAATACATTAGCGCCAAAAAAATCAGAAATTTTTGCAGATGGTGATTTTACTTCTGGCGAAATTCTGTTTTGAGCCTCTTTTAATGCGATGGTTCTTAAGCTTTTCATTAATTTGTTATGTTTTTTGTCAAAAATAGTATATTTTATTGTTTTTTATAAAACAATCGTAAGTTTTAGAGCAATTTTATTGAAAATGAAATAAAAAAATGTTTTTCAAATGGAATTTTTCATTATTCGTAAAGAAAGTGGAATTTTCAGTTGGTTTATGGAATTGTGAAATTTGCTACATCATGCTATAAAAATCAATAGCTATGTTCAACTCCTCAATCAATGTGTACAAAACCGAGTGGCTCGATCTTGTATTCGCAAACCGAAACAAAACTTATGGTGCTTATGAGTTAAGGTCTAAATCGTCAAAAATCATGACCCGGGCATTATTGCTATCCGTAAGTCTTTTTTTATTGCTTGCCTTTGCTCCTTTAGTGTATAGCAAAATATTTCCAACGGTGGTAGAAGTTATTGTCCCTCCAAAAGTTATTGATTTAAGTGATGTGATTCATGAGATGAAGAAGCCAGAGCCAGAAAAAAAAGTGGAGCCGGCGAAATCAGAGCCAGTGAAAGTAAAAACAGTTAAAATGACTTCGAATATTGTGGTGGTTGATAAAACTGAAATTAAAGATCCACCAACTATTAAAGAGATTCAAAATGCTGTAGTGAGCAATGTAACTCAGGATGGTGAAATCAAACCGAATTTAACCCTGGTAACTCCTTCTTTAAATGGTAATGGCAGCGGATTAGAAAAAGAGGTTGCTGGAGCTGGAGAGGATAAAGAGATTTATACAGGAGGTGGGGTAGATGAATATCCAGAATTTGCCGGCGGCATGAAAGCTTTTACCAAATACATGGAGCGTAACCTACGCTATCCTTCACAAGCGCAAGAGGATGGTATTCAAGGTAAGGTGTTTTTAAGTTTCGTGGTAGAGAAGGATGGTTCGATCACTGATGTGAAGGTACTTAGAGGCATCGGTTTTGGCTGCGATGAAGAGGCAATGAAAGTAATCAAGAAATCACCCTTGTGGAAACCCGGAAAAAATAAAGGCATTCCAGTTAGGGTGAGATATAACATGCCGATTAATTTTAATTTAATGTAAGGCAGTGGGATCAGTTAATATTTAGCGCTCAAAATAGGAAGGTGTGATGGATGATTGGTTAAAGGCCTGGATGAAAATCCAGGTCTTTGTTCTGTATAAATACTGCGTTTAAAGATTTACTTTCGCTTTACGATTCCCGCCTTCGCGGGAATGACGAACAAAATAGCCGTATCAAAATAGCATAAACGCAAAAAGCTTGAGTAAAACCCAAGCTTTTTGTATAAATAAATATGGCTAACCCTATGCCTTTTCTTCAATCCATTTTCTGGCATTTACGAAAGCTTCCATCCATGGCGAAACCTCGTCTTTTCTGCCAGCCGGATAGTTTGCCCAATGCCATTGGAATAAAGAACGTTCAATGTGTGGCATCATCACCAAATGGCGACCTGTCTCATCACACATCATCGCGGTGTTATAATCCGAACCGTTGGGGCTTGCCGGATACGTTTCGTAAGCATATTTAGCTACAATTTTATATTTTTCTTCTGCATATGGTAAAGAGAATCTTCCTTCGCCATGCGATACCCAAACGCCTAAGGTGCTGCCGGCCAAAGTTGATAACATCACCGAATTGTTTTCTTGTAACGTTAATGAAGTGAAAATACTTTCGTGTTTGCCACTTTTGTTGTGCAACATTTTTGGCTTGTCTTCATGATCTTTGTTAATTAAACCAAGCTCTACAAATAATTGGCAACCATTGCAAATACCAACAGATAAAGTATCAGGGCGGGCGAAAAATTTCTCCAGTGCTACTCTCGCTTTTTCATTGTATAAAAATGCGCCTGCCCAGCCTTTTGCCGATCCTAAAACATCAGAGTTAGAGAAACCACCAACGGCACCAATAAACTGAATATCTTCTAATGTTTCCCTGCCAGTAATTAAATCCGTCATGTGCACATCTTTTACATCAAAACCAGCTAAATACATTGCATTGGCTAATTCACGCTCAGAATTACTTCCTTTTTCGCGGATAATCGCCGCTTTTGGACGAGGTTTAGAGGAATCAATTACCGGTTTCTTTCCATCAAACTGTAATGGAAAACTGTATTTTAAAACGTGATTTTTATAATTATCATAACGTTCTTTCGCTAATCCATTTCCTGTCTGCTTGCTATCTAATAAGTAAGATGTTTTAAACCAAACATCACGTAGATGATCAATATCAAAACTGAAACTATCAGCTTTATTTTTTACTTCCAGCGTAGCTGATGAATTCACTTCCCCGATTTTATGGAAAGTTACACCGGCGGTTGTTAAAGTGCTTTCTACTGATGAATCCGCTTGAAAAACAATCGCGATATTTTCCGCAAATAGTAACTTGATAATATCTTGCTCGTTTAAGGCAGTTAAATCAATTGATGCACCTAAATCGCGATCTGCAAAACACATTTCCAGTAAGGTAGTAATTAAACCACCGCTGCCAATATCATGTCCGGATTGCACTTTACATTCTTTAATTAGCTGTTGAATGGCGTTAAATGCTTTTGAGAATTGACCCGCATCTTTGATATCTGGTGTTTCAGTGCCGATTTTGTTTAATATCTGTGCGAAGGATGACCCACCAAGTTTATAGGTATCATTAGAAAGGTTGATATAATAAATTGAACCGCCATCTTTTTGAAGTACTGGCTCCACCACTTTAGTAATATCATCGCAGTTTGCGCCTGCAGAAATAATTACTGTTCCTGGTGCAATTACATCACCATCCTTGTATTTCTGTTTCATTGAAAGTGAATCTTTCCCTGTCGGGATGTTGATTCCTAAATCAATAGCAAATTCCGAACATGCCTTAACGGCAGCATATAAACGGGCATCCTCACCTTCATTTTTACAGGCCCACATCCAGTTGGCAGAAAGCGAAACGCTTTTTAAACCATCTTTTAATGGAGCCCAAACGATGTTTGATAGTGATTCTGCGATCGCATTGCGACTACCAGCAGCCGGATCAATTAAAGCCGAAAGTGGAGCATGACCAACCGAAGTTGCAATTCCTTCCTTGCCCTGAAAATCCAATGCCATTACCCCGCAGTTGTTTAAAGGCAATTGTAATGGACCTGCAGTTTGTTGTTTTGCTACGCGGCCACCCACACAACGGTCAACTTTGTTGGTTAACCAATCTTTCGATGCCACAGCCTCCAATTGTAAAACTTGCTCTAAATAAGTGTTCAGTTCCGCTTTTTGATAACTTAGATATTCATATTTACGGTCGATCGTTTGATCTTCCATTACAATTTTCGGGGAGCTGCCAAACATATCCTTAAGCTTAAAATCCATTGGTTTAGCACCTGTGGTTTCCGATTTAAAAGTAAAGCGATGATCGCCAGTTACTTTTCCAACGTTGTACATTGGAGAGCGTTCGCGATCGGCAATTTTCTGTAAAGTTTCAATATGTTCGTTGCCGATTACCAATCCCATTCTTTCCTGAGATTCGTTGCCGATAATTTCTTTAGCAGATAGGGTAGGGTCGCCAACAGGTAATTTATCAAGATTGATCAAACCACCTGTTTCTTCCACCAATTCTGATAAACAGTTTAAGTGTCCGCCTGCACCGTGATCGTGAATAGAAACAATGAAATTCTCTTCGCTTTCTACCATGCCACGTACAGCGTTTGCAGCACGTTTTTGCATTTCCGGGTTGGAACGTTGAATGGCGTTTAATTCGATGCCTGATCCATGCTGGCCGGTATCAGCTGATGATACGGCTGCACCACCCATTCCAATTCTATAATTTTCACCACCGAGAACAACAATGTTATCTCCTTCCTGTGGTTTTTGTTTTTGTGCCTGACTAGCCTTGCCATAACCGATACCACCGGCAAGCATGATTACTTTATCGAAACCTAATTTGCGTGAATCTTCTTCATGCTCGAAAGTTAAAACCGAGCCAGTAATAAGTGGCTGACCGAATTTGTTTCCAAAATCTGTCGCACCATTTGATGCTTTGATCAGAATGTCCATCGGCGTTTGATACAGCCACTGTCTTTCTTCAACACCATTTTCCCAGGGACGATTTGCTTCCAAACGCGAAAGCGCTGTCATGTAAACCGCAGTTCCGGCTAGAGGTAATGAGCCTTGTCCGCCAGCTAAACGATCTCTGATTTCGCCACCAGAACCTGTTGCAGCACCATTAAAAGGCTCTACAGTTGTAGGGAAATTGTGCGTTTCGGCTTTTAGAGATATTACCGAATCAAAATTACTTGTAGCGTAATAATCAGGGACATCAGCACGTTTAGGTGCAAATTGTTGCACTCTCGGCCCTTTGATAAAAGCCACGTTATCTTTATATGCAGAAACAATATCGTTAGGATTTTCTTCCGAAGTTTTGCGAATCAACTTAAAAAGTGAAGTTGGTTGTTCTACACCATCAATTACAAATTTACCGTTGAAAATTTTGTGGCGGCAATGTTCCGAATTCACCTGCGAGAAACCGAAAACCTCTGAATCAGTAAGTGGTCGTTCCAGGTTTTTTGCCAGATTATTTAGGTATTCAACTTCCTCATCACTTAATGATAAACCTTCTTGTTTGTTGTAAGCAGCAATATCAGTGATTTCTAAAATAGGTTCAGGTTTGATATTGATGGTATAAATGTTTTGATCAAGTTTGTCGTATTTCTGGGAAAGCATGGGGTCGTAATCAGAAAAATCTTCAGCAACTGCTTTAAATTCTTCTATACGGATGATGCCTTGAATATCCATATTTTGAGTAATCTCAACAGCATTGGTACTCCAAGGTGTAATCATTGCAGCTCTTGGTCCAACGAAAAAGCCGCTTAAAGCTGCATCTTGCGAAATTTTGGCGCCGCCAAATAACCATTCAAGTTTAGTAATATCATCTGGGGAAAGCGCTTTATCTGTTTGAAGTACAAAAATCGCTTGCGATTGACTAAGGAAGAAATGAATCATGCTTTTTTTTTGAAAGTGCAAAAATAGCTTTTTTAAATTTAATGAGTGAAGGAATGAAGGGTTGAATGAGAGAATTTTGGACGGTTAAATGTAAAATAATTATAGTTGCTAAAACTGCGAATCATTTAGAGCGCCTGAGCTATTTAAATTTCAATCATTTTCTGCAACTTTGCTACATTCTGTCATTCAAAATTCACTCATTCTACACCACTTCAAATGTTCAACCGAATTCATCACATTGCTATTATTTGTTCTGATTACGAAAAATCAAAAGACTTTTATGTAAACAAACTGGGTTTTACCATTCTGGCTGAGGTTTATCGGGCGGAACGAAAATCTTACAAATTAGATCTAGCGGTAAACGGCTTTTATCAAATTGAGCTTTTTTCTTTTGAAAATCCGCCCGCTCGTCCTTCCGGACCAGAAGCTCAAGGTTTACGGCACCTGGCTTTTGAAGTGGATAATATTAAACTAGAAACTGGAAGATTGAGTGATCAAGGTATTGTTAGCGAAGCTATCCGGATTGATGAATTTACGGGTAAAAGATTTACCTTTTTTGCGGATCCAGATGGCTTGCCTTTAGAATTGTACGAGGCTTAACTAGAAGCACCTCATTGTTTATTTTTTTGTAGGGGTCAATCGCTAAAGGAGTAATATTCTACCATGAGCATTTTTAAATTCAAACAATTCGAAGTAGATCAAACGGGCTGTGCTATGCGAATCAATACCGATGGGGTTCTGGTTGCTGCGAAGGCTAATCATAACAGGCCAGAAAAAATATTAGATATAGGAGCAGGCACAGGTGTGATCGCGATGATGCTAGCTCAGCGCTTCACAGAAGCTGATGTTTATGCTGTAGAAATCGATTTGCAAGCTGCTGAAACCGCTGAAAAAAATTTTAAAAACTCCATATTTAACAGTCGATTGTATCTTGATCATGTAGCCATTGAAGAATATCAAAGTAGCGAAAAATTCGACCTGATTGTGTCTAATCCACCCTTTTTTGTTAATGATTTGAAAAATGAGGAGGTAAGGAAAGGAATGGCAAGACACGCAAGCGATAATTTTTTTAGGTTATTGGTCGAAAAATCAAGTCAGCTTTTAGATGCCAAGGGCTCTCTGTGGTTAATTCTTCCTTTGAAACAGGCAGAAGAGGTGATCGTTGAGGCCATGAAATACCAGATGAAACTCAAAACCCGAATTAATATTTGCTCTGATAGAGACAAATTGCCATTTAGGCAAATCATATGTTTAAGTAAGGAAGGCGATTTGCTTCATGAAAGCAATTTTTACATTTACGAATCGCGAGGAAGTCACACCCTGGAATATCAGAGATTACTTAAAGATTTTTTCCTGGCATTTTGATGTCATTTAATGATAATATCGTACAAAAGAAATAAGTCGATGACGAGAGATATCTGTGTCAAAAAATAAAATTCAAATTTGTTGTTTAATAGATTGCGGAAATAAAATTTAGGCTGAATTTTTAAAAATCTTCAATAGATATGAGCAAAAGTTTACACACTGCTTTACAATTTACTTTATATAATGAAAAAGATCGGTTTAATTTCTGATACACATGGATTTTTAGATGACGCGGTATTTAAGCACTTTGATCAGGTGGATGAAATATGGCATGCTGGCGATTTTGGTTCTCATGTCGCAACAGAACTGTCTTCGTTTAAACCGCTTCGTGGTGTATTTGGCAATATAGATGATGCTGTGATCCGGAATGAATTTCCGGAACATAATAGGTTTCAGTGCGAACAGGTAGATGTGTGGATGACACATATCGGCGGTTATCCCGGACGTTACTCTACCTTTGTTAAGCCAGAGATATACACTAACCCGCCAAAATTATTTATTACCGGCCACTCACATATATTAAAAGTGATGTTAGATGGAAAGATCAAATGTTTGCATATTAACCCAGGTGCAGCGGGAAAGCACGGTTGGCATAAAGTGAGAACATTGGTTCGTTTTTGCATAACTGACGAAAATATTCATACCTTAGAGGTTATAGAGTTATCAGGTAGATAATGTAAAATTTACACTAAGTATGGTTTGCGGCGTGAAAACATTAGGACAATTTATTATAGAAAAACAAGCAGATTTCCCTTATGCCAAAGGTGAACTTTCGAGGTTATTAAGGGACATTGCGATTGCTGCAAAAATTGTAAATCGAGAGATTAACAAAGCTGGTTTGGTTGACATGATCGGTCACGTAGGAACAACAAACATTCAGGGCGAAAAGCAAAAAAAGCTTGATGTTTATGCTGATCAACAATTTATTGCTGCACTAACCAGTGGAGGTGAGTGTTGTATTATCGCCAGTGAAGAAGAAGAGGAAATCATTCATATCGAATCTCCCGTTTCACAAAATGCAAAGTATATTGTTTGTATCGATCCAATGGACGGTTCGTCAAATACGGATGTTAATGTTGCGGTAGGAACCGTTTTTTCTATTTATCGCAGGAAATCTTTAGAAGGAAGAGCTGGTATTGATGATGTTTTACAAAAGGGTACTGAGCAGGTAGCAGCCGGATACATTATTTATGGATCATCTACTATGTTGGTTTACACCACGGGTAAGGGGGTTAATGGTTTTACATTAGATCCATCGATTGGAGAGTTTTGTTTGTCACATCCGGATATGAAAATTCCGGAAACTGGTGTAACTTATTCCATTAATGAAGGAAATTATGTTCACTTTCCTGAAGGGGTAAAAAAATACATTAAATATTGTCAGGTAGAAGATGAAGCTTCTGATCGTCCGTATACTTCAAGATATATTGGTTCTATGGTTGGAGACATCCACAGAAGTTTAATAAACGGAGGGATTTACATTTATCCAACAACAGCTCGTTCACCGGAAGGGAAGTTGCGCTTACTTTACGAATGTAACCCAATGGCCTTTATTATCGAGCAGGCTGGGGGAAAGGCGAGTACCGGTTTTGAGCGAATACTGGATATACAGCCTACAGAAGTGCACCAACGTGTGCCGGTATTTATCGGATCGGTAAAAATGGTAGAGAAAGCAGAGGAAATGATGTTAATTTATGCCGATAAAACTACAACTCCTCATACACAGGTGGAAGCCAAATTGGAGGATATGGGTGTTGTAGGTGGAATAGATTAATTTTTCCGTGTGCTGTTTAGAGAAGCGTTGCTTTCTTTCGTTCTGCTTCGAAAAAAGTATCAATGGCTAAGTTTTGTTTGTCTTGAGAAGCAAAAACCGCTAATCTGTCACAGCGTTCATTTTCTGGATGATCGTTGTGGCCTTTTATCCAAATGAATTTTACTTTATGAAGTTTGTATAATTCGAGAAATCGAATCCACAGATCTTTGTTTTTTTTGTCTTTGAAGTTTTTAGTTACCCAGCCAAAAACCCATTTTTTTTCCACTGCATCCACCACATATTTCGAATCGGAGTAAACGGTCACTTCCTGGTTAAGGCTTTTTAACGCTTCTAAGCCCTTAATAACGGCAAGTAATTCCATGCGGTTATTTGTAGTCATGCGGTAACCACCACTTAACTCCTTATAATGTTTGCCTGCCCGTAATATGGTGCCGTAACCCCCAGGTCCTGGGTTTCCACTTGCTGCTCCGTCTGTATAAATTTCGATCATAAAGACTGTAAAGTTATGTTTTTGGTTTTGAAAAGTGCTGTTTAGTTCAAGATTGAAAAAAATATTTCGTTTCAAATAATTGAATAATAACTAATTAAAAATTTGTTGTTAAATCTTTGAAAAAAATATTTGCAAGGAATATTAAAAGTCGTACTTTTGTGACACTAAAAAACACGGTGGCTGTAGCTCAGTTGGTTAGAGTATTGGTTTGTGGTGCCGAGGGTCGTGGGTTCGAGCCCCATCAGCCACCCCCAGTGGGACGAGGTCTTTTCAGAAGATTTTCGTCCCATTTTTTTTGCTTCTAACTCCTTGTTTTTCAAGTAGATATGTTCAGCGATTTCATTTAGCTGAGGTGTTCGATATCGGTCTCCATTGTATTCCATTTTTCCAGGAAAAAGACAACTAATCAGGTATCTTTTGCCTTCAACACTCGAATTTTCGTAGAATAGATCCAAGTTCATCAGGTTATCGATTGCTTTCTCTGCAATAGGCCTGATATTAAGGACTGCCTTATTCTTGCTGTTTATTTCGGTAAGCTTGGCTTCCAATATTGCTATTTTTTCATTGCATTCGATTTTGATTGCCCTAAAGTCTACAGCTTCTATCTCGTTGTCCAATAATAAATCCCTCGCCCTTTCCAGCCTCTTATTTAACTCTTGGATTTGCTTTATGTATAGTTTTCGTTCATCCAAAATAGAACCCACCTGATTCTGATAGGCGTCCTCTATCGTTTCTGCAAATATTTCATGATAGCCGTTTTTTGGCAGATAGCTCAGCAATTCTATAATAAATGATTCGTTTACCTGTTCCGAACGAAATCTTATTCCACAGGCAGAGGTGCAGTGATAATAGGTGAAGTGTCGTCTTTTTCCTTTCGAAGAGCTTCCGCTAAGCGAACGGTGGCATTTAGGACATTTTAAAAATCCTCGCAATACCAATGATTCTGGCGTAGCTATTGGCTGGCCAAGTTCTTTTTTTCTGCCATCAAGGATCTCTTGTACATTAAAAAAAGTCGTTTCCGATATTATCGCTTCGTGCAATCCCTGGGCTAGGAATGCGTCTTCATTTTTGTACTTGGGCACAATGACCTTTCCACAATAAATAGGGTTCCTTATGATCGTATAAAAGTTATTTTTGCTGCATGTTAAACCTTTTTCTCTGGCAGAGTGTAAGATTTGTTCTCCAGAATATGTTCCTTCCGCCAATTGTTCAAAAATCCATTTCATTATTGATGCTTCAGGCTGCTTTAGTGCTATATATTTTTTTCCGGTCTCAGTAGTCCTGTTAATATATCCAAGAGGGGCTTTCCCTGTCCATCTGCCTTCTTTTTTTGCCTGTCTTATTCCGGCTTTTGTATTCAGTCCACGGCGGTCATTCTCAATTTCCGGAGTTGTGAGATAAACAGCCAGCATCATCTTGTTCTCCGGGACATTCAAGTCCAATGGTTGTTCGATTGCCTGTGGTTCAACGCCCAATTTGTTGAGCATTGCAATAGTTTGGTAGGCATCACTGGTATTTCGACTGAATCTGTCCCATTTTGTAAATAGCAAAAGGTCTGTTTTACCCTTATGTTTTTTCAAATGTATAACCAGTTTCTTCCATGCCGGGCGATTGAAAGTTTTCGCTGAAAAGTCCTCAATTACAATCTGTCTTACTTTTATGCCATTAAGCTCACAATATTTTTTTAGAACTTCTTCTTGGCTCCTTAAAGAATATCCTTTTTCAGCCTGTTCGTCTGTACTCACTCTAACATATAGATCAGCTATTTTCATGGTTTTTTGCTTTTTTTTCGTGTCTTACAAGGCGCTTTCGATTAGCGGTAATGTATCGCTCGGGTGGATTTTTGAGCGTTTCGGTCATTGACAAGTTACTCAATTTATATACAAGATCCAGCACTTTTTCAGCTATTTCTACACTAACTACTGTACCATGACTGCTAAGTATTTTAACAAGCCTTTCGGGCTTCATTGATCTTTTTTCTAGGAATTTATAATAGTCCATATTCTTGCCTTTTTACAAGAGTCCTGGATTTATCTGGAATAGATTGGTAATCTTCAACAGGATAACCACAGTTTTTTCGCCAGTTGAATTCTGCTCTGATGTCAATATCTGTATAAGTTTCATGCTGTCATTGAGTCGCAATGGCATTTTCATAGCCTTAAGTTTTTTCTAATGCAAAGCTATAGCAGACCTTTTTCAATCAGTCAAGGGTATATAAACGGCTAACGCCGCCCTTGACTGATAGATAGTCTGCTGAATAGCCTGGCATTAAAAACTTAATTTTACAAACAGGGTGATATGGATTGGAAAGAAATAGCTTTGGATATGAACTTAAATGGAATGTCCCTTGAACAATGGGACAGGAGCCCGAGGCCAGGGTTACACTATAAAGGTGATACCGCAGAAGATGCTCAATTTTCAAATTTTTCGCTGATATATGGACTAAAATAAGTTTCAGAATTTTACCAAAAGTTTTACAAGTGTTTGGGAATTTCGATGAAATGTATTATTGAGGAAAAGGGTAAAATAAAATTCAAATATCTAAAATTGCTAAGCTGGAAGACTTCATTGTAAGTAAGCCTATCGTAACGTACTCGCTCATCAATTATTAATACTATCAAATGTTAAAATAGTATTAATAGGATAATTCAATAAGGGTTAGTTTTGATTTATCAATTACTAATTAATTGGACAAATATTTATTAACCAAATTAAACTTTATGAGTAGAATTTTTTACATCGCATTAACTTGCTTTCTCTTTGTGTTAATAAGCGCTGATACAGTGTCTGCGCAACAAAGAACAATAAGAGGAAATGTAGTAGACGAAATTGCCAAGCCCTTGCCTGGCGTTATAATTTCTGTCAAAGGAGAAAACATACAAACCTCTTCTGATAATAATGGAAATTATACGATAACACTTTCTGGAAAAAGTAATATACTAGTTTTTAAAATGGTGGGCATGATAACCAAAGAAATTGCGGTTCTACCCACTGAAAACACTATTAGAACTAGCCTGCTACCGGATCTTAAAAATCTGGAGGAAGTTGTCGTTGTAGGTTATGGCACGGTTAGAAAGAGTGACCTCACAGGTTCTGTTTCGACTTTAAAAGGAAGTGATCTAAATCGCACGCCTTCGGCTTCAGTAGATCAACTTTTGCAGGGTAAAATACCTGGGGTGCAAGTTATATCCGGTTCAGGTCGACCAGGTGCAGGAGCCACTATACGTATTCGGGGAACAAGCTCACTAAACGGCTCAAATAGTCCTTTGATGGTTGTAGATGGTTTTCCTTGGGGTGATGCGGGTAATTTGAAGCAAATAAATCCTGATGATATTGAATCGATTGAGGTGTTGAAAGATGCTTCATCTGCAGCTATATATGGCTCGCGAGGTGCAAATGGTGTCATCCTGATTACAACAAAAAAAGGTAAGCTCGGGCAGTCTAACATTTCATTAAGTACACTTAATACGGTATCTGCTATGTCTGCCAAGCCTGACCTTTGGAGAGATGCTATTGATGAGGCAACTTTTGCTAATGAAGCAGCTTTAACAGGAGGTACCCCAGCAAACCAACTGCCATATCTTGGTGAGATACGTGGAGGAGTATATTTTCCTTCCATAGCAGAATTACGAGGCCTTGACCCTTCAAAGCCAAAGTGGCCACACAATACCGATTGGGTTGATTTGGTGTATCGTAAACCATTCTCTCAAAGTTATACACTCACTGCAGATGGTGGTAGTGAAAAGACTAAATATGCGATTTCAGGAAACTATTATAAGGAAGAAGGTTTGGTCATTAAAAATTTTTATGATCGCTTCGCTACTAGGTTAGACTTAGACCAAAAACTTACCGATGCAATTAATGTGGGTACTAACGTAATTCTTACCTATACGAAGAACAACGGTGTACAGGTTAATGCAGATCGCACAAGGGTTTTTCCAGTTTATGATGATAAGGGAAATTATTTCAGAACAAGTCCCACAGATTTTGGACACCCATTGGCAAATGCCAATGAGGTATTGAACACTAGTAAGACAATTGATGTACTGGGAACAGTTTATGCCAACGCCAAAATAACCAAATGGTTACAGTTCAGAACGCAACTAAGCTCAAAATATGGTAATTCAATAGGAGATGTATATGAGCCGTCAATTGTAACTTTTAGAGGATTTGAAAGCAATGGCTATGGTGCAATTAATAATTTCAACACCACTGAATTGCTGACTGAAAATTATCTGACCGCAAATAAAACCTTCGGGAAAGACCACAGCATTAACTTTGTCGCGGGTTACTCTTTCCAAAAATTTAATACAAGAACGAGTGACTTGATAGGAAATGGTTTTGTAAACGATAACATTCAAAACGAAAACTTAAGCACAGCAGCAAACAGGATTATTGCTAATGGACTCTCAAGATCAGAACTTGCATCATGGTTTGGAAGAGCTAATTATGTATTCAAAGATCGATATCTTTTCACTTTAACAGCAAGAGCTGATGGTTCAAGTAAATTCGGTTCCAATAACAAGTGGGGATATTTTCCATCTGGTGCAGTGGCATGGAAAGCCAACGAAGAAGAATTCATCAAATCACTTAATGTTTTCTCAGAACTTAAATTCAGAGTGAGCTATGGGCTTACGGGAAATCAGGGTATTAGCCCGTATCAAACATTGGACAGGTTTGGAACGGCAAGATACTTTACAGGTGATGGTTTTCAGACAGGGTTTGGTCCAGGTTTATCAGGTGCAAACAATGAACAGGGTTTAACAATTGTCGGAGGTCTAGGGAATAACAGCTTAAAATGGGAAACTACAACCTCATTAGACTTAGGTGTGGATATTGGCTTTATGGATCAAAGGTTTAGATTGACTATTGATTATTATAACAAAAATACCGATGATCTTCTAAGGTTGAGAACTATTGCTCCTTCATCAGGCTTTGATGAACAATGGATCAACGATGGTGAGATTAACAACAAAGGTATTGAGATTGGGCTTAATGCGGATATCATTAGAAAGAGTGAATTTTCTTGGAATGTTGGAGTTAACTTCACGCGCAATCGGAATAAGGTGATTAGCATGGGGGAAAAAAATAGGGTTGATGTGGGAACTCTCTATGAGTTGGTTAGACAAAGAATTCTAACCTACACGGTAGGTCAGCCGATGTTTGCTTATTATGGTTATAAATCTAATGGGATAATACAAACAGTTCAGGAGGGTATTGCTGCTGGCTTAACCGGAGCTGCTGCGCAACCAGGTGAAATAAAATATCTTGATATATCTGGACCAAATGGAACTCCTGATGGAGTTATTGATGGCAATGATAGAACCATTATCGGAAATCCAACCCCGGACTTTTTATATAGTTTTAATACAAACTTAAAATACAAAAGATTTGACCTTTCTGCTCAGTTTTACGGGATTTACGGTAATGATGTATTTGATTTTAGAAAGCTGACACCAAGCAGGCAGATCATGCGTTGGACACCGGATAATCCTAGTAATGAGATTCCAAGAGCAAATAATACAAGAGGTTTCCTAGCTTCTGATTTCTTCATCACGGATGGCTCTTTCTTGCGTATTCAAAACGTCACCCTGGGATATAATTTTAAGGCTAACCCTGTAAAGGGGATAAAAAGTTTAAGGGTATTCTTTTCTGGTAATAATCTTTACACCTTCACCAAGTTTAATCCAGGCTTTGATGCGGAACTTGGAGAAAATGGTGTTAATGAGGGTGCGTATCCAAGACCAAGAGCAATTTCACTAGGGTTAAATATTGGCTTTTAATTTTATAATCATGAACATAAAAAAATATATATACAGTGCATTTGTTTTTGCAACGGTTTTATCAAGCTGTCAGAAATTAGAAGAAAAGCCATATGGTTTAGTAAATACCAGCTCTTTTTATAAAACAGAAGCAGACGCAAATTCAGCATTAGCTTATGCTTATGCAATACTTCCCGAGGTTGGTTATTATTCCCGGGGTTATTACATTATTACTGAACTTCCTACAGAGAACTTAACGCAAAAAGGTGATGCAGGAGTCTCTAATTTTGAATTGGATGAGATCAGGACGACACCGACAAATGCGGATTTAGATAATTTGTGGACGTATTTATACCGAGGTATTGCGAGAGCCAATTCAGTGATCGCAAATGTCCCAAATGTCGAAGGTATCACCCCAGCTAACAAAAACCAAATTATTGGGGAAGGGTATTTTTTGAGAGCTTTGCACAATTTTAATTTAGTGCGGATGTTTGGAGCAGTTCCGTTAAGAACAGGGGTTATTGCTGATGCAGAGCAGGTTCCGATGGCTAAATCATCTCTCAGTGAGATATACAATCTCATAGAAAGTGATCTAAAGAACGCAGAAAGTTTAATGAGTATTGCTAAAAATAAAGAAGGTAGAGCGAACAAGGTTGCTGCTCAGGCTTTGCTAGCCAAAGTATACTTGCATTTAGCCTCTTCTAAAAGTTATAATTCCCCTGGATATGCTTTTGTAGATGATGCAGAAAAAAAGTATACAGATGCAAAGACTTATGCTGCTAAAGTGATTAATGACCAGTCTGTTTTTGGGTTCACCAATACACTGGTTGACATTTGGAATACAGCTCTATATAAGACAGCTGGAAGTGTTAACGAGCATATCTTTGATGCTGCTGTTGATCGGTTGGGTGTAAGAGAGGGTGAATATACCAAGTTACCAAACATGTTTCTCGGTTCTGATCGCCCCATGTCTATTCCCTATAACCCAAGTAACGCAACTAGTCCGATAATTAATATTGGACAAGGCTGGAATCACTTTAGGACAGAAGCCGGTCATTACAATAGTTATGCAAACACTGACAGGAGAAAAACAGATCTTATTGTGTCTTCCTATACTAATTCTGGTACTGTTTACAACCTCGACATCAATTCTGCTTCAAGGCCATTTTCCAGAAAATTTATAGACCCAGGACGTGATGCCGATAAAATGAATGCAAATTCTCCTATTATTCGCTACTCTGACATACTTCTTATTTATGCGGAGGCTGCTGGTCCAAGTGAAGGATATTCAGCAGTAAATCGGATAAGGGCTAGGGCTGGACTTGGTGACTTGCCGCCGTCTTTAAGTGTGAAAGCATTTCGTGATGCTGTAGTGCTGGAAAGGGCTTGGGAGCTTGCATTTGAGGGTAATCGTTTATTTGACCTACGCCGTACAAATGGTATGGAAAAAATGGCGCAGGATTACGGTAAAACAATTACCAGTGGAGCATATTTCTTTCCTATACCGCAGAGAGAATTAGATACTAATCCGTTAATGAAACCATAAATATTCTACAATGAAAAGGAACAATAAACTCGTGGTTGTAATATTAATGATTACAACAATTTTATTTAGTGCTTGCCAAAAAGACCCCTATGATGATGTTGTAAGCAATGAGCGCTCCATCGAAGCTGTGACCCTAGGAGATGGGTTGGCACAAATCGGACCTGCAGTCGTAGATAGACAGGCGGGGACCGTAGCAGTTAAAGTACTGGTTCAGGCAAACACAAATCTTTCAGCTGTGTCAGCCCAGATTCAAA
The DNA here is from genome assembly GCF_026239735.1 of Pedobacter sp. MC2016-05. Taxonomy (GTDB): domain Bacteria; phylum Bacteroidota; class Bacteroidia; order Sphingobacteriales; family Sphingobacteriaceae; genus Pedobacter. The sequence continues at coordinate 71,457 of NZ_JAPIVT010000007.1, forward strand.
CATCTTATAAATCTGAAATAAAACCTTTATCTGGTGAAAAAGTAAATTTTGCAGCCAACAATAATAAATATAAATATACCATCACCTCAGAATCTGGAAAATCAAGAGAATGGACGGTTGAACTTATTCCATTTACAGAAACACTCCTTGGAACTTATACAATTCAAAAACAGGTTGTTTATGGAGGCACCGGGCCTGAATATGGCGGTGGTGAAGTTATAGATTTTTCAGCTAAGCCTTGGTTATGGTCAGCGACTACAGGTCCTTCATTGGAATTGGATAACAGGCTCACTTTTGAGTTCCAAGGCGTTACTGCTGAAGGAAAAACCTATGGTAAGGTTACCAATAGTGCAGGTGCAGACGGAAAGTATGCCGATTACGTATTCATAGGAAATCCTCAAACAGACGTAAACAATTTTTATAGAAAAATCCCTATTGGCGAAGGTAAGTGGGAACGAGATTATACAACTAACGTTGTGAAATTTACTTCATCGACCGGCATCGTTTCAGTCGCAACTTTCAGAGGTGCCGGTAGCTTGTCTCTTGGAAACAATAACAATAAAACTATAACAGATAGTTCTTTTGACTTTCCATTGGAAGGGGTGGATGACTACAGTAAGATATACTCCGATTACGACAAGGTTGTCAGAAAGCCGAGAAGATTTTGGGTCGATGTGAAAAAGCTATAAGTAACGGGTCAAGGTTAAGTATCATCTAGATCCGCTGGACGAAAAATATATCTTTAGAATTAAAAAATTATGAGAAAACAGATTATTAACGGATTAATGTTTCTAGCCATACTCATTTTTACTTCGTGTAAAGGTGGTGAGGATATAAATCCAGAGCCAAGTATTGACGGTGTCAAACCACCAGTTGGGGTATCAATTTCTCCTTTCAAAACAATTAATTACCTCAACGAGATTTCTGGAAATAAAACGGTGGCAGGCATGCACAACCGCGAACCGAATTCAGATCCAACCAGGTGGACCGAGGAAGTAAAAACGGTGACCGACAAATATCCTGCACTTTGGAGTGGAGATTTTCTTTTTCAGGCAGATAATATTAATAATCGTCAGATTATGATCGACCAAGCTGTTAACCAATGGAAAAAGGGAGCAATTATCAATATCATGTGGCACGCTTGCAATCCAGCCAATTCTCAGCCTTGTGGCTGGGATGATGGGAAAGGTGTAATGAGTTCACTAAGTGATGAGCAGTTCACACAACTAATTACGGATGGCACTGCGATAAATACCAAGTGGAAACAGATGATGGATGAGGTTTGTATTTATCTTCAGCAATTAGAGGATAAGGGTGTGGAAGTTTTATGGCGTCCCTTGCACGAGATGAACCAAGGGAAATTTTGGTGGGGGGGAAGGCCTGGAGCCAATGGTACTCGAAAACTTTATCAGCTTACACATGATTATATGACTAAAACAAAAGGTTTGTCAAATTTGATTTGGGTATGGAACATACAGGATTTTGGTAGTTTGTCAAGTGATGTAAATACTTATAATCCAGGTGATAATTATTTCGATGTGGTGTCAATGGACATGTATTTCTCTGATGGTTCAGGTTACACTGCAGCAAAGTATAAAACAATACTTGATATCGCCAAGGGCAAGCCAATTGCAATTGGAGAGTGCGAAAAATATCCTACTCCCCAACAGTTATTGGAGCAGCCTAAATGGACCTTCTTTATGGGATGGTCGGAGCTGGTATTTAAAGAACAGAGCAATACCCAGGCGCAGATTAAAGCATTACACAACGCGGTTAATGTGGTAACACTCGACGAAATGCCGGGTTGGAATAGATAAAATTCAGCGTTATTTATTTACTTTAAGCAATTCAGACCAGGAAAATCGTCAAGAATAAATCATAAAGAATTTAATAAAAAGAATGGATCAAAAATTAAAATTCAAAGAAAAAGTTGCTTACGGATTTGGGGATTTTGCCTCATCTATGTTTTGGAAAATTTTTTCGGTGTATCTCCTGTATTACTACACGGATGTTTTCGGAATATCAGCAGCTATAGTTGGTACGATGTTCCTGATCACCAGAATATGGGATACGGCCCTGGATCCAATTATTGGAATTATAGCTGACAGGACCAATACAAAATGGGGCAAGTTCAGACCTTATCTATTGTGGGTAGCTATCCCTTTTGGGATAGTCGGCGTACTTACTTTCACCACGCCAAATCTAAGTTTAACCGGGAAAGTAATTTATGCATACGTCACTTACACCCTTATGATGATGGTATATTCAGCAATCAATGTGCCATATGCCTCTCTAATGGGGGTTATGACATCAAACATCAAAGACCGAACTGCGCTTTCTACCTATAGATTTGTTTTCGCCTTTGCGGGTAGTATCCTGGTGTTGGCTACGGCAGAGCCCTTGGTAAGTTGGTTCAGCCAAACAGCATCAGGAATAGATGCACAAAGAGGGTGGTTCTTTACGATGGTTTTATATGCTTGCATTGCTGCTGTTTTCTTTTACTTCACATTTGCATGGACAAAAGAGAGAATAAGTCCACCAAAGGAACAGAAGTCATCTCTTAAAGATGATTTGAAAAATTTAGCTAAAAACAAACCTTGGTTCATTCTGCTGGGAGCTGGGGTTTCAACACTAATATTCAATTCCTTGAGAGATGGATCAGTCATTTATTATTTCAAATATTATTTTCAAAGCCAACAGGCCTTCGAGTTACCCATATTTAAAGTAGCCATTAACTACAGCACACTTTACTTGGTTTTAGGACAGGCGGCCAACATTGTTGGAGTGGTTTTGGCAAAACCAATCTCGGATAAAATTGGTAAGAAAAATACCTTTCTCTATGCAATGTTGATTGCTGCACTTTTGAGCTGTGTGTTCTATTTCTTCAAAGAAAACGATCTAATGTTAATTTTCACTTTTCAATTTTTGATTAGTATATGTGCTGGCTGTATTTTTCCACTACTATGGTCCATGTACGCTGATATTGCTGACTATTCTGAATGGAAAACAGGAAGACGCGCGACTGGGCTGATTTTTTCCTCGTCCTCCATGTCGCAAAAGTTGGGCTGGACACTTGGAGGAGCCCTGACCGGTTGGATGCTTGCGATTTATGGTTTTGAAGCAAATGTTTCTCAAACAATAGAGACACAAAGTGGCATCAGGATGATGTTAAGTTTTATACCCGCAACAGGTGCAGCACTCTCGGCAGTTTTCATTGGTTTTTACAAATTAAACGATTCATTAATGAATACAATATCCGGAGAACTGGAACAGAGAAGAACAAAAGATAAAATAGAGCAAGAAAATTAACAACTCGTTATCTATTTAAAATTTGATAACCAGTTAATTGAATAATAGTAGAGTGTATAGAATTATACTATCACAAATAAAATTAATACATAAGAAGAGCATGACATCCATTTTTAAGAATCGTATAGCGCTTTTAGCAAAAGCACAGGATTTACTGATAAACAAAGAAAACCTGAAAGAAGAAGAGGGCAATGGAATATTCGAAAGATACAAATATCCAGTACTTACTGCGGCACATGTGCCATTAACATGGAAGTATGATTTCGATCCGACTTCTAATCCATATTTTATGGAACGCATTGGCTTCAATGCAGTGTTCAATGCCGGAGCGATAAAGTACAAAGGGAAATACATTATGGTTGCCCGCGTGGAAGGATCTGATAGAAAGTCATTTTTTGCTGTTGCAGAAAGTGATAATGGTATAGATGGATTTAGGTTCTGGGACTATCCCATTGTTTTCGATGCCTACGAAAATGCGGATACTAATGTTTATGATATGCGTATTGTGGAACATGAGGATGGTTGGATTTATGGTCTATTCTGCACAGAGAAGCGTGATCCGTCTGCTCATGTTGGAGACCAAACCTCAGCGATGGCACAGTGTGGTATAATCAGGACTAAAGATTTAAAAAATTGGCATCGGTTGGCAGATCTAAAAACTCCCTCCCCGCAACAAAGAAACGTGGTTTTACATCCAGAATTTGTAGATGGCCAATATGCCTTTTACACAAGGCCACAGGACAGCTTTATAGAAGCAGGCAGTGGTGGTGGAATTGGTTTTGGTTTATCAAAATCTATAGAGAATGCTGAAATCGACCACGAATTTATTCTTTTCAAAAAAGAATACCATACCGTTTACGAGGCCAAAAACGGGCAGGGCCCAGCTCCAATAAAAACCGAAAAAGGTTGGTTACATTTAGCTCATGGTGTGAGAAATACTGCCGCAGGTTTAAGGTACGTCTTGTACATGTTTATGACAGACTTAAATGATCTTACCAAAGTGATTCACAAACCTGGAGGATATTTCATCGCTCCAGAGGGTGAGGAAAGAGTTGGCGATGTTTCTAATGTTGCGTTTTGTAATGGTTGGATTTTGGATGAAGATGGGAAAGTTTTTATTTACTATGCCTCATCTGATACACGTATGCATGTTGCAACTTCAACTTTGGAAAAACTTAGTGATTATGTAATCAATACTCCAGAAGATGGTTTGAAATCTTCGTTAACTGTTGACACAATTGTGAATCTTGTTAACAAAAATAAAGCAACCGCTCTTGCAGAAACGCAAAACAACAAAAGTTTAACCTATTAGTGTATTCCTAAAGGTAATAGAATAGGAGTTGTAAAATATTTATTAATCACTAAGAGGACCTGTCGCTAATAAATAATAAACGGTTTGACTGGTGAAAAGTCATAAAGTATCATTCACGAAATATCCAGAGGTTCAATGTTAAATGCTGAAACCTTTGGATATTTTCCTCAGCTTACGCCCTAAATGATAGTTATAAATATCAGGATTTTTTGAAAGGGGCTTTCAATATGTGGAAAGCAAAATTACAGACGTATATTACCTACAGTTTATAATTTGATATATTTTGTGGAATACTCATTAACTATAAAAAATATTTTATTTCTATACTTAGCGCAAGTCAATTGATATTAAGCTATGGGTAAATTACTATCATCAAATCTAAAATCGTTGTCTTTTAGATATAAGGTAGATACTTACAGGCTTTAAGGGCAGAATGTTGATTTGATGCCCTCAGCTTATCAAATTATTACAGCAATATTAAACTAAAATGTCAAAATAAAAATCCTGTGACATATTTTCAAAATCATATTGTCCATATGAATTTATCATTATACGTTTATAACACTTGAAAATTTGCAATATAATAAGATGCATACCTATGCTCAGGATTTTGAAAACCAATGGCTATTGATATGCGGCGTCGTTTTATCTTTCAATTATTTAGCTTTTTGAAAGCAAATTATAACGGAAAAAGAATGGTGCTTCGCTTTTGCTGTACATGATGCAATTAAATATCGCCTCAACTCAGCAAATAATGAAGTGATTGTAATTATTGATGTGAATGTGCTCAAGCTTTAGCCGCTACTAAGCAAAACTCTCCAACAAAATAAATTATAATGATTAAAGAACAGATGATAAAAGGCTTTTGCACTATAGGATTTATGCTCGCTGTAATCAGTTTGAAGGCGCAGAACAAAATTATCGCTTTCGTTTTAGAGAACAGAAATGCGAAGCAATATGAAAAAGCAGAGTGGAAAATTGATTTAACTGCTGATTTTGAAAATCCTTATCTGCAGGAGGACATCTCGATGGATATGGAATTAAAATCTCCTTCAGGAAAGCGATTGGTCCTGCCCTGTTACTATGAATCTGGAGATACCAAAAAATCGACCTGGAAAGCAAGATTTATGGCGAAGGAAAAAGGAAAGTATACCTATAGGTTTCATCTGAAAAAGAACGAAAAACTTGTTTTCTCCACGGCTACTAAAACTTTCAATATTACAGGTTCCAAAAACAAAGGAATTTTACATGCGGGAAGCAACTGGGCATTTCGATTTGATAATGGTGATGCTTTCCGTGGTATCGGTGAAAATATTTGCTGGGAATCAAGAGATGATGATGATTCCAAATTCTTCAAGGCACTCCATGAGAATCCTAAGTACAATTATGAATATATGTTGCCGGCACTCTCCAGGCATGGTGGAAATTATTTTCGGACCTGGATATGTTCCTGGAATTTACCGCTGGACTGGAAGAGCGGTATTAATAATAAACGCTACACCAATTCTTCAGCTTATTTCAATCCCAGTGCGATCGCAAAAATGGATAGGCTGGTCAACCTTTCAGATTCGCTAGGTTTATACATGATGCTCACCTTGGGTCCGGGTTCTTATGATGCAAAGAACGGTCGCTATCAGGTATCCACCGCTGAGTTTTTCAAGGATCCAAGAGCTAAAAAACAGTACTATAACCGACTGCGTTTTATTGTTGCCCGCTGGGGATACAGCGCTGCAATTGGTGCATGGGAATTTTTTAATGAAATTGACAATGTCCAGTTCCGAGATAAGAACAATCCAATACCAGCTGAAGATATTGTGCAATGGCACAAAGAAATGGCTGAATACATGAAAAAAATTGATCCATTTAATCATTTGGTTACCACCAGTATATCCCATAGGGATCTAAAAGGTTTAAACAGTATCAGTGATATTGATTTTAATCAAAAGCATATCTATAAAAACAACAGGGCACTCCCAACGACAATTGTGAATTATACAAAGGAATTCAGTAAGCCATATGTGATCGGTGAGTATGGTTATGAATATGACTGGTCGAAAAACTTTGACCTTTTTGCCCAGGAGATGGACAGTGACTTTAAAAGGGGACTTTGGTATGGCCTGTTTTCTCCAACACCTGTTTTGCCACTGTCCTGGTGGTGGGAATATTTCGACAATAGGGGGACTGATACTTACATTCGTAAGGTGAGGATCATACAAGACAGGATGATGATGGCTGGGAAAGGTAATTTTGATATTTTTTCTGTCTCGTCATCTAATTCAGACATGGAACTATATAGCGTCAAATGCGGAAATGAGTATTATATCTATCTGTATAACCCTAAAAAAGAAAAACTCACAACCAAAATCAACATACCTTTAATATCTGCAGTCTATTCTGCAGAAAGATATGATTGTGAAAGTGGGAAATTCTCTGCATTAAATGACATTAAATCTATTGATAATAAGGCTCAGATTTCTACAGTGGTCTTAAATCCCGGTACCGATGCTGTTTATATTTTAAAGAAGAAATAAATTATGAAAATACTCAAATACGCACTTTGTCTTATTGTAAACCTCAGTTTGATCGGGCAGGTTAAGTCCCAGAAAACGGTAGTGATTCCGAAATTGAAAAAAGCAATCGGACCAACCAGGTTCAAAAGCCTGAATTATCTGTATGCCATTTCAGGAAAATATACCATTGCCGGCATCCATAACCGGGAACCGAATGCTGAACCCGCGAAATGGACTGTTCAGATAAATGTCACGACCGGAAGATACCCGGGATTATGGAGCGGCGATTTTCTTTTTCAGCAGGAAAATATTTCCAACCGACAGACGATGATCAACGAAGCAGCCAAACAGTGGAGCAAGGGTTCAGTCGTTAATGTCATGTGGCATGCCTGTAATCCTGCACTGGAGCAACCTTGTGGTTGGGACAAGAAAGGTGTACTTAGTAAATTAACAGATCAACAGTGGACGGAACTGCTTACCGAAGGAACCGTTATCAATTTACGCTGGAAAGCAATGATGGATGAAATTGCAGTTTATCTGCAACAATTGAAGGAGAAAGATGTTGAGGTACTTTTCCGTCCGTTGCATGAGATGAATCAGGGCGTTTTCTGGTGGGGTGGAAGGCCGGGAGCATCCGGTACGCGAAAATTGTACCAGCTCACGCACGACTATTTAACCAAAAACAAAAAACTGTCAAACCTGATCTGGGTATGGGATATACAGGATTTTAAATCTTTGGCAAAAGATGCAGTTGATTATAATCCAGGCCCCGAATATTGGGATATTGCGGCGCTGGATATCTATGATGATAAAAGTGGTTTTAGTCAGGATAAGTATGATATTATGGTAAAAGCGGGAGGGAACAAGCCAATTGCTATTGGTGAATGTCAAAAATTGCCGAGTGCAGGGCAGCTCAAAACACAGCCAAAATGGACTTTTTTTATGGGGTGGTCGGAATTGGTGTTTGAGCATAACACGAATGCAGAAATCAATAATTTAATAAATGCTGAAAATGTCATCACCCTTGATGAGATGAAAGGCTGGTAAACCGAAAGATGAAAAGATATTTGTTTATGCTGATACTGTTGGCTGGATTCCAGTCATACGCACAAAAGCCTCAAAATACTTATAGCGTACAGGGCTGGTGGGGGCCTGCTTCACCACCTTACTCACCAGTGGTTGCAAACGACAAGAGTATAACTTTCCGTCTCAAGGCACCGAAGGCTTCAGCGGTAAACCTGATTTTCGGGGAATGGGCAGTGAAGCCTGCTGCAATGACTAAAGATACGGCCGGTAATTGGGAAATTAAACTGACTGCTCAGCAGCCAGGTGTATATTCGTATCAGTTCTGGGTTGATGGCATCAATATTTTGGATCCCAAAAATCCGGTGGTAAAATCAGGTACCGAACTTTATGGCAGTATTGTCGAAGTTCCGGGGGATGAGCCAAGGTTTGATGAAGTTCAGCAGGTTCCTCATGGTCTTTTGCAGTACATTAAATACCAGTCATCTTCACTTCGGAAATTAAGGGGAATGACGGTTTTTCTTCCTGCAGAATATCAACAAAACCAACACCAGAAATTTCCCGTGTTATATTTAAGGCATGGAGGCGGGGATAATGAAACAAGCTGGACGCAGGCCGCAGGCAAAGCAGATGTCATCCTGGAAAATCTAATCGCTGAAAAAAAAGCTAAACCAATGATTATTGTCATGACCAATGGGCTTATAGATGGAAGCTGGGCCGGTGGAAGTTCAAAAGATGGCGTTGAGCAACTGGAAAAAGAATTGCTGGCTGATGTTATACCTTATATGGAGAAAAATTTCAGGGTCATGGCGGATAGAAAGTCGAGGGCCATTGCTGGGCTTTCCATGGGCGGGGGTCAAGCTTACATTATGGGGCTGAAAAATCTGGATAAGTTTTCTTACATCGGCGAGTTCAGTGCCGGGCTGCTGAGTGATGCTGCCTTTGACATAAATGAAAGAGTGCCATCAGTATTCTCGAACCCAAAAGAAGTTAATCAAAATATAAAATTATTGTGGATCGCCTGTGGTAAAGACGATTCAAGATATCAGGGGCACCTGGCGCTGGATTATATCCTAAAGGAAAAAGGTATAATTCATGAGTTTCATGATAGCCCGGGCGGTCATGAATGGCGCTTCTGGCGTGAACAACTCCATGAGTTTGTGCAAAGGATATTTTAAATAAATACACGCTTTCCACCATAATTTTCCCTGAATTCCTTTGGGGTACAACCTTTTTTGGTTTTAAAAGTCCTGTTAAAATTGGCCATATTGTTAAAACCACATTTATAGGCAATCTCCGCTACAGATTGGGTGGTGTCAATAAGCATTCTGCTGATATGACCCAATCTGATTTCACTAAGGCTGTCAACAAAGGTGTAGCCTGTCCTTTTTTTGATAAACCGGCTGAACGAAGCCTCTGGCATGTTGGCGATTTTGGCCACGTCCGATAAGGTAAGCAACTTATCAAAATTATTGTTCATATACTCAAATACCTTTTCGATACGCCTGCTATTGTAATTGAAATCCTCTTTTGTAAAGGTGGAATCGGAGAGCATTCTATTGTCTTTAGAAATGGAAAGATCATGCAGGATCGATAACAGTTCAAGCATAGAATGGAATCCATTCTTGTTACTTAAATTCAGGAGTCTTGGTGCAATTTTACTAATGGTATCAGCTGAAAACACTACCCCTCTTTTAGATTGTTCAAACATATTCCTGATAAAAGAAAGTTGGTTGCGTTTCAGGAGTTTTTCATCTAGCAGATCCTTGTGGAACTGAATCGTTACCTCTTTAATTTCAGTACTCCGGCACTTATGTGTAAACCATCCGTGGGATAAGTTGGATCCCACCAGCACTAAATCCATATCATTAATTTCGCCAATATGGTCACCAACAATACGTTCTGCGCCTGGCGCATTGAGCACAAGGTTGAGCTCCATATCATCGTGGTTATGCAGCGGAAAATCGAATTCGGATTTAGTACGTGAAAAAATTGTAAAACAGTCACTTTGTGTCAAAGGTGTGATTTCCCTTATCATATTATTTAACATGTTATATTTGGTATAGTGCTAAATTAAGCAAAATCCCGTCATCATAAAATATACATGTTAAGAAAATGGAGGAATATTGGTAAATAAATACTAGTGTAAATGGGGCTTATAATATAGTTTAAATGGTAATACGTGCAATAATCGGGTTTAAAGCCTAAATTTAATGTTAAATAAATATTTGATTTTGATAAAAATGTATTGATACTGTATGTAGCTATTTAATGTTTATATGTTAAAAAAGTATTAACACATAACTACTTGAAAATTTATTTTTGTTTAAAATATATTTTTAATGGACCATAAGCTATTGCATTTATCCCAAGAATTCAAAACTGAACTTGATAACATACTAAATTACTGGAAGACCAATACCATAGACCTAGATTTTGGAGGGTTCGTTGGTCAGATAGCCGAAGGTGAGTTAATTAATCCTGATGCTGAAAAGGGATCGGTTTTGAATGCAAGAATCTTATGGAGCCTTTCCGCGGCATACAATTTCAATGGCGATTTGCAGGATTTATATTTAGCCCAACATGGCTTCCAGTATATCAAAGAACACTTCATTGATAAACAATATGGAGGCGTTTACTGGTCGCTTGATCATACGGGAATGCCCAGGGATCGAAAAAAACAGATTTATGCCATCGCTTTTACCATTTACGGCCTTTCTGAATATTTTCTGGCAACAGGAGATAATGAGGCGTTGGATCTGGCAATAGTATTATTTCGAGATATCGAATCTCATAGTTTCGATCCTATAGATGGCGGCTATTTTGAGGCTTTTGCAGAAAATTGGGATCAAGTTCCGGATTTAAGGTTGAGTCAGAAAGATGCCAACGAAAAAAAAACAATGAACACGCATCTCCATATTTTGGAGGCCTATACCACGCTTTACAAAATATGGCCTGATGAACATTTAAGCAATCAGATCATTGGCCTGTTAGGTGTTTTTGATAAATACATTATAAATACAGAGGGACACCTAAATCTTTTCTTTGATGAGAAATGGAACAGGAAATCCAGTGAAATTTCTTATGGTCATGATATTGAAGCATCATGGCTACTGCTGGAGGCGGCCGAAATGATTAAACACCAGGAGCTCATTTCACACTTTAAAAGCATGGCCGTTAAAATTGCAGAAGCATCTGCAGAGGGTATGGATAAGGAGGCCATTATCTATGAATATTCTCCGGTAAATAATCACAGGAATGATGAGAAGCACTGGTGGGTACAGGCGGAGGCCATGGTTGGTTTCTTAAATGCATTCGAATTATCAAAGAATCGAGTTTTTTTTGAACTTTTTGATAAAATATGGAATTATACAAAGAAGCAGATAGTTGACCACCAGAATGGTGAGTGGTTTTGGGGGAGAAATGCGGATGGTTCTGTGATGGCAAATCAGGATAAGGCTGGTCTATGGAAATGTCCTTACCATAACAGCAGGGCCTGTATGGAGATTATTTCGAGGTTAAAGCATATGCAAAAAGATTAAATGATGCGTTGATGAGCCATACAGATCAGGCACTCAGGTATTACTTGGATGTTCATCAAAGACAAAATATCATTAAATGTTAAAATCCTATTAAAGTAATGGAAGGCTTGCACCTAAGTTTGTATAAACCAAGTATAAGTTTATGCCACGATATCCCCTTTCAAATTATCCGTCCAAGAATGCATTCCTGTTAATTTTGTTCTTAAATGCATTTCCATTTCTGCTCCTGGCACAACTTAAGGTGGAGAGTTGGGAAACCAGCAATGACAAAACGATGCTTTTATCAAAAAAGAATATTGCCGAGGCAGGAAATAATAAGGCGGAAGTGATTACCATCAACGCATCCAAACAATATCAATCTGTTGATGGGTTTGGTTTTGCGCTGACAGGCGGAAGCGCTCAGCATATTACCAAGATGTCTGCTACGGAAAGAAGCAAACTTCTGAATGAGCTTTTTGGAAACAGGCCTGGCCAAGTGGGGATCAGTTATATCCGCGTGAGTATAGGCGCATCTGATCTGAATGAATATGTATTTTCTTATGATGATCTGAAAGCAGGGGAAACTGATCCTGGGTTAAAGCATTTTTCCCTATCGCAGGATGAAAAAGATGTGGTGCCTGTGTTGAAGGAAATTTTAGCGATATCCCCAAAGATAAAAATTATGGGTTCTCCATGGTCCGCACCGGTATGGATGAAATCAAACAAGAATGTTCAGGGTGGGAGATTAAAGGATGAATATTATAGTACTTATGCGGACTACTTTGTGAAATATATAGAGGCCATGAAAAAGCACGGGATTGTTATTGATGCTGTGACTGTTCAAAATGAACCTTTTAATGATGGCAATACACCCAGCATGCAGTTTTTGGCTAAAGAAGAGCTGCGTTTCATCCGTGATCATCTGGGCCCAAACTTTAAACGTAAGAATATAAAAACGAAAATCGTTCTTTATGACCACAATTGTGATGCTCCGGAATATCCCATCTCAATATTGGCAGATCAGAAAGCGGCAGCTTATATTGATGGTTCAGGATTTCATTTATATGCCGGTCAGACGGCTGCCATGGGCAAGGTTCATGATGCTTTCCCTGGGAAAAACCTCTATTTTACTGAAATGATGGCGGTAAGCAAGGATGGTGGTTTCAATACCGCCTATCCAGTAGGAAGGATATTAATAGGTGCCTTACGGAACTGGAGTAAAAATGTGATTTTGTGGAATCTCGCGGCAGATCCCAGCTATAATCCTCATACGGACAATGGAGGCTGCTCAATATGCCAGGGAGCAGTGACCATAGACGGAGATAAGGTGGTTCGCAATCTTGCCTATTATGTCATTGCACACGCATCTAAATTTGTCCCTGTCGGATCGTATAGAATTGAAAGCAGCCTTACCACAAAGGTGAGTAATGTAGCCTTTTTAACTCCGGAGGGAAAACGGGTGCTTATCATTTCCAATAATTCAGAAGAGCCCCAATTGGTAAAAGTCGTTGAGAATAATCAGTCTTTCACTTACACTATAAATAAAGGGTCGTCGCTTACCCATATCTGGTCATTATGATAGAAATGAAAAAATTTCCAATTCTGTTGTTTCTCTTATTTTCTTCAAGCCTTTCATTCGCTCAGAATGATATTTCAAAGAACGGTGGAACGTTGGTCACGCTTAAGGAAGGTAAAATCAGGGGAACTGTTCTCTCTAGCAGTGTGCTGGCATTTAAAGGTATTCCTTATGCGGAGCCTCCGGTGGGTAAACTCAGATGGCGATCACCAATGCCCAAAAAGAAGTGGAATGGTATAAAAAACGCTATGGCTTTTGGTGCTCGATCGCCTCAGCGCAATACTTATGATGACATGGTTTTCAGGAGTGCTGAAGAAAGTGAAGATTGCCTATATCTTAATATTTGGAAACCTCAGATAAAGGATGGTAAGTCCTTACCTGTGGTGGTCTACATTCACGGAGGAGGATTTTCCAGTGGGGATGGATCAGAACCCAGGTACGACGGAGAAAGTATGGCCGGCAAAGGCGTGATTTTTATTACTATAAATTATCGGCTGAGTGTTTTTGGGTTTTTAGCATATCATGATCTTTCCAAAGAAAGTAAACAGGGGAGTTCTGGTAACTATGGGTTGCAGGATCAGAATGAAGCGCTGCGTTGGATCAAGCGTAATATTTCAGCATTCGGGGGAAATCCGGATCAGATCACCATTGCTGGGGAATCAGCGGGTTCTATGTCAGTTTCTGCTCAGCTGTGTTCACCGCTTTCAAAAGGATTGTTTCAAGGTGCGATCGGCCAAAGCGGCTCCATACTTGGGTTCGAACCTCCTGTTAGCCTGGCAAATGCAGAAAAAATAGGCGCCGAATTCGTAAAAGCCTGCGGAGCAAACAGCATCTCTGACTTACGTAAAATCCCAACGCAGGAGTTATTAAAAAGATCAAAAGATTACTGGTTCCCCTTGACAGTAGACGGTTATTTTTTTGTAGAACAACCACTAACTACCTATACCTATGGTCGTCAGATGGATGTGCCGCTCCTGGCAGGATGGAATACAGCAGAGCGAAGTATGAATGCTATTCTGTCTAATCAGAAACCTACTGTTGAAAATTATAAAGCCGGAGTGGATAGGGTCTTTGCTTCAAAGAGCAAAGAAATATTTGCTCTGTATTATGCGAACACAGATGAGCAGGTGCCTCAGTTGGCGACTGACCTCGCAAGCGATCGCTTTATTTCTTATTCTACCTGGAAATGGATTGATGTGCACAGCAAAACAAACGGTCATCCTGTATATCGGTATTTGTTTTCCAGAAAACGTCCTGCTTTTATCGGACAAGGATCTCATAATGCAGATATATTGGGGGCGGTACATGCTTCAGATATTGAATATGCCCTTGGAAATCTCAAGCTAAACAACAGTTATAAATGGGAAAGTGAAGATTTTGAAACTTCAAAGTTCTTTCAGTCCTATCTAATCAACTTTATCAAAACGGGCAATCCCAATGGAGCAGGTCTTCCCAGTTGGTTTGGCCTTCAAAGCAGTATTCCAAAAGTCATGATTATTGACGGGGAGAGTAAATCAGTACCTGAAAAAAATGGTAAAAGATACATGCAATTGGATATTGTTGTGAATCCTTAAGTGAAGCAATTAAGTGTTTCACTGCATTCTAAAAATGACATTAGCTCAAACGAGCTTAAGTATCTATAATTAAGTATATCAATCTGAAGGAAATTATTATCAAGATAACTGATTTTTTTTAAGAAATAGAAAATATGGATACAAATATGTAAGTATTTGGGAAAGTGGAATGCCGTATATGTACGGGTAAAATATCGGTCAATCACATTTGAGCACTCTTTCCTTGAGAATCAAACCCTACTAGTTTGACACGAGTAAAAGGCGACTACATAAATAATATATCCTTTACCTGATCTTTTGAAAGACTGATATTAATTTCAACGGATATGACACTAAAGTATAGCAATTGGGTTAAGTACCTAAATCAAATGCATCAGAACTCCAAGGAAAGAGTAGATAAACCGAATCCAAATGACCCCTTTTTGCCAAAAGTATTTTGCTACAATGCCTTATCTTAATGGCTTTATGTGCATCGATGCTCTCTTTTATTTTATCCTAATTGGATTCGCCCATGATTACAATGTTTTCTACAAGCATTTCTTTGAACCCCAAAATGTCAATAAAGTAGAGATTTCGCTAGGAGTGATCAACTCATTTCGGAATTCAGGATCAGTGTGTTTCGGTCTAAACTGATCATTTCAATAGATTGATAATTAGCATTATAAAGATAAGTCGTGTCCAACTTTGTACTGGTCAATCTGCTACGTAATCACGTGGTCGATGAAGCTGAAATTTCCAGGCAAGAGACTATATTTCCATAAAAGATTTTAAGAATCATGTATCCCTCTCGCTACATGGGGGAAGGAACTCGCTCTACATCGTTTATCCAGTCGTTGCCCTCTGTTACCTGCTAATGCCTAGACGTGCTTCAGTTTTCCAGCCTATTTTCGCATTCACTTTCTGAAATAAGCCAACAGTTGAAGTTGATTGGTCACACCTAAGCTAAAAAGATACTTAGGATGCGGATCAAGGATAAATCATGCATTACGCTTTGAATCGGCTAGAGACTTGTCAGTTCATTTAATATAAAGTGGTAGGCAAAATTAGCGCTGGTGTAGGCGCAATATTTTTGGTAATCATCGCTTTTGTGCTTATCGCCAAAATCTGATAAAGATTTAAAGGACATTACCGAAAGCGGTCTAGGTTTGGAACAGTTTTTAGCGGTGTAAAAAACACCATATGTTTCCATGTCTATGCCAATCAGCTTTCGGCTATGGCCTTTTATTTCATCAATTATCTTCTGGTTCTGGATAACTCCAGCTCCGCTGGCGAGTGGACCTATTCGAATGTTCAGCTCATGTAGTGGCTTATTACCCATCCACTTTTTCTTGATTTCGTCCAAATAATTTCTGTTAGTCTTGCAACTGAGCAACAACTCCTTTACGTCCACGTCGAGTTCAATAGATTTGTAATCAGGCTCAAAGATAGAATTGTCATGATCATCTGTTTTAATTTTCCCACTTCCGCTGTCGTAGGAAATCTCGGTGACTAAAACATCCCCAAAATTTGCGGCATCCTTGACGCCACCGGCGATCCCGGTCATGATGATGAATTTAGGGCGGAAACTGGTGATGATTTTATTGGTCAATACTGAGGTTGCAACCATGCCCATCTGTGGGGCCGAGGCTGCGACCACAGACACCCTTTTTTCATCCTTCTGGAAAATCCCTTTATGGTACTCTGTTGCATCGTTGTCCAGTTTGAAAGGTTCCCAGTTCCCGTTGAGGTTCAACACGGCTTCCAGCTCGGGCTCGCGGAGCGCAGTCACTATGGCGACATCGTACTGAAACGAATCAATATTTTGAAGAAGACTTCTTTTAGAATCGATTAGGTAGTTTATTTTTTTCTTTAGGAGTTTTTCCCAGCCGGTTGAAGATGGATCATATTTTAACAAAGCCCACAATTCCTGATCAAAAGAATCCTGGAAAGCATTGATATATTCATCATATTCGGAAAGCCCAACAATATGATAGGGTTTAATCAGTCTACTTATTCTTGAGATGTCCTGCAGGAAATCATTTCCGTTTTCCGCATTTGGGTCTTCTCCTTCTCTGTTGGGCAAGGGGCATGCTTTTGGCGACAGTAAACAGTATGATGATGCCGTTGTTGCTGCTGATCGAAGAATTGGGCAGATTTGGGCGGCTGTAAGGGAACGCGAAAAACATTTTAATGAAGATTGGATCATTGTAGTGACTACTGATCATGGCCGTGATCCAAAAAACGGTCGCGGTCACGGTGGGCAGTCTGATCGGGAGCGTTCCTCATGGATTGCAACGGATGCTAAACCTTTAAATATTTATGCCCAAAAAGGAAAGGCTAGTGTGGTGGATATTTTGCCAACTTTGACCACACATTTAGGCGTATCGCTATCGAATGATCAAAAACGTGAATTGGATGGTGTGAGTCTGATAGGAAAGGTTTCGCTCTATAATGTTGAAGCAAAACGAACGGGAGATATGGTAAATTTAAAATGGGTGAGTGGAGAAGATAATGGAAAAGTGAAGATATTACTGGCTAGCACCAACAATTATAAGCAAATCGGAAAGGGCGATAGCTATACTTTTTTGGCAGATGTGCCAGTAAACAAGGGTAGCTTTAATATCGATCTGTCTCAATACTCAAAATCCGAAATTTATAAAGTGGTAATTGAGGGGGCTCACAACACGGTAAACCGTTGGATCGTTAACAACAAATAATCTTAAACGCCATGCACCAATTAGTTTTGAATTCAATATTTGATACCCTTGGATGGATTGGTGCATTGCTTTTCCTGATTTCTTACTTTCTGCTCATCAGTAAACGGTGGTCAGCTACGTCGTTTGCTTTCCATCTCTGCAATATACTTGGAGGTGTTTTATTAAGTGCAAGTACTCTTTACGACGCATCCTACCCTGCAACTTTCGTTAATCTTGCCTGGGCAATGATAGCAGGTTATGGAATGTATAATGATCAGATAAAAAAACATAAACCGGATTCATAATGGAAAGGAGAGATTTTCTTCAAAGCTCGCTAGCCCTTGGCTTTGGGAGCGTGTTAACAAAAGTCAGCATAAAAGAGGGTGAAAAGCAAAAGCCGGTTTTGACAATCGCCCACATTACCGACGTTCATATTAAATCAAGTGATAATATTCCTAAGAGAGCAGCCGGATATTTAAAAAAGGCTTTATCCGCTCATGAGGTTGACTTTATCTTAAATGGTGGTGATGCTATTTTTGATGCATCTTATGACGATGTTACTCGCGAAATGGTTGCCGAGCAGTGGGCTGTCTGGGATAAGTTCATTGGTGAAACTGATTTGGAAGTGTTTAGCTGTATCGGAAACCATGATCCCTGGTGGAAAGCGCCGTCTAAAACAGATGAGATGTATGGACTTGATTACGCTGCGAAACGCTTAAAAATGCCGCACCGTTATTACAGTTTTGACAAAAAAGGTTGGCACTTTATTATTCTTGATGGTAATCAGAAGGGAACAAGGTTGGGTGTTCAGCAAATGGACTGGCTCAAAAATGATTTAGCTAAACTACAGCCCAACACGCCAGTGCTGATCATGTCTCATTATCCAATCCTTTCGTCAACTTGTGCTTGGAGTGGGGGCCAGCACGGAGATTACAAAGAGTTAAAATCGCTTTTTTTTCAACATAGTGATAAAGTAAAAGTTTGCCTGAGTGGGCATCAGCATTTGGCAGATGAAGTAAGCTATAATGGTATATCCTACTTCTGCAATGGTTCGTTGAGCGGTTTTTGGTGGGGTGAAGGCGATAAAGAATCGGCAGGCAAATATTATTATCAGGAAACGGCACCGGGTTATGCAATCTTAAAGCTCTACGCTGATGGAAGCGTTGAAAATCAGTATAATCCTTTGGAGCTTATTTAAACGGTAATAACCAACAGCGTCCCATCGGTTCACGGTTTTAAGTTTATCACAGTGCTGGTTTTATAACTTAACAACCTGGTAAAATTCTGTTTATCTGCCAGTGTTAAATTTGTAGGATGAGTGATTAAATGGACCATATTGCTTTTTTTGTTAATTGAAAGGGAACTGCAATTGAGATGGCGGCAGCCGCTATCTTCAAAAAGTTATGATAGCGAGAATGAGGTAGATATCATGTTATTTTAAGGCACTCCAAAGCTCAAAAATAAACAAAAAACCTGTCTTTATATGAAGCTTAGCATGATGGTTTTTTCCATGCATTTAGTTTAGCCTGAATTTACAAAGAGAAAAGCAAAAAAAAATACACACAAATGAATAGAAGATCATTACTAAAAGGAGGGTTGCTTGCCGGAATTGGTTTGCCATTCGTTGGATTAAAAGATGTTACAGGAAGCACGAAGAATTCTTCGGATGAAAAAGCTAAAAATATTATCATGCTGGTGAGTGATGGCATGAGTACCGGCACATTGAATATGGCCGACATTTATTCAAAAAGAATACTCGGAGTGGGTAGCAAGTGGTTGGATTTATATCGCGACAATAAAGCGATAAGGGCCTTAATGGATACGGCATCTGCCAATTCCATGGTAACAGATTCTGCTGCAGCAAGTTCATCATGGGGTGGTGGAATGAGGGTTAACAATGGTGCGCTAAACGTTGGCCCACGCGGAGAAAAGCCACAACCAATTCTTCAAAAGTTTAAAGAAGCTGGAAAGAAAGTTGGTTGCGTAACGACGGTTCCTATTACACACGCCACGCCTGCAGGGTTTTGTGTAAATATCGATAACCGGAGCGGACAGGACATCATTGCAGAACTGTATCTGGGCCTGAAGTTTGATGTCATGATGGGTGGTGGTCACAAGTATTTTGCAGACAAAAGAAAAGGTGGAAATCTGCTTCCGAAATATTTAACTCAAGGTTATCAGCTAGCTGAAAACAGAGATGAAATGATGCAGTTGAATGGCGCCAAACCCGTTTTGGGCTTGTTCGCTGCTGATGGATTGCCTTATGAAGTGGATCGCAGGCATGATGAGGAATTAATGAAGTCCACACCTTCTTTGGCTGAAATGACAGTTAAGGCCATCGAACTGATGAAGGATCATAAAAATGGTTTTGTATTACAGGTAGAAGGTGGCAAGGTGGATTGGGCAGCACATTCAAATGATGTAAGCGGTTTGATATTCGATCAGCTTGCATTTGATGAGGCGGTTGGTAAAGCAATCGAATTTGCTGAAAAAGATGGCAATACCTTGGTCATCATCACAACTGACCACGGAAATTCTAATCCGGGTTTGTTCAATGCAGATGACGATAATAAGAAATTTGATGGATTGCAACATTTTAAACATAGCAACACTTGGTTATTGTCAAAACTGAACCAGTCTTTTGGCGAACAGAAGATCATTGACCTGATTAAAGAGAGTCAGGGTTTTATAATGACACCGGAGGACGCAAAATTCCTTTTGAATCATTTTAAAGACATCAGTCCGAATCAGCTCTACAATGAATCCAATCTTCCGTTTTATGACTACGGGCGGATATTAGGTAAATATACGGATGTGCAATGGGCAGGAATGAATCATTCCGGTGATTATGTAGAACTGACGATGTTTGGCCCAGGCTCAACGAAACTAAAACCTTTCGTCAAAAATTATGAACTGCACAACTTTATGCTTGAAACTGCTGAAATGTCACAGCATTTTATGGAAAGCATCAAGTAGTCTTGCGGCTTCAAGTACAACAATACAGTTTATATTGTTTGATAGTTCTGTTATAACAGGGTGGGGATTTTATTAATTTAATCAGTACTGCTTCTAAAGATAAAAATTAATATTTTCTTAATGTCTCTTACAAAACAAGCAAAGATTAATTGTGTTAAATTACATAAATGAATCAATCATGATGGAACAGATGTATGTTCAGCCGGAACAAATAGTGAGTTTTGAATTTAGTCGCTTTCGCTTACCACAGTATGTTAATGAGTTTAAACCGCTGCTTTTCAAAAACGATGAGGTATATTTTGCCGTTTTAGGTTCCGATCTGAAAAATGGCATATGCGGAAAAGGAGAGACGCCTGAGGATGCACTTATGGACTGGAATGATCAACTTCGCGAGGTGTTACGTGGTCCCGACCTGGATAATCCGGCTATCCGATATGTGCTGGAAACAATAAATGCCTTGAAAAGAGAAATCTGAGTTTTTAACCTATGCCGACTGCTCAAGCATAGCTTACATGCGATTTCTTAAACAGATGGGCTTTTAACGATTTTTCTTTTCGTCTACAGATTTTAGGTTTTACGATTTTTATTCAGCGCTCTTTAATCGTATTTTTTAGGATCTTTTTGCTTCGCTCTAGTTTTTTCTCTGATTTTTCCTTTATCAATGTTAACTCTTTTGATCCAAAAGATGATTATCCCAATTTTACTCTTAAATTAAGATAGTTGATGAGCGTTTTTTTGTGAGACCAAAGTTTCCCTTTGGTCGGATTTGGTTCACAATATTTTCTTTTAACTGATATTTTAATTAAAAGCTAAATCTCTGATCATTTTCTTGTTGCTTATCAGCATGTATGTCCTCGGAAATAAACGAGCCCAGTAACTTAATAATGCTTTTAAGGACAAATTATAACCTGAAAAATGTTTTGAAATAAAGGTAGACGTTATTTCTAATGGGTTATAATTGGTTCTTGTGGGGAGGATCATGGGCGATGAATGCGCTGGGTGTGCAAATATTCATTCTCTTCCAGATGGGACATTGGATAAAAGTTTATTTCCGATTAAGATCATTTTCTACAACTGTCTCGGCATATACTTCACACATTGATAATATTAACTTAAAATACGATAAGGTCTAAGCACCTAGTTTTGTGCCTTCAATGGACCAGGATAAGATATGCGAAATCAAGGCAGGTGAGCTGTCGGCTTTTAATGAGGCCTACACCCGCTATCATGGCCAGATTTATCAATTCGTTTTTAAGAAAACCCAATCAGAATACATTGCAACGGAGGTTGTTCAGCTTTGCTTTATCCGGTTATGGGCAAAGAGAAGTGCCTTAAGTGAAGTCGTTTCGCTGAACGTACAACTTTTTGGTATGGCCAGGCAAGTAATGATTGATGAGCTTCGTAAAGAGGCCACCAGGTTGAAATACAATACACAATCCAGTCAGTATCCATTTACCGATAATCTGATGAAGATGATCGAGAGCAAGGATATGTTGAAACACTTTAAGAAGGAAATAGATGCCATGCCTCCCATGCGAAAGATGGTTTTTACACTGAGTCGTGATAACGGGCTCTCATACCTGGAGATTGCGGAGATGCTCGGTATCTCCACAAAAACTGTAGAGAGTCATATTGGTAAAGTACTCTCCAGGTTAAAGCACTATATGTTTACCATTCTGATGTAGCAATATTAAGTTATTGTTAACCCGTAAGGGATAACCCGGTGGCATGCGTAATTATAGTATGAAGCCAACCAAGGGAAGAAAACGAAAGCCAAACATCAGGACTTTTATCCAGGAAAATTTTAGTGATCAGGAGTGGCAGTCTTTCGATTCAAAAGAAGAAATCCCGGCAGCCAAGTCAGAAGAGATGTACCGTTCAGTGTTGAGCCATATCTCAGCGAGTCAAT
This sequence comes from Pedobacter sp. MC2016-05, assembly GCF_026239735.1. Taxonomy (GTDB): domain Bacteria; phylum Bacteroidota; class Bacteroidia; order Sphingobacteriales; family Sphingobacteriaceae; genus Pedobacter. The sequence continues at coordinate 93,842 of NZ_JAPIVT010000007.1, forward strand.
ACAACAAAACTCTTAAACGAATCCGCCTGATCAAATCGACGCGATATGCATCTGCAGCCTGCGTAACTATTTTATTAGGCTTCAGTTTATACTTGGGTCTGAATAATGTGAGCAATGAGCGAACAGCTAATCTTCCAGTTAAGCAAACAGGAACCAGCGCAATAAAATCGGCGGATACCTGGAAGACAATCAGCAACCCATCCACTAAGATTCTAAGCTATCAGTTACCAGATTACTCCTTTGTAAGCATCTATCCACGCTCCACAATAAAGTTTAAAAGGGCATTTGATCAGAAATTTCGAAATGTTTATCTCCATGGGAAAGCCAGATTTAAGGTAAAACGAGATATCGCCAGACCATTCAGCGTGTATTCGGAAGCCTTGAAAACCACTGCGCTCGGAACCTCATTTACTATAAATACGCTGGGATCCCGCATTTCAGTGAGGCTACATACAGGGAAAATTGTAGTGGCCAATAGCGAAGCCAAAACGCGACTGATGTATCTCTCCAATGCTGGTAGCACCCTGGTCTATGACCCGATTTCAGCGACAACAAAAATTATTAAGCCTTTAAAGATAGCTGAAACAGCACCAGAAATCCTTAAACATGATGGCAATCTCATCATAATGAAAAATATTCCACTATCAAAAGTTTTCAATCAGTTGCATGTTGCCTATGGAATTAACATCACTACAGACCAGAATGAGATTAATAATATCACCTTCACGGGAAATGTTGATACGGTTAAAGACCAACCAGAGGATATTCTTAAAGTAATATGCCTGATCAACAATATGACATTCAGTAAAATCTCTGACGAAGAATTTTTTATCAAAAGATCCAAATAATAAAATCAAAAAGCATCCAGACAAATTATGATGTACTCAACAAAATTAAAAATGCTAAAACGTATGCTATGCCTGGGCATGATAGGTTGGGCAAGTCCCCTCTTAGCACAGGAGCAGCCTGTGAAAGGAATGGTTCTGGATATATCCGGGCAGGGTATTCCGGGGGTAACCATTAAAGCAGAACATGAAAAAACCCGTAAATCTACAGTTACCACGTCATCGGGTACAGGTTTGTTTAGTTTTTCAAACCTGGCTACAGGTGGGCCATATCGTTTCATTTTCAGCTCGATCGGCTTTAAATCTGATACGCTTTCAGGTTATATGCTCGCCAGCGGGCAGCAAATCGCCTTAAGTATAAAACTCAAGGAGGCATCGAACGAGCTGCAGGAAGTAGTAATCGGTTACGGAAAAAGTAAAAGAAATGAGATAACGGGTGCGGTAACTTCTATCAAGCCTGATGAGTTTAACCGTGGAGTGGTGAGTTCTCCGGGGCAGTTGCTGCAGGGAAAAGTGGCAGGACTGAACATTACCAGAAGTGGTAATCCAACTGATAAGCCTGCTGTTATCCTGCGTGGCCCTTCGAGTTTTAGAGAGGGTGCACAGGAACCTTTTTATGTAATAGATGGCGTACCGGGCGCTTCGATCGATTTGGTCGCTCCAGATGATATCGTCAGTATGGAAGTTTTAAAAGATGCTTCAGCAACGGCGATTTATGGTTCCAGAGCGGCAAATGGTGTGATTATGGTGAACACCAGAAATTCAGGAAAAGGACTTGGCAAGCTATCTTACAGCGCTTATGCGGCCAGCGAAACGATTTCGAATAGCATTGATATGGCCAGCGGCGATGAACTCAGGAGCTATCTTCGTGATAATGGAAAAGTGCTGGATAAAATCAGTGATGACGGCAGCAATACGCACTGGTTGGATGAAGTAACCAGAACAGGCATTTCACAGAATCACAATTTAAACTTCAACGGTGGCGGAGAGAATTCTTCTTACGGCGCAAGTTTAAATTATTTTGATAATCAGGGGATTATTAAAACCTCAGCCATGGAACGTTTTATTGCCAGGGCAAATATGGAGCAGAGGTTATTTGATAACCGCCTGAAGATTAATTTAAACTTAACCAATAGCAATACTACAAATGATAGAATTGCGAGCCAGGTTTACAACAACATGTTTACCTATCTGCCCACTGTCGGGGTAAGAAAAGCTGACGGAAGCTTTTATGAAGACCCCAGCCGAACTACCGGCACTGGAGGATACTACAATCCGGTGGCTTTATTGGAAAACAATACTTTTCAAGGCAAAACCAATCTCTATCTGATCAACGGAAACCTTAAAGCCAATATTTTAAACGGATTGGATTTCAACGCCATGGTTTCCGTTCAAAGTGAACAGCTCAACGAAAACCTTTACAATAACAGGTTTTCTATGTTAAAACAAGGTTTCAATGGATATGCCGAACGTTCGTCGGTAAAAAACACTCAGAAAGTTTTCGAGGGATATTTCAATTATGATAAAAGCTTTGGAGATCACAATCTCAAATTGCTGGCAGGATACTCCTGGCAGGAAAACCGAAATGGCGATGGTTTCCAAACCTCCGGGCAAAACTTCGTTTCAGATGATCTGTTATGGAACAACCTGGGGCTAAGCAATGGGAATGGTTCAACCGTGGTAAATTATGGAAATAATTACATTTCAACACTTCGTTTGATATCTTTTTATGGTCGGGCGATATATGATTACAAGGGAAAATACTTATTGCAGGCTACTATTCGTAGAGACGGATCTTCAGCATTTGGTATCAATAACAGATGGGGCATGTTTCCTTCGGTTTCTGCCGGATGGAACATTGATCGGGAGGCCTTTATGGGAAACGTATCTTTTATTGATAACCTGAAATTACGTGGGGGCTATGGTGTTTCCGGAAATTCAATAGGTTTTGATGCTTATACAGCGAGGCTGATATATGGGGCACAAAGTGGATCTTATTTTTACTCCAATGGAAAGTGGCTAACAGCAATCGGTCCAACCCAAAATGATAATCCAAATTTAAAATGGGAGCGAACCGCTACCCTGAACATTGGTTTGGATTTTGGTCTCTTCAAAAATAAGTTAAATGGTTCAGTTGATGTATATAACAAGAAAACAACAGATCTGATTGCACCGTATTCCGTATCAACAACGCAATATCCATTTAATGTGTTAACAGCAAATGTTGGTGCAATGACTAACAAAGGTATCGAATTTACCCTAAATACAACGCCTTTTAAAACCAAAAATTTCAGTTGGAACACAGCCATCAACCTGTCACACAACAAAAATGAAATCACTTCCATATCCAATGATCTCTTTCAGGCAAGCGAATTCTACACGGCAAATGTAGGCGGACGCGGGCAATCGGGTGCATTGGGTTATCAGATCATCAGAGAAGGATTGCCTTTGGGTTCTTTTTATACTTTAAGATATGCAGGAAAAGATGCTGCTGGAAAATCGATGTTTTACGATAAGGCCGGAAATGCATCAACAGCCAATACCGGCTTTGAAAATTTTGAAGTCACCGGTTCAGCACAACCAAAGTTATTGTATGGCTGGAACAATACATTCAGGTATAAGCAGTTCGACTTCAATTTTTTCATCCGTGGGGTTTATGGCAATCAAATCCTGAATGCCACATTAGCTGACATGACCGCTCCGATTTATGCTTTCCAAACCAATATTGCCAAAGAAGCACTTAGTGAATCGATCAATGATGATAAAGCGCAGTTTGTTTCCGATCGTTACCTGGAAAGCGGTTCTTACCTGCGTTTAGATAATGCCACTTTAGGTTATACCTTCAAAATGAAAGGCAGCAGAAGCCTACGTCTTTATGCATCAGGGAACAATTTATTTATCATTACCAAATACAAAGGTGTAGACCCCGAAATTAATATGGCCGGACAGACACCCGGAATTGATTACCGCAACTTTTACCCAAAAACCCGTTCAGCTATTTTTGGACTAAACTTCAACTTATAAAATCTAAATATCGAGATGAAAAAATATATTACAGCTGCGGCATTGATGGCTTTGAGCTTAACTGCCTGTACAAAACTGGATGTAGCTGTGGAATCACAGTTGACCAGTGAAAATTTTCCGGTGACGCCAGATGCATTTGTGGCGGCAACAGGAACTGTCTATCAAAAATTTAATGCCGGTTTCGGGGTTGATATCTGGAGGATGTATGAACTGACCAGTGAAGAGGCTATTATTACCGCCCGTAATGGTGGGTATTATGATCAAGGCAGGTACCAGACTTTACATAAACATAACTGGTTACCCGATCAGCCAATTGTTCAGGCTGCATGGCAGTGGGGTTATGCCGGAATCAGCGATTGTAACCGAGTATTGAATCTGTTGGAGAAGTCTGTAGACAGTCCAACCAAAACTCAGTTTCTAAATGAAATCAGAACCATGAGGGCATTGTATTATTTCTACATTATGGATATGTTCGGAAATGTGCCCATTACCAGTTTTGGAACCGCAGAACTTCCCAAACAATCCACCAAAGCAGAAGTGTTCGCTTTCATCGAAAAAGAACTCCTGGCGGTTTCTGAAGGTTTATCAGCTCCGGCTACCCTAACTGCAGAGTTTTATGGTCGCCCAACCAAATGGATGGCTTATGCACTTTTACAAAAACTCTATATCAATGCAGAACAATATATCGGTAAAGCGATGTATGCCGAGTCGATTACTTACGGAGATAAAATCATCAATGGCAGCTCGATGACGTTGGTAAGTGATTACAATACCTTGTTTTCGCCAACTAATGGTGCCAACACAGAGACCATTTTCGCTGCGATTTATGATGCCAATTATTCTGCCGGAAATGCCATAACACGTTATACGCTGCACAGTACCCTTAGGGCAAAATATAACCTTCCATTTAGTCCGAGTAATGCTCAATGTACTTTGAAAGAGTTTTATGATACCTTCAATCTCCCTGGTGATGTGCGGAATGCAACATGGCTTGCGGGCCGGCAATTTCTGGCAGACGGAGTTACACCGATCATGAACGGTTCGGCTCAATTAAATTTTACGCCGGAGATCGTTTTAACCAATGATCAAACCATGGATGTGGGTGCAGAAGTAAATGGTATTTCAAGGGGCGTTCGTTCGATTAAATTTTTTCCAGACCCGAATACTAATAGCAGCACGAGGTTTCAGAATAATGATATGCCAATTTTTAGGTTGGCCGATGTTTACCTGTTGAAAGCAGAGGCTTTGCTCAGAACAAATGGATCAATGGCCGAAGCTGTGAAACTGGTAAACAGGGTACGTGTTCGTGCGAAAGCAGCAGAAGTAACCACCATTACTTTGGATGGAATATTGGAGGAACGCGGACGTGAACTGGCTTGGGAAGGATGGCGCCGCAATGATTTGATCCGTTTTGGAAAATACCAGGGCAAGTGGGGATTTAAAGCCGGTAACGAAGGTGCTTACCGGGATATTTTTCCAATTCCGGCAACAGAACTGGTTTTGAACAAAAACCTCAAACAAAACCCGGGATATTAGATGAAAAGAAGAGATTTTGTAAAGGGAACTACCCTTGGTGCAATTGGTGCAAGTATGCTGGCGCCATTGCAGTCGCTTGCAGGAAACGTGACAACACATTTGGAAAGTGAGGATGTTGCGCCACGTAACGAATTAAAAGATGATTATCCCGTACATTTTATGGCGGTAGGGGATTGGGGCAGAAACGGAGCTGATCATCAGGTTCATGTGGCCAGGCAAATGGGAAAGTGGGCAACTGAAAATCCCAATGATTTTATTATCTCTCTGGGCGATAATTTTTATCCAAAAGGCGTAACCAGCGAGCATGATCCACTTTGGCATTATTCGTTTGAAAATATTTATACCGATTTTGCCCTGCAATGGGATTGGTATCCGATTTTAGGCAACCATGATTATATTTCTGATCCCGATGCACAGGTGAGGTACAGCAAAATTAGCCGGAGATGGAAAATGCCATCGCGTTATTATTCAAAAGAAGTGCCGATGAAAGGTGGAGGAAAAGTACTGATGGTTTATATTGATACCTGTCCGCTTATTCCTGAATTTCATCAGAATGAGCAGTACAAACCCTGGGTGCAGGATCAGCAGCCTGAAAAACAGTTGAAGTGGCTGGATCAAACGTTGAAAAATGCCGGTCCTGATGTAAAATGGAAAATGGTGATGGGGCATCATCCCATTTATACCGTAGGGCCCCGCATTAAAAATTACGATACCCTGGCAGTAAGAAAGGTTCTTGAAGATATATTCGAGCAAAATCAGGTTGATGTTTATCTCTCTGGTCACGATCATTCGCTGCAACATTTAGTCACTCCGGGAATGACGCATCAGTTTATATCGGGTGCAGGTTCTGAGATTACGCCGGTAACCAGTGGAATATCTTATAGTAAATTTGAAACCTCAGATTATGGTTTCATGTATTTTTCTATTGATCAAAATCGATTAAACGCGAAAATTATTGATCATACAGGCAAAAATATTTATGAAACAACTTTGAGGAAGGCTTAACCGGAATTGTTTATCATTTCATTTAAGGCTGTCTAATTTTGGGCAGCCTTATTGGTTTGGCGCTTTTTACTTTCTTGCTCTAGTAGTTTGATTTTTTTATTAATCTTTACTTAAAATCGCTGATCTTTCTTTGCCAAAAATGCAATCATTATGAAAATTATTTTGCTACCTGCATTTAGTTACTCTATTTTGTTCTTGGTATTTTTTGGACAATGTTCTGACTTAGATAAGGAGGCTTTTATAAAAGCCAAATAAAGGGAGATTAATTTAGAAGGATTTTATACCTTTCAAATGTATAATGGTGCCATCATTCGCCAATAATAGGGGCGATGTGCTTTCTCTTTCCATACATAGAACTGATTGTTTATCCCTTTTTCCCAAAGCAAATTACTGAGGGATTTGTTGCTTTCCAAAAAAGGGTCCTCTTTGCCAACAACTAAAATAATTTCCATTGCATGCATGTTGTTGAGCTGCTCACTGTCGTGTAGATGCGGAAGAAATTGAATAGGCATATTGTGGTAAACCTGGTCACTTCGGAATCCGCTCATCAGATCATCAAATGGGTGGATGTATTGAGTAAGATCATATCTGCCACTGATCCCGACGATTTTATTAAAAAGATGGGGATGTTTCAAGGCGATATTTGCCGCATGATATGCGCCCATACTAAAGCCAACAGATTGCAGCCGGGTAGACCCGTTTTTTTGATGGATCAGCGGAATAACCTCATTGAGCAAGTAGGCTTCATACTGTAAGTGTCTATCGATGCGGACTGAAGGAAAGACCGAATGGTTGTAGAAACTTTCGCCATCGATACTGTCCACACAGAAAAGTTGAATTTCTCCATTGTTAATCTGACTGGAAAGTGCATGAATGATTCCCCAGTTTTCATAATCATAAAATCTCGCCATTCTGGTCGGAAACAAAAGTACTGCCCTTCCGCCTGTTCCGAAAATCAACAGTTCCATTTCGCGACCCAAATGATCGCTATGCCATTTATGGTATTCCCTGTGCATGTTTGAATGTTTAGGGAAGATAGTGGTTTTTGTGTTAGTTGAAAGTTAACAAATCATCATGCTTAGCCTAATTTCTGCTGAATGAGCAGCTTCCACAACTGGTAACCTTTCGGGCTTAAATGCAATCCATCCTGGTCATAATATGTCGGATCTGGTTTTCCCGATCTGTCAAGCATTTTCTTAAAGATATCGATAAAATGCCAGTTCCCACTTCTTTTGATGATCTCACTTTCTATCAAAATATTTGTGTATTTGAATTGCTCTGCCATGTGCCATCTGGAAAGACTCGGCTTAAGGGAAATAAAATAACAGGGCACATTGCCAAAGCGTGCTTCTACCTTAACCATTAATTGTAGAAAGAATATATAAACCTCTTCCGGATTGCGGCCATCACCCAGATCATTATCACCTGCATAAAAAACAAAAGCCTGAGGGCTGTAACCCACCATGATCCTGTCGAAAAACCAGACACATGCGGCCAAAGTAGAGCCTCCGAATGCCAGATTGCAGGGCGTTTTGGTTGGAAAATCCATCTTTAAAGAATGCCACAAACGGAGAGAGGAGCTCCCGTAAAACAGGATGGAATGTGCTTCTCTACCTCCTTGCGGGATCTCTTCGAGATGCCGGACTTCATCTTCATACCAGTACATATAGTGAAGATAAGTTTTTTAAGTTGCCATAGTAGGTGATGAACATTATTTTTGTTATTCGTAAATCTGGCCGGCTTTTCACAATTACGTTATCAGGCTTCGTAGAAACTAATGATTTTCTATGTCCACCAGGACAATGGAAATTTGATCTCATCTACTGAGCTGGCAATCATATCAGGTTTAAAAGCATAATGTCCAAGGGTGTCTTTGCTTGAGATACCCGATAGCACCAGAATTGTTTTGTATCCCATTTGCACCCCACCTTGAATATCTGTTTCCATAGTATCGCCGATGACTGTGGTTTCACCGGTTTCAAGACCTAAAAATTTCCTTGCCGAACGCATCATCACCGGACTTGGTTTTCCAGTAACAAATGCTTTTCTTCCAGTGGCCTCTTCAATCATGGCGGTTGTGGCCGCAATTCCTAAATTATTCCAACCTGGTTTTTTGGGCGAAGGATCTCTGTTTGTAGTAATGAATTTAGCTCCAGCAAGAATCATGTCAACTGCCCGCTGAACCATTTCCAATGTAAAATTTCTACCTTCTCCAAGTACCACAAACTCAGGATCTGTGTTCACCAGGGTGATGCCGTGGTCATGCAAGCTGCTCAGCAGGCCTCCTTCTCCAAGTACATAAGCGGTGCCCTTAGGGCTTTGGTCACTAAGAAATTTTGCCGTTGCCATTGCGCTGGTATACACGTGGCTTTCCTCAACTTTGATGCCCAACCCTTTAAGTTTTCTTACCACTTCAAGTGATGTTCGCTGACTGTTATTGGTCATGAAAGCGAAGGGGATGTTTTCTTCAGTAAGGTGTTTGATGAATTTGTCCGCACCCGTAATCAGCGCTTCGCCACTATAAATCACCCCATCCATGTCAATAAGAAGTCCTTGTTTCATGATCCTTTTTTTCTTGCAAACCTAATGATTTTATTGTTTTCATCAAGCGGTAGCCTTCTGTTGGCCGATTGCTGCATGGATTTTCTGTTGAAATAATCGGGTAAACCGATCGTTTGGAGTGTACTTAATCTTATCTTAATGTAAATTCAATAATATATTGTTGATTTGATAATTTTAAGACGGTGAATGATACGCTATATATTATAACGTAATTCAAGATGACATTGGTGAGTATTTTAAGCCTCGGATAATCTATTGACTTTTTAGATTGCTATGTTTAAATCTATTGTACTACGCCAGCCTTTTTTATCGAAAATTGGGAGCCCAGTCAATGCTAAGATTTTAAGTTATTAGCATGCCAGCAATAAATTCCGTTTTGCGGTTCATTTAAATATTATTTTATTTGTACTACATAATAGGGCATATGTTGTGCTTTGTGGCTTAGCAAAGGTTTATGGATATAAGTAATTTAAGTAAGGATCTACCGCCAATCATTTCAAACACCATGGCTGATGTAGTCGAATTGAAGTTGAGGGAATATCTAAAAAGAAAATCCTTTAAGCCTGGTGATGCACTCCCCAAAGAGCTCGAACTTGCAGAAGCATTAGGCGTGAGCAGGAATGTGCTCAGGGAAGCGTTAAGCCGTTTGAGAATGCTTGGTATGATTGAAACACGTAAGAAGCGGGGAATGGTTCTGGCAAGACCTGACATACTCGGGACTTTTGAACGTGTATTAGACCCGCTAATTATCGACAACAGCACCCTGCAGGACATATTTGAACTTCGTTTGGTATTGGAAATGGGAATAGCAGACCTCTTATATATCCGAAAAACGCCAAAGGATATATTGGAGCTAGAGACTATTGCCAAAAAAGAGATCAACCACGACCATTCATTTCGCATAAAAAATGAGATTGCTTTTCATGGAAAGCTTTACGAGATGTCGGGAAACGATACTCTGAAGAGATTTCAGATTATGCTGATGCCAATTTTTGATTATGTAGTAACGCTTGAACAGAAACCAACCCGTGGCTTAGTAAGCCATTTAGATCTTGTAGAAATTTTAAAATCTGGTTCAGTTGATGATTTTAAAAAAGGTATGCAAGCTCATTTGCAACCCCACTTTAATAGACTCAAGTAAAATTAGTTTAATCATTGCATTAATTTATTGCCCGTAAGCCTAACTTACGGGCTTTTTTTTGCTAATTCAGGTTGATCATTAATTTGTTACACTAATTCAATTTGGAATTATAAAGAATACTTCTCACATTTGATATGTCCTACATAAAGACTAATTACCAAATATAAAAAATGTTATGAACAAAAAAATTACGATTTGGCTGCTGGCTATATTATGTCTTTTTGCACTTGAAACCTGGGCGCAAAAATCTGTTTTAGTTTCTGGGGTGGTAAGATCGGGCATGCAAAAGGAAACTCTGCCAGGGGTAAGTGTTAAACTAAAAGGTACAAATGTGGTTGTAACCACTGACTTGGATGGCAAATTCTCTATCAATGTGCCAGAGGGCAAGGGCACACTCGCATTTTCTTATGTTGGTAGTCAAAGCAAAGAAGTGTTTATTAATGGGAAGACGGTGCTCGACGTCACTTTAGAGGATAACGTGAATAGCCTTACCGAAGTTGTGGTTGTTGGATATGGAGAACAATCTAGAGCTACGGTTACCAATTCGATCACTAGAGTAAGCGCTAAAGAATTTGAAAACGCTCCCGCTGCTAATCCGCTAAATCAATTGCAAGGTAAAGTTGCTGGCCTTTCGTTGCAAGTTTCAAGTGGACAACCAGGTGCAAATCCACAGATTTTCATTAGAGGAGGTGCATCTACATCTCCAGAAGGCGATTCTCCCTTGTTTATTGTGGATGGTATTGTTGGAAGCATGAGAAACATCAGCGATATTAATGCAGACGATATCGAGTCTATGCAAGTTTTAAAAGATGCAGCTTCTACTGCAATTTATGGAGCCAGAGCTGCAAATGGTGTAATTATCATCAAAACCAAATCAGGAAAGCTCAACACCAAACCAAGTATTAATTTCAGATATACCAGTGGCTTTGAACAGCAGGGCAATGAGTATGATTTTACCAGCGCTGCCGATTATATATATGTGAGCAGGTTAAATACACAAAAATTTAATACTAGTAATCCAAATCAATTCCTTGCTAATGGTACCTATGGCATGTCTACAGGAAATCCTAGAAATAGTAAAAATACCTTAGAATTTTTAGATACTTACATTGCAAATTATGGTAAAGATTATGTAAGTAATTTAATTGATAACCAAGGCTGGACTACCATGACAGATCCGGTTACAGGCAAAAAGTTAATCTTCAAGGAAACCAATTATCAAAATGAAACTTTTCAAAACGCTAGAAGAAATGAATATGATTTCAACGTTAGCGGCGGTACAGAAAAATCTACCTATTATGTAAGTTTAGGTCACCTTAATCAAACAGGTATCGTTTCTGGAACAGATTATAAAAACTATAATTTCTTGATTAATGCTACTTATAAATTAAGCGATAAATGGGCATTAAATACGAATATAAATTACCTGCTCCGTCAAAGTAATGGCATTGGCAACATTCAAAATGTGCTCTCAAGATCGGTAACAATGCCTTTTACCTATCGGGATGTTTACGAGAATGGTTTGCCTGCACCCGGAGAAGGTGTTGCCTCATTTAGAAATAGACAGCATGAAATTTACTATCGTGATCAGTATAGCGACAATAAGGTTTATCGTTCTACTTTTAATTTAGGTGCTACCTGGGATATTTTACCCGGGCTAAGCTTTAAACCTGCAGTGTATTGGTTTACTACAGAAGGTTTAACCAACTCTTTCGAAGCATATAATGAAGTAAATATCAACAGGAATGCTGCAGCTGAGCATACCTTTATCAGACAGGCACAGGTTGACGGAGTATTCAATTATGTAAAGGATTTTGGTTCGAAACACCACACCAGTTCTGTGCTCGGTACCAGTTACATCAACAATTATAATTATGGTGTAAATGCATCGGGTTATGGTGCGCCAACAGATAACATCAGAACAGTGAATGCAACAGCGCTGTTAACACAAAGAAGTAGTTCGGATATTAGCTCTGATATTATAATGAGTTATTTCGGTCGTGTAAATTATGATTATGACCGCAAATATTTATTCTCAGCAAGTTTAAGGGGCGATGGTTCATCTAAATTTGCAGAATCTAATAAATGGGGTATATTCCCAGGTGTATCTGCAGGGTGGAACGTGCATAGTGAAAAGTTCTTTGATCCCATAAAAAAATATGTTTCAACTTTTAAATTGCGTACAAGTTGGGGGCAAGCAGGGCAAAATGAGTTGTCAATTTTCGACACTCAAGGCCAATATAGTATCGGAAATACTTATTTAGGAGAAGTAGGTATTTTAAATACCAAGTTAGCCAACAAAGACTTGATTTGGGAAACGACAACATCATTTGATGTTGGTGCAGATATTGGTTTGTTTAAAGATAGAGTAACAGTATTGGTTGATTATTACAACAAAAGAACAAGCGATAGACTTTTTGATAAACCTTTGGATGCGACGTCGGGTTTTTCTTCAATCAAAAGTAATTTTGGCACCATCCAATCTGCCGGTTTTGATTTTGAAATTGCCGGAAAAGCCATAAAAACCAAAAACTTTTCTTGGGATGTAAACTTAACCCTATCCTTTAATAAATCGATTATTATCGATCTACCAAATAATGGAGAACTAAAAAATAGAATTGGCGGTAACATCGTCTTTGACAAAACCTTAAATGATTATGTTAAAGTAGGAGGAACTGCCGAAGGGGAAAGATATGGTGGTAGATGGGCATACCATATGATTGGTGTTTACGCAACTGATGCCGATGCAGCTAATGCACCAAAAGATAGCGAAACAAATAACCGCGTTAAAAAAGGGGGTGATGCCATTTGGGAAGATGTTGATGGAAATGGAATTATAGACAGCAGAGACATGGTTTTTATGGGTTATATCAGACCTGATAGAACGGGCGGTATTGTAAATACTTTTAATTATAAAGGACTTTCGATGCGTGTTGTAGCCGATTTTGCAGTGGGTCATGTAATTGATAATTCTTTTAGAGGAAGATCGCTTGGTAGTGCCAGGAATAACAACATGACTTTGAGTGATGTAATGAGCGATAAAATTTGGAAAAACCCAGGAGACAATGCAAGCATACCCAAATATACTGTACAGAGTGATGCCGATTATAACTACAGAAACCATTTAAGAAGTGGTAACGGATTGGCATCTTCATCAGGCTATATTACTGCAAATTCAGCTTACCATTCTAAAGGAGATTTTCTTGCCTTCAGAGAAGTTTCATTAAGCTATAGGTTAAAAGCAGATTTTTTAAGAAAAGCACATATTGCTGGCATAAATCTATTCGCAGGCGTTTACAATATCGGTTACATCACCAAATACGATGGTTTAATGCCAGAAATATTTACTGGTAACGATGAGGGTTCATACCCACGACCAAGACAGTACAACTTTGGTGCAACAGTTACATTTTAAATCATGATGTTAAAGAAATATACAATGAGAAAGCAATTATACATATACACCGCTATTTGCTGTTTAGTAAGTTTTGCAAGTTGTAAAAAAATACTAGATGCACCTCCAGTATCGAGCATAACCAATGAATCTTATTGGAAAGCTGAGGGAGATGTAACCGGATACATGACAGGTATCAATGCTGATTTTAGGAACTTAATGAATACAACCCTATACTTTGAAGACCGAAGTGATGTATTTGTTTTAGGATTAGAAGGCGCAACAACTACGGCTTGGGCGCAAAATTTAACGCCACTAAATGCACCAAATTGGATTAACTTTTATAACCTAATCCATCATTGTAATTTGGTGATCAAATATGCACCAACCATTACAACAGGTACAGCTGCAAATATCAATAGAGCGCTTGCGCAAGCTTATTTTATCAGGGCTCATACCTATTTCTCTTTAATTAGAACTTGGGGTAATGTTCCAATTGTATTGCAGCCAACAGAAAGTGCAGAAAGAGATTTGCCGGCTCGTGCACCTGCAAACGAAGTAATGGCCTTAATTCTTTCTGATATCGAAGAGGCACTTAAGAATTTCCCAGAAAATGGATTTGTGAATAAAAATAGGGTTTCTAAACCTGCAGTTTATGCGCTAAAAGCAGATGCTTTACTATGGAAAAATAAAGTGTTGGCGGGTACCACAAGCGACCTCGAGGCAGCCATTACAGCAGCTGATTTAGCTTTGGCTTCTGGCGCTTCGCTATTAAGTAATTTTAGTGAAATTCATGCAACTGATAAGAGAAAAAATGCAGAAATCATATTTTCATTCTATTTCTTACGTGATGAAAAATCTGACCAATATGGCAGCAGGTTAAAACCACGAGATATTTTTGTTGCTGCAGCTACAAATGTTGCGCAATTGCCTTTTTCAAAAAACGGTGCTCGTAGTGTATATGCACCAAGTGCGAAAATTCAAATTCTTTTTGCGGCAAATGATGTTAGAAAGGCAAATTCTTTTATAACAGCGGTTGATGCAGCAAATAATGTGATTGGCGTTTTCGATAATAAGTTTAGAGGTACAGCTTATCCAGATGACCGTTATTATGAAAATGAGATTGTACTATACAGAGCAGCAGAAATGATCTTATTTAAGGCAGAAGCTTTAGCAGCATTAAATAGAATTCCAGAGGCTAAAACAGAGTTAGATAAAGTACGTTTGAGAGCAGGAATAGGAGTTTATACAGGTGCGATGGATAAGTTGTCATTCGAAAAAGAATTACTGAACGAACGTGGAAGGGAGTTTTGGATGGAACTTAAAAGATGGCCAGATTTGGTTAGATTTCACTTTGGTGGCACCATTAATATTTATAACGAAGTGCCAAATCTTTTAGGGAAATCTATACCGTTGTTTTCTCCAATTCCAAATACACAAATATTCTTAAACCCGAACTTAAAACAAACAGAAGGTTATGTTAACTAAACAAAAATATAAATATCAGTTGATCATTTGCTTGTTTGCTGTGATAGCTATTCTGGAAAGCTGTGGTAAAGAAACCGGGCCAATTGCGGAGCCTAAACCAGCGCCTGCACCAACTACAGGCAATACCAGCTATAACCATATCTACAAATCAAACGAAGGTGGTTATTACTGTTTCCGAATTCCAGCCATAATCAAAACTAAACAAGGTACTTTATTAGCATTTGCTGAAGCCCGCAAAAATAATTGTGGTGATGAAGGAGATATCGATATGGTGGTAAAACGCTCTACTGATAAAGGTAAAACTTGGAGCGCATTAAGTGTAGTATGGACTGATGGAGAAAACACTTGTGGTAACCCAGCTCCTGTAGTAGATGAAGTAACTGGAAAGATACATTTACTAATGACCTGGAATTTAGGTACTGATGATATTTCTACCATAAATAATGGCACCAGTAAAGATACCAGAAGAGTTTATAAAACCTCATCTGTTGATGATGGTGTAAGTTGGGCTTCACCGCAGGAAATTACTACTGATGTTAAATTGGCCGCATGGGGTTGGTATGCAACTGGTCCTTGTCATGGTATTCAAATTAACAAAGGCACTTTTAAAGGCAGGCTTGTAATCCCTTGCGATAACATAGAAAAAGGTGCTGGTAGAAAAGGTTATTCACATGTAATCTACTCAGATAACAATGGCGAAACTTGGAAACTTGGAGGTGTAACGCCACCAATTGCTGTAAATCCTAACGAAAGCACAGTAGCCGAACTTGCTGATGGAAGTTTGATGCTAAACATGAGGGTTTCAGGTAATAATAATTTAAGAATGAAAAGTATAAGTACAGACGGAGGAATAACTTGGTCGGTACCTGTTGATGCCCTCGGATTGGTAGATCCAGTTTGCCAAGGTAGCATAATTTCTACCACAGTTGGTACGCAACATACGCTTCTGTTTTCTAATCCATCAAGCATTACCAGAACAAATATGACCATTAAAATGAGTACAGATAATGGTGTTACTTGGCCCAAAGCTTATTCTGTATTTACGGGGATGTCGGCTTATTCAGATCTTGTGATGATCGAAAACAATGAAGTTGGAATATTGTATGAGGCAGGAACAGCTAGGTTCTCAGATGGAATTGCCTTTAGAAATGTAAATGTATCAGAAATTAAATAATATGATCAATCAACTTAAGATATCGCTATTATTCTGCTTGATGCTAGCTTTTACATCAGTAGATGCTCAAGAAAATATTACGCAACAGAAATATCAGTTACCTCTTTTAATTGGAAAAGATTTTAATCCGGTATTACGTTTAGCCGTTAACATCTCCAAGGATAAAACACTAAATGAACTTGAAATTAATGTTCCTACCAATGGTGCAGATATAGATCAGGTCCAGCTTTTTGCATTAGATCAGGATACTACTTTTATTACTTCAGCCAAGCTAGAAAAATTATCACCTATTGCTACAGTTAATGGGAATAGCTCAAAAGTGCTTTCGCTTGAGTTAAATAAAGCTTTAAAATCAGGGCAGCATTTTTTCTGGCTTACTTTAAAGCTAAAAAGCAATGCAGATCTTCAGCATAAAATCAATTTAACAATAGGTGCGGTAGTTTTAGATGGTAAAAAAGTAAAGGTTACTCCATTAGGTAAAACGATTAGCCAATATGTTGCTGTCGCTTTACGTCAGCATAATCAAGAAAACATTCACACTCATCGCATTCCGGGCATCGCGACAGCAAAAGATGGTAGTTTGTTAGCCGTTTACGATGCACGAAGAACAAAAGGCGGCGATTTGCAAGGTGATATTGATATCGGTTTATCAAGAAGTGTAGACAAAGGCAAAACTTGGCTTCCAATGCAAGTTGTTTTAGATATGGGTGCATGGGGTGGTCTTCCAGAAAAATTTAATGGCGTTTCTGATGCTTGTATTCTGGTAGATAAAAATACGGGTGACATTTTCGTTGCCGGACTTTGGATGTATGGTGTCATCAATAAAGATGGTAAATGGGTTGAAGGATTAAATGAGCAAAGTACAGATTGGAACCATCAGTGGCGAGATAGGGGATCGCAACCAGGTTTTGATGTAAAACAGACCTCACAGTTTATGATTACCAAAAGTTCTGACAATGGAAAAACATGGAGTAAGCCTATAAACATTACCAAAATGTGCAAAAAGGAAGAATGGTGGCTTTGGGCGCCTGCGCCAGGTGCGGGGATAACTTTAAAAGATGGTACGTTGGTGTTTCCTACGCAGGGAAGAGATGCTACGGGTAAGCCATTTTCAAATATCACCTACAGTAAAGATCATGGTGTAACATGGCAAACCAGCAATGCAGCTACAGAAGAATCGACCACAGAAAATATGGCGGTAGAATTAGCAGATGGTTCGGTGATGTTAAACATGAGGGCAAACTCCAATCGCACAGATACAAGTGAAAATAACGGAAGGGCAATAGCGGTAACAAAAGATTTGGGTAAAAACTGGACAATACATCCTACATCACACAAAGCTTTACAAGAACCAACCTGCATGGCAAGTATTTTACGTCATGATTATACGGTTGGTAAAACTAAAAAATCAATACTTCTCTTTTGCAATCCAGATTCTAAAGTGGCCCGAAATTACATCACGCTCAAAATGAGTAATGATGATGGCAAATCATGGGAAAGAAAAATGCTTTTTGATGAATGGAAGGGTAGAGGATATTCTTGTATCACTAGTGTGGATGAAGAAACAATTGGCGTATTGTATGAAAGCAGTCAGGCAGATCTTGTCTTTCAAACAGTTAAATTAAAAGATTTGCTATAATAGATTTAGATCAAAAAAATGAATAAGATAAAAGGACTAATTGCTGCAACTTTTGCAGCTTACAACATAGATGGAAGTATTAATTTATCGATTATTCCAGCAATAGTTGATAAAATGATCGAAGATGGATTAACTGGCGTTTTCATTTGCGGAACCAATGGTGAAGGACCAAATCTGACAATAGACGAAAGAATGCAAATTGCTGAAGCTTACGTTAAAGCTGCAAATAAGCGTATTTTAGTTTTGGTACATGTTGGCCATAGCTCTATTGCAGAATGCAGAAAATTAGCGGCCCATGCCGAACAAATTGGCGCAGATGCTATATCGTCTGTTGCGGCTTTTTACTTTAAACCAAATTCTGTTAAAAACTTGGTGGCTTGTATTGCAGAGATAGCATCAGCAGCGCGAAATACGCCATTTTACTATTATAATATCCCTACTTTAACTGGTGTGGCAATGGATATGGTAGATTTTTTAGAACAAGCAGAAACAGCTATACCTAACCTTGCTGGAATTAAATATACAGCTTCAACCCTACATGAATATCAGGCTTGTTTAGCCTATAAAAATGGAAAGTATGATATACTTTTTGGCTTTGATGAAATGTTGCTTCCAGCTTTAGCTGTTGGCGCAAAAGGTGCCATCGGCAGTACTTATACTTTTGCAGCACCACTCTATTTAAAGGTGATGGAGCTTTATGAGCAAGGCAGAGCAGATGAAGCGGCAGCTATGCAACTTAATTCGGTAAACATGGTGCGTTGTCTGGTAAAATATCCACCAATTCCGGCTCAGAGAGCAATCATGAAAATGGAGGGTTTCGAATTAGGTAATTGCAGATTGCCGCTGGTGGCTTTGAGTAAAGAAGATGAAGATAATTTCAAAAAATCACTGGAAGAAATTGATTTTTTTAATGTAGTTAAAGAGGCATCCACTTTAAAATACTAATTGTATGAAATTTAAATTTTTACCATTAATCGGCCTAATTATATTTGCTTTGGGCTGCAAAAAAAGATAAACTTTTTAAGGAGTTAACTCCAGATTTTAGTGTGGTTTCTACACAGATTTTGGCTGGAGAAAATGTTGTTTTTACCGATATTTCTGAAGGGCAACCATCTTCATGGAGTTGGGAATTTGAAGGTGGTACTCCGACAACTTCTGAACTTTCTGGACCTACGGTAACTTACAATCAGCCGGGCACCTACGCAGTAACTTTAACAATTAAAAATAATGAAACTACTGCGGTTGAGAAGAAGGTTGGCTACATCACAGTAAGTTACAGAGACATTACGGCTGATTTTACTGTTGGTGCAACTTCAGTAAAGCAGAATGAAAGCGTAACTTTTACAGATAAAAGTTTAGGTATGCCAACAAAATGGGCATGGGAATTTAAATCTGGTGCAACAGTATTAACCTCAACAGAACAAAATCCTGCGATGACTTTTCCTGTTCCAGGGATTTATACCGTAACGTTAACGGCTACCAATCCAAAGGGATCGCAAACCGTTTCAAAGCCTAATTTGCTTACGGTTATAGATATCACCTCTGTTGAAGCAAATTTTGATAGTGATCAAACCGCTACCTACACCGGAGGAAGCATTAAGTTTAACGATAAATCTATTGGGACTGCTACTTCTTGGGCATGGACATTTGAAGGTGCTTCGGTTACCAGTTCAACAAGTCAAAATCCTACGGTTACTTACCCAAATGCTGGTCGTTATAAAGTAAAACTGGTTGCCTCTAACACTGCAAAAACATCAACAATAGAGAAAACAGCTTATGTATTGGTTGTGCCTGGAGGCTCACTAACAGCATTTTATCCACTCAATGGAAGCATTAATGATGCAGGACCATCTAAATTGGTTTCAACAAGTGTAGGTACAGTTACTTTTGATGCCGATAGAACTGCAGCTGCTGGTAGAACGGGAGTTTTCAATACTACTGGTGGTTTCATCGTGCCTGATAATGAGGCAATGAACTTTGGAACTGGAGATTATTCGGTGTCAGTTTGGATGAAAACCTCAACTCAACAACGAGGAATGATTTGGCAGGAAAGTGGTGCAAAAGGGAGTGGAGATAACCAAACCTGGGTGCGTATTTTGGGTACAGCAACCAATCTAACTTCATTTTCTACGGAAGATGCTACAGGCGGATCTACCATCAATTTAACCACCGCATCAAATGGCGCTGTTTCTACCACAAATGATGGGGTTTGGCATCACTTTGTAACGGTTCGACAAGGTGTTACAACAACTTTTTATATAGATGGTGTTAAAATAAGAGAGGCAACCGCTACTGCTGTTAAAACTACATCTAACAATGGAACGTTTAAAGTTGGTATGCAAGAAGGAACAGCTGGTTATAGCAATCAATATAATGGCTTAATCGACGATTTAATTATCTACAAAAAAGCCCTTACTCAAGCAGAAGTTACCGCACTTAAAAATTTATAATGATTAACCTTAAATATTTATTTGTCTTCTTTATGATGCTTACAACTTTAAATGAAAGTGTGGTGCAGGCGCAGTCTGTTCAGAAATTTGATTGGCAGCAATTACCAGCCATCCCTAATAAAATAGGTTTTGCAGGCTCATTTGCAGGTGTAGCTGGAGATGCATTAATTGTAGCTGGAGGGGCTAATTTTCCAGATGGTGGCGCCCCATGGACAGGATCAAAAAAGGCATGGACAGATGAAATTTTTGTATTGGATAAACCTGATGGTAGCTGGAAATCACTTGCCAAACTGCCTCAAAAAATGGGCTATGGTGTATCGGTAAACTATAAAAATACTTTAATAATTATAGGTGGAAGTAACGAAGAAGGGCATCACCAAGATGTTTTGCAGCTTCATTACGAAAATGGTCAAATCAGATTTGATCACTTACCAAATTTACCAGAACCCATTGCCAATACCTGCGGCGTTTTAGCTGGAAACGTAATTTATGTAATGGGAGGTATAAAAACGCCAGATGCAAAAACTGCAGGCAATAATTTTTGGGCACTCGATCTCGCTGCAGATACCAAAGTTTGGAAGCTTTTACCAAGTTGGCCGGGTGAGCCAAGAATGTTAAGTGTTGCTGGAGCTCTTGGAAATTCTGTCTATATTTTTAGTGGGGTTACTTTAATTAACGGCGAACGAAAGTATTTGAACGATGCTTACCGTTACACGCCAAATAAAGGATGGGAAAAACTAGCTGATTTACCAAGTTCGGTAGCCGCTGCACCAACGCCAGCCTTTTCTAGTAAAAAGCAACTCCTCATTTTTGGAGGAGATAATGGTGAACTAGCTTCAAAAGCGGCAGAGTTAAAAGATAAACACCCTGGTTTTTCTAAAGAAGTTTTAAGCTATAATCCTAAAACAAATAGTTGGAATAAAATAGGGGAGATCAAAACAGATATTAAAGATGATGCTACTAAAAATCCAAATGGAAGTTTATGGGCCCCAGTAACCACTACCTTAACGGTTTGGCATGGTAAGGTTATTTTACCAGGGGGAGAAGTAAGACCGGCTACAAGAACACCAAATGTATTAATGGCGATACCTCAATAAATAGTTTAAATTATAAATCATTGCTATCCAAAAATTCATGAATAATTCAACACATAAAGTATCTAGTTATGCATGGCTAATTGTAGGTCTGTTATGGATAGTAGCCTTCCTCAATTATCTAGATCGTATCCTAATTACTTCCATGAGAGATCCGATTGTTGCAGATTTCTCTCTCACAGATGCGCAGTTCGGTTTACTTACGGCTGTTTTTCTTTGGTCTTATGGAATATTCAGTCCGTTTGGAGGATTTATTGCGGATAAATACAGCCGTAGAAAGGTAATTGTCTTTAGCGTATTTGTATGGTCGTTAGTTACACTGTGGACAGGTTATGCCTCTTCATTTCATGAAATGTTACTGACAAGATTTTTAATGGGAATAAGCGAAGCATGTTACATTCCGGCTGCTTTGGCATTAATTACAGATTACCACAAGGGACGAACCCGGTCTTTAGCCACGGGCTTACACATGAGTGGATTATACGCTGGCTTGGCATTGGGTGGTTTGGGCGGTTATATAGCAACTATTTGGGGATGGCGTTTCGGTTTCCACGCATTTGGTGCATTCGGAATTGTTTACTCCATCATTTTATTATATGTTTTAAAAGATCAGAAAGAACCAATAACTAAAACAGATGAATTGCCAATTGCTGAAAAAATCACTCCGATTGGTGCTTTAAAGGTGCTTTTTAGTGAGCGGTCATTTTATATTTTGTTGTTTTACTTTGCAGTATTAGGTATGGTAAATTGGTTGGTTAATGGCTGGTTACCTACTTTTTTGAAAGATCATTTCAAATTAGACCTTGGCGCTGCCGGATTTTCTGCAACAGGTTATATTCAAATAGGTTCGTTTATAGGCGTAGTAGCAGGTGGAATATTAGCAGATCGGTGGACACGTAAAAATGAAAAAGGTAGATTATACATGCTCATTATTGGTTTCACCTTAGGTGCTCCGTTTTTGTTTTTAATGGCTTCAACAAATGTGTTTGCCATTGCAATTGTAGCCATGCTGATATTTGGATTGGCAAGAGGATTTAATGATGCTAACCTAATGCCAATTTTAAGACAAGTAGCTGATGGTCGTTTTATTGCAACAGGTTATGGCTTACTCAATTTTTTAAGCACAATTGTTGGCGGTTCAATGGTTTATGTGGGCGGTGCATTAAAAGATGCACAAATTGATCTTTCGGTCATTTACCAAGTTGCTGCGGTCATCATGTTAATCGCAACATGGAGTTTGTTTGCGATAAAAATTAAAAAAACCAGTTAATGAAAAGGTCTTTAATCATTACACTTTTTTTTGTTTGTTTTATCCAGTTGGCAAAAGCGGAAGTAGTTTTGCCAGCAATATTTGGCAACGGTATGGTTTTGCAGCAAAAGGAAGCAGTGAGTTTTTGGGGCAAGGCAAAACCAAACGCATCGTTATTAATTGCCACATCGTGGAATAAAAAAACATATACCGTTAAGGTAAAAGCAGATGGAAGTTGGAAAACGTCGATTACTACTCCCCAAGCTGGAGGTCCATTTAATATTACCCTTAATGATGGCCAAAAGATTATTTTAACTGATGTGCTGATTGGTGAAGTTTGGGTGTGTTCTGGTCAATCTAACATGGAAATGCCAGTTAAAGGGTTTGATAACCAGACAATTTTAAATGCCAATGATATTTTGTTGGAAGCGGAAGATCCGGGAGTTAGGCTTTTTAGAATAGAGAAAAATATGAGCAGAGCTCCATTAACTTCTATTCAAAGTAAATGGGAACATACTGATGCCAAATCAGTTAAAGAATTTAGTGCAGTAGGTTATCAATATGCCAGGCTTTTACAGCAGGTGCTAAAAGTTCCAGTTGGCATTATTCAGACGGCTTATGGAGGTACTGATATTGAGGCATGGATGACTAAAAAAAGCTTAGCTGGATTTGATGATTTTAAAAATCCTCCAGATAGTGCCAAGATGATAAAAAATGATCCGGCTGTACTTTTTAATGCAATGATAAATCCCATCATTGGTTTTACAATTAAAGGTGTAATCTGGTATCAGGGAGAAAATAATAGGGTAAACCCTTTAACCTACGACCGTAAAATGGCAGCAATGGTTAAGGAATGGCGTAGCCTTTGGAAAGCAGGTAATTGGCCATTTTATTATGTTCAAATTGCTCCTAATGTATATAAAGATTATAAAGATAATATTCCGTTATTGTACGAAGCACAAGCTAGGGCCATGTCTCTAATTGATAATTCTGGTATGGTGGTAAGTGTAGATGCTGGTAGCCAAAAGACAATTCATCCACCAAATAAAACAATAATTGCCAAAAGATTAGCTTATTGGGCACTGGCGAAAACCTATAACAAAGAAGGTATTGCTTATATGGGTCCGGTTTATAGTTCGCTAAAAATAACGGCTGATAAGGCAATTCTTAGTTTTGATCAAATTCCACTTGGACTTACTGCTTATGATCAAAAGTTAGTTGGGTTTGAAATTGCTGGTACAGATAAAGTTTTTGTTGCTGCAGATGCAGCCATGGTAGGTAAAACTATAGTTGTGAGCAATGATCGGGTGAAAGAACCAATTGCGGTAAGGTATTGTTTTAGAGATAACCTAAGCGGAAATCTTTACAATGTAGAAGGATTGCCAGCTGGTCCTTTTCGTACAGATAATTGGAATAAATAAATAGCTTTAAGCATAAGTGATGCCTAGTCATTATATATCGATGTTCAAATTCACTTTTCAATCGTTATAGCTGTTCGCTTGGTGCCCGACGTTATATTTTTCATTTACTGTATTAGTTTTTTATGGGCAGGTGATTTCCCGCAGCAAAATGCCCAATTTAATGTATTTGACTACTTTCATTAAGAAGGCTGATCGGGATGCACATTGGGCAGCTTTCGGTCCAGAGTATAAAAAGATCAGCGGTTTGCCACAGTATGAACATAATGTGTCCAAAACGTCACCTTATTTTTATATCCAGCAGATTATTCTGAATTTTAAACGGACCGGTTTCCTGTTGCTATTGCTTTTGGAAGTCGGGTTTCTTCGGCAAGCTAAACGTTTCCAAATGGTCAGCGATGACGAAAACCTAGCCAAATTCATTTTAGAGTAGATATACTCAATTCCGATTATTCAAATGACAATGTATATGGCTTTGAAATTCAATGCGTTATTTTTTTACCAAAAACATACCTCAGTTACACTAAATTAACGCCTCCTTCTTAAAATTTGACTCTCAACAATCACTATAATTTGCCAGTAGCATTTATGGGAAACAGATTTTCATCTACCTGGGTGCCCTGGCCGGCTACTCTGCACCATTTGCCTTGCTTTTTATGATAAACTTCCAGCCGTCTAACCTTAATATCTACATCTTTGCCTTCAATTCCTAGCTTAACTTGGATGAGTACATTCACAACTGCCACCGTTCCTTCGTAAATCCTAATGATTTCTTGTCCGGCAATGGGCATGACAGATTTAAAGACAACTTTTTCTTTTTTCTGTGCTTCTATCCATTGCTGGCGGGTGAAGGAAATATCACCTTTTGGCCCAACTGCAATAAAATCATCACAATCGATTACTGTACCGGGTTTCTGGCTGCGCAGCAATTGTTTTATTTCTAACCGCTCTTTCGGATAACTGGTTGTATCTACCTGCGCCTGCGCAATAAGGGTCAGCAGGAAAAGTATAGCCGTGCTAAAGATTGTTTTCATTGTAGGGATGTTTTTAAATTTGAGATATTAATATTTATTTAAAAATAAACATCTTTTTTCGATATTAATATACTTACAATTAGTAAGTTAACTCAATAATAGAAATTAAATGTCATGCCAGTTAACATTCCTCTTTTTCAGGATGCTTATTCTCATGGATACAAGAAAAGACTTAATTGAAATTAGCACTTCAAATAAATTTGTAAATAGACTTAAAGGGATTGAGCAGATGACGCTAATTTAAAACGAAACTAAAATTGATTGTTTTGAATTATTCACTACATTTAACCGTAGTCCATTAGATTTTTCGGCACTGCAGATTTACCAAATAAAGTACAGTTTCCTAAACCGGATATGAGCCGCTTAACTTTTCTCTTTTCTTTTTTCTTTCTACTCTCATGCATTCAGGTAAACGCCCAACTGACTTTCAAAAGTGATTTTTATTCAACAGAAAATGGCCTTTCTCACGATGCGGTGACAAACATCATGAAAGATCGTGAAGGTTTCATTTGGGTTGGCACCTGGAATGGAATTAACCGCTTTGATGGCCATCATTTCAGATCATTCAAATCTTTTCCAGGAGATCTTTCGAGGTTAAAAAACGATAGGATTGATCAAATTGTAGAAGATTTTGGAACAAATTTGTGGATTAAAGCTTATGATAATCAGATCTACCGTTTCGATAAAGTTAAAGAACAATTTAACCTGTTCAGCATTAAACATGGCAAAAAGGTACTTTTTAATAGGATAAAGGTTGGCAACGGGGGCGAAATATTTTTAATTACCAAAAATGATGGTTTAGTTGTCATCCCAGATCCGAAATTCCCCGAAAAATATGAACATTTCTCTACGAGTTCATCCTCTTCGGTAAGATTTCCATCTAACGTTGTCAATTTTGTTCAGGAGGATGCTCAAAAGAAAATTTGGATCTCTACTGACAAAGGTCTTATTTGTTTAATGAAGCGGAATAAAGGTTTTTTGCAGTTAAAACTTAATGCCAGCATTTTTAGTGGCGAGGATTTTGTTTCCTCTGCAGAAAGTAAATCCAGCCTTTATTTCGGATCAGCCACTGGAAATCTACTCGTGGTAAATAAATCTAATCTGTCAGCAACTATAAACCGGATATCTAAAGGCAAAATTAATAGCATTTTAGCGTCGAAGTTTAGTGAAAATATTTATGCTTCAACCTCTGTTGGAGAACTCATTACCGTAACTGCTAATCCATTTAAGGTTGTTCGAACAAGCCAGGCAGGTGAGAAATTGGCTTGGATGTTCGAAGATAAAACAGGCTTAATCTGGATTGAACCTGAAAATAATGGCGTAATCTCCTATAATCCAAAAACCAATAGTTTCAATAAAATAACGGCAACAAGTGATGATGGCTATACTTATAATGGAACATACTTTAGGGCCTTTGAAGATAACAAGGGAAGGGTTTGGGTGAGTATGAAAAATGCCGGGTTAGGTTATCTGGAAGGCGATAAAACCAAATTTAAAATATTCAATAGCGGTAAAAATCCGTCATTCGATAATCTGCCAAATGCCGTTACAGCGTTATTTTATGAAGGTGACGGCGTAATCTGGTTTAGCAGTGTAGATCGGGGAGTGAATAAAGTAGTGCTCCAGGAGGGGTTTTTTAAACAAAAATTTCCGACAGAAAAAACGATACAAAGATCGGATAATGATGTGCGTGGTATTTTGGTAGACCGTAAAAACCGCCTTTGGCTTGGGCAGAAAAGTAGGAACATTTATGTGCTAAAGGATGGAAAGCAAGTCCCTATTAAATTTGATGATCACGAAAAGAATGCTTTAGGTGCGGTATACTGCATTTTAGAAGATAGTAAAAACAATATTTGGTTGGGTACAAAGGCAAATGGTTTATATCTGGCTAAGCCCTTAAATGCAGAAAGAACCAGTTATTCACTCACTCATTTCAAAAAAAATCAATCACAGCCCTATTCCTTAAATAGCAATGAAATCTATTCTCTCCTGGAAGATAAATTTGGAAAAATTTGGATCGGTACTTTCGATGAAGGTTTAAATGTAGCCATTGTTAATGGGGGTAATACTAAGTTCTTGCATAAGCAAAACGGTTTAAAAGGCTACCCGCACGAAGGTTTTCAAAAGATTAGAACCTTAGCATCAGATGGAGCCGGAAATATATGGATTGGAACTACAAGTGGCTTAGTGGTTAAGGATGCGGGTTCTGCTGGTGCTCCAGGTTTGCGATTTGCGAACTATGCTAAAATGCCTGGTGTGCAAAATAGCATTGGAAATAATGATATCCAATTTATTTTCCGAGACCGTAAGAATAGCATGTGGTTAAGTACCTCTGGTGGTGGTCTGGATAAGGCATTCGTACAGAATCCTTTTAAAAAAGTGAGTTTTAAAAACTATACTACCCAGCAAGGGCTTCCGAATGATTACGTACTAAGCAGTACGGAGGATCGCCACGGCTATATCTGGGCCGCTACGCAAAACGGACTATCAAAATTTGATCCTGTAAAAGAAGAGTTTACCAATTATGGTACTTATAACGGCTTACCTAAAGTCACTTTCTCTGAGTCGGCAAGCCAGCGTTTTGCTGATCAATCTATTGTGTTTGGCACCAATCGGGGTTATATTCATTTCCATCCGGATAGTATTTTGAATAAGAAAAGTGCTGCAAAAATGGTGTTCACTAATTTGCAGGTAAACAATGTTGATCAGTTTCCAGATTCGAATGGCTTAATCAACGCCGATATTAATTATTTAAATAAGCTGGAGCTAAATTATGATCAAAATATTTTAAGCATTGATTACGCCGTACTGGATTCGAAGAAAGGAGCTAAGCAATTATATGCTTATCGTTTACGGGGCTTTGAACAAAATTGGAATATTAATAGGGAAAGGCGAAGAGCCACCTACACCAATTTGCCGCCGGGTAAATATGTATTTGAGGTAAAAAGCTTGGATAACGAAAGTTTCATCCATCTCCCATACAAACAGTTGGCCGTTACCATTTTACCTCCACCTTGGAAAACATGGTGGGCTTACTTCATTTATATTTTAATTGCCTTAGGGCTTATAGAGGGAGCCAGGAGAATTATCTCAACCATGATCAACCTTCGAAACAAGATTACCGTTGAGCGGAAGATGGCAGAATTAAAAAGCAACTTTTTTAATAATATATCTCATGAACTACGCACCCCACTCACGTTAATTTTGAATCCCATTGAAGAAATTGGAAAAAACGAAGCCTTAAGTCCTCAGGGATTTAATCAGATTGAAATTGTAAAAAAGAACTCTAACCGAATGATACGTTTTATCAATCAGCTTTTGGATTTCAGAAAGCTGGAAAGTGGTAAGGCGAAGTTGCAAATCGCTCATTTCGATTTAACTATGCTGGTTAAGGATGTATTGACTTATTTTCGCGAAACTGCATTGCAACGCAATATTAGCCTTAGCCTTATACCAAGTGATTTAGCCTTTAATATCTGGGGTGATAAGGACAAATTAGAGATTGTAATTTATAACCTGCTTTCCAATGCTTTTAAATTTAGTGCCGATCATTCAAATATTTGTGTGAAAATTGATAGTGACCCCTCAATGAAGTATGTTAATCTCTCACTTGAGGATCAGGGCGTTGGTGTGCCAGCAAATCAACTTAAAGAGATATTTAACCTCTACTACCAAGTCGATCATCAGAATGATATGAATCAAAAAGGCTCGGGCATTGGTTTGGCGCTTTCAAAAGAAATAATTGAACTGCATAAAGGGCAGATTTTTGCACATCAAAACGAAGATCGAGGCCTGACTGTAAAAGTGGCTTTGCTAACTGATAAATCTCATTTCGTTGGAGAAAATATAGAGTTTATAGAAAGCCAACAGGTTAGCCTGCCAGTTAAACAGGCGATGAAAGGAGAGGGGAAAGCCCCAGTGCTTAGTGATGATTTACAACCGAAAGCGAAGCTGTTACTGGTGGAGGACAATGATGATTTAAGAAACTTTCTGACTACCCAACTTAATCGGTTTTATGAGGTGGAGACGGCTGGAGATGGCGCCGAGGGTCTGCAAAAAGCCCAGAAATTAATACCCGATTTAATTTTAAGTGATGTGATGATGCCGGTAATGAGCGGTATTGATATGCTTGACCAATTAAAAAATGATATTTCTACCAGTCACATCCCTGTGGTATTGTTATCTGCAAAATTTTCAATTGAAGACCAGATTAAAGGCTTACAATATGGAGCTGATTATTATATCACCAAGCCTTTTAATAACGAGTTTTTAATGGCCGCTATTGCTGGTTTAATAAAGCAACGAAAAAGGATTTTTACCGAGTTGGTAGAAAACAAACATTTGCCGCCGCTTGAACCTTCGGATATTGTGATTACCGACAAAGATAAGCTGTTTATGGAAAAGGTAATTGAAATAGTGGAGCAGAACATGGAAAACACCGATTTCAACATCGATTCTGTTGCAGAAGCCATTGGCATGGGGCGATCTACCTTTTACCGGAAATTTAAAAGTTTGACAGATTTCGCCCCGGTAGAATTTGTACGCCACATGCGTTTGCAGAGAGCAAAACAATTTCTTGATGGCGGAGAAAAAAGTATATCGGTAATTGCCTATACCGTGGGCTTCACCAATGCCAAATACTTCAGCACTTGCTTTAAGGAGAAATACAAACTGTCTCCTTCAGAATATTTGAAATCAATAGGTGAGTAATTGATTTTGCCTAATACTCAAACCCCTTTGCACATTTTTTAAACCCCTTTTTATCCTTCTGATGATATTTTTGCTTCATTACTAACCAAGTATAAAGATTGTTGAATGTGTTCAGTATTCATCAATTTGCAATGGATAAGAAAGATATGAGAAGCATAAAAACCAGTATTCACCCTAGCAAAATTATTTTTGGCCTATTCCTCCTGTTAGCCTTTACGGGCAGCTCCTTTAATGCAGTTGCACAGCAGCTCCTTAAATTGCACTATGATAAACCGGCTCAAAATTGGAACGAAGCACTACCGCTTGGCAATGGCCGGTTGGGTTTAATGGCTTTTGGAAATCCTGAAAGGGAACATTTACAGTTGAACGAGGAAACCGTTTGGGCAGGTGAACCTGGAAACAATGTGCCAGTGAATACCTCAAGCCTAATAAATGAAATCAGGAATTTACTTTTTCAGGGTAAAAATCAACAAGCTCAAAATCTTTCCAATCAAACCTTTCCCCGCCAGGCGCCCGCTGATCTCAATTACGGTATGCCGTATCAAACCGTAGGAGATTTGTGGATCACTTTTCCAGGTCACCAAAACTATAGCAATTACTACCGCGATTTAGATATCAGCAATGCTACATCAACAGTAAGCTATCAGGTAGACCACACCACATTTACAAGAAAAGTGTTCGCGTCTTTTACTGATGATGTCATTATGATGAAAATTACTGCCGACAAGCCCAATAGCATCAATTTCACACTAGGCTTATCCAGTACCCAAAAAGATCACCAGATTAAAAATGACGGAAGTTATCTTCAGCTCTCGGGCAATAGTGGCAGTGTAGATAATAAAAAGGGAAAAATTAAATTCGAGGCATTAGTGGCCCCTGTTGTACAAGGTGGATTGATTAATAAAACTGATTCATCAATAACGGTGAGCAAAGCTAATTCGGTAATCTTTTACATCTCCATTGCTACAAACTTTAAAAACTATAAAGATTTGACCGCTGAGCCATTGATAAAGGCAAAATCGATTTTAAATAAAGCCATTGCTAAAAAATACGACGAGGCGCTTGCCACACATCAGAAGAAATACCAGTCATTTTTTAATCGCGTAAGATTAGAATTGGGAAATTCCGAGCAATCAAAAAAAACAACTGATGTTCGGGTGAGGGAATTTGCCGACCATAAAGATCCAGAGCTTGTGGCGCTTTATTTTCAATTCGGGCGATACCTTTTAATTTCAAGTTCACAGCCAGGCGGTCAGCCAGCAAATCTTCAGGGAATTTGGAACGATAAAAATTCCCCACCCTGGGATAGCAAATATACCGTTAACATCAATACGGAAATGAATTACTGGCCTGCTGAAATTACCAACTTATCTGAAATGCATGAGCCATTGTTTTCCATGTTAAAAGACCTGGCCACGACAGGTAAGGAAAGTGCATCTCAAATGTATCATGCAAGGGGTTGGAACATGCACCACAATACCGATCTGTGGCGAATTACCGGTATTGTGGATGGTGGTTTTTACGGCATGTGGCCAATGGGTGGCGCATGGCTTACACAACATTTGTGGCAACACTATCTTTTTACCGGCGATGACAAATTCTTAAGAGAAAACTATCCAATTTTAAAGGGTGCGGCCATGTTTTATCTGGATGTATTAAAGGAAGAGCCCAGAACCAAATGGCTGGTAATGGCACCGTCGATGTCGCCAGAAAATACTTATGAAAAAAACGTAGGCGTTGCTGCCGGAACCACTATGGATAACCAGCTTATTTTCGATACGTTTAACAACCTGATTAATGCTGCGAAAATCTTAAAAACCGACGGATCGTTCTCTGATTCTGTATCGACCGCATTAGCTAAAATGCCACCGATGCAAATTGGTAAATACAATCAATTGCAAGAGTGGTTACAGGATTTAGATAGGCCCGATGATAAACATCGACACATTTCTCATCTTTATGGCTTGTATCCTTCTGGACAGATTTCCCCGTTTCGGAATCCGCAATTGCTGGAAGCTGCCAAGAATTCTCTGATTTACCGTGGAGATAAGTCAACTGGATGGTCTATGGGCTGGAAGGTGAATTGGTGGGCCCGAATGCTGGATGGAAATAAAGCTTACAAGCTGATTTCCGATCAATTAACTCCAGCCCCGATGGAAACCAAAGGCCAGTCTGGTGGTACTTATCCAAATCTTTTGGATGCACACCCGCCGTTTCAAATTGACGGTAATTTTGGCTGTACTGCAGGTATCACCGAAATGTTGCTACAGAGTTATGATGGCAATATTTACCTGTTGCCAGCTTTACCCGATGCTTTGGCTAGTGGGAAAATAACAGGGCTTAAAGCTCGGGGAGGCTTCGAGGTTGACATGGAGTGGAAAGATGGCAAATTGAAGAAGCTCATTGTTCAATCCACCATCGGCGGAAACTGCCGGTTAAGACTTTCAGATCAGGTAAGTTTAAACGGAAATGCAAAGCTAGTAAAGTCAAAAGGAGAGAATACGAATAAGTTTTATCAGGTAAATAAAATCAAAAGTCCGATGTTATCTACAGAAGCAAAATTAAAAGGCATAGCAATTCCGAAAACTAACCTGTTTGATTTTGATACCATTGCTGGCGAGAAATATATTTTTAACGCTCGCTAATCCGAATTAAACTTCAAAAAATTTGGTTTTAAGAGTAATAGAGTGGATTTGCACAGAAAACAGACTATTTTGGTCAATTTTTTTACCCCATTTTTTGTAGCTCAATTTAAATTTGTTTATCAAAAATGGAGTAAGGCTTCGCCCTTGTCACATTTTATTGCTAACCAAATTTTCAAATTGTTAATCGTCTAAGAGAATCTTCTTAAGTAATAAATTCACAAGTCAACTTATTTTTTTACAACATCAGATTTATAACCAATTTTAGATTCTATTTATGCAACCGTTTGCATTGAAATCATTATCAAAGTAAAAACCCGGGTTTTCATCTTCGAGAGCCCAAGCTAACCAATTAAATTATGAGGAAAAACTACAACATCTATTTAAAAAAAGAGGCTTTTCAACGAGTGAGATTATTGAAGAGCCCAAAAGAGCTAAGCCATGATAATTTCTGCTTACAGTTATTTAATTGTTCACCAATCAACTGATCGAATATGAAATACATATACATTTTTATAACCCTAATTTTGTGTTCAGCACAAATTGCATGGGCGCAAAATCGAACAATTAAAGGGCAGGTAACCGATGAAAAAGGCGGTATAATAGTAGGCGCAACCATATCCTTAAAAGGCACCAACCGGGGAATTAATACTGATAGCGAAGGTAAATTCTCAATCGCAGTGCCATCGGGTGTGGCCACTTTAATGGTTCAGTTTGTAGGTTATGTTAAAAAGGAAGTGAATATTGCTGCCGATGGTACGACTGCTAAAATTACGCTTCAGGATGATGTTAATGTCCTCCAGGAAGTGACCATTGTAAACGTCGGTTATGGTACAGTTTCCCGAGAAGCCCTTACCGGTTCTGTTTCCTCTCTTCGTGCTGATCAGATTAAGGATATTCCAATTAACTCTGCCGAACAGGCTCTTGCAGGTCGGCTTGCGGGGGTGCAGGTAACCGCTACCGATGGCGCTCCTGGAACCAACGTACAGATCAGAATTAGGGGTGGGAGTTCTATCACACAAGATAATTCTCCATTATATATTGTTGACGGAGTGCAAGTTGAAAATGCGCTTAGAGCACTGTCACCTCAGGATATAGAATCTATTGATGTGCTAAAAGACGCAGCCTCTACCGCCATTTACGGTGCGAGAGGTGCAAATGGGGTAGTATTGATTACCACTAAAACCGGTAAGCGTGGAAAAATGACCGCTAGCTACAATGGTTTTGTAGGGGCAAGTAAAATTCTGGGTAAGTTAGATGTGCTGGATGCGACTGATTACCTTAAATATCAATATGAGCGTAGCCGCGGAAATGTGCTTGATAGTACTTCGTTCGTGAATAATTATGGTCCATTTGATACCCTTGAAGTGTATCGTGATAAAGGCCGCGACTGGCAAAATGAGGTTTTCGGAAAAGTTGCTTTGCAGCAAACGCATAACTTGAGTTTAAACGGGGGAGACGAAAAAATTAACTATAACCTAAGCTTAACCACCAATGGCCAGGAAGGGGTGATGATTAATTCAGACTTCGACCGTAAGCTTTTAGGTTTCAAAATGGAGTTAAGGCCGAATCAAAAATTCAGAGCTGGTTTCAATGTAAGATATACTGATGAACGAATTAATGGTGCCGGCGTATCAAGCCCGGGCTTGGCCAGGGATAATTTCCTGAAGAATACACTTTCCTATCGCCCGATAGATAGTAAAAATCCAACAGATATCGATTTTTATGATGCTCAATATCTTGCAGTTTCCGACCTGAGAAACCCGGTAATTAATGCCACCGCGGTTTACCGAAAAACTTTTGGGAAGAGATACAACTTGTCGGGTTATCTAAGTTATGCATTAACTCCTGAAATCACCGCAAGAATGACCGTTGGTTATGACAATAACAATTCCAGAACAAACAATTTCTATTCAGAAATTACTGGTCAGGCCTCGCTTTATTCCGCAATGCCAATTGCTTCAATATTAACGGGTGTAGTAAATTCGCTAAACAATTCAAATACTGTTACTTACAGTAAGAAGAATATTGCAAAACATCATGATATCGACGTATTGATTGGTCAGGAATCCTATCAAACCAGGAATGAGCAGTTTAATGCCGAAACTAGGTATTTTCCTTTAGGCATCAGTCCGGAAAAGGCACTATCCAATATGAATTTGGGAAATCCACCTGCAGGGCAGGCACAGCCTCGTCCTACAACGAACAATGTAATGGCCAGAACCTTTTCGTTTTTTGGTCGTGTGAATTATGGGCTAGACAAAAAATATTTGCTTACGTTAACGGCCAGGGCCGATGGTAGTTCTAAGTTTATGGATGGGCAACGCTGGGGGTTTTTCCCTTCAGGAGCGCTTGCCTGGAGAATTTCTGATGAGAAATTTGCACAATCTATCAAACCTGTGGTTTCTGATGCCAAGCTGAGATTGAGTTACGGTTCTACAGGTAATAACCGGATCAATGATTTTAGTTACTTACCGCTTTATTCTTCCAACACGTATTATGGATTGAATGAGCAACTTGTACCAGGCGTAGTACCCACACAGTTGGCTAATCCAAATGTGAAATGGGAAACTACAGTATCAAGGAACCTTGGACTTGATTTAAGTTTTTTCAAAAACAGAGTGCAGTTTACAACTGATATTTATTACAACAGTACCAAAGATTTATTACTGCAAAATCCTATTCCACAAACATCTGGATATACGCAACAAACCCAAAATATTGCGGCAACATCAAATCGTGGTATAGAGTTTCAATTGTCTGGATTGATTGTGCAAACCAAAGATTTCAGCTATTCAGCAAGTTATAATATGTCTTTCAATCGGAACAGGGTTGAAAAGCTTAATGATGGCATCACGAGTAAAGGTTATGCATCAGGTTGGGATAGCAATACAGGAAACGACTATTTAGTTGAAGTTGGAAAGCCACTTGGCCAGATGTACGGATACCGCTCAGACGGTTATTATAAAGTTAGTGATTTTAATTTTAATGCAACTACAGGGGTTTACACCCTCAAGCCAGATGTTGCTTCATTTTTTGGTGTAACCAGAAGCACCATTCAACCAGGTACAATGAAACTTTTGGATTTGGGTGGCTCGATCAAAAATCCTGACGGTAGTCCGGCGATTCATACTGATGAAGACAGGACGGTGATAGGAAATGCAGCGCCAAAATTTATTGGAGGCTTGAATCAACAGTTTTCTTACAAGAACTGGGACATGAGTATTTTCGTGAACTTTAGTGTAGGAAATGATATTTATAATGCGAATAAAATTGAGTTAACCAACTCAAGATTACGCGGTGTAAACTTATTAGAATCTGTGAATGGCAGATTTACCACGATAGATCAAAATGGTAAGTCGATTTACAATAACCCTGCAAAGCTAGAGGAATACAATGCCAATGCAACTACTTGGCGCCCGTATGAAAACAGTAATTTGTTTACCGATTGGGCTGTAGAAGACGGATCGTTTTTAAGGATCAACAATATTACGCTGGGTTATACGCTACCGACTGATCTGGCGAAGAAAATCAAGTTGTCTAGCCTTCGTTTCTATGCTACGGTAAACAATTTGGCTACCATTACCGGTTATTCAGGTTTTGATCCTGAAGTAAATACCCGTACAAATGGAGGATTAACGCCTGGAGTAGATTATTCTGCATATCCAAGATCTAGAACCATCCTTTTAGGAATTAACTTAACTTTTTAAAAACTAAAATTTCAGCATATGAAATTCAATAATATTAAAAGATTTGCCTTCGGAGCGATGTTGGCCTCTGCCATATTCAGCTTAGGCGCTTGTAAAAAGTATTTGGAAATTAAACCCGAATCTGCTTTTTCTCCTGAAGATATTTTCAGCAATGTTTCCAGTGCCAATTCGGCTATCATGGGCGTTTATCAGCTTTTAGCCGGAGATGATGGTTATGGCCAGCGCCAATCATTGGTGTTTGTAAACGATACCGATGAGTTTTCAAGAAGTGGCGATGTTGATGCAGGTGCCCGAGGACTTGCCCGCTACAGTGCTGATGCCGGGAATAGTGAGCTTGCCGCTACTTTCACCAGAGGGTTTCAGGGAATTGAACGTGCCAACTTATGCATCAAATATATCCCTCAAATGGCAGCTTATAACAATGGGTCTGTTTCAGATAAAAAAGAATTGAGAAGACTTTATGCCGAAGCTTTGGTACTAAGAGCAATTTATTATTTTGACCTGGTTAAAAATTGGGGCGATGTGCCCATGCAATTGGAACCTTCGGTTTCAGGAATGGATTTTAACCTTAGTAAAACCAATAGTGATGTCATTTACGATCAGATCTTAGGTGATATCGCAGTTGCCGAGCGCATGTTGCCTTGGCGCAAAGAAACCACTATTGATGAGCGGATTACCCAGGGTGCTGCCCGTGGAATGAGGGCCAGAATTGCTTTGTTCAGAGGCGGATATCAGCTGCGCCGGTCGTCAAAAGTGATGGAGCGTTTACCTGATTATTTAAAATATTACACAATGGCGAGAGATGAGTGCGATACGATAATGAAATCGAATCAACATGCCCTTAACCCTAGTTTTTATGATGTATTTAAAAAAGCCAATGAGCTCACTTTGGATAACGTATATGGCGAACGTATGCTAGAAGTGGCGCAGGCTGGTGGAAATGCCAACTATGACAGTAAACTAGGAAGAGCTAGTGGTACTCGTATTGCTGATGGATCTCGCTACGGACCTGGTGGTGGCGCATTAAACCCAACGGCTAGTTATTTTTATTCTTTTGATGTATCCGATCCGAGAAAAGAGGTGACGATTGCTCATTATAATATTGATGCGAATAATTTGAAAAGCCCAGCCAGAATAACGGAAATGAACGACGGAAAGTACCGTAGAGACTGGAGACCTATCATAGCAGGCGCTACCCAAACCCTGGGAATTAACTGGATTATGCTACGCTATTCTGATATTTTGTTGATGTACGCAGAAGCCGTAAACGAAATTAATGGATCACCTGATGCCTCGGCAATAAAAGCCTATGAAGATGTGCGCAGGCGGGCTTTCTCAGCAAATCCTGGTAAAGTAGGTGTAACTCCGACTTCTAAAACGGCTTTTTTTAATGCA
Source organism: Pedobacter sp. MC2016-05 (assembly GCF_026239735.1). GTDB lineage: Bacteria > Bacteroidota > Bacteroidia > Sphingobacteriales > Sphingobacteriaceae > Pedobacter. The sequence continues at coordinate 131,352 of NZ_JAPIVT010000007.1, forward strand.
ATCGTACAGGAAAGATCATGGGAGTTAGGTGGCGAAGGAATCAGGAAATACGATTTAATACGATGGAACTTATTGGGAGCAAAACTTGCTCAAGCCAAAGCAGAAATGACGGCGATTGTGAATACGCCAGCGAAATATGCGAGGTATTTGTATTACAGAAATGTGGGGGAAGAGTTCGAATTCCTGCCGGGAACAGGTTATTATCTGCCCGATCCTGCCGTAGCACCTGCGCCATTATACAATTCCACCACGAATCCAACGGGATATATCCGTATAGATTGGAGGCAGAATTTAACCACTACAGCTGGTGGCGCAATAGAAAAGTTGGGGCGTACTTTTCAATCTAACCATTCCGAAGTTTTACCTATTCATAGGAGTATTTTGGATTTGAACCCCAACCTTAAACAAGATTATGGATATTAAATGCAATATCCCCTCTGAAAGCTAATGATTAAAATACAATGCCTGGCCTGAAAGTTGAGAAATTTGACGGCCTGGCTTTGTACCCTTAATGCAATGGAGACAAAGGTTATTCCATTATCATTTCGGTAATATATCATGCTATAACCATCATTCAGGAAAATATGAGATTAAAAGTTTTGTTGGGCTTTGCTGTAACTACCATTAGTTTAACTGTATGTTTTGCACAGAATAGCACAACCATACCAAAAGACTCCTCTTACAATGCCCAAAAAGTTTACAGTCAAATTCACAAAGATTATCCTTACGCCACATTGGTTAAAGATGAATTGCCTGCTAACGTTAGCCAATTCAGGGATGTGATTTACACTACTTTGCCTATTACGCGTTTTGGAAAAAGAGATTTACACGCAGATATTTTTAGACCGAAAACCAAGAAGCTGTTGCCGGCTTTGATTATGGTTCATGGTGGAGGCTGGCGGTCTGGAGATAAATCAATGGAAGTTCCGTTGGCACAATTGATTGCAAAACAAGGCTTTGTTGCCGTGCCGGTTGAATATCAGCTCTCTCTGGAAGCGCCGTATCCGGCGGCCGTTCATAATTTGAAGGCAGCTGTTCGTTGGTTAAAAACAAACTGGGAAAAATATGGTGTTGATACCAATAAAATTGCAATTTCCGGAACATCTGCTGGCGGTCAGCTTGCAGCGCTTGTTGGCACCACAAACGGCTTACCGCAATTTGAAGGAGATAGGGCTAATTCCATTGCTTCGAGTAGTGTTAACGCCATTGTTGACATAGATGGTGTGATTAGTTTTATAGCTCCAGCTTCACTTAACCTCAATCGGAAACCAGATTCTCCCGATATTGCCTGGCTCGGTGGCAGTTTCCAGCAAAAGCCTGAGATATGGCGTGAAGCTTCTGCAGGTTATTGGGCAAATGAATCTACCGTTCCAATGTTGTTCATCAATAGCGGTTTTTCCCGATTTCATGCTGGTCAGGATGAGTTGGTAGGTAGCCTTAAAGAATGGGGTATTTACCAGGAAGTGCACAAGTTTAATATAAAGATTCATCCGTTTTGGCTATTCCATCCCTGGGCTGATGAAACCGCTAATTATATCTCCGATTTCATGAAGAAAGTTTTCAGTATGAAATAATCTTCGATGTGTGATTGGAATTTAGAATTATCGATCTGCTTGTTTTACAAAAGCTTCAAATAGGTTTTTGCAAAGCTGAATAATATTCGCTATTACTAATTAACATGTACACAATCGTTGTTTTTCAATTGATCTCATCGGAGTTACTAAACATTTAAAAAACTGAGAAATGATGTCAAAAATTTTATCTCAAGATCTTCAGTCGCAGTCGCTAAAAGAGTTTGTTCAGAAGGCTGTACTTAATTTATATGGAGCAATACCTTCAATAGGTTGTCCAGAATTAAGCCGATCGGATACAAACTCCCCACTTAATCAGTTCGTTAAACACCTAAGGATTTCTGGAGCCCAGGTATTTATCAATAATGATGACTATTTTTTCTCGAGGGCATTTGGCCCCATTTCTGAACGCTTAAAAGGAAAGACCAGAAGAGATATCCGAAAATCACTTGCATTCTTAAGGATAAGAACCTATACCAACTTCAATTTTCGTGTTGCTGCAGGTGTAGCTTCTCATGGTGCGTTGTTCATCACTAAGCCAGATATGATTCAACTCCAATTGCTAAACCAATGCCGTTTCGCAAAGCTGTTTATTTATGAAGAGGACATTTTATCTAACTTTCATCAAGCCGATTCGGTACTTACACAGAATAACCAAACCGATGGCTATTATGTTTCTGGCCCTAACAATCTGGCTTTTACGCCTGTCAATTTCGTTAGAAATATTAGTGGTTTGAGCGTTTATATCATCAGAAAAAAAGTTGTAGTAAAATCCAGGTCAGTGTTTTAAAAAAATCAACCAAAAAAATACCCTATCTGTTAGAGATAGACAAAATAGATATATGAGAAAATTTCAACTATTTCTTTTTTTATTGATAGTGCTAAGCCAGTCCGTTATCGCCAAGCAACCTGATATTAAATTCACGGTATCGCAGGATGGAAAAGGCGATTTTAAGACTATTCAAGAAGCCGTCAACGCTGTTCGCGATCACATGCAATTCAAGGTTTCAATCTTTGTCAAAGCGGGAACCTATCGCGAAAAACTGGTGATTCCTGCCTGGAAAAAGAATATCATGCTTATAGGAGAGGACAAGGAAAAAACAATTATCACCAATGGTGATTATACGGGGAAACCTTTTCCCAGCAAAGACTTTACTGGCAATCCAAAATACGGCACCTACACTTCATATACCGTACTGGTACAGGGAAATGATTGCAGTATAGAAAATATGACCATTGAAAATACGGCTGGTACGGTTGGACAGGCAGTAGCACTGACCATTGAAGCCGATCGTTTTAGTGCCAAAGATTGCTCTATTTTGGGTCATCAGGATACGCTTTACACTTCCAAAGATGGGAGGTGTTATTTTGAAAACTGTTACATTGAGGGCACTACAGACTTTATTTTTGGTGAAGCTACAGCAGTGTTTTACAAGTGTATGATCAAAAGTCTGGCTAACTCTTATATCACGGCGGCATCAACCACTAAAGAGCAGGCTTTCGGATACGTATTTTTGGAATGTCAGCTGATCGCCGCTCCAGGCGTTCAAAAAGTTTACCTCGGCCGTCCTTGGCGGCCATTTGCAAAAACCGTTTTCATCCGCTGTGATATGGGATCGCATATTGTTCCTGAAGGATGGCATGCCTGGCCTGGAGATCCGTTATTTCCAGATAAAGATAAAACCGCATTTTATGCGGAGTACGGAAATGTTGGGCCAGGAGCTAAATCACAGGGAAGAGTGGCATGGTCAAAGCAGCTTTCTAAAAGAGAGGCAGGGTCTTACACAATCAAAAATATTTTAGGTAACTGGTTGCCAACTTTTAAATCTCTTTAAAATGTATTCGATAAAAATAGCTGCGTTTTTAGTTGCCTCCTGGTTAAGTTTTGCCAGTGCCCAGGAGTTCATCCCGCTATATGCCAAAGATAAAATTCCAAATTCGAAGGGTACCGATAGAAAGGACAGTATTGCTAATGAACGGATATTTCGGGTAGCAAATCCTGGGATGTACTGTTATTTTCCTTCAAAGCAAGAAAATAAGGGGGCAGCGATAGTGATTTGCCCTGGAGGTGGTTACGAGCGGTTGGCCTATGTGATTAGCGGAATACAATTGGCCAAATGGTTCAATACCATGGGCATTTCGGCGTTTGTACTCAATTACCGTTTGCCCAATGATGCCGATTTAATAGAAAATGCGAAGGCACCGCTACAGGATGCACAACGGGCACTCAAGGTTGTTCGAAGCAATGCTTTAAAATGGGGAATCAAGCCCGACAAAATCGGAATACAGGGTTCTTCGGCCGGAGGGCATCTGGCCAGTATGGCAGGAACCAGCCTAAACGATATATCGAAAATTGGTGATAGTTTAGATCAGGTATCGGCTCGGCCCAATTTCATGATTTTGGTGTCCCCGGTAATTGATATGGGAAAATACGCCCATAAAGGCAGCAAAAAGAACCTGCTCGGACCAGGAGCAGATGCTACATTGGAAGCCAAATATTCTCCACAGTTACTGGTAACCAAAGAAACTCCATCCAGCTTTATTGCTGTCGCATTTAACGATCAGGCCGTAGATCCACACAATAGCCTGTTATTTTATCAGGCTCTGCTCGAACACCAGGTACCGAGCAGTCTACATGTGTTTCCACAAGGGGCACATGCTATCGCTTTGAGAAACAACCCGGGAAGTGCAGAACTATGGATAGCACTTTGCGAGAAATGGATGTATGAAATGGATATCATTCCGATAGTACTAAAATAAAATAACAGAAATTTTCGATTAAAAACATAAGCACATTTAACTATGAAATCAAGGATATTATTGCTCACATTATTGAACCTTACCTGTTCGGCATTCGCTCAAAATAAAACAAGCTCGTTTTCCTGGGAAAATCTACCAAAGATCAGCAGACCAACATTTAAGGCTGATACCCTTTCAATTGCAAAATTGGGCGCTAAAAGCGATGGTATATTTTTAAACACCGAAATCATCAATGCTGCGATTGCAAAATGCAGTAAGAATGGAGGCGGCACTGTGTTAATACCTCAAGGTATCTGGCTTACAGGTCCGTTATATTTGAAAAGCAATGTTGAGCTGCACCTGGATAGAGGGGCAAATTTGATTTTTAGTAAAGACAAATCATTGTATAAGCTGATAGAGGGAGATTATGAGGGGAAACCGGCTGCCAGAAATGAATCACCGATTAACGGAAATGATCTGGTAAATGTGGCCATCACCGGGAATGGCATTATTGATGCAAACGGAGATGTATGGCGTGCTGTAGGGCAATCGCAACTTACAGCTTCACAGTGGTCTGCGAAAGTGGCCTCCGGTGGGGTGTTGAGTGATGACAAAAAGACCTGGTATCCAAGCGAGCAATTTAAAAAGACACATTTAGAAGGTAAAAGCATGCTGCTTCAGGCTGGTAAACCGCTGGAATCTTTCAATGATATGAAAGATTATCTGCGCCCCAATCTGTTGGTGCTTAAAAACTGTAAAAAGATATTGCTGGCTGGAGTTACTTTTCAGAATTCTCCGGCCTGGTGCATTCACCCGCTTTTGTGTGAGGATCTGACTGTCGAAAATGTGACGATCAAAAATCCTCACTATGCACAAAATGGCGACGGCATCGACATAGAATCCTGTACACGGTTTCTGGTTGAGAACTGTGTATTGGATGTTGGAGATGATGCCATTTGTATCAAATCGGGGAAAGATGAAGAAGGTAGAAAGAGGGGAGTAGCCTGTGCCGAAGGGGTAATCCGTGGAAATACGGTTTATAGCGGACATGGAGCGGTGGTAATAGGAAGCGAGATGAGTGGTGGTGCAAGAGATATCTTTATAGAAAACTGCACTTTTATCGGTACAGACAAAGGCCTACGCTTTAAATCGACCCGTGGAAGAGGTGGTGTGGTGGAGCGAATTTATGCCAGAAACATCACGATGAAAGATATTCATCAGGAGGCGATTTTCTTCGACATGTTCTATTTTGTAAAATTTGCAACAGATGGTAAGCGTAACGATTCTCCGATAGTTAACGAGGGTACACCAGTTTTCAAAAATATGTTATTTGAAAATATTACCTGCCAGGGAGCCAAGGTTGCGGTATTTATCCGGGGGTTATCTGAAATGCCTGTTCAGAATATCGCCATACTCAACTCGAATTTAGTAGCCGAAAAAGGCATCGAACTTACAGATGCATCCGGAATTCGTTTCGATAATGTTGGTGTGTTTACGCAGAATAAAGCACCATTGATATCTGTTGCAGGGGTTAGGAACGTTCATCTGAACAAGTTAAAGTTTTCTACAGGAACACCGCTGCTACTGTCAATTGATGGAGATAAAAATAGGGATATTGTGATTACCAATACAGATTTGAAGAAGGCAAATAAAAACCTGGAACTAAAAAACGGCGCTTCAGAAAAAGAAGTCACGCTGAGCAAATAATCTTCTAATGACAACTAGCGAAACTCATTATTTTTCGGAATAAAAGCGACTGCTTTTGAGTATTAACTTAGTTAAACTCAATGGCAGTCGATTACAAAATTAACTTCAATACATTGGAAAGAATCGGATTATGATCATCGGCTCGCCAATTAAGATACAGGTCAGTTTGGAAGGGAAGCTTAATAAATCGCAAACCCGGACTTTCATGATACGAGTAAGAATCTGGCAAAACGGCTATTCCCAAACCCTTGCGAACTAAGGCAATGATAGTTGAACCGAATTCAGAATAGAGATAAACCTCAGGTACAAAATCAAATGAGTTAAATAGCTGTTGGATAATGTAACCATAACTACTTCCTTCATCTATAGTTGGTAAGATAAATTTTTGTTTCTCAAGTGTTTCCTTTGTTAAATTTTCAAAGGTTTGGTAGGGATGATTTTCTGGTATCACCAAGGCTAAATAATCGGTATAGATTTTCTTAGATTTAATGCCAGGTACGGTATTGATATCTCTGGTTATCGCCAAATCAATCTTATAGTTCCTCAAAAACTCCTGTTGGTTTTCATACAATATCTGAACAAGCTCAACCTGTAATTTGGGGTATTCGGTAGAAATATTCGCCAAAATATCAGGCATGATAGAAGCGGAAATAGAATCGGGGTGCGCAATTTTTATGGTACCACTTTCTCCAAGATGGATCTGCTTTGCCAATTGATGGATATACTCAACTTCGCTCAACTGCACTTCCCATTTATCTTTTAAAAACTTGCCGGCCGGCGTTAGTTTTACATTCCTTTTGTTACGCTCAAATAGTAAAAGCCCTAACTCATTTTCCAACGATTGAATTTGGCGGGTTAAAGCAGATTGCGTGATGTTCATTTCTGCTGCCGTATTCCAATAATGGAGCTTGCCCGCAAGTGCTAAAAAGTATTTGATTTGCTGGATGTTCATTAATGCAATTTAATCATTAATAATTGAGCAAATAGCATTTTATTGCATTTGTTGAATATGTAAATTTGGAATATGGAAAACATAGAAATACTTCCGGTTGAAGCTAAAGATGTGCTGCATCTTCAGGATATCAGCAAACTGACTTTCTCTCAAACATTTTCAGCTATTAATTCCGAAAAAAATATGGCCAAATATCTGGAGGAGAGCTTTTCTATTGATCAGCTGAATGAAGAATTGAACAATGAGTCATCACTATTTTATTTTGCAAAGTTGAATGATGAGGTGATCGGCTATATGAAACTAAATACAGCTGAAGCGCAAAAAGAGAACCAAAATGACAACGCACTTGAGATAGAAAGAATTTATGTATTGCAGGAATTTCACGGCAAGAAGGTCGGCCAATTGCTTTATCTCCACGCTATTAAAGTAGCCGGGGAAATGAGTGCAGATTATGTTTGGTTAGGTGTATGGGAGAAAAATTTTAGGGCGATTGCCTTCTATAAAAAAAATGGATTTGTAGCATTTGATCAACATGTATTTATATTGGGCGATGACAGGCAGATCGACATTTTAATGAAACTAACATTAGCTCAGCGGAATGAATAAAGTTTTGCCGGTGAGATTTTGATGTGCTAACGTTGGTGTTGGAGTTTAAAACTATGGAAATCTTGTTTAGTTCTAATGTCTTTTAAAACAATGGATGGTCAATTTTTTAATTGCCGCTAATTACTCATTGAATTATATCGTAGATTTGACCACACATTTGGACCTACCAAGACTAGAAATATGAGCGTACTCTTTATAAAAAATATGGTTTGCAATCGCTGCATTATGGTGGTTCAAAGTGAAATGGATAAGCTTGGATTAGCCGTAGAACATATAAAACTGGGAGAAGTTACGCTTGAAAAAGAGCCAACTGTTAGTGAAAGAACTGCTTTGGAAGGTGCGCTAGTACCATTAGGTTTTCAGCTGATAGACGATAAAAAAAGCAGAATCATAGAACAAATCAAAAATGTAATCATTGAGTTGGTACATCATCAGGATAATGATGCTAAAACCAATTTGTCGGATGTTTTAAGTGAGAAACTGCACCACGATTACAATTACCTTTCTAACTTATTTTCGGAGGTGGAAAGTACCACAATCGAAAAATATTTTATCGCACAGAAAATTGAAAAGGTAAAAGAACTATTGGTTTATGATGAGCTGTCATTGAGCGAAATTGCTTTCCGACTGAACTATTCAAGCGTAGCTTATTTAAGTAACCAATTCAAAAAAGTAACGGGATTAACGCCAAGTCATTTCAAACAAATAAAAGAAGAGAAACGGAAACCATTAGACCAGGTGTGGTAAATCTTACAAATCAATTCCATAATTCCACAATAACTATTCTCCATATTGTTGCCAATTTTGTATTGTAAATAAAGCAATAGAATTATGGCTACAAATAACAATAACGAAACGGTTTACATTCCTCTAGAAGATGTAGAAAGCGAACATTGCGCTTTAATCGTTGAAAAGGGATTGGCAAAGGTTGATGGTGTAACATCCCCGAAAGTAGAACTCAACAACCGCAGAGCAGCCATTACCGTTACAAATAATGAGACAGTTGGCAAAGCCGTCGCAGCTATTAAAGACTTAGGCTATGGTGTTCCAACCGTAAAAAATACCTTTCCTGTTTTGGGAATGACCTGTGCTTCTTGTGCGGGAAGTGCAGAAAGTATCGTAAAGTATGAGCCGGGTGTGATTGAAGCTTCTGTCAACTACGCAACCGGAAATCTGACCATTGAGTACCTTCCCAATATGACGGACGCTAACAAACTGCAAAAAGCGGTTCAGGGTGTTGGTTATGACCTGCTCATCGTTGAAGAAGCAAAGCAGCAGGAATCCCTGGAGACCATCCATGCAGAAAAATTCAAAAAGCTAAAAAACAAAACTATCTGGGCGGTTATATTATCATTACCCGTGGTAACCATCGGTATGTTTTTTATGGATATGCCTTATGGAAACGAAATTATGTGGTTCTTTTCTACCCCTGTGGTACTTTGGCTGGGTAAAGATTTCTTCATCAACGCGTGGAAACAAGCCAAACACCGTTCTGCCAATATGGACACGTTGGTCGCTTTGAGTACAGGAATTGCGTATATATTCAGCGTATTTAATATGCTTTTTATGGATTTCTGGCACCAGAGAGGATTGCACGCACACGTCTATTTTGAAGCAGCTGCAGTGGTCATCGCCTTTATCCTTTTAGGTAAATTATTGGAAGAAAAAGCTAAAGGAAACACCTCTACTGCCATTAAAAAATTGATGGGCTTGCAACCTAAAACGGTAATGGTAATAGCACCAGACGGAACAGAAAAACAAACCGCTATTGAAGCCGTAAACGTAGATGACATAATTCTGGTAAAGCCCGGCGAAAAAATTGCTGTGGATGGAATGGTTACTTCCGGTAATTCGTATGTAGACGAAAGTATGCTGAGTGGCGAACCCGTTCCGGTACTAAAAACAGAAAATGAAAAAGTATTTGCCGGAACCATTAACCAAAAAGGAAGTTTTCAATTCAAAGCAGTGAAAGTGGGTAAGGAAACTATGCTTGCCCAAATCATTAAAATGGTGCAGGATGCACAAGGCAGTAAAGCGCCCGTTCAAAAATTGGTGGATAAAATTGCCGGCATTTTCGTTCCGGTGGTGATTGGCATTGCCGTTCTTACTTTCATTTTATGGATTATTTTAGGTGGCGAAAATGGTTTAGTAAAAGGTTTATTAGCGGCCGTTACGGTATTGGTGATTGCTTGTCCTTGTGCTTTGGGCTTGGCTACACCAACGGCAATTATGGTCGGAGTGGGCAAAGGTGCAGAAAATTGTATTTTAATTAAAGATGCAGAAAGCCTTGAATTGGCCAAGAAAGTGAATGCAATTGTTTTGGATAAAACCGGAACAATAACACAAGGAAGGCCTGAAGTAACAAGTATCCAATGGCTGAACAATAATGACACAACAAAAACTATTTTACTGAGCATCGAAAAACAATCAGAGCATCCATTGGCGGAAGCTGTAGTGAAACATTTGGAAGGCGTTGCTACCGCGCCTTTAGCCAACTTCGACAGTATCACGGGTAAAGGTGCTAAGGCAGAACACGATAACGAAACCTATTTTGTAGGAAATAAAAAGCTCCTGGCTGAAAACAATATTGCGATTGCAGAACAATTAAAAACCCAGGCCGATGATTGGGGTAAACAGTCTAAAACAGTCATTTGGTTTGCAAACAGCAAACAGGCACTTTCTGTTATCGCTATTTCAGATAAAATCAAAGAAACATCGGTTCAGGCAATCAAAGAAATGCAGGAAATGGGTATCGAATTGTATATGCTTACAGGCGACAATGAAGCCACCGCTAAAGCAATTGCCGAGCAAACAGGCATCCTGCATTACAAAGCCGAAGTATTGCCACAGCACAAAGCCGATTTTGTAAAAGAACTGCAGCAGCAAGGTAAAATAGTAGCCATGGTGGGCGACGGAATTAATGACAGTACCGCTCTAGCAACAGCCGACGTAAGTATTGCAATGGGAAAAGGCAGCGACATCGCAATGGACGTAGCCAAAATGACCATCATCTCATCAGACCTTGCCAAGATAGCACAGGCAATACGTTTATCAAAACAAACCGTGGCTACCATTAAGCAAAATCTTTTTTGGGCATTTATTTACAACCTGATTGGCATACCCCTGGCTGCCGGATTGTTATTTCCGATCAACGGTTTCTTGCTAAACCCAATGATAGCCGGAGCGGCTATGGCTTTGAGTAGCGTAAGCGTGGTGAGTAACAGTTTAAGGTTGAAATGGAAGAAATAAATCAGTAAATATTATAAATCAAATAAAGAAAACTACAACGACAAAACGGGTTAATTGACGCAAATTTGTACTATCAAATAAAATATAACATAATGGAAAATAATAATCAAGATTTACAATTCAAGACAAATATCAATTGCAGCAGCTGCGTAGCAAAAGTAACCCCTTTTTTAAATGATGCCAAAGGTATAGGACAATGGGAAGTAGATACTACGAATAGAGAAAAAATTCTCACCCTAAAATCTGAAGGAATTACTGAACAGGAAGTAATAGAAACCGTTCAAAAAGCTGGTTTCAAAATTGAACCCATAAAGTAATTCAGAAAAATACGAGACCCAACAGCGGTATTTAACATCGTTGTAATTATCCATTACACAGCGTTAAAAATTGTCTTTAGTTGGGCGTTTGCCATTTGGCAAACATCAATTGAACGAGTTTCTAAATTCTATCAGAACTTGTCGCCAAAAAATAAAACCTTCCACAGAATGAAGGTTTTATTTTTAATGCTGCAATGAAAATTTGATGGTTTCAATTTTTTACTTCAACAAACCGCCCATTCCAAAGGCAGTCAACGCTTTCTCATATTGAACTTGAACGGCATCATTTGCAGCTTTAAGGTATTCCCCTGTGAATGGATCAACATTGGTTCTTATCGGACGCTGACCTTTGGGTAAGCTGATTAAATTTACCACTGCATCTGCAACATCTAGCGGGTTAGGATTTAAGGTTTCAAATGCCTTGCCAACAGCCGCACCCATTTTATTAGGATAATCTGCTATGACTTCGTAAGCATCATTAACCGAAGCATCGGAACCGGGATTGAATTTTTGTGACATCTCCGTCGGAAAAGCACCAGGTTGTAGGATGGCAACGTCAACACCTAATGGTCTTACTTCGTAATGCAAACCTTCGCTAATGCCTTCCAAACCAAATTTTGAAGCACTGTACATTGTTGCAAAAGGAAACGAAACGGCACCAAATCCGCTGGTGATATTGATGATGAGACCTTCGGATTGTTTACGCATAAATGGCAACACCAATTTCATCAATCGCCAAGGTGCGATGACATTGATATCGAACATTTCTTGAACATCGGTGGTTGTAAAACTTTCGGCCACGCCATTTCTGCTAAAACCCGCATTGTTTACCAAAACATCTATTGTTCCTTCTTTTGCGATGATGGTATCTATGGCTTGCTGCACACTGTTTTCATCCGTAAGTGCAACATCCAGAACGGTAATGTTTTCTATCTCGGAGAGGGCTTTTGCTTTATCTGAATTTTTACCGTTTGTATCTCTCATTGTTGCGTAAACTTGATGTCCTAAGGCTGCAACGCTTTTTGCAGTAAGCCATCCAAACCCGCTATTTGTTCCTGTAATTAATACAACTTTTTTGTTCATTATATTTTGTTTAAAATTAATGGTACAAAGTTCCGAGCTTTAAAAATTAAAACATTTACCATTTGGTAAAAAGAGATTTTTACAGGATGTTTTTTCTAATTCTACTCAACGACTGTTGGGTAACGCCCAAGTACGAAGCGACCAATGATAGCGGAACACGATTGATAAGCATTGGATATTTTTCAAGGAATGAGAGGTAACGAGTTGTGCCATCTTCCGAAACTAACGGACTTCTTCTATCCATCGCATCTGTTAAACATTTTTGGGTTATTTTAGCTGCAATCCTGTCCCAGTCAACTATTGTGTTTGAGAGGGCGTCCCAATCTTTTTTAGTAAAAGCGAGCAATTTGCAATCGGTAACAGCCTGAATATAATCTGTTGCTGTTGCCTGTGCCTCAAATTTTTGCTGGTCTGAAACAAAGCTGTATTCGTCAATAAAGTAATTGGTTATCTCTTCACCTTTGTTATTGTAATAGCAACACCGAAAAACACCTTCTAAAACAAAACCAATGTATTTTGGGATTTTTCCTGCTTCGGAAAAATAATCATCTTTTTTCAGTTCCAGTTCCGTTGTCTTGCTCTTGATAAAGTCGATTTGCTGTTGGTTCAAATTGCCGAAACGCAGTATATATTCAATTAATTTTTCCATTGTGGTAAAGGTAGCAAATGGCTTTAATTAGAGATTTACCATTTGGTAAAAAGTCATGGAGCTTTCTATTTGACCAACGATGACGTAAATCTTACAAATATTAACCAAAATACCACAACGATTATCATACGGTTTAATTCCAATTTTGTATCTAAATATCAGAACAATGAAAGCGAAAAATAACTCCTTACTTCTAACGGCAGTTTTGTTGTTAACGGCTTCCTCCGCATTTGCCCAAAAAGCAGTGCGATACGATTTGTACGTTAAAGACACGCTGGTAAATTACGCCGGAAAAGAAAAAAGAGCCATCGCCGTAAACGGACAAATACCAATGCCCACACTCACTTTTACAGAAGGCGACACGGCAGAAATTGTAGTGCATAACCAATTGAAAGAAGGCACCTCACTGCATTGGCACGGCGTGTTTTTACCCAATAAAGAAGACGGCGTGCCTTATCTTACGCAACCTCAAATCTCACCTGGAACTACGCGTAAGTATCGTTTTCCCGTTATTCAGAATGGTACGCACTGGTATCACTCGCATTCGGGTTTACAGGAGCAAATCGGGATGTATGGCAACCTTGTATTTCTGAAGAAAGCTGGTGATAAAACTTTTAGAGAAGGGATAGATGATTTGCCGACTGTACCCATTGTTTTGAGCGAATGGACCAATTTAAATCCGAATAACGTACACCGGATGTTGCATAACGCAAACGATTGGTCGGCGATAAAAAAAGGAGCCACACAGTCGTATGCAGAAGCCATTCGGGCAGGGCATTTCAAAACAAAAATCAACAACGAATGGAAACGGATGTTGGCAATGGACGTAAGCGATGTGTACTATGACAAAATTTTAATGAATGGTAATACTTCCACAGATTTAAAAAATATCGATGGCAAAACACTTAAAGCGGGCGATAAAGTGAGGTTAAGAATTTCAAACGGTGGTGCTTCCTCTTATTTTTGGTTGCGATATGCCGGTGGAAAAATTACCGTAGTAGCCAATGATGGCAACGACGTAACACCGGTGGAAGTGGATCGATTAATCATTGCTGTTTCTGAAACCTATGATGTGGTAGTCACCATTCCCGAAGACGGCAATGCATACGAGTTTATGGCCACTACCGAAGACCGCACCAATTCTTCAAGCTATTTTATAGGTAACGGCGTTAAAAAGCTGATTGCCCCGCTTCCGAAATTGAAATATTTTGAAGGGATGAAGATGATGAACGATATGATGAAGATGAATGGCGATTTGGATGATATGGGAATGAAAATGAGCCTAAATAAAATGGATATGAATGTGGTGATGTATCCTGAAATAACGGGTGAAATCGAACAAAAAGAAGGCCATAACAAACACAATATGGAGGATGAAAATCGTTCAAACGCTTTAGGCAAAATTAAAACGCTGAATTATGCCATGCTTTCATCACCTCACAATACTGAACTTCCCAAAGATGCTCCTGTAAAAAAAATAACCTTTACTCTTACCGGAAACATGAATCGCTATGTATGGAGTATGGATAATAAAGTCCTTTCTGAAGTGGATAAAATACCTGTAAAAAAAGGAGAAGTATTGCGCATCACCATTTACAATAATTCGATGATGCGACACCCGATGCACTTACACGGATTTGATTTTAGGGTAATCAATGGCAAGGGCGAAAAATCACCGCTCAAAAATGTGTTGGACATTATGCCAATGGAAACTGATACCATAGAATTTCTGGCAAACGAAGAAGGCGATTGGTTTTTCCACTGTCATATCCTTTACCACATGATGGCTGGTATGGACAGGGTTTTCGCAGTGGGCGATTACAAAAATCCATTACTTCCAGACAAAGAAAAAGCGTAAAAAATGTTGCAACACGAAAGCAATATGCCTCACTTTATGGCTCAAAATGATTTCGCAACCAACGGAAATGATGGAGAAGCAATGCTTCAAAATGCCAGATGGAGTTTGGGTACGGAATGGCGTTTAGGCTATAGCGACATGCATGGTTATGAAGTTGAAACCCACCTGGGAAGATACATCGGAAAAATGCAATGGTTTATGCCATTCATCGGTTTTGATTATCGATATAGAAAGATGGGAATGGACGAACAAGAAACCAATTTATTCGGACAAACAAACAAAAAAGACATCCGTAGAGCCGTTAGTTTAGGATTTATGTACACTTTGCCAATGTTGGTTAATTTCCAGGCAGAAGTCTATCATGATGGAATTGTTCGCCTTTCATTAATGCGGGAAGACATTCCCATTTCAAAAAGATTGAGGGCTGGATTTATGGTCAATACCGACAAAGAATTTATGGGTGATTTAAAATACATCATCACTAAAAATATCGCGATTCGTACCCATTATGATAGCGATATGGGCTTTGGTGTTGGGCTGTCGTTGAATTATTAAAACCGCAACGCAGAAAAACAGGATGACTTAGGGGTTAGTCAAGGGTCTGCAAACCTTTCATGTCGGTTCGAATCCGCCCCCATGCCTCTAATTGTAGAAGTTTTGGTAAACTACCGGAGCGAGAATTTCATTAATAATTGATAATATTTTGGAAACTGAAATTAGAATGAAGTGGGCTTGGTATGGTTGTCTTATACCCAATGATAGCAATCAAAAAGGCTAGATTTGTCCTGATGGATTTCAAAAATTTCATTTATGTATCAAGGTAAGTCATTGTGTGCAGGCATTTATTATCATACATCAATTGAAGAATGAAATTTGGGCACTACTTTTGACGAATGAGTCGTTCAAGAAATCAAACTTATAATTAATTTAAATTTCAAACCATGAGAAAATTATTTTTTGCGCTTCCGGCGCTATTTTTACTCGCATCTTGCGGAGGATCTTCAACTGATAATGCAAAAACAACGACTGAGCAAACCGCTGCAGCGCAAAAAGGTGAAACTTTAATGCTGGATACTGCTGGCACTTCAGTTGATTGGAAAGCGGCACACAAAGGTGGTTTAGCGCCACGTTGGGGGAAAATCAGTGTAGACTCTGGATCCATCTCAGTTGATAAAGATTCGTTAAGTGGTGGAGAATTCGTTATTAATTTAGGTTCGTTGAAAGTTGATCCTGCTTCAGTTACTGAAAAAGATAAAAAAGCAAGTGATTTAGAAGGACATTTGAAAAGTCCTGATTTCTTTGATGTAGCTAAATATCCGACTGCTAAATTTGTGATTACTAAAGTTGAGCCATTTTCTGGAACTCAAACATCTAATCTGTTGAAAAATCCTAATTATTTGATCAGCGGTAATCTGACTTTAAAAGACAGTACTTTGAATATCACTTTCCCATCAAAGGTAGAAGTTTCCGCTTCGGGCGTTACTGCAACTGCTAAGTTTGTAATTGATAGAAGTGCCTGGGGAATCAATTATAAAGCCGAAGGTAGTCCGGAAAACTGGATGATATCGAAAGATGTAGAAATTGGTTTAAACCTAAAAGCTAAAAAGTAACCCTTCAAAATTTTTTTGATCTTTTTGGTCAAGCTTAAAAGCGATACAGAATTTCGGCGCCCGATACATTAAGTGTTGGGCGCTTTTTTGTGGTTTCAAATGCAGAAATGTACGCCTTTTTTTTGATGATGTTTCTATTAATGGGAAGCGAGTTTATTAATAGATGAAATAATTTTTTTCTCCTGTGCATCTTCCGTTTTTTGTGAAATAATATCTTCGATGATGGCAGTTTGTTCACTTTCGTCCAGGCCTTTAAATTTTTGGTAAACATCTGCATCTTTCAGGCAATCTTTTATCTCCTGTCCATTGGTAAATCTATCATCAGAGGTCTTGATCATGGTAACGGTTACTTCATCGCCGCCACTTTTATTAATCGCTTTCCGAATCGTACCGTTTATCGAAATCCGTTTATCTTTATTTTTTAACGGAGCTAAATTCATGTCTTTGAATTCGTAACCATCTATGGTGCCTGAAACTTTCATAAAACCCCATCTGCCTCTAATGTCTTTAGTTCCCGGAATTACTAAATGATAAGTCCAGGCGCCTTTTCCGGGTTCGTGCTGAATCTTAAGTTTCTTATTTTCTAATAATGCTTTCATCACATCAAATATCTAAATTGAATCTTAACATTGAATACAATCATACAAAGCCTAATTCTGACTATTCAATTTCGGAAGTATAATCACGCCTTCGTCAGTATCGCCAATGGATTCATATTGTCCGTTTAAATAAAACAATCCGGCGAGTGCGGCGGTAATGGCATCAGCTTCATCGTGACTGATTTTGGTTTTCAGATAGTTTCCCTGTAGACCCAAACGGCTAATTCCCGCAATTAATTCTGGTAAACCTTTCTGTTTCCGCGTCAGGCCAAGAATATCCTGACATCCGCCGGGGAAAGTTTCTACAACATTAAATCCCAGCTGCCTGAATTTTGAGCTAAGTACAATACCTCTCAGCGTAAGTTTTTGCATACTTTTGATAAGCGGTGGATAGGATCTGATGCCTCGTTTCAACAGTAACCGTTCACATAATCGGGTTATCCCAAATTCCTGCCGTCCGGGATCCTCATCAAAAACAGAAATTCTTCCTTGTGGCAGAGTTAAAGGTGCATCTATACAAATCACCTGTGGATTTCTTGCGATAGTTTGCTCAATTAATTCCTTGTCAGATCGGATTCTTTTTGTTTCCACCACGCCATTTTGGAAAACTGCCCAGCCTGAAGGTTTTATTTCAGAACCTGTCAGATCAATTCCCACTGTAATACTTCCGGATGATTTTAGGAGTTCAATCGTTTCCAATTCGTTTTGATATTAGCTTGAATTACGAAAGGCTGGTGCTCATTTCCAACTCAGTTTTCTTATCCAAATTTAGGATTTTTCTCAAACAAAGCCTGGTTAACCCAACAACTTCAGGATGAGAAGGATAAGGTTTTATTGCAGAAAGTCCGGCAATCGCTTCTTCTCTTTTCACCGGAGCTTCTTCTCTCACGCCGTCAGCTAAGGCCTGTTCTAATTCTTCTGAATTAAGTTCTGTGCAATACGCAGGTGTTCCAGGCTGATGTCGCCAGGATTCCGAAAGATTTCCTGCATCAACTGTATCAAAACCCGCATCATTAATCAATTCTGCAAGCACTTTTTTTGATGAGGCGTCATCTCCTGCAACTGCCATTGCAATTCTGTCTTTTGTATCGGGTTCTTTTCTGCCATTTTCCAGTGTTTCCGCCAACAAGTTGTTGAAAGCCTTTACAACAGGTCTACCAAAAGCGCTGGCCAAAGAACTGAAAGAGCTGGAGCAGCACAAATTAATAGAGCGGATTGTCACCAATGATTATCCCGTAAATATTACCTACAAATGGACGCCTTACGCTTGATGCCTGTAACGGCTCTTTTTAGTTCGCCGTACCGCATCACATTTTCGTTGATAAATGATCATTAAAGTCCATTTGCCGCTTCTGGTTCTATTATCGAATTGCAACCTGGTGCGCTAAGAGAAATGCATTGGCACCCAAATGCAGACGAATGGCAATATTACATATCTGGTCAGGCAGAGATGTCGGTTTTCCTGGCGGAATCTACTGTGGTAACCGAACAATTTAACGCTGGAGATGTAGGTTATGTGCCAATGGGAGCGGGGCATTATATCAAAAACACAGGAGATACAGTTTGCAAAATCCTCATTGGCTTCAATAGCGGAACCTATCAATCTATTGATTTAAGCGAGTGGCTGGCTGGAAATCCTAAAGATGTAGTGGTAACTAACTTCGGATTAAAAGACGGTGAAATTGCAAAATTTCCGACTGAAAAAATCTTTATTCAACCTAAAATATAATTTCAAACCTCATTTAAACTATTGATTATGAAAACGACACAAATCAAAATTACAGCCCGCATCAGCTTATTTTTAGTGATGCTTTTGGGCTCGGTACAATTTTCTCTGGCTCAAACTTCAGTACCGACTGTAAAGGCCAATACCTCAAAAATTTGGGGTGCTGTAGATGGAATTGCCATCGAAGGGATGGTTCAAGGTCCTTCTACCGAAGTTACGCCGCTACAAATTGCCTGCGTTTTTGAATATAACGAAGGCGATATTTTCAACTCTCCACCAGCATTGCCCGAAGCGGTAAATGGAATGGTGCATCTTGATAAAAGTCTGAATGGTTTGATCACTGAAATCCGTAAGTCAGGCAAATTTGCGGGCCATTCTTTAGAAACCTTTTTAATTACGCCACCAGCCGGAACTATCGGAGCAAAAAAACTATTGCTAATCGGTTTAGGCGATCGAAATAAATTTACACCCGAGTTAATGAAGCAAGTGGCTAGCGTAGGTATGGAGGAAGCATTGCGATTAGGAGTTACTCAATATGCATTCGCAAGCGACCTCAAAGATGCGGGAATTGATTCTCCTACAGCGGAAGTTGCGGGTTATGGTGTAACTGGTGCTGTTAATGCCTACAGAACCCAGGTGTTTTTGAAAACGAAGAAGATGGCAAACTTTAAACCGATTCAAAAAATAACGTTATTGGCTGGCCCAGCTTACTTTACAACTGCTGGAGAAGGTATTAGCCAGGCCATTACAGCTTTAAAATAATTGAGAGTCGGTTATAAAGTTAAATTCTAAAATGCAACAGCCAATGGTTTCTTCAGTTAATAGCTCCTTACTGCCGGCACAGATAGCCTTACAAGAAAAGTTAGCCATATGCCTGGCTGTAGTTGCCGGATTTGTTGATGCAACGGGACTGATTAAGTGGAAAACTTACGTATCGTTATGAGTGGAAATACCACGCAGTTAGGATCAGCGATTTCTTCGGATCAATTCGGAACGATGATCATATCGCTTACTGTTATCGGCTGTTTTGTATGCGGCATTTACTTGGGAACCTGCTTATCATTATCGAAACTTAACAAAACGAAAGCTTTAACATTTTATCTCGTTTCTGGAATGTTAATCGTTTACACCGCGGCCGCCAATATTTTTGCGATACCAGCTATTCCATCTGTTGCCATTATTGGATTTGCGATGGGATTAATGAACACAATCGTAACCACCGTTGGCAACCAGAATGTGAATACCGATTTTGTAACTGGGACATTGAATAGTCTCGCCAGGAATACGGCAATGCTTACCATGAGCAATGACGAATTAGAAAATACAAAGTATAAATCAAACGCCACACACCTTTTACTGGTTTGGCTTGGCTTTTTATCCGGTGCATTTATGGCGCATTATGCCTTAATTATTTTTGGTGCCTGGATCTTGCTATTGCCTGCATCGGTATTGCTTATTTGCTCACTGTTTTATAAACCAACCGCAATTAATCCCGGTGCTGATGGAATTCTGGAAACTTTAGAAACCCTTAAAACTAAATAATGATGTCACTAAAACCAATCGTCAGCAATGCTGACCATGCACAAGGCAATATGGATGCAGACCTTGTTATTGTAGAATATGGCGATTATCAATGTCCATACTGCGGAGCAGCGTATCCTATCCTTAAAAAATTAATGAGTCAATTTGGAGATCAAATCAAATTTGTGTTCAGGAATTTTCCACTTTCAGAAATGCATCAATATGCCAGAGCTGCGGCGCTGGCTGCAGAAGCCGCTGGTTTGCAAGGTAAATTTTGGGAGATGCATGATGCTATTTACGTAAACCAGCGAGCGCTAAACGAAATGTTACTGATGAAGCTAGCTGAAAAATTAAAACTCAACATTTCTCAATTTGAGGAAGACATACAAAGTCAAAAGGTGGGAGAAAAAGTCGATTCAGACTTTGAAAGCGGGGTGATGAGCGGCGTAAATGGTACCCCATCGTTTTACGTAAACGGAAAAAAATTCGATGGTGGTGCAGAAGATTTACTGCAACTGATTAGCGCCGAAGAAGAATAGCATTGGTACAACAGCTGCGATATTTAAAATTAATGCCGAAAGCGATGGATTTTTATCATAGATCAATTTGATCTGAAATTCTCAAAGCTACATTTGTACTAGAAGTAATTAAAAAACCCTATAAATATTGATCATAAACTTAAAACTTAGAAACCATGAGTACACTAAAATTAAAAGACGGAACAGAGATTTTTTACAAAGACCAAGGTAAAGGACAAACTTTAATGTTTCACCACGGATGGCCGCTATCATCAGATGATTGGGATGCGCAAGTGATATTTTTCTTACAGAAAGGTTATCGCGTAGTCACTCACGACAGGAGAGGACATGGTCGCTCTAGTCAGGATATTTATGGCCATACCATCGAGCAATACGCGTCTGATGCAGCTGAACTGGTAGCGTTTCTTGATCTGAAAGATGTGATCCACATCGGGCACTCAACAGGCGGCGGCGAAGTGATTCGCTATGTGAACAAATATGCCAATGGCAGAGCCAAAAAAGCAGTTTTAATCAGTGCAGTTTCACCAATAATGGTAGCTAACGATAGCAATCCTGATGGAGTTCCGATATCGGTTTTTGACGGTATCAGAGAACAGACTTTGAACAACAGACAGCAATTTTATATCGATTTGACTTTTCCTTTTTACGGCTATAACCGAGAAGGTGCTAATGTGAAAGAAGGCGTACAGAGAAACTGGTGGAAACAAGGCATGATGGGCGGAATTGTGGCGCACTATGAAGGAATCAAAGCATTTTCTGAAACCGATTTCAGAGAAGATTTAAAAGCAGTGGATATTCCTGTGTTGGTTTTGCATGGCGAAGATGATCAGATTGTACCTTATCAAAATGCCGCTTTAAAATCAATTAAATTATTGAAAAACGGTACCATAAAAACGTATCCTGGTTTCCCTCATGGAATGCCAACAACTGAAGCAGCGACAATAAATAAAGATCTTTTGGAGTTTATTGAAGCATAGTCACAAAATTTTGGTAACTTCATTACCAATTACTTATATAAAAATAAAGCCTTTCATTTCTGAAAGGCTTTATCTGAAACAAACCATATTATAGATGGTATGGTTTGCAATCTATCTTTCTATCCTATCCAGGCATAGATCGTCCCGTGTTAAACTAGATGCTCCTAATTTGACATTGTAAATTTACCTATTGTAGCTATTGCGGTATATAGCCCTTTACTACCATTCTTATTTAGTTTTTTTCTCTATCAGATTGATATGTCTTTGATAAATTCATTGCCGAATTTCAATTAAGAAACTACTCATAAGTAGCAAATCAGCCTTTAGCGAGCTGCAGACACTGGCTTTCATTCCAAAATTCAGTTTGTAAATAGCTATTC
Source organism: Pedobacter sp. MC2016-05 (assembly GCF_026239735.1). Lineage (GTDB taxonomy): Bacteria > Bacteroidota > Bacteroidia > Sphingobacteriales > Sphingobacteriaceae > Pedobacter. Next base: position 153,435 of record NZ_JAPIVT010000007.1, read on the forward strand.
CAGTTTTCGATAGCCTCTAAGAATTTTATCCATTTTCAGATTTAATTAATTAGCAAAACTTAATGGTAAAATCTATGGTTGTAAAAGAAAGCAACCCTACAGAACATACCATGAAAACAAAAGACACAGGAAGCGATCCAAAATTCGCATCTAAAACAACTGTTGACGATTCTCCGGCCTTAAACGATTTATTTAAGGATTCAATTGCAGATTTATATTGGGCAGAAAACCATCTGGTTAAGGCCTTGCCAAAAATGATTTCGGCAGCTACAGCAGATTCGCTTAAGAAAGCGATCACCTCTCATCTAGAAGAAACTAAAACACATGTAAAAAGACTAGAGCAGGTTTTTGAGCTGATGGGCGAAAAGGCTATCGCCAAGAAATGCGACGCCATGGAAGGTTTAACAAAAGAAGCGGAAGGAATTGTTGAAGAAACGCCACCTGGAACTGCAACAAGAGATGTGGGTATTATTCTCGCTTCGCAGAAAGTAGAGCATTATGAAATTGCCAGTTATGGCGGCCTTCATCAATTGGCCATTACTTTGGGTTTAACAGATGTTGCTGATGTATTGGCGCAAACGCTTGAAGAGGAAAAGTTAGCGGATACAAAACTAACTGATATTGCAGAAAACGAAATCAATTACAACGCGGCTGAGGAGGCATAAAGATTAAAAATATGGCTAAGAAAAATGCTGAAAATAATCCAGCGCCTGCACAGCAGGAAAATGATAAAACCAATAAACTAGAGGCTTTTGTGGCCGATTCGACTGGTCAAAAGCTCACCACCAACCACGGCGTTAAAATTAATGACGACCAAAATTCACTAAAGGCAGGAGATAGAGGAGCCACACTTCTCGAAGATTTCATCCTTCGGGAAAAGATTACTCATTTCGATCACGAGAGAATTCCGGAACGTGTTGTACACGCTCGGGGATCAGCAGCACACGGTGTATTTAAGGTGTACGAAGATATGTCTGAACTTACCCGTGCCGCTTTTTTATGCGATCCTGGTGCTGAAACCCCGGTTTTTGTTCGGTTTTCTACCGTAGCAGGTTCGAGAGGATCGACAGATCTTGCAAGGGACGTACGCGGATTTGCCGTGAAATTTTATACCCAGGAAGGCAATTTTGACCTTGTGGGAAATAATATGCCGGTATTTTTTATTCAGGATGCTGTTAAGTTTCCAGACTTGATACATGCTGTTAAGCCAGAGCCAGATAACGAAATGCCTCAGGCAGCTTCTGCTCACGATACTTTTTGGGATTTTATTTCACAGCTACCGGAGTCTGCGCACATGATTATGTGGGCAATGAGCGATAGGGCGTTGCCAAGAAGTTACCGGATGATGGAAGGTTTTGGTGTGCATACTTTTCGTTTCGTAAATGCAGAAGGCGTTTCCAACTTTGTTAAATTCCATTGGAAACCTTTATTGGGAGTTCATGCCGTAGCTTGGGATGAAGCCCAGAACATTTCAGGTAAAGATCCGGATTTTCACAGAAGAGATTTATGGGATGCCATCGAAGCAGGTGCATTTCCTGAGTGGGAATTAGGCGTTCAAATTGTTCCAGAGGCTGATGAATTTAAGTTCGAATTTGACATTCTTGATCCAACGAAAATTATCCCGGAAGAGCTGGTTCCTGTTCAAAGAATTGGAAAAATGACCTTAAATCGGAACCCGGATAACTTCTTTGCAGAAACAGAACAGGTGGCCTTCCATGTTGGTCATGTAGTGCCTGGGATAGATTTTACCAATGATCCATTATTGCAAGGCAGGTTGTTTTCATACACTGATACGCAACTTATTCGTTTAGGTGGACCAAATTTTCACGAAATTCCAATTAACCGTCCGGTAGTTCCGGTGCACAACAATCAACGAGATGGTTATATGCGCCAAACGATAAACCGCGGCAAAACAAGTTACGGTCCGAACGGTATCGCCAATCAAGATCCTCAGCAAGTAAAAGCTGCTGATGGTGGTTTCGTGAGTTATAACGAACGAATCGATGCCAAGAAAATCCGGGCGAGAAGCAGAAGCTTCTTTGATCATTTCTCGCAAGCAAGATTGTTTTTTAATTCGCAAAGTGATCCAGAGAAAAACCACATTATCGATGCGCTAAGTTTTGAGCTTGGTAAGGTTAAAGCGGTAGAAATTCGTGAGCGTATGCTGGCCGTTTTGGCGCAAATTGATAAAGGCTTAGCTGCGGAAGTTGCTTATGGACTAGGATTGCATATTCCAGAAATTGCTTTGGAAGATCTAAATAACAGTATTCCAGCAGATGCTGATCGAGCAGATTATGCTTCTGAAAATCCGGAAGGAAATTTGGCAAAATCTGATGCATTGAGTATGGTCGGAACAGTGAAGGACACCATTAAAACAAGAAAGATCGCAATTCTGGCAGCGGATGGTGTAGATGAAAAGGCATTAAGTACCGTTAAAACTGCTTTGTTAGCAGGAGGAGCTGTAGTACACATCATTGCTCCAAAATTAGGAGAAATCATTTCTAAAGGAGATCAAAAAATTGTACCTGATGAAAGTTTCCTTACAGCAGCTTCGGTATTGTATGATGCGGTTTATGTTCCTGGTGGTGCGAACAGTGTAGCCACTTTAGAAGCAGAAGCTAACGCCGTACATTTTTTAAACGAAGCGTTTAAGCATTGCAAGGCCATTGCCGCAGGTGATGAAGCCATACAGGTGTTAGAATCTACTTATTTCCATAAGAAGTTACCGGCTGAATATTCGAAAGAAACAGTGTTGAGAGAAGGGGTGATAGTTTCGGGAGATGTGAAAGAACTAACAAGCACATTTATTGAAATGATTGCCCTACATCGCTTTTGGGAACGTGAGAATCCACGGAAAATTCCAGCATAATTATAAAAAAAAGGCGCCATTTGGCGCCATTTTTTTGTTTTAAGGTTTTGTAAATAGTTAATGTTATCCTGCTATTTTTGCCAGGTGTGCTTCCAGCAACTCAATTCCTTTTTCATTCCCCTGCATCGCCGCAAAATCTAACGCATGTTGCCCTCTATTATCAAGTAAATTGGCGTCAGCACCGCTAGCCAGTAGTAATTGCAAAACGTCATTTCTACCAAACATCGCTGCAAACATTAATGCCGTTCCTCCGTTTCCATGTTTCAAATCTAAGTTTGCCCCATGCTCAATTAATAATTCAGCAATGCCGATATAACCCTTGAATGCCGAACCCATTAAAGCAGTATTGCCGCCAAAATCAGCAGCATCAATATCGGCACCATGCTCAATTAATAATTTGGCTGCTTCCGGTTGATTATTATAACAAGCGATGATCAGAGGCGTATATCCCTTTTCATCTTGAAAATTTAAGTCTGCATTGCGATGAATCAATTCATTTAAAATTTCAATTTCTCCTTTTCTTGCAGCTGGTATAATGAGTAAGTTTATGTCGTTCATGTTCATACAACTTCGCTATGATTTAAAAGTTTTAAAAACTATTTTCCGTACACAAGTATCTTTAATTCTTTCCCTTCCGTACTTTGCTGCAGTTTATTGCTCAAAGCCGAAAAGCACTTTTCATAGTCAATACGTTCAGTGAACATTCGGTTACCCCGAAATTTTAAAAGTGCTTTTAGAAAGCTAATTGCAATTGCAGCATCAGGATGTGATGAGAAAAACTCCAGGTATTTTTTATTCCTGATCGTCGCCCTCATACCATCCAGATCGATATTTAACTGTCCACCTCTAACTTGAGCGCTATCAATTTCATCGGCAATGTTAATGGTGGTGTTATTTTCAAAAATCAACATTCGGTAAGATCTCGGCAGGAAAGCATAAATCTTTCTGGCTTCTTCATAAGTTTTAGTCGAATCCGGGCCGAGAAAAATAGTGATTTGCTTATTTTCCATTTCACATGGTTTTTTAAATGCAAACGCGAAATCTTTCCCATTTATCGGTTGAAAATATTGCTTTCTTGAGTTTAGATCATAAATGAAAACATACTTATTGTTCGCGGTAAATTTAATATGGCCGGTTAATTTTAGGCTATCGGTTTGAGCAAATGCGTTAAATGCTGCCAGGAAGCCGATCATCAATAAAATTTTTTTCATAAAGAGTATTGTTAACTTTAGATAACTGATGTAAAGTATTTAATTTACTTTATATATCCAGCGCTAATTGGCTTTTTCTACCTCTTCAAATCCCCTTCTGATTAATTTATTTCAATTTAAAATTCTGTTAATCAACTGTTTGATTTTAAAATTGATTTTTAAAAATCCAGGGTTAATCACTTTTGCGTAAATGATGTCATAACAGAAACAAAAAACCATGAAAAAATTATTTTTATCGGCAGTGGCTATAGTAGCTATCGCAATCGCATCAAACACATCAGTTCAGGCTCAGGAAAAAACCAAAATGGTTGGCGGCGCTGCAATGTATCCATCGAAAGACATTGTAGACAATGCAGTGAACTCAAAAGACCATACTACATTGGTTGCAGCAGTTAAAGCAGCAGGTTTAGTAGAAACGCTAAAAGGAGCAGGCCCGTTCACGGTGTTTGCACCAACAAACAGTGCTTTTGGTAAATTACCAGCAGGTACAGTTGAAACATTGGTTAAACCAGAAAATAAAGCAACGTTAACCAAAATCTTAACCTACCATGTGGTATCAGGAAAGCTAGATAGCAAAGCAATTGCAAAAGCAATTAAAGCTGGTAAAGGAAAAGCTGAATTAACCACAGTTGAAGGTGGTAAACTTTGGGCTTGGATGGAAGGCAAAAAATTAATGTTGAAAGACGAAAAAGGTGGTATGAGTACCGTTACAATAGCTGACGTGTATCAAAAAAATGGTGTTATCCATGTAATCGATACCGTTTTAATGCCAAAATAATCATCCCTATAGTAATGTTAAAACCGCATCGAAATGTTTCGATGCGGTTTTTTTATTTATTGCATAATGCTAAAATTCCATTTTATAGGCGATCACTGAATTGGCATTAAAAGTTGGGACATAAAGCATTTTGCTTTTCGGATCGTAGCCGATATCTGCAGTGTTCATTTTACCTCTCACATCCAAAAGCTTTTGCCTATTGCCATCTTTCTTGATGTGGTAAATGATTCCTTCCCAACAGGTAACAATAAAATTCCCCTTTCCATCAGGTTCGAGGCCATCGCCAGAAGCTTCCAAACCTTCAGCTATTTGAGTTGCAACTTTATGATTATCAAACTTTAATAATTTTGTACCTGACAACACATGAAGTTCATTGTTAATAAATTTTAAACCGTTAGCAGCTGTTACATTTTTCAAATAGATTTCGCTTTTGTTATTAATTATCCGATGAATTTTATTTGTTCTCGTATCTGAAACATAAATTATTCCACGTTTATCTATCGCAATATCATTCAGGAAAACAGCTTCCGGAACTCTTATTGATGCGGTGATTTTAGCAGTGGCCGTATCGATCTCATGTACCACATCAAGGTCGGCCACATAAAGTTTTCTACCGTAAATTGCCATTCCTTTCGGCGCATTTAAACCCGTAATCCAGGTTGAATTTTTAGTGCTACCGTCTCGATTTAAAATGGCTATACTGCCTGCGGCGTCTTTCTTATTCGCCGCACCATCAATCAGCGATACATACATTTGTTGTTTTTGGGGGATATAAAGAACCGATTCAGGTACGGCAAGCTGATCTTTAGACTTCCATATCTCTTTCAAACTGGTGCTTTGAGCGTTTGAAGATAATGCTACAAAAAGCAATGTAGTGGAAAAAATGTATTTCATGTTTTGAATTTGGAGGATGATTAGCAAAATATAAAATTTAAAATCCCGATACAAACTTTTATGTAAATCACCCTTTGAGGTATTGCATCCTACCGTGATGTGTGGCAATTTTAGTAAAAATAAAAGAGGGTTATGTTACACCAAATAATAGTGCTGGTTATGATGCTTTCTCCTTGCGGTGAAACAGATGCACAAAACAAAAAAGTGGTTAAAAAAGCAATTGTGGTAAAGCAAGTTTCGCCATTATTTGTAGGCAATTATGAAGGAATCAATAATGCTAAAGCCATTTCAATTAATTTGAAAGCCGATGGAGCTAAGGTTTCAGGATCATTAATGATGAATGGAGAATCAGCGAAAATTTCGGGCATTGCTTCAAAAAATATTGCCAGTGGGAAAATTATCGAAGATATTAGTGGTAAAGTCTATGCTTTTAATGCAGAACGAAAATCAAACACATTATTCTTTTCGATTACTTTTCCAGAGTATAATAATCAGGTGGTTAAAATGGAGCTCACCAAAATCAATGCGCTAAACACTGCCATTTTAACCAAGCAAAGAGATTCGAGATTATTTGGCACCTGGCGCAACACCGAAGTCATCAGCAGTGGGAGTGGAGAGTTTTATTCATCTTTTTCTACCGATTATTTCCTTACGCTCAATGCGGATGGAAGCGCCTTTGCTTGGTCTGGAAAAAGCGCTGGCGGAACCAAAGATGTTATGGTTGATGCCAATGGAAATGGTAAAGCCCAAAAGATGGAGTGGTACACGCAAGGTAAAAGTCTATTTTTTGTTGATACTTTAAGTAAAAAGCAATCATCGGTAACCTTTTATGCGGAGCCAGCCCGAATGATGTTATCTACCAACAATAGCAAAAAGGTTTACCATCGAATGAAGTAATTTACTCTACTTCTGCATTAACTTTCTCTTCTGCCAGTTCAAGATCTTCTTGTGTGGCTTGCGGTTTTTCATTTTGGCTTTCTGCCTTCGGGTTATGTTGCAATTCCACGCACATAGGGAAGTGATCGGAGCCACAATTTTCCAGGCGTTTGATAGCGTTAAGCGTAAAATCTGTTGAACAGAAGATATGATCTAAAGGAAAACGCAAGAAAAAATAATTGGCATTAAAAGAGTTGAAAAATCCTCTGCCGCGTCTTGGGTCAAGCAATCCGCTAATTTTACCGAATAATTCAGTGGTATAACTCCAGGCGACATCATTCAAATCGCCCATCACAATCACTGGGTATTTATCATCTTTTGCTTTGTTTGCCACCAACAAAATCTCTTTGTCCCGCTCTGTCGATCGAGGATTTTCTTGCGGTACTGGTGGCTCGGGATGTAAACAAAACAATTTAATCAACTGTCCTGATGGTAATTTCACCAGAGTTTCAATAGAGGGAATATCACTTTTGACGAGGTAATTTACCTGACCATCAATTAATTCATATTTAGAGTATAACAGCATTCCGTAGGTATTTTCCAGCGGAATTTTAACTTGATGTGGATAATCGTTGCTTAGAAAATCCATTTCCTGCTGCCACCATAAATCGGTTTCTACCAATAGAACCACATCTGGCTTGCACTCGGCGATGATTGTAAGATATTCATTCGCTTTTCTATTCTCCTGAAAAACGTTTCCGATGAATAATTTTAGGGTAGAAGAAGTTTCCTTGTTTTTAGAATCAATAATCTGTTTTTTACCAAAAATGGTGAAGGGAATAATCAGATATAATAAATAAAAAAGGTTAAGCAATAAAGCAACTATAATAACGAGATCAACTGTGGTTTTTGGAAAATCAAATAAAAATATAATCCCAACCAGCACCAGGTTTAATGCCAGCTTTTGCAACCTTGGGTATTCAAACACCCTGAAAATCCAGAAGTCGTGACGGATGAACGGAATCAGTGTTGAAATGATAATCAACAAACTAAGAGAAAATAGAACTGAATGCATCAAATAGGAAAGTTCGGCATGCGACCGAGCGCTTTAAGTTTAGTTTACAATTTTTAGAACGTATTTAACACCGCTTTGTTTGTTTTGACTGCGTGAAATACTTGATTCAGCCTTGGATTTTTAATTGATAGGAGTCTTGTTCGCTAATTTGCGAACGCCAATCTCAATTGTAAAATCCTCAAGGGCATCTGTTTAATGTAAAATATGACTGAAATTCTTTAAATTTAATTCATATTGGTTGTGGTTTCAGGATTTCTTAACATTTAATTAGCATAATTTGTAGCTTTGACAAAATGTCCCTTGAAAATCTGAACGATAGCGACGAATTAAGATACCTCGAATACTTAAAAAGTGGTCGCAGGGAGGGTTTTGATTTCATTTATTCCACTTATAGCCGGCTGCTATTGCCAAAACTGCAGCGCATGGTTAAAAATAATGAAGTTGCTGATGAGCTTTTGCAGGATATTTTTCTAAAAGTTTGGATAAACAGGAATGATATCGACTTAGCTAAATCTTTTAAAGGCTGGATTTTTACCATTGCGCAAAATACAGTTTATGGTTACTATCGAAAATTGGCCTTAGACATCAAAATGCAAAAATACCTGATCGAAACCTTTGCAGAATTTTACAATCAAACCGAAGATTACATTTTTAACAAAGAACGTTACGCCTTACTAAATTCAGCGATAGATAAATTGCCAGCTCAACGCAAGGAAATATTCAACCTTTGTAGGTTAGAAGGCAAAAGTTATCAGGAAGCTGCCGAAATTCTAGCAATAAGTCCTTCAACTGTGAGTAATCAACTGGTAAGTGCAACGAAATATGTAAAACGATATGTTTTTTTTCATTCCCAGGAGTTTATTATGCTCTGTATTCTGGCTTACTTAAAAAAATAACAAAAAAAAATCAAAGTGCGATAGTGTGTTTGTCCATCTCGTGCATAATATATAATGACAACGATGGAGAAAAACTCAATAAAACCAGAACTATTCGAAAGATTTATTGCTAATGAGAGCAATGCTGCGGAGCTTAACCAGCTTTTTCAGTATTTTGAAGCTGCTGATGAATTGGAGTTGAAAAACTTAATTGCCGCTGAAATTAAAAGTGGAGCCGAAGACTTTGATCTACTTGGAAGCCAGAAGCGTCTGGATGAGGTTCATGCCAAACTTACTGAACTTCTTTTTGAGAAGAAGAGAAGTAAAGTTTTAACCTTGGTAAGAACTGGCAGCTTGCTTAAAATTGCTGCAAGTCTCCTCATCATTTCACTATTTGGCTTGCTTGCGTACAGGCTTTTAAATCCGGATCACCTAATTATTCCAGGAACTGCAATTGCCACATTAAGTTTTGATGGTAAAAAGACTAGACTTGGGGTAGGACGTGACACAACGATTTATCAGAAAAAAGGCATTCAAGTAAGTACAAAAGCCGATGGCACTATTGTTTACATGGCTGTAAATGCTGATTCGGCAACGGCCTCGAGGTTGAACACGCTGGAAACGCCGAAAGGTGGTGAGTACAAAGTTACTTTGGGCGACGGCTCAATTGTAATGCTCAACGCTGGCTCGAAGCTAACTTTTCCAACAGATTTTAGAGGAACTGAAAGGAAGGTTTCTGTAGAAGGTGAGGCCTTTTTCAAAGTGGCCAAAAATGCCGCAAAACCATTTATTGTTGCCGTTGCTGGCAGTGAAATTAAGGTTTTAGGGACGCAGTTTAACGTGAGCAGTTACCCCGAAGATCGGGAAACAACCGCAACATTGTTAGAGGGAAGCATTCAGTTTTCAAATGCGGGTCGCGAGGTTATTTTAAAGCCAAACCAACAGGTTTCTGCAGGCTACAGCAAATTAGAGTTGAGAAATGTTTCGGCCGATGATTTTGCAGCATGGACCAAAGGTGAATTTTTGTTTAACGATGTTCCGCTGAATGTGGTGATGCAAAAACTTGGGCGCTGGTACAAAGTTGAAGTCGATTTAGCTGCGATGCCGCAGAAAAACCTGTACATCAAAATATCCCGCAAGGCGGATATTGATGAGGTTTTAGAAAACATTTCAAAAGCAACCGGTTACCAATTCGAGATCGAATCGAATAAGATTGTTTTAGAGAAGTAAGATACCCGTCGTCGTCAGTTAACAACCAACCAAACTAAATTTTATGACAAACCACTACTTTCGCTTCGTCCGATCGGGATGCGGCTATTTATTAAACTGGTCGGCATTTCTATGCATCGCGATGCTAGTTTCGCTAGATGTATCGGCGCAAAACAACCAATACAATTTTGTTAAAGCACCGCTGAATACCGTTATTTCGGAAATTTCGACCAAAACCTCATATGAATTTGTATATGATGCGGAACTGGTGAAAAAAGCTAAGCCAATCAGTTTAAGCCTAAGTACCACTAGTATCAGAATATTAATGGATGAGGTGGTTAAGGGACAAGATTTTACTTACGAAATTAACAATAACAAAACAATTGTACTAAAAGCCATTGCTCAAAATCTGGAAGAGTACATTGTTCATGGGATGGTTACCGATAGTATTGGTGGGCCGCTTCCGGGAGCATCGGTAAAATTGAAAGGAACAACAAGGTACACGCTTACCGATGGTAATGGGCATTTCAATATTACTCTAACGGGCAAATACACTTCATTAGAAATTAATTATGTTGGTTACCTGCCAGAAACTCAAAATATTGATAGGAATAAGACCTCTCAGATATTAACAATAAAACTAAAAGCAAATTCATCATTATTGAATGATGTTGTTGTAAATGGGTTTCAGTCGTTACCTGCCTCACGGGGTACTGGTGCAGCTGCAAGAATCGATAATAAAATGCTGAACGAAAACATCAACACTGATATATTAAGTGCATTAGAAGGTCGTGTTGCAGGATTGGTTTATGTTAAAAATGCAAACGGAATTGGTGCTGATCGTCCTGTTTTAAGAGGCCAAGCAACTTTTTCATTTACCGGTTTAACGAGAGATCCTTTAGTTGTAATTGATGGTTTACCGGCAGAAACTCCTTTAGAAGAAATTAATCCTTATGATATTGAATCGGTTACTGTTTTAAAAGATGGCGCTGCGGCTTCAATATATGGATCAAGATCGGCAAATGGAGTTGTTATTTTAACAACAAAGAAGGGTGATAGTCCTTTAAAAATTTCTTTAAATACCGACTTTTTCATCGATACAAAACCGACTTTCGAAAGTATGCATTATGCATCAACTACTGATATTGTGGATTTTGAAACAGATGTTTATAATAGAGAACGTGCTCGTTATGCCAATACTGAAACGATGTTTGCCGCTTATGGAACAGTTGCTAATGGAAGTATCAAATATTACAGTCCCTTATATCAGTTATTTAGAGATAGAGATGCGGGCAAAGTCACAATTGATCAGTTTAACCAACAATTGGCATCATTTAAAAATGCAGATTACTATGAGCAATATCGTGATAATGTATGGCAAAATGCTTTTCGACAACGCTACAACTTGTCTTTGAGTTCAGCAAGTTCTAAATCGAATACTTTTGCATCCATTAATTATGACCATTCTGCTCAACGTATTATGGGTAATAACGATCAGAAAATTACCTTATATTTTAAAAATACCTATAATATAAAGAAATGGCTTAGTACAACTATAGGTTTTAATGGAGCGTATTCTACTTCCCAATCGACAGATGGTAGTTATAGCTCATATACAGCGCTTCAACCAAGATATGCGTCTATTGTAAATCCAGATGGAAGTCTGGTTTACGCTAACTACGTTAAATTGGCTGATGGTTTTGCAGGTTCCGAAATCAATGGGGCTGTAGCGAATGCTTTGCAAAGTACACCTCAATATAAATCCTACCGCTTCAATATTTTGGAGTCTTTAAATGAAGGGATAATTGATGCTAACACAGTTTCTCTGAGAGCATTTGCTAATATCCAAGCGAAGATTATGGATGGGCTGAATTTCTCCAGTCAGATTCAATATGAAATGGGGACTACCAAAACCGAACAAATTTATGATGTAAACTCCTATAAAATGAGAGCCGCATATAATGCCCTAGTAGGTTTTACACCTGCTACAAATGCCTTTACTTATGGATTGCCTACAGGTGGCAGGATTAGCCAGGGTATGCAGCAAAATAATGCCTACACTTTCAGAAACCAATTGAGTTTTGATCGATCTTTTGATGGTGGTAAACATTCAATTGCAGCAGTTGCCGGTATGGAAATGCGACAAACATTTTTACCAATTGGAATGACAGACATTAGATACGGTTTTGACCCTGTTACACTTACTTCAACATTAATTAATAACCAATCTATAAGTCAAACTGGCTTGCCAAGTTATATTTTTGGCGGCAATAAGACTTTAGGTGTGGCAGGGCGCACTTTCCAAGAAACCAAACATAGAAACATATCAAGCTTTGCCAATGCAAGTTATACATACCTAAATAAATACAATGTTACAGGAAGTTTCAGGATAGATCAGGCAGATTTTTTTGGTGCAGATCCTGAGTTTAAAAATAGACCACTATGGTCTGTAGGCATCGGTTGGAATGCCAGTAATGAAGAATTTTTGCAAGCCCAACCTTGGATCAACTTGTTAAAACTTCGTGCAACTTATGGTATTAACGGTAATCAAAATACTGATGCTACAAAGTTCCTTACTGCCAGAAGAGTAAGTGATAACCTTTTCCCAGCACTTCAATACCTGAATATCGTTGGTATTCCTAATCCAAAATTACGTTGGGAAAAAACTGAAACCTATAATGTAGGGATTGATTATGCTTTTTTAGGAAATCGTTTAAGAGGTACTATTGACTTTTATGATAGGAAAAGTACTGATTTAATGGTAACAACAGATCTAGATCCAACTGTAGGATCGGCATCTTTGTTAATTAATAATGGAGTACTAAGAAATAAAGGGATTGAATTCACAGTTGGTGGTGATTGGTTAAAATCTGGAGACCTGACGCTTAGCTCAACATTTGTGCTCGGGTTTAACAGGAGCAAAATTGGAAAGGTAAATAGGGCACTTGCTACAGCACCTTCATATGTGGGCTCTCCACAAACCTATTATACAGAGGGCACAGATTATAATACTTTGTATGCTTACCGTTATGGAGGGATGATTAATGGTTATCCTTATTTCTTAGATGAAAATGGTAGGGCAACACTCGAATTTGATGCGGCGGGAACTCCGATCGTATCTACCAGTAGAGACATTAATAATTATGCTGCATTAGTAAGCATGGGTACACTTACACCAACTTATAATGGATCACTTTCTCAACGCGTTACCTATAAAAATTTTGATTTAAGCGCCTTGTTGATCTTCTCTGGTGGTAACGTAATGCGGAAAGATGTTACGCCACTTGGAAGTAACGATATCTCCGATTTGGGTATTACACAGCGTTATAAAAACGGAATCACGCCAGAATTACCAAGACTTCTTGTTGATTATTCTGATGCAATGCAAGCCAGAGCATTATCCATTTCATCTATGTGGCAAAATGCCGACGTGAATGTGGTAAAAGCTGATTACGTTAAACTGAGAAGTGTTTCTCTTGGTTACAGTTTGCCAAAACAGTTTATCAAGAAGTTCAATATTCCATCAGCTAAATTTACTGCACAGGTTAACAATCTGTGGTATGCAAGTGCTGCCGGAGATGATATTGATCCAGAATCATATTCACTGAACTCGGGTACAAGAACCCTTCAAAATCCGAAATCATTTGTATTGGGCATCAACTTAACTTTTTAACGTCATGAAAAAAAATATAGCAATACTTGCATCTTTTCTAATTGTCTTCGCAATTTCTGGATGTAAAAAATATACTGATTTAACGCCAAAAGGATCACTAGTGATAGAGAATGCTCAAGATTATTATGAGTTAGTTTCTTTTCCAAATAGAGCATATCTCATCAGTAATTTTCAATACCTGGTAGATGATATGTGGATTAAAGAATCGAATTTCATCGGTATTACTCCAAATATCAATACCGTCCATTTCAGTTTCAACGAAAATATCGATCGGGTATCAATGATCAGTTCATCTAACTTTTACGATCGTGCCTACTTATATATCAATCGCTGGAACACCATCATTTCATCAGTAGATGCAAGTAAGGGCGAACAAAATGTTAAAGATTTAGCCAAAGCTGAAGCTAAAGCATTGAGAGCCTTTGATCATTTTCTTTTGGTTAATGTTTATGCTAAAGCTTATAATCCGGCTACTGCAGCTACCGATGGTGGAATTTGCATCATGGATAAATATGATTTAGAGGCACAACCTACCAAATCAACAGTAGCGCAGGTTTACGATTTCATTCAGAAAGATATCGATGAAGCTATTCCGTTTTTACAGGTTCAGCCCAGCGATCCATATCATCCATCTTTGGCTTTCGCCTGGGCGCTAAAAGCGAAAATACATTTGTTTAAAAGAGAAATTGCACAGGCAAAAGAAGCATGCGAGAAGTCGCTTTCTTACAATAACCAGATTTTCGATTTGGTAAAATATACCACTACGCAAGGAGGGCCAGCGGTTACCCCAATTATAGCGACTAATAATCCTGAAGTATTAAGTTATCAGTACATTCAGGGGTACAACGAAACCAATTTTGGTTACACCTGGTTAATTAGTCCTGAGTTAAGAGCTTTATTTGGAACAAATGATGCTCGCTTTAACCTGTTTTTTAATACTACAAGCGCAAGCTTTTTGGATATTGGTTCTGGTGCCGCCTATTACAGTATTGCTTATACCCGCTTTTTCTATCCAACAGTGGGTTTAAAAACTACGGAAGTCTATTTAATGCAGGCTGAATGTTTGGCCCGTCAGAATGATTTGGCAGGAGCAATGGCCGTTGTAAATAAGTTGCGGGAGAAGCGTATCCTTTCTGGCACCATCAATCTTCCTGTTCCGGCAACGCGGAAAGAAACCATGGAAACTATAATCAATGAGCGGAGGAAAGAGATGGTGTTAGGCTTTAATCGTTTTTTCGATTTAAAAAGATTAAACACCGAAACAGAATATGCAAAGACAGTAGTTCGTACCTATCCTGTGGTGAACAAAACTGTTCCGCAGCAAACCTATACGCTCTTGCCAACATCAAGATTGTATGTGATTCCGTTTCCACTTAACATCCTAAAGAAAAATCCAAACCTAACTCTAAATACCGACGAAAAACTTCCGTTTTAAGATGAATTTTAAACAAATTTTACTTCCGATTTCATTTGCGCTCTCTTTAACAGCATTTGGTCAAAAACCGGTTGCAAAACCCGATAGCACAGTTAAAAAAGCTCCTGTTGAGTACAGCAAAATTATCCCTGCCAGTGCTATTGGGCAAGATGGACTTTTCAATGTTCGTCAGGTTGATCAAAAATGGTTTTTTGAGATTCCTGATAGTTTGCTCGGCAGATATTTGCTTGCCGTTACCCGATATGTGACCACTCCTCAAGGATTTGGGAGTTTCGGTGGTGAAAAAGTGAACGAACAAACATTATATTTTCAAAAAGGGAATAGCAATAACTTGTTTCTTAAAGGTGTTGTTTATCGCCAGGAAGCTAAAAGCCTCGATGGACCTATCTTTCAAGCGATGATGCAATCGCAGGAAAGCCCGATTGTGGCCAGTTTCGATATAAAAGCCAAGAATCCGGTTACGGGAAATTATGTAATCGATGTTACCGATTTTTTTAAGAAAGACGTGGCCGTGGTTTCTATTTCTGCAGATGAAAAATCAACGAAAAAGTTAAATAGTTTAGCCGACGATCGTTCTTTTATCGAAAAGATATCTTGCTATCCGATTAACACCGAAATTAAAACCACTAAAACATATGCAAGTGCTGGTTTGGGCATTCCTGCCGGAGCTTTAACTGGCGCCGTTACCCTGCGTTTAAATACCTCCTTTATTCTTTTGCCTAAAGTGCCCATGAGAAAGCGTATTTCTGATGAGCGGGTTGGATATTTCAATAACAAATACATCCTTTTTGATGATGATTATCAACGTACGCAAACCAAATATTTGGTGCAACGCTATCGCTTAGAGCCGAAGCAGGAGGATATTGCAAAGTACAAAAAGGGCATTTTGGTTGAGCCAAAAAAAACAATTGTATATTATATAGATCCGGCTACGCCAAAAAAATGGCGTCCTTATTTAATCCAGGGCATAAACGATTGGCAAAAAGCATTTGAGCAGGCGGGTTTTAAAAATGCCATCATTGGTAAAGAATGGCCTGTTGCAGATACGACGATGAGTCTAGAGGATGCCCGCTTTTCGGTGATCAGATATTATGCTTCGGAAACGCCGAATGCCTATGGTCCCCGAATTAGCGACCCCCGCAGTGGTGAAATTATGGAAAGCCACGTGGGTTGGTATCACAATGTGATGAAACTGGTGCACAACTGGTATATGATTCAAGCTGGTCCGCTAGATAAAAGAGCCCAAAAAATGCAGTTTGACGATGAATTGATGGGGCAGTTAATCCGCTTTGTTTCCTCACACGAGCTTGGGCATACGCTTGGATTAAGGCATAACATGGGTGCAAGCAGCCAAACTCCGGTAGAAAAACTTCGTGATAAGGCCTGGGTGGAAAAGAATGGACACACAGTTTCGATCATGGATTATGCCCGCTTCAACTATGTGGCGCAGCCTGAAGACAATATTTCTCCAAAAGGCATTTATGCCCGGATTGGTGCCTACGATAAATGGGCAATAAACTGGGGTTACCGGTATTTTGATGGTCAGAAAGATGAATATGCAGAGGAAAAGCTGTTAGATAAAATGACCACCGATACACTCACCAATAACCCAAGATTATGGTTCGGTGGTGAAGGTAAAGACGAAGATCCACGTAGCCAATCGGAAGATTTAGGCGACGATGCCATTGTAGCCAGCGACTATGGAATCAAGAATTTGAAGAGGGTAGTGGCTAATCTGAAAAAGTGGACATACGAGCCTGGAGATCAGTATAATAACCTGGCTGAGCTTCACAAGGAAGTTGTTAAGCAATACAGTCGTTATTTGTACCATGTAATGAAAAACATTGGCAATCGCTACGTAACTACCCGAAGTGTAGACGAAAAAGGAGTGGTTTACAGTGAGGTTCCTAAAAAGAAAGTGAAGAGCGTGGTGAGCTATGTTGGTCGCCAGGTTTTTGAGGCACCACTTTGGATGTACCCGGCTGATTTGGCTAAATACATCGATTTAAAGCCGATGGAACAAATTTCCGATCAGCAATCGCAGATGCTAAATATGTTTCTTAGTCCGGGGATGCTTTATAACTTAAGTCAAAAAGCATTAACCTCTGCTGATCCATATCCCGTAAGCGAATTTCTGAATGATTTAATGGTAACAGTTTGGAAAAAACCTTCACTCGATATTCAGCAGGATACCTATTTAAGGAATCTACAGCGTTCGTATGTAGAAAAAGTAGGCATGGTCATCAACCCAAAAGATATTGCAGATGGTAAGATGATGAGTGGTGCTCAGCGGAGCGATGTTCGGCTGGAAGCATTGGCGCACATTAAAGCCATCAGAAGAAAGGTAGAAGAAATCATTCCTCAAACAACGGGTATAAATAACCTTCATTTGCAGGATATGCGCATCGAAATCGATAAAATTATTAAAAAGACAACCATAAACCCATAACATGAAAAAATACATTTTAACAGGTTTGCTTTCTATTGCTGCCTTTGGCTTTTCGGCAACTGCCCAGGTAAAAACGTCGGCACAAGAAGTAGCTACGCCAGAACTGGCAGAGAAAAGGGAATTACTTAAAAAGCAATTGATCGCAAATTATTTGGGTATGAAAAATAGCCTCGTGCTTTCTGATGAGAAAAAAACAGCTGCTTTTGCCAAAGAATTCTCTAATTCACTTACGTTATTTAAGTTTAAAAAACTGACGTTAGAGGAGATGAACATTGCGACAGTTGCCAGACAAAGCATTAAAGCACTTGCAGATAGTATCACTGTTGCTCCATCTATCAACGAGCAGAGAAAGCTGATGGAAAAGCTGTCGACTCAATTTTGGGCGAATATCGAAAAGTATATACCAGCAAACACTGTTCTTTATCAGCAAAGATGCCCTATGATGGGAACAACATGGGTGAGCGATGAAAAGAAAATCGCAAATCCTTATTACCCTAAAAATATGCTGACTTGTGGAGAGGTGATTGCGGAGAAATAACAGAAAGATTTTAAATAATAGTTAATGATAGACTGCTGCAGAATAACGGATGTTTTCTGCAGCTTTTTAGTTTTCGGATTTCCTCTTCATATTGTTACCAATCGTGGAATTTGTTGTTGCACCTGATTGATAGTTTAAACTATCTTTGTTTTAGAAAGACTATTGTGAATTAAAGATGAACGAGATTGGAAAATTGCTTAGCAAAATAATTGCTGAAGACCGAATCAAAACCAGGTTAATTGATCTGGTTTCATACGCCTCTGATGCCGGATTTTATTACTTAAGACCAAAAGCAGTTGTTCAGCCTATTTCTATAGATGAAGTAATCGCGTTGTTCGGATTTTCCCATCAGTATAACGTTCCGATTACTTTTCGTGCTGCGGGTACAAGTTTATCAGGTCAGTCGGTTTCTGATGGTATTCTGGTCGATTTAAGTCAATACTGGAATCTGGTTCGGGTAGAAAACAGTGGCGAGCAGGTTCGTGTGTATCCAGGTGTGACTGGCGCAGTCGTCAACTCAGAGCTAAAAAAATACTCTAAAAAAATTGGGCCAGATCCGGCCAGTATTAACTCCGCCATGATGGGTGGAATACTCTCTAACAACGCAAGCGGAATGTGCTGCGGCGTTAGCAAAAATTCTTACCACACCATTAAGTATATCAACTTTGTTTTACCGAATGGTAAGCGATATTCAACGGAGCAGAAGGATGATTATGTTCGTTTTGAAAACGAGTGTAAAGACATCTGTTCGGGCATTTCGGCATTAAAAGAGCAAATCACATCTGATGAGGAAATTTTCAATCTCATCAGAAATAAATATAAAACCAAAAATACGGTGGGTTATTCGGTAAATGCCTTTATCGACTATGCTCATCCGCTGGATATTCTTGCCCATATTTTGATTGGAGCGGAAGGTACGCTAGGATTTATTGCTGAAGCAGTACTTAATACGGTACCGGATTATCCTTTGAAAACCACAGCTTTACTGTATTTCCCAAATATTTATGCTGCTTGTAATGCAATTGTTCCACTAACGCATTCTGGTGCCGAAGCTGTGGAGCTGATGGATCGGGCATCACTCCGCTCTGTTGAAGATATTAAAGGTGTTCCCGCAATTCTCAAGTCGTTACCAGAGGAGGCTGCAGTACTTTTGGTCGAGTATCAGGATCATACGCAAGCTGCTATTGATTTTAAATTAGCACAATTTCTTGCCGTTGCTGATGCGCTTGAACTTATGCTGGCACCAGAGTTTACTAATGATCCTATTGAGCAGGCATTTTTATGGAAGATCAGAAAAGGCATGTTCCCCTCTGTTGGTTCTGTTAGGGCCAGCGGTACAACCGTAATTCTGGAAGATATTGCTGTGCCTGTAGCTGAATTGGGAAATGCTATTTTAGACTTGCAAGCGCTGTTTAGTAAGTATGAGTATAGTAACGCGATTATTTTCGGCCATGCTAAAGATGGAAATATTCATTTTGTAGTAACGCAGGCATTTGAAACAGCGACTGAAATTGACCGTTACGATCGTTTTTTACGTGAAGTGGTTACACTGGTAACTGAAAAATATAAAGGTGCCCTTAAAGCAGAACATGGAACGGGAAGGAACATGGCGCCCTTTGTTGCAACCGAGTGGGGTGAGGGAATTTACGAGGTAATGAAAGCGTTGAAACAACTGATTGATCCGCGAAATCTGCTAAACCCTGGTGTAATCATTAATGAAGATAAACATGCTCATATCAAAAACTTAAAAGATCTACCTAAGGTTGAAGAGGAGGTTGATAAGTGTATGGAATGTGGCTTTTGCGAATACAAATGTCCGAGCAGAAATATTACCTTAACCCCTCGACGTCGGATCGTAGTGAGACGTGAGTTACTTAAGCTAAAGCGAAATAACGATAACGCTACTTACAAGGAGCTTCTTAAGGAGTATGAATATGACGGACTGGAAACCTGTGCCGTTGATGGCCTTTGTGCAACGGCTTGTCCGGTGGATATTAATACAGGTTCATTAATAAAGCGTTTGAGAAGAGAAAGCCATAGCAAATTTGCTAACGGGCTGGCCCTGATGGTTGCCAAAAATTTTAAGCCGGTAACTTCTATTGTTAAATTCGGCATTGAAGTTGCTTCCGGAATGAATTCGGTATTTGGTGCAAACGCCATGACTAACTTAACCAAGGGCGCCAGAAAGATAATTCCTGGAGTGCCGCTTTGGTCGAACCAAATAAAACCGACCCATGCAAAAGGAAGCAGGATATCAAAATCAAATGTTAGTGATGCGCCAGCTGTAGTTTATTACCCAACCTGCATCAGCAGGACCATGGGTGGAGCCGTAACGGATCAAAAAAATATTATCGAAACATTTCTTCAGGTTTCCGAAAAACTAAATATCAACTTCCATATTCCTCAAAATATTCAGAACACATGTTGCGGGCAAATCTTCTCATCAAAAGGTTTTAATGAGGCGTTCAAACATACTGTGAATGATACGGTTAATAGATTATGGGAGTGGAGTGAGGGTGGCAAGAACCCGATTGTTCTAGACATTACTTCCTGTACTTATACGCTTCAAGAATGTCGCCCTTCTTTAACTGAGGATAACAAAGTTAAATATGATGCTTTAACCATAATTGATAGTGTAGATTATATTTTGGATTATTTATTGCCAAGGGCAAATGTGGTACGTAAGAAAAACAAGATTGCGCTTCATCCGGTCTGTTCCTTACAAAAAATGGGTTTAGAAGGTAAGTTTGTAAAGATCGCCCAGCAACTGGCTGATGAAGTGCTGCTACCTGTTCATTCGGGTTGTTGCGGAATGGCCGGCGATCGTGGATTTCTTTTCCCTGAACTTACGGCTTCCGCTACACTGCCTGAGGCAACAGAAGTAAAAAAAGACAACTATGAAGGTTATTATTCATCTGGTAAAACCTGCGAAATAGCAATGTCTGAGGCGGTTGGGAAAAATTACGAGTCTATTATTTACCTTTTGGCAGATTGTATTTAAAAAATCTTCTGATCTTTCATATTTAAAACCATGCTTAAATACGCCTTTACCTTAATCGGCTTGTTAATTTGTTTTTCTTCTTGTGCACAAATGGAACAAGATGGTCCTTATCTAGTTAAAGAAGGCAATAAAGTTATTTCCCGATCAGTTGTAAACGATGTCGTCAAGATCGATACCTTGAAAGAAACGGATTCAATCCCCGTTTCTTTCGCAGCTAATCCAGATTGGAATTTCAAATTTCGCCTTCGTAAATCTATTTCTATACCAGCAACAAGTTATAAATCGGTAGATAAACTCTTAGTTCTTTCTGATATCGAAGGAGAATTTGAAGCGTTCAGAGCGCTAATGATCGCCAATAAAGTGATGGACGTAAACTATAACTGGATTTTTGGTAAAGCACATGTAGTAATTTGTGGCGACCTGTTTGATAGAGGTAGAGACGTGATTCCATATTTATGGTTGCTCTACAGATTAGAGGCAGATGCAATAGAGAAGGGTGGCTTTTTGCATGTACTATTGGGGAACCATGATGTGATGAACATGGCTGGTGACTTACGTTATTTAGCCAGCAAGTACCCTGCTTCAGCTCAATTATTTGGAGTTGCGTATGGTGATTTAATTGGAGAAAGCACCGAAATTGGAAAGTGGCTGAGGAGCAAAAATGCGGTAGAAAAGATTGGAAATCGTTTATTTTTGCATGCTGGTATATCTCCGGAAATAAATGCGGCAGACTTAACTTTGGCACAGCTTAACAAGAGATGTAGAGCATTTTACGGTATGCCAACTAAACAATTAAATGATGAAGGTACATTGTTAATGAGTAGCAAAGGCCCATTTTGGTTTAGAGGATATTTCGGTGAAAATAATGTAGCCGTTTCCACTGTAGATTCTACGTTGAAAAAGTTTGGGGCAAAACAGATTTTTGTTGGTCATACCATTACAAAACAAAATATTGCCGCTTATTACAATTTCAAAGTAATTGGTGTTGATGTAGATCAGCATCGTGGAAATACAAAAGCAGCACTTTTCATTGGCGATGCAGGTTTTGTTGTAGATGATAAGAATTTGCGTGAACCCATAAAGTTGGCTCAATAGCATTTCGGTACAGTAATAGATTTAGAAATCGGAAAAGCTAAATTTGTCAGCTATAAACACACATTCCTGACTAATAAATTGCTTTGATCCCTTACCTTTGCGGTACTAACAAATCATCCATATTCATCTTGATTACTAAAGGCAAACGAGTAATTTCATCTATCACCTATTTTTTTCTTGGAGAATATTTTTCAGATGCGCTGCGCACCACGCTCACAGTGATCATTCCGATTATATTTTTCTTTTATCTTGGAAATAGGGAAGCTGCAACCGGTATTGGCGTAGGTGCATTGCTCATTAGTTTAACAGATTTGCCCGATAACCGTTTTAATAAGTTTAGAACGGCTTTATTAAGTCTTGCGTTTTTCTCATTTACCACTTTTTTGGTTTCACAGGTGTTAGATTATCCTATTTTTAAGGCCCTTGTGATTACCTTTCTGGCCTTCGCATTTTCACTTCTAAGTGTTTACGGTCAAAAAATGGGTTTGATAGGAACCATGTCGCTTATTGTATGCGCCTTTGTAATGGGGCTTCATCCGCCACGGCCAATTTATTTTAGTGGATACATGTTACTTGGAGGAATTTGGTATTACATGATCAGTTTGATTCAGACAGTCATCAGACCGTATCGTTCGTTGAATCATGCTATTTTTGAGTGCCTGATGGCTAGTGCCGAATTTTTAAAGGCAAAAGCTAAAAATTATGATCCCAGTATCCCGCTGGATCATCAACAAAAGGAGATCATCAAACTTCATATTCGTGTTAATCAAAAGCACGAACTGATCCGGAATTTGCTTTTAACTGATCGCTATGCAATGGATCCAGAGAATAACAACGGACAAATTTTGCTGGCCCGGGCCGGCTTTCTTATTGATTTGTATGAGCAACTTAACGCGGTGCATTTTGATTACGAAAACGTGAGGCAAACCTTGGCGGGAACTGATGTGCTGCCGTTGATTGCCAGTTTGATAGCTGAACTTGCAGAAGAAATTGAAGCGCTTGAGCAGCAGATCCGTTCAAAGAATAATCGACCAAGTTCATCAAAAGAGGTGAGCAGGTTTTTAGAAAGTAGAGTACTTTTGATCCAAAAACTTCCAGCGCTTACTGAAACTCAAACAGAATTTGTCAAAAATGTCTTAGCAAATGTCGACGAGATCAGCAGTATTATAGCTTCCATTCGTAATAAACAAACTTTTACTGCGCACCACAAAGCTGGTCGTGAAAAAATTGCTTTTCCTCGTTTTTTAAGTTCCGACCGTTTTGCCTTAAGTGATCATCTCACTTTAAAATCACCGATTTTTCGCTTTTCTTTGCGGATGGCGATTTGCTTTCTTTTTGGTTTTATCTTAATCAGTCAATTTCAAGATAGTAAATATAGCTACTGGCTGTTTCTAACCCTGGTAATTGTCGCCCGCCCAAAATTTTCCATCACCTGGAAACGAAATTTTCAAAGACTCAAAGGCAGTTTAGGGGGGATTGTAATTGGTTTGGTGTTGGTTTACATCATTAAAAGTTCGGCAGTTCTGTTGTGTACTTCTGCAATTTGTCTGCTTGGTTTTTATGCTTTCAACAGAATCAATTATACCATTAGCGTGCTTTTTATTACGCCTGCAGTTATTCTTACTTTAGGGAGTTATCATGGTCATTTTGATCATATTGTGCATGCTAGAATCTTATATACCGCTATCGGATGTGCCATAGCGATTATGGCTACTTATCTTTTTCCCATCTGGGATAGCAAAAACCTACATCAAAAGATAAAGGAAGCAGCAGATGCCAGCTTGAAGTACTTCATGATCGCCACAACGGAATCTAATCAGGGTGAAAATACGGCGAGACTCGCACGCAAGAATGCAAACCTTAGCCTTTCAAGCTTGTCTGAGTCTATCGAATCTGCCAGTCAGGAACCTCAGCAATCGTCAACAGATTTGAAGAACTTCTACGAGTTGCAGGTGATCATTTATAAAATTAATGCTATGGTTACTTCTATCTTTTTATCAGGAGAAAGAGTAAATCAAAATTTTAATGATCAAATATTTAACGAGATCCATTTAAATCTAAACTTAAGTTCGGAAAGTTCTGTTAATAGACTTGAATCTAATCAACAGTCCATCGGCGAAGTAGTTGCCAATAATGCATTGTATCAAAAATTACTTATCATTCTATCCTTATCTGCTAACCTTAACGAGTGCTACAAAATCAGCTAATTGATTTTTACATCAATATGCATTTTCACATAAACAGATTCAATACGTATTTGTTATTATTACGTTTTTAAAGGAGATACAAAATGGATTTAAATCTAAAAAATAAAACAGCTTTTATCAGCGGCTCAACAGCTGGTATTGGTTATGCTATTGCCGAAAGTTTTTTAAAAGAAGGGGTCAATGTAATTATCAACGGAAGATCGAAAGATACTGTTGATACTGCCGTAGAAGACTTGAAAAAAACTACTGGAAGTAACTCGGTAAGTGGAATTGCTGCAGATTTTTCAAAGGTAGATGAGGTGAATGATTTAATCGCTGCTTTGCCACAGATTGATATTTTAATAAATAACGCCGGGATCTTCGAACCAAAATCATTTGAAGAAATTAATGATGAAGATTGGTTTCGCTTTTTTGAAGTGAATGTGATGAGCGGAATTCGTTTATCACGTCATATTTTTCCAAAGATGCTGGAAAACAATTGGGGTAGGATTATCTTCATTTCCAGTGAGTCTGCTGTGTTCATTCCCGATGAAATGATCCATTATGGAATGACAAAAACCGCCCAATTGGGTGTGAGCAGAGGTTTAGCTGAGCTAAGCAAAGGTACAAATGTTACCGTAAATTCAATTTTGCCTGGACCCACAAAATCAAAAGGTGTTGGAGGCTTTATTGAAGATTTAGCAAAAAAGGGAAATATCACCATCGCCGAAGTTGAGGAGGATTTCTTTAAAAATATGCGTCCGACTTCGTTAATCCAACGGTTTTTGGATGTAAGTGAGATTGCCAATGCAGTAACTTATTATTCAAGTCCATTGGCTTCTGGCACAAACGGGGCAGCAATACGTGTAGAAGGCGGCTTAATCCGTTCAATTTTATAACATAACACATTAGAATATAATTATGAATACTGAAAAAGCCATATTAGCAGGAGGTTGTTTCTGGGGGGTAGAGGAATTGATCCGTCATCAAACAGGCGTAATTTCAACAGTAGTGGGTTATACTGGCGGCAACGTGCCGAATGCTACATACCGAAATCATGGCACCCACGCCGAAGGAATAGAAATTGTATTTAATCCTGAAGAAATATCATATCGAAAATTATTGGAGTATTTTTTTCAAATTCATGATCCGACAACAAAAAACCGTCAGGGAAATGATGTAGGTACATCTTATCGTTCGGCGATTTTTTATCTCAGTGAGGAGCAAAAAAATACTGCGCTTGAATTGATTCAGGAACTCGAAAATTCGGGCAAATGGCCTGGAAAATTTGTTACAGAAGTTGTTCCTGCCGGTGATTTCTGGAATGCCGAAGAAGATCATCAGGATTATCTTCAGAAGATTCCTTATGGTTATACCTGCCATTTTGAAAGACAGGATTGGAAACTGGATTAAAAAAGAAATGAGCTTGCAGGTGCAAACTCATTTTTTTTTGAGCATTGATTATTTAATTTTTAACTAAATACCTTTTATCGGTCAACGAAATCAGAAAGTTTTCCAGATCCATTTTTTCGGTTTCAGTTAGGTTTAAAGGTTTGGCTAAGAGCGAATCTCGTGAAATTGGATTCGGAACAATTTTATCGGGATCGTTATAATAATCGATAACTTCCCTTAACGTATTAAACATACCGTTGTGCATATAGGGTGCAGTAATGGCAATATTCCTAAGCGGACCGATTTTAAATTTCCCCAAGTCGGATGGTTTTTTAGTAACCACAGCTCTTCCACTGTCAATCAATTTCTTCCCATCAAACAAACCAATTGCTCTAAATTCAATGTTATTAAAATCGGGACCGAAATGACATTGAACGCAGTTTGCTTTTCCATTAAATAACAAAAACCCCCTTTTGGCCGATTCACTTACAGCATTCTGATTATCATTCATTCGCCAATCATCAAAGGGTGTATCTGTGGTTTCTAATGTGCGTTGAAAATCCGCTAAAGCCTGCGCCAGATTTTTCCGATTAGGTTCCTCATTAAAAATCTTTTTAAAGGCATTGAGATAAAATTTATTGGCTTGCAGCCTTTTGATCGCCACTGGTATGGGAAGATTCATTTCTACAGGATTTTCGATCGGAATTAATGCCTGATCTTCCAAAGTTTTTGCTCTTCCATCCCAAAAGAAACTTACCTGCAATGCCAAATTCATTGATGAAGGCGTATTTCTGGTTCCTTTTTGATCATTTACCCCCAAACTTAATGTAGCGGTGTCGGCAAAGGCAAATTCTTCTTTATGGCAACTCGCACAACTGATTTTTTTATTGCTTGAAAGAATTGGGTCATTGAAAAGAATCTTGCCTAACTCAACAGTTGTTTTTGGTTCTGCCTCCACAAAGCCAAAATGTGCTGTTAAGCTAACAAAAGCGCAGATAAAAATTAAATAACCAAGCTTTTTCATTGTCATCTAACTATTTTACTCTTTTAAATGTAAAACCGTTAGCACCGGCAACTCGAGCTTTACAGGTATCTGAAATCACATCGAATTTCACTGAATCTCGTTCCCCAAAAATGGTTAATTTATACTTTCCATTATATTTTGAATTGCAAATGGGATCGGCAATGAAAATAGTGTCTTTGCTTACATGATAGGTTCCATTAACGAAGGTTTTTTTATTTGCAAATCCATCGTAGGTGCCATCCGCTCTGAAAAGCAACAGAATCGATAATGGACCTTCTTTATAAACTGTTTTGGATTCCCATTTTCCCAATAATGGGTTGGGTTCATCAATTAATTTGAAACTGCAAATGGCAAGTACTATTGCAATAAAGGCTAATTTTTTTTTCATGACCTTGAGTTTAATGATATCGTTATTTGATACCACAAAGTAACTTAAGGCGTAGCAAAATTGAGTTTGATGTTGTTGCAATTTGATCTGAAAACGTTGCAAGAGGCCAATAAAGAGTTTATTTAATTTTTTTGCGCCTCACTAGGACTAAAACCAAAATGTTTCGAAAACGCAGTAGAAAAATTCTGTGGGTTTCCGTAACCTACCATGTAGGCAATTTCTGCAACTGTACCAACCTTATTTTTTAACAGCTTTAATGCATGCTCCATTCTAATTATTCTGATTAAATCACCTGGACTTTGATTAATTAAAGCAATTAATTTTCTATGTAATTGTGTTCTGCTTAAACCAATTTCTACTCCTAATTTTTCTACGCTAAACTGCTCATCATCCAAATGTAGTGCAACCGTACTTTTAACCTTCCCTAAAAAAACTTTCTCCATTGATGGGAGATCAGTATGGTTGGAAAGCCAAAGATTGTTTTTTCCATAAGCTTCGCGAAGCTGTTTTCGGGTATTAATTAAGCTCTGAATGATGGAGAGCAGCTCTCTTTGATCAAATGGTTTGCTTAGATAAGCGTCGGCATTTTGCTCAAAACCAGCAACACGACTATCGATATCTGCTTTTGCAGTTAAAATAATTACCGGAATATGGCTCGTTTTAGCTTCTGCTTTTACTGTGGCACAAACCTGATAACCATCCACTTGCGGCATCATTAAATCGGTAATAATTAAATCTGGAATGGACTTTTTACTTTTTTCAATGCCAACCAATCCATTTTCAGCAGTTTCTATCCTGTAACGATGGGAAAGTAACTGTGTAATGTAATTTCGAATCTCAGCATTATCTTCAACTACCAAAATTAAGGGTAAGCCATCATTTTGAATACTGACAGGTTGATTGGTATTGGTTACTTTACTTAAAATTTCTGGCGACGAAATGAAATGATCAGTATCCATATTTTCGCTTGTTACGGTCTTAAAATGAATTCTAATTGTCGTTCCTTCATTTTCTATACTGCTGATAAAAAGTTTACCATCCATTAAATTTACAAGCTCTTTTGTAATGGCCAAACCAATTCCTGTACCTTCATGTGCTCTCGAATCAGAAGAATCTACTTGGTAAAATCGATCAAAAATGTAAGGCAACTTGCTTTCAGGAATTCCAATTCCATTATCCATGATGCTAATTTCAAAGTCGCTTTCTTCACCTTCGGAAATATTTACAATTATTTTGCCGTCCTGTTTGGTAAATTTTACTGCATTCGAAATGAGATTTATCAATATTCTTTCCAACTTTTCCTGATCAATTGATAACCAAAGTTTTTCCCAATCAGACTTGAAATTCAATTGAATGTTCTTTTCATGAGCCAAAGATTCAAAAGATAGAACGTTATGCTTCACTATGGCAACCAATTCTGTATCTTGGTTTTTGGTTTGCATTTGGCCCGATTCCAACTTACTTAAATCAAGCAATTGGTTTATCAAACCCAATAATCTTTCTGCATTTTGTAGTATTGTTTTCGCGTAAGAGGTAATCATTAAATATTTACCATCTAGCATAATCTGTTTTGCGGGACCCAAAATTAAAGTAAGTGGGGTACGAAATTCATGTGTTAGATTGATAAAAAATCGCGATTTTACTGCGTCCATCTCTCGCAATCGATCTGCCTGTTGCTGTACTTCGAAGGTTCTTGCTGCAACGGTAATTTCCAATTTTTCGGCTTGTTGGGTAATTAATTCCAGCTTTTCCTTTTCTTGTGCCATTGCTTTGGCTGATAATTGTTCTACCTCAATTAACCGCGAAGAAAGATTTTGATTGGTTCGGGCAAAATCAAGCGCTAAATAAATAGAATAGCAAAATGGAAAAGAGAGTAGCCCAATAGCCATCGTAAGGCATCGCAATGGATAGTTTTGCCACAATTTAAAAACATCGGCGCCAACAAAAAAGTAGAAAAATAAAATCATAATCATGCCAACTCCAACAATCCAGGCATAAGGAATTTGACTTCGAATGGTTTTAAACAATCTCCAAAGACTATCGATCATAATGATCAAAAAGACGATATCCGATCCATCGAAACCATCGTGATATGGAAAAATGAAATATTTTATGAGGTAAAGAATGGTTATAGATGCCACTACAATGCTTTTCCATTTTGGGATAGTGAGGTTGCCTACCTTATACAATAAAACCCACGATATGGCTTTGCCAATAATCGAACTCACAAAAAATACAGGATCAGATAGTTTTTGTATTTCGGGGTTCGATGTAATACTATACATGCAAACCGACCAAGAAGTTGCCGCAAAAAGTACCGAATAAAAGAAATAATAAAGGTTTAATTTCTGTTTAGGATAAAATAGAAAGAAGAAGAGATGAAGTAAGCCTAATGCAAACTGAACTGCAATAGGCATTAACATGTATTCGAAAAGACCTTTGTTTTTCTTGTTGATTGCCTGCATTTCAGTGTATTCTCCTGTCCAAATTTGAAAACCTACAAAATCAGGATAGATTGGGTTATAATTGGCATATTTTATGGCGATTAAATGCGGCTTGTTGTCGGTTACTTCGAATGGAATAACTTCAAATGGTGCTCTTTCGGCTTTTGTATCGGTTGCTGTCGTTCCTATTTGTCCAAACCTTGTTTTAAAAACACCATCAAAATAAATTTCAGATGCACCATCGTGATTGATTCTTAGCCCCAGTGTTTTTCCAATCAACGAACTATCTACGGCAATCCACAATCTAAACCAGCCACTTCCTTTCCATCCTCCAATAATATTTTTTGTATTGAATAACGGGTTAACTTTCGCCGATAAACTGTCTTTAACTTCTGGATTTTTCCATTTTTGGCTACTATCGGGTATGAAAGTCCATGCAGATTTATTGAGGTTAAACTCGAAATTCTTAGTGTTTATGCTATCTGCAGTTATGTTGATAACCTGATTTTGAGCGCAAATTTTTGCACTTGAAAAAAGACAAAATAAAATTATAAGCCAAGGTCGATTGTTAATAAGTGTGAGATTTATGACAATTGGAAAATTCATAAAGTGTTGAGGCTGTTTGTTCTAAACTAAATAATATTATTCAATTATTGATAAAAACATATTCTTTTCATTGCCATCAGCCAATTAAATATCAGATTGTAAATGTTAATTTTACATCGATAAAACCAAATCACATGAAAACAATAAAATTATTAACCAGCTTGTTTGCTAGTTGCTGTACTCGGTAATGCAAAAGCACAAACTACTACTACAGATGTAGTAAAAGAATGGGAGCGCAAAAGCTTACACAAAAGAGTATTTGGATGCCATGCCCGAAAAAGATTATGACCTTAAGCCAACACCAGAAATGAGGTCTTTTGCCGATCAAATGTTACACTTAGCAGCAGATAACGATGTTTTTACAGCGGCTGCATTAGGTACAAAATCTCCAGCAGGAATGGATGAATTGGAAAAAAACAGCTAAAAAACTAAAGTTGCCGTTACCAAAAATGTTTTAGATAGTTACGATTTTGTAATTGCCGCTATTAAAAAGATAAGCACCATACAATTGAATGAAAAAGTGAAACTTTTTGATCGCCTTGAGCTATCAAGAGAACAAGCTTTTGAAAACGGGTTTGAACATCAAAACGCACCACCGCGGACAAACAACCGTTTATTTGCGATTAGCCGTACAAAGCCACCACAATAAAAATTATTTTAATCAACAAAGCCTTTCGGATTCCGAAAGGCTTTGTGCTTTTATGCATGTGCAGGATTAACCTTTTCAACTTTCTTTTTGTACGACCAATAGAATACAATCGGATAAACAAAAAGGTTGAAAAGTGTATTGGTAATTAAACCTCCAATTACAACAATGGCTAAGGGTTTCGAAGCTTCAGACCCAATTCCTATAGATAAAGCAGCGGGCATCAATCCAATCGCTGCCATTAAAGCAGTCATTAAAACTGGTCTGAATCTGCTTGCAATACCATCTCTCATAGCATCGGTAAATGTCCAGGTTTCATGGTGTTTCAGTTCGGCGATATTGGTTTTGAAACGGGTAATCAGAATTACTCCATTTTGAACACAGATGCCGAACAAAGCAATGAAGCCGATACCTGCAGAAATGTTAAAGTTTACTCCCGCAAACAACAAAGCTAAAATTCCACCAATCATGGCAAACGGAACATTGTTTAATACCAGCAAAGCATCTCTGATATTTCCGAAAAGGACAAACAGAATGAAGAAGATTAACAACAAACTCACTGGAATGGCTTGCGATAATCGGGAAATGGCTCGTTGCTGATTTTCAAAATCTCCAGCCCATTCTAGTTTGTACTCTTTAGGAAGCTTTATTTGTGCATTTACCTTTTGTTGTGCTTCCGCAATTACGCTGCCCATGTCTCGACCACGGATGGAAAATTTAATGGCGCCGTAACGTTTGTGTTTATCGCGGTAAATCATGCTCGGTCCGGTAATTTTTCTGATGCTCGATATTTCACCAAGTTGTACATTTGAACCTGATAAAGTCGGTATCCTTAGTTTGCAGATCGAACTTTCATCATTCCTGAAATCTTCTGGATAGCGAATAATAAGGTCAAACTTTCGCTCACCTTCATAAATTTGCGTGGCTGCTTTACCGCCAATTGCCATTTCGATAACCGCATTTGCATCAGCAGTGCTCACCCCATAAAGTGCCATTTTCTTTTGATCGAGGTTAATTTGTAACTCTGGCTGACCAAGATTGCGCAAAATTCCGAGGTCTTCGATGCCCTCAACTGTTTTTAAAATCTTTTCAATTTTTTCTTCTTCCTGTTCGATGAATTCGAAGTTTTCACCAAACATTTTTACCACAATAGATCCTTTGACGCCGGAAACGGCTTCTTCCACATTATCAGAAATGGGTTGCGAAAAATTGAGACTGATGCCTGGAAATGTTTTGAGCTTCTCCTGCATCCGTTCAATCAGTTGCTCTTTGCTCTGTTCTCTTTTCCATTCTTTCCGTGGATAAATATCGACGTGAAATTCCATGTTGTAAAATCCCGTTGCATCGGTACCATCGTTCGGTCGGCCAGTTTGCGACATGACCTGTTTAACCTCTTCAAAGCTTAAAAAGATCTTTCTCATATCATTAGAAAGCTTTTTGGTTTCGTCTAAAGAAATACTCAGCGGCCCTGTTGCCCGAACGTAAATAGAGCCCTCGTCTAAGCTCGGCAGAAATTCTGTGCCTAAAAACTTAAAGCTAACTGCGCCCATCAGCAACACGATAATAGAGGTGGAAAAAACCAATTTTTTATTGCTGAAACAGGTATCGTAAAATTTTAGGGTGGCTTTGGTCATCCATTCCAGAAAAACATTATGTTTTTCTTTTACATTTTTCTTCAGCAATACACTCGCCATCGCAGGCACCAATGTAAAGGTTAAAATAAGCGCACCTAACAGCGCAAAACTCAGTGTCCAGGCGAGTGGAGAAAACATTTTGCCCTCTACTTTTTCAAAAGTGAAGATCGGCAACAAGCCCGTAATGATAATCAGTTTGGCAAAAAGGATTCCCTTACCATTTTCCATACATGCTTTTTTGATGAACCCGAGCTTGCTCATTTTGTTAAAACGATCCATGCCCAGTTTCTTTGCCCGCATATCCAGGGTAACAAAAATTCCTTCGACCATTACCACTGCACCATCAATAATGATCCCGAAATCGATCGCCCCCATAGATAACAAATTTGCAGGCATTCCTTTCATTTTAAGACAGATAAACGCAAATAAAAGCGCTAACGGAATGATGATTGATACGATTAGCGTGGTTCGCCAATCGGCCATAAAGAGGAAAACGATTAACGTAACAAATAGGATTCCTTCGAGCATGTTTCCCATTACTGTGTGTACAGAATAGTTAACCAGATCTTCCCGGTCGTAGAAAGGCTTGATCTTCACATCGTCGGGCAGGATCGAGCCGTTAATTACATTGATTTTCTCTTTTAAACGGGCAATTACTTCACTCGGATTGCCACCTTTGCGCATCACCACAATACCTTCAACTACATCTGGATCATAATCTCTACCTACCTGACCTAATCTCGGCAAAGCCGATTCCGCAACTTCGGCAATTGTTTTTACGTAAACCGGAGTTTCGTTTACGTTATCCACTACCACGTTTCTAATCTCATCTATATTGTTGAGCACACCGATTCCACGCACCACGTATGCCTGCCCGCTTTGAACAATAACGTCGCCGCCTACGTTGATGTTACTTTTTGAAACAGCTTCAAAAAGTTCGGTAGCCGTTACGCCATATTGAATTGATTTCTGAGGATCAACTGTGATTTGGTAGGTTTTTACCTCTCCGCCAAAACTAACTACGTCAGCAATGCCTGATACGGATAGGAGTTCACGCTGGATCACCCAATCCTGCAATGTTTTCAACTCCCGAACCGATTTCTGATCACTGCTTAAAGTGTAGCGAAAAATTTCTCCCGTGGGTCCGTATGGCGGCTGCACCTCAGGCTGGATTCCCTCAGGCAAATCGGCTTCATCCAGGTGGTTGTTTACCTGAACCCTCGCTTCGGCGTAATCAACATCATCTTCAAAGCTCACTTTAACTATCGATAATCCAAATAAGGATGATGAACGAATGCTGGTTCTTTTTTCGGTTGGATTCATCGCAATTTCCAGTGGCCTACTTACGAATTTCTCTACCTCTTCGGCACTTCTGCCTGGCCACTGCGTAATAATAGTAATGTTGGTATTGGTAACATCAGGAAAGGCATCTATTGTGGTGCTTTTGAAGCTAAAATAACCGGCCAGGACGAGTATGAACGTGGCGAAAAATATAAAATATTTATTTTTCAGCGCAAAGCCGATGATACTTTTAATGGATTTGTTCATGATTAAAGTTTGATGATGAAGGGATTTTACTGGGTTTTCAGGTTTTCAAATAAGAAAACTTGTTTCGACGCAATTACACGATCGCCAGCTTTCACACCCTTGCTGATAAAGATCTTGTCGGCAGTTTTGCGGCCAATTTCGATCTCTTGAATGCGGACCTTATTATCGCTGCTTAATAGTAAAACATAATTTTTATTCTCATCAAAAATTACCGCCCTAGCGTTTACCACAGGTAGATTTACATCCGAACTAGCTGAAACCCTTACCGTACCGAGCATACCTGGCTTCAATAAAAAATCAGGATTTGCAATGATAGCCCTTGCGTTCATAACCTTGCTATCTTGATCTATCAGGTTATAAATTTTGTCGATTTTTCCCTTAACAGTTTTCTCCGGATAGGATAGGGTCGACAAATTCACTTCATCGCCAGCTTTAACTCTTGAGATATCCGATTC
The DNA here is from genome assembly GCF_026239735.1 of Pedobacter sp. MC2016-05. Classification (GTDB taxonomy): domain Bacteria; phylum Bacteroidota; class Bacteroidia; order Sphingobacteriales; family Sphingobacteriaceae; genus Pedobacter. The sequence goes on from NZ_JAPIVT010000007.1 coordinate 187,736, forward strand.
GTAAATGTTAATCATTGCCCAAACATTAGAAAGATCAGCAACTGTAAATAAACTTTTGTCGTTATCTCCACGCAACTGCATATTATCATTAACTTTTTTTTCGATCACGAAGCCATTCAATGGCGATTTTATGGCATATAAACCCGTGCTACTACCTCCGTTTATTTTTAAAACAGAATTGGCCCTTTTCAGCTCCGCTTTCTTAATTTGATAATCGTTTTTCGCTTCTTCTAATTCTTTAGCCGATGATAAACCACTTTCATAAAGTTGTTCGGCTTGCTTAAAAGTTCTATCTGCGGTTTTAAGTTCAGCTTCGGCGGCAATTACTTCTTTATCAAAGCCAGCCATTTCAGCACTGTTTACTGTTGCCAGGATTTGTCCAGCCTTAACCTGGTCACCTAAATGCACATTTACTCGGTTTACCGAACCGCTAACCATGGGGAAGAGCTCTGATTTTCTATCTTCATTGGCTGTGATTTTAGCAGAAAATATAATGTCTGCTTTGCCATCTGCCTGCTGAACAGTGTCGATAGTAAGCCTGTTCAACAGCGAATCTGTAATGGCGAATTTTTCAGATGGAGGCACTGCTTTTTTATCACTACAGCAAACGCCGAAACTTACTGCTATTAATAGAAGTGCCTTAATGATATTTTTGTGGATGGTTTGCATAATAATTAGTTAAAAATGTTGGTGCCGGTAACGTAGTTTAATTCCTCTCTCGAACTCATTCTTTCGAATTTCAGATTGTTTATTTGCAGGATATTTTCCTTGTAGGATTCATATAAATCGAGGAATTCGATCAAACTAATGTTTCTTTCTCTGAAGTTTTTGATTAACCCATTGATCAGTTTATCAAATTCGCCATTGAAGGCAGGATCGATTTCTAAAGAAAGTTTTTCATTTCTCAACGCAGTGCGATAGCTGTTAAAAACCTCGTTCGATAGTAATATCTCCTGCTTTCTTATATTCGAAGTAGCAGCATCAATTTCAACTTTAGCCTTTTTAATTTCTCCCTGGTTTCTATTGAATAAGGGAATAGGAATCTTGAGGCCAATACCCGTATATTTTTCCGGATAATTGCCTTTTAAATCGTAAGCCAATGAGATTTCGACATCAGGAATGGCCATTGCTTTTTGAAGCTTTAAATTGAGTTCGTTATATTCAAGATCAGTTTTGGCAAGCTTTAAATCTGCCCTGTGTGTTCTGGCAGAGTCGAGCAGATTGGAATAGCGGATTTGATTTAAGGAAATATCCTTTTCCGCTTTTTCTGGAAGTTCTAAAACCAGGGAAGAATTGGGTTCCAGGCCACACAATAACCTTAAATCTTTGTAATGATCTTCTAAATCATTCAGCAGGTTTACCCTTTCTGATTTTAAACCAATAATTAATGATTTTATTCTGATTACATCTTTTAGTGCAACATTACCCACTTTCAACTGCAAATCGTAAGCCTTTAATAGGCTTTCAGTCGATTTGATCTGTTCATCATAAACCTTTATCGTTTGGTTGGAGAAGTAAGTCTTGTAAAAAGTATTGCGTAACTCAAACTTAAGTGTGCGTATCAAATCGAAATATTCCAGTTCCGCCAATTTTACGCCTGTTTGGGCAAGCTTAATGTTTTTGTTTCGCTTGCCGGCGAGTTTAATTAATTGAGAAACTGAAGCCGCATATTGCCCATACTTAAAGGATGTTTGCAGGAATTTCTTTGTTTCGTGGTTGTAAAAAAGATTTTCGTATTCAAGCTCCGGATTATCGAAAAGCTTTGCCGTAATTACTTCGGCTTTGGCGGCATCTATTTCGTAATTACGGGATAACAGGTCAAAATTATTCTTTAGAAAAAGAACTTCGGCCTGTTTCAAATTGAGCTTTAAAGTGTTAGTTTGTGCTAAGCTTAGCTTGGTAGAAATAGTAATTATAAAAAGTAGAAAAATACTTATTCTCATCATGTGGCAAAACTATCTTTGCCGAATTAAACAGGAATTAAATCGAAATTAAAAGCGGATTAAAATAAAGGCAGGATAATAATAAAAGCACTTTTTTGAGTGCTTGAGCTTGAAATCTCAATTTTTCCTTTAAATAGGTGTATAATTTTTTGAGCCATATATAAGCCCATTCCTTCACCGGTTTTCCCTAATTCTTTAGAGCGGGTATAAAATGGTTTAAAAACTTCTTCTTGCTCCAAAGCAGAAATTCCTTTTCCCTGATCACTTATTTCGACAACTAGATTTTTAGCATTTCGTTCCAGTATACAAGTTACCTTTTTGTTGTCGGAGAATTTAAAACCATTTGAAATAATGTTATCAAACACCATTTGTAACAACACAATATTTGCCAACACTTGGGGTTTTTTGCTAGCCAAGTTGTTTATTATTTCAATCTCGAGATTTTTTTGCTGCTGCCATTCCTGCTGAATTTTTATCAACAGCTCATCTACCCGAACAAGGGAAAGCTGTGACTGAATCAATTCGACATCCATTTTTGCCAGGGCTAATAATCCTGTAATAATATGGTCCATCTTTTCCGCATCGTACAGCATGGATTGAATCGCTTTTTGATAGGAATCACTATCACGCTCTTTAGATAGCGCCAGTTCTGCAGCCATCATCATCCTCGTAACAGGTGTGCGCAACTCATGCGAAGCATTCGCTACAAAAGTTTTCTGAAGGATAAAAGCCTGTTCCAACTCGTTCATCAATTGATTGAAGTTTTTTGCGATAAGACTGATTTCGTCTTCAGTGTTGCGCTCTTCAACTCTAAATTCCATGTTTTTCAAGCCAATTTGCTTCACTTCGGTCATGAACTTTTTTAATGGCTGCAGCATTTTTTCAGCAATCCATCTACTCAAAAGCAAAACGATAATGGAAATCATTACGAAAACAAAAAACATAATTTTCAAAAGCTTTACAAGCCTGTCATGAGAGCCCTGGTCGGTTGCCGAAGCCAGGATAACAAAATCGCCCTGATTATCCTTATAATAAATGCCAACAACCTGCCGCTCTCCATCGGTATATTTTAGGCGTTTGTTTTTTCTAACTTTTTCTATTGTAGCTTTTGTCCAATATTGTGCGGAATCGCCAATAAAGGTTGCCCGGTTTTTATAGTCGTAAATACGGGTAACTTCACCATTTAACTTTTGCAGGTATTTATGCCGCACCTCATTTAAGGCATCTCTGCTAATTTCGTCGGCCTCCAGATACAATTTCGCCGTGACCATTGTTCTATCTGTAAGGCGCTCAAAAAAATCAGCCTGCAGAAATTTCATGAAAGTAAAATACACTACGCAAAGCACCGCGAAAAGCAAAGAAGTGCTGATCAAAGTAAAATACAACGCAATGCGATCTTTTATTTTCATTATTTAAAAATGTAGCCCATGTTTATTTTCGTGTGAATTAATTTTCTGTCGAAGTCTTTGTCTATTTTCTTTCGCAGGAAATTAACATAAACATCTATTACGTTCGTCCCTGTATCGAAATTAATATCCCAGGCCATTTCAGAAATATACCGACGCGATAATAAACGGTTGGGATTTCGTAAAAACAACTCTAATAAAACAAATTCTTTGGCACTGAGGTCGATGATTTTCCCGGCCCTGCTTACCTCTTTGCTTAAGGTATCCATTGTCAAATCCTCGAAAATAAGTTGATGATTTGGAATATTTTCGAAAGAAGTTTGTCTTCTTAGAAGTGCTGAAACACGGGCCAGCAGTTCTTTTAAATGAAAAGGTTTGACCAGGTAATCATCAGCGCCAGCATCTAAGCCAGTAACTTTATCATCAACGGTACCCATAGCGGTAAGCATCAAGATAGGAGTTTGGATTTTTTTTTCGCGAAGGCGTTTGCAAACCTGGATGCCACTTAAACCCGGCATCATAATGTCGATAATTAGCAGGTTAAATTGTTCCTGACCGAAGTGATCGAGCGCATCAATTCCGTTGGAAACAACATTTATCTGATAGCCGTTTTCTTCCAATGCAGTTTGTAACAACGCCGCAATTTTTGGATCATCTTCAGCTATTCCTATTTTAAGCATTTACAAAAATAGTGATATGATCTTAAAACGGTATTAAAGGGATAGTACTAAAGGGGTTTTAGGTTTGGAATCAGGTTTAAAAACGCCTGAAGGTTTGCCTGATATTTTTTCTTATCCAGTTTAAAATAATAGGCCCCTTTTTTAGAACCGGATTTGTCTTTTTCTTCTAACTTAATCAGTAAGCCCGTTGAGCTGATCTTCCTGCTGAAGTTTCTGGTGTCGATCTTGGTATCATTTACCTCCTCAAATAGAATCTGTAACTGGGGAATGGTGAATTTTTTAGGTAACATTTCGAACAAAATAGGGTGTAAGGCTGCTTTATAGCGTAATTTTTCTCTCGCATCTGCAACCATCCTGTCGTGGTCGAAGATGAGTCTAGGTCGCTCACTGATTAAAAACCATTCTGCATGGTAATCATCATTTAGTTGCGTTTTGTATTTATTAATATCAATCAATGCAAAATAACCAACGGAAAGCGTTCGCTCGATCGGGTCGCGGGCAGGCTCTCCGTAGATTTGCAATTGTTCCAGGTAAATTCCTTCCAAGCCAGTATTCTTTTTTAAAACACGTTGAGCAGCTTCATCCGGACTTTCATTACTGCCCACAAAGCCTCCAATTAAACTCCACTTGTTGATTTCTGGTTGCAAGCCTCGCTTCACGAGTAAAATTTTCAAGTGTTCTCCGTCAAATCCAAACACAATGCAATCTACAGCGACTAAATAATGAGGTTGACTAGAATATTCTAACATTTTTAATAATTATCGGGTGATGATTTAAATTTCCACTAAAATATAAAATATTAATAAAATTATTAATTGTCGTTTTGACATTTAATATATTATATATAGCTTTGTTATTATTAGATTAACGAAAATACGCTCAATTCAAAACACAAAGAAATAGTTATGGACATAGAATCTTTAAAAGCCTCATTTGTAAAAACTTTTAATACTGAATCAATAATTGTAAAATCGCCTGGTAGAATCAATATTATTGGCGAACATACCGATTACAATGGAGGCTTTGTGATGCCTGCTGCCATAAATAAAGCGATTTATGTTGCTGTTTCTAAACGAATAGATGACGAGATCCATCTTTATTCAGAAAGCTATCAGCAATTTCATAATTGTAGTATTGAAAGCATTGAAAAATCAGACAAAGGCTGGGCTAACTATATCTTAGGTGTTGCAGATCAGCTAAAGAAGAGAGGTTATAAGTTTGGTGGATTTAATCTTTATCTGGATGGTAACGTACCTTTGGGAGCCGGTTTGTCTTCTTCTGCTGCATTAGAATGTGCAACCGTATTTGCCATCGATTATCTCAACAACCTCGGTATCTCTCAAATGGATAGGGCGCTAATCTCACAGAAAGCTGAACATGTTTTTGCAGGCGTGAACTGCGGGATTATGGATCAATTTGCTTCCGTTTTTGGTAAAAAAGACTATGCTGTAATGCTGGATTGCCGTTCAATGAAATACGTTTACATCCCCTTGAAATTAGATGGCTATAAATTGGTTTTATTAAATACGAATGTTAAACATTCACTTTCCGACTCTGCATACAACACCAGAAGATCGCAATGCGAACAAGGGGTAGCTTGGGTAGGCGAATTTGTTGCGGGTGTAACAAGCTTAAGGGATGTTAATCGGGCTATGCTTGAGCAATACGTAAAGCCAAAAAGTTTGGAGGTTTTCCAGAAATGTAACTTCGTAGTAGAGGAAATTGAAAGGGTAGTGAAAGCCGCTGATCAACTTGCAAATGGCGATCTTGCCGCTTTAGGTCATCTGATGTTCCAAACCCATGAAGGCCTGAGCAAAGATTATGAGGTGAGCTGCGCTGAACTTGATTTTCTGGTAGAACTTGTAAAAAATGATAATGCTGTTCTCGGCGCACGAATGATGGGGGGCGGTTTTGGAGGCTGTACCATCAACATTGTAGAAGATGAAGCTATTGACGAACTGATTGATCGGGCGAAAATAGACTACAAACAGAGATTTAATTTGGAACTTGATGCCTACGTGGTACAAACAGATAATGGATCTGAGTTGGTGAATTAAATTTTAGGTGATAAATAAGGTTTAAATAAAATAGGCCTTATTTATTCTGTCTGTAATCAATTTAACACTGCAATTTTAACGTTGCATTCTTGGCCTTTTACTTTTTTGAGGCTGTGAACCAGAAGGTTTTGGCTTAAATACTTTCTTTGGTGCTTCTTCAGCGCTTTGTTTCACTGTAATTACATTTCCCTTAAATGTTTCACCATTTAGCATAGAAATAATATTGCTAGCATCTGATTGATTGAGCACTTCTATAAACGCATAACCCTTACATTTTCCGGTTGCTCTATCTCTAACAATTTTTATGGTTTCAATTTTACCATGTAGGCTGATAAAAATTGCCAGATCCATTTCCTGGATATTATCTGCTAAACCACCGACAAAAAGCTTAATCATATTAAGAAAGTTAATTTAAGGATAATTTTAATTATTAATATGTCTTGATAACTACCTTTTATATTAATAATGTTGCAAAATAAGCAATATTAAAGCAGAAACAAATGTAATTGTCCTCTTTTTTTGCAAAACTTATTGAATTATAGTAGTTTAATATTGTTTGAAAAATCAGTAAGGCGATTTATTTGTGCTGAAGGTTCAACATCTCTTTAAATACGCTTTACTACTAATCATTTTATTTGGTATTGACTATCACCCCAGATATTTAAAATTTATAATCGATCGCCGCTTCTAATCAGAATAGATGAACTTTAGATTACTTTTTCAAGAAGAATGAGTTCTTTCTCTAAGAGCCAGCATGCTTCAATCGGCTTGAAAGTGGGTTTTTGATATTACGGCAAGGAATTTGTTAAGGATTAGGAAAAAATAAGATTATGAAAATATACAAATCATTCCCATTAGTGCTTCTGGCAATTGTACTGGTATCTGGTTGTGTTAGCAACAAAAAATATACAGAGTTGCAGGATACTTATGCTAAACTCAGAGAACGGAACCAGGAGCTGAGTAATAAATATCAGGATAGCCAAAGAGAATTAACTGGCGCAACCAGCAGGGTTAAAAGTTTAGAAGAGCAAATTGCATCAGAAAAAGCAAATGTAACGGCCCTTCAAGATGCATTGAACAAATGTTTAAGTTCAAGCAGCCAGGGAAATGTTAACATTTCGAAATTGGTTGATGAAATCAATAGTTCAAATAAATACATCAAACAATTGGTGAATGCGAAGAACAAAAGCGACTCACTCAACATGGTGTTAACAAATAACTTAACCCGCTCATTAAGTAGGGAAGAATTGAGTGATGTTGATGTTCAAGTATTAAAAGGCGTAGTGTACATCTCTCTGGCCGACAATATGTTATATAAATCAGGTGGATTTGAAGTAAGCGATAAAGCAGGAGAAACCCTAAGTAAAATCGCTAAAATTATTCAGGATTACAGTTCTTATGATGTACTAATCGAAGGTAACACAGATAATGTTCCAATTTCGCAGCCTAATATTCGCAACAATTGGGATTTAAGTGCTTTACGTGCTTCTTCTGTTGTTCAGGTATTGCAAAATAAATATTCTGTTGATCCAAAACGCTTGACAGCAGGTGGTAGAGGAGAATACAATCCGGTAGCTGATAATAGCACACCAGCTGGTAAGGCTAAAAATAGACGTACTCAAATTATCATTACCCCTAAATTAGATCAATTCATGGATCTGATTGGGAAAGCACCCGAAGCATCTCAAAAATAAAATAACGAATCAGTTAAATTAAGAGCCTGGTCATTTTGAAGTGCAGGCTCTTTTTTTATCACAAATTCTATCAAACTCATAACTATTGCAACCTACTCAATAAAAAATTTCATCTGCTTCAAAATTCCTTCAAACATTTTCTATCCTTTAGCGATTGTTCATATACAAAATTATGGAAGAGCTAATCAATCAATTAAAAAAATATTTAGGAAACAGGGTTGAAGAAGTGCGAAGCAAAGGACCTGCCGAGGTGGAAATAGTTATCGGGGAAATGGAAGATGTTGATCAGATTTCGACTGATCTTAAAACTCATATTGGAGGAATTGTAGATGGAATCACGTTAGCAAAAATTGATTTTGTTACCCCCGAAGGAAAGGAACTTTACAGCTTTGCGCTAAACCAATAACATCAGGTATTATGAAAATAGATATCCGAAAGCGAAGCATTGGTTTGAATTTTTTGGAAGGTAATAAAGTCGAAATCTGGCTTTGGGCTCCAAATGCTAATAATGTATTGTTATTTATTCCAGAAAAAGAGTTAGAAATACCATTATTGAAACAAAATTTTGGTTATTGGTATGCGCTCTCATCCCATATTTCCGAGGGTGATCAATACTCTTTTAAAATCTGGCAATCGGGTGAAACGGAAGACGATCTTTCTGCTGCAAAACCCATCACAAGAGCAGATCCTGCATCAATTTACCAAAAAGATGGCATCTCCGGAATGTCAACTGCGTTAAATTTGAAATCATTCCATTGGACAGATACAGATTGGAAGGGTGTTTCGTTAGAAGATTATATTATCTACGAGCTTCACACTGGTACTTTTACTCCTGATGGAGATTTTAAATCCATTGAAAACAAGCTGGATTATTTAGTTGATTTGGGCATAAATGCGATCGAAATCATGCCTGTGGCACAATTTCCTGGCAACCGAAATTGGGGTTACGATGGTGTATATCCCTTTGCTGTACAAAATACCTATGGCGGACCAAAAGAATTACAGCATCTGGTAAACCTTTGTCACGAAAAGGGCATTGCAGTGATTTTGGATGTAGTTTACAATCATTTAGGACCGGAAGGAAATTACTTCAGCGATTTTGGTGCCTATTTTACCGATAAATATCATACTCCCTGGGGCAGCGCAATCAATCTTGATGATGAAAAATGCGATCCCGTAAGGCAGTATTATATCGAAAACGTATTGATGTGGTTCCGCGATTTTCACATTGATGCATTGAGACTAGATGCCGTTCATGCGATTAAAGATGGAAGTGCCAAGCACATTTTAAGAGAAATTAAGGAAAACGTAAACCTTCTTTCTGAAACTGTTGGCAGGGATTTCAACCTTATAGTTGAACTTGATTTAAATGATAATAAATACATCAATCCAATAGAGCAGGGTGGTTACGGCATGGATGCACAATGGATCGACGAATTCCATCATGCGCTTCGTGTAACTGCCGGTCAAGCGAAATACGGCTATTATTCTGATTTCGATGGAATTGAGCATTTGGGTAAAGCTTTAACTGATGCCTACGTATATGATGGTCAGTTTTCGACTCATCGAGAAAAGTGCTTTGGAACAAAAGCCAAAGACAATCCTGGAAAGCAATTTATCGTTTTCTCTCAAAACCACGATCAGGTAGGCAATAGAATGCTTGGTGAGCGTACAAGCCAGCTGGTAAGTTTTGAAATGCTAAAGCTGATGGCTGCCACTGTGTTTGTGAGCCCTTATTTACCACTCATTTTTATGGGTGAAGAATACGCTGAAGAAAATCCATTTATGTTTTTTATCTCACATATTGACGAAGAACTGGTTGGGCTGGTAAGGGAAGGGAGAAAAAGAGAATTTGCCGCATTCCATAACGGTGAAGAAGTTCCTGATCCGCAAAGTGAGGAAACATTTAATCATTCAAAACTAAATTGGCAAAGCCAGATTCAGGGCAAACATCAGATCATGCATGCATTTTACAAGGCAATTATAAAGCTGCGAAAGTCCTCACCTGCATTGGCCCATCTTGACCGTCAACAATTAAAAGTTGATGTTTATCGAGATCAAAATTGTTTAACGATGATCCGATGGCATCAAAAACAAAAAGTATTATGCGCATTAAATTTTTCAAAGCAACAGCAAGTTTTGCCAGTCTCAAATGGATTGGATTATAACCTCGTTTTAAATTCTGCAGCCAATCAGTGGGGAGGAAACGACAATAACGATGTAGATTTTACTGATAATAAGCTCACTATTTTTCCAGAATCGATCCTAATTTTTAGTAGCCAAAATGTTTAAACCAACTTCAACATATCGCATTCAATTTCATAAAGAGTTTAATTTTAAATCATTAAATAACATCATTCCGTATTTACAAAAACTAGGGATCGATACCATTTATGCCTCACCGATATTTGAAGCTGTTGAGGGTAGCACTCATGGTTATGATGTTGTAAATCCACTTCGGGTGAACCCAGAAATTGGTACCGAGGATGAATTGTTAGAAATCTCCACAGGACTAAAGGCGGCCAAAATTAGCTGGATTCAGGATATTGTTCCTAATCATATGGCATTCTCACCAAAAAATAAATGGTTAATGGATGTCTTGAAAAATGGGAGCATGTCAAAATATGCCTCTTTTTTTGATATCGATATTTCGAATGACCAAAAACTGATGGTACCTTTTTTAGGTTCAGATCTGGAAGATGCTATTGAAAGCTCAGCGTTAAAATTAATCAAAATTAAAGGTGAATACTTTCTCAACAATGGAGATTCAAACTGGCCTTTAAATATAGTTAGTCAGGAAAGGCTTGCTGGTAAAAATGAGGATGAAATCATCGACAAGAAGCTGATTAAAGAAATTGCGAATGAGCAGTTTTATCGCCTGTATAACTGGCAAGAAACAAATCATACCATCAATTACAGAAGGTTTTTTACGGTAAATGCACTAATCTGTTTGAATATTCAGGATCAGGAAAACTTCGACATTTACCATGAATACATTTTAGAGCTAGTTAAAAAGGATATTTTTCAAGGTCTACGCATTGATCATATTGATGGACTTTATGATCCAAAAGGCTATTTAGAAAGATTGAGAAAGGTTGTTGGTGATGAAGTTTATATTGTTGTAGAGAAGATTTTGGAACGAGATGAACAATTGCCGTCCGATTGGCCGGTACAAGGCAACACAGGATATGACTTTTTGGCCATGACAAATAATCTATTCACCAACCAAACGAATAGGGGCAAGTTCGATGAAATTTATAAAGAAATCACTGGCAAAAATCTTGATCCAAAAATATTAATAAATGAAAAAAAAGAAACTTTCCTGTTTCAATACATGCAAGGAGAGCTAAACAATTTATTTGATTTATTTACTGATTTAAAGCTTCTTTCAACTGAAGAAATTGACAGGGTTAAACCTGAAAAATTAAAACGGGCAATCGCAGAGCTATTGATTCAAATGCCTGTTTATCGCTATTACAATTACAATTTTCCACTTCCAGACAACGATAGCGAAAATTTAAAAGCGTTATTGGATATCGCTGCAAATCAGGAAGGCTTAAAAGAAGCGACTTTAGCTTTAAAACAGATGTTTTTAGCGGTACCATTACATTCGGATGCTGAATATAATGGCAAACTGAGCAAATTTTACCAGCGGTTAATGCAATTTAGCGGGCCGTTAATGGCTAAAGGGGTAGAAGATACCGTAATGTTTACCTATAATCGTTTTGTTGGGCACTCGGAAGTTGGCGATGCACCCGATGCATTTGGTTTCAGTGTCACCGAATTCCATCAGAAAATGGTTGATCGACAGTTGCATTGGCCATTGTCGTTAAACGGAAGTTCTACTCACGATACCAAGAAGGGAGAAGACTTTCGAGCTAGAATAAATGTACTTACTGATCTTCCTAAGGTATGGCAGGTAGCCATTCAGGATTTCAGTTCAGCGATAAAAAACTCCGAAAAACTAAACGAAATCTATAAGTTAATCCACAACAATGATTTTTATCTTATTTTTCAGACTATTTTAGGCGCTATCCCTTATCCCGGCGAGGATGCAGATGAGTTTGATAATCGTTTGGTTCAGTTTATAGAAAAGGCCTTAAGAGAAGCCAAGAAAAGATCTGATTGGGCAGAACCGAATGAAGAATATGAAAAACTATTACAGGATTTCGCACTTCTGTTAATTGATGAAAATGAAGAAAGCTTCGCCATAATTTCGAAACTTCTCTATCGCATTGCAGATTTTGGAATTCTAAATAGTTTGTCTCAACTGGTTTTGAAATTCGTTTGTCCAGGTATTCCGGATGTTTACCAGGGAACAGAACTTTGGGACTTGAGCTTGGTTGATCCAGACAATCGCAGGCCGGTTGATTATGAAAAACGGAATCAGTTTATACAAGAAGAATCATCACTAAAAGAACTTTGGTCTTCAAGGTATTCCGGGAAAATCAAATTATGGTTAACTAAAAAACTCATCAATTTTAGAAAAGAAAATCAGGATCTTTTCACTCAAGGGGATTATGTTCCGTTAAAAGTAGAAGGTACTTATCACGATAATATTTTAGCTTTTGCTCGTAAATACAAGGATAGATATGTTGTTATTGCGGTTCCTTTAGGTTTAGCAACGATAAGCAAAGCTGAAGAAATTGTGGAATTTAATTGGTTAGATACCCAGATTATACTTCCGAAAGAGTTTCCTACTAGCTGGCGCAATATTATAACTGAAAAAGATGAAGTAAAAGATATCCTAAATGAAAATTTTTTGGTCAACCAGTTATTTGGTGAATTGCAAATTGGTTTAATTGAGTTAAAAAGCAAACCCATTGAGCGATCTGCTGGTATCCTGATGCACATTACTTCCTTGCCTTCTAAATACGGAATTGGTGATTTTGGATCTGAAGCCAATAGATTTGTCGATTTTTTAGCAGAAACAAACCAACAATACTGGCAAATATTACCACTAAATCCCACGAAAGTTGGAAATGGCTATAGTCCATACTCAAGCAATTCGGCTAAGGCGGGTAATATTTTACTAATTGATTTAGAACAATTGGTAGACGAAGGTGGGCTTACGGTTGATGATTTGAGCGCTTCCGTTTTGCCTTTCGAAGATGAAGTTGAATTTTCTCAAGTCGAGGAGGCAAAATTCAAGTTGCTCAAAAAAGCTTACAAAGCTTTTAAAAAGAACAAAACGGAAAATACTGACTTAGAATTTTTCAACTTCTGTACCAAAGAAAGAGAATGGCTTGACGATTTTGGTTTATATACCGCTATAAAAAATCATCATCAACAATTAGAATGGTATAATTGGCGGGCAGAATTTAAAAAAAGGGAAACGAAACAAATCGATGTTTTTCGTAGTGAATTTGCTGAAGAAATTGACGAGGTAAAATGGCAGCAGTATGTATTTTTTAAGCAGTGGCATAAACTCAAAGATTATTCAAACTCAAAGGGTATTAAAATAATTGGAGATTTGCCATTTTATTTAGATTATGATTCTGTGGAAGTTTGGTCTGATCCCGAGCTTTTTAAATTGGATGCTAATTTGAAACCCACGTTTGTAGCTGGTGTTCCTCCAGATTACTTTAATGAGAATGGCCAATTATGGGGGATGCCTGTTTTTAACTGGACTGTACTGGAAAGTAGTAATTATGAGTGGTGGATTAAAAGGTTACAGAAGAATATGGAAATGTTCGATCTGCTCCGTTTAGACCACTTTATTGCTTTTTCGTCCTATTGGGAAATACCTGCAGATAGAGAAAATGCTATTAACGGGAAATGGGAAAAAGGAGGGGGCGAAAATTTCTTTAAGGTAATTAAAGCGAAATTTCCAGACATGCCTTTCATTGCCGAAGATTTGGGGGAAATAAGCACCGAAGTAGAGCAGCTTAGGGATGAATTTAAATTGCCTGGAATGAAAGTACTACAGTTCGCTTTTGGAAGTGATCTTTCTGCATCTTCGCATATTCCGCATAACTTTACAAGCCAAAATTGTATCGTGTATTCTGGTACACATGATAATAATACATTAGTTGGTTGGTATGAGAAAGATGTAGACCAACAAACAAAAGAGCGCATAACAAGATATTTTGATCGCCAAATTGATGAAAAGGAAATTCATAAGGAATTTATCAGACTTGCATTTTCATCGACTGCTAAAATAGCCATTGTGCCGATCCAGGATGTTTTAGGTTTAAATGAAGAAGCAAGAATGAATATTCCAGGTAACGCAAATGGCAACTGGTTATGGCGATTGGATCTGGAAAAGCTCAAAGCAATCAAACATTGGCTTGCAGATATTACTTCAACTTACGGCAGAACAAAATAACGTGGATACATTCACGCAAAGTGCTTGATGTCCTTCTTGTCCAGGTAAACGAAAATATCATTTAAAGTAACGCATCTGGTTGCTCTGATCGCTGATTTAAGTACTTCCGTTGTGATTCCAAGCCTAATGGTCCAATAAATTAGATCTTTTTCTTCGGAAATACTTACAATTTCTGTTTTTTGGTTAGTTGTTGAAGGTGAATTATTCATAATAACATTTTTTTTAGTATTTATTAAACAATAATTAAGAAATGTAGCTTTAAATTCTAAGTTAGTAATTATTTTGTCTATTTATTGTGCCCTGTGAAACTTTTTTCGAAATTTTTCAGGTTAATTGCTCTCGGTAATTTTTTATCTCTTTGCATATTGACATCTTATTATAGCTAAAGTTGTTCAAAATCAAATATAATGTATTTTTAATTCTACATATTTAATTATTTTCGTCGAATTTTTAGGATGATATAAATGAGTAAATTGAGAGTAGGAACTATTGTCTACATTGACAGCGAGAAACAATCGGGCGTAATCGTAGACGAGAATGCTCAAGATATTACATTTAGTATGGAATTCGTTAATGACTTTGTGAAGGTGGATGATCAGGTTTCTTTCGAAATTACATTAGACGATAGTTTAAAAGCCATCAATATCTCAATTCTTTAGATAAATAGTTTCTATATCTCTTCTCCACTCTCAAATATTTCTAAATCGAAAAGGATTTTAACAGCAATTCATCAAACCTGATATTATGAACTCCACATTCTAAAACTTTTTCTTATTATTGTTATTCATTATTCCCTAATATCTAATTTACGGCTCAAAACATTTTCCACGTCCCTAAATTTTTAAAATGAATCCCGAAGAAATCTATAATGCAGATAAGTGGTTAGCGTATGGCGGATTTTCACCTTTAATTACTGTCTTTCGTACCTTTCACGTTTTGTCTCCCGAAATTGAACAGATCATAAACGAGCAAACATTTCCGGTAGCTTTTAAAAAAAACAAATTTATTTCATCTCCATTACATCGTAATAAATTCATCTTTTTATTGTTAAAGGGAGTTGCCAGGGGGTATATGAAGGAGGAAGATAAAGAAATAACCACCTGGATTGCAAAGGAACATGAACTTGTGGGCAACATCAGAAACTTGTGGGATGAGCAGCAGCCAACAGAAGAGTATGTACAAGCTTTGGAAGACGTAGAGGCTATTGCTGTTCCGCATGCGATGTCGAGGCAACTTTATAATAACTTCGAAATTGCCAATTATGTAGGAAGAAAGATGACACAAATCCATTACTTATCTGCCTGCGAAAGGGCTTATATATCTAGATTGCAGTCAGCTGAAAAGAGATACAAGCGTTTTTCGCAGAGCTACCCTGAACTGGTCAATCGTGTACCACTAAAATATATTGCATCTTTTCTGTGCATGCGATTGGAGACTTTAAGTAGATTGAGGACTAAAATCTCAGCTGAAAGTTAATAAAGCTAATCAGTCCTTCTTATAGTCTTATTTATTCAGCCGATATTTTAAGTATTTATACGTTTTTTTAAGCCTTAATCCATTTAATTTTTACTTCCAATGTTGCAATTGTGCAAGAAAAATACGCTGATCGTTAAAAAGATAAGAATTAAATTTCTATAAACTGTTATAATTCAGTTTGTTAAGATGTGTCCAAGCTCAAATATCTGATTTTTACCATTTAATACTTCTTGATTATCTTTTTTTAAAAATTTATATATATTTGTTCTTACCCTTTCGAGGGTATGTTTTTCATAGGTAGATGTAGGGTCAGAACGTTGTTCTGGCCCTTTTTTATAGTCGCTAATTCTATTTATAAAACGCTAATTTTGTACTATGAATAAAAAGAAAGTTGTAGTTGCGGTAACAGGAGCAAGCGGTTCAATTTATGCAAAGGTATTGTTTGATAAGCTGGCACAATTAAGCGATCAGATTGCAGCAGTTGGGGTAGTGATGAGCGATAATGCTAAAGAGGTTTGGCAGTTCGAACTCGGAAACCAAGATTACAGCAGCTATCAAGACTTTACTTTTTATAATAAAAACGATTTTAATGCACCATTCGCCTCTGGGTCAGCAAAATACGATACTATGATAATTGTTCCATGCTCAATGGGTACATTAGGTCGAATCGCTCACGGCATCTCGAATGACTTAATTTCGAGAGCTGCAGATGTGGTATTAAAAGAACGAAGAAAACTAATTGCAGTGGTTCGGGATACGCCATTCAGCTTAATCCATATCAATAACATGAAAGTGGTTACAGAAGCAGGAGGAATCATATGTCCGGCAAATCCATCGTTTTACAGCCTTCCAAAAACAATTGAAGAAGTAGCTGGAACTGTAATTAGCCGGGTGCTAGACTTGGCCGGTTTTGAGCAAAAAAGTTACCGCTGGAATGAAAAACAATAGAATTTGATGTTTTGATTTTTATGGGAGCAGCCTGCTGTCGAATGTTGATTCACTGTAATTTACTTGATATCTCAAATCTCATATTCCAATACTCTAATCTATTTTCCTATCTTTGCAGGCTCAATGAAAAAGGTCGCATTTTATACATTAGGTTGTAAATTAAATTTCTCTGAAACTTCCACAATCGGTCGGTTGTTTACCGATGCGGGCTATGCTGTTGTCGAATTTCAGGATCAGGCCGACGTTTATGTAATCAATACTTGCTCTGTTACCGAACACGCTGATAAAAAATGCCGTAAAGTTGTTAAAGAAGCTTTAAAATATTCACCAAATGCATTCGTGACGATTGTTGGTTGTTATGCACAGCTGAAACCGCAGGAAATTGCCGAAATTGAAGGTGTTGATATGGTTTTGGGCGCTGCGGAAAAATTTAGAATTGTTGATTTCATCACCGACTTAACGAAAAATCCTAAAGCTATAGTTCACCAACAAAACATTGAAAAGGTAAATCATAACTTCATTGCATCATATTCTATCGGAGATAGAACTCGAACATTCTTAAAAGTTCAGGATGGTTGCGATTATCCATGCACTTATTGTACAATTCCATTAGCTCGTGGCGCTAGTCGTAGCGATACTATTGAAAATGTAGTAAGTAGAGCGAGGATGATAGCAGAAAGTGGTGTTAAAGAAATTGTACTGACCGGCGTTAATCTTGGCGATTTTGGTATCCGTAATGGCGAACGCGAAGATAAATTTTTTGACTTGGTTAAAGCTTTGGACGAAGTCGATGGTATTGAAAGAATTCGTATTTCCTCTATAGAACCGAATCTATTGAGTAATGAAATTATTGAATTTGTTTCTACTTCGAAACGTTTTGTTCCACATTTTCATATCCCGTTACAATCTGGTTCTGATAAAATTTTAGGTCTAATGCGCCGTCGCTACCGTACAGATTTGTATGTAGAGCGTGTTGCTAAAATTAAAGAAGTAATGCCTCATTGCTGTATCGGCGTTGATGTTATTGTAGGTTTTCCTGGAGAAACAAAAGAGGACTTTCTCGACACTTACCGGTTTCTGAACCAGTTAGATATTAGCTACTTGCATGTTTTTACTTACTCTGAGCGTGAATTAACAGTAGCTGCTGAAATGGCTGGTGTTGTTCCCGGAAGTCAAAGAAACGAACGGAGTAAAATGCTCCATATTCTTTCTGATAAGAAACGCAGAGCTTTCTACGAATCGCAAATTGGAAGCGAGGCTGAAGTGCTTTTTGAAGCTGATCAAAAAATGGGTTACATGCATGGGTTTACCAAAAACTATGTTAAAGTACGTGCCAAATACGATCCCATTATGGTTAATGAACTTAAGGCTGTCAAGCTTTTGGAAATGACAGCTGATGGAGAAGTTGAAGTGGCTGAACTGGAAACTACATACGCACATCATTAAACTGAATTTAATTTTCTAGAGAGCAATCTATAGGCTGCTTTTAACGCTACCCGGGCTATCTGCTAAATCTTTTGCAAATTTTCAGTAATTAATATAAGTGAATGAAACAAAAAGGATATCGCTGCTATCCGGTCTATACACCCAAAAAATTGCTATAAACTCTGGTATGATCCCCTCGTTAAGCCAAGAATTACTTGGTTACGTAATCTAAACGTGATCGAAGCGAACATGAGCAACAGCCTTTTTCTGGCTGCTGGCGAATAAAGTGTAGAGCAGGACAGAGGCAACCGATTTGAGCCGAAGGTTGCTTTCCAAATCATAACAAATCTTCAATGTAGTAACAGAATCTTTCAATTTAACATTGCTAATTAAGAGTTACGCCATACCTTTCAGCTTTGGTCTTTCTTTCCTATCTTCGCAACAAATTATTTTTATGTTTCCTACCGTTTCGCATTTTTTAGAATATCTATTTGGTATTAATTTGCCATTGCCATTTAACACTTTTGGCGTTTTTGTTGCCATTGCATTTATAGCAGGTTATTGGGCTTTCACTAAAGAATTGAAACGCAAAGAAGCACTGGGAATTCTTCATCCAATAAAGAAAACCATTGTTATTGGTACACCCGCTACCACATCAGAAATTGTAATGAATGCACTTTTTGGCTTCATTATCGGTTATAAGCTGGTTTATGCACTTCTAAATTATTCACTTTTTGTAAGTGATGCTCAATCTATTTTAATGTCTACCAAGGGGAACATTATTGGGGGGGTATTTTTTGCTTGTCTGTTTGCTTACTGGGATTATAAAGAGAAGGATAAAAACAAGTTAGGTAAGCCGAAAGAGACGCAGGTTACGGTTCATCCGTATCAATTAATGAGTAATTTAATTGTTTGGGCTGCCATTTGGGGTTTTTTGGGTGCTAAATTTTTCGATAATTTAGAGTATTGGGATGATTTTGTTAAAAATCCAATTGAGAGATTGTTATCTTTTAGTGGCCTCACCTTTTATGGCGGTTTAATTTGTGGCGGTGCAGCAGTACTTATCATTGCCAAAAGAAATGGAATAAAACCTTTACACATGCTGGATGTTGGCGGGCCGGGTATGATGCTGGCTTACGCTGTTGGCCGTATTGGTTGTCATTTATCTGGCGATGGCGATTGGGGAATTGTAAATTCAAATCCGAAACCATTTTCTTGGTTGCCAGACTGGATGTGGTCTTATACTTACCCAAACAATGTGGTGGGGGAAGGGATTCCGATTCCGGGCTGTACTGGCAAATTTTGTAGCGAGCTTGCACAAGGAGTATATCCAACACCGTTATATGAAGTAATTGTTTGTCTTATTCTTTTTGCATTTCTATGGAGCATCCGTGATAAAATAAAAGCACCAGGATTAATGTTCGGTATTTATATGATTTTGAATGGAATAGAACGTTTCTGTATTGAATTGATTCGTGTAAATTCAAAATATCATGTATTCGGTTTGAGGTTTACTCAGGCTGAAATGATTTCTACCTTTTTAGTGGTTGGCGGTATTGCCTTAAGTATTTATGCTTTAAGGAATAAGAATAAACTAGCCTAAATTCCTTGCCAAAAATTCATTTTAAATCCAACAACCTCGCTAGGTTTTTGTTAAACAGCTATGAATTACGAATTACTATGCAATAAAGTAATATCAATTGTAAGGCTTACCGGAAATTTTATCCGTAAAGAGTCGATGCAATTTGATGCTACAAAAATTGAATACAAAGGGTTAAATGATATGGTTTCCTACGTTGATAAAACTGCGGAGCTGAAATTGGTTCAAAACCTTGAAAAATTGATTCCCGATGCTGGCTTTCTCACCGAAGAGAAAACCATTTCCAGAGAAGGTAAAAGCCATACCTGGATTATTGACCCTTTAGATGGAACTACCAACTTCATTCATGGCATACCTGCGTATGGAATAAGCGTGGCACTTTACGAAGATGGTTTGCCTGTTATTGGTGTAGTTTACGAACTTAATAGAGCCGAGATGTTTTACTCGTATAAAGGTGCAAAAGCTTTTTTAAATAAGAAAGAGATTCAGGTTTCTGTAAACCCTGATTTAAAATCCAGTCTTTTAGCTACCGGTTTTCCTTATTATCAGTTCGATAAGCAAGCGCAGTATTTGAAGTTGCTGGCAGAAATGATGCAAAAAAGCCACGGTGTCCGAAGGATAGGAGCGGCGGCGATAGATTTAGTTTATACTGCATGCGGCCGTTTCGATGCATTTTTTGAATACAATTTACAACAGTGGGATTTTGCTGCCGGATGTTTTATCGTTCAGCAAGCTGGCGGAGAGGTTTATGATTTTTCGGGCGGAGATGAATACTTCACAAAAAGAGAAATTCTAGCCACTAACCGCAAGTTGACCAAAGAAATTTTAGAAGCAATAAAAATGCATTTCAGTTAAATAAAAAGAACATAAACAATAAAGGCTCACTTGAAAAAGTGAGCCTTTATTGTTTGATAAATATGCTTGGTTATAAAGCTTCAGAAACCACATCAGTAACTTCAGGAACCATTCTTTGTAATAAATTTTGAATACCAGATTTAAGCGTTATGGTTGATGAAGGACAACCACTGCAAGATCCACGTAATTCTACAGTTACCACGCCTTCGTCAAAAGATTTGTAAGTGATCGCACCACCATCTTGTTCAACTGCAGGGCGAACGTAATCATGCAAAATTTGTTGAATTTTAATCTCCGTTTCCGAACCTTCGAATGCTGGAGCTTCTTCGGCTGTTGCTTCTTTTATCTTTAATTCAGATTCTACCGCACCCTTAACAAATTCCTTTAAAATAGCTTCGATATCAGCCCAATCTGCATCGTCAGTTTTCGTAATGGTTACGAAATTACTGGCGAAAAAAACACCAGAAACAAAATTAAACTTGAACAATTCCTTTGCGAAAGGAGAATGCTCAGCGCTTTCTTTAGTTGCGAAATCTTCACTACCGTTAATTAAAAGCTTATTAACCATGAATTTCATGGTCGCCGGATTTGGAGTTTGCTCTGTATATACGTTAATCGTCATGTCTTAATCAATTTGAATAAACAAAATTAACAATTAGTGGCCAATAATACTTTTCACTGCTGTCTGTTTAGCGTCAATTTAATTTTGCTAAAAAACGCCAGTGTAATTAAATGGAGTTATAGTCCTTAACTGTACTTTAACGTCCTCAATAACTGCCAAACCTTCAATAAATTCTGCAATACTTGCTGCATTAATTTTCGAATTTGTTCTGGTCAATTCTTTTAATGCCTCGTATGGGTTTGGAAAGTTTTCTCTACGTAACACTGTTTGGATAGCCTCCGCAACGACAGCCCAATTATCATCTAAATCTGCGTGTAAAGCAGCTTCGTTTAATAAAATTTTATTTAAACCACGTAAAGTAGAATTGATTGCGATTAAAGTATGCCCAAAGGGAACACCTACATTCCTTAATACAGTAGAATCTGTTAAATCTCTCTGTAACCTTGAGATGGGAAGTTTTGCTGCAAAAAACTCAAATAAGGCATTTGCGATTCCTGCGTTTCCTTCCGCATTTTCAAAATCGATTGGATTAACCTTATGTGGCATCGCTGATGAACCAATTTCACCCGCCTTTATTTTTTGTTTGAAATAATTCTTCGATATATAAGTCCAGATATCGCGGTCTAAATCAATAATAATGTTATTAATGCGCTTTAAAGCATCACACTGTGCTGCAAACTGATCATAATGTTCAATTTGGGTGGTGTGTTGCGCTCTTGTTAAGCCTAGCACTGAGTTTACGAAATTATTTGAGAAATCAACCCAATTAACTTGAGGGTAAGCAATGTGGTGTGCGTTAAAATTTCCTGTTGCGCCACCAAATTTTGCGCTGTTTGGAATGGCCTTCAGGCTTTCTAATTGAATACTTAATCTTTCTGAAAACACTAAAAATTCCTTTCCTAATTTAGTAGGAGAGGCGGGTTGCCCATGCGTGTGCGCCAACATTGGAATATCCTTCCATTCAGTAGCCAGCTCGTTTATTTTCTGAATTAGTGAATCAATTGCTGGATAATAACTTTCGTTTAAGGCCAGTTTTATTGAATATGGAATGGCTGTATTATTGATGTCTTGCGACGTTAAGCCGAAATGGATAAATTCTTTATAGTCTTGTAAGGAAAGTGCATCAAATTTTGCTTTGATAAAATACTCCACAGCTTTAACATCGTGATTGGTAACTTTTTCAGTTTCCTTAATTGCGAGCGCATCAGTTTCTGAAAAATTCTCGTGTATCGTTCTTAATTTAGTGTACAACGATTTGTCGAAATTTTCTAAACCGGGTAAATTAATTTCGCATAAGGCAATAAAGTATTCAATTTCAACAAAAACACGATATTTTATTAGCGCTTCCTCAGAAAAATAGCTAGATAAACGTTCGGTAGTTATTCTGTAACGACCATCAATAGGTGAGATTGCTTGTAGCGAAGTTAAATTCATTATGCGGATTATAATTTTGCCGCAAATTTACTACAATTGATGGATTAAATAGACTGAATGAAATAAAATTTGAGCCTACAGGATTATTTCATTTTTTGTGGTCGAAGATATAAACGAAAAAAGCTCCAATCAGTTACGATTGGAGCTTTTTTATATAAACCGTTAATTAGTTTTTAACAACAGTAGTATCAGTTTTAACAACTGTATCAGCAACAGTAGTGTCAGCTTTAACAGTAGTATCAGCAGTGATAGTAGTATCAGCGCCTAAAGTATCAGTACCTTCGCCTTTTTTCTCTGAGTTACAAGCAGCAACTGATAAAGATAAAGCGATAGCTAAGAAGCCTAATTTGAATGCATTTTTCATTTTAATTTTGTTTTAGGTGATTAATCAATTTACCCTTAATACCTAAAAAGGAAAAAGGTAACCCAGAAAAATTAATTTAAATAAAAAAAAACTCCAATCCAGTAGGATTGAAGTTTTCTATATTTTATAAACTATTAACTAGTGTTTTACAACAGTAGTATCAGTTTTAACAACTGTATCAGCAACAGTAGTATCAGCTTTGACAGTAGTATCAGCAGTGATAGTAGTATCAGCACCTAAAGTATCTGTACCTTCAGCTTTTTTCTCTGAGTTACAAGCAACAAATGATAAAGATAAAGCGATAGCTAAGAAGCCTAATTTGAATGCATTTTTCATTTTGAAATTTCGTTTTAGTGATTAATTAATTTACTGTTAATACGCGAAACCTAAAAAGGTAACCCGTGAAAATAAAAAAAAGCTTCAACCCCTAAAGGATTGAAGCTTTTCTATATCTTATTAGACTATTAACTAGTGTTTTACAACAGTAGTATCAGTTTTAACAACTGTATCAGCAACAGTAGTATCAGCTTTAACAGTTGTATCAGCAGTGATAGTAGTATCAGCACCTAAAGTATCTGCGCCTTCAGCTTTTTTCTCTGAGTTACAAGCAACAACTGATAAAGATAAAGCGATAGCTAAAAAGCCTAATTTGAATGCATTTTTCATTTTTGAATTTTTTTAAGTAATTAATTTTCTTGTTAATGCCGCAAAGGTAAAAAGGTAACCCAACAATTTTCAAAAAATTGAAAATATTTTTTATCCGGTTTGGGTTACCACATTTGTGGAGATTGTATTAAGTTTTGATAGTAGCTATAAATAATTTTTTATCTAATATTGGGTTACTATTTTTAGAAAAATGTATTAACTAGTGAGTAACAGTTTAAAGAGTTCAGTTCCAACAGATAGAGAGGTTATTTTAGGTATTCTAAATAACTCAGAAGATACACTTAACAAGTTATACAAGGCTTATTATACAATGGTTTTGCAGTTTATTCTCAATAATAATGGAGATGAGGATGATGCAAAAGATGTTTACCAGGAGGCTATAATAATTTTATATAACAAAATTAAGGAAGGTAATTTTGAACTCAGCAGTAAGCTTAAAACATATATTTATTCAGTTTGCAGGCGCATTTGGCTTAAAAAGTTAAGCCTAAATAGTAAAAAAGCTGGCAACGTCACTGATTACGAAGATGTTTTAATTGTTGAGGAAGATGTGGAGGAGCACGAGGAAAAGGATTTGCAATTTGTTAAAATGCAATCGGCTCTCGATCATTTAGGCGAACCCTGTAAAACCATTATTCAGGATTTTTATATCCACAATTTATCCATGCAGGATATTTGCGAAAAGTTTGGTTATACTAATACTGATAACGCAAAAACACAAAAGTATAAATGTCTGCAAAGGTTAAAGAAAATATTTTTTCAACCATAGTAATTGAAATGAGAAACGATTTGGAGTTAGATGCAATTATTGAAGATTATCTTTTAGGTAAACTTAATCCACAAGAAACGGAAGCCTTTGAAACTTTGCGTCGCAACGATGCAGCAGTTGATCATAAGGTTGTTTCTCATAAATTCTTTTTAGAATCGATGGAAGTGTTTGCTGTGCAATCACGCTTAAAAGATCAGTTGAATAACATTCATAGTGAGATCGATGTAGAAGGTTTAGCTTCTGCTTTGAGGCCTCATCCGTCAAAAGTGGTTCAATTATGGAGAAAACATAAATCTGCCATTGCTGTAGCCGCTTCGTTTTTAGTATTGTCGCTGGTTTCTGTTTATTCTATTCAGCATAACTCGAAACAGAAAGAACAACTTGTGTTATTAAGCAACCAGGTTAATAAAGCGATTAAAACGCAAAATAATTTAATTAGAAAAATTAATAATACCACCAACACCGCTGGTAAACCTGCTGTACAAAATAGCTTTGGTGGTACTGGGTTTGCCATATCTACAAATGGTTACATTTTAACGAATCTTCATGTTATCAACGGCGCAGATTCTTTATATGTTCAAAACAATAAAGGCGAATCTTTCAAAGTGAAATCAATTTACACCGATTCGCAAAATGATATCGCTATCCTTAAAATCAGCGATAAAAACTTTAGCCATCTTTCTTCTATTCCGTATTCGATTAAAAAAACAACAAGTAGTATTGGCGAAACGGTTTATACGTTAGGTTATCCGAAAGATGATGCTGTTTTAGGTGAGGGATATGTGAGTTCGAAAAATGGATTTATTGGCGATACTACGCAATATCAGGTATCTATCCCTGTGAATCCAGGTAACAGTGGCGGACCGCTGCTTGATAATAATGGCAACTTGGTTGGTATTATCAGTGGCAAACCAGACCAAACTGAAGGTGCTGCTTTTGCTATCAAGTCAAAATATATCTTAGAAGCTATGAGAGCAATCCCTCAAGATTCTTTAGGTACCAATAAACTATCGGCAAGTAGTAAAAAAAGTTTGCTTTCTGGTTTAAAACGTATTAAACAGATTGAAAAATTGCAAGATTATGTGTTCATGATTAAAGTTTATAATTAATTACCCAAACAAATTAATATTCTTGAAACCCTGTTGATTACCTCTTCAGGGTTTTTTGTTGCATTTATAATTTGAGTGTACTAAAATAATATAAAGTCTATGCATTTACTATAGTAATGTTTAGATTTGTTTAAATCAACTATAAAATAAGAATATTATGAGTATAAGATTAGGCGATACCGCACCAAATTTTCAAGCAAATACTTCCATTGGTGAAATAGATTTTTACGATTACCTGGGCGATAGCTGGGGTGTTTTGTTTTCTCACCCGGCAGATTATACACCCGTTTGCACTACCGAACTTGGGCGCACAGCAGCACTGAAAGATGAATTTGAAAAACGTAATGTAAAAGTCTTGGCTATTAGTGTAGACACTGCTGAATCGCATAAAGGATGGATTAGTGATATTAATGAAACGCAGAATACCTCTGTTGAATTTCCAATTATTGCTGACCCTGAAAGAGTAGTTGCTAATTTGTATGACATGATTCATCCCAATGCATCAGAAACCTTAACCGTTCGATCTCTCTTTGTCATTAGCCCTGATAAAAAAGTTAAACTCATCATTACTTATCCAGCCTCGACGGGTAGAAATTTTAACGAGGTGTTGAGGGTAATCGATTCCCTTCAACTAACTGCAAATTATAGTGTGGCAACGCCAGCCGATTGGAAAGATGGGGAAGATGTAATTGTGGTAAACAGTATAAAAACGGAAGATATACCGGCAAAATTTCCCAAAGGACACCAGGTGATTAAGCCTTATTTGCGTACAACACCTCAGCCTAATAAGTAATTTTGAAAATCGGTGATTTTGTTCGCAACATTTTTGTTGATTTGCGCTAGGTAGGTTGTTTTGAAGTTGTGAATCATTATATTTGATAGTTTTGTTTCGGAATTGGCGCTTAATCTGGTTGTTTGCTTATTTTTTTTGATAAAAAATGATTAATTAAGAGGTGAATCAAAGCATAAGGGTTTATTTTTTATACAATTTTTTATTTTTTATGGCAACCGGAAAAGTTAAATGGTTCAACACACAAAAGGGCTTTGGATTTATTGTTCAAGAAGACAATAAAGATTTATTTGTCCATTTTAAAGATGTTTTGGGCGGAATTGAAAGCATCAAAGAGAATGACACAGTAGAATTTGAAGTAGCTGAAGGCAGAAAAGGTTTACAAGCAGTAAACGTTAAAAAGATTTAAGCGAAAATATATAAACTTAATCATCCTCAAACTAAGCCTTTCTATGGAGAGGCTTTTTGCATCTTAGTAGTATTGAAGAATAGTTGATTTTAGGATAATATTATTTCCTAAGATATCTTTAGTGAAAATAAGAAACTCATCTTTTCCCGCTTTTATTTTATACTTTTTAGCTAAATCTTCCGGTTTTGCAGGGTAGTTTCTTACAATAATATTTCCAATTAATTTTGCGCCTTTTTTCAAATCTTTGGGTGATAAAATTTCATTTATCATAAATATTCTTCCAGGAAAATCAGTGTTTAGTTTTGCGGAGGTATAGAGTTGTGTTTGCGGATGAAGCTTTTTTAAGCCATATTTTTCTCCTATCAGATTAAAGGCACCTGATTTAAGTAATGCGGCATCAGGCTCATATAAATAATCTTGTGGTAAAACACTTTCGATAAAAGTGGCGGAGATGTTTGATTCATGTTTTAGAAAAGAAAAGGTTTTTTCAGTATCGTTTATTGTCACAGCTTGGATTTTTACTTCTTTATCCGAGTTGCTGTCGATAACCCAAAGCAATTCTTTACACTCATTTTTTACACTTACAATATGTATTTCACTTACGTTTCTTAATTCTGATAAACCTGCAGAAATGTCTAACAGTGGAGCGGTTTTAATGATAATCCTTGATGATTTAGATAACAATAAATCAATATTGCTAACTACATCAGGCGTACAATCTTTCAGCATGAAAACTTTGCCGCTATCAGCTCTTCTTGCTGGATCTACATAAATGGTATCGAAACTTTTTGGCGTTGTTCTCAAATATTCGATTCCATCTCCAGCATAAAAACCGATGTTTCTAACATTTAAAATCGAGGCATTGTATTCAGCAATTTGCGATAGATCTTCATTGTATTCAACATGCGTTACCTCTTTGATTTCTTGCGCAAAGTAATACACGTCTACACCAAAACCTCCAGTTATATCGATTAAAGTATTGCCTTTTGCAAGTTTTGATTTGTATTTGGCGGTAACTTCAGATGAGGTTTGCTCAATCGAGAGTGGCGCTGGATAATAAATTTTTGGTGTGTTGTACCAGGTAGACAATTTCTTTTGTGCTTTTTTCTTTGCACTAATTTGTTGAGCCAATTCAACGGAAGAAATTTTTTCAAAACTACTTTTAGCCAAAACAATTTTATTTACATCAGCATTCAGGTTTGCATCGATGTATTTTTGAATTGCATCATCTAAAATATTCTTGTTCATTCTTTTTCAGTAGCACTTAAATTGAGTCAATTTTATTTTTGCCCCTCATTACCATTTGGCAGGTATGACGGCTTTTAACCTCTAATAAAATATCTTTATCAACCGTAACCCGATCAATCGTATTTTGGTTGTAATATCTGATGGTAACTAATTCCAGGCCTTTATTATATTTTACTGTAAATTCTGCTGATAGGTCTTTAATCAGTTTTTCAATCTGGGCCGGATGATCATCAACACTAACAGAAAAGCTAATAGCGGAATTCAGCATGGTGTTGATTTTGATTTTATGCTTATGAAAGAGTTCGAAAATGTTGCTCAAATTCTCTTCAATAATGAATGAATAGTCTTTCGGAAATATGGAAATTAACGCCTGATTTACTTTGAAAATAAAAGAGGGGATGGGTAGGGGATTGTTCTCGCCCGTAATCGCAGTACCTAATCCTTCCGGCTGAATAAATGATTTAACCAATAAAGGAATCCCTTTATTTTGTAATGGTTTAATGGTTTTTGGATGAATAACAGTTGCGCCATAATAAGTCAGTTCAATCGCATCATGATAAGACAATTGCGGAATTTTCTCTGTTTCATCAAACCATTTAGGATCAGCATTCAAAACCCCAGGTACATCTTTCCAAATGGTTAGTGCAGCGGCATCAAGGCAGGATGCAAAAATTGCAGCAGAATAATCAGAGCCTTCCCTACCTAGCGTGGTCGTATAATTTTCGCTTGTTCCACCGATAAAACCTTGGGTAACCACTATATTATCCGCTAATATCGGCACCAAGTCACGCTGGATAATTTGATTCGTTTTCAGCCAATCTACTTTTCCTTCCCGATAGGTGTTGTCGGTTTGAATATAATTTCTGGCATCCACCCAAAGTGATTTATTCTCGGTTTCATTTAACCATGCCGCTACAATTTTAGTTGAAACCACCTCGCCAATGGAAACAATCTGATCGTAAATATAGTCGACGTCATTATCTGGTTCATCTTCAATCAACCAATCAATTTCTACGAAAGAATTTGCTACGTCATCATAAACCGGATTTGCTTTGCCTTCAAAAAGCGCTTCTATTATCTGAAAGTGAAAATTTTTTATCTCGTCGAAAATAGCATGTGTTTCATCACTTTGTGCTAAATAGGCTTTGGTTAAATCTTCCAGTTGATTGGTGATTTTTCCCATTGCAGAAACCACAATCAAAAGGTTCCCTTTTCTATAATCGCGAACAATATTGGCCAAATTTTTTACTCCTGCTGCATCCTTAACCGATGCACCCCCAAACTTAAAAATATCCATATTAAAATGCCTTTATTTGTTCTTTAGAAAGTGCTGCGTTTAACCAGCCACCTTCTAAATGTGCTGCATATTTATTGTAAAAATTTATTGCCGGCTCATTCCAATCCAATACTTGCCAAACCATTCCGGTATATTTTTCACTTTTGGCTTCTTCAATCACCTTTTCAAAAAGTACTTTACCTATACCTTTGCCACGCATTTCTTCTGTGACGATAAAATCTTCTAAGTACAATCTACAGCCTTTCCAGGTAGAGTATCTCGTGTAAAATAAGGTGAAACCTACGATTTCCGTATCTACTTCTGCAACGAAAGCTTTCCAAACAGGATTTTCTCCAAAACCAGCATCGATAAAGTGATTGATATTTACGGTTACCTCTTCAGGAGCTTTTTCATATACTGCCAATTCATGGATCAATTCCAAAATCCTTGGGCAATCATCTGCTTTGGCTATTCTAATATTTAAGTTCATTAGTTTGGTGAGATATTTTTAAAATGCTTGATTATTCTTTTACCGAAAATACTGCTTCCTATACGAACCATTGTACTCCCTTCTTGTATGGCAATTTTGTAATCGGCGCTCATGCCTATCGAGATCTCCTTAAAAGAATCTTCGTTCGGAAAAAAACTAGCCTTAAGGCCATCAAAAAAGACCCTAAGTTCATGAAATTCGATGGTGATCTGTTTCTCGTTTTTGGTATTTGTAGCAATACCCATCAAACCAACTATGCGAATATTTTTGAGCTGCTGATATTCATCAGACCTCAATAGTTCAATCACTTCATCATAGCCCAAACCAAATTTAGTATCTTCATCAGCAATGTAAACTTGTAATAAACAATCAATTACTCGCTTGTTCTTCAAAGCCTGCTTGTTAATTTCCTGGAGAAGTTTAAGACTGTCCACACCGTGTATCATCTTTACAAAGGGTGCAATATATTTCACCTTATTGGTTTGGAGATGACCAATTAAATGCCATTCAATATCCTTTGGAAGTTTTTCTTCCTTTTCCACCATTTCCTGTACATGGTTTTCGCCAAAAATACGTTGTCCAGCATTGTAAGCCTCTTGGACAACTTCTACCGTTTGGGTTTTTGAAACAGCAATTAGCTTAACTCCACCAGACTCTACTTCGCTTTTATATTGTTTAAGATTATCAGCTATGCTCATTTATAACTATTTTTGGGTAAAATTAACAACCTTGCTGCAATTTGGGCAAAAAAATAATGTTAAATTAATAATGAGGAGATTAGTCTGGACTTTAGTAGTCCTGTTTTTTATGTTCGGTTGCAAGCCAAAAGCGCCAGAGGGCATTATTGATAGAGAAACGATGGAGCAGATATTGTATGATGTACATTTGGTAGATGGCTATCTATCGACCATTTACTTACAAGATTCAGCAAGAAAAGTTGGCGCAGCGTATTATAGCGGCATTTATAAAAAGTACAATACGGATTCTGTTCAATATACGAAAAGCTTAAATTATTACAACAGCAACCCCGATCAATTGCAGGAGATCTATAAAGCGATTTCAAAAAAATTGGAGAATCAAAAAGTAAGCTTAAAAAAAGTAGACTCGTTAATGGTACGAAAAGCCTTTGTAAAAGATTCTGTTAAAATTACTAAAGCCTTCAAAGCTGACTCTGTGGCCATCAGAAAAAAAATGAAACCGGATTCTGCATCGAAAGCGTCAGCAGAAAACCAAATTAAAAAGAAGAAAGCGAAGGCTGATTCGGTATTAAACTCAAAAAGAAATTTTAGCGGAGCGTTACAACTAGCGCCCGCTGCAGTACAATAATATGTTATACCCTGATAATTGTTTAGAACGTTTAGGATTTGTAGAGATAAGACAGCTGATTAGCAAACATTGCTTAAGCCCAATGGGTCAGACAATGGTGCAAAAGATGCAGGTGATGAGTCGTTTTGACCAGATCGATAAATTTTTACGCCAAACCAACGAATTTAAAAGCATCCTGCAACATCAGGAACCGCTACAAATCAATACTTTTTTTGATATCAAATCGCTTGTCGAAAAGATTAGAGTGGAAGGCACTTACCTTTTGGAAGATGAGTGGTTTCAGGTTTATACTTCCCTGCAGACCGTTTTTTCTGTTTTGCGTTTTTTTGAGGAAAGAGCAGAAGTGTATCCAACACTCGAGGCCTTATTTGAACATTTGCCAATTGAGAAAAATATCCTTCGAAAGATAGAGACAGTTATTGATGCGAAAGGTAAAATTAAGCCAAATGCATCTAAAGAATTGCAAGAAATCACTTCATCTATTGCTAAAGCCGAGCAAGATGTGCGCAAGCGGATGGACTCGATTTACAAACAAGCTATTGCCAATAATTGGGTAGCCGATGGTAGCTTAACCATTCGCGATGGCAGAATGTGTATTCCTGTTTTAGCCGAAAATAAAAGGAAGCTTAAGGGATTTATTCACGATGAGTCGGCCACTGGTCAAACTGTTTATATCGAGCCAGAAGAAGTTTTTACCCTTAACAATAAACTTCGTGATTTGGAATTTGATAAGCGCAGAGAAATTATTAAAATTCTGATTTCATTGACTGATGAATTACGTCCTTATTCGCCACTATTGCTTTCCTATCATGGTTTTTTAACCAAACTTGATTTTGTTAGGGCCAAGGCTTTGTTTGCTTTGGATATTGAGGCCGAAATGCCTGGTTTATTAAAAGAACCAAAAACCAAATTAATAAATGCTAGGCACCCGCTATTATCTATTTCTTTCGCAGCCGAAAAAAAGACAGTAACGCCATTAAATATCCATATTGATGCTGAAACACGTGTAGTTTTAGTTTCTGGGCCAAATGCTGGAGGTAAATCAGTTTGCATGAAAACGGTTGGTTTACTCCAGATTATGTTGCAAACGGGCTTACTAATCCCGGTTGATGCCAATAGTGAAGTGGGTATTTTTGAAAATATATTTGCTGATATTGGTGATGATCAATCGATAGAAAGTGATTTGAGTACCTACAGTGCCCACTTAAAGAAAATGCGTTATTTCGTTGAGCATGCTTCGCCAAAAACGATGGTTTTGATTGATGAATTCGGTACGGGTACTGATCCACAATTTGGAGGACCAATGGCCGAGGCAGTATTGGAAGTACTCAACAATAAAAAAGTGCGTGGCGTAATTACCACACATTATTCTAATTTGAAACTTTTTGCTGGCAACACGCCTGGTTTAGAAAACGCGTCAATGCTTTTCGATAACGCTAAAATGAAACCTTTGTACATTCTAGAGATGGGCAAACCCGGAAGTTCTTACGCGTTTGAAATTGCTCAAAACATCGGTTTGCCTAAAGAAGTGATTCAGCTTGCCAGGGAAAAAACCGGTTCGAATCAAAATCGCGTCGATACCATGTTGGTAGATTTAGAGCGTGAAAAGAAAACGATTTACGATGCAAAAGTGAGCCTGGCGAATCAACAAAATAAGGCTAAAAATTTAGTTGCCGAAAATGAAAAATTAAGAGCTTTTTTGGATGAAAACAGAAGGGTTTTAATCAAAGAAGCAAAGCAAGAAGCGCAAAACATCATTAAAAATGCCAATAAACTGGTAGAAAATACGATTGCTGAAATTAAAGAAAAGCAGGCTGATAAAGAAGTAACCAAACAACTAAGGCAAAATTTGCATCAGGAGTTAGTTAAGAACACCGTTCCAAAAGAAAAGCCAAAACCTGTTCAAGTAATAGTTGGTGGCGAAATTACGGTTGGAGATTGGGTGAAATTTACGGACAGCGAAACAACCGGGCAAGTGCTGGAAATTAACAGAAACGAACTTGTTTTGGCTATCGGCGATTTACGCTCGAACGTGAAAAAAAATCGTGTTCAAAAAATCAGCCATAAGGAAGCGAAAAAAGTGATTCAAAGCAGTGCTGGTTCGTTTGCGGGGAGAATGAATGATGCTGTGTCGGGCTTTAGAGCTGAATTAGATCTTCGCGGAAAAAGAACGGAAGATGCTTTATTCGAAGTAGAGAAATATTTAGATAAAGCGATTATGTTGGGCTTTCCATCTATCAAACTTATTCATGGTAAAGGAGATGGGATATTGAGGAAAATGATTCGGGAGTATTTGAGGAAATATAGTCAGGTGAATAGGATGGAAGATGAACACGCAGATAGAGGCGGTGATGGGATAACCTATGTTTATCTGAATTAAGGTTTCTCTTAAATTTCTTATATGAAGAAGGTAGATTTTGAAGTTTTAATACCACTCTCTTGCCGTCATTACGAAAACATTTTACGATTCTTCATCGCTGATATTTTTGGTATGCTCACGCTAATGTGAATTGCTGGAAGGATTGTTAAGTTGAGCTTTGTAAATGATGGAATGAAAAATTATTACTTTTTATTCCCAGGACATTTCTTACAACGTTTACCTTTTTTAAACTTCTCACAACATTTCTTATGTTCCGCAGTGCAGCTTAAAATGAAACCCATTCCCTTTTGAAACTCAGGATCGGTAGGTAGGATAAAATTGTTTTCTTCTCTCTCGTAAATCATTGCAGTACAAAGGTAATGCTTGTTTAGATCAATTCCAATTAAAAGTTATTCGTAGAAGATTTAAACTGATTTCATGCTAGGTTTGTAACCGCAATTTGTAAATTAGCGAACTAACCAAAAATTCATAAAATGATTAATAAAGTGGTATCAGGCGCTAAAGAGGCGATTGATGATGTATCAGATGGCGCAACCTTAATGCTTGGTGGTTTTGGACTTTGCGGAATTCCCGAGAATTGTATAAACGCTTTAGTAGAAAAAGGAGTAAAGGATTTAACCTGTATTTCGAATAATGCTGGGGTTGATGACTTTGGCATTGGATTGATGTTAAAACAGCGTCAGGTTAAAAAAATGATCTCTTCTTATGTCGGCGAAAATGCAGAGTTTGAACGGCAATTACTAAGTGGTGAATTAGAGGTCGATTTGATTCCGCAAGGAACCTTAGCGACAAGATGTTTAGCGGCTGGATATGGAATGCCTGCTATTTTTACACCAGCAGGAGTAGGAACAGAAGTTGCAGAAGGAAAAGAAATCAGAAACTTTGGCGGTAAAGATTATTTAATGGAATATGCCTTCGATGCTGACTTTGCTATTGTAAAAGCTTGGAAGGGCGATACCGCAGGGAATTTGATTTTTAGATCGACCAGTAGAAACTTTAATCCAGTAATGGCAATGGCTGGCAAGATAACCATCGCAGAGGTGGAAGAATTGGTTGAGGCAGGTGAACTGGATCCAGATTATATTCATACACCAGGAATTTATGTTCACAGAATTTTTCAGGGTAAAGATTACGAGAAAAGAATTGAGCAAAGAACGGTTAGAAAGTCCGGAGTCTGAAGTCGTTAGTCTGTAGTATATCCTCTCAATATCACATCAAATATATATGTTTACTAAAGAAGAAATAGCGCAACGTATAGCGCAAGAAATAAAAGACGGTTATTATGTTAACCTTGGCATTGGTATACCAACCTTAGTGGCCAATTATATTCCAAAGGGAATAAATGTTGTATTGCAATCCGAAAATGGACTGCTTGGAATGGGACCATTTCCATTTGAAGGCGAAGAAGATGCCGATTTAATTAATGCGGGTAAGCAAACCATCACTACATTACCTGGCTCCTCAATTTTCGATTCGGCAATGAGCTTTGGAATGATGAGGGCGCAAAAGGTTGATTTAACCATTTTAGGTGCAATGGAGGTTTCTGAGAATGGCGATATTGCCAATTGGAAAATTCCTGGCAAAATGGTTAAAGGAATGGGTGGTGCAATGGATTTAGTGGCATCAGCAAAAAATATCATTGTAGCCATGCAGCATGTAAATAAAGCGGGAGAGAGCAAGTTGCTATCCAAATGTACGCTTCCATTGACTGGGGTAAAGTGTATTAAAAAAATTGTTACTGAATTAGCTGTTTTAGACATTCTGCCCGAAGGAGGTTTCAAACTTTTAGAACGAGCGCCCGGGGTGAGCGTTGATTTTATTAAACAATCTACAGCAGGAAGATTAATTGCTGAAGGCGATATTCCGGAAATGCGATTGGATTAAAATAAAAATGGGGTCAAGTTTTTAAAGCTTGACCCCATTTTGTTGATAACTATTATTTTAATTTATATCAACAAGAATACTGTTCCTCAAGTCATTTGAAATATTCTCGGTGATGGCGATGATTTCATCAGGCTCATTGGTGTTATTCATAATCACCTTATCACATTGCTCTCGATAAGGTAACAAATATTCCTTGTAGGCAGGAACCACATGGTTATGCCACTTGTAAAGTACGTCATCTTCGGGGTATCCACGTTCCAGGCCATCTCTTTTTATCCGGCGATCTAAAGCAACTTGTTCATCAGCATCAACAAAAATGGTATGATCTAGCAAGGCTGCAATTTCTTTGAAATGCAAAATAAAAAGGCCTTCAACAATGATTATAGGTGCTGATTTAATTTCTAAAATTTTAACTACAGCAAGGGGATTATTGAAATTATATTCCTTTTTATAGACAACCTCTCCGCTTGTAAGTTGTTTTATATCCCTTAAAAACTGCTCACTATCAATGGTTGATGGAAGATCAAAATTGTATAGTTTATTTTCTTCCTGGGTCATATCGCCTGCAGGAATGTAATAATCATCCTGGGATACCAAAGTTACTTCATCTTGCTTAAAGTAATGTAAAAAGCAGTTTAAAAAGAATGTTTTACCCGATCCACTTCCACCGGCAATACCAATTATAAAAGGTTTTTTATTCAAACTCATTGAGCACTATATGTTAGATTGCAGAAAAAACGTTTGTCTAAAGCACCTAATGAATCGGCTACCGCTTTAGTCATTACAATGATAACGTCTTTTGTGGATTCGTTCTCTGTAAATTTACCAACAACCTTTGCGAATGTTGTTTTGTTAGTCATTGGGTTTGTAATTTTTATTACTCTGCCTACTGGTGCTGTAC
Organism: Pedobacter sp. MC2016-05; assembly: GCF_026239735.1. GTDB lineage: Bacteria > Bacteroidota > Bacteroidia > Sphingobacteriales > Sphingobacteriaceae > Pedobacter. The sequence continues at coordinate 223,816 of NZ_JAPIVT010000007.1, forward strand.
GGTGTAAAACTAGCATTTTCGAGCCGTCTAAATCTGCGTCAGCAATCCAAACGGCTGCACCTTTTTCTTCGATTTGGCTTAGGCCATAAACGCTTGGGTCGCGACGAAGTTTTGGATCTTTAACCATTGTGCTATCTGGTTCACTTTCCTGCTCTTCTTTAGATGCCTCATTTACAGATTTTGGTTGAGGTGGCTTAGGAATAATTAATTTCTGATCTACTTTAATGGCGTTATCATCCAATTTATTAGCTGTTCTGATTTGATAAGCCGTTAAATTATACTTCTTCGCAATGCTAAAAATATTTTCTCCAGTTGCTACAGTATGAATAAAACTTTCTTCTTTTGAAGGTGAAGCAGATGAGGCTTTAACCGGTTCAGCTTGTTTTTCTTTCGGCACTTCTACTTCAGCAACTATTCCTCCGGGCACTTTCAATACTTGCCCAATCGTAATCGCATTATCTGGCAAATTATTTAATTTCCTTAATTGGTAAGCAGTAATACCATATTGCTTGGCAACCGTAAAGATGGTTTCGTTACGCAAAACCGTATGGGTACCTACAGCATCTGAAGTTTTGGCTGCTTCGGCTGGGGTTTTGGCTGCTTCGGTTGTGGGTTGTTCAGCAGTGCTGATTACTTTATTTTCATCAACATTCTTTGTAGCCGGAATCTTTAATTTCTGACCAATTCTAAGATTATTGTTTGATAAATTATTTGCCTTTTTAACCTCTTCTACGGTAGTGCCATATTTTTCTGCTATTTTCCCAAGAAACTCTTTAGGCGCTACGGTATGCTCAATCATGGTTTGCTCTGCAACAGTACTTTCAATAGCAGGAGTGGTTACCGTAGTTTTAGCTGGTTTTACTGGCTCGCTCGTAGCAGGAACATCTGTATTGTTTTTGGTAGCGATCTTTAAAACCTGCCCAATACTTAAGTTATTTCCGGTAAGGTTGTTCAGCCTTTTAATTTCATTAATAGTTGTTCCATACTTTTCGGCGAGCATATTTAAATTTTCTTTTGCTTTAACAGTATGCTCAATGATGCCGCCGTCTTTGCCCGAAGAAACAAGGGGTGTGCTGCTTGTTGTTCCCCAGGGAATATTGGTTGGAACTTTTATAATGACGCCAACTTGAAGGTATTTGTTCTCATTGTAGCTCATAATATCTTTTGGCGAAACGTTGTATCTTCTTCCAACAGAATAATACGTGTCTTTGGCTACAATTTGATGAACGATAAGTTTCTTTCCGTTATTATTTTCAACGCCGATAGAGTCTCTAAGTGTGTTTGCTTTAGCATTTGCGATATTTAGAGCAAATAGAACAAAAGCAGATAAGTATATTTTGTGCATTTATTTTCTATAAATTTCTTAGTCAAAGGAAGCAATTATACGAATAAAATATTTAACCCTGTCGAGTTAATCAACCCGTTTTTGAGTAAAAATAAGATAACTTTATTTCAAAAAAATGGTCATGATATTCATTCACAATATCTTGTGAAAGAAAACAATTGGCTTCGTGTTGATTAATAAACGAACTAATAAATAAGGTATTGTACAGATGGGAATTTAGATTAAAACATTTATAAATTTGGGTTGTTACGTACACATTAACATCACATAAAAATTAATAAAATGGACGCTAAAGAAATAAGCTTAAATGAAAAAGAAGTAAAACCAGTGGTTGATCTTTTGAACGATTATTTGGCAAATTATCATATTCATTATCAGAAATTAAGAGGTTGTCACTGGAATATAAAAGGTCAGAATTTTTTTACGCTTCATGTTAAGTTTGAAGAATTATATACCAATGCACAACTCACCATTGATGAAATTGCCGAGCGTGTTTTAACCTTAGGTAAACCACCTCATAGTCGTTTTGCAGATTATATAAGTGAATCTGAAATCAAAGAAATCGACACAATTGGTATGAAAGATTTAGATATGGTTGATGCGGTATTGGATGATATGGCTAAATTGATTGAAATTGAAAGAGAACTATTAGAAGCTACGGATAAAGCTGGCGATGATGGGTCGAATGATATGGTAAATCGGTTCATGCAGTTTAAAGAAAAAAATACCTGGATGTTACGTTCTTTCGCTGGAAAGAAATAATACTTTGAAGTAGGTTTTAAAAGTCTCAGTTAAATGGATGAATTGTCAAATCTGTTTATCTGAGGCTTTTTTGTGGTATAGAATAGCTATTTATTTATCTTTGGGCATGGCATATAAAAGTTTAGCAGAGTGTGTTTCCGACCTTGAAAAACACGGTCATCTAATAAGGATTAAAGAAGAAGTAGATCCTCATTTAGAAATGGCCGCCATCCATTTAAGGGTCTATGAGAAACAAGGACCTGCTTTGTTGTTTGAGAATGTGAAGGGTAGTCCCTTTCCGGCGGTTTCTAATTTGTTTGGAACTTTGGAGCGGTCGAAATTCATATTCAGAGACACCTTGCCAAAAGTGCAGCAATTGGTTTCTTTGAGAAATGATCCAATAAAAGCATTGAAAAATCCTTTCAAGTATGCAGGATCAGCAATGTCGGCATTGTCGTCGTTGCCCATGAAAACACCATCTGCGAAAAATAACTTTCTGAAAACCTCTATCAGTAAATTGCCACAAATTGTAAACTGGCCCATGGATGGAGGCCCTTTTGTAACGATGCCTCAAGTTTATACTGAAGACATTGATAAGCCTGGAGTTCTAAATGCAAATTTAGGGATGTACCGCATTCAATTGGGCGGGAACGATTATATTGAAGACAAGGAGATCGGTCTCCATTATCAAATTCACCGGGGCATTGGTGTTCACCAATCTAAAGCAAATAAAGCAGGTTTACCACTTAAGGTGAGCATTTTCGTCGGTGGTCCTCCATCTCATCCTCTGGCTGCGGTAATGCCATTGCCAGAAGGTTTATCAGAAATGACGTTTGCCGGTGCATTAGGCGATAGGAGATTCCGCTACTTTTACGATGATGAAGGATTTTGCATTTCTGCTGATGCCGATTTTATTATCACGGGAACTGTTTATCCAAATGAAAATAAGCCAGAAGGTCCTTTCGGCGATCATTTAGGTTATTATAGCCTTACGCACCCTTTTCCTTTGATGAAGGTGCATAACGTATACCATAAAAAAGACGCCATCTGGTCATTCACAGTTGTCGGAAGGCCGCCGCAGGAAGACACAAGCTTTGGTGCATTAATTCACGAAATTACAGGATCGGCCATTCCACAAGAAATTCATGGATTGAAAGAGGTACATGCTGTTGATGCAGCAGGTGTTCATCCTTTGCTGTTTGCAATCGGAAGCGAACGTTACACGCCATATTTAAAGGAGCGAAGACCACAGGAAATCTTAACGATAGCCAACCATATCCTGGGTAAAAATCAACTCAGTTTAGCTAAATATGTTTTCATCGCCGCTAAAGAGGATGATGAAAAATTAAGTACACATCACATTCAGGATTTTATTACTCATATTTTGGAAAGGGTAGATTTAACCAGAGATATCCATTTCTATACCAACACCACAATCGATACCCTGGATTACAGTGGCGATGGTTTAAATAGTGGATCGAAGGTTGTTATTGCGGCAGCAGGGGAGAAGAAGCGAAATTTGTGGAATAAAAAGCCTGAAGGCTTAAAGTTAGGGGATGGTTGCTATCAATCTCATCTGGCTATCCCTGGTGTTTTAGTTATTGAATGCGACAAATATATCAGTGCGGAAAAAACAGCGGCAGAAATTGCTTTGTTAAACATTACCTTAACTGATCAGGATCTTTCCGGATTACCATTGATTGTACTGGCCGATGATTCTGAATTTACAGCAGCAAATATTGATAATTTAGTTTGGATTACTTTTACCCGAAGTAATCCCGCTGCCGATATTTATGGCGTTAATGATTTTACTATCAATAAACACTGGGGCTGCAAAGGCCCAATGATTATTGATGCAAGAAAAAAACCTCATCATGCTCCTGAACTTCTTAAAGACAAAAATGTGGAGGAAAAGATTGATACATTGGCTAAGCCAGGAATGCCGCTACATGGAATAATTTAGTTGAATATTTGAAAATATTTAGCCATTTTTAGGTACATGTTTTGCATTTTACCTCAACTTTCGCGTGCCTTCGCCATTACTTTATTGATACTTTGTTGCTCGATGAGGTTGTCCGCTCAACAGGTTGATAGTTTGATAAAGGTAATTCGTCAGTATGGAAAGAGAAATGCGACCTCCAGCATATTTGTTCACTTTGATAAAAACGTTTATTCCAATAACGATCAGGTTTGGTTTACCGGATATTTACTCGAAGGTATTGCACCAATAGGCGATTACCATACTTTACATCTTACATTAGTAAACAATGCTGATAGTTCGGTGGTCCTTCAAAAGAAATTTTTGATTCATGAAGGTTTTGCATTCGGAGATTTAGTTTTGCCAGATTCGCTGCCCGGAGGATCTTACCGTTTTGTAGTGAATACCAATATTAGGGTAGCTGGCTTTAACGTTTCTGATTTTATTCAGCCCATTACTATAAAATCGACCACAAAAAGTCTTTTGCAACCCAGTATTTCCCTTTTTAAATCTCACAATGATAAAACTCAAAATGGCACCATGTTGCTTAAAGTTTTGACGAGTGATAATCGTTTTGTTGAAAATGCTGAAGTGAAGTACACCATTGGTCGTGATTCGATTTGGAAAAAAGCTTCGTCAAAAACGAGCGTGATTGGAGAACTAATGATTGATTTCCCGGTAAACAAAATTAACGCGAAGAACAATTTATTAAGCATTGCTATAAAAAAAGATGACCAGGTTAAATACCTCAAGCACGAATTGCCAATAATCAACGGGAAAAAATTTCAAATTAATTTCTATCCTGAAAGTGGCTATTTGGTTAATGGATTGTTTAGTAAAGTGGGGATTGAAATTAAAGACCTAATCCGTACTCCTCTTCTTACAACGGCAGTTTTGTATGAAAATGAGAAAGCTATCGATACAGTTAGTACGAATTCTACTGGGCTTGGTTTTTTCTCTATCATACCCAATATCAAATTCAAATACAGCCTAAAAATATTAACTGATGATATTGAAGTAGATCATTATGATTTGCCACCTATTTTGAGTGCGGGTGTGGCGATGCATGCCAATAATGTAATCGCTGAAAAGGACTTTCGTTTAAAATTGCAAAGTAGTTTTGATACTCCAGTTCATGTTGTGGTTCATAATTATAACGATCTCTATTTGCACAGTGAGATCGCCTTGAAGGATGGTGTCACTCAAAATGTTAGACTTGATCTAGATTCTGTACCGATGGGGTTAAATGCCATAACCTTATTAGATAGTGATTTCAAGCCTCTTGCCGAACGGATTTTTTTTAGCCACTACGATCAAACGAACCAATTGCAAATTTCAACTGATAAGGATGTATATGGTACGAGGGATAGTGTTAGATTGGATATCCATACGATTACTAGAAGCAAAAATTCCCTCCAAGGTTTGGTATCCATTTCGTGTACACAAGCTAACCGATTCTCTGAATTAGACAATAAAAATATTGTAGACTATGCATTGCTAGAAAGGGAATTGATACACTTACCAGCTAACCCGATGGGAATCAAAGTTACGGATCGTGAGTATTTAAATAATATTCTCCTGGTGAAAGGGTGGAGGCGGTATCATTGGCCACTGTTAAGGGATGGCTTATTTGCGCAAAAGAAAATAATTAATGAGGAAGTTAGCGGCCAGATCAGAAAAGGGAAGAAAAACGTAATGCTACCTATGGAATTATTTACCATAGCGAAGAGTAGTGTTCATACCATTTCATCAGATAGTACCGGGAAATTCAAAATCCCTTACTCGAATTTAATTACCGATGATAAAGACGACGTATGGGTGAACCTTAACCGTAAAAACGCATCCGATTATACATTAGAAATTCATGATCCGGCTGAAGAGCTGAAAAAAAATATCAAAGCGCAGCATTATGAAGAAGTAGTTGCTAACTTATCAAAACCAGTAATTAATCAAGCGTTTACTGATCCTCGTGGTATAAATCTAAAAGAAGTAGTGATCAAGAGTGATAAAGGCGAAAAAATTGATTTTGCCAATAATGGTTATATGAATAATTGTGGTGATTATGTCTGTCCTAATAACATTTTAAATTGTGTAAACCATTTTGGAAATTCTGAGAACAAAAGCCCTAAAGAGGGAGGTCAGTATCGGAATCAAAACGGTGGAGTTACCATTTATCATGGTTGTGTAGAGCATAAGAAAGATGCCAATATTTCTATTTTAAGGGGGATAAAACTCGGGAAGGAGTTTTATAAATTCGAGTTGGATAATAAGGATGAACCTATTAACATGTCAACTATATTTTGGAATTACCAACAAGTTTTAGATTCTGAAGGAAAGGCTGTTCTAAATTTTACAACTGGTGATTTAACCGGCCGTTTCAAAATTGTAGTTCAAGGTGTTACTGCCAATGGTCCAATTTATGGTGAGCATTACATCACCATCAAGCGGCCATAAAAAAAGCTCTCGATGCAAATCGAGAGCTTTTAATAAATGTTATCTATTCTTAAAATCTAACTCCGAAAGTTAAGAATACATTGTTTCTATTGCTCTTAACATCTGCAACAGGTTCAGAATAATCATCTAGTAAATAAGGACTAGAGTTGAAATTCGTTTTATAATTTTGATAAGCTAAATCGAAATAGTAGTTATCAACGCGGTAACCAATACCGCCTGTTAAAAACTGGCCTTGGTAAAAAGAATTCGATCCACCTTGAATACCATTTCCATTTACACCATAACCGCCTCTCAAACTTACTTCATTGCTTACTTTAACTTCTGCACCAACTCTATAGTTTATAGCTTCTTTGTACGAAGCTTTTACAAATGCATTGTTATCGCTAATTGTTGATGAACTTCCACCACCATCCGCCGAGAAACGCATTGATGAATAGTCAATATAATCAACATCTGCAGAGATTAGAGCGATATTACTAATTACATAGCTTAAACCTGCCGATGCTTTTAATGGCGTACGCAGATTATAAGTAAAGTCGTAATACCTGCTTGGGCTATTAATTGATGAAGCGGCATTAGTTGCATTACCTGCTAATCTTGCTTGCAAAGTTTCGGTTGTATTATCCTGGATATTAAGCCATGTTGGAGTCTGGAAGTTTAATCCAATCCTCAACTCTGGAACCGGGCGATAAATCATTCCTAACTTTAAATTGAATCCATTACCCCGAGACTGTTGATATCTAATATGAGTTAAGGTGTAATTTTCGTTGCCAGTGTAAGCAGGAATCGCGTCATCATAAGAATTAACAATACCAGATTCTGTAAAAGAAGCATCACTAGTATATTTAACATTCACAAAACTCGCTGTTCCACCTATATATAACTTATTCGAAAAATTAAGTGCGCCAGCTATATTGAATTCTGAAGTAGATCCAAGTCTGCTTTCTGTCCAGTTTTGATTGAAGTTTGCATTATTATAAGGTTCTGCCGAGAAACCATTTGGATAGTTTGGGGCATTTTTATTAATTAAATAACTGTCATAGGCATCACCCGCAACTGAATTTTCAATACCAAAACTATTAGCCTGATCAACGTAAGAGTCTCTTATTGAACTATTAGTGTTAATGCCATTATAGTCGATGTTATTAAGAAAATCATTGTTCCTGGTATAGCTAAGGCCGAACACAGTACTAACCAAGCCTTTATTAACATCAGAACCTTTTAGTTTTGTGGCTGGGTTATAAAATACAACACCTAGGTTATTTAGATTGATTTGACTTTTGTTGGATTTAATGTTGTTGCCTAAATAAGAACTTTCGTTGGAAACGCTATTAAATTCAGGGGTAATGTTAAATTCTGATTTGGTAAATAATCCAAGTCCGGCAGGATTCGCATTGATTGATCCTATGTCTCCACCAACACCAATTTGAGCACCAGCCATTCCTTTAAAACGTGATGAACTCCCATAATTTGTTTGCGAAAATCGGAACGCGTCAGGGGCATAACTCTGTGCGTATGCTGAACCAATGGTAGCTACTGTAGCTACCATGGATGCCAATATATATTTTTTCATTTAATGTGCTTTATTAGTAAGATATTAACCTCGTCCTGCTCTTGATGGTCTGGAACCACCGCCACCGCCATTAGAACCGCCGCCGCTGCTTCCACTACTTGATGGAGGTGGAGAATATGTTGGTCTGCTCATTTCAGTTCTTTGAGGTTGTTGAGGTGTATAATTTTCGTTTCTGGTCGGTCTACTACCTTGTGTTCCTTGCGGAGTGTAGCCTCTTCCAGCATTATTACTAACTGATCCTTGATTACGGGTAGGTCTTCCTGCGTTATAATTTGGTGCATAGCTTTGACCTATTTGGCTGTTTGGATTTGCAATACCTGATCTACTTGGTCTTCCGACATTCCCTGCGCTACCATTTCCATAAGATCTTGGAACACCTCTATCGTTACTCCCTGGTCTAGGTCTGTAATTGTTATTGGTAATAACGCCGCCGCCATAATAACCGCCGCCTAAGCCCCAGCCACCACCGTACCAGCCACCGCCGCCCCAACCGAAGCGATCGTAATATGAATATGGCCCCCAATTGTTCCAGCCCCAGTTATTCCAACCGTAGCCCATGTTGCCATAGTAGAAAGGATTATTCCAGATGCTGCCGTAACCGAAGCCACCGCCCCAACCGAAACCACCACCCCAGCCACCTAAACCGTAGCCATTATTCCAACCCATGCCATAACCTAAATAAGTGGTTGCGCCATAACTGTTGCCATAATTAAAGTTTTCGTAATACGGATCGTAATAGCCACGAAAGCTACTGCCATTGTAGAAACGATTAATTCTGGAAGAGTAATCCATATCGTAATAAGGATTACTAGTACCGTAATATTCATCGTAATCTTCGGTTTGTCCTTGAGCTTGTGCTTGAACTTGATTTTGAAGAGGAACGTAAGCTTCTACCTCTCTCGCCTTTGCCACGGAATTATATACATCATCATTGGCTTTGGTTTGGGCCAATTTTGTTGTTGAGCATGATGCCACCAACCCTGCAGCAGCAATCATTACAATGGGTAAAAATTTAATTGGTTTCATTGTGTTTATATTTAGTTGTGTGTGTTCACTAATTTACTAAAAATGGATCAAATTTACTAAAAACCAACTATTTAATCAGTCAGATTTATGTATTAATGCAAATGCCTTCTCTCTATAATCGTTTTGTAGGCATAAATTTATAAATTTGTGATCTAATTTCACCTTTTTTAACACACAAATTACGTTCCAAATACATAAGATGAGCAAAGAAATTACAAGCAGAGATGCAGATTATTCTCAATGGTATAATGATATCGTTATAAAAGCCGATCTGGCTGAGCATTCGGCAGTTAGAGGCTGCATGGTAATTAAACCCAATGGTTATGCTATATGGGAAAAAATGCAGGCCGTATTGGATAAAATGTTTAAGGATACAGGCCATCAAAATGCCTATTTTCCATTGTTCATTCCGAAGTCATTTTTTTCAAAGGAGGCCTCACACGTTGAGGGTTTTGCCACAGAATGTGCTGTAGTGACACATTACCGTCTAAAAAATGACGGCAATGGCAATATTGTCGTGGATGAAACTGCCAAATTAGAAGAGGAGCTTATCGTTCGCCCAACCTCGGAGACTATCATCTGGAATACTTATAGAGGATGGATTCAATCTTATCGTGATTTGCCAATTCTAATTAATCAATGGGCAAATGTGGTTCGATGGGAAATGCGCACCAGGTTGTTTCTTCGTACAGCCGAATTCTTATGGCAGGAAGGGCATACCGCTCATGCAACCGCTGAAGAAGCGATTGAAGAAACAGAACGTATGTTGCACATCTATGCTGATTTTGCTGAAAATTGGTTGGCTGTTCCAGTAGTTAGGGGAAGAAAATCCCCAAATGAAAGATTTGCTGGTGCTTTAGATACCTACTGTATTGAAGCCCTGATGCAAGATGGAAAGGCTTTACAGGCGGGTACTTCCCATTTCTTAGGTCAGAATTTTGCCAAAGCTTTTGATGTAAAGTTCACCGGAAAAGATGGTAAGCTCGATTATGTTTGGGCAACATCATGGGGTGTTTCTACCCGTTTAATGGGAGCACTTATTATGGCTCACAGTGATGATTCAGGACTTATTATCCCACCTAAATTGGCACCAATTCAAGTGGTAATTGTTCCAATTTACAAGGGAGATGAAGACTTAGCGAAAATTTCGGCTTATGTAAATGAGTTAACAATGCGCTTAAAAGGGATGGGGGTTTCGGTAAAATACGATGACAGAGATACACAACGTCCGGGCTTTAAATTTGCTGATTACGAATTGAAAGGCGTACCAGTACGTATTGCTATTGGTGGCCGCGACTTAGAAAACAAGACAGTGGAAATTGCCCGTAGAGATACGAAAGTTAAACAAACTGTTCCACAGGAGGGTTTAGATATATACATTGCGAAGTTACTTGAAGATATTCAAACCAGTATGTTTAACAAGGCCCTAGCTTATCGTGATGAGCATATTACTGAAGCGAACAGCTACGAAGAGTTTAAGGGGTTGTTGGATGGCAAAGCTGGTTTTATTTCCGCCCACTGGGATGGAACTCCAGAAACAGAACAAAAAATTAAAGAAGAAACCAAAGCAACCATTCGTTGTATTCCTTTAGATAATAAATTGGAAGATGGGGTTTGTATCTATTCTGGGAAGCCATCAATACAACGTGTTTTATTTGCGAGAGCATATTAAGAAGTCTTGAGTCAGTAGTCTTGAGTCTTCTAAACGATTGAAATATTAATGTAAAACTGTTTAGATAAGGTTGAGAAATCTCAATCTTATCTCGATACTTGAAGCGCATCTCAAAAGAAAAAATGAAATTCGGAACAAAAGCTATACATGCAGGTCAAGAACCTGATCCAACAACTGGTGCTGTAATGACACCAATTTACCAAACTTCAACCTATTGGCAAAAATCGCCAGGTGATAACAAGGGTTATGAGTACTCTAGGGGAACAAACCCTACACGTAAAGCATTGGAAGATTGCTTAGCAGCTTTAGAAAATGCCAAATATGGATTGGCTTTTTCTAGCGGTATGGGTGCTACAGATGCAGTTTTAAAACTACTTCAACCGGGGGATGAAGTGATTACCGGAAATGATCTATATGGTGGATCTTACAGGATGTTTACTAAAATCTTCTCTAAGTATGGAATAAAATTCCACTTTTTAGATTTATCCAAACCAGAAAATATTGTAGACTATATTAATGATAAGACTAAATTGGTTTGGATTGAAACACCCACAAATCCCACCATGCAGGTTGTTGATATTGAAGGTGTTGCAAAGATCACGAAAGAGAAAAAGATCATATTAACAGTTGATAACACTTTTGCTTCGCCTTATTTGCAAAATCCTATCGATTTGGGAGCAGATATCGTAATGCATTCGGTTACAAAATATATTGGAGGCCATTCAGATGTAGTAATGGGTGCATTGGTTACTAATGATGATCAATTGTACAAAGATTTGTGGTTTATCTATAATGCTTGTGGTGCAACGCCTGGGCCACAAGATTCGTTTTTGGTTTTACGTGGAATAAAGACACTACATTTGCGGATGAAAGCGCATTGTGAAAATGGCGAACGCATTGCCCATTACCTCAAAGCACATCCAAAAGTAGACAAAATTTATTGGCCAGGGTTTGAAGATCATCCTAACCACGATGTTGCAAAAAAGCAAATGAGAGGTTTCGGAGGTATGATTTCCATTACTTTAAAGGGAGCTGATTTACAGGAAACATTTAGAATCGCATCAAATTTTAAAGTATTTACCTTGGCAGAATCATTAGGTGGTGTAGAATCTTTAATTAATCACCCTGCAACGATGACCCATGGATCAATTCCTAAAGAGGAACGAGAAAAAGTCGGTGTTATCGATAGCCTTCTGCGTTTAAGTGTAGGAGTTGAAGATGTAGATGATTTGCTTGAAGACTTAGCAAACGCTTTAAAATAAGCATTTTTTAAAAAAAAACAATTAATAAAATTTAGTCATCCATTTGACCGGTTTTTGAACGGTCGGATGGATGACTTTTTAGCGTGAACGGAATGGATTTTTTAGCACTTCAAAACTTTCTGGATGGTAAGGTAGAACAGTATAATCGACCAGAGTTCATTGCTAACGATCCAATTTGTATTCCTCATTTATTTGCTAAAAAGCAAGATATTGAAATTGCAGGTTTTTTCGCTGCGATTCTGGCATGGGGACAACGTAAAACCATCATCAATAAGTGCAGGGAGTTGTTGGGTAGAATGGATAACTCGCCGCATGATTTCATTTTGAATCATCAAGATACTGATCTGAAACAGCTCCTGCAATTTAAGCACAGAACATTTAACGATACAGATCTACTCTATTTTATAGCTTTTTTCAAAGCACATTATGTGAAATTTAATAGTTTAGAAAATGCTTTTGTTCCCCAAGGTGCATTTCAAAATGGTTATTTGGAAACAATGTCTGACTTGCCTTCCATTGAAATGTCGTCAGCAGTGTGTTTTGCAAGGGATTTGAATTTCACAATTGAACAATCTTTAAACTATTTCAGAAGCTACTTTTTTTCTCTTGAAGATTTTCCTTGCCGAACTAAGAAGCACATTTCTTCACCGGCACAAAAATCAACCTGTAAGCGACTAAATATGTTTTTACGATGGATGGTACGGAAGGATAATAAGGGAGTTGACTTTGGGATTTGGAAAACTTTAAAACCTGAGCATTTGATCTGTCCTTGTGATGTTCATGTTGATAGGGTGGCGCGGTTACTGGTTTTAATCACCCGAAAGCAAACCGATTGGCTGACGGCAATTGAACTAACTAACAAGTTAAAACAGTTTGATCATAGCGATCCAGTGAAATATGATTTCGCTTTATTCGGTTTAGGAGTAGAGAAAATACTTTAATACTCCTATAAGCTAGAAAATGCAGGGAAAACTTCTTTTTTACAATCTATCTTCTTATACTTACATGGTAATTTCAATAGATATTAACAATTTATCTGTCCCAGTATTTTATAAATGATTGCAGTTAATTTTTCTGAGGAAAATAGTTGGAAGAAATACAACAATTTTTCTCCATTAATTTCAATATTTAAAAAATTTCATCCACTCAATGATGAAATTGAAAAGCGTATTAATCAGCATACTTTTCCGATAAGTTACAAGAAAAATAAATTCCTGGTTTCTCCTGTAGATCGAAATAAATACCTTTTTTTAATTGTTAAAGGCGTGGTAAGGGGGGTTGTTAAAGATGGTGCTTCTGAAGTCACTACCTGGATTGCTGTGGAGAATGAAATTGTTGGCACTATCAGGAATTTATGGATAGTTGGAAATTCAGAAGAATATTTGCAGGCACTAGAAGATGTTGATCTCATTGCTATTCCTCATGTGCTTTCAGAGTATTTATATCAAAATTTCGCCGAAGCAAACGTTGTTGGACGAAAGATGATGGAGCTTTATTACCGTTCTGCAGAAGAGAGAGCTTTCTTATGCCGCATCTCGTCTGCCGAAAAACGATACAAGCGTTTCTTGCTGTCTTTCCCTAATTTAATCAATCGTGTACCATTGAAACACATTGCGTCCTTTTTAGCAATACGATTGGAAACATTAAGCAGAATAAGAGCAAAAATTTAGTAAGCTCATTAAACGAATACATTGCTCAGCTGTATTTAGAAATGGTTAAGTTTTGAATTTAGCCCTGTTTGTTTTGGTAATAATTGCAAATCAGCCATTTTCTGTAATATAATACGACATCTTGTTAGTAAATTGCTGATTATTGTCAAATAATCTATCGTTTATTTCGCCCTATAGTTTCGGCCTTGGAAACTATATTCAATTTTAATCTAACTTGTAGTATTGAATAATGGAAGCAAACCATAAACATTGCGCATTCTAAAGGCGAACGAAACGTTGACCGTTCTTGCTAATGACAAGATTACAAACAAGTTGGCCAATGATGCGAAAGATTTGAAAACCGATCTTGATCTAAACAGGGGTGCTTTTGTTTATGATAAAACTACGAACACATTAAACTACACAGATGAAAAAGGTTTGGTGACTTCATTGACACTGAAAATCACCGCTTTGGTTTATGATAAAACGAAGAATGTTTTCACTTATACCGATTCAAAAGGGGTTTCAACAACAATCGCTGTCAAAGATCTTGTTGCAGTAAACGAAACTTTGACTGTACTTGCCCAAGACAAGGTCACAAACAAGTTAAGCTATACAGATGAGAAAGGTTTGAAAACCGATCTTGATCTGAACAACGGCGCTTTGACTTACGATAAAGCTACGAACACTTTGAACTGCAAAGATGCGAAAGGTTTATTTACATCATTTCCATTGAATGCTACTGCTCTGGTTTACGATAACACCAATAAGGTATTGACTTATACGGATCCAAAGGAAAATGCAACGACCATCCCCCGTCAAGGATCTCATTGCAGCGAAGAAGCTTTAACGGTATTTGTCATTACCAAGGTTACAAAGAAGTTAAGCTATACAGATGGAAAAAGCTTGGTAATGGTATCTAGCGATAGACTAGGTGCACAAACCAATTTGGCCATATGGAACTACGCTTACCGGATTAGATGGATGACGGTAGCTCCCGGTTGGCTTTGGGTTTAGTTCTTGGTATGGTTTATTTGCGTATTGATGGTTCAATGTTGAATCTAAACGATCCGGAAATTTTTGAGCCAGTTGGCGTCAAAAGTACCGTCTTGCACGATGCCAAAGCAGGTATATGTTTTGCACACGATAAGTTTTCTGCAAGTTTTTCTGCTGATAATTTAACTACTGCCTATGTAGATCGTTATGCGTTCTTACCACAGCCAAAGCCATATTTTTTATTTAACTGCTGATGCTTTGTTCCCTATAAATGAGAATTTCCAGATTAAGCCTTCCTTTCTTTTAAAAGATGATAGTGGGCGACCAACAAAGTTTGGATGTAAATACATTTTATGATCAAAGAGTTTTTGTGAGTTGGCGAATCGTACCGTAACAGGCGTGACGCTAAGAGTTGTTCTAAAAAAAGATTTATCTCAACGTAATTCGGCAGTAGCCGCTATTCTAATTCCCGATCAGAGAGGTTAAGAATAGGGTTATGGCTACGATTTTCAATCGGTCAGTTTCAAAGCTATAGCGGAAGCACACGCGAAATTTCGATTGCATATTCTTTCATCAGGCAAAATATCAGGATGGCGACACGAATGTTTTAGATACAGATCCTGTAATCTGTAAGATAAGACTTACAGTTTAAACTAACAAAAAAGTGTCTTTTTTTGAATAAAAAAACAGACAAAATAATAGAAAAACGAAACAATTTATTAAATTGCAAAATATCTAATTAACATGAAAGCAAAGAATACTGGAACTACCTTTACTGTGCTAATTGCCGATGACCATGAGATTATTCGAAGAGGCTTAAAAAGCTTAATATCTGATTTTTGGGCTGGGGTCGAAATTATACAAGCTGCAACACTCGAGGAAGCGCTGATAGAAACCGAGAAGTTACCTAACCTAATCATTATCGATGTCAATCTGCCTGGAGGCAATAATTTAAAGGTAATCGATCAAATTAAAATGGTTCAACCCAATGCTAAAATATTAGTGTTCTCCTCCCTAAATGAAAACATTTACGCAGTACCTTACCTGAAATCAGGTGCCTCAGGTTATTTAACTAAAAATGCCGAAGAGTCTGAAATTGTAACAGCTATTACGACAATTTTAGCAGGCAGCCGTTATTCTAGCCGGAACGTAAAGGAAAATATGTTTAATAGTATTTTAGGTAACGACGCCGACAATCCGTTTACAAAACTCTCTGGAAGAGAGCTGGAAGTTGCCGAACTGCTGACCAAAGGTGTTGGCGTTTTGGAAATTTCCAATCAACTTAACTTGCAAATGGGAACCGTAAGTACGTATAAATTAAGGTTGTTCCAAAAGCTGAAAATCAAAAGTATTATTGAACTAGCCGAGAAGATGAGCATTTACGAAAAATAAGGATTGCTCTAGGCATCCTTATTTTTATTTTCATTTGTTGTTCCAGTACCTTCTTCACCAGATTCGTTAGGACTATCTCCTGCCTGACCATATTTTTCGGAAGCGCCCTTTCCATTCTGGTCAAAACTCGCTTTCTCCTTCGATGTTCCTGAAGTTTTAGCTTTCCCTTTATCTTGATCTTTTTCCTTCGTTTTCATGATGTTTATATTATTTAACTGTTTAACAAATTTAGAAAGTTAAAAGTTTTAGCTAATCGAGATTCTCTTTAAAGGACTGTTAGATGAGCCATGACTTCTTCTAATTTCTAGCAAATGCATTCCTTGAGTAAAGAACAAGCCGATTAGAGAGATCAAAATTACGCCACTAATCACTCGCCAATCTGCATCATTTTGGTGATGTTTTGAATAAATGAAAGATTGAATTATCTTCTACTTGTTCTTTATTGAGTCACGGGCACGTTTTTTAAAGAAACCGCGAAGAAGGAAGTTGCTTTGTAAAGCTTCCAGATCTTCATCTAGCTTTTTGCTGCTTTTCTCCAAATTTGTCATAATCGCCCTTAACTGGTCGGCAGTTTTAGCATCGTTAAGAAGTAACCCTGCAGCATTATCGTTATTATTCAATTTACCAGAAGCTTTTTCTAAGTTAGCAGCCATTACAGATGCCGATTGAGCAGTTTTTTGCAGTGTGCTGGCAGATCGATCCAACTTGGCAAATACCGCGGTGTCCGTCATGATTTTATCCATCAAGCCATTTTTAGTATTCAGTGTCTTACCGAAGGTGTTTAAGCTTTGCGCTGTTTGCGCAGTTGAAGCAGTTATTCTATTCAGATTGGAAACCATTGTTTTAAAATCCTGGGCCAACTTTTCATCAGAAAGAAGTGCACCAGCAGCGCCTTTTCCATCTACCAGGTTATGCGCAAGAATCTTGAAATCACCGGTTACATCGACTAAGTTTTTATTATTCACCTGAAGGGTTTTCATGATGTCATCGGTAGATAAAGAATTATTTACCTTCAGTACGTCGCCATCCTCTACAAAAGGAAATTTCGGATTTCCACCTGTGATCACCACAATTTTATTTCCGATTAAACCGTCGGCACCAATGCTTGCACCGGCATCTTTATGTATGTACTTGTGCACATCTTCTTCTATGCTCAGAAATACACGCACTTGTGAGGTTCCAAAGAACTCAATCTTTTTGATTGTGCCTATTTTAACACCAGAAAACCATACATTGTTTCCTTTCTTTAATCCCTGGATGTCATTAAAAACAACACTCAATGTAAAGCTTTTAACAAAGGTTTTCTTTTGGCTACCTAGGGTAAAAATGGCAAAAAGAAATATCAAAATGCCAATGGCAATAAATATTCCGACCGTTATTTTCTTCTTATTTTCGTTCATGGTTACTGTATAAAATTATAATCAAAAAATGGTTGTGCTTGCGGATCCCCGGAGTTGAAAATATCGTCGAAAGATCCCTGACGTTCGAAACTACGTTCGACCAACATCGCTACCCTGTTTCCCGTTTCTTTAGCACAGGTTAAGTCGTGGGTAATTACAATTGCGCTGGTATGGTAACGTTCCTGTACTGTATTGATAAGTTTGTTTATTTCTTTAGATGTAATCGGGTCTAGTCCTGCGGTAGGCTCATCATAAAGCATGATTTCTGGTTTCAAAATCAAGGTTCGGGCAATCCCGATCCGTTTCCGCTGTCCACCAGAAAGCTCGGAAGGCATTTGGTTGATGGTTTGAGATAATCCAACCGCATCAAGCATTTCTTCAACTAAATCTTTAACTTCCTGTTTGCTCAAATCCCTGCGATTTCTTACCAATGGAAACTCCAGATTTTCCCTTACAGTCATACTATCATAAAGCGCACTGTTTTGAAAAGAGAATCCCACCCGAAGGCGTAGCGCCAATAATTGTTCGTAAGAAATATCGTCTACAATATGATTCAACACATTTACCAGACCTGAATCTGGTTTGAGCAGACCGATAATGATCTTAATCAATACTGATTTTCCTGTTCCGGATTTACCCAGAACTACCAGATTTTCTCCCTTGTAAAGATCGAGAGAAGCATTTTCCAATACCTGGTAGCTGCCGAACGCCTTATAAAGATTTTTTATCTCGATCACCTTTTCGGTGCTATTTAAGATTTCTTTTTGTACCATGCGATTAGCTGTTAAACAGACTGAAAATTTGTACGCAAACTACTTCCTCAATAAAAATAAGGAACATTGCCGTTACTACCGATGAATTAGCAGCCTTACCTACACCTTCAGTCCCTTTTGATGAATTGTAACCCTGATAACAACCGACTATTGCAATAGTGAAACCAAAAAGAATGGCTTTGAAGGTTGATGCAATGATATCGAGAAAAGTGATGCTTTCTAAGGCGCTTTGGAAAAATGTGGTTGCGCTAGTACCTTCGTTAACGGACACGTTAAGTAAAGCGCCTAACATGCCAACCATGGCTGTATAAAAGGTGAGTATAGGCATGGTGATGGTAGCGGCCATCACCCGGGTTGATACCAGGAATTTGAATGGATTTGTCGCCGAAACCTCCATGGCATCGATCTGTTCGCTTACCTTCATTGATCCAAGCTCTGCACCAATGCTCGAGCCAACTTTACCAGCGGCAATTAATCCTGTAAGTAATGGAGCAAGGGTTCTTAGCAAAGCAATGCCCACTAACGATGGAAGCCAGGATGTTGCACCAAATTCTGACAAGGATGGACGCGATTGTTTTGTAAAAACCAAGCCTGTAATAAAGCCGGTGGTAGAAATCAATAAAGCCGAACGGTAACCAATTTCGTAACATTGACGCATTAATTCCTTAAACTCGTACGGAGGCAAAAATGCTTCCTTGAAAAAACGGCCAATAAAACGGAAAACCTCGTAGAGGTTTATGAATGTTTGAGCGAATTTTCCAACAGGCTTTGGATGATCTTTGGGATCTTCCATTTTTTCTATTCCCATCTCGATGCTTTAGTCTTTTTAGTAGAATCTTGTTTAATTGTTGCCTCTTTCTTAATGCGATACTCATTAACCTTTAGAGTATCAGCTGGAGCCAAGCTTTTATAAAGCACAGTGTAGGTAGTCATTAATGATTTTTTCTTTTGATTGTATTCGGTACTTGAAATGATACCATTGATATGTTTTTTATCCAATTCGAAGGATTGATCCAACAGTGCTTTGGTCGAATCTACAATAGCATCATTTGATAATGTGACCTGTTTATCAACCCTATTCCCGCCCGAACCCTTTTCTGGATTGGTGTTGTGACAAGCGATGGCTAAAAGAGCAATTGGAAACGCCAAAATTATTCTCATTTTAAGAATACAGATAGCTAACGAAATTGTTTGCTCATGAACTGAATTTTATCAAGGCGGTTGGATATCAGGAAAGTCTGATTAAATACTCTGCCGACTCGCATGAAAGATTAGCTTTTATCACCCTTACATTTTTAATAGGCGTTACTAAGCTTATTCTAAAACTAAACATGTTAGTATTTTGTTGATAAAAAGCCAGATCTATTTGCGTTAAAAAACTAAATTAATTAGTATTTTTGTTTTCGAGTTGCAAGTAATCTGCAGCCATTTATAAGGTTGGAATCATGACGGACAAAAACAAACATATCATCCATATGGATCAAGATGCATTTTTTGTATCAGTCGAACTGCGGAAGAACCCTAAGTTACTTGGCAAACCAGTAATTGTTGGTGGCAGTGCAGATCGGGGCGTAGTGACTTCCTGCAGTTACGAAGCCCGTAAATTTGGCGTACATGCCGCAATGCCGGGGCGAATGGCAAAGCAGCTTTGTCCACAGGCTATTTTTGTGAGGGGAAATATGGATGACTATTCCAGGGCTTCGCATGAAATTACCGAAATTATAGCCGATCGTGTTCCTTTGTTCGAGAAAGCAAGTATTGATGAACATTATATCGATATGACGGGTATGGACAAGTTTTTCGGCTGTATGAAATTTGCTTCCGAACTCCGGCAGACGATTATCAAAGAAATGGGATTGCCAATTTCATTCGGCTTGTCGGTAAATAAGACCGTCTCTAAAATCGGCACTAATGAATGTAAGCCAAATGGCGAGTTGGAAATTCCCTTTCCAGAAGTTCGACCCTTTTTAAACCCCTTACCAGTACATAAAATTCCAGGTATTGGTGATGCAACCTACAAAAAATTGAGTGAAATGGGGGTTCGAAAAATTCAAACTTTAGCCGAAGTTCCTCAGGATTTAATGTTTAAAATTTTAGGCCAGCAGGGCTTGGCAATTTGGCAGAAAGCCAACGGTATCGACTTTTCGCCGGTGGTTCCTTACCGTGAACGGAAATCGATCGGTACACAGACTACTTTTGAAAGCGACAGTATGGATATCGAAAAGATGAAGGCGATTTTAAGCGGCATGGTCACTAACCTCACTTACGAGCTCCGGAGTCAGCAGAAGTTAACAGCCTGCATTACCGTCACTATTCGTTATTCTAATTTTGAAACCGTAACGCAACAGGCCCGAATTCCTTATACGGCACTCGATTCGTTTCTGATTTCCAAGGCACATGAGTTATTTAAAAAGCTATATAGCAAAAGAATGTTATTACGCTTAATCGGCGTGAGGTTATCCCATCTGGTAAGCGGTTTTGAACAGATTGGTTTATATCATACCTCAGAAGAAGAATATGATTTATACCAGGCGATGGATAAAGTGAGAAATCACTATGGTATTGAATCGGTTGTAAAAGCCTGTATTGTTAAAGGCCCGGAAAGAGATGAATATGGAAAAGTCATCAAATATAATCCCCGAAAGAAAAAGTTGCCTGGACCTGAAAATGAAAACGGCGAAGAAAGAAAGCGATCGAGAATTAGAACTTTTATTAACGCTGACTTAGGAACAGCTAACAAATTAGACGGATAGCTTTTGCTATAATTGGTTAATCTTTAATAATCTAACCTTAACCCGAAACCCGGAAACTGTCAACCAGCAACTATCATTATCAACCGGTAACTGGAAACCGGCAATCGGCAACTGAGAACTGTAAACTGAAATGTTTCTTAACCTACATTCATCATATAGCTTAAAATATGGAACGATGGATATCCAAACGATCGTTGCCAAAGCCCGTGCTTTAAATATTGGTCAGCTTATTTTAACAGATATCAACAATTCTACCGGAGCTGTTGAATTCATTCGGGAATGTTATCGACAAGGAGTTGCGAAAGAAGCAGATGATGTTCAAAAAGGAAATATTCCCTATCCACTCAAACCCATCACTGGAATTGAATTTAAAAGCGATCAGCAACTTTTATATATCGGTATTGCAAGAAACAGAGAAGGGATGCGGGCCCTTAACGAGTTTTTGAGTTTCCATAATATCGAAAATATTCCACTTCCGGATACTGCGCCCATTCTTAACGATGTTTTCTTTATTTATCCTTTTACAAAAAAATCTAATCGGACATTAAAATCGAATGAGTTTATCGGAATAAAAAGCGATCAGTTAAATCACCTTTATAAACACCCTTTGCTAGAGAAAAAGGAAAAGTTGGTGATCTGGCATCCAGTTACGGTAGGTAGTCGGGTAGAACATCGCTTACATGAATATCTACGAGCGATTGAATTGAACACCTTATTAACCCTGGTGCCAGAAGATGCAAAATGCGGATGCAATGAAGTTTTGATTTCCGAAGAAGAGTTGAAACTTAAATTTGAAGCATTTCCCTTTATCATTGAAAACACACAGAATTTGTTAAACGCTTGCGATTTAAGTAGTTATTTTGAGCCCGGGCCCCAACCTATGTCTAAAAACCGGTTTTCCTATTGTAAGGAAGGTGAGGGGTTAGATAAGGTATTGCTGAGGCGAATTGCATATAAAGGTTTAGAAAATCGTTACGGCAAAAATAATCCATTTGCAAGGGAGCGAATGGAAAAAGAGTTGCGCATCATCGAATTGAAACACTACTGCGCTTACTTTTTAATCACGTTCGATATTGTTCGCTACGCCATGGGGAAATGCAAGTTTTACCATGTAGGTAGAGGGTCGGGTGCAAACAGCATCGTTGCTTATTGTTTGCGGATTACTGATGTAGATCCCATTGATCTTGATTTATACTTCGAAAGGTTTTTACATGAGAAACGTACCAGCCCCCCAGATTTTGATATAGATTTTGCCTGGGATGAGCGAGAAACCATTCAGAAATATATTTTTAATAAGTACCCGAAGTGGCATGTTGCTTTTTTAGGTACGATGAGCACGTTTAAAGACCGGGCCATTATTCGAGAAATTGGTAAAGTGCTGGGTTTGCCCAAAGAGGAAATTGATGGTTTCATCGACCCAACAAAGGAACGTGAAAATCAGCTAAATGCTACCTATCAGAAATTAGCTGCCGTTCACCATCACATGCAAAATATGCCAAATCAACGTTCCATTCATGCTGGCGGCATTCTCATCTCCGAAGAACCTATTACCTATTACACTGCTTTGGATTTACCTCCAAAAGGTTTTGTAACGGTACAATGGGATATGTACGAGGCAGAGGCAATAGGTTATGAAAAGTTTGATGTGTTGAGCCAACGGGGAATCGGTCACATCCGTGAGGCGGTACAACTGATCAACAGTAATTGCGGTCGTGATATCGATATCCATGATTTTAAAACTTTTAAAAATGATCCAAACCTCAATGCGATTTTACGTGAAGGTCAGCCCATTGGTTGTTTTTATATCGAGTCGCCAGCCATGCGGCAATTACTAAAGAAATTGAAGTGCGAAGATTACTTAACCCTGGTAGCGGCGAGTTCAATTATTCGTCCGGGTGTGGCGAGTTCTGGCATGATGAAATCTTTTATTGAGCGTTACCATGCGCCTGATAAGGTGGTCTATCTCTGCGAAGAGATGAAAGAGCAGCTTAAAGAAACGTACGGGGTAATGGTTTACCAGGAAGATGTGATTAAAGTTTGCCATTATTTTGCCGGCCTTGATTTAGCTGATGCAGATGTGCTTCGTAAAGCGATGAGCGGTAAATACCGATCGAAACTCGCTTTTGATGAATTGGTAAATAAGTTTTTTGTTTCTGCCCGCAAACAGGGACACAGTGAAGAATTAATTACCGAAGTTTGGCGACAGATATCCTCCTTTGCCGGCTACAGTTTTTCTAAGGCACATTCTGCCTCTTTTGCTGTAGAAAGTTACCAAAGTTTATACCTAAAAACTTATTATCCAAAAGAGTTTATGGTGGCGGTTTTGAATAATTATGGCGGTTTTTACAATAGGTGGGTATATGTTCACGAGCTTCAAAAAACTGGGGCAAAAGTACATTTGCCTTGCGTAAACCAAAGCGATGAAGTGGTGAATATAAAAGGAAATGATGCTTTTTTAGGCTTCACGGGAGTTCAGGGTTTGGAGCATAAATTCATTGAAAGTATTCCTCAGGAACGCAGGTTGAATGGACCTTTCAAAGATTTAGAGAATTTCGTAAAACGAACTCAAATTACATTAGAGCAAGCAATACTGTTGATTCGGCTAGGCGCGCTTAGGTTTACCGGGAAAGATAAGAAAACACTTCTCTGGGATATTTACAACTATTTAGGGCACAAGAACAAAATTATAAATGCAGCCGAATTGTTTAGCCTTGAACGCAAAGAATATACGCTGCCGGAACTGGCCAACTCACCGATTGAAGATGCGTACGTAGAATGGGAACTATTGGGTTTTCCGCTAAACTACCAAATGTTCGATTTTTTGAAGACCAGTTACCGCGGAGAAATAATGGCTGCTGATATGAATAAGAACGTAGGAAAAACAGTTAGAATGGTAGGGAATTACGTTTGCGAAAAAACCGTTCGAACCATAAAAAACACTAAAATGTGGTTTGGAACTTTTTTAGATAGTAATGGCGATTTTTTTGATACCACCCATTTTCCTAACTCAACTCCAATATATCCTTTCAAAGGCAAGGGCTGTTATCTGATATTAGGTAAAATTGTTGAAGACTTCGGTTTTCACAGTGTGGAAGTTTTAAAGTTTGCCAAGTTGGATATTAGGATGAATCCGGTAGCGGTTGATTAGGTTGAGCCGATTAATTTCGCTAATCGGCTCATGATTTGTGTGTTTTTTGAGCCGAATAATATATTTATTACTTTTAATCCATGATCCAGATCAAAGCCGAAATAGAAAAGTTTGAACAAATGGCCGATAAAACGGGCTGGAGCTATGTTTTTATTCCAGCGATGATAGCTAATCAAATTAAAGCTGATTGTAAGGTTTCTTTTAGGGTAAGAGGAAAAATAGACGATGTGGAAATCGCAGGGGTTGCCACAGTTCCAATGGGGGAAGGCGATTTCATTATTGCACTTCGAGCCGAACTTCGAAAAAAATTAAAAAAAGAAGCTGGAGCAAAAGTAGAATTGTGGCTGGAAGAAGATCAAAACTTTAAAATAGAAATGCCCGAAGATTTAGAAATTTGCCTGGCCGATGTTGATGATTTATTGGAGCGATTCCTTAAACTTTCAAAATCACATCAAAACTATTTTATTAAATACATCAACGAAGCTAAAACCGAACAGACGAGAACGAAGCGCCTCACAATGACGGTTATGGCGATGGAGAAAGGGCAAGACTTTGGAGCAATGATCAGGGCAAGCCAAAGAAGAAGTCTTAAGTCCTAAGTCAATAGGATCGAGCCATAAGTTGGTCGATACCTTCAACTTTTAACTTTCAACATTTAACTTTTCTCCCGACTGTAATTTCTAAACCAGCTGCTCACCTTCATTTGAATTACCCCTAAAAAAGCTTCTCTAAAAATACGGGTACTCATTTTTGATGTTCCTTCTGTTCTATCTGTAAAAATAATTGGAACCTCAACTACAGTAAATCCAAACTTGATGGCTGTAAATTTCATCTCAATTTGAAAAGCATAGCCTACAAATCGTATTTTTTCTAGAGGGATGGTTTGTAGTACAACTCTACGATAGCACTTAAAGCCTGCTGTCGCATCCTGAATGGTAATTCGAGTAATAAAACGAACGTACATTGATGCAAAATACGACATGAGAACCCTTCCCATTGGCCAATTTACAACATTAACCCCTTTAACATAACGAGATCCAATAGCAAGATCAGCACTATTCACACAAGCTTCGCGAAGCCTGAATAAATCATCCGGGTTATGGGAAAAATCAGCGTCCATTTCAAAAATGTAGTCATAATCACGCTGCAAAGCCCAATTAAAACCATAAATATAAGCTGTACCCAAGCCTTGTTTACCCGCCCGTTCCTCTATGAATAATTTCCCGCCATATTCAACTTGCAGCGATTTCACAATGTTTGCAGTGCCATCCGGAGATCCATCATCAACAATAAGCACATGAAAAGGTTGCGTTAATGAAAAAACCTTTCTAATGATCTTTTCAATGTTTTCCTTTTCATTATAGGTAGGGATGATTACTAAACTATCAGACACGTGTTGGTATAATTTTAAAATTACGATTGAGTAATTGTTGTATGGGGGCGAAATTAGTTATTAAAAACCAAAAGCCCGAAATTTTCTTTCAGGCTTTTGATTGTGTTGTATTGAAGTATTTATCTTACTTCTCCCATTAGCTTTTTAACCAATTGTGAAAAAGCGATTAAGGCTACACCCGCAATAAGCGAATAAAGTGCTAACGCTTTATACCCTTCGGTGTAAGCTACGAGTTTCGTCATTAATGAAGCATTATCAATGCTCGACATTTCTGCACCTAGTTTTCCGGCAGCAAGCTGGCCAAATGCGCTCGAGAGAAACCAAAGTCCCATCATCATACCAAACATTTTCTTTGGCGAAAGTTTGGTAATAATCGACATGCCAATTGGACCCAAGCATAGCTCGCCCAAAGTAAGTAGGAGATAGGCCAGGGTGAAAATATTTAGCGAACTTATCCCTTGCTCATTAGAAAAAAATCTCGTGGCGTAAAAAACGTAAAAGCTCAGCGCCAACAAAAGAAAACCAATTCCAAATTTAACAACCGTATTCGGTTCTATTTTGCGTTTGTACATTCCGATCCATAGCAAACCCACCAAAGGACTGAAAACAATTACGAAGAATGAGTTTACGCTGTTGTTCACCACATTGGGGTCAATGTTAAAAAAAAGCAAACTGTGATCTAAATTGTCTTTAGCAAAAAGAGATAAGGAACCGCCACTTTGCTCTGATATTGCCATAAAAATGAAGTAGCAAAATATGAATACGAACGCAGCAATCAGTTTATATTGTGCCTTAATGTCTTTAATCATCGCGGTTTCGTAGATGAAATAGATCAAAGCTACAATGCCGATAGTGTACATAAAATAGTCAGTATAGGCTGTGTTTTTAACCATGATAAAGATCAATGGAATACAAAGTAAAGAGCCTATGTAAACGGCTATTTCGTACGCAGTTCTTTTTGATTTTTCCAAATTAAGCAATGGAGATTTTCCAATAGGGCCTAAGAACTTTTTGGTAAAAATAAAGGTTCCCAATCCGAAAGCCATTACAACAGCTGCAGAAAGGAAACATAAGTGCCATGAAACATATTTACCCAAGTAAATGCACATCGCGCCACCTAAAAGGCCCCCAACATTTATCCCGGCATAAAAAAGACCATAACCTGCATCTCTTCGATTGTCTTTTTCATGGTAAAGTTCGCCGACCATCGATGAAATATTTGGCTTGAAAAAACCAGTTCCAATGATTGAAAGCGTAATCCCTACATAAAATAAATCCTGCGGAGAAAAAGCTAAAATCAGGTTTCCGATAATCATTAACGATCCGCCCCAAAAGAGCGATTTCCTAAAACCTAAAATCTTATCGGCAAAGATACCGCCAATAAAAGTAAAGGCATAAACGAAAGCCTGAATTGCACCGTATTGTAGATTGGATTTTTGATCAGTTAATCCCAATTGATCAACCATAAAAAAGGCCAGGACACCTCGCATCCCATAAAAACAGAAGCGTTCCCACATCTCTACTAATGATAAATACCAAAGTTGCTTCGGGTATTTACCATCAAAATTCTGAATCGCTTCTAATGTTTCAATAGAAGGCGTTTTTTCTGTAGCGATTTGCATGCTATTTAACCCCGTGCATTAGTTTTTTGATGATCGGCGTTAACAGCATAATGAAAATACCTAATCCAACTGGGATCAACGTAAAAATCAAAAAGAAAGTCGACATTGAATACTGTGCTGTAATTTTATCAATCATTCCGCCCATGGTGCCTGCAATTTTGTTTCCAATGGCTATGGCTAAATACCATATTCCGAACATGATTCCAATCATTCTTCCCGGAACTAATTTCGAAACATAAGATAAGCCAACAGGTGAGATAAAAAGCTCACCCATGGTATGGAAAAAGTAAGCCAGAATTAACCAGATCATACTTACCGAGGCAATTTTTGCACCTGGTGGAATTGAACTCGAACCATAAGCCAAGGCTGCGAAGCCGATACCTAATAAAATCATTCCGATACCGTTTTTTACAGTGGCGGTAGGGTTGAATTTGCTCTCCCAAAGTTTTGAAACAATAGGTGCACAGGAAATAATAAACAAGGAGTTTAATACACCAAACCAGGTTGCAGGAACTTCAGCTTTAACATCGCTATATTGGTTTTTCAGCATGTAAATTACCAATCCCCAAATGATAGCAAAACCGGCTGCAAGAATAATATTCCCTAACGCAAAATTTGCGAATGTTTTTCTGAATAAACTAAAAAGAACATAAGTAATGATAACCAAAGGAACTACCGTAATCAATGTGTTGGCAACATTGAAGATAATTTTAGCATTTCCTTCTAATAACCTTGCAGTGTAGTCTTTTGCGAAAATCGTCATCGAACCGCCGGCTTGCTCAAACGAAGCCCAAAAGAAGATAGTGATAAAAGCAAGTACGATTACAACAATCATTTTATCTCTCAGCTTAGGTGAGTATTGTGCAATCCTTTTAATCAAGATAAAAATAAACAAGGCCAGTGCGATGATAATAGCAAAGTTATCTCCCGTTAAACTACCGATTTTAAAATTAAACACCGTTGAACCGGTAATTTTTGATACCGGATCATTTATAATCCAGATTAACCCAATGATTGATATTAACCCAATAAGTACTATATCGAATAGGGAAAAAGGATTCTTTTTTGCCTCTGCCGGGTCTTCATCTTCATCAATAACTACATTGTTTTTCTCAGGTTTAAGCCCAATTGAGCCAAATATATTCTTAGTGAAATAGAATTGGAGCATGCCAACAAACATGAAAATACCGGCCAAACCAAAACCATAGCTCCAACCCCAATTTGGATTTTCGCCAATGTAACCGCATAACAACATTCCTAAAAACGCTCCAGAGTTGACACCCATGTAAAAAATAGTGTATGCTCCATCTTTTTTCTCTGGATGTTTTTTGTACATGTGTGATAAAATCGAAGTCATGTTTGGTTTAAAGAAACCGTTTCCAACCACCAACAGGCATAATCCCAGGTACATGAAAATTGGATTGAACTCGAAGGCCATAGATAGGTGTCCCAGGGTCATTAAAAGCGCCCCCAGGATAACCGCCCAACGATAACCGATAAATCTATCGGCAATAAAGCCGCCCAAAATAGGCGTTAAATAAGCCAAAGAAGTATAAGAGCCATAAATTGCAAGCGCATGTTCTCTTGGCCAGCCCCATCCTGGATTATCGCCAAACATAGAAGAAGTAAGAAATAGAACAAGTAAGGCACGCATACCGTAGTACGAAAATCTCTCCCACATTTCCGTGAAGAAAAGCACGAATAACCCTGCCGGATGACCCAATACTTTGCTGCTAAAGAAATCGTCTTTGGTTTCAATGGATGTTTGCATAAAACATTTGTTGGTTTTAGTTTATGAATTCAGAATTTGTGTGTTGTTTAAGCCTGTTTGCAAGGCGCAATATAGGTAGCGATTGGCAAACTCACAAATTTTTACCGTATAGGAATAGTAATGATGTTGTTAAGCAGCGTTAGATTTTAAAACTTTCGTTCTGGTTTAATATTTTTCTTTGGATCGGCGTATAACTCATCCATCGCATTTGGATCATTATTTAATTCTAAACTTTCCATCAGTTTTAGTTTCCCACCGATTATTTTAAAGCCATCAAATGTTCCGTCAGATCCATAAAATTCATATCTGCCAGTCATCTGAGAATCGAAAGGCGCCAAATGATCAAATACTATCATGCCTGCTTTGTGATCTGTTTTCAAAAGCATCGCATTTGATTTGGTATATTCAAAAATGAATCTATTTTTATCCTTTATGCTTTTTCCATCGAAAACTGGTGCGCCAAATGTTAACTTATCCTTACTAAAGGAAAGAATTTCGATTACCTTTTTGGTGGTCGTTTGATTGTTGCCTTTCCATCCCAACAAGATGTAGTAGGGCAGGCGGCTACCACTGGTAACAGGTATAATCTCGTAATAACGGGCCCCAAACCATTTTTGGTTGTCAGTTATAATATTTGGATCATTAAGGTTTTCAGTTTGATCGATCAAGGGAAAAAGTTTCAGCGGACCATTGTTGCTATTCATTTGGATGGCTCCATAGTATCGGTAGGTGCCATTTTCCAATAAAAGGTACCAACTGATCACTCTAAAAGCCTGATCTGGAGATTTAATGATGGAAACATTTTTTAATGAATCGAAAGAAAAACCAAAAGAATGAGGTGTCTTCAATGCATCAACTAACGTTTTAACAAATTTTCCATTCAATTCTAGCTTCTTTATATCAAAAGTTTCTGCGGTGGTAGCCTTCGATATCTTAACTAGTATATCCTGGAAATTTTCAAGTGCCTTTGTGTTTTGCTGGGCATCAGCACGAAATCCCGCAAAGAGAAAAATTAATAAAAGATATATTTTTTTTATTTTCATTTACATTAAGAATGCCGGGCAAAAAGCCCGGCAAATTTTAAATTTTTTCGATAACAATCGCACTTGCGCCACCACCGCCATTGCATATTCCAGCGACGCCAATTTTACCGTTATTCTGTTCCAATACAGAAAGTAAAGTAACCACAATACGAGCACCAGAAGCACCAAGTGGATGCCCTAACGATACTGCTCCACCATTAATATTCACTTTATCGTTTGACAGTTCTAACAGTCGATTATTGGCAATCGATACTACAGAAAACGCTTCATTGATTTCGAAATAATCGACCTGTTTGATGTCAATATTGGCTTTTTGTAAGGCAAGTGGAATCGCTTTTGATGGTGAAGTGGTAAACCATTCTGGCGCTTGTTGTGCATCCGCATAAGCTAAAATTTTCGCCAATGGTTTAATCCCCATTTCTCTCGCTTTATCTGCACTCATTAACACCAATGCTGCTGCACCATCATTTAAGGTTGATGCATTGGCTGCAGTAACTGTTCCATCTTTCTTAAATACCGATTTTAAACCGGGAATTTTTTCGAACTTTACGGCGGTTGGTTCATCATCAGTATCAATAAGGGTTGTTTCACCCTTTCTGTCTTTCACTTCAATTGACGTAATTTCAACTGCAAATTTCCCTTCTGTTTGGGCGCTCTGAGCTCGTTTGTAAGATTCTATTGCGAACTTATCCTGATCTTCACGACTGATGTTACATTCTGAAGCGCAAAGTTCAGCAGCAGAACCCATGTGATAATCGTTGTAAACGTCCCACAATCCATCTTTAACCAAACCATCAGTAAGCTGCCCGTGGCCTAAGCGATAACCATTTCTTGCTTTATCCAAATAATAAGGAACATTGCTCATGCTTTCCATCCCGCCGGCAACAATAATCTCATGATCACCGTTGGCAATGCTTTGTGCGGCCAACATAATCGCCTTCGTTCCCGATGCGCAAACTTTATTAATGGTAGTGGCAGGAAGATCTGGTAAACCCGCAAATTTTGCAGCCTGGGTGGCCGGGGCCTGTCCTAAATTTGCAGATAGCACGTTGCCCATATAAACTTCCTCTATATCTTCCGGTTTTAAACCAGCTTTCTCAATGGCAGCTTTAATAGCAAAGCCACCTAATTGTGTAGCAGAAAATTGATTTAATGAACCGCCAAAGCTTCCAATCGGTGTTCTAGTAGCTGATACAATTACAACTTCTTTCATGAATAAATATTTTTATGAATTTTTGGTTAGTTCGCTAAGTTATACATTTTTTAATATTGCAATAACGAATACGCGGCCATTTTAGCATGAAGGAAATGTCAGCTTAGTCGCATTAAAATTAATAACGGTTGACACCATCTCAATGATGATGCTTTGAGGTGCCAATCTGTTTATTGCTAGTCTTCCTTTGTTTTTCCCTTTTTTCGCAATTTAAGTGCCTGATTGAGCAAGAATTCAATCTGTCCGTTTGTACTTCTAAACTCATCAGCCGCCCACGTTTCTACTTCCTTTAACAACGCAGGACTAATTCTCAAAACAAAAGCCTTTTTATCTTTCTCTGCCATCCTTAACTTATTGCCGGTATTTGATATCTTGTTTTCAAATTAATGAGGAATAATTCCATTTCTTCAATTTTATTAGAACTGAACAATAGCTTCTTCCCGTTTTTAAATTCTATCTGTAACCCCTTCGATTTATCATTTAAAAGGTAAGCCTTGTCGTTTCGTTTAAACCAGAGTCTGTTTTTCACTCCATAACCGCCATAATCGCCGAAGGCATCATACTTTGTGATGTAAACATTTTCTACACTATTCCACTCGATAGGTGTTAATTTGCTTTTGAAGGCAAAGTATTTATAAAAGATTCCGTCTTGATTTATTCTCAAGGTCAAAACGTTTTTTTGAATAATATAAACTACCAAAAAAGGAAGTAAAATAGCCCAGATGGGAGCGAAGTATACATTTTTTAAATCCTGGAAATTCATTCCGCCCTTATCGAACAGCACAATAGAACCTACCATTATGGCATCCACGCCGATTAAAATATAAAGCCACCACAGGTTTAACTTCTGTTTTTCTTCAAATTCCATGGCATTAATTGTAAAGTGTGCCGGTGTTTACTACGGGCTGTACATGGCGATCTCCACATAAAACAACTAATAAATTACTCACCATCGCAGCTTTTCTCTCTTCATCTAAATCAACAATTCCTTTCTGTGATAATTTTGCCAAAGCCATTTCTACCATGCCTACGGCACCTTCAACAATTAGCTTCCGGGCAGCAATTACGGCAGTTGCTTGCTGACGTTGCAACATGGCACTTGCAATTTCTGGTGCATAAGCCAAATGTGATATCCTTGCCTCCAAAACTTCAATGCCAGCTCTTGACAGCCTATCATTTAGTTCGTTTTCCAGCAACTCACTTACTTTATCAGCACCGTCTTTTAAAGTGATACTGTCTTCTTCGCCTTCAGAATGATCATAAGGAAAAATATTGGCCAGGTGTCTTACAGCAGCTTCACTTTGAATATTAACGTATTGCATGTAGTTTTCTACCGAAAAAACAGCTTTTGCAGTTTCATTTACCTTCCATACCACAACGGCAGCTATTTCTATGGGGTTTCCCAATTTATCGTTTACCTTAAGCTGCTGACCGTTTAAGTTGTTGGCTTTTAACGATAACCTTCTTTTAGCGGTTAATGGGTTAACCCAAAAAAATCCATCGGCCTTAACGGTGCCAATATATTTACCAAATAAGGTTAATACCATAGATTGATTTGGGTTGATAATTAAGAAACCTGGAAAGATTAGGAAAATATCTAGCGCCAGTAGTAAACCTCCCCATAGAAAGCTTTCAGTAACGAAACAAAAAATAGCAGCACCAATAAGCGCTAAAAATAATACAAAGGTTAAATAACCTGATGGAGGACTGATAATCTTTTCTTGATACATAATTGATATTAATTTGATATCATAAAGTAAATTATAAAAGATGGTAATTGCAAACAAATTCAGTAAAATGTATATTAGATAAAAATGTTAATTTTGAAAGCACAATAATCCTATCGTTTTGGCCAAAATCAAGAAAAATTCACATAAAATCCTTTACCGTAAATATTCGTCAAACTTAAAGTATGTGATGATGATTTTTACCGTGTTCATCATTACGCTTTTTCTTCCTAAACAGCCGCGTTTTCGATATGAATTCGAAAAAAACACAGTATGGAAAAACAAAGACCTGATTTCGCCATTTAGCTTCGCTATACTAAAAACCAATCCACAGGTTAGTAATGATAAAAAAAATGCCCTAAAAAATATTCTGCCTGTTTACCAATTTGATAAATCGATTTCGGAAAACGCTTTAGAAGAATTTTCGAACGACTTCGATATTAAATGGAAATCAACGCAACTTGACGAAAAAGATCGTATTCAATTTAAAACTGAAGCCTATAATCTTTTAAAAAGCATCTATCAAAAAGGAGTTATCGGCTTAAATGTGAAACATCAGGGCGGCGCAAAAAATTACGATTTTTCTTTGATGGAAAATAACGTGTCAAAAACTCGAAATACTCAAGACGTTTTTACTGCAGAAAGTGCGCTCTTGTTTTTCAAGGCTAACTTTAAAGCTACAAATCAAGTAATGGTTGATCTGGTAGCGAACCTTGCAATGGACCATATAGCACCCAATATCGTCTTTGATGAAAGGCTAACTCAGGTTATTCAAGATAATACGATTAGCAATATCTCTACTACCAAAGGGATGGTGCAAAAGGGCGAGTTGATTGTTTCTAAAAATGATGTGATTGATGAAGAAATTTATCAGAAACTCGAATCTTACAAAACTACTTACGATGCGCAAACAAAAACTATAGGTAGTAGTGTGCTCGTGTATTTTGGCCAGGTGGTTTTGGTAAGTTTCATTCTAGCCATTTTGATGTCCTTTCTTTTTCTATTTAGGAAAGATATTTTTGCTGATAATCGCCAGCTATCGTTAATACTTATTGTAACTACGGGAATGCTTTTGGCACTTACTTGGGCTATCAAAATGGAGATTCCAAGTTTATATTACATTCCATTCTGTGTCGTCCCCATTATAATAAGGATTCTTTTTGATACACGTTTGGCACTTTACCTGCATATGCTGGTGATTCTGATTGCAGGTTTCTTTGTGGCCAACAGCTTTGAATTTGTTTTTTATCAGGTAACCGCTGGTATGGTTGCCATTTTCAGTATTAAAAACTTCGTAAAAAGGGAGCGGTTTCTAGTTTCTGCCATGTTCATACTGTTCTCATACTTCGTTGCTTTTGTTGGTATTGCTTTATTAAGGGAAGGTAGTTTCAGGGAAATTGAATGGATCAATTTTATACCATTTGTTTTTAGTGTTTTACTTTCCCTTTTGGCTTATCCCTTAATTTACCTTTTCGAGCGTATTTTTGGTATTACTTCTGATGTTGCCCTAATAGAACTTACAAATACTAATAACAAATTGCTTCGCGAGCTTGCCTTCAAAGCACCCGGAACGTTCCAGCACTCATTACAAGTTGCAAATCTTGCAGAAGCGGCAATTTTCAAAATTGGAGGAAACTCCGTATTGGTTAGGGCAGGAGCGCTTTATCACGACATTGGTAAAGTTGATAATCCACAGTATTTCATAGAAAACCAAAACACTGCCATAAGTCCACATGACAAATTGCCTTACGAGCAAAGTGCACAGATTATTATTCAGCACGTTCATAAAGGAATTGAAATTCTTAGGAAAAATCAGATTCCCGAAGCTATCATAGATTTTATTAGAACACATCATGGAAATACCCGGGTGGATTATTTTTATCAGTCTTTCTTAAAAAACACACCTGAAAAGTTCGTCGACGAGAATATTTTTAGATACCCTGGACCAATCCCTTTTAGCAAAGAACAAGGCGTTCTAATGTTAGCAGATTCGGTAGAAGCAGCATCTCGAAGTCTAAAAAATCCCGATGCTCAGAACATAAATGACATAGTTGAAAGGATAATTAACTATAAATTGGAGCAAAATCAGTTAGATAATTGCGATTTAACATTAAAAGATATTGAAACTATCAAATTGATTTTCAAGACAATGCTAATGAGTATCTATCATGTACGAATAGATTATCAACAAGTTTTGTGATTTTTTTTTGTAGAATAGGTTGTTTTACTATATTTGCAAACCTCAAAGCAACGTCGGTAGGACAGAAATTAGAGGAAGTTGGAGAGGTGCCTGAGTGGCCGAAAGGAACAGTTTGCTAAACTGTCGTACTGGTAACGGTACCGCGGGTTCGAATCCCGCCCTCTCCGCAAAAAGAAAAAATAATTTGGCAAAAAAATTGATTTATCATTTAAAAATCGTTTCTTTGCCAACCCTTCGAAAAAGGGGTTAACAAAAGAAGATACCAAGTTCGGGATGTAGCGTAGCCCGGTATCGCGCCTGCTTTGGGAGCAGGAGGTCGTAGGTTCGAATCCTGCCATCCCGACAAAAAGTTCAAACCTACTTTCAAAAAAGGTTTAACAAGGTGATACCTAAGTTCGGGATGTAGCGTAGCCCGGTATCGCGCCTGCTTTGGGAGCAGGAGGTCGTAGGTTCGAATCCTGCCATCCCGACGAATACAGATACAGATTGTATCAAAAACCCTCTAAATGGTGAATTTAGGGGGTTTTGTTTTTTAAGATAGGTCATTATGGGGCAATATATATCAAATATTTTGCAACCAAATCGTAACCAAAATTTTCCTTATAATTTTGTGATCTCTTCAAAACTGAAATTTTTTTGCATTTAATTTTATTCACGAAAAAACTAATCAAGTCGAAAACGTTTTTTGCTGTTTTTTGGTTACGATTTGGTTGCAAATTAAGGAGAAGATTCTATGAAATCTAACCACAGTTTTAGCGTCACTTTCTTTGTTAGACGCAATCGAGAGGCCTTTGGAAGGGCTCCAATTTATGTTAAAATAACCGTTGACGGTAGCAGGGTTTTTATCCCCGTTAAACAGACAGTCGAAGTAGCGCAATGGAACCAAAAAGCTCAGAAGCTGAGAGGAAATTCACCAGAGAACATTTTGGCTCGTGACAGGATGCGGCAAATAGTAAATGATATTAATTTGGCTTACGATGAATTACGTTTTCAGAAAGAGGTGGTGACTGCCGAAAAAATTAAAATTAAGGTGGAAGGCGAAGATCAGGGAAAGTCATTAAGAGATTTAATCAAATACCATTTCGATCAACCAGGTAAATTACTAGCTGCAGGAACATTGAAAAACTACTATTCTACAGAGCGTTTTCTCTCAGAATTTTTAAAGAGAAAAAAGTTGTCAGATATTCAGCTTTCGAAAATTGATTTCAAGTTTATCACTGATTTTGGCGTTTATCTGCGCACTAAATCTCCAGACAAAGGACAGAGGCCATGCACTAACAACACAGTAATGAAGCACATGGAAAGACTTCAGAAGTTGATGGGGCTGGCATTAAAATTTGGTTGGATTTTGAGAGATCCTTTCATCCATTTTACTCGAAAACTCGTAACTAAAGACCGGAATGTCCTAAATGATGATGAATTGGCTTCAATCAGACAAGTTGATTTGCCCGATCCTGTCCAGTGTGTTGTGCGGGATATGTTTGTGTTTAGTTGTTATACTGGACTTGCCTACAGTGAAATCAGTTCTCTTGCTTCCCATCACATCACGACCGATAACGAAGGTGGAGTCTGGCTCGTGATGCAAAGGAAAAAGACCTTAAATACAAATGAGCGAAGTTTTCATGTTTTGGTGCTGCCTATTGCTATGTCACTTATTCAAAAATATAAGTTATCGCCGGACGCTATAAATAGGGAGACAATTTTCCCTTGCCCTTCGAATCAATACACCAACAGAAGTTTAAAAGTAATAGCAGAAAAAGCCGGATTAGGAAGACAAATAACCTTCCACGTTGCCAGGCATACATTTGCCACCACTGTGACGCTCGAAAAAGGAATCTCAATTGAGAGCGTTTCTCATATGCTTGGACATTCGAGTATACGAACAACGCAGATTTATTCGAAAGTGAAACAGAAGAAGGTAGCAAATGAGATGAAATATCTTTTTATGGCTCAACAGGTAGTGATAACATAAAAATAACTCTTAATACCCCGATTTCATTTTCTTTAATTTTGGTAGTAGGCTGTAATCTATTGCAGTCTGCTATCAACATTATTACGTTCTTAAACGAGGTCAGCTAAATCTGTTCCTATACGTTTTTTTAAGTAGTAAGTGGGACTTTTTCCTGTTCACCGCCTGGTAAATGGCATCGATAATCTTTAGGTCTTTCAAAGGTTCTTCACCGTTCACAGGAGCTACCGGCTTTTTATTGGTAAGGATAATGTCGGCCATTTCGTCCATTTGTACCATTTGGTGAATGGTTACTGGCTGCGTAAGTTCTCCCTGATGTGTCCTTCCCCGTATTGGACCATAATCGGTTGAGGGCCGCATTTCTGCGAATCCTTTGTCACCACTCAGAAAAAATCTATCCAGATGATTGATATTGTAGCTGGATAAGCAGGATGCTACAGCGCCACTGGCGAAACCGAGTTGAAACTGTATGGTTTCATCAACACCATCTTTAAATTTTACGGGATCGGTTTTAGTTTCCTGAGCGGTCACCCAAACCGGCTCTTCACCTACCATATACCTCGCTCCATTAAGAGCATAGATTCCAATATCCATCATTGATCCTCCTCCCGCGAGCGCTTTGTTTAAACGCCACTGTTTAGGATCTCCTGCTTTAAAACCACTTGCCCCTGGAAAAACATCAACTTACCAAATTCTCCTGCGTTTCGCATCCGAATCACTTCCAATGTGCGTGGCTCAAAATGCATCCTGTACCCAACCAGCAATTTTACATCTGCTTTTTTACAGGCGTCTATCATCTCTTGTCCTTCTCTGGCATTCAGCGCCATGGGTTTTTCGCATATCGCATGTTTTCCTGCATTGGCTACACGGATAACCTGACTATGATGCAATGCATTTGGTGTAATCACATAAATCGCATCAATATCCGGATTGTTTTTAACCTGATCGAAGTTGTCATAATTGTAGCAATTTTTTTCAGGGAAGCTGGCTTATCCTCTGTAATAGCGCTCGATATCACGTCTATATTTTTCTTTTCGTGAGCAGCAAAGCAAGTAGGGCAATCGTTCCAATCGCTATATATTTACGATGTGCTTTGGGCTTTCCCGGGATTCCCCATCCGCCATGGGTGGAATGCCCATAATCCACGCTGTTAAAAATATTTCCACTGGTAGGGGTGATTGTTTTTGCCTGCTTTAAATAGGTATTAATTACTGCCGATGCAATTCCCCTGGTTAGCGAAGGAAGCAGACCATAGGATATACGCATCAAGCTTGAAAAACTTCCGACCATTTTCTCGGACCGGGGATGAATTGATAGCTCATAGATCGCATTCGCGAGTCGAAATGGATCATACACGATGGGTCCGGGTTTTAGTGCTTTCCCTGTGTAATTTGCGGCATGCTGCATACCTGGAGTATCAAGAAATCCTGGAAATGCATCACAGATATGTATACGGGAATAAGATTTTAATTCTGACTTCAGTGCTGCTGAGAATCCGCGAAGCCCGAACTTGGCAGCAGAGTAGCCTGCGCCGTAAGGAACAGGAAGAAAGCCGCCAATGGAAATGTTATTGATCAGAATGCCATGGCCTTGTGATTTAAAATAAGGTAGGACTGCATGCGCACCATTCATGTATCCAATCAGATTGGTTTTGACTACTTGTTCGCTGATTTCCATTGGGGTAAGGTCGAAT
Organism: Pedobacter sp. MC2016-05; assembly: GCF_026239735.1. GTDB lineage: Bacteria > Bacteroidota > Bacteroidia > Sphingobacteriales > Sphingobacteriaceae > Pedobacter. Next base: position 262,609 of record NZ_JAPIVT010000007.1, read on the forward strand.
GCGCCGATAGAAAGCACGCCCGCGTTATTGATCCATAT
>NZ_JAPIVT010000008.1 GCF_026239735.1 Pedobacter sp. MC2016-05
CATTAAATTCTGTAATGAATATATTAAAGAGCTTAAAGACGGAAAAAAAGATAAGAGTGCAGCCAACTTTAATACAGTTAAGAATAGCATAGTTGATTTTTTCAGAAGGGAGAAAGTACTGGTTGACGAGATAAATTTAGACATGCTTTACGACTGGGAAAGGTTTCTCCGAACGGAACGGGTTATTAAAAGATTAAACCAATTTCATGATCCAGTCACTACTGTGCAAAAAGCTTTGGCAGATTCCAGCGTACACAATTATATGCGTGATTTGCGTGGGCTTTTTAATCATGCCCGGAAAAGATACAATAAGAAAAGTCTAGGGATAGTAAGAATAGAGCATTATCCTTTTGATGAGTTTAAAATTGTAGATGCGCCTGAAACGAAAAAGAGAAACACTCAGGTAAGTACGGTTAAGGATATTAGGGATTGCAATCTAAAATCTGGCAGCAGAGCAGAACTAGCTAGAGATTTATTTATGCTTTCATTTTATATGTGTGGCGTAAATGCTGTAGACCTATTTCAAATAGATGAATCGAATATCACTAGTGGAAGGCTTGAATACAACCGGTCGAAAACGAAAGGCAAACGGAAGGATAATGCCTTTATAAGCATAAAAATTGTTGATGAGGCCAAACCATTGCTAAAGAAATATATGGGCTGAAGCGGAAGGCATGGCCACGACATTTGCTACTGTTCCGCTGTTTGTAAAATTGCTGACAGCTTTTAAAACCGGGCAATTTGAGAAAAACAGGATGCGTGCTGCCTACTTCAAAATGCTGACTGCATTTGAACAGACTGCTTCAGACAAATTACTTTTTGACCTGGTAACCGAACTTTCCCAAAAAATTCTGGATGGAAAAATTACGACAGCTGAACTCGGAAGCCGGGCCAATACATTCGGTGAACAGGAAAGAAGGAACCTGCAAAGCATCTGCTTACTCGGAGTGATCCACCTGACCAGTGATGCTGAAGAGCGTCTAAAACAAATGGTGAATATATTACCTTATGTGCAAAAGGTACTATCAGCAGCTCGGAACCTACTGGAATATACCCTAGTGCCATTTGTCCAGCTTCATGCATTAGACATTCTGAAAGATAATTTCAATGGATCAGACTCTGAACTGCAGCTTGCTGAACATGAAATTGAAACCATTAAAATGATTGATTCCAATGCGATCAGGAATGTCATCAACCTGGTCAGGAAAACGGTTCAGATTGATATTCCTACAGACCGGCAGCGATGGCTGGAGGGCGAAGAGATTTAGGAAGCTCAAACAGGTCGACTTTAATTTAACCTCCTGATTTCCTTCTCGCCTTTCTTTTTTTAACCTTGCTGCTTCCAAGGGGGAATGAGCAAGGCTGACAATACTCAGGTAATTGTTCCGTGATTTGTGGTTCCTCCAGTACTGGTGGTTCTTCCGGGACAGAAACTGGCCTGAGGTAATTAATTATTTCGAAGTCCTTCAAATATTCAAAAGCATTAACGCATAGTGACCAATGCAGGTCGCTGTCTTCTGCTGCCTTGTGGAGGTAAGATTTCGCTGGCAGAAAATAAAAATTATCCTGGAGCAGGAACAGCCTGAAATGCCTGTTGTTTTTAAAATTACGAATGATCCTGGGTTTTAACAATTTGGCGTTGATCCATTCTGTGAGTAGTTTTCCATGGAGTTTGAAGTAGGTAGCAAGGTCATTGTCGGAATAATAGGTATCGGAATCGGTGGCGACTATTGCGGGAATCAGACCACTTTCGATTGCTTTCTGGCAATTGATACATTTTATGCCGTTTGAGTCGTACCAGCGGTCAAAGTCTAATCGGCTGGCATGGCAAATACAACAAGGCAAGCCATAATCCTTTTCCGTAAGGAAACCTTTTGATTCTTCTTTTAGCCGGTCTTTTAAGGCTTCATCTTTGAGGAATTGATCAACGGTGATCTCTGCCATCATTTTTAGAAAATGCAGCAAATCCCTGATCTCTTTATCTGTTGCATCAGGTTTGCCGCAATCCGCCAAGGTCTTTTTGGCCATCGCATAATGTTTCTTTATGTATTTCTCGGCTTCATTGACATCGTAATATTCCATAATTGAGTTTGGGTTTAACTGTTAATCGTTTTAAAACACTACGGCGGATCATCCGATCCGCCGATAGTACTAACCTATTCATTCTTCAACCTTTTGGGTTGTAATGGAAAAACCCGGGGAACCAACCCGGAATTATTACCGGAGTGTATGAGCATCCGGTAATTTCTTATTTGCAGAGGGCAGACCCTCTAAACCTATTTCTTTTGTCATGGTGAGTAGCCATTCGTCTTTTGGATCTTCTCCATCAGTGCCGCTGCTAAATCCAGTCCTTTCATTTTCTCTATGGCTTCCCGGGTCAGTTTTCTTGGCTCAGTGCGGTAAGCTTTTCTCAGTTCCTGTTTTTCCTTGAAAACGATGCTACCGATCTCGGGGCGGTTCAGTTCCCGGTGACTGAGCATATCAGAAAAATCCTTTAACGAAAGCTTAAAATGGTCCAGTAATCGGATCCCCATAATCATGCTCAGTTCTTTTTGTCCCAACAATAGTTTATGCATCGTAGCGCTGTTCACCTTTAAAATATCCTGTAGGTCTTTCCTGCGCAATCCATGCTGTTCAGTAAGTATTCTTAAAACTTGCGGGATCGTCATGGGTTTATCTTAATCAGTCTGGTAAGTAAATGGTAGGATTTCTGCTTTCTTATGCTTTGGGTTAGCTTCAACATTTTCCAGTTGCTCCAATATACCTTTTAGGCTGCTGAGCTGGTTAATCGCCCTGCCGTAGTTCATGTGTTTTTTAAAATCCAGTACGTTCATAAATGTCGGTTCGGCAGTTTCTTTTTTTCATTGTTCAGCAGTTCCCTTGCTATGTAAATGTCTTTAGACCGGTCTTTGATCAATGCGGCTGTTCCGATGTCTGGGTGGATAAACCAGAGTGTGCTGACCCCATCTCGTCAAAAATAATTTCAGTACAACACCTTAATTCCCAGCCAAATTGCAAAAAACTATAAAAGTAGTAGAATGGGATCAAATAACTTGGTTTGTCCATCTGCTACATCAAAAGAGTTTGGACAATCATATCTATCTAACCGAATTGATGTAATTGTGAAGGCTAAAATTTCCAAGTAGACAACATCTAATCTTCTACCTTTTAATTCAGTATAGTTGTGGAAAAAACACAAGATAAACGAATTATAATCGTTTATCTTGTTAATATTTTGCATACTTAAATATTTTATGTAGTTTTACCATAAGATAAACGAAATTAAATCGTTTATCTTACTGATATTTTACAATGGATATTCGAACAGCACTAAGAGCGCTATCTAACCAACCACTAACCCACCAGCTCCTGGCAGGCCTTTTGAAGGACTATAAACGACCAAACGATAAAATATTATCTTTAAAAGCAGATGGTCTGATCGAACCTATAAAAAAAGGACTTTATATAGCTGGTCGATCCCTTGGAACCGAACGACCTGAAAGCCCACTGCTCGCCAACCATATTCTCGGACCAAGCTACCTTTCAATGGAAAGTGCGCTCGCGCATTACGGACTAATTCCAGAGAAGGTCTTTGCGGTCACTTCAATGACCACAAAAGCATCGAGAAAATTTCAGACCAGCATAGGACTATATACCTATACCAACCTGCCACTGCCTTTTTATGCATTCGGTCTTGCTACCGTGAAACTGTCTAAAGACCAGCAAGCCATAATGGCAATACCAGAAAAGGCACTATGCGATAAAATAGCTACAACAGCGGGCATAACATTAAGAAGCCAGTCTTCTGCAAGCGATTATGTTTTTGGAAATCTGAGAATGGAGGAGGGCGATCTCGCTAAGTTTGACCTGAATGCGATGTCAAGCTGGCTTGAAAATGCACCCAAAAGGGAAAGCCTAGAAATGTTAATCAAAATGATCGAAAAAATATGATAAAGGAATGGCTTGAAAGCTATCATCCCGCAAACAGGGAGGAAGCCAAAGATGCATTGAGGGAAATCATGCAGGAGATTACTCTGGCGGGACTTAACCGTGCAGGTTTTTTTGAAAAGGCGGCATTCTATGGCGGAACTGCCCTCAGGATATTCTACGGGCTAGACCGCTTTTCAGAGGACATGGATTTTTCGCTGCTTGCCGTTGACCCAGATTTTTCACTTGAGAAATACCAGGAGGCCATCATAAACGAATTCGCCGCCCTTGGAATGCAGGTATCTATTTCAGAAAAACAGAAGACGGTTAAGAGTAATATCAACTCTGCCTTTCTAAAGTCGGAAACTATTTGGAGGGAACTTGTGCTTGAAGGCGTCATCCCACAAAATGGTCTCAAGGAAGTGGCCAGTATCAAGATCAAGATAGAAGTGGATAAAGAACCGCCATTGGGTTTCTCTACCGAAGAAAAATTATTGGTCAAGCCTTTTTCGTTTTACGTAAAGTGCCTGTCGCTCCCCGACCTTTTTGCCGGAAAGATGCATGCGCTGCTTTTCCGCAAGTGGGGCACAAATGTAAAGGGGCGGGACTGGTATGATATGGAATGGTACATCAAAAAAGGATATCCCCTCAATCTTAACCATTTCCTGCTAAGGGCCACCGATAGCGGTGACTGGAAAAAAGAGACCATAAGCGAAGAGGAGTTCAGGAAATTGTTGAGCGAAAAGATTGAAAATGTTAAAATGGACTTTGTCAAAGCCGACATATCTAGATTTATAAAGGACCCGAGGGTACTTGAAATATGGTCACCAAGTTATTTCCATGACCTGAGTGCAAAACTAAAGATCAATACTTCGATAGAGATATAAGCTATGGATAGTTACTTTTATTGCTCAATAAAAAGCTATATCTTTAATTAACAAAATAAAAACCGTTACAAATACATTACGGGATTTCTTTGAAGGCTTGTAACTAATTGATAAACATATTGTTAGAAATGGGTAGTGTCCGACTGTTAATCAGAGGGTCGCTGGTTCGAGCCCAGCAGAGGGAGCCAATATCAAGAACAAGCCTTACCATGCCCGGTGAGGCTTTCTTGTTTTAGAAATTCTAATAATCAAGCGGCTGTTGAAGGCGCTTGAAATAAGTTAATATTGGCAATAAATATTTCTATGAAAAAAATAGGACTGGTTGGCGGAATAAGCTGGGTATCAACAATGGATTATTACAAACTCATTAACGAGGGGGTAAATGCCAGGCTTGGCCGCTTGAACTTTGCAAAATGCATCATCTATTCCTTGAATTTTGGCGACATTCAATCCGCAGGCTGGGATAATTCTTATGAATTATTAATAGGTGCCTGCAAAAGCTTAAAAAATACCGGGGTGGAAAGTATTGTTTTATGTGCAAATACGGCCCATCTTTTTGCAGATAAACTTCAGGATACAATCGGACTGCCTATCATCCACGTTGGAGAAGAAACTGCAAAAGCGATTAATAAAACTGGGTACAAAAAAGTAGGCCTATTGGCTACAAAGTTTCACAATGGAAATGAACTTCTACAGAGACAAACTAGAAACGTATGGACTGGAGGTTCTCATACCTAAAAAGCAGGAAACCAGAGATTACATTCAACGAACCTTAAAAGAAGAGTTAGGGATAGGTTTTATCAATCCGGAAACAAAAATCAATTACATCTCTATTATAAAAGAACTTGTAGACAGTGGCGCTGAATGTATCATATTAGGGTGTACAGAAATCCCTATGCTTATCAATCAGGACGACTTTGACATCCCCATGTTTGATACTACAAAAATACATTCGCAAGCAATTGTTGATTATATCGTTTCGTAAAACCATAAGGCTGTCGGTTTTGATATCAATCAGCCTTCTCTTGTTCAGATCGAGGTTTGGTAGCTTTTACTTTCGTTGAGTATTCGGTATTGTAGCATTTACCAAAATTGTTTTGAAGATTTTTTTGAAATGGAGAACATGTACCCTGAATGGAATTGAGCCTTTTTGGCCTCATTTGCATATCCACTGATAACATCATAAGATCTGAAATTACACAAACCAATCTGCCAGGGGTAGTTTTTGCAATTATGGTAGAACTATTCTTTACTTCCACTAAACTGATATCCATGGTTAGAATATAGATAGGCCGCAAGTTGATAATTTGCAATTGCTTCTTCTGTCAACCAGTTTTCTGAAGGAATAGATATAGCATTTCCAGTTCTAAAATCAGGAATAAATGTGGTTACTTTTTTATTGGGATCTAAAATTACAAGCCTATTATTTTTGATGTAACCTAAACTCTGATATGTACTTATAAACGCTCTTTGTTGATCATCTTTCATTTTGAAAACATCCTGCCCGAAAAATTTGCTGTGATAGTTGAAGTTTAATAAGCCAAGGATGGACGGACCAATATCAATTTGAGCCGTCAATTTCTCAAACTTACCAGGTTTAATAATCGCCGGAGAGAACATGATCATCGGGATATGATATTTATCTACCGGAAGCTCTACCTTGCCCGCACTTGATGCACAATGATCTGCAACAATCACAAATAACGTATTTTTGAACCAGGGTTTAAGTTTTGCCTCGTTGATAAATTTCCCGATTGCATAATCTGTATATTTAACTGCACCTTCTCTTCCTGTATGTGATGGAATATCTATTCTTCCGCTTGGATACGTATATGGCCGATGGTTTGAAACGGTCATAATGTGTGCAAAGAAATGTTTTCCGCTCCTACAATCTTTGTCCAATTCGTGCATTGAAAGCGTAAATAAATCTTCATCGGCTACGCCCCAGGTATTTTCATAGTGAATTTCTTCTTTACGCAACGCATTTCTATCAGAAACCTCATAACCGTCCTGAGAGAAAAACTCATTCATGTTATCAAAATAACCATAACCTCCATAAATAAACCTGCTGCTATAGCCCTGCGATTTAAATAGACTTCCAAGTGTGAAAAGATTTTTATTATTTGGCCGTTTGATAATAGATTGCCCGGGAGTTGGTGGAATACAAAGTGATAATGCCTCTAAGCCACGTACCGTTCGTGTGCCGGAAGCATAAAGATTGGTGAATAGAAGTCCATGTTTGGCTATCGAATCGAGATTTGGTGTAATGCTTTGCGTATTGCCAAAACAGCCTAGAAACTCGGCGCTTAAGCTTTCTACGCTGATTAAAACCACATTCATCTTTTTTTCTGGGGAAAAAGATCTTATAGCTCTCGACGTATTAAGCTCTCTTGTACTTACTGGTATAAATGCCAGGTCTTTCCCAATAATGTTTAACGCCTTTTTAATAGAAACTGTTTTGTAAAAAGTATTGTAGTCTAATTGATTATGCCAGAAAGCAAACCCAAACTCATACATGCCATTTCCCGAAAGTTCATTAACATATTGATTACGACTTTGATTTTTCCAATTATGACTAACTAGAAAATAAGCAGAAAGTGGCGCTATCAAAAATAAAAGGAGAAATTTCGAACGCTTTGCAAAACGCATTGGAACATTTGTCGAAGCCCATATTTTTGTTCTTAAAAGATAGGTTAAGGCTAAAGATAGAATTAAAAGTACAGCGACGATGGTGTTTATTGGATACGATTGCCTGATGTTTCCGATCACTTCGGTAGTGTATACCAAATAATCAACGGCAATAAAGTTATAACGCACAGAAAATTCTTCCCAAAATAACCATTCCGAAATGGCATTGAAAAACAGTGTTGTCACCACAATAAAAAAATAGCTGATCAGCAATACGCGATTCAACCCTTTGCTATACCAGCGAGATGGAAATAGCCATAAATAAAGCACCAACGGAATAATTGCATAAGATCCGGCAGCCAAATCGTAGAGTAGGCCAATTACAAACACTTTTATCAGATTGAGTGCGGTCCACTCAAAAGATGCCGCGGAAGCTACTAAAAGGACAAGTCTCGTCAGTAGTGAAGCAGCGCAAAGCATAATAAGGGATATTAGTATGGGTCCATAGCGGTATTGAAATAAGGTATTTATTTTTTTAAAAATAGTCGACTTTGGGGGCATTTGTTTGGTTATTTAACCAAAGCTAACTTTAAAGTGTGAAGAAATACTGAATTTTAATTTAGCCAACTTTTCCAATAGGAGTAAATTTTTCGAAAACGGCATCGGTATGTGGTGCATCAGGTAATTCGTCGGTTAAATCTTGCCCAGCCCAATGCTCGTAATGTTTACCGTTTCGCCATAACCGGCTGTCAGTCATGTCGTAAATCAAACCTTTGTATGCAACCCAAATCTGCGGCTTATCTTGCCCGTTCCTTAACGCTAATTGTTGTTTAGTATAAATCGGCAGCTCCATCAATTTGTGTACATTTCGAGTTTGTCTGTAGTTTTGTTCTTGCACAAGCCCTTGTTTTTTAACCCGACAAAAGCGTCAGCCTCCGGCCTTCCCGGAGCTATAGCGTATGGCGGGCGATCTGACCCAAGATGCAAAAAATCTCATTTCCTAAACGTATCATCCCGTTCGTAAGGCTTTACTTTTAAATCGCTCGTATAAATAAATGTTCATTAACAACAAACCCATTAAATAAAAATGATCTTCAAAAGGAATAGTGCCAACGCGGAAATTTAAATTTTCATTGTTATTATAAATCACCACCGGGATGGATGTTAAAAAACCGTTCACAATATAAAAAGGGATCAGCGCAACTAAATAGGCCCGATAAAATTTGAACATGAACCTATATTTTTGGTTGACGTACTCTACTGCGAACAATAAAACGAATAGAAAACCGAAATTGATTAACGTATACCATTTGGTGTAACCGAAAAATAAAAATGCAAAGCAGATACCCAACACGGCATGGCTTACCGCCAAACTATATTTTTGCAGGTTGTTATTAGGAAAATACGCGTTAAGGCATTCGTAGATAAATACGCAGGCGTAAGGAACGGTGAGAAAGAACAATATTTCTTCCAGTGGCAGGCCCCATAAATAAATACCCAAGAGGTAATCTGGATTGAAAGACCAAACATCAAGCTTCACAAACAACAGATCCCAGATTAAAAAAACAACCCCGGTAATGAGGATAGCGGGTATGATAAATTTCCATTTGCTATAGAAATGAACCTTTTTATCAAAAGACAAGGCAAGGGGAAATAAAATTACTCCGATATTGATGAGTAGGTAAACGTAATTCATTATATGTATTTCTGTAATGTTTTAACTTCTTCGGCGGTACAACGCTTACTATCAATCATAAACCGGGCTACATTTTTTATTAAGGCGTCGTCTGCAACACCAAAATTACGATTCTGGTAATGCTTAACAATTTCTTTCCTATCGGTGTTTAGATTTTTACTAAGCCCTAAAAAGCCTGGGGTGAAGTGCTCAATCGAAAAGCGCATAAAACGGATTTCCAGATTTTCTTTGTCCATATTTACTGCTTTTTGCATGGTTTTCAGAGAACCTTTAACATATTTAATTTTATTATAGGGGTTCCAGGTATGTTTAGCTTTCAACGCTTCTAAAGTACCCGCATAGGCAACGGTTAACGCGGTTTTATTCGGTAACCGGTTGAGTTTTTTAAACAGCGAATCCGTTAATGCTTCATTCTCTACTGCTTTAACCAAATCGGTTTTTAAAACTGCAATCTCTTTTGGAGAAAGCTGTGCTTTTGCAACGTTTATCAATGCAAAACAGGTTAGAAAAAAAAATCGCAGTTTTATCATGTATAAGCAAAGGTAAGAAAAGCGAATGGTTTTATACTTTCGTATTTTTGTTGACTATCGACAAGGGAAAAGCATGCTGATCAAAACAAAATCATTAAAAATCGCTTTATTTACACCATGGATAAAAAACCAAAGGTAACCGTGATCGGTGCCGGTTTCGCAGGAATATCTGCCGCAGCATTATTGGCTAAAGATGGTTGCGATGTTACTGTTATTGAAAAAAATGAAATGGCCGGGGGCCGAGCCAGAACCTGGAGTAAAGATGGTTTCTTATTTGACATGGGGCCTAGCTGGTACTGGATGCCTGACGTTTTTGAAAATTTCTATCAAATATTCGGCAAGAAAACTGACGATTTCTATGAGCTTAAAAGGCTGAATCCATCTTACCGCATCTATTTTGGCAAAGAAGAAACTATAGATGTACCTGCTACTCTTGAAGAGTTATATGAGCTTTTTGAAAAATTCGAACCTGGGAGTTCTAAAAACCTCGATTCTTTTTTAGCACAGGCCAAGTACAAATATGATGTAGGAATGAATGAATATGTATTCAAACCTTCACACAGTGTGATGGAATATTTTGATCCGCGTTTGGCAATTAGCGGGATTAAACTGCAGCTTTTAGGTAATATGCGCAAACACGTGCATCAGCTTTTTAAAAATGAGCAGCTTCGGAAGCTTCTGGAGTTTCCTGTACTATTTTTAGGTGCTACTCCACAAAACACTCCAGCATTGTATAGTTTAATGAACTACGCTGATTTAGTTTTGGGTACCTGGTATCCAATTGGTGGCATGCATAAAATTGTTGAAGCAATGCAAAGCATAGCGGAGCAACAAGGTGTGAAATTCCTGTTCAATACCGAAGTAAATAAAATTAGCGTAGAGAATGGAATTGCAAAGGAACTTTTAACCAATCAAGGCAACTTTACTACTGATTTTGTAGTTGGCAACGCTGATTATCATCATATAGATCAAAAATTATTGGACAAGGCTTATCGCAACTATGATGAAAAATATTGGCAATCGAGAACAATGGCTCCTTCTTGCCTGCTTTTTTATATTGGCTTAAATAAGAAATTAAACAATATCCTTCACCATAATTTATTTTTCGATGAGGATTTTGATGCACATGCTGAAGAAATTTATACGAAACCAAAATGGCCCGCAAAACCTTTGTTTTATGCTTGTTGTCCTTCGATAACTGATGCAAGCGTTGCTCCTACTGACTTTGAGAATCTATTTTTCCTTATCCCCATTGCACCCGACCTGGAAGACAGTGACAATAAGCGTGAGGAGTATTTTAATTTATTGTTAGAACGATTTAAGGTTTTAACAGGTAATGACATCAAAGAAAACATCTTGTTTAAGCGAAGTTATGCCATGAATGATTTTGTTGAAGATTACCACGCATTTAAAGGCAACGCTTATGGCTTAGCAAACACTTTGAAACAAACAGCATTTTTAAAACCTAAAATGAAGAGCAAAGTAACAAACATGTTATACACCGGGCAATTGACGGTTCCAGGCCCTGGAGTGCCACCTGCGATCATATCTGGCCAAGTGGCAGCAAAAGAAATAATAAAAAAGTTAAAAAAAGCTTGACAAACTTAAAATTTCCCTTATCTTTATATCCACAAAACAAAAACACTGCAAATAACCTTTTAAACGCAATATTGTTTGAGGTTTGCATTTGTTTCGAATAGAGAGAGAAGGCAAATTGTTGAAAGCAAACATAAGAATCAACTAACCAAATATATGATAAGCAATAAGGCCTGGATATTTTCCGGGCCTTTTGCTTTTACAAAAAATCGTTCGAACAGCAATAATTTCTACACTTTTAACGTCTGCAACTCCTGCCAATAGCAATTCATTTTAAACATTAACCCCTGTTGTAAGAGAAGCTCAGAGCTGTGCTTGTGACGGTGTAGTGGAAAAAGCGAGGACTTGTACGGAAAGCGGGGACTCACTTACAAAAGAGTTCTAATTGTTGCGCTCCAAAAAACTGGACAAAAAAAGTCTCAGCTTTCGGTGAGACTTGTAATTCTTTTCAGAAAAATATCAGTTATGCCATTTCTGCAATAGCAATATTTTTAGAATACGTTTTTAAATATTTTTTCAAAATTCCTCTCGCCACGTGAATACGGGTTTTTACAGTACCAATCGGAATCTGCAACATATCGGCAATTTCGTGGTATTTGTAACCTTCGAAATAACGAATGAAAGGAACGTAATATTCTTCTGGTAATTGAGCAAGTGCTTTATCAATATCACCAAGTACGAATTTACTTTCTGCCTGGTTTTTGGTTGCGCTATAAGAAAGGTTAGCCGAAGAAATATCTTCACTTTGTGTAATTAAAGTATTTGTTTTTACTAAACGACGATAGTTGTTAATGAAAGTATTTTTCATGATCGTAAACAACCATCCTTTTAAATTTGTTCCTTCTTTAAACTTGTTGTAGTAAGTGATAGCTTTGAGCATCGTATCTTGAACAAGATCATTTGCATCTTCGGCATCTTTGGTAAAATTTAAAGCATAAGATCTAAGTGAAACTGAGTGATGGTTAACCAGATGATTGAATTCAAATTTTGTCATGATATTTAGCTTTAGGTAAGATTTAAAACAAATGAATTGATGTTCATTGTTTTTTACTAAACAAACTTAATACCAAGTTTTTTTGGCACGGAACTAAAACAGCAAAACCGTGCTAAAGGTTGCTTCCGTCACAGAATATTTACTTCTCTTTCCAGAGTGACTCCAAAAGTAGACTTTACACTGTCTATTATTTGTTCAGAAAAATTATACACTTCCGAACCTGTTGCATTTCCATGATTAACCAATACCAGGGCCTGATTTTTCCAGGTGCCGGTTTGGCCAACTACTTTGCCTCTCCAGCCACATTGCTCTATCAACCAGCCCGCAGCAAGTTTGATTTTGTTATCGGGTGTTGGATAGTGCACCACATCCGGATGTCTGGCCACCACATCGGCAAATTCATACTTCTCAATTACCGGGTTTTTAAAAAAGCTACCGGCATTGCCAATCGTAGACGGATCGGGAAGTTTACTAACCCGAATATGTGAAACCGCTGAAGACACATCGGCAATGGTTGGATTTTCTATCGCCCTCTTTTGAAGCTCAACCTTGATAGCGCCATAAGAGGTATTTATTTTTGGTTGTGCAGATAAGCGGAAAGTTACTGAGGTAATAATAAACTGACCTTTTAACTCCGCCTTGAAAATACTTTCGCGATAACCGAAATGGCAATCACTGAAATTAAAGGTTTTGATTTCGCCGGTTTTGATTTCGAATGCGGTACAACTTTCAAAAACATCCTTAAGTTCTACCCCATAAGCGCCAATATTCTGAATGGGCGAAGCGCCAACCGTTCCAGGAATTAAGCTTAGGTTCTCTACTCCTGCAAAGTTTTTTTCTATGCAATAGTTTACAAAATCGTTCCATACTTCGCCAGCACCAGCAGTAACGAATATATTATCGCCATCGGCTTTTGATTCGATTCCTTTAATGCTGATCTTGATCACTAAACCCAGATAATCTTGCGTGAAAAGCACATTGCTCCCACCACCTATGATTAATAATTTCTGCAATTTACTAAGCTCGTTCTCGAATAAGGCTTTTAAATCTGCTTCAGAAAAAATCTCCGCAAAATAGTCTGCCTTAACATCGATACTGAAAGAGTTGTATGGCTTAAGCGAAATATTTTCTTGAATGTGAAGCATATCTAATTTGTATTTGCCACAAAAGTAAAATAAAAAGGGATGAAATTTTAAAATGGATTAAAAGCAGATTTTTTTACTCCACGATCTGAGTGATCGCTTTATCAAAATTGAAACTGATGCTTTCTCTGTTTAAACCTTCGATTTTTACACGCGATAGCGTCCAGCCTAGAAACTTTGGTTTATTTTTTGCCAATTCGAGCAACCGATAACGTTGTTTTGTCAGCGCTGCGCTTACTAAACCCACGCTATCTGACTCGGCTTGAGGTAAATGCTCAATCTCAGTTTCCAAAACTGCCAATGTGGAATCTAATTGATGGCCTTTACTTAGGCTATCAGCGTAAGCTTTTGGCGAGATATTGTAAAGGCTATCTAGCTTTGCATTTTTAAAATCAAGTTTCTGTTCAGCGTTTTCATATTTTGATTCAACCAAATCTATGGCTCGATCTTTATCTGTTTTTTTTGTACAGGAAAATATTAGTATTGAAATTGCAAAGAGGCGGAATATATTTTTCATAAAAGAAGTTTACAAGTTGGAAACAAGCACCTTGCCAAAATTTATCAGCTATTTAATAGCCCCTTCCTCACAAACAGTAGCCCAAAGGCTCTGCTTTTTTCTTTGCCTTGATTTTTGTGATGAATTTTATGCGCTTTTCTTACTGCTTTTAGATAGCCATTATCACTCTTAAACGTTTTAAATCTTCTATGTACAAACCAATCGTGGATGATAAAATAGATTACGCCGTACACACTAATTCCTAATCCAATAAAGAAACGATAGCCAAAAACATCTTTATCAATAAACATTAAGTAAAGTGACAGGCCCGCAAAAAGCAAGGCAAATAAATCGTTCCATTCGAAAAATGAGTGTGATTTTTGGTGATGACTTTTATGCACAAACCATAGCGGACCGTGAAAGAGATATTTATGGATGCACCACGAAACACATTCCATTACAACGATGGTACAGATTACTATCAAGATGCTTAACAATACAGTCATTCTAAAGCTTAGCTAAGAATTGCAAATTATCCAATAAATCATTTAAAAACACTTTTAAGTGTCATAACATTGTAACATATTATTCAATTTTTAATCAAATGATTAACATTTAAAAATATTGATCTATTTTTGACTAAAATATTAAAAAAGTCAGAAAGTAGAAAAGTAAAATGGTTGTAGCTGATAAAAAGAGAGAACAGATTATTGAGGGTGCTATAAAAAGATTTAGTCATTTCGGTATTGGAAAAACCACTATGAACGATATTGCTGATGACCTTTCGGTTTCCAAACCCTCTCTTTATTATTATTTCCCTGATAAGAAACACTTGATTCTTGGTGTGATTGAGAAGATTTTTAACGAATTTTTTGAGGCCATACAAAAAAAGTACAATCCCGAACTGGGATTAGAGACCATACTGGTAAATACAATAGATGTTAGAAATACCTTTTTCCAAAAATATTACATGTTAAAAATTGCGGAGGGTGTTCCAGATTTATTAAACGATGAATCGATTAAAACCAAGCTGAATGAATTAAAAGATATTGAAAAAGAATTTTTCGCAAAGGTTTTCGGTAGTGCAAAAGAAAAAGGTGAAATAGACCATGAAGACGTAGCTCATATTGCAGAGCTATACTTAGAAAGCTTGATGGGTTTAACCACCATGTGTGTAATGGAAACGGCTAAAGATATTTTCCCTGATAAGAAAGCATTAAATAAGATGAGTCAAAAGCAGAAAGATCTTTCGTCAATTTTCACAAAAGGATTGAAGTGCTAAAAGAATAAGGAGTAAAGAACAACGAGTGTAGAGTAAGGAGCAAAGAACAAATATTTCGATTGCCAAGTATGAAAAACTGGAATTACGTATTGACACTTTATAATAATTACTCGATACTAAAAATAAGAACCCAAAAAACAAAATCAATATATTATGCTTAGAGTAAAAATGGTAAAATTAATGCTCATCCTGTTAATAGGCATGGCTTTACCTGAACTGGTAACTGCACAACAGCAAGTTACCTTAAAAGATGCGCTAACCTATGCGCTTCAAAACAATGCCCGTGTTCGCAAAGCGAAACTCGACATTGAAGGTGGACGATATAAAGTACAAGAAGTAAGGGCACAGGCTTTACCTCAACTTACTGGTACTGCTGGCTTAACTTACAACCCAATCATTGGGCAATTAGTTGCCGATTTCGGTGGTCAGGCACAAGCTATAAAGTTAGGACAAAACTGGAATTCTAATGCTGGCGTACAACTTTCGCAACAATTGTTTAACCAACAGGTTTTTACAGGCTTGCAAGCGGCTCGTTCCAGCGAAGAGTATTACAACCTCACCTCACAGTTAACCGAAGAACAGATAATTGAATTGGTTGCCAATAACTATTATCAGGTTTTGGTGAACAGACAACAATTAAATGTATTAGATACCAACATCAAAAATGTTAAAACAGTTGAGAAAGTAATCTCCAACCAGTTTAAAAATGGGTTGGCACGAAAAATTGATGTAGATCGGATCAGTGTAAATTTAACCAACTTAAATACTCAAAGAGAGCAAGTGGTTAACGCGATTGTTCAATTGGAAAATCAGCTTAAATTTTCGATGGGGATGCCAGTAAGCACACCTATCCAATTGCCGGTAACCGAGTTAACACAGGTTACACAATTGCCGGTTTTTACTGATTCAGTTGATTTGGCAAACAGAACAGAGGTTAAATTGCTCAACACCCAGGATAAACTACTTAGCTTACAGCGTAAAGCTTATCTGGCAGAATATTATCCTTCGTTGGCGTTAACAGGCAACTACACTTATTCCAGTCAGAGTGATGGATTTGATTTTTTGAGCTCGAATGCTGCAGCTATTGGCTACGGTGCATCGGCGATAGGTTTGACTTTACGTGTTCCAATTTTTAACGGTTTTTTAACGCGTTCAAAAGTTCGCCAGGCAAATGTTGAGATTTTAAAAGCAAAAGAAGACAGAAAGGAATCGGTAAACTCATTGAACCTGGCTTACGAAAATGCTAAAATTCAACTTCGCAATAACTTGAATACCATTAACTCACAACGTAAAAACGTGGAGTTGGCTCAAGAAATTTACAAAAGTACTCAAAATAACTATAACAACGGGTTGGCTTCTTTAACTGATTTATTGGACACAGAAAATTCACTTACATCATCTCAAAACAGTTATACCCAGGCTTTATTAAACTATAAAATAGCCGAAATACAATTAATAAAATCAAACGGAAATATTAAATCGCTAGTACAATAAAAATGAAAAGAATAATTATCATCATTGTTGTAGTTATTGTTGCCCTTGGCGCAATTGCTTATGTTTTAACAAACAACAAGAAAAAGGCAGAAGAAACCACAGCATTTATCGCGAAGGGCAGCGGCGCTGTTGCTGTTAAAACCGCTACAGTTGAGCGTAAAGAAATTAACCTGGATTTTACGGTGAATGGTACTTTCGCTGCTAATCAAGAATTAAACTTTATGGCTGAAAACTCTGGTCGTGTAAGCAAAATTTTTGTAGAAGAAGGTAGCCGTGTAAGCAAAGGAACAGTATTGGCTAGAATTGATGCTGAGATTTTAAATACGGATAGAGAAACCGCCGAAGCTACTTATCAAAACGCTCAGAAAGACTTACAACGTTATGAAAGCTCTTTCAAAACAGGTGGTGTTACTCAACAACAGGTAGATCAGGCACGTTTAACTGCTCAGAATGCTAAAATTCGTTTACAGCAACAACAACGTAAGTTAAATGATGCTAACATTAGATCATCGATTAACGGTATTGTAAACAAAAAAATGATCGAAGTTGGCGCTGTTGTAGCACCAGGAACTCAATTATTTGAACTCGTAGATGTTTCAAAGTTAAAGTTGAAAGTAAACGTTAATGAAAGCCAGGTGGCTAACTTAAAAATTGGCGATGCAGTTCAAATTCAATCTTCTGTCTTTCCACAGGATAAATTTACAGGTAAAGTAACTTTCATTGCTGCTAAAGCTGATGAAACTTTAAACTTTCCTATCGAAGTTGAAGTAACAAACAATGTTAAAAATAGCTTAAGAGCCGGCATGTATGGTTCAGCGGTTTTTAAATTCCCTAAACAAGCGCCAGCTATTTTGGTACCGCGTACAGCTTTCGTAGGTAGCGTAAGTAGCAATGAAGTATATATTTTAGATAAAGCTAAAAATACAGCTCAAACTCGTAAAGTAGTTTCAGGGCGTATTTTGGGTGAAAACGTAGAGGTGATAGATGGCTTAAAAGAAGGTGAAACGGTAATTACCAGTGGCCAAATTAACTTGAACGAGGGCACACCAGTTACGGTTATTAAGTAAAACATCGAAAGTAAAAAGTAAAAAGCTCCGGGCTTAAACGCTGGGCGCTAAAACCGGCCAGCGCTAATCGCTGTAAGCCAAACGCAATACCAAGAAAAATGAAAATCACTGACATATCAATAAAAAGACCTTCATTGGTTATTGTGGTATTTACCGCACTAACGCTGATGGGTTTATTGAGTTATTTCTCGCTGGGATACGAACTTTTACCAAAGTTCTCTTCTAACGTAGTATCTATCTCAACCATCTACCCTGGTGCTTCACCTAATGAGGTAGAAAGTACCGTTACCAAAAAAATTGAGGATGCGGTTTCCTCAATGGAAAACATCAAAAAAATCAACGCCAACTCTTATGAGAGTTTATCTGTAGTAATTATTACTCTTACCGATAAAGCAGAGATAGATATTGCCTTAAATGATGCACAAAGAAAGGTAAATGCGATTTTAGCCGATTTACCGGACGATGTAAAACAACCATCTTTAAGTAAGTTCTCTTTGGATGACTTTCCGGTAATCACGATGTCTGCATCAGGCAACATGGACGATATTTCGTTCTACGATTTGATGGACAAACGTATTGCACCAATTATTTCGCGTGTACCAGGTGTGGCACAGGTAAATTTAATTGGTGGTTCTGAGCGTGAAATTAAAGTAGCAATGGACGCAAAAAAACTGCAAGGTTACGGTTTATCAGTTCCTGCAATTCAGCAAGCTATCTTATCTTCTAACTTAGATTTCCCTACCGGAAGTGTTAAAACAAGAGCGCAAGACATTTTAGTACGTTTATCTGGTAAATACGCCAGTGTAGAAGACATGCGTAACCTAGTGGTGAGTACCAGTAAAGACGGCGCGCAAATTCGCTTAGGTGATATAGCCGACGTTCAGGATACGCAAAAAGAAACTGAAAAAATTGCCCGTATTAATAGAGCAAACTCTATTGCGGTTCAAATTATTAAACAAAGTGATGCCAACGCTGTAACGGTAAGTGAGGGTACAAAGCAAACCATCGAAAAACTTAAAGCCGATTACAAAAATGTTGGTTTAGATATTAAAATCGTAAACGATAGTTCGGTCTATACGCTAGAATCGGCCGATGCGGTAATCCACGATTTAATGCTGGCTGTTGTGTTGGTAGCAATCGTAATGCTTTTCTTCTTACACAGTCTTCGTAACGCCGTAATCGTAATGATTTCGATTCCTGCATCGCTAATTGCAACATTTATCGGTATTGCTTTATTTGGCTATACCTTAAACTTAATGTCGCTACTGGGTCTATCACTCGTGGTAGGGATCCTGGTCGATGATGCGATTGTGGTTTTGGAGAACATTCAGCGCCACATGGAGATGGGCAAAAACAGGGTCAGAGCAGCTTCTGATGCAACCCGTGAAATTGGTTTTACCGTAGTTTCCATCACCTTCGTAATTGTGGTAGTGTTCTTCCCAATTGCAGTGAGTACCGGTATGGTGGCTAACATTTTACGTCAGTTTTGTGTGGTGGTAATCATTTCAACATTGCTTTCGTTGGTAGCATCATTTACTATCGTACCATTAATTTTCTCTCGTTTTGGTAAATTAGAACGTATTGAAGGAAAAAATATCTTCGGGAAATTTATCCTCTGGTTTGAAAAACAATTGCGCAAGTTTACCCAGTGGATTACAAACCTATTAATATGGACTTTAGGTCATAAGGCACTCACATTAATAATTATGTTTGTAATGTTTATCTCATCATGCGGTTTATTGGCAGGTGGATATATTGGTTTTGAGTTTTTCCCTAAATCAGATAAAGGTGAATTCTTATTACAAATAGAAATGCCTAAAGATGTTTCTTTGGAACAAACCAACTTCTATACGCAAAAAGCTGAGGATTATTTAAGCAAACAGAAAGATGTAATTCAAACCATTGCTACGGTTGGTCAATCGAGTGAAGGCATGGGTGCAAGTCAGTCTACGGCTTATAAATCGGAAATCAACGTAAAATTAAAGGAAAAAGAAGAGAGAGGAAATGTTTCTTCGGATATCATTTCCACTACCTACACCCGCGAATTAGAGAAAGTATTGGTGGGTGCCAAAATCAAAACCGTTCCGATTGGTATTTTGGGAACTGCCGATGATGCACCAATCCAATTGGTAGTGATGGGTTCTGAACTGGATAGCGTTTTAGCATTTGCACAAAAGGCACAAAATGTTCTTGCAAAAATTCCTGGAGCTACACAAACTAAATTATCTGTAGAAAAAGGAACACCAGAGATTAACGTAAAGGTTGATCGCGATAAAATGTCGGCCTTGGGCCTTACGCTGCAAACAGTAGGTGCAACGATGCAAACTGCTTTTGCTGGTAATACTGATGGAAAATTCCGTCAGGGAGAATATGAGTACGATATAAACATTCAATATCAGGATTTCGACAGAAAAGATATTGATGATGTTCGTAATTTGATTTTCACCAACCAAGCCGGGCAACAAATCAAGCTTTCTCAGTTTGCCGATATTAAAGAAGGTTCTGGTCCAAGTTTATTGGAGCGTTTAAATAAATCTACTTCAGTAACCGTAAAAGCTCAAACAGTTGGTGTGCCAACAGGTACAGTTGTTACCAATTTCCAGACTGAACTGGATAAATTGAAAAAACCAGCTGGAATTAGTTTCTATTGGGCCGGTGACCAAGAAAACCAAAGTGAAGGATTTGGTACTTTAGGTATCGCCTTACTTGCAGCGATTGTATTGGTTTATCTAATCATGGTAGCCTTATACGATAGTTTTGTTTATCCGTTGGTAGTAATGTTCTCGTTACCTCTTGCCTTAATTGGTGCCTTGCTTGCCCTGGCATTAACCAATAATGCATTGGGTATCTTCACTATTTTAGGTTTCATTATGCTGATGGGTTTGGTGGCAAAAAATGCGATTATCCTCGTCGATTTCACCAACCAAATGAAAGCACAAGGAAAGTCTACTCACGAAGCTCTTATTTTAGCTAACCATGCCCGTTTACGCCCGATTTTGATGACAACCATTGCCATGGTAATTGGTATGTTGCCTATCGCGTTGGCCAGTGGTGCTGGTGCCGATTGGAAAAACGGTTTGGCTTGGGTTATTATCGGTGGTTTAACAAGTTCGCTCTTCTTAACATTGGTCGTTGTACCAGTGATGTATCAAATTTTCGACAATATGTTGCACAAATTTGGTTATGATAAAAAGGGTCAAACTATTGAGGATTTAATGGTTGAGCCTTACGATCACAAAGACGTAAATGAATATGACTTAGATCACGGTCATTAAAATATTAATTCATCCACATTAACAATCAATCAGGTCGCCTCCCAAAGGCGACCTTTTTTTTTGCAATCTGTTTTAGAAATACGCCACTTGCAAACAAAATATTATGCAACGTTGTATATTAGTGATATGTTTAAAATTGCTTCAACTCTCATTTTAATCATCGCTTCACTGTTAGCAAAGGCTCAACATCCCCCTGTTTTTCCAGCGATGACCACAGATTCATCATTTATCAAGATTGCTGATCTAAATATCAATTTAGTTAAATACTCATACAAACCCAATGGCGTAAGGTTTTTAGTGGTTCATGATAATGAAGATACCGGCGTAAAGGCTGGTTTTGATTATATCCGCTGGAGTGGTGGAGAGCTAATCGATAGCCAGTACGGTGGCGTACGTGATTATGTTTTCACTCACATGGACGATCAATACCGAATAGATCCAAATGCAATTTATACACAACGGGGTGTAAATAGCAGACTTAAAAAAGATTATTTTAGCTCTAACGAGGTAGAAAAACTAATTCTGGATGCAGGCAAACAAATTGTTGATTTCTACGATCCAAAATCAACTGGCTACATTTTAACATTACACAATAATGCTGATGGCGGTTTTGGCATTTCTTCTTATTTGCCTGGTTACGATTTATCAAGCACCGCTGATTCTGTATTTATAAATTTTGAAATGGATGGCGATGATTTACTTTACGTAACTGAACCAAGATTATTTACAAGCTTGAAAAAAGCAAATGTAAACGTAATTCTGCAATCGAAATTTGCCGAAAATGATGGATCACTTTCAGTATATGCCATGCAGAACAATATTCCTTATATTAATGTAGAAGTGCAACATGGCCATCAGTATGAAAACCTAAGGTTGATTGAATTGGCGATCGCTACGTTGAAGGAGCACGGCTTGATTAAAAAAGAAAGCTCAGGTATTCAAAAAGATCGTGCAGGAAAATCCCCTACTCAATAGCTTTTATCTTGGTTACCAAAAAGCTCACCAATAATCCAAACAGCCCAATTACGGCATAAGAGTATTGAAGGCTGGATAATGCTGAAATATAACCAATGAGCGGCGGCCCCATTAAAAAGCCTAAGTAACTCACACTAGAAACCATAGCGATAGCCATACCTGCCGACATCTTTCCATTTTTGCCGGCAACGCTGTAAACTGTAGGAACGATACTCGATACACCTATACCGACCAACATAAAACCGATAGTCGCTGGAATAATATAAGGCAGAAAAACAGAAAGAAACATTCCGGAAGATATAATCAAACCACTAATTTGAATGGTTTTTTTTCTTCCCAGGCTAGCAATAATTCGATCACCTACAAACCTTCCGGTGGCCATCATGACCATAAAAGAAGCGTAACCTAAAATCACTAAAGAAGAAGGTGCTTTAACAATTTCCTTGAAATAAACCCCGCTCCAATCGAACATTGCGCCTTCCGTTGCCATGCTACAAAAACCAATAATGCCCAACTGTAAAAGAACGCCCTCAGGCTTTACAAAAAGCTTTCCTTTTCGTTCAGTTCTGGTTCCTTTGCCAGGAACCAAGTGTTTATAATTGAAAAATACGTTTATAAAAATTAAAGCGACAATAATCCAAAAGTGATGATAAGGAACGATATGGAGATTAACCATTAATAAACCAACCAATGCACCTGTGAAACCTGCAATACTCCAGGCGCCGTGAAAAGATGTCATAATAGGTCGACCGAATAATTTTTCCGCTTCTGAACCTTGCGTATTCACGGCAATGTTGCACATATTTCCTATTATACCAAAGAGAAACAGAAACGCGGCTAAATGCCAGGAAGCGGTAGCCAGCCCCAAATTACTTAAGGCCAAAACATACAACGGAGCCGTGATGGTAAGAATAGCTTTACTGCCATATTTAGTAACTAACCCACCTGAAATTGGCATAGTAACCAATTGCCCCAACGGAAGCGCCAACAAAATACTACCAAGTTCGCCATCTGATAAATTTAAGCTGTGTTTAATATCAGGAATTCTACTGGCCCAGGAAGCAAATGCGATGCCTTGGCCGAAATAAAACAATGAAACCGCTAAACGAATCCGGTTTGAAGAACTTTGGATTTGAACAGGTTTAACTTCTGCCTGATTTAAAACTTCCTGATGCGTACTATTCTCTTCCAAAACTTGATTTTTAATATCCCGGGGATTTGGATGCAAAGTTCTTCAAATCAAACGGCAATTAAAAGATGTATTTATCATTTTAACCTAATAAAGTTGGGTTACGTAATTAATTTAATTCGACCTACTGTTAGAAATAAAAAAACCGCCAAAAAGGCGGTCTAATCATAGGTAAAAGTGGTATTTATATTTTATTTGGCTGGAAAAATTTTACTACACCATCGCCCTCGCTGGCAACAATAAGTAAACTTCTTCCATTCGGACTATCTTTTGGTTTTACAAATAATAGACCTTCAGGGGCATCTCCTGTACCAAACAATTGGACAAATTTAGGGGCAGAAGGGGTGCTCACATCATAAACCGCAATCATATCTACTCGCTCCATACCGATAAAAGCCAGGGTTCTGCCATTTACCTCTGCCACTGTAACACCTTCAACTTCCACTCCTTTGTTATCCGATCGGGTATCATCGTATTTGCCAGCGTCGATAACCTGCTGTTCCAGATCCTTACCTACGTTTGCAATTAGTGCGCCAGTATTTGCATTGATAATGCTCATACTTCTTCCGCCAGTAGCATAAAGTTCATCGTAATCTCCATCCCCGTCATTATCGCCGAAGGCTTTCGTTACCGTTAATCTACCCAGGTTTGCATCTAATTGTAAAGTTGCCGCTGTCGGAAATTTTGTAGGGTCTAACTTTAAACTCTTCACTCTTGCTTCTTCATCGTAACCTTTCCATGCTCTCGTATCACCTTCATTCGCTAATGCCAGATAAGAAGTACCGCCAGTGCTGAAATACGAAATAGCATCCGGTAAGTAGAAAGCTTTAATTGGCCAGTTTTCTAACTGAATCTTCTTTCCGCTTTTTTCGTCGTCGCTTACATCCCATGCATTTTCGGCTAAGCTTATATCTCTTGTTCCTAGCGGAGTAATTTTAGTAATCGTTCCGGCAATGATATTAACTTCGGCAACACCATTGTTTTCCTGCAAGGTTACATAAGCTTTCTTGGAATCAGAACTTACTGCAATGTATTCCGGTTCAATGTCTTGAGCAAAACTTGCTTTCGGGCCATATATTCTAAAACCGCCCGCCACCAAAGTTGCTCTTTGCGATTCGAAAGCCGAAAAATCTAAAGTTTTAACTGAATAATTATCTTTTATACTAATCACTGATACCGTCCCTATTGGATCAACAGTATATTCATCATTCGGTTCACCTTCGTTTGCAGAAAGAATATAGTTTCCATCAGGGCTAAAAGTGACCATATCGGGCATGGCGCCAACAGTCACTTTTTTTACTTCTGATAAATCTGATGTTTTCAATATTACTACATCTCCATTGCCTTGTTTACTTGCGCCATCTAAAGCTATAGCCAATAGGCCATTGCTCACTGCAACACTATTAATCCCTGCGTTACTGGCATATAAAAGTGTTTTTATTTTGGTAACTGTAGGATAACTGGCTAAATCCAATACCTCAACTTTAGCACCACCATCGTTGCTCACCACAAAAAGCTTCTTAGTTGAAGGATCGTAAGCAGTGATTTCTGCTGCAGTTTCGCCGCCCAAATCTACTGAGGCTGTTTCCTTAAAACTCGCAATATCTTCGGCCACAATCGGCTCTTCTGTATCTATCGGTTCCGTTGTTTTTTTACAGGCGCTTAAAGCCATCGCCGCCATTAGTAATGCAACGAAAAGTTTTTTACAATTCATGGTTTATTTAATATCTGAACCGCAAAAATAAATTTGAACAACGCTTTTTTTCAGTCTGTACTTGTTATCATTTTGTTAAGGAATTGCGCTAAAAGGAGCAAAGATTAAAGAACAAGTAGCAAAAATTTAGAAATAGGGAGTGTAGAGTGTAGCGTAAGGAGCTAATTAACGAGCGGATGATATGCTATGGGTTTTGCATGAGGGATAGCCGAGGAAATCCTTTTTGTTGTCATCCTGAACGTAGTCGAAGGACAATAAAAAGATTGGAACGAATAGCCTGACCCTTGCCTAGCTTGGGCATGCCCAAAATTTTAAGAAATCTTTGAGAGATCTCCCGCTTGCAGTGAAAATGAGTACAATTAAAAAAACAAGTTTCGCAAAAGAAGCCGATAATTTCTTATCGGCCTCTTTATATAATTGACCTGTGAAGACACAGACCACGACAATTAAATATGTATCGCTCTGTTTTCAGTTGCAGCCATTGCCGCTTCTTTCAATGCCTCAGTATAAGTTGGGTGAGCGTGACAGGTACGGGCAATATCTTCAGCAGAAGCACGGAATTCCATCGCGATAACGGCCTCAGCAATCATATCCGCAGCACGTGGACCAATCATATGCACACCTAAAACTTCATCTGTTGCAGCATCTGCCAAAACCTTGATAAAGCCATCGGTATCCATACTGGCTTTTGCACGTCCGCTAGCTTTAAACGGAAATGAACCTGCTTTATATTTTGTACCTTTTTCTTTCAATTGCTCTTCTGTTAAACCAACAGATGCAACTTCTGGCCAGGTATAAACCACCCCTGGAATGAGGTTATAATTGATGTGTGGTTTTTGTCCGGCAATAGTTTCAGCTACATAAATTCCTTCATCTTCAGCTTTGTGGGCCAACATTGCACCCGTAATTACATCGCCAATAGCATAAACTCCGGGTACCGAAGTTTCTAAATGCTCGTTTACCGGAACTTTCTTACCTCTTTCTTCAATAGTGATTCCAATTTTCTCTAAGCCTAAACCTTCAGTATAAGCTGTACGGCCAACCGCTACGATACAATAATCGGCATCTAGAGAAATAGTTTCGCCTTTGGGATTTTCAGCAGTTACCGTAACTGTTTTACCTTTTGTGGTTGCGCCGGTAACTTTATGGCCCATGTAAAATTCCATGCCTAAGTTTTTCTTCAATACACGTTGAAGTTCTTTACCCAAACTTGCATCCATGGTTGCAATAATAGACGGCAAAAATTCAACCACGGAAACTTTTGTTCCTAAACGGGCATAAACCGAACCTAATTCTAAACCAATAACTCCACCCCCGATAACCACCATCGATTTTGGAACTTCTTTGATATTTAAAGCCTCAGTTGAGGTAATGATACGTTTTTTATCAATTGGCAAAAATGGTAACGTAGTAGGTTTTGAACCCGTTGCTATAATAACGTTTTTGGCTGTTAACGTTTCAGTAGAACCATCTGCCTTAGTGATTAAAACAGTGTTTTTATCTATAAAAGAACCCACCCCTTCATAAGAATCAATTTTGTTTTTCTTGAATAAATAAGTGATCCCGGCAGTATTCTGTGCAACAACATCGTCTTTACGAGCGATCATTTGAGGCATATTTACTTTCAGGTTTTTTAAATCGATACCATGAGTGGTAAAAGTATGAGCAGCGTTGTGGTAATGCTCTGAAGAATCTAATAAAGCTTTCGATGGAATACAGCCAACGTTAAGGCAAGTACCTCCAAAAGTTTTGTATTTTTCTATAACGGCAGTTTTTAACCCTAACTGAGCACAACGGATTGCGCCAACATAACCGCCCGGCCCTGAACCGATAACAACGACATCGTATTGCATAATTTCTTGAGAATTTTGATTAGTCAAAGGTAGGGAAAAAAGGCGGAAAGCTGAAAGTCAAAAGCGCTAAGCTGCAATGCAAAAAGCACAATTTTACAATGAAAAAGGATTGAAAAAGACAATCTAAAATGCACAATAATGCTTCCTATAAAAGGAAGTGTAAAAAACGTTAATTATAGATATGTATTAATAAATCACGAAATAATCGTCGATTGGCTCTTTTTGAAGGTTAAAAGCTAAAATATAATAACCGATTTCAAAATCGTCTTTAATAATTAAGCTCTTGATAAAAATTGATTCCTGATCTTTTATTTCAAAAGAAAGGTTATCAACATCAAAATAAATTTCATTTGTGGAAACGTCCAAATCAAAATTGGTATTATTATCGATTAAATATTGGAAGCTTTTAGTTATCTGCTCTTTTATCTCTCTCGAATCAATAAAGCTTTTAATTTCTGATTCTTTCATACTCCTTATTAAACTTATCTTAAAACACTACAAAATTCCATGCTCCAGGATATAAGTTTTTACATGAGCGAAATTTAGAAATAGTTGATCGGCGATTTTTAATTTTTGGTGAGCCCTAACATTATTTTGAACGGCATAGGTCGTTATTCCAGCTGCCATTGCCGATTTTACACCATTTATAGTATCTTCGAATACGATACATTCCTCTTTCTGGAGCCCGAGTTTTTGAACACAAATATTGTAACTTTCAGGATCAGGTTTGCTTTTCGTTACATCGGTTCGGGTGACAAATAATGTAAAATATTTAGCTAATCCATTTCTCGCAAAAACCGCATCTACGTCTATTTTCGGACTTGCAGTAACCACTGCCAGGGTAAATCCTTTATCGTAGAAATACTGAACAAAATCTAATGCAAATGGCATTAGGGCAATATCTTTTGTTCTAAATCCATCGAAGGTAAGTTGCTCTCTTCGCTCGATAAAGTCATCCAGATCTGCATCTATTTTATACTTGCTGATAATCGTTTTTGCATTTTGGGGCAAAGGAATACCAGCATAACTGCTCAGCCAATCCTTAAAATCAAGCACCACATGATATGGGGAAAGAAACTCATTCCAACAATCAAAGTGAAACTTTTCGGAATCAATTAATGTTCCATCTAAATCAAATAGTAGCGCTTTTATTTTACTCATATCTTCTAAGGGTTGATTGCATAGATTTATCTTTTGCATAGTTACACAGATTAATAGATTTCAAAGATTAATTTGTTTTCCCGCCTGGCATCTAACTTCCGACTCGGCTTTTAGACTCTAACCTACGGACTTTCAGATTACCTGATCACTTCAAAAAGAAAAAACTGTTGAACTTGTGCTTTACCAAAATTATTATCTACACAAAAAACTAATGTATTATTTCCATTTGGCAATTTCGGGCCAAAAGTAATTCCTTCAATATTATCAATATGCATATTCAAAGAATCAAAATCGAAAAGTATTGTTTTTTTTAATGGTTTAGGCGGATTCGCGATAAAAGAAGGATTGTTGATTACATTTTCAGCGCCATCCAAATCCACCAAATAGAGCTTCACAAAGGAGTGATCGTCGCGTCCTTTTGCCCAGGCCCTTTCCATCACCAACAGGGTATGATTATTTATAGTCAGAATTTCGGAAATACCGTTCAAATTCCAATCACTTTCTGCTGTCGGCTTAATTGGCAAAGCATCTAATCTGTATGCATATTGTGCTGTATTTTGTTTTTTATCTACATCAAATTTCACAATTCTTGTTAAGGCTTGATTAAATTCGAAATGCGACTGCTCACCGTCTTGATATAAGGGTTCCTCTAAACTGGCATATAAAGTTTTGAAATTATCTGCATAACTTAAACCTTCAAAAAAGGCATTTTTACGAACGCCAAACTTCTGTTTGGTGATGTGAAAACCAGCGGGCAACGGAATGGTATCTAAATATTTTCCTGTTGTAGATAGGAATGTTAGCGCAGGCTGAACAATGGTTGTATCCGTTTTTCTGTAAAGCCGTTCGCCCTCGTTGCTCCAAACAAAAGTTTGTTTTAAAGGATTATAGCGAACCGACTCTCCATCAGCTTTTGAATTTTTACCGTATTGATATTTCGGATATTCCGTTCCATCGTTTTGCAGAATAAAGGTAACTCCTGTCAACCTAACCGTATCTATTTTATCTTCTTTGATATCAATTTCTGCGGTGTAAATCCTCGCCGGACTAAACTGCGATGGATCGTCGCTAATCATATAATATTGATTTTTTTTTCTATCATAATCAATACCAGATAAACCACCCACCAATGTATTCTGGAAGGTTCCATTAAGCGGCATAATGTATTCGCTCAAAAATTTTATTGATGAAATGGAATTTTCCTTATTTCTATCAACAACATTTTTTGTTGTGGAACACGAAGAAAACAATAGGATAGCAACAAAATTGAAAAGGGAGATTTTCGAGAATATTTTTTTCAAATCGAAATATTTTGGTGGCAAAAGTATAGAATTTGATGAAATAAATAAGCCGTTCCAATTTAATATTGAAACGGCTAAATATTTTATCCAATGAATGGTTTAAAACAACTTGCCAATGATGCGATAAGAAATCTTATCTCCATCAACAACTTCTTCGTAATAAACATCGGTAGGAGAAACAAAATACTTTTCGTTTTTAATGGTTACTTCTCTACATCCATCTGGCAACTGTGTAATAATTTCACCAATTTGATGGGTATCAACCGGGCCATCAGTTGTATTTAACACGCCATCTTTTCCAGCAACAATATAAACCGTAGCGCCATCTGCATTTTGGCCCTGAGTATAGTAAACACCTTTATATTCATAATAGTCTACCCCATCAATAGTCACTAGATTTGCATCTTGTGGCAAGCTTGGTACTCCTGCCCCAACTGGAGGTACTACTACCTCATATTGGTTATTATTTTGCTGATAAAATAATCCCCCGGAATAATAAAACTGGTTCGGACCATAATTAAATGGGTAATAACCATATGGTAAAACGCCAATTCTAAATCCTAAAAACGGCCTGTAAAAATTATAATAGCTGTAATATGGCCGATAGTATGGCCTTCCAAAACCTGGGCGATACCCATAACCCGGCCGGTAATTTCCTCCTGGGCGAAATCCCGGTCTGTTATAACCTGGTCTGTTGTAACTATACCCAGGGCGTTCAGGCCTGCCCGAATTAGAGCGACTAAATCCTGGATCTATTGACCTATTTGAACCTCTATTTGGAACCTGCGACATCCTATTATTTGATGGAGCCTGCATAGAAGGTTGCCTCGATAAACTACCCCTTGATGGTGAAATGGAGCTTGACCTACCGCCTCCAGCACTTGATGAACCCCCGCCACCTCTACTTGGGCGTTGAGCTGAAACACGCTCGATAGTCAAAGTTGTCATCATCACTGCCGCAGCCAAAACAACTATTCCTTTATTTAATAACCTTTTCATGTTTGTGTTTAATTTAATTATAAATATGACGATGAAAGCGTTCGAAAGATTAATCATTAACATTATTTAACTTAATTCTGATAGAGCAATGACGATCGCCTCTAAGGCAGCTAACAAACCTTTTACGGGATGTTTTTTCTAATCAATTTCTAATCACCTATATTTAAATTTTATTACTAAAAACCAAACCTGAATGAACTTTTCAAGATTTTTAAATCTCCTATTTTGTTTATTTATTTCCACTTCACTATGGGCTCAGCAACCTGATTCGGCTTATGTTAGAGAAAACTACACTAAAATAGAACGTCAAATACCCATGCGAGATGGAGTTAAACTCTTCACTTCCATTTACATACCCAAAAATCAATCCAAAAAACATCCATTTCTGATTAACCGAACGCCTTACACAGTTGCTCCATATGGTGCCGATAATTATAAAGTAAGCCTGGGAAATTTCCCTGCCATGGCTCGTGAGGGGTTTATCTTCGTTTATCAGGATGTACGCGGACGTTGGATGAGTGAAGGTACTTTTGAAGATATTCGACCACAAACTAACAAAAAAGGTAAAACCGCTATTGATGAAAGTACCGATACCTATGATACCATAGATTGGTTAATAAAAAACGTGAAAAACAATAATGGCAAAGCAGGCATTTATGGAATTTCATATCCTGGATTTTATTCCACTACTTCTCTTCCAAATGCGCACCCAGCGCTAAAAGCTGTTTCGCCACAGGCTCCCGTTACCGATTGGTTTATGGGTGATGATTTCCACCACCGTGGCACTTTGTTTTTAATGGACGCTTTCAGTTTCATGAGCAGTTTCGGAGTTCCACGTCCAAAACCAATTACACCAGATAAAGGGCCAAAAGGTTTCCAATTTCCTATTCAGGATAATTATCGCTTTTATTTGGAATCAGGCTCGATAAAGAACTTAAAGGAAAAGTATTTTGCTGATAGCATTAAATTTTGGAATGATTTATTTAAACATCCAAACTTAGATACCTTTTGGAAAGCACGATTGATTACCCCACACTTGAAAAATGTTAAACCAGCTGTGATGGTGGTTGGTGGTTTCTTCGATGCCGAAGATGCTTATGGAACTTTCGACACTTACAAAGCCATTGAAAAACAAAATCCAGGAGCTACCAATATTCTAGTGGCTGGACCGTGGTTTCATGGCGGCTGGGTACGAGGTGATGGTTCATCTTTTGGCGATATTCAGTTTGGAGCTAAAACAAGTATCGATTATCAACAAGAGTTTGAACTTCCTTTTTTTAAACACTACTTAAAAGGTGAAGGAGATTTTAACGCTGCCGAAGCGAACATTTTTGTCACGGGATCTAACGAATGGAAAAAATTTGCAAGCTGGCCACCTCAAGAAATAGAAACTAAAAATCTATACCTGCAACCTAACGGAAAATTGAGCTTTGAAAAAGTGGGCAGAACCGATAGCTGGGACGAATATGTGAGCGATCCGAATAATCCTGTACCTTATCAGGATGGCGTTCAGGCAAGAAGAACCCGAGAATACATGATCGATGATCAACGTTTCGCTGCCAGAAGACCTGAGGTAAAAACATACCAAACGGATGCTTTAACAGAGGACATTACCCTAACCGGACCAGTATTGGCGAATCTGGTCGTTTCTACTACCGGAACAGATGCTGACTATGTGGTTAAATTAATTGATGTTTATCCGGAGGATGAACCAAATCCGAATCCGAATCCTGAAAACATTATCATGGGAGGATATGAAATGCTGGTTCGTGGCGAGATTATGCGTGGCAAATACCGCAACAGTTTCGAAAAGCCCGAAGCCTTTACTCCTGGTGCTATTACTAAAGTGAATTATCCACTACCAGATGTGGCACATACTTTCAAAAAAGGACACAAAATCATGATTCAAATTCAGAATTCATGGTTTCCTTTAGCTGATCGTAATCCACAAAAATTCATGGATATCTACCAGGCTGAACCTGGTGACTTTCAAAAAGCAACGCACAAAATTTATCACGATGTAAAAAACAGTTCCTTTATAACGGTTTCGGTTTTGAAGTAACTTCAAGCAATAACTAAAGCAATCGTCATTGCGAGGCACGAAGCAATCTCATTTTGATTGCATCTCAAGTTTTTGTGAGATTATTTCATACCTCGCAATGACGCAAAGAAATATTAAAAATGAAAAAAATACTCACCCTTATCTCCATTGCATTAAGCATTGCAAGCGTTCAGGCTCAGATGCTTGGCAAAAATCAAGTAAACTCAAGAGCCGATAGTTTACGTGGAACGCTTACACCATTACGAACTTGTTACGACATTAATTACCATCACTTAGATGTTAAAATTGATATCGACCAAAAATCAGTTGCAGGAAGCAATGAATTTGCTTTCACGGCTATGGAGGATTTTAACAAACTGCAATTTGATCTTTTCGATAATCTGAAGGTTGAAAAAGTAGTTTATAATAACACAGCGTTGAAATTTTCAAGAGAATATAATGCGGTTTTTGTAACCTTCCCTAAAACAATTAAAAAAGGAAGCAAAGACAAATTTACCGTTTTTTATTCTGGGAACCCGAGGGTAGCTAAAAATGCTCCTTGGGATGGTGGCTTTATCTTTAAGAAAGATTCTGCAGGGAATCCATTTATTTCGGTAGCGTGCCAGGGTTTGGGAGCCAGTGTATGGTGGCCAAATAAAGATCATCAAAGCGATGAAGTGGATAGCATGCTCATAAGCATCAGCGTTCCCAATACACTGCAAGAAATATCAAATGGAAGACTAAGAAATACTGTTGACAAACCTGATGGTTTCAAACAGTACAATTGGTTTGTTAGTAACCCAATCAACAACTATGATGTAAGTTTCTATATCGGAAAATACGCCCATTGGACAGATAGTTATGATGGCGAAAACGGAAAATTATCGATTGACTATTGGGCACTTCAGGTGGATAGTGCAAAAGCCCGTCCACATTGGGATGCTGACGTAAAACCGATGCTAAAATGTTTCGAATATTGGTTTGGGCCTTATCCATGGTATAAAGATGGCTACAAATTGGTTCAGGCGCCGCACTTAGGCATGGAGCACCAGAGCGCTGTGGCATATGGAAATCAATTTAAAAAAGGCTACTTGGGTCGAGATTTAAGCGGAACGGGACACGGTCTAAAATGGGATTTTATCACAGTACATGAAAGTGGCCACGAATGGTTTGGAAATAATATTACCACCAAAGATCTTGCAGACATGTGGGTGCATGAAGGCTTTACTAATTACTCTGAAACGCTGTTTACAGAATGCACCGATAGTAAGGCATCAGGTAGCGAATATTTAATTGGTATTCGCAGAGGGATCAGCAATGATATTCCGATTATTGGCCCTTATGACGTGAATAAAGAAGGTTCTGGTGACATGTACCCAAAAGGTGCAAATCTTATTCACAACATCCGTCAATTAATTAATAATGATGAAAAGTTCAGACAGATTTTACGTGGCTTAAATAAAACCTTCTACCACAAAACGGTAACCACAGCGCAAATAGAGAACTACATTGCCCAGCAAAGTGGATTGAAATTAGATAAAGTTTTCGATCAATATCTTCGCCACACCAACATACCATTACTGGAATATAAAATTGAAAACGGAACACTTTCCTATCGGTGGATAACGGATGTTAAAGGTTTTGACATGCCGGTTCGCGTAACCCTAAAAGATGGAGTTTATAGTTTGATAAAACCTACTAATAATTGGAAAACTATAAAAGTTGATGCCAGCATTACTGCGGAAAACTTCAAAAATGATCCTGCATTTTATATTAATATTAAAAAAGGATAGCAACAATTGAAAGGTATCCAAAACAAAGCCCATTGCATAACGCATTGGGCTTTGTTGTTAAATGGATGGTAACAACCCTGCGATTAATAAAAAGAAAGGAGAACTGCTCGACACCTCATTATTCTATTTTACGGAACAATGATTAGAATCATTTTTTATACCTATGGCCCACCTACTCACCGAGAAAATTGAATTAGTTTTAATAAGCTATGCAACTTTTTGATAAAATGATCGTCTTATAAGAAAACCGTATTCATCAACCAATTGAGGCCATCTCAATTGGCTATAAAACTTTTATCAATAATGAAAAAACTATTTGCCCTATTATTCGCCGCATTTACCTTAACAACAGCCATCAGCGCAATTGCCAAAGAACAAATTAATATTAAATCATCGAAGCTTAATGATGATGAAAGAGAGGTTGGCAATTTCAATGGCATCGCTTCCGCCGGACCGATAAATGTTGTGGTTACCTTGGGCAGCAAAGAAAGTTGCCGTTTAGAAGGTGATGCTGAAGCGATTTCATCGATCATCACTGAAGTGAAGGGCAATGTGTTAATTATTCGTCCTCAAAACAGCATCACCAGTTGGTCTAGAAAATATGAGGGTAAAAAGATAACCGCTTACGTATCGGCTAGAGAATTGGCCAGCTTAACCATGAGCGGTTCTGGTAGCATGGTTGTAAATGGAAAAATCAGCATGACTGACTTAACCACCACCTTAAGTGGTTCGGGTAGCATCAAAGCTTCGGCAGATGTTGATCACTACAACGGAGTAATTAGCGGTTCTGGCTCGCTGAACATTACAGGCAGCGCCGATCGTGCGAAGATTGTTATAAGCAGTTCGGGATCTTTCGAAGGAAAAAGTTTTGCAGTAAGTGCATTAACGACTACCATAAGTGGTTCTGGAACTGTTCACATCAAAGCAGATGAATCAATTAAAGCATTTATCAGCGGTTCTGGAAGTTTAAGTTATTCTGGCGATGCAAGGGTTGATAAAACCATCATCGGCTCAGGTAGGGTAAGAAAAATTTAAAAAGTATAAACCTTTTAGTTCTAACGTCTCAATGAAATTTGAGACGTTTTTTTATATGAAGTGAATTTAAAATTTGATTCTCACATCACACTCCTTAGTTCAATTTTCATACGATGAAATCACAAAGCTTTCTCACTACGCGATGCTCATCAATTTAATTAGATAAAAGCCCCCGTTTCCAGTAAGATACATCCGTTTTGTTAGGCTGAATTTTAGCATTTAAAACTGAAAACCTATCACCGTTAAATTTTCGATATAATTTATTTTCTGGCTAGCCTTATCAAATTCATCCCACCCAGTAGTGTGTACCCGGGTTAAGTTAGTTGCTCCAAATTTGGTGCTGTTTTGTAGATAAACATTTTTCCAGACATAGAATTTTAATCCAACTTTAGCCGAAATGCCATAACCTGATATACTGAAGTGGTTATTTCTACCCAATCCAAAAAGATGAGCTTCCGTTCGTGGAACCATCAAGCCAGCTCCTAAACCTGTTTCCAAAGTCAACGATGTGTTTCCACCTGGAGCTACCCAGATATCATCATAACGCTCTACTTCAACATTTGCATAGTTAAAGCCATCAGTATGTTCGTAGGTCAACATGCTTTCCTTCACATTAATCATTTGCCCATTATAAGTGCCAGCAAGAGCACCGGTTGGGGTATTTTCTGGAGTAATGTTCGCACCGATTTTGCCCGTAATAGCTACCGTTTGCGGAATATCCATTACGTATTTCATGTGATCCCAGCCAATGGAAATGCTATAATTATCTTTGATGAAATAACCAACACGAATATTGTATTGGGGAACGGTGATTAAACTTGGATTTAAATAATCCCATCCCAGTCTTGATTGCCTATCGTGAGCGACAACATCGTGCAGCTTGAAATCGTAATTTGGGCCTTGGAATTGAATATCGCTTTTACCATACCATGAATTGTTATACCCCCAATGAAAATAAAAATCTCCTTTACGGGAAAAATTCCTTTTATGCTCTGGATTAAATAAACTTTTGGAAGTTGGTGTACGATTAACAGAAGACGTTTTCAACTCTTGTGCTTGCATCCGCTTGCCAAACAAGAGCGCAAAAAATAAGATAGACAATTTTTTCACGCGGCAAATTGAGTGAAAACGATGACCAATTACAACACCTTTAACATTTTGTAATCCATCTCAAGCAAAATATGACTTTAAAACATTAAAACCATATTAAAACCTGGTATATACCGCAAATTGAACAATGCTGTTATTCGTGTGGTTAGTAAAATTCTTAACCGCCTGATTCATATAGCCAACTTCCAAATCTACTTTCTTTGAAAAACGATATCCACCAGCCAAGTAAAGTCTGTTTTGATCGAAAACACTATTGTTGATTTTTTCCTTATTTTGAAAGTTTAAAAAAACCTCATTTTGCAAAACCACAAACATACCTTTATCAAAACTCTCCGCTGTTTTTTGCAAAGGCTGAATTAGGCGAAAAAAATACCTGAAACGTTGCGAAAAAACGTCTTCCTTGGCCCGCCCAATAAATCGCTGCTCTACCCTTACTCTATGGCTTGCAAATATGGAACTTAACTTATGGCTGAAGATATATTGCTCAAAAATACGGTGTTCATGCAAAAATGTATTCGAAACACCTTCAGCCTTATTTTGAGTAGTTTGCCATAAATAACCTAGCGCTACATTATGATCTTTATTGATGAAATATTGCAATGCTGGTCTAACTAAAGTATTTCTAACATAGCCCCAATCATCTGCAGAACGTACCTGTACATCGAAGTGCAGACCCCATTTCTGATTAAATTTGGTATTATTCACAAACATAAACCAGCCCGAATTTTGATATTGGGTTTGTGCGCATAAGGTGCCCGAGGTAGCCAACAATATAATAAAAGGGAATAGTAATTTTCTCATAAAGGTATTTGATATTTAAGTAGAAATCGTAACGCTGCGCTAAAATAGCAGAATTTTGATAAAGCCTTTCGATAACATTAAATTAATATAAGCTTAACAACTTCGAAGTTAAAATTGTTGATGCAAATTGTCTTTATTTAAAATTCATTTAGCCGAAAGGAATTAAAAATTTATCTTCGTTAAAGATTTGGCTTTGTACCATTTGGATTAAAGCCATTTTAACATTACGAAACGTAAAAAAGAACAAAATGATTATTGAACCGAGAATGAGGGGCTTTATCTGTTTAACAGCGCATCCAGATGGTTGTGCTCAAAACGTAAAGAACCAAATTGAATATGTAAAATCAAAGGGTGCCATCAATGGGGCTAAAAAAGTATTGGTAATTGGTGCATCTACAGGCTTTGGCTTGGCCTCTCGTATTGCTGCTGCCTACGGTTCTGATGCGGCTACAATTGGTGTTTTTTTCGAAAAAGCACCATCAGCAGGCAAAACCGCATCTCCAGGTTGGTATAATAGCGCTGCTTTCGAAAAAGAAGCCCATGAAGCTGGTTTATACGCAAAAAGTATAAACGGCGATGCTTTCTCTAAAGAAATCAAAGCAAAAACTATTGAGTTAATTAAAGCCGACTTAGGTCAGGTAGATTTAGTAATCTACAGTTTAGCTTCTCCGGTTCGTAAACACCCAGATACAGAAGTTTTACATCGTTCTACTTTAAAACCAATTGGCGGAACTTACACCAACAAAACCGTAGATTTCCATACGGGTAATGTTACAGAAATTTCAATAGAGCCTGCAACTGAAGAAGATATTGAGAATACTGTGGCCGTAATGGGTGGAGAAGACTGGGCAATGTGGATTGATGCATTAAAAGCAGAAAACTTATTGGCTGAGGGCGCTACAACAGTTGCCTACTCCTATATTGGCCCTAAACTGACAGAGCCAGTTTATCGCAAAGGAACTATCGGCCGTGCAAAAGATGATTTAGAGGCTACTGCTTTTACGATTGCTGATAAGTTAAAAGATATAGACGGTAAAGCTTACGTTTCGGTAAACAAAGCTTTGGTTACACAAGCAAGTTCGGCTATTCCTGTTATTCCATTATATATTTCATTGTTGTACAAAATAATGAAAGAGGAAGGTATTCACGAGGGTACGATTGAACAAATTCAACGTTTATACGCAGAGCGTTTATACACTGGTGGAGATATTCCTGTTGATGAAAAAGGAAGAATCAGAATTGATGATTTGGAAATGCGTGACGATGTACA
The DNA here is from genome assembly GCF_026239735.1 of Pedobacter sp. MC2016-05. GTDB lineage: Bacteria > Bacteroidota > Bacteroidia > Sphingobacteriales > Sphingobacteriaceae > Pedobacter. The sequence goes on from NZ_JAPIVT010000008.1 coordinate 38,257, forward strand.
AGCTAAAGTGGCAAAGCTTTGGGAAGAAGCCACTACCGAAACATTACCTGCAATCGGCGATTTACCAGGTTACCGTTCAGACTTTTTAAGCTTATTTGGTTTTGAGATTGATAAAGTTGATTATCAAAAAGAAGCAAATGAACTGGTAGAAATTGAAGGATTAGTAGAATAATTATCAAATTAAGCCTTGTCAAAATGCGTTCACCCGTTCTTAGACAAGCTCAGAACGACATTAAAAATTAGGCTCGCTTCTAACGAGTGCATAGCTAATCGATTGTTTCGTTAACATTTTAGGCGGCTGACCTGTAGTCAGCCGTTTTTATAACCCCATCATATGCACTTCGACCTACAACCTACACTAGAAAACGATTTGATTGAAGTGGTTCCTTTAAAAGCTGAAGACTTCGAAAAACTTTTCGAGGTAGCTACCGATCCACTAATTTGGGAACAACATCCAAATAAAGACCGCTATAAAAGGGAAGTTTTTGAGAACTTTTTTAAAGGCGCATTAGAATCAAACGGCGCTTTTATTGTTTATGATAAAGCTAGAGGTGGTGTTGTCGGCAGTTCCCGGTTTTACGACTTGGATGAAGAAAACAATTCGGTTGTTGTAGGATATACCTTTATTGGGCGTAGTTTTTGGGGTAAAGGACATAATGCCGCATTAAAAAAGTTGATGTTTGATTATGCTTTCCAGTTTGTAGATAAAGTTATTCTTCACATCGGTGCAACAAACTTCCGCTCTCAAAAAGCTACAGAAAAACTAGGTGCTAAAAAAATTGGCGAACTTGAGGTAGCTTACTATGGTGAACCTGTAAAATGGAATTTCGTTTATCAAATGGAAAAAGGGAAATGGGAAGAGCAGAATTTAGGCGACCGCAGATTCTAAGATTATTCTAGACTTAAAGCTTTAGAAAGATACAATTCGATAAATCTGTGTTCTGATGGCAATATCTTTAGTAAAAGATTAAATCTGCTAATCTGTGGCTAAAAAAATTATATACAGCATTTGTGTAACGCATAATTGAATAAAATCGTGTTTTCGTTTTAGTATTGTTATATTTGTATAAATCTCCATTTCCACTCACCTTAAAAACACAAAACAATTAAATATATATGGCTAAATCTCAGGCAACATACAGTAAAAAAGAGAACGAAAAAAAACGATTAAAAAAACAAAAAGACAAACAAGAGAAAAAAGAAGAGCGTCAATCTAATGCTAAAAAAGGCTTAGCGCTTGAAGAAATGTTTGCATACGTTGATGAAAACGGTAACATTTCCTCTACTCCACCAGATCCGAAAAAGAAAAAAGTTTTCAATATTGAGGATGTTCAAATTGGTATTACAAGACAAGAAGACATTATCGATGAAAATCCGGTTAAAAAAGGAACAGTAACTTTCTTTAACGATAGCAAAGGTTACGGTTTTATTAAAAACACTGAAACTCAGGATAGTATTTTTGTGCACGCGAACGGTTGCGTAACGCAAATTAAAGAAGGCGATAAAGTAACTTTTGAGGTAGAAATGGGTCAAAAAGGACCAACTGCTGTTAAAGTTTCGAAAGTTTAGTTCTCACTCAGGCCCATACTCGGGCATTGTAAAAATTCTGCAGATCAATTTCTGCTGCGCAAGGTTTTATAAAATATATAATTCCGTCTATTTAAGCATAAAACCTAGCGCATATTTTTTCCTTTCAACAGCTTATAATGTCAGGAACTAGCATTTACTTCGCTAATGCTATCGCGTACACTATATTTTTTTAACAATAATATCGATAAACATAAAATAAACGGACGGCAGTTCTTATTTTTATCGCGACGAATTTTAAAGGAACCTTTTTCAGCATTATCTAAATAGTAGTTGAAAATCTAAAAATAATAAAATGAACTTTAAAGATTTAGCTAACAAAACCTTAATTAGTGATAACGATTTAGACTGGCAAGAATTAGGTGCCGGTGTTAGGCGTAAAATAATGCCCTTTGATGATAATCTGATGCTGGTGAAGGTCGAATTTGAGAAGGATGCCGTTGGTTCGCTTCATAATCATCCGCATTTGCAACTTAGTTATGTAGCAAAAGGAAGTTTTGAAGTTACCATGGGTGATGAAAAAAAGATTCTTAATGAAGGCGATGTATTCTTCGCACCATCAAATGTTTTTCATGGTGTAGTTTGCTTAGAAGCTGGTTTATTAATCGATGTTTTTAATCCACACCGTGAAGATTTCTTATAAACGAACTTCATACTGGGTTTACTCAAAAGTTAACCTTACATTCTTGTAACCCAATCCCTCAATTATTGGTTTTAGCACATTTGTCGCATTGGTTTTGGTCTGCTTTAAAATATCCGATTTTTTCACTTCAGCAGTGATCTGTTTTTCCGCAGCTTTGTAAGCCTCATCCACTAAACGTGCTTCTCTAAAAAAGGCCATCTTGGTATCGTATACCCTTGAATTTTTGTGGTCAATTTTTACATAGCAAATCTCTGGCTGTGGTAAATTTACTACAGCTGTATCTGCTGTCACTTCAATATCGTCCTTTGTTATTTTTGTAAGGTCGATACAACCAACAGCCTCTGCTTTAACAATAAGCAACACACTTGCTTCAGGTAAAAAATCTGTTTTGTTTTTGTGTTCGAGTACGTCGCTAATTTGATAGCGAACCAGTTCTAATTTACCTATGGCCTCTATTTTATCTACTAAAAGCTGATGTTTGCTTTCTACGGATGTACTGATGCTGAACTTTTTTGAGATGAAGAAGTAACCTGCAATTAATAAAATCAACCAGGGTAAAACTCTAAAAAATACTCTCATTGCGGTGATGTTTTAATTCAATTTTCGATGTTGTGCATTACCCTTTAAACAATTATTAATCCACATTGTGTTTTCCAGCATTTTTGGCAGTTGTTTTGTATTACTCAAAGCACACACAAATGAAACTGATCAAAATGAAAAAATTTACTATCCTCATGCTATGCATTGTCACACTAGGTTTGGCATCTTGCAAGAAAGACACAATTGTTGAGAACACTCCAAACATTACATTGTACAAAACCATTCAACCAAATCAGTGGCAAAGTAATAATGATAATGGAATTTATTATTATGTAGACATTACTGATAGTAGAATAGAGCAGTACGAGGACGATGGTATCATATTATCTTTCGCCCGTTTCAATGATGATGGTTACGATGCCTTACCATTTAATTACGGTCCTGATTCATACAGTTACAGTTCTTTCCCAAGCAGAATAAGAGTATATCTGCAAAACAATAACAATAAAAATTTAGAACCAACTAGGCCCACAGCGAGCATAACTGCAAGAATTGTTTTGGTTGCATCATCTTCAGAATAATAATCTTTTTAAAACTCTAAAAAACGACTAATGTTCAACTGAACGTAGTCGTTTTTTTTATGCTCACCTCTATTCAATTGTATTGCTCTAACAGTAACACCATTTCTTTCCAATAGCAGTTCATCATAAAAACCTTTATAGTAAACATCCTTTACCTCAAAGCGTCTGCTACTCCAGTTACTGTTAATTTCTGCCCATTCGGGATAAAAAACAATATTTCCGGAAAAGGTTTTCAATCCGAGTTTCTCCGCGTCGCCTCGAGATAAGACAACAGCATTTCCTAAGATTTGAGCTGTATAAATGTGTTTCGGGTGCTGATAGATTTCGGAGGGCTTACCGGTTTGAAGCAGCGCCCCGTTACGTAAAATTAAGAGTTGATCGGCCAGAAACAAACCATCCGCAGGATCATGGGAAACTAAGATCACGGTAACACCAGTTTCTGCTGCCACACGCTTAATATCGGCCCTTAACTGGTTTTTTAGTAAAGCATCAACCTGACTAAAAGGTTCATCCAAAAGCAAAACTTTGGTATCTGCTACCATTGCCTTGGCAATGGCTACACGCTGCTGCTCGCCACCGCTGAGTTCAATAATCTTTTTATTTTGCAGTGGAAGGATCCGGAGATGTTCCATGATAGCCAAAGTTTTTTCGGCCTTTGTTTTTAAGTCAGTATTCGATAGTTGTGAGGCAATATTATCATAAACCTTGGCATAAATATTGAGCGAAAAGTCCTGAGTAACCATTTTCATCTGCTTATGACCCGGAATTAGTTGTTCATCTGGGCCTTTTACTTTTTCGCCATCGAAGAAAATCTCTCCTTCATCAGTTTTCAGCAAACCGTAAATCGATTTTAATAACGTCGATTTCCCACTTCCGCTTTCGCCAATAATCGCTACTACATCTCCCCTGTTGATATTAAAACTGATGTCTTTAATACCACTTGCTTGTTCTGCCTGATACTGCTTTGTTAAATTTTTAACGCTTATTATATTATCGCTCACCTGGTAAAGATAAAGCTTAAAGCTTAAAGAGAAATGTTTTTACGCAAAAAATCCTGTTCCGCCTAACCGAAACAGGATCTAATTTGTGTGTTGCTATTTTTTAATTTAAACCGAAGGTAATACCGAAACTCATGTTTTTTAAACCAGCTTGTGCAGGGGTATCAAACATATCGTTGAAGTAATATTTGGTAAATAAACCTAAGCCGCCATATCCAAATCTGAATGAACCACCGTAACGTACCGATTGAAAATGGTAATTATCATATTGCTTTTGTTTTCCAAATTCATCACTTATTTGTTTTACTTTCCCTCCAAGTAAGAAACTAACCTCCGGACCTAAAACAAAGTAAAAACGTTTGCCTTTGTCATTTTCTTTAGTGCGGATCTCGAAGTTCAAAGGAATGTGTACATAACTGCTTGAGAAACGATTTTTAGAGAATTCAACACTTTCAGGAAGCGCAGTTAGCGTTGGCAAGTTCTTTTGGGTGGTAACATTATCTCTTAATCTGATTAAGGTCCAGTCGAAACCACCAGCCAAATAAACTTTAAAGTTTGAATTAAAGCGATATCCGAATTGCAAAACATCGAAAGAGAATGTACTTGTTTTACCGCCTCTATAATCTAAAAACTCGTTAGCGGGAGATAAGTTAAAACTTCCATTATCTATTAACCTGGAGAAGCCTAAATCTACTCTGGTAAAAGTTATCCCCCCTACAAAACGACCTTTTTTTTGATTATTCGTAGAATCTGTACTTTTAGTTATTAAGTTACCTCCACCTATCGTTAATGTGTACTTGCTTTTCTTTTTAATAACAGTGTCTTTTATTACTGTATCTTGCTGAGAGAAAGCACTTGGAGCCATAACACCGGCAAGCCCGCTTACCAAAAGTGTTGTAAAAATTAGATGTTTCATATGTGTTGCGTGTGTTTTTTAATGATTAACTGAGAGAGTGATTGAATGAGAGCACTATAAGACCTGATCTTGCATTCTTTAAATCCTCACCAATCCTGGTTTATTTTTTCTTTTTACCAAACTTAAACGGACCAATATTAATTGCTGAAATTGAAGAGTCATCATCATCAGTACGGAATTGGATAAACTTATCTTTTCTCTTGTCTACTTTATTTACAATCAAGTTTACCACGTCGCCTACATTACGGATCCCTTTATTATCAGTTTGATCGTCTCCTCCAGCTACCTCATCAGCTTTTATTGCAGCTACGTTCGAAGCGAGTATCGGTTTTTCCTGTTCTAAAATGGCAGCATCAATCTTCTCTTTAAGATCTTGTTTAGCGGGCTCATTTTTAGCTAGAACAACCTCCTGTTTTTGCATTTGAAGCGCCGTAACTATCTTCTGTTTTTCTACATACTTGATTGTTTCCTTAACTTTAGTTTTTGCAATTGCTGTGGAGGGTTGAGTTATAGTTGGTGAAACTTGCCCAATTTCTTTTTCCTGCGTGATAACTACTATTGAAGAATCTTGAAGAGGTTGCCTTTCAACAACTGGCTTTGTAACTTTTAATTCAAGCCTGCTTGCAAATTGTTTTGGTTTTTCCTGCTGTTGGTAAACTAAAAACCCAACTGCTGTAATTAGTAAAACTGCTGCTGCAGCCAACCAATAAATCGGAAAAACCCTTTTTCTCTTTGTTTCAATTTCACTTTCAATGCTACTCCATAAATCTTTCGATGGCGTTACTTCGGCATCTTCGAAAGCATTTTTAAACAACTGATCAAAATCCTTATCCTGTATAGGTTGCATAACCAAATCCCTCCATTTTTATAATTTCTTCTTTTAATATTGCCCTAGCTCTCGATAATTGCGACTTACTTGCGCCTTCTGAAATGCCGAGTGTTTCTCCAATTTCTTTGTGTGAATAACCTTCAATTGCATACATATTGAAAACCATTCGATAACCATCGGCAAGCTTTTGTATCACTTTCATTAAATCCTGCATACCTAGTGTTCCAAAATCGAACCCTGTTGAAGGCTGCTCGTATGCCTCGTCAATCTCAACTACATTTAAACTGCGCAGATTTTTGCGATAGCTTTCTATAGCGGTATTCACCATCACTCTTCTAATCCAACCTTCAAAAGAACCCTCTCCTCTGTATTCTTTAATCTTTTGGAAAACCTTAATGTATCCCATTTGCAATACATCTTCAGCTTCCATCCTATCTTTGGCGTAACGCATACATACGGCCAACATCTTCGATGCAGTTTGCTTGTAGAGCAACTCTTGCATCTTCCGGTCGCCAGCCTTGCAGCCTTCCATCAAATCGTTTATCGTATAGCTTCGCGTCAATTTCATTGTGTGTTTGTATATAGAAGATGGCAGTTTACAAACATTGGTTGCATGAGTGGTAAGAAAAAGTTAAATAAAAGTTAAAATTTATTTTTAGCACCTGATTATCAATTAGATAAATGTTAATAAATTTTTAGAAAAATATAGTTTTTTGATTTAAAAAGCAATGTCAGGGGCTTTTTTGAGGTGTTAGTCTCCCTATCTGCTCCAAAGCCTAGGTTCATTTCCCTACCGTCGAGTTTTTCGCTCATATCGAGTTTAGTTAGCAGGAATTTTGAAGCTTAAATAGGAGTAAAGCGGTGTGGAACTTGGGAATCCTATAAAACATAAACCCCCTTGGTTTTAAAACCTAAGGGGTTGATACCTTATGAAAATCAATCACCCTCAACCTTTCTAGTTTCTACCTTCCATCCCTTTTAACCTTAAACAATCTGAAATCCTGCTTATAAGTTAAGAAAAAAGAGTGGTTAAATTGAAGTTGTTTATCTGTATTGTCCAAATCAACATGTGGTTCAAAACGAACATCAAGATATAAATGTGGAATCAGTTCCTTTTGATAAGCATAACGCAACGACACAATATTTCTGCCGCTCTGCTTTAAGCCATTTGTATATAAATTATTCGAAACCGATTCATACAAAGGCATTCCTTTTATCGAAATGAAGTTATTTCCTTTCCAATAAGAGGCTACTAAACTTCCCCACTTACTTTCCACACCGGCATTTAACCACAAGCCAAAACCACCTTCGTAGGCTCTCCTTTTATCAGGCGATAAATCTTTATAAACAGCGATATAGTTATCGGTATAAACTTGAGTAATATTAGTACCAATCTCTTTGTGCAATTTCAATCCAGCGGCACCATTCAAAACTGTACTAATCGGAATCTCTTTTAAAACATCTATTTGTCCGCCTTGATGAAAAGCTAAAAATTGTACAGGGAAGCTCAGTTTCCATCCATTGCTTTCTGCCAATGTAGTCTCAGTAGATAAACCACCTACAATTTCCTCTTTGGCTGCTTCGCCTTTATCAATCATTTTTTGCCAAGCAATCCAGGCATCTAAATTAAATTTCTTGCGCTCCAACAATAGCTGTGTTCCATATTCAATTGGATTAGTAATTGTTCTTTCGAAATTATAAATCGGCTCAATGTATTTATGCTGAATGCCTCCTTCAAGACTACCAAAAATTAAAGTGAGGTTGCGCTTGTGATACTTTAAACTGAATAAGGGTTTCGCATCTGTAACTCCATTTCTACCAAAATCTTTACGAATAAACGCACCAGCAGCGATGGCCAGGTTTGGATGCGCATAATAAACAATTTGAGGTTGCAACTGTGTTCCATACAGCGTATAACCATCGTGAAAATCGTTTGTGTACTCGTAATTACGCACGTAATTGAAATTGTAGAAATTGAAGTGAACTTCGTTCGTTAAGCTGCTATCCGGACGGATTCTGTTTTCCAAAGCAGTTTGATTAAACTGTGCCGAGGCGAAATAAGAACTAAAAAAAAATGATATCAGAAGTAAGGTTTTTTTCATCTAATGGAAATATACTTCCAAAAGTACAGCTTTAATTTCAGGTAATATTCAATGCAAAAAAAGCTTTGACAATTCCATTATTATATTCAATTAGTATCCCATGAATGGAACCAAGAACATACCGATCTCTCAAACAACCAGTTGTTTCTAACCTTTTTGTAAAGTTTAGCAACTCCAATCTCCCCACTATCGCTATAATTTGCTTCATAATAAATACAAAAGCTGTAGTTTTCAAAAAACACGGGACTTGATATGATGTAATAACTTGAACTTATATCCTTCTTAAAAGCTACCCAATTAAAGGCATTATTTAATTTATTAAATTCTTTTAAATTGCCAGGTGAAATGAATTTAATTTTATAAGGCCAAACCTCTTCCCATGATTTAACACGCTGACTTTTAAGCTGCTCGTTTAGTTTATTTTTCTCAGAAATAGAAAATAAAGAATCAGATGCCGCAAGTTTTTCACAAGTAACCTCTATCTGGGGTTCGTTTAACAAAACATATGTAGAATCTTTCAATCGGTCTTTGTGAATATATCGAATAAACGCTCGAACTTCTTTAAGATATATTGTTTCGTCTTGATTGGATTTCTGTTTTCGGGAAGTAAAATCTTGTCCGTATGAAGACAGACTTAAAAACACGAGAAATATTGAGAGGGCTTTATACATAATTTTTTTTTAAAAATGATGTAGATTATATCTCTATTCCATATTTGCTATTAAAATTACCTTCTTAACCTATAATTTTTATAAAGCTTTACTGCGATCATAATCGCCATGGCAATTCCCATGATACCAATCAAACCATAAATCCAATTGATTGCACTTTTGAGAATAACCACAAACACAATCGCAATCATGAAGATCGTAGCCAGTTCACGCCATAAACGCAACTGAAAGCTATTCATTTTGAATACATCATTTTTAAGTTGCTTTACAATGTTTTGGCAGATAAAATGATAAATAAGAAGGCCGATTACAAAAGCAAGCTTTACCCACATCCAATCCATTTGTAACAGGCCACTGTTGAGCATAAGCATCCCGGCACCAGCCAGAACGGAAATAATCATGGCCGGAGTAGCGATAATTCTCCATAAGGTAGCCTCCATTTTAACAAATTGTTTTTGCAGAATACCTCTTTCAGGCTCCTCTTTTTCGTTGGCTTCTGTATGGTAGATAAACAGACTTAATATATAGAATAACCCCGCCATCCAGCTAATCACAAATACGATATGAACAGCTTTAAAATATTGATAATATGGCTGAAGAATTTCTATCATTATAGGATTAAAGAAATAGATTTTTGATCTAAAATAAATCAGAATGAGTGAATAACCTTAACAAGATGATCATTATCTTCTGTAATCTCGAACCAAGTTATTAGTAGATTAGGTTTAATATGAGCCTCCCAATTACCTTTGTAGTTTCCAGCAAGCTTGTGGGGCCAGATGTTTTTTTTCAATGCCGAAGAAAGCCTCAATCAAGTTTAAGTTTTGAGATGCTCTTTTAATTGCTTTTTTTGCATCCGTTTTGAATTGATTTGTAAGCTTTAAAGTAAACATTATAAAGAACCTAAAAATAATTTTATATCCTGTATGGGTTCTCCAACTCCAATCCCATTATGTGCATCTTCAATGGTTTTGCGTGTAAGTTTATTCGGAATTCTAGCTTTTTGATCACTATCTCCTGAAGTAACGCCAAGTTCTTTCAAAAGACTTTTGACCAATGAACTTTTGTTTTCAAGAATATCGATAATTAATGTCTCCATACTCAAATATAATCAATTTTGTTTCGCTGTCAAATTCCGATATAAAGGATTTAGTACCTAAACTCCTTCACTACATCAATCGCGTACTTCACATTATCGAAAGGAATATCTGGCATAATACCGTGACCCAGGTTGAAAATAAATCCTTCTGTTCCACGCATGCGCTCAAACAGTTTATGAATTTGTGCTTTAATTACCGATTGATCAGCGTATAAAATATGTGGATCTAAATTTCCCTGGACAGCGATACCTTGTGGCAAAGCATTTTTAATATTCAATAAATCGGCATTCCAATCAACTGAAATTACATCCGGTTTTGCTTCTGCCATCATTGGCGCAAATACAGAACTTCCTTTACAGAAAGAAATCACTGGGATATCTTTTCTATTTAAGTTCGAAATAATTTCCTGGATATAACGGTGAGAAAATTCCTGATAATCGTTCCATGATAAGGCAAGAGCCCAACTATCGAAAATCTGAACCGCGTTAACACCCGCAGCAATTTGAAGGTTCAAATAATCTGCCGTAACCTTAGCTATTTTAGCCAAAAGCTTATGCGCTAATTCTGGTTGATTATGTATAAACAGCTTCGTTAACTTGAAATCTTTAGATGACCCACCCTCAATTAAGTAACTCATTACCGTAAAAGGGGCACCAGCGAAACCAATTAGTGGAATATTGCCATCTAATCGCTGCTGAATCACTTTAATGGCATCAGCTACATATTGTAACTCATCCAAACAATTTACGTTAAGGTTTTCAACATCTTGTGCCGAACGTACCGGATTAGCAAACTTAGGGCCAACACCTTGAGTAAAGCTTAAGTCGCCACCCATGGCTTCGCCCGTTACTAAAATATCACAGAATAAAATCGCTGCATCAATTCCTAATAAATCTACAGGCAACATGGTAACATCGGCAGCAATTTCAGGAGTTTTACACATCTCTAAAAAAGAGTATTTGTTTTTGATCTCCCAATATTGCGGCATAAAACGACCTGCCTGACGCATCATCCATACCGGTGGACGTTCTGTTTGTTTCGAAAATGCAGCGTCTAAAAATAAATTATTCTTCATGATTTGTAGTTACTATCCCTTTAATCGTCATGCCGAATTTAATTTTAGCATCTTTTTAGCAATGAGATCCTGAAGTAAATTCAGGATGACGCGTGGATAAAAATTTAATTGCGCAAAGGTATGAAATAAAAAAAAACGAAGAACCTTTTTATTCCTAAAGCGGTGCCTCGTTTCTCAAAATGACAATACGAATATTATAATTTGCTTATTTCTTTTTCAATTTTAACGATAATGTCTTTAGAGCGTGATGATTCAGAAAGTTCCTTGGCCTTGGCAACATAAACTTCTGCCCGTTCTTTATCTTTTCTTCGTAAAGCGAGGTTGGCTAAATGGATCAATACATAAGATTTCTCATTTTTTCCGCCAACGGGAAAACGACTGGCCAACTGGAAATGATATTCAGCTTTTTCGTAATCTTCCTCTTTCAAAGCCATATTGCCTTGCATGAATTCATAATACCCTCTACGATTCTTTGATAAACGCTCAGGATTTGGAACTTCAGCAAGCATCAGCTTTGCTTTTCCAAACTCATTGTTCTTAAAATACTTGGAAGCCATTAAAACAGAGCTGTGCCTGAAATGACTCCAAATCAAAAAGAGCAATAAACACCCCGCCACTGCTGCCAACTCGTATTGATCGTAAACGATACAAACCAAAGCAGCCAACAAGAAAACGGCCATTAAAACATACCGGCCTAAACTATTGTACATTAATGACTATCAGTGAATTTATAACCTACACCACGAATAGAGTGGAAATAAACTGGATTTTTTTGATCTGGTTCGAAATACTTACGGAAAGTTAAAATGAAGTTATCAATCGTTCTTGTTGAAGGATAAACATCATAATTCCACACTGTTTCCAAAATCTGTTCACGAGAAACTGCGTCGTTTTTGCGCTCAATTAAAAGCTTTAACAACATCGTTTCTTTTTTTGTCAATGGAGTAATGGTGCCATCATCATGTTTCAATTCAAAAGAATTAAAATAGATGGTTTTATCGCCAATTTTGTAAGAATTTAATTCTTTCAAATCATCAGATTTCAAACTGCGTTTAACCAAAATTCCAACACGAAGAATTAACTCCTCTAAATTGAAGGGTTTAACTAAATAATCGTCAGCACCCTTTTTCAAGCCTAAAACACGATCTTCTGAAGTGTTTTTAGCTGTTAAAAACATAATCGGAACTTCTGCATTCTCTAAACGGATTGTTTCGCAAACCTGGAAACCATCCATTTCTGGTAGCATCACATCCAGAATGATTAAATTGAAACGTTCTTCTTTAAATATTTTAAGAGCGGTTTTGCCATCTTTAACGGCATGAACTTTATAACCCTCAAGTTCCAGGTTTAATTTGATAGCATCTAACAAGTGATCCTCGTCTTCTACCAATAGAATTCTTAATTTTTGTGACATAATTGAGATTAACTAAATGTTACTTCAAAAATACTTCCTTGAGGCAAATTGTCTTTTACTGTAATATCTGCATCATGGTATTGTAAAACCTCTTTCACAATAAACAAGCCTAAACCTGTTCCCTTCGCTTTCCTGACATTCTCATTACCAACGCGGTAAAATTTATCAAATATCAACATTTTTTCGGCATCTGAAATCCCTGGGCCTTTATCTACTACACTCAACTGAATATGCCCTTCCACCTTATCTAAATAGACATTTATCTCATCGCACGGACTAGAATATTTAACAGCATTCTCAATTAAATTGGTAACTACTGACGATAAGGCAAATTTGTCACCCAATATCTGCAAATTTGGCTGAATATGCGCGTTAATAAGCTGTTCGTTTCCACAGGAGTGCACCTGTAGCCTGTCTGTAATTTTATAAACCAACTCCGAAAAATTAAATTCCTCCTTTGGAAAGGTATACGAACGGTTTTCAATTTTGGTTGCAAGCAACATATTTTCAACCAAATCATCCAAACGCTCAATATCTTTCAACGAGTTATTTAACAATGAAACCTGCCGGGCTTTATCTAAATCTCTTTTAACAATGGTTTGAATGGAAAGTTTGATGGCGGCCAATGGCGATTTCAACTCATGCGTGATAGACATTAGGAAATTTTGCTGTTGCTCCCTCAATTTATCCTCCCGTTTCAAGGATTGATGCAGGAAATATCCACCAATGCAAAGCAAAAACAGAAATACGGATCCTTCACCCATAATCATTGTCATGCGGCTTGGCTGTAAACGCACCACCAAGGTGCCCCAGGAAATGAGTTGGATTAATGCGTAAAGTAATAATGCGTAAAATATGATAATGGATTTCTTCATCTGTCTTTACCAGGATTGTTATGATTTAAGGAGTTTTAAGATTTTTCCCAGATAGCTAAATTATTATTGGAAAGCAATTTTCTGTACATTTCGGTCCCGCTTTCGGTTGCAATCCTTTTGCGATTGTCACTGCTCCATTTTTGTCACTGAGAGGAGAGACGACGTGGCAATCTTTATAGTCAATAACATCAAAAAGTATTTTCACTTCAATCGGGTTTAGATAACTTTGATTTGTGCATCAAACTTACAACCATCCCCAACCCCTCCTTGAAAATAAGGAGCGGAGTCGCCCTCATAGTTTTAATCCTTCTTAAACCAACACGATCCTATATTTCTTATATGTCTCATAAAGTTAAAAATTTACTTCTGTAGTGTAAATTCTACTTCTTAAACACTAGATCCAGGGCTTCAAAAATCGCTCTCTTCGCTTTCTCCAACTCAATTTTAGTATGTGCCGCTGAAACAAAACCCACTTCATATCCCGATGGACCTAGATAAATGCCACGGTTTAATAGTTCACGGTGCATAATCTTGAATTTATCCATGCTACTTGCATCAATATCATCCGCCGATTGGATTTTGTCCTTATCCGTAAAAGCAAACCAAAAGATAGAACCAACCGTAAACACCTTAAATTTATAATTTCTCGCCGTCGCAAAACGCTGAATACTGGCTACAAAATCCTGCGTTTTGTTATTTAAGTCTTTATAGAAACCAGATTTATTTAATTCCGTTAAAGTTGCGATTCCCGCAGCCATCGCCACTGGATTTCCCGACAAAGTACCGGCTTGATAAACACCGCCATCCGGAGAAATGTGCGCCATAATTTCAGCCCTTGCACCGTACATACCAACAGGTAAACCACCACCAATAATTTTTCCATAAGTGAGAATATCAGGTGTGATGCCATAATAAGCCGCAGCACCTTCAAAGCCAACTCTAAAACCGGTAATGACTTCATCGAAAATTAAAAGTGAATTATTTTCCTTACAGATTTTGCTCAAGAATTGAATGTATTCCTCATCCTGCATAATCAAGCCATTATTGGCAGGAATACCCTCAATAATTACCGCGGCGATTTGGTCTTTAAATTGATTAAAAGCTTGTTCAATTGCAGTCTTATCATTTAAAGGAATCACAATTGTTTCTTCAGCAAAAGATTTTGGAACACCAGCCGAAGAAGTTTCGCCAAAAGTAACTAAACCCGAACCTGCTTTTACCAGAAGTGAATCGCTATGACCGTGATAGCACCCTTCGAACTTTAGAATTTTATCTCTTCCGGTAAAACCTCTGGCTAAACGAATGGCCGACATCACCGCTTCTGTACCAGAACTTGTAAAACGGATTTTCTCTACAAAACGATTGTTTTTGATAATCAATTCTGCAAGTTCATTTTCTAAAGCAGTCGGTGCACCGAAGCTCATTCCGTTTTGCATTACCTCAGTAACTTTCTCGCGAATTTTAGAATGGTTGTGGCCCAAAATTAATGGCCCCCAACTTCCGCAAAAATCAATAAACTGATTTCCATCGGCATCCCAGATATAGCAACCATCACCTTTTTCGATAAAAAGTGGTGTTCCGTATACTGATTTAAAAGCCCTAACCGGGGAATTTACACCCCCAGGGAAATAAGTTTTTGATTTCTCATATAACTCCGCAGACTTTACTCTTGAAATATCAGGCTTACTTCCTGAATTTACTGGAACATCGGCCTCGTTGCCTGAAAACATTTTCTTCAATGAATCTAACATCTTATAAAGTTTTAAGTTGCGCGTATTAAGTTTTAAGTATCCGAAAAAACGTATAACTTATAGCCTACAACTTTTATTAAAATGTAAATATCAAGTTTTAATTATACGCCAGAAGTACAACTTATAACTTAAACTTACAACTTTTAAATCCAATCGTTATTTAAAATATCTTTAATGTGGTAAGTGGTTATAATACTCGCTCCTGCTCTGGCAAAAGCGTGCATGGTTTCCATTACTACCTTTTGCTCATCGATCCATCCACGTTCTGCAGCTGCTTTCACCATCGAGTATTCTCCTGAAACATTGTAAACAGCAATAGGCAAGTTTGTATCTTGTTTCAAGCGCTGAATAATGTCCAGATAAGCCAAGCCTGGTTTTACCATCAAAACATCTGCTCCCTCCTGTTCGTCTAATTGTGCTTCACGCAAAGCCTCTAATGGGTTTCTGAAATCCATTTGGTATGCTTTTCTATCGCCTTTGCTTGGCGCACAATCGGCAGCTTCTCTAAACGGACCATAGTAAGCCGATGCAAACTTTGTGGCGTGACTCATAATGGCTGCATTAACAAAACCATTTTCGTCTAACAGATTACGCATCGCTTCAATTCTCCCATCCATCATATCAGAAGGGGCAAACATATCGGCTCCTGCTTGCGCATGCGTCAAAGCCATTTTAGCAATCACATCAACTGTTTTATCGTTTTGAACATAATCGTTCTCCATAATTCCACAGTGACCGTGAGTGGTATAGGAACAAACGCAAACATCTGTGATCGCATATAAATCTTCACCGAATTGTTTTTTTAGCTCGCGAACTGCAGTTGGAACCAGTGAATGATCATTATGAGCTGATTTTGCATCAGCAGATTTTTCGTCGCCTACGCCAAAGAGCATGATTTTGTTCAAGCCTTTTCTCATTCCCGCTTCCACATCCTTCACCAAAGTATCAACCGAATAATGGTTTACACCTGGCATGGCATCAATTGCATGCGTAACATTCGTTCCTGGCACCACAAAATAAGGGTACACAAACATATCTTTCGATAGTCGGGTTTCGGCTACCATCTCTCTAACCAACGGGTTTTTCCTTAATCTTCTCGGACGATGTAACATTTTATTAGTATTAAAGCCCCACCAAACCTCCCCGGAAGGGGGGTGGCCTTAGCGAGTGTATTAGTATTTAGAATCAAGCTCGCCTGCCGCTTAGGCAGGTATCAAGACTTGTATATATATATATATATATATTACGTTTTCGAGCAGTGAGTTTTTTACGGTCATCATTGCGAGGTAAGAAGTCTGCCTACCGCAGGCAAGCAATCCTAATGCATTGCAATGAAGATCTTTCGCAGTAAGATTGCTTCGTGCCTCGCAATGACGATGTGCTCTTGCTTATCGCTTTAGTATTTATGCTTTAGTCTTTCAGCATCCAAACACTCAACCTTAAACCCTTAAACTCTATTTAATTTCTATTCCAAAAACCGCTTCCGCCAATCCAATTTCATCAGGCGAATAAGGCAAAGCATATTTTACGCCCATTTCGTCAAACTTCTTGCCTGTAGAATTTCCAATTGCAATAACCTGTTGGCCAGGTTCCAATAAATTATCAGCGAAGTAAGCATCAACATTTGATGGACTGGTAAAAATTAAAACATCAGCATAACTCTGATCGATATTTTCTTCGATTACTGTTTCGTAGATTGGCAAGTCGATAATTTTTGCATCAGCAGGTAAAGACTTCTGAATGGATTGTAAAGAATCCTGCGCTCTCGGAAATAAAACATTTTTTCCGGAAACCAGTTTCGCAAAATCTTCTGCAACTTCGGAAATGTCGCCGCTTGTACCCACAAAATCTGCAAAATGATTAAACTTGCGCAAAGCATCTTCCGAGCCTCTTCCTACTACACCAAACTGTGTTTTCTTTGGCAATTGCGGTTTTAAATTGAAGAAATACTCCACACTGTTTCTACTACTGAAGAAAATCCAATCGATGTTTTTTAATATAAACTGATCTAAAACAGTTACAATAGGAAACGTACGGATTAACGAACGACCCTCAATTTCTATATTGTTATTCTCTAAAGCTTTGCGAAAATAACTGTGCTCACCAATTTCACGAGAGATGAAAACCTTTGCCGGCTTTTTTCTTTCTTTTGAAAATTTAGCTACGATTTTTTCTGCTAAACCCTCTGTGGTTTCAGAACGTAAGAACAAACGCTCAGGAAAATCATCGGCTGTTTCCGCTTTTGAAGTCCACACTTCGAAGGCGCCATCTTCATTTTTACAATAGCAACCCAAAGGCATATGGCAGCCGCCTTCAAAGATATTAAGCACTTTCCGTTCTACACCAACCTCTTCTGCTGTCGCGGGATCATGCAATTTTTGAAGTTCATCGAAAAGTTCAGTATCATTTTCCCTGATTTGAATAGCTAGCGCACCTTGAGCAGGAGCAGGCACAAATTCTGTTGGTTCCAATTCTTCTACATGGAACTCACTTACATCTAAGCCCAGGCGTTTGATACCTGCTTTCGCCAGCATAATCGCATCATAATCTTCATCTCTGAGTTTCTGAATCCGGGTTGGAACGTTTCCACGTAAATCCTCGATTTCCAAGTCAGAGCGTAAACCCAAAAGTTGGGCTTTCCTTCTGTTTGATGAAGTACCAACCATTGCGCCTTTTTTCAGAGACAACTTTTGAGAAACATCAACACAATCTTTTAAAATCAAAAGATATTCGGTTGCTTCTTCTCGTGGGGGAATTGCAGCAATAGTTAAACCAGCAGGATGGTTGGTTGGTAAATCTTTAAGGCAATGTACAGCCAAATCGATTGTTCCGCCCAAAAGTTCTTCTTCCAGCTCTTTGGTAAAAAAGCCTTTGCCTTCTAATTTATCCAGACGTAAATTCAGGATTTTATCGCCCTGCGTTTTAATAACCTTGATTTCTGCTTCAATACCGATTGTTGCTAACTCACTTTGAATGTGATTAGCCTGCCACAATGCAAGTTCGCTACCGCGTGTTCCGATGATTAATTTCTTCACTATAAACTTTTAATGAACTGCAAATTTAACGTTAATTTGCTTTATACCATGAATTGTTTAAAAATGAGACAGTGCCGTTACAGAGCAAATGTTTTGTGGGTTTTTACTGACAAATTAAAAACTAACGGATTGTTATCAGCACAAATTTCCCTCAATAAACCCCGTAGTAGTGGAAAGCCGCATTCCAATAATTCATTGGAAGATGACTTGTAACGAATAACAGAAATGGGTTTTCCGATTAGTACTGACTCACATTTTCAAAATATTTTGATAAAATTAAATCTCGGTGTGGAATTTGTACACAAGGCACATCATAACAACACACACAAAGAAAACAGAATTATGAAACCTGCATAAGCAAACAAAAGCTAAATAAAAAAGCTTATGCAAGCTTCATTACAATTAAAAACACTAAAGATTATGAAAAAGTTAATGGCAGTTGCACTAGTTGCATTTTTAGGCCTTTCATCGGCAATGGCTCAGCAAACAGATTTACGTAGGAAAATTAGCGTAAGCGGAACTTCTGAGACAGAGGTTACTCCAGACATCATTTACATTGGGATTTCGTTGAAGGAATATTTGAACGGAAAAAAGAAAGTAGACATCACGGAGTTGGAAAAACAACTTTTTGCTGCTGTACAGAAAGCAGGAATTGCAAAGGAAAATTTGACCATTAGCAACCTGAGCAGCTGGAATTATGCTACGGAGAAAAAGAAAAATCCTGATTTTTTAGCGAGCAAACAATATCGTTTAAAAGTAAGCGACCTTAATAAATTCGACGCCATTTTGGAAGCTATTGATCCAAAAGGAATTGCCAATACCAACATTGAAAGCTACGATTATTCGAAAATAGAAACCCTTAAAAAAGATTTAAAGATTAAGGCGTTATTAGCCGCAAAAGAAAAAGCAGCTTATATGGTTGAGGCCCTGGGCGATAAATTAGGTAGTGTTATAGAGATACAGGATGGCGGCGACAATATTATACAGCCTGTTTATAGAAATTATATGATGAAATCTGCAATGGCTGAATCTGCAGACGCAGCACCAGAAATCGACTTTAAGAAGATTAAATTAAATTTCACTGTGAATGTAGTCTTCGAGATTAAATAATCCATTTTAGCGCTGAGAGATTCGCATTTTAAAACCTACCAAGAACATTTTGGTAGGTTTTTTGTTACGTACAAATCGAAACACTAAAAAATAGAAATTATGAAAAAATTCATTTACACACTAGCACTTATTTTCTCTTTAGGTATCAGCTTCAACTCTGTTCAAGCGGCTAACAAACCTGCTAAAAACCCTACAGAATTAACGGCTGAACAATCTGCACAGTTAGAAAGAATTAAAACTCGTGTCGAAGAAATTAGGGATATGGATAAATCTAATTTAACAAGAGCAGAACGTAAGGCATTACGCAGCGAATTAAGAGAATTGAAAGGTCAGGCCCGTGCAGTTTCTGGAGGCGTTTATCTTTCAGTTGGTGCAATTATCATCATCATCTTATTATTGATTTTGATTCTATAATCAGAAAAACAATTACATCTATCTATAAAAAACGAAAAGCTTTGCAGTGATGTAAAGCTTTTTTTGTGCCTATTTATTTTCCGTCATTGCGAGGTACGAAGCAATTAACAGCAAAAGAGATTGCTTCGTACCTCGCAATGACGACTTGTGGAAAACCTAATCAATCATATCAAATCCTGTGTATTTTACCAGTGCTTCTGGAATTTTAATTCCGTTATCAGTTTGATAGTTTTCTAAAATTGATGCTACGATTCTAGGTAATGCCAATGCGCTTCCATTTAATGTATGTGCCAATTGCGCTTTGCCCTCTTTACCTTTAAAGCGAAGTTTTAAACGGTTGGCCTGATAGGTTTCGAAGTTGGAAACTGAAGAAACCTCTAACCAGCGTTCTTGTGCTGCACTCCATACTTCCATATCGTAAGTCATGGCAGAAGTGAAGCCCATATCTCCACCACATAAACGCAAAACACGGTAATGCAGGCCAAGCTCCTGTAACAAAGACTGTACATAGTGACTCATGTCTTCCAACGTTTGGTAAGATTTTTCAGGATGTGTAATCTGAACCACCTCGACTTTATCAAACTGATGCAAACGATTTAAACCACGAACATGCGCCCCATAAGAACCAGCCTCTCTACGAAAGCAAGGTGTGTAAGCTGTGTTTTTTATCGGCAAATCTTCTTCCTTAATAATTACATCGCGGTATAAATTGGTAACCGGAACTTCTGCCGTAGGAATTAGATATAAATTATCAACAGTTGAATGATACATTTGTCCTTCTTTATCTGGCAACTGACCAGTACCAAAACCAGATGCAGCATTTACCAAATGGGGCACCTGCATTTCTTTATAGCCCGCAGCAGTTGCATGATCTAAAAAGAAATTAATCAAAGCACGTTGTAACCTCGCTCCTTTTCCTTTATAAACCGGAAAACCTGCACCCGTAATTTTAACCCCTAATTCAAAATCGATAATATCGTATTTAGCCGCCAGTTCCCAGTGTGGTAACGCTTTGGTTGGCAATTCTGCCGGTGCGCCATGCTCATAAACCACCTCATTTTCTTCGGCAGTAGAGCCAGTTGGCACTAAATGGTAAGGTAAATTCGGCAACTGAACGACCGCATTAAACTGAGCAGTTTCCAGCTCGTTTAATCTTTCGGTGAGGCTTTTAATATTTTCCTTGTGAGAAGTGGTTTGTGCTTTAATAGCTTCGGCCTCTTCCTTTTTACCTGTACGCATTAAATCGCCAATTTGTTTGGCTGCTGCATTTGCTTCTGCGGAAATTTGATCAAGGGAGGTTTGGGTAGCACGACGATCTTCATCAATTTTGATAATTTCATCTACTAACTCTGGTTGTTTAAAGTTACGTACACTCAAACGTTCTAAAACTTTCTCTCTATTTTCGCGGATATAGTTAACTTGCAGCATTATTTAATTTTTTTACAAAGATAGGATTGAATTACGAATTACGAGTTACGATTTTGGATTTTTATACCCGTGGTCAATTAGATCCGCAAATCAAAATTTCAAGTATAGTTACCCGTCAACCAATCGTCACTCGGAAAACTAAAATCTAAAATCAAATGGGCAAACTGTTCCTCGTACCTACGCCGATTGGCAATTTGGAAGACATGACCTTTCGGGCAATTCGGATTTTAAAAGAGTGCGATTTAATTTTAGCAGAAGATACCCGCACAAGTGCACCCATGCTTAAACACTTTGGCATTGATAAACGGGTATTTTCCCACCACCAGCACAACGAACATAAGGCGACTTCGGAGATCATCAAATTTTTACAGGAAGGACAAAAAATTGCGTTGATCTCAGATGCTGGAACGCCGGCTATTTCAGACCCAGGCTTTTTTCTTGTCCGCGAAGCGATAAAAAACGAAATTGATGTAGAATGCTTGCCAGGTGCAACGGCGTTTGTGCCTGCATTGGTAAATTCCGGTTTACCTGCTGAGGCCTTTTGTTTTGAAGGGTTTCTGCCCGTAAAAAAGGGCCGTCAAACTAAATTTAAAAAACTTGCCGAAGAAGATCGAACCATCATACTTTATGAAAGTCCACACCGCCTATTAAAAACCTTGGAAGAGTTTGCCCAGTATTTGGGGGCGGATAGACAGGCATCCGTAAGTAGAGAACTTACCAAAATGTTCGAAGAAACCGTTAGAGGCACATTATTAGAAATAAAATCACATTTCGAGAACAATACTTTAAAGGGAGAATTCGTAATTTGCATTGCAGGGAAAGATATGAGTAAGGATAAAAGAACAAAGAGCAAGGATAAATACAACGATGCCTAAGATTGATTGATTTAATTAAAGATTATGGAAAGTTTAATTTCGAATCATCTACCTCAAATAAAATTGCTCTTTAAAAAATACGATGTTAATGAGGCTTGCTTATTTGGTAGCGCAGCTAAAAATAACCTCAAAGAATACAGCGATATAGATTTTTTGGTAAACTTCTCAAATAAAACAGATTTCGAGCGTTATGGAGAAAATTATTTTAATCTACTTTATGAACTGCAGGATTTGTTAAACAGAGATGTCGAGTTGGTTGCTGAGGAAACGTTGAGTAATCCATATCTTATAGAAAGTATCAATGAGAGTAAAATACAGTTGATATGAGTTCACTAGAGGAGAAAAAGCTACTAACTGACGTTTGGAAAACAACCTTGATTTTGAAGTTTACAAGGCTAATAAAATAAAGCGAAGAGCTGTTGAACGTGAACTGGAAATAATTGGCGAAGCAATTAACAAATTGATCAAAATAAATCAGCAAATTAAAATCTCTTATTCAAGGCAGATCGTTGATTTAAGGAATAAAATAATCCATTCCTACGATAACGTTAATGACATCGTTATATGGAAAATTATTATAAAAGATATACCCGTTTTAAAAAATGAGATATTAAATTATCTTAGTTAAAAAATAACCATTATGATTAGCATAGATAGATTTTTAAGCGACGAACAAGACCCAAAAGCGGTTGAAAAGGTTATCGGAAAGCTTAATGACCTTTTAACAACAGGCGAAGAAATTTTATACCTCGCCGTACAAAAAAAACCTGCTGTAAACTTGTTGCCAGATAGCATTGCAGTAACTAATAAACGCATTTTTTATTGCGAGCCGGGAAATTTAGGGTTGACCATGAACTTTAAAGACATTTCGCTTAAAAACATCAAAGAGGTTTCATTTAAGGAAGAATTGTTTGGTTCAAAATTTATTTGTGTGCCGCAAACTGGCGAAAACATCGTTACAGAGTTTATACCTAAAACGCAGGCCAGAAAGTTGTACCAAACGGCAAATGAGCAGCTAGAAGATTATAAGGAATCTTTAAGACAGCAGAAACTGGAAGAAGATCGGGCAGCTGCACCTATTCAGCCAGCGCCTCAACCTTTCGCAGATTTTACACCTATTGAATCTCATACTCCAGAACCTGAGCCAATTCAAATTGCGGAAGTAGTAGAAGAGCCGGAAGATGAGACTACATTAAAACTTCGTAAGCTGAAAACGCTTTATGATAAACACTTGATTACTCAGGAAGAATACGAAGCTAAAAAAGCAGCAATTTTAGATAGTTTTTAAATTCAGGAAATAGGGAATGGAGAATAGTGAAGCAGACACAAAGTCAACCAACTAATCTATTTCCTATTGCCCATTTCCCAAAAAAATGAAAAAAAGCTATCTATTAGCCATATTAAGCGCCTTCTTACTTTGGCTGGCCTGGCCACCTATGCCCTTTACAACTCCGCTGTTGCTTATTGCATTAGTGCCTTTATTTATTGCACTTGATTCGATTTTTAATAGCGACCGAAAAAAGAAAGGCAAAAAAGTTTTTTTAACCGCGGGGCTTACTTTTCTAATTTGGAACACAGCCTCTATCTATTGGGTATATAATGCCATTAGTGCCTACAATGGCACCGCCGTTGCTATTCCAGTTTCCATAATTCCTTACGGACTGGGAGCATTTTTAATGACTACCGCTTTCTGGCTTTTTTATCGCTTAAGTACATATACCAATAAAGTGATTGCCTATTTAGGCTTGATCTCATTTTACATTGCACTTGAATATTTACAACAAACCTGGGATCTGGCTTTCCCATGGATGACTTTAGGAAATGGCCTGGCAGGTATGCACCAGCTTGCGCAGTGGTATGATTATACCGGTATTTATGGCGGTTCGTTATGGATTTTGTTAAGCAATATTTTCGCCTTCGAAGCTTACAAAACATTCAAATCAACAACCGGATATGCGAAATTTAAACCAGCGGGTATTTGGGCTTTAGTCGTACTTGTTCCAGCGACAATTTCGTTAGTAAAATACTCTAATGCCGAACAACAAGGTACCCCCAGCAATGTGGTAGTCGTTCAACCCAATATTGATCCTTACAAGAAGCTAAGTGAAATTCCTCCTGAAGAGCAAATTCAGATATTGACTCATTTATCTGATTCCCTTGCACAACCGAATACCGAATATTTTATCTGGCCGGAAACTGCTGTGCCCATTTATGCCGATGAGGATCAAATTAGGATATATCCTGAAGTTATTACTCTACAGAACTTTTTAAGTAAGTATAGAAACGGCACTTTAATTACCGGAATGGAAACCGTAAAAATTTATGCGGATAAAAAGACAATATCTGCAAAACTTGACGAGCGCAGCGGGCGGTATTACGATAATTTTAACACGGCAATGCAGTTGGAAAATTCAGCCAATGTTCAGTTTTACCATAAATCGAAACTTGTTCCAGGAGCAGAAAAAATGCCTTTTCCAAAAATATTCTCATTTTTAGACGGCGTTTTTTCTGAACTAGGCGGAAGTGTTAGTGGATGGGGCTGGCAAGAAAAACCCAGTGTTTTATATGCACAAAGTGGCATTGGTGCCGCACCTGTAGTGTGTTATGAAAGCTTATGGGGCGATTGGATAGGACAACAAGTTAAAGATGGCGCACAGTTTATTGCCATTATTACCAACGATGGCTGGTGGGGAAATACATCAGGCAAAGACCAGCATGAAATGTATGCCAAACTACGGGCCATCGAAAACCGCAGAGACATAGCCCGATCGGCAAACACTGGTATCTCTTGCTTTATCAATCAACGTGGCGATATTACTCAAAGTACAAAATGGTGGACAAGAACCGCCCTAAAAGGTGATATCAACCTCAATGATGAACTGACATTTTACACCAAAAATGGCGACATCATTGCAAAAGCGCTTTCTATATTAGCTTTAATCCTGGCGCTTATTATTCCTTATAAAAAGTGGATTAAAAAGTAATTTTATGCTGAAACAACAATATGAACTCGTTTTGTTTTCCAGAGAAACCATTTTAGATTACATTAAAACCATATCTCACGAAGACTTTATTTGCGATAACAGTGCTTTTGGCAAAGGTTCTATCCGTAATCTGTTGGTTCACATTTGCGATACTTACTCCTCATGGATTGCTGAGCGCGGATTAGGTTTACCATCAACATATCCCGCTTTCGACAATTACTCAACATTGAATGATTGTATTAAATACTTTAACCGGGTTAATCTTTTCATCGATCAATTTTTAAATCAGTTTGAAGGAAACTATCAAGAAGAGATTCAGATTGTTCGCAATGGCACAACAACAAAGATTAGTGTCTTGCAATTGTTTACACACGTGATTACGCATGAGTTTCACCACAAAGGACAAATCATGTCGTTGAGCAGAATCTTGGGCTACACACCCGTTGATGCTGACATTATTCGCTAAAATTCAAAGAAATGCAATACCATAAAAATTACACCTGGTTTTTCCTTCTGATTGTTTTGATTTTAAACATCGCCCTTGATCAAATTTCAAAATTCGTCGTTCGAAATGAGATTTCTGATTACGAACATATTGTGTTGATTAAAAATTTTTTCACCCTAACTAAAGTGGAGAACAGTGGGGCTTTCTTAAGTTTAGGCGACAATATGCCTTATATTTTTCGTCTCATCATTTTAACAGGTCTACCCGTCTTATTTCTAGGTTATGGCCTATATTATTTATTTTCAAAAAAGAATTTACCGAGCACCATGCAAATTGCGCTTTGCTTTTTAATTGGCGGTGGAATGGGTAATTTGTACGACCGGATTGTTCACGGTTCGGTTACTGATTTCATGCACATGGATTTTCAAATCTTCCAAACCGGTGTTTTTAATATTGCCGATATATCAATCATGATTGGCGTCGGAATCTTACTCATCCAATCATTAAGAATGAAGACAACACCTACAGGAGATCCATCTAACGTAGAAAAAGAAGATTAAAACTTTATGAAATGTTAACGAAATAATTGCGTTTGCTATACAAATATTAGATTATATTTATTGTTAGAATCTTATCTCAAAAAAAATAATCAACATGAAAAGAAATGCAACAGCCGTATGGCAAGGATCTATTAAAGAAGGTGCCGGTAAACTGACCACACAAAGCACTACATTAAATGACACACAATACTCTTTCAATTCTCGTTTTGCAGAAGGAGTCGGTACCAACCCTGAAGAATTAATTGCCGCTGCGCATGCAGGATGTTTTACCATGAAGCTTTCTGCTAATTTAGCTGAAGCAGGTTTTACCGCCACTAAATTGGAAACGAAATGTGAAATTAACTTAGATCCTTCAAAGGGAGAAATTATAGAATCGCATTTGACTTTAACTGCGGAGGTTCCAGAGCTTTCTCAAGAAAAATTCGATGAATTAGTAGCAGATGCGGAGAAAAACTGCCCGATCTCAAAATTATTAAATACTTCAATCACCGTTGAGGCAACGTTGGCATAACTCAAAAAAAGCTTGTTGATTATTCGTCAACAAGCTTTTCAACATCCTTAAATCTACTAGATCTGGTGTTTACCTACAATTGGCATTCGCCTACCCATACCGAAGGCTTTAGGCGAAACTCTTAAAATTGGAGGAGTTTGATATCGCTTAAACTCAGCTACGTTAACCATTTTGATTATCTTTTTGACAAGTTCTTCATCAAAACCTTGCTCAATAATTGCTTTTGATCCTTTTTTTCTTTCGATGTGTTGATATAAGATGCGATCGAGCGTGTCGTAGTCGGGTAACGAATCAGAATCTTTTTGATCTGGCCTTAACTCTGCCGAAGGTGGTTTAACAATCGTGTTTACTGGTATAATTTCTTTTTCTTTATTGATGTATCTCGCCAATTCAAACACCTGGGTTTTATACACATCGCCAATTACCCCGATTGCCCCACACATATCGCCATACAAGGTTCCATAACCAACAGCGCACTCACTTTTATTGGATGTATTAAGTAAAATATAGCCAAATTTGTTACTCATGGCCATATTTATCACCCCACGAATACGGGCCTGGATATTTTCTTCAGTCAAATTGAAAGGCAGACCTTCAAAAGCTGGTGCTAAAATGTGATCAAAAGCTTCCGCTACTTCCTTTATAGCAATGATCTCATGCTGGCATCCAATATTTTTTACCAAATCTAAAGCATCCTGAATGGAATGATCTGAAGAAAACTTAGAAGGCATTAAAACCGACATTACATTTTCAGCACCCAAAGCACGACAAGCCAGCGCACAGACCACTGCAGAATCAATGCCGCCCGATAATCCTAAAACTGCCCTTTTAAAGCCTGATTTTTCAAAATAATCTTTAATGCCCAAGATTAATGCATCATGAATTTGCTCTATATCGGTTAACCGTTCGGGCTGTGGGTATTTATTTTTAACATTTTCAACTTCGTTTAAATCAAATACTTGAAGGTCTTCTTCAAAATATTTCATTTCAGCTTTCATGGCGCCATCGGCATCAAAAACGAGTGAGCCACCATCGAATATAATTTCCGTTTGCGCACCCACCTGGTTTACATAAAAAACCGGCAAATTGTATTTCTTTGCATTATCGGCCAATACTTTAATCCGTTCATCATCATGCGTATAAGAAAAAGGAGAAGCCGCAATATTGATCATTAAATCGGGTTGCTCCTTAATCAATTCATCCATTGGGTTTGAAACATATAATGGGTTATCATTAATGTTCCACAAATCTTCACAAATGGTTAGCGCAATCTTTTTCCCTTTGAAATCAATACAACTGAAGCTTGAAGCAGGTTCGAAATAACGGTATTCATCAAATACATCATAAGTGGGCAGCAATGCTTTCTTTGTTACGGCTTTTACCTTACCATTTTCGATAAAATAAGCCGCATTGAACAAATCCTTACCATCGAGAATGTCGTTTTTAACCGGCAAGCCAATAATACAGGCAATATCCATACAGCTCTTTGCAATTTTTTGAGCCGCATCTTCGCAAAGGGCTATAAACTCATCAAACTCCAGATAATCTCGCGGTGGATAACCACAAACAGCCAACTCTGCAAACACAACCAGATCAGCACCTTTACTTTTTGCAAGCTGAATGTGCTCTACAATCTTGTTCGTATTGTTTTCGAAATTACCAATGTGGTAGTTGAGTTGGGCCAGCGCTATTTTCATTTTGAAGAATTAAGTATCGAATATTAAAAAAAATGTAAAATGCAAATTAAAAAAATACACCAAAATTAAGCGCAAGATAATGGTTTCTCACGTCTCGATTTTTATCGGTTGTGATATTAGTAAAACCATTATTATAAGTTAAACCAGCCAAAATGCTTGCGTTACCAGAAATATCGAATTCACCTCCAGCTCCGAGTATTAAACCCGCCCGGTAGAATTTCGTAAAATCTGATATTTTTTGATTATCGCCAACAGTACTAGCACCACTTACTGCATCTTGCTTGGCGCTAATGTTAAATCCGTTGGATAAACCAAACTGCCCATACCAACGTTTGCCATCAGTTTTTAGCGTTTTAAGCTTCACCGTTAAGGGCAACTCAATATATTGCATCTTATATTTCAAATCGTAAGCCACAGGAATACTACTATTTGCATTTGCATAATAAGGCGAAACGTTTACCTCAGTACTTTTTCCGTTGATAGTTGTAATGGTTAAACCCGTTGAAAAACTGTAGTTCGGGGCAAAATTAAAATCTCCTATCAATCCATAAGAAAACCCAAGTGCAACGCTGTTTGTTTTTCCAGGTTCAGGTTTTATCCAACCGATAGTTGGTGTTGCGGTTAGGCCTAATCTGAAACCATAATTGGTTAGAGGAGAATTTTGGGCATAGGCGATAAAACCCAAAAAAGATAAAATTAAAATAGCCGTTATTTTTTTCATGCTTTATGTGATTATATTTGTTGTACATGATGTATAACGTAAAACACAGGCAAATTTATCTAATTTTTCTTTTTGCTGCCGCATTTATTTCCTGCAAACAAAGCAAACGCCCTGATGTAAGCAACATTAAGCTCGATATAAAAATTGAACGATTTGATAAAGAGTTGTTTGCCTCGAAAGATAAAAATGTAACCGCTACCAATACCTTTCTTTCAAAAAAGTATGGTTTTTTTTATGATGATTACACTCATAAAATGATCGGCTCTCCTGATTACAGCAACGAAGAAATATTGAATACCCTATTTAATGATAAAGCTTACAGTGATTTAACAAAGGAAGTTGATAGTGTTTACCCTAATTTAAAAATTCAGGAAGCGGGTTTAACGGAAACGTTTAAATACATCAAGTACTATTATCCGAAGGCCAAAGTACCAAAATTAATATCATTTGTTTCTGGTTTTGCTTACCAGATGCCCGTTGGAGACAATTATTTGGGTATAGGTTTAGATATGTTTTTAGGTAAAGACAGCAAGTTTTATGGTGCCATAGTCCAAAGTGTTCCGTTATATCTATCGCGAAGATTTACTCCCGAATATATTGTGCCTCGAGTGGCTGAAACCTATGCTCATGAGGACTTATTTCCAGAACCGGATGAGAACCGAACATTGTTATCCAAGATGATTTTCCAGGGAAAAATTCTTTACTTTCTGGATCAGGTATTACCGGAAAATATGGCCGACTCGACCAAAATTGGCTACACACAACAACAATTACAATGGACCCAAGATTTCGAAGGTGATATTTGGGCTTACTTTTTGGAAAACAACTTCCTTTATGAAACCGACTACCACAAAATCCAGGTTTTCCTTTCTGAAGGACCATTTACACCAGCATTGGGCGACCAAAAGTCGGCACCAAAATTAGGCGTATGGACAGGTTGGCAAATTGTGAGGAAGTACATGGCCGAAAATCCAAAAATAACGCTACAGCAACTCATGGCAGATAACGATGCACAAAAAATTCTCAATCAATCTAAATATAAACCAAAACAGAAGTAAACGTTGGCAATTGGAACGGCCCAACCAGCAAACAAATTAGGCGGTTCTTCAGTTTAAACATCAAGTATTTGTAAATGAGAGTAGGTATCGTATTATCAGGAGGAGGAATTAGAGGGATAGCGCACCTTGGCATTCTTAAGGCATTTAAGAATTTGGGAATTACCTTCAGCCACATCAGCGGAACAAGTGCGGGAGCAATTGCAGGCGCTTTTTTTGCAGCAGGAATTGATCCCGAAGAAGGACTAAGCATTTTCTTAAAAACTAAACTCTGGCGCTTTATTCGCCCGGCCGTTGGCTCACTGGGGTTGATAAATATTGAAAATACCGCACAGATACTTAGAGAATATTTTCCTGAAGATAGCATCGAAAAACTGAAAATACCATTTACAATTGCGGCTGTAAACTTTAGTGAAGGGCGCTTGGTATATTTTACCAAAGGACCATTGATCAGGGCCATACAAGCGTCAAGTTGCATTCCGGGTATTTTTAAACCCATAATGATTGATGGGCAGATGTACGTTGATGGAGGAATTCTGAATAATTTCCCAGTCGAGCCTTTAATGGAAGAATGCGATTTCATTATTGGTTCATCTTGCAATCATTTAAAACCTGTAGATAAAATTACAGGCATTACCAATTTAATGGGACGAGCAGGAATTATGTCGATAAACCATGATATGGAGCGTAAAGCTAAGTTCTGTAATGTGATGATTGAACCAAAAGGTTTAGGTGCTATCAGTACTTTCGATATGAAACGGGCGGAAGATATTTATTGGCTGGCACACGAAGAGGCCTTAATTACCATTAAAAAAACCCCAGAAATCAGGGAACTTATCACGCCAGTCCGCTAAAAGTGAATTTGCCCGCCACAAGTAAGACCAGCTGTAGGATTTTAAAGCAAAATTATAGCTAGAGACTTCGCATGCCAAGGGGTCAGGCAAATTAAAAGATTTTCACCTTCCCCTATTTCCATCATGCTTTTAAAGCCCCCTTCAGGGGGTTTGGGGGTTTAGGCTAACCAATCTTTCCCCGTCCAAAACCGGAATAGCCTTACAAACATTTAACTGCAAACAAAACACCACATCATCCTCAATATCTAATTGTGCTAAACGGTGACTGTGAGAAGATTTATGTAGATATTTCCTTAAATCGTCTTTTGCAAGCAGGTATAGATCCTCAGCTGCAACGCTGGAATCATCGAAGTGTTGAAAATTTTTGCGCAATTGATTTACAACTGCACCAGCAAACAAGGTATCTTCCAGGTTAAATTGGTCTTTCCATCCAGCGCAAAGTAGCAGCACATTCTTATCCTGGCTTGCCAGGTAATTACAAAGCGAATCTAAATTTAAAAATGAACCAATCACCACCTGATAAGCCCGTTTATTGGCCAAATGCAATGCCTTAGTTCCGTTTGTGGTAGTAAGAACAATTGTTTTTCCTGCCACTTTTTCTTTAGTATAAGAAAATGGCGAATTCCCAAAGTCGTAACCTACCACAACTTCACCATTCCGCTCCGCAGCTAATAAATAACCTTTATCGCTGTAGTTTAAGCAATCATCTACATTGGCAACCGGAATAATGGCTTCTGCACCATTTTCAATTCCGTAAGTTATCGACGAGGTAGCCCTTAAAATATCAATAACAACCACAATACTTTGCTCAATATCATACAGATCGATCAAAGCAGGGGTTAAACAAACTTCTATTTTTTTTGACATCTTTGAAGTTATGGGTTATAAGTTATAGGTTATAAGTCTTAAAACGTACAACCTATAACTTACTACTTATCTATTTATAAAATGGAAACTTGACAACTTTAGCCTTAATCGGGGTATTGCGAATGTTGATAAAAATTTCCGTTCCTTCTTTCGAAAATTCTTTAGCTACATAGCCCATACCAATTGCTTTCTGTAACGAAGGTGCCTGAGTTCCAGAAGTTACCTTACCAATAATATTTAATTTGGCATCAGCGATTTCATAATCATGTCGAGGAATTCCTCTGTCAATCATTTCAAAACCAATTAATTTCTTTTGAATGCCAGCTTCTTTTTGTGCTTGTAGTGCATCAGAGTTTGTAAACGGTTTTGAAAACTTGGTAATCCAGCCTAAACCAGCTTCAATTGGCGAAGTAGTATCATCAATATCATTTCCATACAAACAGAAACCCATTTCTAAACGCAACGTATCACGGGCACCTAAGCCTATTGGCTTGATATTATAAGCTGCACCAGCCTCAAAAATTGCATCCCAGATTTTATCTGCATGCTCATTATCAAAATAAATTTCAAATCCTCCTGCACCAGTATAACCCGTAGCCGAAATAACGACATTATCAACGCCTGCAAATGTTCCCTTAACGAATGTATAATACTCCATCGAAGCCAGATTAACATCTGTTAAACTCTGCAAAGCATCAGCCGCTTTTGGTCCCTGAATTGCCAACAAAGAGGTTTTCTCAGAGATGTTGTGCATCTCCACGTTTTGATTGTTAAACTGTTTAATCCAGTTCCAATCCTTTTCAATGTTCGATGCATTAACAACCAACATATAGGTTTTTTCATCTATACGGTAAACCAAAAGGTCATCAACAATTCCCCCATCTTGATTAGGTAAACACGAATATTGAACTTTGCCATCATATAATTTTGAGGCATCGTTACTGGTTACCCGTTGAATTAAATCTAGAGCATTTTCACCTTTCAGTATAAATTCACCCATGTGGCTCACATCAAATACACCTACACCATTACGCACCGTTGCATGTTCAGCGTTTATACCCTCGTAAGTAACAGGCATATTATAACCTGCAAATGGAACCATTTTAGCGCCTAAAGCGATGTGTTTTTCTGTTAATGCGGTGTTTCTCATGAGTAATTTTTAGTTGCGCAAAAGTAATAAGAAAACCGGAATGTTTAAGCCTTAAATTTTTGGCTTTTTAATTGGATATGGAAAAGAATGCAAGCGTTTCATCGCACTTTCAGTCCTGCTTACCGCCTTATTTACCCGATGAAAAAACCGGGACTCGTCTTCGTTCCAATCAGGTTTACATTAACTAATTTGTGCTTAAAATTTAAGTTGTAATAAAGGTAGTGAGTTGATATGTTAGTTAAAGCAGTTGCGAAATATGTAAATTAGAAAATTAAATCACTAACCGAATAAACATACAATGGCAACAAAAATAATAAGTACCACGCCAGAATCAGAAATTCTAAGCACAAGAAACTTCGATGCTCCTCGAGAACTCCTTTATAAAGCATAGACAGATCCAGCACATTTGAAAGACTGGTGTGGACCAAAAGATTTCACCAATACCTTCAATATTTTCGACTTTCGCGTAGGAGGCAGATGAAGCTTTATTGTGCACGGCCCAGGTAAGGGTAACTATCCTAATGAATGTGAATTTACAAAAATCGAAGTGCCATCGCTAATAGCCTGGAAAAGACATTCAAAACCTCACTTTCAAGTTTTGGCCACTGTTGAAGAAACCGCTAAAAACGAAACGCAGGTTGGTTTTTAAAATGCTGTTCAGTTCTCCAGAAGAGTATAATAAACTCAAGCCTTCGTAGTGGATACAAAGAGGAAATTCTAATCGATTGGAATAGATTGAATAAGATGGAATAAGTGAAACCAATTTATGCTAAATTACAAACTTTAAGAAACACCAGATCATGACTAAAATTCGCTTCCAATTGCTCATCTGCTTCCTTATTTTTTCAACGAGCCAGGTTATTGCACAAAGCAAAATGACTAGAAAAGAATTAAAACCTTTTATCGGGAATTGGAAGGGAAGACTTACTTATATCGATTATTCTTCAGGTAAATCCTATACCATGCCTGCCAATATCGAGATTAAGAAGGGTTTAAACGCTAACGAACTATTGATCTCTAATATCTATCCTAACGAACCCGAGGCCAATTCAATGGACACCCTAATTATTTCTGCAAAAGGAAATAGCTTCGATGGAGCAGCTGTAAAATCGATTACCAGATTAAGTGTCGGAAGTACTCAAATTATAACGGAAAGTAGCGGTACGGATGGAAATGAAAAGAAACCGGCGCTGATTAGACATACTTATACGATCAGTAAAACGAATTATTCAAACACAAAAGAGGTACAGTTTTTCGGGGAAACAAAATGGTTGAAGAGACACGAATACAGCTACTTAAAAAGCATGTAATGATTCACGCTGTGATTAATCCTTCATAAATCTCCAGCATTTTACCAGCAATCAATTTTATCCCGTGGTCATTCTCCACTGTTTTTCGGGCATTCTCTCCTATCTCCATCCAGCGCTTCGGATTAATAATACATTGCAAAATGTAGCGGTAAAATTCGTCGGCAGAATCTGCTATTAGAATATCATGCCCATGTCGGCAATTAATTCCTTCAGCTGCGGTAGTGGTAGCGATAATACATTTTTTCATTGCCATGCCTTCAATAATTTTCACCCGCATGCCTGTTCCAGAAATGAGTGGCACAATCATAATCGCTTTCGAATTCATAAATTCAATCGCATCAAAAACTTCTCCCTCAACAATTAGATTATCCGAATCATATTCAAAAAAATGTTTCTGCATATTTTTACCGGCGATGTAGAAACGAAGGTCTTTATTCAATTTTTCAATATCTGGCCAAATATCATCAAGAAACCACTCCAACCCTTCCTGATTTGGACGCCAGTCCATTGCCCCCAGATGAAATAGCGTAGGGAAACTCGTTTTCGTTTTATCAACTTTATACTTTTCTAAATCAATGGCTACGGGGAAAACTGTCATCGGCACTTCGCAACCAAACCTGATAATACTTTGCCTGTCGGGTTCGCTAATGGCAAATATTTGATGGAAACGGTTAATTTGATCCGTTTCATAAGCTTTTAACCGTTGAGCTAAAAAGGCTAAATACTTTCTTCTGATTAAAAAACTTTCAGAGTGAGACAGTCGTTCCCACATCGTAAACTCGATATTATGGGCCCGGTAAATGAGCTTAGCATTGCTATTTGCCTTCACAATATCCAAGTAAGGCACTACAAATAATCCTTCGAACTGGATGACATCAAAGACATTTTCCCGCAGAATATTTTCGAGTTGCCGTGCTGCATCCTCACTAAAATATCTGGAAACGTTATACGATTCATTGGTGAAAATGTTAAAAAAAGCAGACCATACATTTACTTCGGTGTCAAGATCTACCGTATCATACTTGATCTTTTCGAAAATCGGATCGTAAACATCCTCCATATCAATCCGCCCTTTCATAGGGTTTAAGCTAAACAAAGTAATGTCTGCACCAAGTTGCAGCAACCCTTTCATGGTATTATAAACCACAATTGGATAACCACTATTTGGCGGGAAGGGGATCCGCTTAGTAATTAACAGAATTTTCACAATGTGGTGAATTTAACTAATTTAAGCGCTCTTTTAAAATTTATTAGTCACGGAGAGCAACAAATTTTTTGTTCAATACATCGAGTTTTCTTACTCTTCCTATTTTATTCTCGTACACGCTAAATTTACCCTCGGACTCTGCTCTAATGTCATCATAGGTTGGATTGATTATCCAGTTACCTCTCGCATCTACAATGCCATATTTTTTATTTTTTGAATCTTTAGCTACAAAATAGCCTTTATTGAACCATTCCCGATCATCTTTATGGAGCTTCAAAGTCACTTTTTTAACTACATTTTCCGGCTTAGCATTCTCAACATAAATCATTATATAATCTACAGGGCCAGAATAAAAAGTCGTAGCGAAGGTTTTTGCGTCCTTTTCGACTGGCTTTTGTTGAAGATTTTTAGCTAAATAATCATCCACTTCCTGTTTCGATTTTAGTTCTTGTTTATCCATTAGATCAATTGCTTTTTGGTAAATGGGCAATGATTTTTTCGCCCATTCTAACACAGTTATCGAGGGGATTGAATAACTTGTACGCCCTGAACTTTTTAGCATTTTGCCGTTTTTATAAAAGCCGAATGTTTCGCCAATGCGATTATCAATAGCTTTGGGATAGCTTACTTTTACCTCTCCGTTTTGATTGCCTCGCCATTCAATTTGAGCACCGTCAGTCTTGACTATTCTGTTCACACTATCCAATCGATACCCTGTAAAGCTTTTATGCCTAAATTTCACATCAAAATCTACCATCTTAACTGATTTATCGCTTGGAATTAAAAATTCATTGTAACCCAGTTGGCTGCCATCTGCATTCTCCTCATCTAGCTTAGCAGTATCTAGGGTTTTATAATTTCCGTTTACGGCCAACGTGGTTCCGTCCCAAAAATGTAGGCTTGTTGGAATAAATGTTGGGTCATTTGCAATAAGCGAATTGTCTTCAATCTCCAAACCTAACATGTCTTTCAAATCGATAACATCAACAGAGACCTTAATTAGGTTGTTTGGTTTGATCACTTCGGCATCAATTTGTTCATTTTTTTGAATGTAGGATGCGAATTGATCAACGGTGAAATACTTTACTAGATCTACAGTAAAATTATTTTCATCTTTTTCATCAAAATCATTCTTTCCAGACTGATTGGAAGGTTTTATGCGTAAACTCGTTAAATCAATAATGTTTTCAATTTCATCGACATGCGCCTGTAACTCATCTCTTGTTTTGCGCAAATCGTTATCAACATTGCATGCTGAGAGAAGGGTAAAAAAACAACAAATTAGTGTGAATAATTTAACCTTCTTAAAGTGATTTGTTTGAGAGCACGTCATAAAAATTTTATTTTTAAAAATGAATTGATTTATCAGACAAGATAAAAATGAATTTTAATAAAGCGAATTATATCGCCTTTGAAAACAAGTCGAGTTGAGGATCGCTTACATTAAAAGTTTTGCGATGAAAAGGCGATAAACCTATCTCAATGACTGCTTTACGGTGGGCAATGGTTGGGTAACCTTTGTTTGATAGCCAATTATAATGTGGAAAATCGAGATGAAGGTTGCTCATGTATTCATCGCGATGGGTTTTTGCCAGAATAGAAGCTGCAGCAATATTCAGATACTTTCCGTCGCCTTTTATAATGCAGCTGTGTGGAATTTCCGGATAAGCTTTGAACCGATTTCCATCGATAACAAGGTAACCAGGTCTAGTGTGAAGCTTCTCAACTGCTCTATGCATCGCCAGAAAAGAAGCATTAAGAATGTTGATTCGATCGATTTCTTCATGATCACACGAAGCTACCGCCCAGGCCAAAGCTTCCCTTTCAATTATCGGGCGCAGTAAATCTCGCTGTTCGTGTGTTAATTGTTTTGAATCGTTTAAGCCTTCTAACACAAAACCTTTTGGTAAAATTACCGCCGCGGCAAACACCGGACCCGCTAAACAGCCTCTTCCAGCCTCATCGCAACCGGCCTCTAAAAATTCTTCCTGATAACAAGCTAATAACATCATGCAAATTTAAAGAATAACGATTAAAATTTGTGAACAGGATAAGAAAGGGTTAAATTAGTTTTAAACAACTTTTAATGAAGAGGCTAAAATTACTACTTATACTTCTATCTTTTTGTAGTATTGTTTTAGCTCAAGGCAACAAAAAAGCACGCATATATCCACCCACTGAAGAAGAAGGCAGTATTCTTGAACAAAGATGGGATTGCATGTTAAGGAATAATTATACTGTTAGCGAAAGGTTGAAAATATTTCCATTTAGCACGTATAAAAAAGTTGTTTTGATTTCTTTCGAACCGCAGTAACCAACTCTAGATAATATTGCAGATGTAGATGGAAATCCTTTGTTAGATGATAATATCAAGCAAGATTCTATTGGTTATTTTCCTGTAAAGAACAAGAGATTCTACAAAACTAAAGCTCTTGAGATAAAAATTTTGACAGGAAAAGAGATTGCTAAATTGACACACATCCTTTACAACATTGGCGTTAAATCAAACAAAAGTTATCATGGCCTTAAAAATTTTGAGAAAGGCGCTAACTGTTACAATCCTAGAAATGCAATTTTATTTTTTGATGACAAAGGTAGTGTTCCAGAATACATAGAGTTTTGCTTTGAGTGCAAAAGACGAAAAGTGAGTTCAGAAAAAGTAAAATTGAATGTATTTTGCAACCAGAAATATGATATTATTAAAGCATTCTTTATATCTACGGGAATTAAGTCTGTTGAAGAAAACAATAATTAGCCAATGAGATACAATGAAATCCTTGCTAACCGTGTACGCGAAAAATTAATGCTTTTACCAGATGTAGAAGAGAAGGAAATGTTTGGTGGGTTGGTTTTTATGGTAAATGATAAAATGTGTATCGGAGTGATGAAAGAAAAATTGATGCTTAGGATTAATCCTGGAATCTTACCATCACTGGCTAGCCAAGATGGATGGGAGCAAATGATGATGAGTAAAACTGTTATGAAGGGTTATATTTTAGTTTCAGAAGATGTGCTAAATAGAAAAGATGAGCTCAGTTTTTGGGTAGACATGGCCTTAGCGTTTAATCCCTTTGCTAAAGCATCAAAGAAAAGAAAAAGTTAAACCGTAGTATTCTGCCCCTTTACATCAAAAGCATCCCTTAAACCAATTGCTAAAACATTGAAAGCATAAACGGTGAGCATAATTGCCAAACCAGGGAAAACTGCTAGATAAGCGGCATCCATAATGATATAGCCATAATGTTCTTTGATCATGCTTCCCCAGCTTGGCATTGGCGGCTGCGCACCGAAACCCAAGAAACTCAGTCCAGTTTCTAACAAAATAGCTGATGCAAAATTAGAGGAGGCAACAACTAAAATTGGTCCCGCAATATTAGGTAAAATGTGTTTAATGATGGTTCTTGAGGTGCTAAAGCCCAAAGCTCTTGCGGCCTCTACAAACTCCACTTCTTTCAAAGCCATTACTTGCCCACGTACCAAACGGGCCACTTCTACCCATGTAGACAAACCAACAGCAATAAAAATTTGCCAAAAGCCTTTTCCAAGCGCAAATGAAATCGCAATAACCAATAGCAGCGATGGTAATGACCATACTACATTCATAAACCAACTGATTGCAGCATCAGTTTTTCCACCAAAATAGCCAGCAATTGCGCCTAAGCTAACTCCAATAAATAGCGAAATTAAAACAGCCATTAAACCAACAGATAGGGAAACACGAATCCCCAGAATCATTCGGCTTAATAAATCACGCCCGTAGATATCTGTACCTAGCCAATACGTTTTTTCGTGAACATTATATTGTTCAAATAATGTAGCGGGTGTACCAAGCTTAGAATATGGCGTACACTTGGGACAAAGTTCTCTTAAACTATACTTTATTTCTGAAGCTTTCTCTTCGTCACCGATGTATGGCGTTATAAAGACATCCTTATCTTCAATTCGATAAGACACAATTGGAATACTTGTAATACCCGACTTCTGTCCATTTAGCATTTTCCTAAAAAAACCATCCTCTTTTATATTAGGGTTTTTATTGAGAATGACAAATTTAAATGTACTTCCAGGCTGTTTCTTATTAAGGGGTAATATTTGCGTATTGGCATCAAGTGTACTATCGGGCGTAATGATATAACCTAAAATACCCATCAATACCAAGAGTAAAATAAAAATGAGACCGCCAAAAGCGAGCTTATTTCTTTTAAACTTTAACCAGACTTTTCTAGATGGGCTATTATCCATTATTTAACCATTCTGCCTTTCCAATTGTACTTACCGCTGTTTCCGGCAATACCAATGTAAACGATGTAAAGTATATGCAAAACATTTAAAACTGGGATTAATACGAGTAGTCTCCGCTTATTTGCGAAGCCGGTCACATCCCATAAAAATAATGTTTCTAAAATCATTTTAACTATCAATTGGTAAATTGTTATGGTTAAAAATCCCGGAATAAATAATCCTGTAATGAAGTTTGCTAAAATACTTAAATTGAATACCCAAACGAAAACACCTAAAACGATGATAGCTTTATTTTTATAACGTGTGCTTTTGGAAGCCCACCTTTTCCGTTGTTGGATAAATGATTTTAAGTTTTCCTTCGCCTTGGTATAAACAATAGCTGACCTGTTTTTCAGAAACCCTATTTTATCTGGATACTTTGCAGCGATTTTATGCAACAAAAGTTCGTCATCGCCAGAGGCCAAATCATCTATCCCCTTAAAACCGCCCACCTCATAAAACGTAGCTTTCTCATAAGCCAAGTTGGCGCCGTTACATGTAGATGGCTTTTTATTCCCAATTGTGGATGCACCTAAGCCAATTAGATATAGAAACTCTAAGGATTGTAACCGTTCAAAATAATTTTTCTCTTCAAAATAAGAGACAGGCGAAGAAATCATCTTATATCCCTTATCCTGATAAAATTCTACCACCGAACTAAGCCACTTTGTACCCATCACACAATCGGCATCTGTAGTGATAATTAAATCGCCACTGCAAGAGCCAATGGCTGTTTGAATCGCCTTTTTCTTATAGGAATTTAAAGCCAGATTCTCGTTTAGCTTGATAAGTTTAACACCACAATTAGCATAAGAAGCAACAATTTCTGCGGTGTTATCGGTAGAATGATCATCGATAAAAATGATTTCTGTTAATTCCTTTGGATAATTCTGGGCAATTAATGCTTCTATTGTTCGCCCGATATTCAACTCCTCATCACGTGCAGCAACAATTACAGAAACTTTGGTAGATGGAGTGATGATACTTTTTTTATATCCATTCAGGCTATACCAGCCTTTGATAAAAGTAAGCACAAGTAAACCATAAACAATGGTTAAAGCAGCGGATAGTAGACTAACTAGTTTTAGGATTTCCAAAAAAATTGAGTTTAAAGACGAAATATGTGCCTAAGATAGCAGGAATAATAATATTTATTAGCCAAATACTGGCTGTACAGGCAATAACCGCAACGTGTTGATTGGTTACATGTTTAAATAATTCTACCGCGGTTACACTTCTGATGCCTACATCGAAGAGATCCAATGATGGCAGTGCAGATTGAATCAGGAACAAAAGGCAAGTCATCATTACGATATCCAGATACTGCAAACCAGGGATCAGCCATACAAATAAAATGAAGTATTGAAAACTAAAAACCAGATACCGGGCCAAACAGAAAAGCATGATTTTAAAAAGTTCTTTTTTTCTATATCGACCTAGAATGCTATAAAATTTTTTGTATTTACGGGTGAATTTAAAAGAAAGCAGAATGCCATTAAGCCATTGAATATTGAAATAAAATACAATGAAAAATAAGCAGATTCCCATAGCGAAAACCACAACAGCTAGAAAAACAAGATGATCGATCGGCACAAATCTGTAAACAAAAAAGCAGGCTGCTATAGCACCGAAAACGTTTGTCAACACCAGTTGACCAATGTTACCAACCGTCATAGCAACAATGCCCACTATTCTACGTTTTGGGGAAAGAAAAAAAACTCTCCCTCCATATTCGCCTAACCGGTTTGGGGTAAATATGGCTAATGTTAAACCGCAAAAAACAGATTCGATTGCCCTGTAAAAACTGATGCGTTCGATGTGACTCATTAATCTTTTCCACTTTGCGGCTTCCAGAAACCAGTTTAAAAACATGAGCAAGACTACGAACCCTATAATACCAAAAATTTCGACTTGTGGAATATCTTTCAAAAGTGTTGCAAAATTCTCAAGATTTTTATTGGCAACAAGCTTATGATAAATGAACCAAAAAGCAAATACTACAATTGCAGCTTTGATTAATATTGATAATATATTTTTATTCTTGCCTGTCAAGATTATCATTTTAGTTTGCAAATATGCTTAATATTGCTGTAATGTTGAATGAAAAAAAAGAACGGATAATTATGGGCATCGACCCCGGCACTGCAGTAATGGGCTATGGCATAATTTTAGAGAAGGGAAATAAAACAGAACTGATTAGTTTAGGGGTAGTTAAGATGACTCACCTTGATGACCCATTCTTAAAACTGCAACGCATTTTCGAAAAAACAGTGGTGCTAATTGATCAATACAAACCAGATGTTTTAGCGATTGAAGCACCTTTTTATGGAAAAAACGTTCAGGTACTCTTAAAATTAGGAAGAGCGCAAGGCATCGCAATTGCAGCAGCACTTTCCAGAAATATTTCGGTAACAGAATACGCTCCGAGAAAAATCAAACAATCCATCACCGGCAACGGAAACGCAACTAAAGAGCAAGTTGCTTCGATGTTACAAAGGTTATTGAATTTTAAAGAAACACCAGAGTTTTTAGATGCAACCGATGGTTTAGCCGTTGCTGTTTGCCACTCTTTTCAAAAAATCACCTCAACGGGCAAATCGAAAACTTATTCTGGGTGGGAGTCTTTCGTGAGCGATAACAAAACGAAAGTGAAGGGTCTGGCTGTGAAAGTGAAGAAATAATCGGTCAGTGAAACACCGACCGGCTGATTAGACACCTTTTTCGTCATTGAGAGAAATGATTCCTCCTATCATTTCGTGGCCGTCTTAATCAAAAATAAAACACTTATTGTCTTGTTATTAAGTTCTGTTTAACTTGCTTGCGGAGGCGGACCGATGCTAATATCTGGTAAAACTTCAGTGTTCTGATCCAACTTCTCTTGTAATATGACGGTATAAGATGTAAGAATATCTACTGAAATTACCATAAAAACCAGACTATGCCTATCATCATCATACCGAAGGAAGCTTGATGTAGCTTTTTGATCTTCGTGTATCAAAATATAACCCAAATTATCCTTCGCATAGTTGATAAACGTGAGGTAGTTTTGTTCATCCATGGTTTTATAATTAAGCTGAACTATATCATCACCTAATAA
The DNA here is from genome assembly GCF_026239735.1 of Pedobacter sp. MC2016-05. Lineage (GTDB taxonomy): Bacteria > Bacteroidota > Bacteroidia > Sphingobacteriales > Sphingobacteriaceae > Pedobacter. The sequence goes on from NZ_JAPIVT010000008.1 coordinate 80,940, forward strand.
GCTGATCATCAAGGCCTCATTTCTTCCTTTATATAGTTTAATAGGATCTTCATTGCTTTGAGAAATAAACCCCAAGCGACGCAGATAATCATCTACTTCCTCAAAATGATCAAAGTCGTATAAATACCAGAGTGCTTCCGGTTTAATAAGCATAGAGTTCATTTGCTAAAAATATAAATTTTAATAATGAAGTCACAGCGAAGTCGAAGCTTATTAAGCTAATAGCATCATCTAAAATACCTATAAAACCGGACAGAAGCTTTCCTAGAATAACATTTAGAAAAAGAAAAAACAGAATGCACCAGACATATAAATACCTTAAGTTAATAGCATTGGTGTCCTCACCGACCAACTTACTTAAACGCCGATACATTCTGTCCTATCGGTTAATACCTCCCCCATGCTCGGGAGAAAAACTCTTCTATCATTCCGTGGCAATCTCATGATGAAAATGAAATTCTATTGCCTATTTTCCATCATATTCCTGGTTGCCCTTTCCATGGCCACCTTATTTTTTCTCACAAAATATCTAAGGGTAAAGAAGGCTGCGATGCCAACAAGAACCAACATCCATAAGTTAGCAAGGGCGAGGATAATCTCTTTAAAAATAGTCCAGCCGTTTACGATGTTTAACCACAAACGGTTACCAAATGCCGGCCGATAATCGTAGAGATTGTCATTTGCAACGATCATTGTTTTAACCGTATTATCCTGGTAGAAGTTCAGCGTAATAGTGCTAAACTTCACCTTGGCATCAATACTTATGTTATCTATTTTCCGGTCGATAGATTCATCACTTAAATTCATAGAAGTTGTGATGTTAGCTGTTTTTTTGCTCGGGATTTCCCCAATTTGCTTAGAAGCATCTATCCTATTCTGGCCTTTTAACTGATTAGCCAGATAATTTATACTTTGATCATCAAGTTTTAAAGAAGAACTATTTACAAAAACAGCCATTTTCGCAATTGAGTTGGTAAACTCATCCAAGCCTTGTGCTGGGATCTTAGCTACCAAAATACCATCGGTTCTATAGGAAGTAATTTCCTTCGACGAGTCGGCTGTTAATTTAAATTTGTCGGTTTCTTGTATGGTACTATTGATAGAAAATTCGGCAACTGTTCCTCCTTCTGATCTAATAATCTGACTCAACTTTTCTTTGGTATTTTGAACATCCTTCACACGGAAGCGCATGTCGGCAGTTTTAATAATTTTAGCTGCAACTGAGGTATCTGGCATTTGTATTTCTATGGCTTCGGCAGCATTATCCGTAACGTATCCTTCTTTTTTGCTATTGCAGCCAAAAATTATTAAAATAATGGCAGCAGCAATGATATTCCTTTTCATGATTCTGGGGTTCTAATAAATTAATCATTTTAAATATATTCTTCAAATGGCCATTAGAAGTTAGACGTTTCTGGTTAGGTTAAGTCGTCATATTTCCCCTTTATACTAAAAATAGAAATAGGTAACCCAACCTTAAAAACGTTTAAGTTTAGATGCAATAGGACTGATTTTTCCATAAAAGGAAAGGCCGGTAAATAAAAAAGCCGATGATATTGGTATATCATCGGCTCTGTATTTAGAAAGAAATATTTTATGCGTCTAAAATTTTGAATACTCCTTTAATGCTGATGATCGCACCAATAAAAAGGATAATCCATGAAACCAATGATAACACCCAAGAATCGAATGCAAAACGAGCGTAAGTACCAACCATACAAATCAATACACCAAAAATCATTAGTTTATATATCCCTGGCTGATTAGCCGTTTTCATACTTTCTGTATTGTGCTTTAATTCGCTGTTCTCCATAATGTTTATTTTTATGATGCAGCAAAAGTAATACTTATTGCTGAATATTTATATATGTTTAGTAACTTTTTAATCGTTCTAAACGCTGTTTTGCTTTGTCTTCATCGTTTAGTTTTTCACCGGTGTACAATGGTTTTTCCCAATCGCCATACATGGGGTTTGGTAACACAATAAATTTGATCCCAAAAAGGTTTTGATTTGCATTTACCTGATCGAAAGTATTCTTTTGTTCACGGTAAAAAATGTTAGAAAAATCGCTCAAATTATCGCCACAAAGCAAGAGTATATCATGAGTTTCAGCGATTTTTTGGCGTCGAGGTTGTTTATTCGAAGTTCCTTTTGCAACTAATAAATGCGCATCATCTGCATAAGGAAAACCAAAAGCTTGTAAATTTTTAAGCGTTGCGGCATAATCCTTTTCATCGCGATTGCTGAGGTAAAAAGTTTCAATATTTTTTGAAGCTGCAAACCTCAAAAATGCCAATGCTCCTGGTACGGTATCGCCTTTCGCCAGGCTGGTCCACGCTGTCCAATCGGCAGGATTATAACTCAAGCCTTTTTTAATTTCGTGTCCTTGAAATGGAGAATTATCTAACACGGTTTCATCTATGTCTACAATAACGCAGTTCGGTTTTTTGCTGGTATCAGCCCACATTGCTTCTTTTAGTGACAAGCGAGCGAAGTTATAAGCCTGAAAACATAACGCCCGATATTCGCCACTGGTTTGCTGCCAAAGTACGGCATTGGTGTAATCTCTGGCTGGATTTTGAGCTGACGCAAAAAAAGGGAGGAGTGATAGAATGATGAAGATGTATTTTTTCATAACTGGAAATTATTGACAAAATAGAATTAGAGATCCAATAAAAACATAATCATTCTGGATTTCATTCCAAAATAATCATAATAATTTTGGATTATAATTAAATCTGTTTTAAAACTAGATGTATCTATATCTAATTTAAATTGAACACAAAAGTAACTATAGCCTTTACCAAAGCACATAAAGACTAATTATTTGTTTTCTTTGCCCCTTTGGTAGCAACCTCAAACGCTCAGCATAAAAAAGCCCATTTCAATTAAGAAATGGGCTTATAATATTATAATGAGTCTTGACTCCAGACTAAACTTATCCGTTCAACGCTGCTGCACCACTTACAATCTCCGTTAACTCAGTTGTAATTGCTGCCTGACGAGCTTGGTTATAAGAAAGTTTCAAGGCCTTCAACAACTCGCCAGCGTTTTCAGTTGCTTTATCCATTGACGTCATACGGGCACCGTGCTCAGATGCGTGAGAATCTAACACAGCTTTGTATAACTGAATTTTAATAGACTTAGGGATTAATTGCTCTACAATTTCTTCCTGAGAAGGCTCTAAAATATAATCAACATTTGCTGCCTTTTTCTCTTCTTTAGTTTCTGCAACTGCTTCTACTTTTGGAAGAGGCAATAATTGTTCAGTAGTAATAAACTGTACGGCTGCGTTTCTAAAACGATTGTAAACTACTTCCACTTTATCAAACTCGCCCTTTAAAAAGCCAGCCATAATGGCATCTGTAATCTTAGTTACATTTTCAAAAGTTAAAGCAGAATACACTTCATTATTGTTGCCAATAACATTGTATTTACGTTTTTCGTAAAAATCTTGAGTTTTCTTACCGATAGAAATAATGCTTACGTTACCGTTTTTAAACTGTTCGCTATATTTTTCTGCAATTAAATTATTGGCCGCTTTAATTACGTTCATGTTAAAAGCACCAGCCAAACCACGGTTTGATGATACCGTCACAATTAAAACCTTATTAGGTTCACGCTCTTGGATAAAAGGCGATGAAGAACCTTCCAAACTTGCAGAAAGATTTCCTAAAATCTCTTTCAGTTTCGTTGCATAAGGACGTAAAGCGATAATTGCATTTGTAGCACGTTTCAACTTCGCCGCCGAAACCATTTTCATAGCTTTGGTAATTTGCTGTGTTGATTGTACCGATGCAATCCGGTTTCTTACTTCTTTTAAATTAGCCATTCTTTATAATAGTCTTCAGTCTTTAGTCTTAAGTCTATAGTCGACTAACGACTGTGGACTTAAGACTGTTGACTAAATTTAGTATTTACTTGAAATCTCTTTTGCTACTGTATCTAAAACGCCAGTAATGGTATCATCAAATTTACCAGCCTTTAAAGCCGCTAAAGTTTCTGGATGACGCATTTCTAATTGAGTTAAATATTCAGTTTCAAATTCTTTAACCTTGTTAACAGGGACGCTACGCATTAAATTTTTAGTACCTGCATAAACGATTGCAACTTGTTTCTCTACCGTAAATGGAGAAAACTGCGCTTGTTTTAACATCTCTACGTTACGGGCACCTTTATCTAAAACTGATTTCGTTGCAGCATCTAAGTCAGAGCCGAATTTAGAGAAAGCCTCTAACTCGCGGTATTGAGCCTGATCTAACTTTAAAGTACCTGCTACTTTTTTCATCGATTTAATTTGAGCATTACCACCCACACGTGATACCGAAATACCTACGTTAATAGCCGGACGGATACCCGAGTTAAACAAGTTCGACTCTAAGAAAATCTGACCATCAGTAATCGAAATTACGTTAGTTGGAATATATGCAGAAACGTCACCCGCTTGAGTTTCGATAATTGGTAAAGCTGTTAATGAACCACCACCTTTAACGATATGTCTAATCGAATCTGGTAAATCATTCATGTCTTTAGCGATATCATCATTCGCATTGATTTTCGCAGCTCTTTCTAACAAACGACTGTGTAAATAGAAAACGTCACCTGGATAAGCCTCACGACCCGGTGGACGACGAAGTAATAATGACACCTCACGGTAAGCAACTGCCTGTTTAGATAAATCATCATAAACAATTAGAGCTGGTCTACCTGTATCGCGGAAAAACTCGCCAATTGCAGCACCAGCAAAAGGAGCATAAAACTGCATTGGAGCAGGATCAGCAGCCGAAGCAGCAACAACAACAGTATATGGTAAAGCGCCATTTTCTTCCAGTGTGCGTACAATGTTAGCAACGGTAGAGTTTTTCTGACCGATAGCTACATAAATACAAAACACAGGCTGGCCTGCTTCATAAAATTCTTTTTGGTTAATAATAGTATCGATACAAACAGCAGTTTTACCAATCTGACGATCGCCAATAACCAACTCACGTTGACCACGACCAATTGGAATCATTGCATCAATTGCTTTAATACCCGTTTGTAAAGGCTCATTTACCGGCTGACGATAAATTACACCTGGTGCTTTACGCTCTAAAGGCATCTCGTAAGTTTCACCTAAGATTGGACCTTTACCATCTAAAGGCTCACCCAAAGTGTTCACTACGCGGCCAAGCATACCTTCACCAACTTTAATAGAGGCAATTTTTTTGGTACGTTTAATGGTATCACCTTCTTTAATCTCGTCAGATGCACCCAAAAGTACCACACCAACGTTATCTTCTTCAAGGTTTAATACAATGCCTTGCAGGCCGTTTGCAAATTCAACCAACTCACCCGATTGAACTTTAGTTAAACCGTAAACACGGGCAATACCGTCGCCCACTTGCAACACGGTACCAACTTCTTCCAGTTCGGTTTCTGATTTGAAGCCCGCCAATTGCTGTCTGATAATTGCCGAAACTTCGTCTGGTCTTACCTCTACCATAGTTTTAATTATATCTTTTTGTAAATGTAAATCTTGTAGTTCTTTTGTTATTCTAGTCCCACTTCTGCTTAACCTTTGTCCTTCAACTACGCTCTGGATGACAAAAATACCGCTGTCAATCGGGTTTATATATTATTGTGCTATAGCCCTTTGTTATTTCAGTCTCCCTCAAAGTTTAACAAAGTCAGTCTTGATACTCAATACTAAATACTTTATACTTCTAAGCAGCAAATTCTTTTTTAAGTTTACTTAAACCACTGGCAATACTTGCATCAAATTGCTTATCACCTACTTTTAAAATAAACCCACCAATCAGCTTCTCATCAATTTTTTCTTTAACGATAACTTCATTGGCACCTAATTCTCTTTTTACAATGGCAATAATCTCCTGCTTAGCAGTTGGGCTTAAAGTAGTTGCTGTAGTTACATCAGCAGTTACAATACCTTTAATTTTATTATACTGTTGAATAAATTGTTTTGCAGTAGCAAATAAAATAGCCGAACGGCCTTTATTAACAACAATTTTAAAAAAAGCAAGGGTCAACTTACCTAGTTTATCAGCAAAAATTCCATTCAATATGCCAATCTTTTTATCTAAAGGCACAATTGGGTTCTTCAATATCGCTTCTAGTTCAGGAGTTTCATCAACCACTTTTTCAAATAAAACCATATCATTATAAGATTCAGCCAGGCCGTTATTTTCAACAGCTAAGTCGATTAATGATTTGGCATATCTGCCTGCTACTTTAATTTCTGACATATATTTGAGTTGAAAGTTGAAAGTTGAAAGTTGAAAGTTTAACCCAGAGATTGAAACTTTGAACTTTGCACTTTAAACCTTGTACTTTGAAACTTAATTTAATTCAACGTCTTTTAACAAATTAGCTACTAAAGCTTCTTGTTTTGTTTTATCATCCAATTGGTTACGCAAAACACGTTCAGCAATCTCTAATGATAAAGTAGAAACCTGATCTTTCACTTCAGCCAAAGCCACTTTCTTTTGGTTTTCAATCTCGATTTTTGCTTTCTCGATCAATTTAGAACCTTCTACTTGTGCTTGTTTTTTAGCCTCGTTTAAAATACTATCTTTTAGCGTTTTGGCTTCTTTCAAAATCTCATCGCGTTCAGCACGTGCTTGTTGCATCAAATCTTGATTTTGAGCAGTTAAACGAGCCATTTCTTGCTTAGCTAACTCCGCTTTGTTTAAAGCCTCATCAATACTTTGCTCACGCTCATGAATAGCTCCTAAAATTGGCTTCCATGCAAGTTTTCTAAGTAATAGTAATAGGAAAATAAAAGCTAAAGCTGTCCAGAAAACCAATCCAATACTTGGGGTAACTAATTCCATTTTTTATATTTTTTTATTGACTTTTTCGTTAAAATCGGGAAAACAACCAATCGTCGAATTCCCGATTAATAATTCTAAATTGCTATTAAACGCCTAAGCCTAATAATGCAACTACCACACCGAATAATGCAGCACCCTCAATAAGGGCAGCAGCAATAATCATTGCAGTTTGAATTTTTGATGCAGCCTCAGGCTGACGAGCAATACCTTCCATTGCTTTACCACCTACATGACCGATACCGATACCGGCACCAATTACTGCTAAACCGGCACCAATTGCCGCGATTGAACCTACCATAACTAATTTAATTATATAATTTGTAAAAAATAGTTTTCTGTTAATGATGCTCTTCTACTGCCATTCCGATAAACAGCGCAGATAACAATGTAAAAATAAACGCTTGTAAAAATGCTACCAATAATTCCAAAACATCCATAAATAAAACGAATGCAACTGAAACAGGAGCGATAGCTAATGTTTTGAAAATAAAAATCAGCGAGATTAAACTCAACACAATGATGTGACCAGCGGTAATGTTTGCGAACAAACGAACCATTAAAGCGAACGGCTTTGAAATAATACCAATAAGCTCTACAGGTATCATGATTGGATATAGCCACCAAGGCACATCTGGAGTAAGAATGTGTTTCCAGTAATATTTGTTACCGTTTAAGTTAACTACTAACATGGTAGCTGTTGCCATCACAAAAGTTAAAGCAATATTACCGGTTACGTTTGCACTACCAGGGAAAACTGGAAATAAACCTAATAAGTTATTAAATAGGATGAAAAAGAATATTGTTAACAAGTAGGGCATAAACTTTGCGTATTTATGTCCGATGTTTGGTTTTGCGATATCATCTCTCACAAATATGATCACCGGCTCCAAGAAAGACTGTAATCCTTTTGGAGCTTTCCCAATTCTCTTTCTGTAGCTGGCAGCTATTGAACCGAAAATAACCACAATCAAAAGAATGGAAATGAACATCGCAGCTACATTTTTTGTAATTGAGAAATCAATTACTGTATCAGATGCTGCTTCATCAATTTGGCCGTCAGCACCAACTACTTTAATGTTCTTGTTGAACATATCTTTAGTCATGCTTTGTTTTAAACCTGTTACCAAACGGTATTTATTGTATTTACCTTGATAATCTTGCTCACCATGATGAAAATGTGCTGAAGAAAAAACTTCCAGACCACCAGCAGTATATAGAATTACTGGAAGAGGAATCGAGGTGTGTCCCCATAAATGCCACACATGCGAATCTGCGATGTGTTCCATAATCACTTTAGTTGGCTCGAACTTCTCTTCACCGTGTTCTGTTGCTCCGTGCTCGCCGGAAACTGCATGAGCAGATTCAGCAACAACACTATCAGGAGAAGCAATAGTACTATCAGCCTGGGCGAAAGTATTATTTCTGATAGATAAAAACGCGATTAAAAGCGTAAAAACAAAGATTACCTTCTTAACTTTCGACACAAAAACTTGGTTACAATCCATTTATTGGCAGTTTTTTACTTTAAATTTTGGTGGCGCAAGTTACGCAACAAACAGTATATTTCAAAGGCTGTAAACAATAAATACACAGAAAAAAAATTTAGTGCAAAAAGTAGCCCGTTTCCCTTTGCTTTTATACTGTAAACCAGCACAAAAGCCATACAAAAAATCATCTTCACTGCAATTGATCCCATGATCGCCATCACGCCTACCTCAGGATCACGTTTTATACCGATATCAACCAGCATATATGCGATGTAGGTGATGCCAGCCATAAAGCCAAAAATTACCCAAAAATTCTTAACCAAAATCTGCTTTTCAGGAAAAATGTTGGGTAACACAGCGATTATAGCTATCAGTATTCCAACAAAAATGAAGTAGATGCTTGTAAACTTGGTTAGCGTCAAAGGAATAATTCTTTACAATTAAAAACTTTGGCAAAGATAAGATTTAAGGATGAAATATTGTTAAATTGTTTGATTTCTAAATAGTTTACCATCAAATTAAATAGCAATGAAGCGATTTAAGATGGGCACGGTTTATCGTGTAGCTTGCTTTATAGCCTGATATAATGCAATGCCCACACCAGCAAGTGCAAATGCAGCCGTTATTAACTTTGTTTTACTATTTCGATGTTCATCTATTTTATAGCCTATAAAAGTTAACAATCCAATAGTGGCAATCATTTGAAAGCCTATGGCTGAATATTTTGCCGCTGCATTTACTTTTTTTGATGTATCTTCTTCTTTAGGATTTTCCATTTATAAATGCAATAATTAAGTTAACTTTGAATATTAAGTTTTGCCAACAAAGAAAATATTCTTGCTAAAATTTTGTTTGTTGTATATTCACTAACGCGACTGATTATACTTGAAAAAATACTCCAACCAGACCTTCAATCCCCTCATCATTCTTTTCAGCCTGCTTTTTGCTTATGGCTGTGTAGCAAATAAAGATACTGCTATCGACCGTAAGTTTCAAAACTTGACGGCACGCTATAACTATATCTATAATTCTAAGGTACTGCTCACCGAATATAATGACGGTTTACTGCAAAGTTACCCTGATAATTACGAAAAAACATTACCTGTTTATCTTGATCCAGAACCACAGGTTAATTTAGTGCTTACTCCAGGTGCTCCAAATAAACAACTTGATGAGGTAATTACAAAAGGACAAACTATCATTAACGATAAAAGTTTCAGTAATTATATAGATGATGCTTACATGCTTTTAGGCAAAGCGAACTATTTAAAAGGAAACTATTTCATTGCATCCGAATATTTTGATTATGTGGCTAAAGCTTACGACAAAGATCTACAGACCTTTATTATGGCCATGAACTGGAAAGCACGCAGCCAAATGGAATTAAATAATATGGTGGTGGCTGAGAAAATTCTAGATACCATGCTTCGTGCTGCCGATAATCTAAAGAAAGATATCGCCGAACCTTTGGCTACAACCGCCCAAATGAGGATATATCAAAAAAGAAATAAAGAGGCAATCCTGCTGCTCGAAAACGCTGTTCGGTCAAGCGATGAAAAACAATTCCGTATCCGATGGCGGTATATTTTAGCGCAACTGCAAGAACAGGAGAACGACCTTCAAAATGCATTTATTAATTACACAAAAGTTGAAAACAGTAATGCACCATTTGAAATGTATTTCCATGCCAATTTGCAACGCATAAAGCTAAGGGCATTGATTAGCGGCTACAAAGTCGATGAAGACAAGGCGTTGTTGGCGTTACTAAAAGACGATAAAAATTTCGACTATACCGATCAAATATATTATCAGGTTGGCGAGCTTTTCTCGAAGGAAGGCAAATTTGTGAAAGCAGAAGAAAACTATCAAAAATCAGTTCAGAAGAGCACAAAAAATCAAAACCAAAAAGCATTATCTTATTTAAAAATTGCCGATTTAAATTTTAAGGAGCTTAACAACTACATCAAGGCAAAACTATACTATGATAGCACGGTGTTGATTATGCCAAAAAACTTTCCTGATTATGACAACATTGTTAAAAAGGCAGATAATCTTCAGTATTTAACAGATCGTTACACGATAATTTCGAAAGAAGACACAGCTCAAATGATTGCGAAGTTACCAGCAACGGATCGCGAGGCAAAAGTGAAAGCGTATTTAACTCAGAAAATTGAAGTAGCAACTATTCCGATTGCAAATAATCAAAGCCTTAATAATCCCGATTTTCCGAACCAGACTTTAAATTCACCTCAAACTGGTTCTGGTAATACTTTCTATTTTAACAACAATGCAGCAATAAGTACTGGTTTTGCCGATTTTAAAAAGCGCTGGGGCAACAGACAATTAGAAGATAACTGGCGTCAAAGCCAGCGCTCATCTGCTCAGGAAAATGCACAGGTAATGTCTGGCGGAAACGTAGCCAACACCATCGCCCCTGCAAATGGAACAACTGCCGCAACAACAGCAGATCAAACTTCGATAGAGAGACAATATCTGGACGCATTGCCAGTTACACCAGAACTGCTTATTACTTCAGATCAGAAAATTATAGATGCTTATTTTGAAATCGCTAGTTTCTATCAGCAAGAGCTGAACGACAAAAAAGAAGCTAATAAAATTTACGATGAACTTTTAAGAAGATATCCAAACAATAACCACCTCGCTGCCATTTATTACAGCTTATACCTAAACAACAAAGGTGTTGATGAGAATAGATCAAATGAGCTTAAGCAGTTAGTGCTAACAAAATACCCTGAATCGAATTACGCCAAAACGATTTTAGATCCATCATTTTCTGCCAAACAGAGTGCGATGGAAAACATGGCAAATAAAAACTACAACGTGGCTTTTGAGGCCTACGCTAAAAAGGATTATCCAAGCGTAATTAAACAAGCCAATGATAATGTAAACGCGTTTCCTGATGACGATCTGGCCCCACAATATGCCTACTTAAAGGCAATTGCCGTTGGCCGTACCTCGAAACTAGATCCATTATTGGCCGAGTTTAATTCCATTACCGCCCAATACCCAAACGATTTGATTGTTACGCCATTAGTGCGCGATCATTTAAAGTATATTGAAGCAAACCTGGCTGAGTTTAAGCAGCGCCCTGTTGCCTTGATCGACTTTGATTCAAACGAGCCTCGTTTCCTGAGCCAGGTAAAACCAATTGCTTTACCTACAAAGCCGCTGAATACAGATATTAATGCTGCCGCAGAAGTGAAACCAGTAGAAACCGCTGTAAAACCAATGGAGAAACCCAAGGAAGTTAAACCTGTTGACGTAGTAAAACCCACCAGCATTTTTAGCGCAGCCACATCTAACGAGTATTATTATGTTATCGATGTAGCCGATGCTACATTAACTTTAAGTTCGTCACGCTTCGGGATTGGTCAGTTTAACCGTGGAAATTATCCAGATAATGATCTCGCGCACAAATTGGTTGAGCTGGATAATAACCAATTGATTTATATTACCAGTTTTATCGATTTAGAAGATGCGAAGATTTACGAATCGAGCATTGCTGGTCAGTTAAAAAACATAATGAAAGTTCCGGCAAATCTTTACAGAGGATTTATTATCAGCAAAGAGAATTTCGAAAAGCTGAATAGCAGAGATCGCGTTAATGAATATTTGGAATTTTTAAAAGACAACTATAAATAGGCATATAACTGCCTAAAAAAAGGCCGAAAAAAGAGTTCATCAAAATTTTAATAAATTTGTGGCCAAAATGGCTTCCAATTTGCTAGGCCTTTGCATTAATTACAACACAAAATGAATAAATCCCTTTCTGCACAAGAAACAAAAAGTTATAGTTTAATCATCTGGAAAATCTTGGTAGGCGGAATAGCGCTTTTTGCCATTTTTATATCTATGATCGGACTTGGTCTTTTTGGCGAATTACCTTCTTTCAGAGATATTGAACACCCAAAAAGTAACCAAGCATCAGAAATTATTGCGGAAGATGGACGCCCTCTGGGAACCTATTTTGTACAAAACAGATCCAATGTTACCTATAAAGATATTTCCGAAAATGTGATCAATGGCTTAATTGCAACTGAGGATACCCGTTTCAAAGATCACTCAGGAATCGATTTCAAACGTACCTTCACCATCATCGGCTATAATTTAATCGGCAAAAAACAAGGTGCAAGTACAATTACTCAACAGTTGGCCAAAAATCTATTTCCGCGAGAATCCAACCTGAATTTTTTCTCTTTGGTACTCACCAAATTTAAAGAGTGGATAGTTGCAGTAAAGTTAGAGCGTAATTACACAAAGGAAGAGATCATCACGATGTACCTCAATACTGTAGATTTCGGTAATCAGGCTTATGGAATTAAATCAGCAGCAAGAGTTTATTTTAATACCACTCCCGATAAACTAACTTTAACCCAGGCGGCAACTTTGGTTGGCATGCAAAAGGGGATTACGATGTACTCGCCTACCCGACATCCGGAGCGTTCGAGAAACCGGAGAAATACTGTTATGGCTATGATGGTAAAATCTGATTTGTTAACCCAAAAAGATTTTAACGAAGAAAAAGAAAAACCTTTAGGTTTGAAATTTAATGCTGCAACTGTCAATGATGGCATTGCACCGTATTTTAGATCAGTTTTGAAAAACGATATCAAAACAATCTTCCAGGAGCAGGGAATAGTAAAGCCAGATGGTACACCATATGATTTGGACCGTGATGGATTGAAAATCTACACCACCTTAAATTTCGACATGCAGAAATATGCCGAAGAAGCCCAAAAAGAGTATATGAAGGTTTTGCAGGCCCAGTTTATCAGTAGTTGGAAAGGGATAAATCCATTTAAAGGAAAAGAATTACAAATTGAGCAAGGTGTAAAAAGGTCAGATCGGTATAAAGCCTTAAAACTGGAGGGTAAATCTGACGAGGAAATAAAAGAAAATTTCAACACTAAAGCAGAGATGACCATTTTTACCTGGAAGGGTGACATTGATACCGTTATGAAACCCATTGATTCGGTTCGCTATTATAAAATGTTATTGCGTAATGCGATGATGACGATGGATCCAACAAACGGCCATGTGAAGGCCTGGGTTGGGGGAATTGACTATGAGCATTTTAAATATGATCAGGTAAAAATGGGAACCAGACAAGTAGGGTCAACAGCTAAACCATTTACTTACGCCGTTGCTATTGAAAATGGATATTCGCCTTGTTATACCGTTTCTAACACACCGGTAACGATTGAAGGTTACGGAGAAAACTGGACGCCGAGGAACTCAGGAAAACCACTTCCTGGCGCCATAACACTACAAAAAGCACTAGCTTATTCTCAAAATTATGTGACGGCATTTTTGATGAAACAGGTTGGACCAGTAGCAGTTTCCAATTTGGCAACCAAAATGGGTATTCCAAATGTTCCTGCTTATCCTTCCATTTGCCTTGGAACCTTCGATTCATCTATCTATAACATGGTGGGTGCTTATGGTGCATTCGCAAATAAAGGCGTTTATACAAAACCAATTTACTTGCTGAAGATTGAAGATAAAAATGGGGTTGTGCTTTTCTCGCAAAAAGAGATTCCAAAACCGATCATGAGCGAAGAGGTGGCCTACGTAATGACCAGAATGCTGAAAGGGGTTGTCTCAAATGGAACAGGCTCCAGATTGAATTATAAGTACAAAGTTAACGCACCAATCGGCGCAAAAACAGGCACCACACAAAATAACTCTGATGGTTGGTTTATGGCCATTACACCCCAGTTAGTAACCGGTATCTGGACCGGTTGCGAAGATCGGGCATTCCATTTTATCAGTACCAATCAGGGAGAGGGTGCAAATACGGCGCTTCCTATTTTTGCAGGCTTTATTAAACGGGTTTACGCAAACCCGGCGTTAAAAATAAGTCATGCTGATTTTGAAGCCCCGAAAGCAGGCGTATCCATTACCTACGATTGTAACCAATATCAGCAACAGGAAGAGGAAACCAACCCTGAACTCGATGAGAAATTAGGCTTTTAATCCAAGCATGGATAGTCTGAATCTTTGCGTAGCTTATGGACGAGCCGAAATTCTTTTACACAACATTGAATCCTTATCGGTTTAGATAGCGGTTTCGCATTTGAATACTATTTTTGTAATTAATGAGCACTTTTGACCATAAAACCGCACTGACCGCAATTCCGCATAAACCTGGTGTTTATCAATATTGGGATGCAGATGGAAAGTTGATGTATATTGGTAAAGCAAAAGACCTTCGCAACCGCGTTGGCTCTTATTTCAATAGCGATAAGCAACAATTTAACGGCAAAACCAGAGTGCTGGTTTCCAAAATCAGGAAGATAACTTTTACTATTGTTGATACAGAGATTGATGCCTGGTTGCTTGAAAATAGTTTGATCAAAAAGCATCAGCCTAAATTTAATATCAATTTAAAGGACGATAAAACCTACCCATGGATAATCGTTAAAAACGAACCCTATCCACGCATTTATTGGACTAGAAAAGTAATCAAAGATGGATCAACCTATTTCGGCCCTTATGGCTCCATTGGCATGATGCACACTATCTTAGATCTAATTAAGGAAACATATCCTCTACGAACTTGTTCGCTGCCATTAAATGATAAAAATATTGCTGAAGGCAAGTTTAAAGTTTGTCTGGAATTTCAGATTGGAAATTGTAAAGGCCCATGTCAGGCCTACCAAACAGAAAGTGATTACAACCAGAATATTGTTGAGATTAAAGAGATTTTAAACGGCAAAATTGGTAATGTGATTAGGGATGTCAAGGGCATTATCAAGACTGCTTCAGAAGAATTGAACTTCGAACTGGCACATCAATATTCGCGAAAACTTCAGGTTTTAGAGAAATATCAAAGTAAGTCGACCGTGGTTAATAGTGCCATTACCAATGTTGATGTGGTGAGCATTGCTTCTGATGAGCGTTATGCTTTTGTGAACTACCTGAAAGTGATGAACGGAACTATCATTCAAACGCAAACTATTGAAATTAAAAAGCAATTGGATGAAAGTGATGATGAACTTTTGATCACAGCGATGTTGGAGTTCAGAACAAAGTTCAACAGTACATCAAAAGAAATAATTATTCCATTTGAACCCTCTTTGGAAGATGAAACGTTAAAATTTACGGTTCCAAAACTCGGTGAAAAAAAGAAACTTTTAGAGCTGTCGCAGAAAAACGTATTGTTTTTCAAAAAAGAAAAACTAAATCAATACGAAAAGTTAAATCCTGATTTAAGGACAGATCGCATTTTAACAACCATGCAAAAAGATTTGCGACTAACGCAATTGCCGAAGCATATTGAATGTTTTGATAACTCCAACTTTCAAGGCAAATACCCTGTCTCGGCAATTGTTGTTTTTAAAGATGCCAAACCTTCCAAGAAAGATTATCGCCACTTCAACGTGAAAACAGTTGAAGGTCCAAATGATTTTGCGACCATGGAGGAGGCTGTGTTTAGACGTTATAGGCGCATGCTTGACGAAGACCAGCCTTTGCCTCAACTAATTATTATTGATGGCGGTAAAGGGCAGCTTTCATCGGCCATGAAAAGCTTGAAGTTGCTTGGCATCGAAAATCGAGTAACGGTTATTGGTATTGCGAAACGATTGGAAGAACTTTTCTATCCAGGTGATTCGTTTCCGCTTTATCTCGATAAAAAATCAGAAACGTTAAAAGTAATTCAACAACTCCGTGACGAAGCGCACAGGTTTGGTATTACCTTTCACCGCAAAAAGCGTGATCAAGGAACTTTAAAAACCGAATTGGAACAAATTGAAGGCATTGGTAAAACTACAGCCGACAAATTGCTAAAACATTTTAAATCGGTTAAGAAAATAAGAGAAGCTACAGAAAAAGAATTAAGCGAGGTGCTTAATAAAAAGCAGATGATAACTTTGCAGGATTATTTTACCCCGCAGCCCCCTGAAAAGGGATTTGAAAATCCATCCTAATAGTTTAGGTGCACATCAATTTTTAGTAATAGAAATTAGTCAATTGCGTGCATGCGGTAAGAAGGCTTCATACCTCGCAATGACGATCTGTTTAACTGATGGGGAGCTAAAAACAAAAAAGCTCCGATGAAAATCGAAGCTTTTCCTTTAGTATTCCCAAAGTCCCTGTTCGTAATCAAGAACCGACTTTTTAATTCTTTCTGATTCGTATAGTCGTTGTCTAGGATCAGCAATAATATCTCTTAACTTATTATCTCCAGGATTTGATTCCTTAACAATATAACTGCTAAACAGACGGCGTATAAAAAAATCATCAAAGCTTAACGATGAAGCATCATTGTTGGTATTGATTAAACGTTTCTTTGTCAATATTTCCCTTGCTTCTGGATAATATACCCAAAAAACAGGTTGCCATTGCTTTGAAACCTCATTGTATTTCATTGGTGCAATACCTACAATACGTGGCTCAAAAATAGAACGTTTAACATCAAAAATCCAGTCTTCTTTAATTCTAAACTTTAAAAAAGATTCAGGATTAAGATCATTTGCAACAGTTTTTACAGTACCTGCTTTAGCATCTGTAACTTCTACGGTTCCGGCGGCTGCCATCATTGCAGAATCTTTCGTCATTGGTGTATTGAAAGCATCATCTTCGTTCAGCACACTATCAATAGGCGCATAAGCAGTTAATTCTTCGGCTTTAACAGCAGCTAAGATCACATCAATTAATCTTGATTTCGGAGACTTTAGCGATGAATTCACGGTATCCCTTAAGTCAATTTCTCTCCAGATACGCTTTGCATAAAATACATCTTCCTCTCTAACATCAGCCAAAGGCACCATTTCCGTACTATCAATATCCTTACGGGCATAAAAACCATCCTTCGGTGGAACCTTAAGCTTTTTCTTGGCTCCTTTAACTGGCGCTGCAACGGTATCGGCGACAGGTGCTGGTGCAACTGCAACTTTTTTTGGAGCCAATTTACTTGGCTTTTTCTGTGCGAAAGCCAACGTAGTAAATAAAGCCAAGGCAATGATGCTTACAATCCTTTTCATCTTCTTCTTATTTAACACTGAATGCTAATGAAGGTAAAACATTCTGGCGGCCATCAGGACCAACAGAAACGATATCTTCAAAAAATACTCTGGTACCTGGGGTTACAGAATTAATTGCCGCTTTGACAGCGCCAGCAAAATTACCACCACTACCAGAAATAGTAACCGCGTCTGAACGTGGTTTTATAACCGTTAATTTATAACGTTGAATTCTGAACTTTACATCGAAAGGGAAATCATCAAGATCTGCTTCGATTTCTGATTCACTTTTCAATTGAACAGAAGCGATGTCACCACCAGCTCTTCCACCAACTTTAGCTACTGGCTTTGGAATTGCTTTTACTCTAAATTTCTGTGCGCCTAAACTCACTGTTTTACCAGCATTGCTTGCACTTACGTTTATAGAAACTTCGCTCCCCACCTGTCCCCCAGAAACGTTTACACTGTAGTTTCCATTTGAACCAGACATTGATCCGGCCGATATAGAAGCACGAACACTTTCTAACGGAAAACCGGCAGCAGAAACCGTGAATGGGTTTGGAATACCAGCATAAATTACATTCATCTTTGTAGATGAAACGGTAGCAGATGGCTTTGCTACCTGATATTTTTGAGGCTGCGTTTTGTATTCCTTAACTTGTCCATCAGTTTGGCGAACACGAATAGTACCTACCCAAGTAAATTCACCAACGCTGCTTGTACCACCCGTGTAAGTTCCTTTACCTTCTTTAATGGATAATTTATTCCCGTTGACGGTAATATCAGGAGTTGATCTTGAATCACTAGCTGTCAAGAATACCTCAGCGGTATAAGGCTGTCCTTGAATAACATAAGATGTGGGTGCTACTGCTACGGCTGCAAACTGATCTAAGTTAACCTGAGCTTTATCCATATTTCCGAATAACTTTTTAACTACCTCTGCCTCGGCATTTTTAGTATCTGTTTGCAGTTTTGTCAAAATGGTCATCGCAGCTGTTAACGGTGTTCCCTCACCAAAGTAAGTTTCTTGCCAGTTGCCTTTTCTCTTTCTAACCGGATCTTTGGCCTCTAGTGAAAAAGCAACAGTTGCTCTATCAGCTGGATCTAGTAAGGAAATCAGCTTCTCACGCGTAGCGTTAATTCTTTTCTTTAATTCATCAGCTTTCTTTTGGTTGATCATGATATTCTGAGCAATATCCTGATTAGATCTGTTTACCAAATCATCAGTTTCCGGATCTATACCATCTCCAGCTGTAGTAAATTCTTTCTTTAAACTCTCAATGTAGTTATTCAGATTATCTGCAGCTGCCTGTGCTTGTTTAGCCTTCTCGTAAATCGGTTGTGCACGAGCCGGCTCTTCTTTCAGTTTCGAATTTTCGAAAGCAGAAAATAGCTGATTGATACTGGTGTTTACATTGTTTTTAGAGGTATCCAAACTATCGTTTATATTTTTGAATGCATCTAAAATTGTATCTGATACGTTTAAGGCAAGCATAGCCAACAATACCAAATACATGATATTGATCATCCGCTGCCTTGTTGTTTCTTTTCCTCCTGCCATGTGTTATGTAGCTTTTTTTTTAAAATTAAAAACTAGATAATTTATACACGTGGGCCATTCATAGCCGATAACATATTGCCATAAATCGAATTAAGCGATGCCAGGTTCTTCGCTAACTTATTCACTTCTTCTTTAAACTGTTTCGAATCTTCCATCGATTCGTTAAAGTTTTGCATAGTTAAAGATAAGTTCGAATAGAATTTATTCATCGATTTTAAATGTGCGCTTGAATCCTGTAGTTCCAATTCATACACTGCATTTAAAGCAGATAAGTTTTTAGCCAAGTTGTTAACCTGATCGTGATAAGCTTGAGAATCCACATTGCTCTCACCCATTGCTTTTAAGTTAGCTGTGGCTTTTTCAAAAGATGCGCTTAAATTATCAAAACCAGCAGACGCTGTTTTTACTTTGCTTGTAAATTCGTTTGTAGCAGTTGATGCATCAGCAACATTTGAAATCGTTGCAACTTTATCACCAAATGTGCGCAAACCAGAACCTAAACTCTCTATCAATTCCGGTCCAATTTTAGCCTCTGATAACATTTTATCGAATGCTGCTGTATTTCCTGCTGAAACAGGTGCCGCAACCGATCTTGCAGAAGCTGTTGGCAATTCACCTTTAAAATCTTCTCTTAATTCTGGATAAACCCTCTCCCATGCTGGTTCTGGTTCTGGTGGGAAAAACCCTGTTAGAAAGAATAATATTGCTTCTACGCCTAGACCTATACCAATCATATAGTTACCCACGATACCGCCAATGTGAAGAATTTTAAATAATGCTCCTACAATTACGATACTTGCTCCCCATGAAATTGCTACGTGTAACCAGCCTGGTTGTTTCTTTGCTGCCATAAAATTTTGATGTTTTTCTTAGTTTTTAGTTGTTTGGTTTGTTTTTTAATTTCTTAAATCAGTTCCTGGGTAAGAGGAAACGCATCTAAAGCCAATATATGATCTTTGTGTATCCTGATATTCATATGTTGAAACTGCATTTTGAAGGAAATATCCTGTATCCTTCCAAGAGCCACCTTTAATGATTTTACGTTTTTTATACTTGCTATCTCCAGCATTTGCATCGTAAGTAAAGTTTGGACTTAAATCATGTAATAATGGGGCTGCACCTTTATTATAAGCAGTAATTGTCCACTCAGAGACGTTCCCGGCCATGTTATACAAACCGTAATCGTTAGGAAAGTATGATCTTACACCAACCGTATAAATACCACCATCGCTAGAATAATCTCCGCGGCCAGGCTTAAAGTTAGCTTGTAAGCACCCTTTTGTATTTCTGATGTATGGGCCTCCCCAAGGATATTTTGTTTTGGTATTACCACCTCTGGCTGCATATTCAAACTCGGTTTCCGCTGGTAATCTGTAATCAGATCGCGAGCCTACAGGCATTCTCCTTGCCTGCGCAACACCATCATATAATCTTGTTCTCCACTGACCGAATGCTTTTGCCTGCTCCCAACTTACTCCCACCACAGGATAGTCATCATAAGAAGGGTGGCTATAGTAAGCACGAACCATTGGATCATTCATCGAGTATGAGTAATCTGTTTTCCAAACCATTGTATCAGGATAGATAGCAATGGTATAACGATCTATATAATCCTGACGTTTGCTATTCGGATTTTTATGTCCTAAAGCCGCTTTATCCATGTTAAGCTCCGCATACGAATACTCCAATTTGCGTACATCTATTTCCTTTTTTCCTGGTAAGGCATCTAATCCTGAATAGTACATGCCGTCCAATTGACTAACTTGAGCACCACTGGCACCTTTCCCTTTGTTCCGCCAAATATTTACACCATTGTTGCCTACTTTTTTCCAATCGATGTATTTTTCACCACCGAGTGCATTAGCTGCGTTTCCTTTTGGAGTAATCATAAACTGCTGTGGATTACCCATCATGGCAATTGCAATCGAATCTCTAACCCAATTGGTAAACTGACGATACTCAGCGTTTGAAATTTCAGTTTGATCCATAAAAAAGGCAGGAATAGTAGTCATCCTACTAGGACCATTCTGCGAGAAAGTAATATCTTCATCGGATCCGCCGAGTGGTGTATGCCCTGGCGGGATGTAAACCATACCCAAAGGGATTCTGTTGTTTTTGAATTTCCGGTTATAAGCCCCCACTAGCTCGCCCTGACCCCCATGGCCACAACTTGCTAGCAAAACAGTTATACCCGCAATAGCTAGAAGGTAGATTTTCTTCATATTTTTTATAATGTGCCAAGCACGATTAGGAGCAATTTTATCAAAAATCATCGAAATAATCAACAATTGCAAATATTTTTAGTTAAATCGTTTGTTTAAAACAAATTGGGCTAGTTAAACCCTGTTTGCCTAATTGTTTGTTACAAATAAAAGCGTAACCCTGTTATAACAGCAAAGTTACGCTTTTATTGTGTTGACTAAGAATAGATTGTCGAGTGTATTATTTATTAGATACTTTAATATAATTTTCAATGGCCATTGTCATTGAGGGAACACCTGGGGTTGGCGCTGCAATATCAACAGTCAGATCCATATCAGTACACGCTTTACTTGTATTTACGCCAAAGGCAGCAATACGGGTATTATTCTGTTTAAAATCAGGGAAATTTTTGAATAGCGATTGAATACTAGATGGGCTGAAAAAGGCGATTACATCATAAAAAACTTCGGCAAGATCAGATAAATCACTAACTACGGTTCTAAAAAGCACAGCAGGTGTAAAATTATAACCAGTCTTTTCCAAAAACTTCATGGTATCTTCTGTTGCTACATCAGAACAAGGGTATAAAAACTTTTCGTTCGCGTGTTTTTTTAGCACTTCAGCCAAATCTGCAGCGGTTTGTTTACCAAAGAAAATCTTACGCTTTCTGTACTGAATGTATTTCTGAAGATACAAGGCGATGGTTTCAGACAAGCAAAAATATTTCAATTCTGCAGGAACATCATAACGCATTTCTTCACAAATTCTGAAAAAATGATCGGCAGCATTCCTACTGGTAAAAATAACAGCCGTAAAATCGGCTAGGTTAATTTTGTCTTTTCTAAAGTCTCTTGCTGGCACTCCTTCAACATGAATGAACGACCTAAAGTCAACCTTTAAATTGTGCTTTTTGGCCAAATCGTAGTAAGGAGATTTTTCTGTTTCAGGTTTTGGTAAAGTAACCAAAATACTTTTCACTTTGCGAATTCTGGAGTCGTTCTTTTCTTGCATTTTCCTTTTTCCTGCTACAATCCTATCGTTTTAATTAGTATTAAAATAGGACATATTTCGAGGGCGCAAAAGTACAAAAATAAATGCATTTTGGAAAACTTATTGTTAGAAAGTATAGTAACCCCAGCCCTAAGCAATTGAAACGCAAAAATTACCCCTAACAATAAGACCGCCAATATGATATATACTTCTCCATATTTTAAAGGTGATAAAGCAAACGATACCACTAAAGGGATAAACAGCAGCGAGGCGTTAAA
This sequence comes from Pedobacter sp. MC2016-05, assembly GCF_026239735.1. GTDB lineage: Bacteria > Bacteroidota > Bacteroidia > Sphingobacteriales > Sphingobacteriaceae > Pedobacter. The sequence goes on from NZ_JAPIVT010000008.1 coordinate 103,279, forward strand.
GTAACTAAGATACAATATGGAGATGTACTCACCTACGGGTTTTTGAACATTAAATAAAAATCCCAAAAACCTTAACACGACTAATTTTAAGGCATAGAACAGTATAATCGTGATCGAAATCGTGAAGAAAAACTTAAATCCATCCTTCGCTTGATACATATCTCTCCACTGGGCAACCAAAAAGAAAAACATTCCAAAAACGAAACCAAACTGAACAAATAAAAGCAGAAATGGCCATGAACTGAAAAGGTTATCTTCTTTGTTGATATTATTTAAAATCCGGTTACTAAAAAATGATTGTACAATTGCCGAGAGCTGTTTAGAAAAGGCGTTTTTCAAAATCGCAAAAATCACCAGCATCGCAAATATAAAACCAAGTAAGCCTACGTTACCTTTTGGAATTTGCGAGCCCAGTTGGTATGGATTTGCTTTTCGCTTAAGGTGTGCATATTTTTTCTGCCAGGCAATTATATCGAGTGATGGGAAGAGAAAATCCTTTTCAACACTATCTAGAAGGATGGTTTTGTCTAATAAACTATCGGGCAGCACCCAGGTATGTTTAACAATGGAGTCGGTAACAAATTTTTGCCGGGCAAGTGCAGCCGAATCCAAACGGTATCTCCTGAATTGATATTTCACCACCGCTGTTGAATCGGTATTCGCGGAAATCTGCTGTGCGACCAAGAAGTTGGATGACAACAAAAAAGCGAATAAAACGACAATGAACTTTGGCATGCTGCAAATAAAAATTAAGAAAGCAAAAGTAATCGATTAATCATTGTTTACCTAAAGAAAATAAATGGATATGGAATATGCTGTATCTTTGTGGTCAATGTCCGGTATCTATATTCATATTCCTTTCTGTAAAAAAGCTTGCCACTATTGCGATTTTCATTTCAGTACCTCATTAAAATATGCCGATGAAATGGTTGAATCCATTTGCAAGGAAATCAAAATGAAAAGGGATAGGATTTCGGGGCAAGTTGGAAGCATTTATTTTGGAGGTGGAACACCTTCCATATTATCGCAAGCCGCTTTGCAGAAAATATTTGATACCATTAACCATACTTTTTCTGTTGATACCGATGCTGAAATTACCATTGAAACCAACCCTGATGATTTAACTTCTCAAAAATTAAAGGAGTTAAAACAGCTACCTGTTAACCGGTTTAGCGTTGGGGTACAATCTTTTTACAATGAAGATTTAATCTGGATGAACCGGGCGCATAATGCTGATGAAGCCGAAAATTGTATAAAGAGAAGTCAGGATGCTGGTTTTGAAAATTTGACTCTCGATCTAATTTATGGTTATCCGCTTTTAACAGATGCAAAGTGGTTAAGCAATATTAACAGAGCAATTGAGTTAGCTGTGCCACACCTTTCTGCCTACGCTTTAACTGTTGAGCCGAGAACAGCTTTGGCCCATGCCATAAAAAACAAGCAGCAAACTCCAGTGAGCGATGGCCAAAGTGCTGCCCAGTTTGTAATTTTGATGGAAAAGTTACTGGCTTCGGGCTTCGATCACTATGAAATATCAAATTTTGCTAAGCCAGATCGTTATGCCGTTCATAATACCAATTACTGGAAGGGCGTAAATTATATTGGTATTGGCCCATCGGCACATGGTTTTGATGGACAAAACAGGTATATGAATCCGGCAAACAATGCACTTTACCTGGAGACAATTGAAAGCAATAAACTGCCAGAAGTTATAGAGCTGCTTAGCGTGAATGACAGATTCAACGAATATATCATGACATCATTAAGAACAATGTGGGGAACGGACTTGCAAAAAATAAATGATGATTTTGGAAAGGATTTTCTGGAACAAACCAAGCACAATATTTTAGGTTTAAATGATAAGGACTGGCTTACCTACGATGGGGATAAAGTAAAGTTGAGCGAACAAGGAAAGTTATTTGCAGATCATATTGCATCGGAGTTGTTCATAATAGAATAGAAAATAGTGAATGTTTGAATTTTGAAGGAGTGAATTTTATATTTTATTCAATCCCCCACTCATTCAATAATTAAAATAGTATGTCGAAAATTGTTTGGATAACAGGTGCATCTTCAGGAATTGGAGAAGCCTTGGTTTACGAGTATTTTAAAGTTGGAGATAAACTGATCATTTCGGGTCGCAACCGTGATGAGTTGTTTCGAGTAAAGGGAAACTGCCAAAATTCATTTAATGTACATGTTTTACCTTTCGACTTAAGCGAAACTTCAGAATTAGATAGCAAGGCGAAAGATGCCATTAAAATTTTTGGCAAAATTGATTTACTCATCAACAGCGGTGGTGTAAGTCAGCGGAGCCTGGCTTTGGAAACCGACATAAAAACTGAGCAACAAATTATGAACACCAATTTTTGGGGAACTGTTGTTTTAAGCAAGGCAGTTTTACCAACAATGATAGCAAACGGCGGCGGCCAAATCGTTGTGGTCAGCAGTCTGGTTGGAAAATTTGGAACGAAGTTAAGGTCAGCGTATTCCGCTTCCAAACATGCTTTACATGGCTATTTTGATTCTCTTCGATCGGAAGTGTTTGACAAAAACATAGATGTTATTATCATTTGCCCTGGATTTATTAAAACGAATGTGACATACAATGCCTTAACAGGAGATGGGAAACCATTGAATACCATGGGTGATGCACATGATAAAGCCATGTCTCCAGCCGAATGCGCCAAACAGATGATAAAAGCTATTCAAGCAAAAAAAGAAGAGGTTTACATTGGAGGAAAAGAAACGAAAGCGGTTTGGCTGAAACGTTTCTTTCCAAAGGTTTTCTCTAAAAAAGTTCGTACAGCGACCGTGATCTAATTGGTAGAATATCATTGGAAAGTGATCAAGGCTATTTTCAAGTATAAATCTTTCAGTTTTTACTTGAAATAATACTTAAAATGAAATCGCCGAATGCGACGCAACTATTTAAACCATAAATTGGACTAAGCATTTAGCTGGAAAGCGACGAACTGCACTTTTCCCTCATAATCAGCGGATAATACTACCCAAACAAATCTAATTCCGCCATCGATTGAAAGATTTATGGCGGAATTAACTTTTGCCTTTTTTGGTATGATAAAATCAAGTCATATCGTATCCATTTCCATTGGCAATACAAATCAAGAAGACGCCATTTTGTTTAGCTAAGTTTTCGGTTAATTTCATCAGATAGCTACTTAGCCTAAAATACCTCAATCATCTTGTTACTTTTATGTCAGCAGGATTTCAAGTTTTAGCGATTATACACATTGAACCTACTAAGTGATTAATTTCGCCTCATTAACTAAGCGAAAAGCTAAGCTTGGATAGACATTAATTTGGCATTATACAACTGAACATGCATCCCAATATTCTAAAAATCCAAAATAACATAGCGCCTTTGAGGCAGCAAATTATTAATCACAAAGTTTATTCTGTAATAAGCGACCTGGAAGATCTTCAAACCTTCATGGAACACCACATTTATGCAGTTTGGGATTTCATGTCGCTGCTTAAAGCATTACAAATAAATTTAACCTGTACAACTCTACCTTGGTTTCCTGTTGGAGATGCCCTTACCAGGCAACTGATCAACGAAATAGTTGCCGGTGAAGAAAGTGATGTAGGTGCAGATGGAGAAATCAAAAGTCATTTCGAGCTATACCTGGAAGCGATGGTTCAATGTGGTGCAAATGTTAAGCCCATCAATCAATTTCTGTTGTCTTTACAGAAAGGCCGTGATTTCGACATGGCTTTTGAGTTGGCTCAAGTTCCGCCTTCAGCAAGAGCTTTTGTTGATTCGACGTTTAAGACAATAAAGAGTGGAAAAGCCCACCTTCAGGCCGCTAGTTTTACTTTTGGCCGTGAAGATCTAATCCCAAATATGTTCTTTAGTATGGTTAACGATTTGAATAGCAATCAACCAGACCAGGTTTCTATTTTCAAATATTATCTAGAACGCCACATCGAAGTTGATGGAGATCATCATAGTCATTTAGCATTAGCTATGACAGAAAAACTTTGCGAGAAAAACGAAAGTTTTTGGGCAGAAGCAGAAGAGGCAACGATAGAAGCCCTGCAAAAAAGAATTGATTTATGGGATGCCGCTTATGCAGAAATTGTGGGCAGAAAAGTTTTGGCTTAGCGTTAACAAAACATCAAGCTAATGCTAATTCTGAATTAAGTAAATTGCGTCACATTTGATTAGAGATATATTATTTGTAAAATAAAATTTACACATTTGTTGTTCGGCAACAAATAACCGATTTAAAACGCATGAGTTTCATATTAAAACCTGTAGATATCGTCGAGAATATTACTCCCGAAGATTTCAAAAAAAATTATTTGAAAACAAAAAAACCATTGGTAATTAGGGGCTTAACAAAAGATTGGCCAGCTAGAGAAAAATGGACAACTGAATATTTAAAAGAGATTGGTGGCGACTTGGAAGTGCCTTTGTACGATAACTCAAAAGCAGATCCTTCTAAACCAATTAATGCAGCTACAGCACACATGAAATTCGGCGATTATTTGGATTTAATTAAACGCGAACCCACTGAATTGAGAATATTTTTCTTCAATTTATTTAAGAAAGTGCCAAGCTTAATTAACGATGTAAAAATACCAAAGGATTTAATGGGTGGCTTTATTGAAAGTATGCCTGCCATGTTTTTTGGCGGCTCCAATTCAGTAACATTTTTACATTACGACATCGATTTACCGCACATTTTTCATACTCATTTTGGTGGAAGAAAACATATTGTACTTTTCGACAATAAATGGAAAGATAGATTGTATTGTCTTCCAAATGCCACTTATGCTTTGGAAGATTATGATGTAGCTAATCCAGATTTCGAAAAGTTTCCTGCTTTAAAAGGCGTGGAAGGCTACGAAGTGTTTTTAGAACATGGAGATACCTTATTTATGCCAACTGGAATGTGGCATTGGATGAAATACCTTGATGGCTCATTCTCTTTAAGTTTACGTGCCTGGGATCAATCTGTTACGCGTAAAGTAGCAAGTGTTTGGAGTTTATTTACCCATGGCGCCATTGATAGCTTGATTAAAATGACTTTTAAGGAAAAATATGCACATTGGAGAGAAAAGAAAGCTGTTAAAATTGCCGAAAAAGCAATGAGAAACGGTAATCCGAGATAAATATAAATCTAAAGGGTCTTCGACAGAGAGTTCAAAAAAAGCGAATAAATCGGGGCATCGGAAACGATAGTCCCGTTTTTTTTGTTTCTGCTTTCGCAAAATCTTCATTTTCGCGAGGAAGAAAGATGAAAGCATTGCATAATCTTTATTAAATAAACGAATATCAGAATATTAATGGAACACGAAATACTTACCGAAAAACAGAAAATGCTGGCTGGCAAAGCCTACCAAGCCGGAGGGAAAGAATTATCGCAAGAAAGACTCAAAGCCCGTGAAATTGTTTATGAGTTTAATAACCTCGCTCCAAAATTTATTAAACAACGAAAAGAGTTGCTTAAAAGATTATTCGGTAAAACGGAAAAGATGTTTTACGTAGAGCCTCCTTTTCGCTGCGATTATGGTTACAATATCGAAATTGGCGATAATTTTTATGCTAACTTCAATTTAACTATTTTAGACTGCGCAAAAGTCAGCATTGGCAATAGCGTTTTTATTGCGCCAAATGTATCCATTTACACCGCCGGCCACCCGATACATGCACACCTACGCGATCAGGAATATGAATGGGCGCAAGAAGTGACGATTGGCAACAGCGTTTGGATCGGAGGAAACGTGGTAATCAACCCAGGAGTAAAAATTGGTTCAAATGTGGTGATTGGTTCGGGCAGTATTGTTACGAGAGATATTCCGGACCATGTTTTTGCAGCAGGAAATCCTTGCAGGGTAATCCGCCACCTCACTGATGCAGACAAAGATTTTTACTACAAGGATTTCAAGTTAGAGTTGTAATCCACTAGCTAAATATAGAGAGTGCCTCTGGCTTTATGGATTTTTACAACTATATTTCCGCTACGGTAATTTTCAGGAAACATGCCCAAAAGCTTTACGTTCAAAAGTCAAATTAAAACGGGATTATACGCTGCTGTAGTAGTTTTCCTGGCTTATACGATGATTTTTGGCTTCAGAAAGACATTTACAGTCGCTACTTTCGACGGATTAACCATAGCTGGATATAGCTACAAAACCATTTTAGTAATTTGCCAAATGCTTGGCTATTTACTCGCCAAATTTTATGGCATTAAATATATTTCCGAACTTAAACGCACAGGCCGAGGAAAAATTATTATCGTCCTAACAACCATAGCGTGGTTAAGCTGGCTATTATTTGCCCTCGTTCCCGTACCCTATAACATCGTTTTTCTTTTCATTAACGGCTTTCCGCTCGGCATGCTTTGGGGCGTGGTATTCTCCTACGTAGAAGGCAGACGAAGCACCGATTTCATTGGTGCAACTTTAGCCGTAAGCTTCATTTTTGCTTCAGGATTTGTAAAATCGGTTGGCTCATGGTTAAGTATAACCTTTAATTTAACTGAATTTTGGATACCATTTTATGCTGGCTTAGTCTTCATGGTTCCGCTTTTGATTTTCGTTTTCTTAATGGAGAAAATACCTCCACCCAATGATGAAGACATCAAAGACAGAGCCGATAGAATACCAATGACTGAGCAGGACAGAAAGCTGTTTGTAAAAGAATTTTTTGCTGGCTTGGTTGCCTGTGTAATCATTTATTGCTTCGCCACAATTTTTAGAGATATCAGAGATAATTTTAGTGCCGAAATGTGGAATGAAATGGGTTTTGCGAACCAACCCGCCATTTTTGCCAAAACAGAGACACCAATAACGTTAATCGTTTTGCTATTAATTGGCAGCATGGTACTGATCAAGAATAACTTTACAGCCCTTAAAACAGCCCATTATTTTATCCTAGCGGGATTTATTTTAGCGGGTACATGTACACTACTTTTTAAAGCAAATTTAATTCAACCCATTTGGTGGATGACGTTGGTTGGCCTTGGGCTCTACATGGTTTACATTCCATTTAATGCTGTATTTTTCGATCGGTTAATATCAACTTTTAAGTACGCCAGCAACGTAGGTTTTTTAATTTACATAGCCGATTCATTTGGTTACGTAGGGAGTATAGGGGTTTTATTGAGTAAAGAAATATTTAAAGTAAAATTGAACTGGGTAACATTTTTTTCTAACAGCGTAATCATTTTATCTATCATTGGCTGCCTACTTACTGTTTACTCACTCCTGTATTTTTCAAAGAAATTTATTTCACATTCAAAGATTTGATTACCGAATCAACTACATTGAAATTCTCCTTTTTATCTTTAACATCAACACTGAATATAAATGAAAACGTTTTGCCCTTCCAGTTGAAAACATTGAAAATTCCCTTATTCCGATTTGTAATTACCGTGGTTTCAAAATCAGCCCTTAAAACCTTTTGCTTTCCAACCATAATTTCCTTTGGTTGGTTGAGCATCCCAAATTCAATCTTTCTTTTATGGTAACTCGCTCTTGATTGTTTGATCAGATTTTCCAGGTTCTTTTCTACACTTACCGAATCAATTGCAGTTATGATGAGGTAAGCGTCTTTAGAAAAGGGCTCGTCATCGCTTGCAGAAATAAACCGGCTATTTGGAACGCCTTCAATAGGGCGGTCCTTTTTGACCTTCCAATATTTAGGTAAACTGAAACTCCAACCTCCTTTACGGTATAAAACAAATTCTTTCTTTTTTGTGGATGAATAATTGCAAGCTGTTAGCAGCAGTATCAGAGCCAACGCCAAAAGAAGAGTTGTTTTCATATTTAGGAGCTATGATCTACTATTATTTTCCAAATACCCTCAATCTTTTTAAAAAGCAAAGTATAGTAGCCTTGTGGCTCGTCTTTTTCGCGTTTTAAATGCCAGCTACCCAAAACGAAAGCCACATCTTTATTTAAGAAATCGATTTTCTTAATCCCGAAAGTCAATTGGCCCATTCCAGCTTCTCCTGAATAAGTTTTTTTGTAATTATCCAACGTTTTTTGCCAGCCATAAGTGGGTCCGCTTTTGCCTACAAAAAGTAAACTATCGCTTTTAACATAACCCTGCATAAATGTTTCCAGGTCGCCTTTGTTCCAGGCTAATCTTTGCTTTTCAAGCACGTCAAGAATAGTTTTTTTATCTGCCGTAGTTTGAGCTGCGACAGAAAAAGTGATCAGGCAAAAGAGTATTGCAAAAATTGATTTCATCATATTAATTTTAATTTTTAGGGATCATTAATTTCCCGTTAGGTAAGAATGTAGAAATACATCCTCAACTAAAATAACAAAAAGCTTTTAAATTTAGATAATATCGTATTTTAATCCTGGAATAAGATTTGCGACCTGTTTTCAATTAATTTCGAGTACCAAAACAAAGTAAACCTATGAATGACTTTTACGAGAAGTTTCGCGACCTAACTTTTTTTGATAACCACCCAGAAGCGATCGCCAATCACCTTGATAATTTTTATACATCCGAAGAAATCACGGTTTTCCATGAAATGGTATCACCCGATTTTCATCTGGATGTCTACTTTATCAATTCTGAGCAGCACAGCTTTAACATTTTATTAACTTCTGGGATGAGTTTGCTGGAAATGACCGTGCCGGAGCGTGTAGAAAATCCTGAGCAATACAAGTTCGCCGAGCTCATGATTCTGCTACCAAAAGAAATTGAGTTTGGAAAGGTTTTTCCAAGTGAAAACGAGAACGATTGGATTTTGGGCATGTTAAAAGAAACTGCTCGTTTTCCGCACCATTATGATACCTGGTTAACCATTGGCCATACCTTACAAGCCACTTCAGATATGGAACCTTATGACCAAGAAACTGATTATGTTGGTTTGGTTGTTCTACCCTCGGTAACGTTCGACGAAGAATTTACCGAGATAAAAGTAGATAACGAAGTAATAAACATTTTGTCTATTTTCCCTTTGTACAAGAATGAACTGGACTATAAAATTGCAAATGGCTACAATGCTTTGCTAGATCGTTTGATTGAGAAAGATGAGAAAGAAGTTTTTAGTAACCAAAGAGGAAACTTATTAGATTAATGAAAGCAATCTATAAAATATTATCGGGAGGAATATTACTGTTCATCATCATTAATTGGGCAACTGCAAGCCTAAATTACAATGCTGATGGTGCAGACCAATATGGATTTCCACTAAACTTTTATACCAAAGTAAGTGGCTATGATGTGATAACAAAAGAAGGAAGAACCAGTACAAATTTTAATTTTTTTGCGTTTCTAGCCGATGTAACATTCGCTTTAGCAAGTAGCTGGCTCATCTTTACTTTTATAGATAGGTTCAAGAAAAAAGCCAATGTTTAACGTAACAAATAAGAGCAGCAAAACCGAAACTTCAATCTTTATCCGGATAACATCGCAAAAAGCTGAAATACACTATATTTATTAAATCTGGAAATAGAATAGCGTTGATAGAAGTAAATATAACCGACAATTAACAGACCTGAAAATTGCTACCTTGCAAAACATAAAATTTATCATGACAAAAAAAGTTGTAGCCATTGGCGAAATATTGTGGGATGTTTTTCCCGAAGGAAAAAAGGCAGGTGGATCTAGTATGAATGTGGCGCTTAACTTGCACAAACAGGGTATAAAGAGCCAATTTATTAGCGCTATTGGCGATGATGAAAACGGAAAAGAACTTTTAACCTTTTTATCCTCAAATCATTTCCCAATTCACCTCATCCAAACAAACAACTTACCAACAAGTACAGTAGAAGTTCAATTAGATGCGCAGCATCAGGCTACTTATACTATTGTGGCACCAGTTGCCTGGGATGCGATTCAACTTACTGAAGAAAATGTTGCTGCTGTGAAAAACGCTGACGCCTTTGTGTATTGCAGTTTGACTTGTAGAAATGAAAACAGCCGAAACACCATTTTATCTTTATTAAAGGAAGCCAAGCTTAAAGTATTTGATATCAATCTTCGCCCACCATTTTACACCATAGAAACTTTAAAGGTGCTACTTTCTGTAGCCGATATTTTAAAAGTAAACGAGCACGAATTACTTTATTTGAAAAACGAACTCGCCTTTACCGGCAATACAGATGAACAATTGCTAAAACAATTGAGCAACACTTTCAACATCAACATGATTTGCTTGACCGTTGGCGAAAAGGGTGCATATGTATTACAGGAAAACAAACTTTACCAACATAAAGGCTACCGGGTGGAAGTGGCCGATACCGTTGGGGCAGGTGACTCTTTCTTGGCCACTTTTATTGCCAGCTACTTAAAGGGCTACCCCATTGACACAGTTTTGGATAGAGCTTGCAAGGTTGGCAGTTTCGTGGCTTCACAAGCTGGAGCAAACCCTGATTATGGAGAAGAAGTTTTTCATTAGAATGCTAATGTTTTAATTCATTAATATCCTCGTCTAAAGAAGGCATTTATTTAAATACAACCTCCGTAGCTCCATAACCGAACTTTTCTTTTCGAGCATCCATGTAGGTTTTAATATGAGGATTTTTACTAATTAGTTTATGAATTTTATCTCTCAACGTTCCGTTTCCTGAACCATGTATGAAAACCATTTTATCAAAGTGATGCACTACTGCAGCATCTAAAGCATTTTGAAAATGATTCAGCTGAATTTGGAGAATTTCATCAGCCTCTAAAAAATGGTGATCGTCTCTTAATTTCTCAATATGAAGATCTATTTCTCTTGCAGGAGCATCAACAGTCCGTTTTTCAGCAGGCGATTTGAAGAAACTTTCTTTCAGCTTTTGTGCATCGATAATAATAGGTACCAGATCATCCAAACGGATTAACCAACCTTTGAGATTAGATTGTGGCAGTTCTTTTTGTTCGGTCGAAAAATCCTTTGCCCTGAATTTTTTGCGAATCACCAAAGGATCAATCGGTTTAATATCAGCTTTGCTAAAAACCAAAATCTGAAAAGTAAATTCGGGCCAGATATCCAAATCTGCTAATGATGCCGAATAAATCAAACTTGATTGATAAGATTCAATCACACCATGAAATAAGCCTGAGTATTTCTCTTTCTTCTCTGAGGTTAGACTCACCAACAACACATTAGGTGATTGGTTTTGAAGATAAAAATGAACCACATTACCGGCTTTATTATCTGTAGCAACGGCGACATAAATTCCATTTTCAATTTTGCTTATCGATGGAACGTTTACCTGAATGGGTTTGGGTGCATCGATTTCTTCTGCAACTACACCATGCCCGTGCACCGAAGTTAAATTACTTACGGCAACCGGAATTTCAAAACCATCCTCATCGGTAACGCCCAAAGTTTGTGCGTCGATAATTCTGGTTACATAACCCTCCCGTTTTTCATCAACAAAACGAACAAAATCTCCTAATTTAAATTTCATAACTTATTTTTACAGCAAAGACACAAAGTACATGAATCTAGTCTTTAAGCTTTTCTTTAATGCCTTGTATCGTTATTATGGTAAATACTTAAATAGCTTTCATAACGTGACACAGCAATACCACCCTCATTCACCGCTTCGATTACGGCACATCCAGGTTCATTTATATGGCGACAGTTATTGAACCTACATTGGTGTGAAGTTTTAAAAATCTCCCTAAAAAAATGACCTAACTCCTCTTTTTCAATATCAATTACACCCAATTCTCTAATTCCTGGCGTATCTACAATAAAACCACCTTGTGGTAATTCGAACATCTCAGCAAAAGTTGTGGTATGCTGACCTTTATCGCTCCAATCTGATACCTCCCCTGTTTTCAAATCTCTATCAGGCAGCAAAGCATTTATTAAACTGGATTTACCGACGCCGGAATGCCCGGAAATTAAGGTAATTTTATTTGTAATTAACTCCTGAATAACTGGAATATTGATCCCTTTTAAAGCCGAAACTTCATAACAGGGATAACCAATATTTTCATAAATATTTTTGAATTCCTGTAATATTTCCAGACCCTCTTTACTAAATAAATCAAGCTTGTTGAATACCAAAACGGCAGGTACATCGTAAGCCTCAGCGGTAACCAAAAACCGATCAATAAAGCCCAATGATGTCCTCGGTGAAGCAAGTGTAACCAGCAAAATGGCCATATCCAAATTTGCAGCCAGAATTTGCGCCTGCTTGCTTAAGTTAATCGATTTGCGGATAATGTAATTTTTTCGAGGCAGCAACTCGTTTATTAAGCCTTGATTACTGTCTTTCTCCAGGTCGAATTTCACCCGATCGCCCACAGCAATTGGATTGGTAGTTTTAATTCCTTTAATCCTGAATTTACCAATAATACGACAGTCGTAACGCTTGCCAGTATCAGCCAAAACGCTATACCAACTTCCCGTAGATTTAATAATTAAGCCCTGCATAGTTGAAAACAAAGGTATGAAAAGGATGGAAGATGTGGGTGGGAAAAATTACTTGTAGCGCATCATTTCGACCATAGCATAGCAAAGTCGAGAAATCTTTTAACCATAACGTTCTTTATGATACAGGAATTCTCTGCTGCGCTCGAAATGACGGATATCTTTAAGATTTTAAATATTAACTTCGCCAAAAACCTACAAATGGAAAACTTCAAAATTATTGGCATCTCAACAGAAACCAGCAATCAAAACAATCAGGCAGCAGCAGATTTAGGAAAACTGTGGCAAAGATTTTTCGCTGAAGAAACAGCTTCGAAAATTCCCAATAAAGAAAATGAAGATATTTATGCCATTTACACCGATTATGAAAGCGACTACACTGGCAGATACACCACGATTATCGGGCAACAGGTAAGCACATTAGATAACATTCCAGATGGTTTTGTGGGTAGAGAAATTAAAAATGAGAGGCTCATTAAATACAAAGCAAAGGGAGAAATGCCACATGCTGTTGTAGATACGTGGCAGGAAATATGGGCAAACGACATTGCTTTATATAGAACCTACAATGCCGACTTTGAAGTTTACGGAGAAAAATCTCAGCAGGGGTCAGATTCGGAAGTAGAGATTTATATTGGGGTGAGGAGTTAGATTAGCCTTTTTTAAGATAGGGTTTTAAGCGATTAAATTCCTTTCTTGAGTCTGCATTCTTTATAGTTACCACAATAACACCATTTGCTGCCCTGACACCATAGATCGCAGTAGCAGCCGCATCTTTTAACACTTCTACCTTTTCAATTGTATTCGGGTTTATCATTGTTGAAGAGGGATCATTTAAAATATAACTCTTCTTTTTAAAGACAACTACCCAAAGCGGAGGATTATCCGAAATCGTTGAAGAACACCTTAATCTTATTGTTGGTTGAGTTTGTGAATAAGCATTGAAACTAAAAGCTGCGCATAGCAGAATAAAGAAAAGAGATTTCATAAAGATGTTTTAATGATGATTCTTACTGGATGGAAATTCCATAAAATAGTAAAGGCAGTATAGCGCTCGAACATTCTACATCACGATTTTTTAAAACATACCAGCAACAAACTCAAATAGTACCTTAAACTAGCTTAGCTAAACCTGACAGCAGCGGAAATACTTTTTGTTGCATTAACTAAATAGATTGCCACGTCGTTCCTCCTCGCAATGGCGGAAATGGGAAAGGCAGAGGAATCCGCAAAAAAGATTGTAGCGAATGGCAGGATTGCTTTAGCATAAGAATTACTGAATCTGCTTTTTCAACAAAATAAAATAATCATTTATTAACCACCCCGCCCTGCGGGCACCCCTCCTTATAATAAGGAGGGGAGATGAAAACCCAGAGCATTAAGATTCTTGCGTCGATCATCTTCGAAATAACGATTTCTATTTTAGTTTTCGGTTCAAAAAATGCCGCTATTTCATTTGATTAAACGTTTTATTAAAAGTTTTTCAAATAAATTTAAAAATTGTTTGCAATTAAGAAAAATAATCTGCTACTTTACGGTGTACAAAATACACCAACAGAAATGATTTTCAATACTTCAATTATTACAACCATTATTATTACCACCGGGATAAACCAGCGGGGCTAATTTGTTGTAAGTTGAATTAACATATAACACAGAAAGCGTCCCGACACAAATCGGGGCGCTTTTTTTTTAAACCAAAACCATTGAAAACTGCACAAACTAATTAACAAGCAAGCGTGCAAGGTTCATTAAAACTAAAAACTAATGAAAGTATTAAAATTCGGCGGCACATCCGTAGGTTCGGCCGAGAACATCAAAACGTTACTGAGCATAGTAGCCAAAGAAAAATTACAGAGCAATCCGGTAGTTGTATTATCGGCAATGAGTGGCGTAACCAATTTGCTAACCGATATGGCCGAAAAAGCCGAACGTGGCGAAGATTATGACACTGGTTTAAAAGAAATTGAGGCCAAACACTTTGCAGTGATTCGTTCGCTTTTACCGGCAGCGGCCCAAAACCCCGTGTTTACGCGTTTGAAAATCTTCTTTAACGAGCTGGAAGATCTATTGCAGGCCGTAACCAACCTTCGCGAATTGAGTTTGCAAACCAAAGACCAGATTTTAAGTTATGGTGAACGTTGCTCTTCTTTCATGATTGCACACATCGCCTCACAGCAATTTGCTGAAGCTTTGTATGTAAATGGTTCGGAATTTATAAAAACCGATAGCAATTTCGGACAAGCAAAGGTTGATACCGAGCTGACTGGAATGTTGATTAATGATTTCTACCTGGCCAATAAAAATAAGATATTGTTTGTTACGGGTTTCATTGCCAGCAATGCGACCGGCAGAGTAACTACTTTAGGTCGTGGCGGTTCTGATTATACCGCAGCAGTTTGGGGTGCTGCTTTAAATGCTGAAGAAATTGAAATTTGGACTGACGTAAACGGGATGATGACTGCCGATCCACGTATTGTGAAAAAGGCTTTTTCATTACCTGAGTTGAGTTATACGGAAGCAATGGAATTGAGTTATTTCGGAGCCAAGGTAATTTACCCACCAACAATGATTCCGGCTTTCATGAAGAAAATTCCGCTGGTAATCAAGAATACATTTGAGCCTGATTTCTCTGGAACCTATATCAAAAGTGATGTTAAAGCGTCAACCCTGCCGATAAAAGGCATTTCATCTATCGACCATATCAGCATTATCAATCTTACCGGTAGCGGCATGGTAGGCAAAGCAGGTTTCAGCGGAAGATTATTTTCTTTATTATCTCGCGAGCAGATTAACGTTGTGCTGATTACGCAATCTTCATCAGAGCACAGCATTACTTTTGCGGTTAAGCCCACTGATGCGGGTCAGGCGATTGCTTTAATTAAAAAAGAATTTGAACTGGAGCTCGATGCCAACAAACTGGCTCTACCAGAGGTTGAAAACAATCTAGCCGTTTTGGCCATTGTTGGCGAAAATATGAAACGTACGCCTGGCATGAGCGGAAGGTTGTTTAACGCATTGGGTAGAAACGGAATTAATGTTAGAGCAATTGCCCAGGGTTCATCCGAATACAATATCTCAGTAATTATCAGCGCAGCTGATTTATCAAAAGCGGTAAATGCCGTTCACGATGCTTTCTTTACCGACTTAAAACGCACATTAAACATCTTCTGTTTGGGAACAGGAAACATTGGTAAAACCTTGTTCAACCAGCTGAAAGAGCAAATGCCATTCTTAGCCGCAAACAATGATTTGCAAGTTAAGGTTGCCGGAATTAGCAATACCCGCAAGATGATTTTCAATGCCGATGGTTTATCACTTGAAAATTGGGAAAGTAACTTGGATACAAATGGTGAGCAGGCAGACTTAGCGGGTTTTGTAGAACGCATGAAAGCATTAAACTTACCCAACTGCGTTTTTGTGGATAATACCGCAGCAGAATCGCCGATTGAATATTATCAGGGCATTTTTGAAAACAGTATTTCTGTTGTTACTTGCAATAAAAAGGGAAATTCAGCAGACTTTGCTCAATACAAATCGTTCAAAGATACTGCCCGAAAATTTGGTGTTGATTTCTACTACGAAACCAATGTTGGTGCAGGCTTGCCAATCATCCGTACTTTAAGAGAGTTGATGATGAGCGGCGATAAAGTTGCTCGTATCGAGGCAATTTTATCTGGAACAATTTCTTACATCTTTAACAACTTTAAAGGCGATGCCGGATTTTATGAAACGGTTAAAGAAGCGCAGGAATTGGGTTATACCGAACCCGATCCACGTGATGATTTGAACGGAAAAGATTTCATGCGCAAAATGTTAATCCTGGCTCGTGATGCAGGCTATCCATTAGAAGCAGCTGATGTTAAAATTGATAACATTTTACCAGAATCTTGTTTAAAGGCAACTTCTGTAGAAGATTTCTATGTTGAACTACAAAAAAATGCATCCTACTTTGAAGATTTGAAAACTAAAGCTGCAAACGATAAGAAAGTGTTGCGCTACATTGGTAAACTCGAAGATGGAAATGTAGAAATCAGTTTGCAAATGGTTGATGACAGTCATCCCTTTTATATGCTTTCGGGGAGTGATAACATCATTTCATTTACGACAGATCGATACAAATCTCGCCCACTAGTGGTTAAAGGCCCTGGTGCAGGAGCAGAGGTTACCGCGGCAGGTGTTTTTGCAGATATTATAAATGTTGGAAGCAATTAGACAGCGATAAATCAAAAACAAAATATATAAATATAAATGAGTTGGAGTCTAGGCCTATAATTTTAGCTCCTTCATCATTATTCAAATTATGAAAGAAATAAAAGTTTTCGCACCTGCAACCGTTGCAAACGTAGTATGTGGCTTCGATGTTTTGGGTTTTGCTGTTAATGAACCCGGCGATGAAGTTGAAATGCGTCTAAAAGATATACCCGGTGTGGTAATCAAAAGAATTACTGGCGATGATGGTCGGTTGCCTTTGGATTCGACTAAAAACACGGTTAGTGCAAGTGTTCAGTATTATTTGCAACACATCAATCGGGTAGATGTAGGCGTCGAAATCGAGCTACATAAGAAGATGCCAATTGGTAGCGGATTAGGTTCAAGCTCGGCAAGTACCGTTGCAGGTTTATTCGCCATAAATAAATTGATGGGCGATTTACTAACGCCTAAAGAACTTGTTCCTTTTGCCATGAAAGGCGAAGAACTAGCTTGTGGTTATGGCCATGCCGATAATGTTGCACCAGCCATTCTTGGTGGGTTTGTATTAGTTAGAAGTTACCATCCTTTGGATGTAATTTCATTACCTACTCCTGCAGGGATGTATGCAGCGATTGTTTATCCTGAGGTGAATGTACCCACAAAAGATGCCCGTCAAATGATTCGCAGCAAAGTATTGTTGAAAGATGCGGTTACCCAATGGGGCAATGTTGCTGGTTTGGTTAGTGGCTTATTTATGAATGATTTTGACTTAATTGGCCGCAGCATGAAAGATGTTTTGGTAGAACCAACCCGATCGATTTTAATTCCAGGTTTTGAAGAAATGAGAGCAATAGCCATGGAAAACGGCGCTATCGGTTTCGGAATTTCAGGCTCAGGCCCATCGGTTTTTGCTTTAGCAAAAGATGAAGAAACTGCCAAAAGAATAACAAAAGCACAGCAACAACATTTACATAAAATAAATATCAACAGCAAAGCTTATGTTTCTTCGGTTAATGCCGAAGGACCTAGAGTAATTTAAGTAATAATTTTTTACTGAAAAGTTAGCCTGTGCGAACTTATAACGTAAAAATTAGAACCTAAAACTTAAACCATGAAACTATACTCAACCAAAAATAAAGATTTACGTGTTTCTTTCAAAGAAGCCGTTTTTAACAGCATGCCTCAAGATAAAGGTTTGTATATGCCTTTGGAAATCCCTCAATTGGATGCAGACTTTTTAGCTAACATCGAACAGTATGCTTTGCCAGAGATTGCTTATAAAGTAGCTTCAACTTTATTAAAAGATGAAATCCCTGCGGAAGATTTAAAAGCTTTGATTGAAGATGCCATTAACTTTGAAGCACCAGCGGTAAAACTAGACCAAAAAACCTTTGTACTCGAACTTTTCCACGGACCATCCTTAGCTTTTAAAGATTTTGGCGCCCGCTTCATGAGCAGGGTGATGGCTTATTTCTTAAAGGATGGCGAGCAACTTTTAGACGTTTTAGTTGCTACTTCCGGAGATACCGGTGGTGCAGTTGCTTTAGGTTTTTTAGGTGTACCCAACACCCGCGTAACTATTCTTTATCCCGAGGGGAAAGTAAGTCCGATACAGGAATTGCAATTAACCACCAACGGACAAAACATTAGAGCAGTTGAGGTAAAAGGCACTTTTGATGATTGCCAGGCTTTAGTTAAACAAGCTTTTGCAGATGAAGAGTTGAATGCAAATTTCCGTCTAACATCAGCCAATTCGATAAATATCTCGAGGTTAATTCCGCAAACGTTTTATTATTTTAACACTTACGCACAGCTAAAAAAACAAGGGTTAAATGATGTAATATTTTCCGTTCCGAGTGGAAATTTTGGCAATATCGGGGCAGGTTTATTGGCCTTTAAACTAGGTTTGCCGGTTAAGCAATTTATTGCTGCTACTAACATAAACGACACTGTTCCACGCTTCCTGGAATCAGGTATCTACGAAACGAAACCGTCTACTCAAACTTATTCAAATGCGATGGATGTCGGTGCGCCAAGTAACTGGGTTCGCATCATGGATTTATTTGGCGAAGATGTAAATGCCTTGAAAAATGTGGTTACATCGTATCGGTTTAATGATGAAGAAACGCTTGCTGGAATCAAAGAAATCGACTCAAAATTTGATTATGTTGCCTGTCCACATACAGCGATTGCTTATCTTGCAATTGAAAAATACAGGCAGGAAAATCCGGAAGATGAGAGCGCAGCAATCTTTTTATCAACCGCTCATGCTTGTAAGTTCCCGGATATTTTCCCTTTAGATATTGCAGCAAAAATTGAAATTCCCGAGCAGGTTAATGTATTAGAAAGCCTGCCTCGATATGCAGATAAACTAGGTGTAGATTTTGAAGCTTTTAAAAATTATTTGTTGAATAACATCGATGGCTGATTTAATTCATGCCTAGTTTGGAACTTTTGCATTAATAAGCTTTGCTTCTCGAGTTTCGAGCAAAAAATGAAGTCTAAAGTAAATAAAGCAAATGGAATTTTGCAGGGTAAAAAAAGATGATATAATCATAAATAATCTAGTTAGTAAACTACAAACAAAAAAGGCTGGAATTAAAAACTCCAACCTTTTGAACTATAAAACTAAACCTAACTATTTCGATGCTTGCGACTTTAGTGAATGCAATTCGCGTTTCAACTCGTCAATTTGCTGTTGCTGTTCTTTAATACTACCCACCAAAAGCGGAATCAAGCTTTCATAATCAACTTTGGTTATTGTAGCTGAGTTGTAGGCATTTTTGCCTGCCGGATATTGCTTGGCTTGTACAGTAACCACACTTGGAACAGCACTTTTAGCCTCAGCTCCCACAAAACCATATTGGGAGGTGGCTGGAAGTTTTAATTTTTCAGCCCAGGTTTTGTCGTAATTAAAGCTTACTGGCTGAAGTTTTGAAACCATCTCTAAAGAGTTACTTACTGGTTTTACATTAGCTTGCGTCACTTCTTGTGCGCTAACTTTTAATGATGCGGAAATTGTAAATACCGCAAAACAGAATGAAATTGCTCGTTTCATATTCTTTATAAATTAATAGAAATAAATACTGGATATTGCCCGACAAAGGGTTTGTTTAGAAACTAGTTACTAAACGGAGGGCGGAGGGGTTAAAACATCCGCGAAGTAGGGAGGGTGATCAAGACATGCTGGAATAGCTATCTTTTGTTTCATTGCAAGGGGAAGATTGCAAAGTTCTTCAGCAATAAAATTTTGCATAAAGTACTCTGTTTCAACTTTTTTTTCTTCTTTCTCAGTCGCATCATCATTTGACACGATATTTTCAATATAGGAAGACGAATAGCTTAAATACGACAATACATTGCCAACCTTTAAAAAAAGAGTTATGGCGATGCATAAAACCAAAAAGTATTTAAGTGTTAAAAACTTCATCCTTACAAATATAAGTTGTACAGTTAAATTAACAAAAATAGACAGTTAAAGTTCTGTAAAATAAAAATCCGCTCTCCCAAATGAAGCGGATTTTGTGTCAAAGTTAAAATATAGCCTTCGCGATGGCTTTGGTTTGCTGCGGTTTTCCCATGGTATAAAAATGGAGCACTGGTACTCCGAAGTCGATTAACTCTTTGCATTGTTTAATCATGGCTTCGGTTCCAATTTCTTTAGCTTCAGCGTTGCTTTTTGCATAAGATAATGCGTCTGTTAACTCATCAGGCAAATCAATATGGAAAATTTTTGGCAAGACATTTAGTTGAGTAAGTGTGCTTATAGGCTTTAAGCCAGGAATAATGGGCACATTAATATCATTCTCCCTACACTTTTTCACAAAGTCAAAATATTTCTGGTTATCAAAAAACATTTGCGTAACGATAAACTCTGCACCCATATCAACTTTCTTTTTTAGGTATTTGAAGTCGGCATTTAGATTGGGTGCTTCAAAGTGCTTTTCGGGATATCCGGCAACACCTATACAGAAATCGCTTTTGAAAGTTTCTACATCTTCATGCAGAAATTTACCATCGTTATGATTTTTGATATGCTGAATTAAATCAGTTGCGTAGCAGTGTCCCCCTTTAGTTGGAACAAAAGAATGATCGGCTGCACGCGCATCACCACGTAAGGCCAATACGTTATCTATCCCTAAAAACTGCAAATCGATTAAAGCGTTCTCAGTTTCCTCTTTGGTAAAACCACCACAAATTAAATGAGGAACTGCATCTATCTTATATTTGTGAATAATTGCAGCGCAGATCGCGATTGTACCTGGACGCTTGCGGTACGACACCTTTTGCAACAATCCGTTTTCCTGCTCTTTGTAAATATAATCTTCCCTTAAGGAGGTTACATCAATAAAAGGAGGATTAAACTCCAGCAAAGGATCGATGGCATCGTAAATCCATTGGATACTTTGTCCCTTAATAGGCGGCAGAAGCTCAAACGAGAATAGGGTTTTGCCCTTTGAATTATTTATATGGTCTGTAATTTTCAATTGTAGTTAAAAGTTATGGGTTAAAGGTTATAAGGCTGGATGCTTATTTAATCAGCTTCTGATAATAATTTATAAATCCGTTAAGTAGTTTTCTAGTTGTTTCAATTTTAAGCACTAGCGTTTTTAAGTCTATTTCTTCGATAAATCCCGAATCAAACGCAAGAGATAGTTGAGTTTCGACCCCATAAACGGAACCCCTTGCGACAAAAAAAATGAATGCTGTCTTTGGGACGATTTCTACCACAACCCTCAGCAATGTCCGATGGAATGGATACAGCGGCTTTTCTAATCTGGCTTATCAACCCGATTTTTTTGTCAATTGGAAAATTTGAAGATACTAAATATACTTCCTTAGACAAAATTCGGTCTTGTTTCCAAACATCCACATCAGTATAATTTTCCTTTTCCTGGTCCATGTTATCTGCAATTTGACTTGTAACATTTAACTCATAACTGGCAACTGCTAGTACGCCAAATTAGGCGAGAGCCATTTCTCCGCTTCTTCTATAGTCATACCTTTTCTGATTGCGTAATCTTCCACCTGATCTTTTGTGATTTTTCCCAAGCCGAAATATCTTGATTCGGGATGGGCAAAGTAAAAACCACTTACCGCAGCTGTTGGATACATGGCGTAACTTTCTGTTAAGTGTAAGCCTATTTTGTTTTCCGCATCAAGCAAGCTAAACAAAGTTCCTTTTTCCGTGTGCTCCGGACAAGCTGGATAACCCGGTGCCGGGCGAATACCGGCATATTCTTCCTTGATCAATTCCTGATTGCTTAAATTTTCGTCCTTTGCATAACCCCAGTATTCTTTACGAACCCGCTCGTGCATGCGTTCGGCAAAAGCTTCAGCCAGACGATCCGCTAATGCTTTGGCCATGATGCTATTATAATCATCATGATTGGCCTCAAATTCTGCTACCAACTCATCAATCCCTATTCCTGCAGTTAGAGCGAAACACCCAAAATAATCTTGAATACCGGATTCTTTAGGAGCAATGAAATCTGACAAAGCATAATACGGCTGTCCATCAACCTTTTCGGCCTGTTGGCGGAGGGTATGGATAGTAACCAGTCTTGAGTCTTCAGTCTTAAGTCCAGAGTCGACATTCAGACTTCTGACTGCAGACTTCAGACTTTCGACTTCTAAATGAATATCGTCTCCAACGGCGTTTGCTGGCCAAAATCCAATTACCGCTCTAGCAGTTAACAATTTTTCGTCTAATATCCGTTTCAATAATGCCTGCGCATCATCAAAAAGTTTTTTTGCTTCACTCCCTACATTTCTATCATCAAATATTTTCGGGTAGCTTCCGCGAAGTTCCCAGGTATGAAAAAAAGGAGTCCAATCGATATATGGAACTAATTCATTCAAAGGATAATGATCAAAAACTCTGGTTCCGGTAAATTCAGGAACTGGTAAATTTTGATCGAAATCTATCTTAAATTTATTTTTCCGTGCCTCTTCAATGGTTTTGAAACGCTTGTCAGAACGCTTGTTCAAATGCGCTTCCCTGGCTTTTTCATACTCTGCTTTTATGCCTGCAACGTAGTCGGCTTTTGTTTCAGGATTCATCAGCGTACTGCAAACGGTAACACTTCGCGATGCATCTAAAACATGGATAGCCGGACCAGAATAATTCGGGGCAACTTTTACAGCAGCATGAATCCTTGACGTGGTCGCTCCACCTATAATTAATGGAATGGTAAAGCCTTCTCGTTCCATTTCTTTGGCAAAGTGGACCATTTCATCAAGTGATGGCGTAATTAAGCCACTTAAGCCAATAATATCAGCATTTATTTCTCTAGCTTTTTTGATGATCTCCTGAGCAGGAACCATCACGCCCATATCTACAATTTCAAAGTTATTACAAGCCAAAACTACCCCCACAATGTTCTTCCCGATGTCGTGAACATCACCTTTAACAGTAGCCATCAATACCTTACCTGCCGAGGAATTCTGATCCTGATCTGGATTATCTAATTTCTCCTGCTCGATAAACGGAAGCAAATAAGCCACGGCTTTTTTCATCACCCTAGCCGACTTTACCACCTGAGGCAAAAACATCTTTCCAGCACCAAATAAATCACCAACAATGTTCATTCCGTCCATCAAGGGTCCTTCAATTACTTTTATTGGGCGGGCATATTTTTGACGAGCCTCTTCAACATCATCGTCAAGATACTCTACAATTCCTTTTACCAGGGAGTGAGAAAGGCGTTCTTCAACGGATCCTTTCCTCCATTCTTCATCTTTTACAATTTCTTTCCCTTTTGATTTTACCGTATCAGCATATTCAACCAATCGCTCCGTAGCATCATCCCGTCGGTTCAAAAGTACATCTTCTACCCTTTCCAAAAGCTCGGGTGGAATTTCCTGATACACCTCAAGCATACCTGCATTTACAATCCCCATATCTAACCCGGCCTGAATGGCATGGTAAAGAAATGCAGAGTGCATCGCTTCGCGAACAACATTATTTCCTCTAAATGAAAAGGAAATATTTGATACACCCCCACTTACTTTTGCATGTGGTAGGTTTTCTTTGATCCAACGGGTCGCATTAATAAAATCGACCGCGTAGTTATTATGTTCTTCTAAACCTGTGGCTACGGTAAGGATATTCGGATCGAAAATAATGTCTTCTGGAGGAAAACCGATTTCATGTACCAGAATATCGTAGCTTCGTTTACAAATCTCTTTTCTACGCTCGTAGTTATCGGCCTGGCCTTGTTCATCAAAAGCCATTACAACAACGGCAGCGCCATATTGCATAATTTTGCGGGCGCTTTCACGGAATTTATCTTCGCCTTCTTTAAGTGAAATAGAATTAACGATACCTTTCCCTTGCAAACATTTCAATCCATTTTCTATCACCGACCACTTAGAGGAATCGACCATGATAGGCAATTTGGCGATATCCGGTTCGGAGGCAATCAGATTCAAAAACTTCGTCATCGCAGCTTCAGAATCGAGCATGCCCTCATCCATGTTCACATCAATAATCTGCGCTCCACCTTCTACCTGTTGTAGGGCCACAGCTAAGGCCGCTTCGTAGTCGCCACCTAAAATTAACTTCGAGAATTTTGGAGATCCGGTGATGTTTGTCCTTTCGCCAACGTTTACAAAAATACTCTCTGGCGTTATCGTTACAGGCTCCAATCCACTCAATCGCATAAAAGGCTCAATGGTTGGCAATTTCCGTGGCGAAGCTTTTTTAGCATTCTTTGCAATGCAGCCAATATGATCAGGAGTGGTGCCGCAACAGCCACCCACAATATTTACAAATCCAGATGTAATAAAATCGTCGACCAGATGAGCCGTTTCGTGCGGTTGTTCATCATAAGCACCAAACTCATTCGGGAGGCCGGCATTTGGGTAAGCAGAAACATAACATCCCGCTTTTGTAGCCAGTTCTTCGATGTGCGGACGCATTTCTTTAGCCCCTAAAGCGCAGTTAAAACCAATACTCAAAGGTTTTGCATGCATCACCGAATTTAAGAAAGCTTCTGCTGTTTGACCGGAAAGCGTTCTTCCAGAAGCGTCGGTAATGGTTCCCGAAATCATAATTTCGAGCTTACGACCGATTACTTCCTCATATTTTTTGATGGCCACAATGGCCACTTTTGCGTTTAGTGTATCGAAGATGGTTTCGATGAGAAGCACATCAGAACCTCCATCTACCAAACCGCGAACCTGTTCATAATATGCCGCTTCAAGTTCGTCAAAATAAACCGCCCTAAAACCTGGGTCGTTTACATTTGGTGACATAGAAAGGGTTCTGTTGGTTGGCCCGATTGCGCCTGCAACAAAACATTTCCGATCAGGATTAGCAGCCATAAATTCAGTAGCAGCCTCTTTTGCCACCTTCGCACCTTCAAAGCTTAACTCATAAGAAAGATCTTCCATCTGGTAATCAGCCATAGAAATTCTTTGTGTACTGAAGGTATTGGTTTCAATAATATCCGCACCAGCGGCTAAATATTCAAGATGTATGGCTTTAATAATATCAGGCCGAGTGATGTTGAGCAAATCGTTATTGCCTTTTACATCACATGGATGATTTTTAAAACGTTCCCCTCTAAAATCCTCTTCAGTTAAAGTATAACGTTGAATCATGGTACCCATCGCACCATCAATTACCAAAATACGTTTTTCTAATTCTTCTCTTATGCTCATTCTGTAGTTAGATGTGAGATTGGAGATGTGAGCTATGAGAAATTCAGTCTTGCGTACCAAGTCTCAAATCTCACATCTATAATCTAAAATCTCAAAAAGCTTATTTAAAAAGTTGGTACGAGAATCGTAATCCTAAACTTATCTGTTTCTGCCAGTGGCAGAATAGAATTTAGCACCTTGTAGGTTACAGGTTGCTAAGACTTCGTTGGGTCTAATCCCTCCGTCTTTCTTAATAAGCGTACAAAAATGCAACAAAGCAACATCAATTCCAAAAATTATCGCTCCGCTACCAAATAAAATTACAAAGGCCATGCAAATTTGCACAGCCTTAAGAATATTGTTTTGTATGAGGGCTTTAAACAACCTCTCTTTTTATAAATCTTTTGTTGTAGTAGGTAATCAAATATCCCATCCAAAATGCACTAGGCAAACAACTAAAAAATACATGATCTGTAATATAAGTTACAGTAATTGCCTCAATTATGCCGCCAACTAAAATGAAAAACATGATTACCAAAAACTTGCTCATTATTTTCTACTTCCGAAAATACGTAGCAAGAAAAGGAAGATATTAATAAAATCAAGGTATAGCGATAAAGCTGCCATTATAGCTAATTTCTTTGTATCAGCAGATGGAATTGATTCTCCGCTTTCTTCAATTCCCATTCCAATTCTTTTAATTTTTTGAACATCGTATGCAGTAAGTGCTGTAAAAACAGCTATACCAACAAATGCCATAATTAAGCTAAACTGTTCGCTTTTGATAAACATGTTTGCAATACTGGCTATAAATAAACCGGCAACACCAACCATTAAAATTGGGCCAAACTTACTCAAATCTATATTTGTTGTATAGCCCATTACAGCCATTATACCAAAAATACCTGCGGCGGCAGCAAAACAAGTTATAATCGATGTGCCAGTGTAAATTAAGAGAATGAAACTCAAACTTACGCCCAGCAGCACAGAAAACAGCACAAACACACCTAACAAGGCGCCATAAGATAGTCTCGAAAAGCCAGCTCCCATTACTAAAACTAGCCCAAGTGGCGCAAACATGGCCACATAACCTAACGCAGTTCTTCTTCCAGTTTCAAAGTCTATTAAAGATCTTAATGCCGACTCCGTGTTTGAAATATAAAAAGCAGATAGAGTTGATAAAGCCAACGCTACAAACATCCACAGGAATACGTTTGCAAAAAACTTTTTCGATACAGAGTTTTCCTGTACAAAGACACTATCGGTTTGATAATTATAATTTTGTTGTTCCATTTTAATTTTGCGTATTTAAATAATTTTAAAAATAACAATTTAGTTTAATCTTTTTGTCAGCAGTTCTTCAACTTTTTTAAAGAACTGTAGCGGTTTAAGTGTACGCCAAGGCAGATTATCAAAAGCTCCTCCGAAATTGATATAGTAATCTATATTATTGTCTTTAAATTCGGAAATAACGTGTTCTTGAAAATTTACACCAACAATCCATCCATCTTCCACTTCCTGAAACCACTCTTCATAATAGCTATCATCAGATGCGTGAAAATTTAAAACGTTCTCTCCAATAAGAATAAATTTGGCAATGCCTTCGTCCATCATCAATTCTAAAATATCACGCTTAAGTAACATGATATCATTATTGATCGCATCATTCCATTCGCCGATAAATTCGATAATGGCATAACTGCGATCATAATCGGCATACAAAACCTTCATGTAAAGGGTGTTCGATCCAAATTCGTCCCACTGCGGATGCAGCAAGAAATTATAAATCTGTTTGTCGAAATAAATTTCCGAATACTCGGTATTGTAAAATGGCGAGCGCTCATCTTCTGCCGAAACATAATCATCTCTCCACTGGTAATAAGGCTCGATTTCGTGCATTTTAATATCTAATTTTTTTGAGTGAGTGAACTTTGAATGACTGAATCTAGCGGCGATGCTACCTCTATCATTCACTCATTATATCATTCATTCATTTACTGTGGTTGTCGTTGTCCCGCCTCCACCGCTTTACGTACGCTTCCATATTTTGTAAGTAAATCTGCCGCTTCATCATAGCCTATGTTTAATTCATCGGCCACCATCTGCGTTCCGCGATCAACTAATTTGTTATTGGTTAACTGCATATCTACCATTTTGTTTCCAACTACACGTCCTAATTGAACCATCACGGTGGTACTCAACATGTTTAAAACCAATTTCTGTGCAGTACCAGATTTCATTCGTGTAGAACCAGTGATAAATTCCGGGCCAACAACAACCTCAACCGGAAAATCAGATTCAGCAGCGATTGGTCCACCAGTATTACAAACAATACAACCGGTTAAAACACCGTGTTTACGAGCAGTATTTAAACCACCAACTACATAAGGTGTGGTTCCAGATGCGGCTAAACCCACTAAACAATCTTTTTCATTGATGTCGAATTCTTCCAAATCTTTCCAGGCTTGTTCGGCATCGTCTTCCGCAAATTCTACCGCCCTTCTAATCGCCGTATCGCCACCGGCAATAATTCCAACAACCCAATCGAAAGGAACCCCATAAGTTGGTGGGCATTCAGAGGCATCAACTACACCTAAACGACCGCTTGTACCTGCGCCAATATAAAATAAGCGGCCGCCTTTTTTCATTCTTTCGGCAACTGCCGAAGTTAGTTTTTCTATCTGAGGCAAAGATTTTTCGACTGCAAAAGCAACCGTCTTATCTTCGTTATTAATGCCCTGCAAAACCTCCAATACCGACATCTTGTCGATGTTATCATAATTAGATTCCTGCTCGGTAACTCTGTTCATAAATTTAATTTTGATAAAATTCGGTAAATTCTTTTTAAAAAGTGGCGTAAAAACTTAAAAATATATCTTCCAGTCGCTGTAAGAAGAATTACATCCGTTAATTTATGTTAAATATTAGAAACAAAAGACACGAAAATGTAGTTAAAAAACATAGTAACCCGCTAAATTTCATAAATTTGCAAAACGCCAATGAAAAAAAATACCCGAAACAACCTACTGATTGCAATAAGCTATTCTGTAATTTTAATAGTAGGTATGATTTTGGGGATAAAATTCATAAAAGACCAGGGTTTTGGCGTTCAGCGAAGTCCGCAGTTGGCTGTAAATAGTGACGGCAAACTTGAAGAGATTCTGCACATTATCAATAAAAACTACGTTGATGAAATCAATACGGATTCTTTACAGAATCTTCCTATAGATAGCGTTCTACATCAACTAGATCCTCATAGTGTTTATTTGCCTCCTACCGATGCGCAAGATATGACCAACAGTTTGGAAGGCAACTTTGAAGGTGTTGGCATTGAGTATTATATGCTCAATGATACGATGATGGTTACTGGAGTAGTCAAAGACGGGCCTGCCTACCAGGCCGGAATAAAACTGGGAGATAAAATTTTGAGTATTGATACCGCAGTTGTAAGCGGGCGAAACTTACCAAAAGAGCAGTTAACCGGACGCTTTCGAGGTAAAGCCGGAAGCGGCGTTAGCGTTGTTTTAATGCATAATGGAACACAGGTGCAAAGTAGGTTAATGGTTACCCGTGGCAAGGTAAACATTAGTAGCATTGATGCTTCTTATATGATTGGTCCTGAAACTGGATATGTAAGAATTAGTAAGTTCGGAGCAAATACCGATAATGATTTCGCTAGTGCTGCTAATAGTTTAAAAGCCAAAGGCATGAAGAAGCTCATTCTGGATCTCCGCGATAATGGTGGAGGGTATTTTTCTGCTGCTACGGGTCTAGCTGATCAGTTTTTACCAGAAAATAAACTTATTGTTTACACTCAGGGTAAACACGAACCTCGTACCGATTATTTTTCAACAGGGACCGGTGCATTTCAAAATGGCAAATTAGCAGTATTGATTAACGAGAATACTGCATCTGCAAGTGAGATTGTTGCAGGTGCTATTCAAGATTTAGGTAGAGGGGTGATTATAGGCAGGCGATCTTTTGGCAAAGGGTTGGTTCAAGAACAGTTTTCTTTTGGTGATGGATCTGCTTTAAACTTAACCATTGCTCGATATTATACCCCATCGGGACGAAGCATTCAGAAATCGTACAAAAAAGGTTATGATGCTTACAAACATGAGTTGGATGAGAGAATGATGGATGGAGAACTGACCGGAGATCGCACATCTTTTCAGGACTCGATAGAAAAAGCAGAAGGTGTAGCCATACAAAATGTAAAAAGACAAAAGCCTAGTGGAGGCATACAGCCAGATGTTTTTGTTAAACTGGATACCGTTGGTTACAATAAATTTTATGCAACACTGGTAAGCAAAAAGATTCTATCAGATTATGTTTTTAATGTATTAACAAACAAATATAACGCTGGCTTTGTAGAGCAAAACATTAATTCTTTCGCGTTAGGAGATAATGATTTCAAAGATTTCATAGGTTATATTCAACGCAAAAACGTACAGATCGATCGTTTTCAACTGTACAATGCCAAGCCTGTAATTTTGAGTGATTTGAAAGCATTGTTATGCCGTTATTACCTTGGCGATGTGGGCTACTACCGGTCAATAAATCAGACCGATAACGCGGTAAAGCAAGCCTTGATAAACCTTCAATAATTATCTCCAGTCCCAAACCACCACATTCCACTCGGTGCTCATTTGATCTGTGTAGGTATCAATCGTTTTGAAGCCAATACGCTCATGCGCTTTCATTGAGCGTAAATTTATAGTGGCAATTTCAGTTATTGCGAATTCAAATTTATCTTCGAAAAAATTCTTATAAGCCTGATAGCATTGATCAAATAAGCCTTTCCCACGGTAATCTTTATCAACACAAACCTGGCCCACAACAATATATTGATACTCAGCCACCGATTTTCCATGATATTGAATGTGATCGAAACTCTCGTACATTTCTACTAATCGGGGAATATCGTTTTTCGATTGCTCCGTCATCCCTAGTACATAAGCGATTACCCTTTCACCATCCTTAGCAATGATGTTCGGTTCATGCTGATGCATTTTTTCCAAATCATCAAGCGTGTGCGATACCGTTACGAAACCCTGCTGTTCAATTTCTTCTGGAGATAAATCTGCTCTTAGATTCTTTTTTTGAAGCGTAATAATACCTTCTAAATCCCGTACTGTTTGTGATGTTGAAATTTCAATCATGAGTATGCTCTAAACTAATCGCCGAATATAAGAAATTCAGTTTTTCATCCATCTTTTACTTCGGCACATTTATTATCTTTGCGACATGCTTTTATATAACGTTACCCTAATTTTAGATGATGCTGCAGCTGAAGAATGGTTGCAATGGATGCAGGAAACCCATATTCCAGAAGTGATGGCTACAGGAATGTTTGTATCCAATCGCTTATTAAAGGTGCTTGATTCGCCAAATGAAGGCGTAACTTATTGCGCACAATATGTTGCCGAAACTTTAGAAAATTACAACGAATACCAAAGCACATTTGCTCCAGAGCTACAAGAGAGATTAAACAGCAAGTTTAAAAACCGCTTTGTGGCCTACAGAACTTTAATGGAGTTTGTGCCACCAACCTCCTAAAGATGGCTTTTGAAAGACTAAGCCGATTTCGACACATAAAAACAAATGTTAGTAGCGCTTATTTAAGTCATGACTCTTGACTAAAGACTTAAGACTTATTTTAGCTTCTCGTTGTTATTATGTCTGTCTGCATCGCGAATGGTTTTCTTTTCGAGATTTTTCTGAAAGGCGTCGGTTAAGTCAATACCTGTTTGATTGGCCAAACAGATCAGCACGAACATCACATCGGCCATTTCATCGGCAAGGTTTACCGCTTCATCACTCTTTTTAAATGACTGCTCACCGTATCTCCGAGCCATAATCCGAGCTACCTCCCCCACTTCTTCCATTAAAATAGCAGTATTGGTTAACTCGTTAAAATACCTGATACCTGTAGTTTTGATCCACTGATCTACTGTTTCCTGTGCTTCATTAATGGTCATCGTGTTAGCTTTTATATTTCGCTGATTACTTCTTTAAACTAAAATCTCCTCTAAAAGATTGCAGTGACGAGGAATATAGGTTTTTTACTCTTTATTCTTCGTATCAATTAAAATTGTAGTTGGCCCATCATTTACCAAAGCAATTTTCATATCGGCTCCAAAAATCCCTGTCTGCACTTTCCTGCCCATTAAAGTCGACAACTTTTCGATCATTTTTTCGTAAAGCGGAATAGCGGTGTCTGGCCTTGCGGCTCGGGTGAAACCTGGGCGGTTACCTTTTTTTGTAGATGCAAATAAGGTAAACTGGCTAATCAACAAAATATCTCCATTAACATCAGCCAACGCTTTATTCATTAAGCCATTTTCATCACCAAACACCCGCATATTAACAATTTTCTGAGCAAGCCAATCCAAATCATCGGCTGTATCGGCATCTTCAATACCTAAAAGCACCAAAAATCCGGTTTTAATCTCGCCCGTAATTGTGCCATCAACTGTGCAACTTGCTTGTGTAACTCTTTGTAAAACTGCTCGCATTTTATCTTACTTTTGATCAATAAAATTGATATGCGCAAGATAAGTATTTTAGTGATTTCTATATTTTTCTTATTCGGTTGTAAGCAAAAGTCAATCGTTCACCCCACTTTTTATTTTTGGCGAACAAACTATAAAAACAAAAAAGTTGAAACTGATTACCTCGAGAAATTTAAGTCAAAATCACTTTACGTTCGCATTATGGATGTAGATTTTAATCCCGACTTTCAACAGGATGTTCCTATTTCTCCTATAAAGTTCTCCGATCCGCTTCCAAAAACAATCGGCATCATTCCTGTGGTTTTTCTTGTTAACCATATTTTTAAGGACATAGATTCGAGCAGAATAAAATCGCTAGCCACTAGAATTGCAGTATTCGTTGATGCCAAAGTTAAGCAGGCCGGAAAGACGGATTATTCTGAACTTCAAATAGACTGCGATTGGACTAAAACCACTAGAGACAAGTATTTCAATTTTCTAAATCAACTGCAAGCTCAGCCGCTTTTGAAGAACAAAACAATTTCCGTCACCTTAAGATTACATCAGGTAAAAAACAAGTCGACCAGTGGTATTCCCCCGGTAAAAAAGGCCATGCTGATGTGTTACAACATGGGGAATCTGCGTAAGTATGGCGAGCAAAATTCCATTCTTGATCAAAGAGAAATGGATATCTACTTAAAAGATTACCTCCGCAATTACCCATTAAATCTTGATGTTGCCTTACCAATTTTTGAGTGGGCAGTCGTATTCAGGAATAAAGAATATGCTGGAATTTCTAAACGAATTACCAAAGATCAAATTAATGACAAAAACCTATTTAAGCAAAAAGGCCATTCCATTTTATACGATCTCTTAATCGATAATCCAGCGGCGGGCTTAAAACGCGGTGACGTGATTAGGTGGGAAGAAATCTCAGCCGGAGATTTATTTACAACATCTAATTTTTTATCCCGATATTTAAAACCTGAAGAGCGAAATCTCGTTTTTTATCATCTCGATACCGACCTTTTAAAACATTTTACAGATGAAGACTTTCAAAAAGTTATCGCTAATTTTTAGCGTTTTTCTTGTTACTTTCTTTGGCGAAATCGCGGTAAATATCGCGTGTGGCGGCGAAATTGACCCCTACGATTATTATATTTCCTATTTCCACAACAATGTTGAGGGTGATGAGTATACGCCTTTTGCTTATAACCAAATGGCCTATTTGAACAACGAGGAAGATGTAGAAAGCGAATCGCAAATTAATAGCCGAGAATGGGCGAAATATTTAGATGTTAAGGAACAGGATGTTCATGAGATTATGTACAATGTAGATAGTGCAACAAGTCACCAGCTTGCACATTTCGACGGAAAGCTTTCAGATTTGGCAGATAGTTTGCAAAACAACACTTTCGTACAAGGATTGAGTAAAAACAAATCCGCCTTGAAATATTATACTTTCGCTAAAAGCTGTGAGCCCCATGCTAATATTAACTTCGATCTTTGGGATCCGATACCTCGAGATAGCACACAAATGGATGTGCTTGCGAAAGAAGCCCTCAAATCAACAGAATTGGAGAAAGATGATTTCTTAAAATTGCGTTATGCTTATCAGGCAGAGCGGATGTTTCATTATGCAGGCCTGCATACCGATAGCAAAAGCGTTTACGAAAAATTTATCAAAACTAATAAAACCAATAGTGCTGTTAAAGGATGGGCTTTGGCACTTTATGCCGGTTCTATTCGCCGATTGGGAAATCCAGCAGAATCTGCATTTTTATTTTCAAAAGTATTTGCAACCAACCCGGAAAGGAGAGTGCAGGCTTATAAGAATTATTATTACAACAGCGCTCCTATAGACGGGGCCTTGAAATACGCTAAAACCAATAGTGAAAAAGCCAACATTTGGGCAATTAACGGCTTTGGAAATCCAGATTTCAATATTGAAAGTTTATATAAAGTATATCAATACGAACCTAAAAGTGAGCTTAACGGGGCGCTATTGGTTAGAGAAGTTAACAAACTGGAGCAGGCATTGATTGAGGCGAATGATATTGCAAAAATATCCTATAGCTATTATTTCTCTCAGAGTAACCCGCGACGAAGGGATAGTGTTAAAAATTTGAACTTAAAACAGCTAAACCTGGTTAGAGATTTTGCCGTTAAATTAGCAACCGAAAAGAAATATCCGCAGCCAGAATTGGTTACTTTAACAGCTGCTTATTTATCGTGGATGGAAAATAAAGATGCAGTTGCCACCAATTACTTAAGTACACTGAATCCTGAAAAACTTCCTGAAAAATTGCGTGATCAATACCGAATTACTGATTTATTGATTAAAGCTAAAAATATTAAGAAAGGAAATCCATTTAACGAAAATGAACTATTGCCGACACTAAAATGGCTAGACGAAAAAAGATTTGCCGAAAATAAATCGCATCCTGGAGATAAATATTATGATTGGGCAGATGCAGAAAGCAAACATTTTAGCAGAACCACAAGAAGTTTCTATCAGCAGCTATTAGCACCTGCATATTTAAAATTAGGCGATACAGCCAAAGCTGCCCTGGCAATGGTTAAAGGGGATTTGGAATACAAGATCGTAAAAGATAACTCGCTTTTCAAAAATATGAGCTATCAAACGACTGCTTTCTGGCAACAATTTTTAAGTCCGAAAAGTATGCAAGATTTGCTAAATTATAAAAAGAAAGCAGTTGGAAACGATGTAACGGCTTTGCTTTCGAAGGCTTTAAATCAACTTAAGAATGATGATTTCTATGAGCTATTTGGAACCACTTATTTGAGAACGCATCAGTATGAAAAAGCGGTTCAAATGTTTGCAAGGGTATCGCTGGATTATAATTATTTCAATCCCGAAAACTGGTATGCTGATGATGCCCGTTCGAAGCTTTATGCAAATCCATTTATTCAAACCATTAATGATTTCCCTAAAAAATATGTAGCGGCAAAAGCTTCTATTACGAAGAAAACTTTTGCGGCGGAAATGCTTCGGTTACAACGACTGATTGTTAGTGAACAGAAGAATGCTTCCCTGTATTATTACAAAATGGCGAACGCCGTTTATCAAACTGGCTATTACGGAAATAGCTGGTTTTTGATTAGCTACGATTGGTCGACTTATGACAATGCCAGCCCGGCAAAGTACGGTTATGATGTAGACTATAAAAAAGCTCAAACTGCCAAAAGCTGGTATTTGAAAGCTAGAGCGCTGAGTACAAATGCAGATTTTAAGGCAAAATGTACATTCATGCTCGCCAAATGTGCTCAAAAGCAGATCATTTTGAACGCCAAAATAAATTCATTTAGTTATTGGGATAAAGATGATGTGAAATATCAAAATTTCATCAATGCAAATTACAACAATCCGTATTTCAAAGAATTGAAATTGAAATACAGCAAAACGCCGTTTTATCAGGTGGCAGCTGGAGAATGTAGTTATTTAGGGGATTTTATAGCGAGGAATTAAAGGTTGAAAAGCTGTTAGACCTGGGACAAAAATTGAAATGGCACTGATAAAAGTATTTGGAGTTTCGTTGATCCTGCTCGGATTTTTTCTGGCTTATGGATTGATAGGTTCGTATCGCCCATTACTATTCGGAACAAAAACCGAAGCTACAATTGTTGCTGTTGAACGGGTGAACAATAAAAGGTTTACATATATATATTATCCCGTGTTTCAATTCAAACATAAGAACAAATTGGTTAAAGCGGTAGATAGAAGCCGTGATATTGAGGAAAATAGCATCGGAATAAAGGAATTTATATTTTATAACGAAAGGTATGGCATTAGTAGGGGGCTTGCATCAACCACTATAGTTTTTTCCTGCATTAGTGCTTGCTTCACCTTATTTGGCTTCGTTGCGCTATTTTATAAAGGAAGGATTTAAACTTCAAATAGATAATAAATTTTACTGTTCTAAACAAAATGACGTTGAGGACATTAATCTTAAGCTTCAATACCCTCAACCTTTTACCTCAAGTTACCACCTGATTAGCGCACTTGCCCAGGTAAAACCTGATCCAAATGCGGCAAGGCAAACTAAATCACCATCTTTAATTTTTCCGGCTTCCCAGGCTTCGCA
Source organism: Pedobacter sp. MC2016-05 (assembly GCF_026239735.1). GTDB lineage: Bacteria > Bacteroidota > Bacteroidia > Sphingobacteriales > Sphingobacteriaceae > Pedobacter. The sequence goes on from NZ_JAPIVT010000008.1 coordinate 139,087, forward strand.
CAAAGCAATAGGGACAGATGCTGCTGTGGTATTTCCGTATTTTTGAATATTATTAAATACCTGATCATCGCTCAAGCCTAACAAGTTTTGTACGTATTGGCTGATCCGTAGATTTGCCTGATGTGGCACAAGCATATCAATGTCCTTTTCCGTTAAGTTGTTTGCAACCAGAGCTTCTTTAATCACTTCTGGAAATTTTACTACTGCTTTTTTGAAAACCGAAGGTCCATCCATGTAGGGCAGTGCGGCACCACTTTCTAAAATTTCAGGCGTCATAAACAATCCGCCTAATTCCTGATCAGGAAAAGCAGGTTTATCCTTCATCCATTTATTTGCATGAGAACCTGGATAATACATGGCTAAAATTTCTGCATCAGCGCCATCACTGTGTAAATGAGTGCTCAAAATCCCTTTACCTTTATCATCGGTAGGTTGTAAAATGACAGCACCTGCACCATCGCCAAAAATTACTGAAACATTACGACTGCGAGTTTCGAAATCCATAGCAAACGAATGTTTTTCGCTACCGACCACCAAAACATTTTTATACATACCGGTTTTCACAAACTGATCGGCAACCGAAAGTGCATAAACGAATCCTGAACATTGATTGCGAATATCCAGGGCACCGATTTCGCCCATCCCCATTTCGCGTTGTAGCAAAACACCACATCCCGGAAAATAATAATCAGGGCTTAAGGTAGCAAAAACAATAAAGTCGACATCTTTTGTGGTGATACCAGCACGCTCGATAGCAATTTTTGCTGCTTCAATTCCCATTGTGGTGGTAGTTTCTTCATTACGATCGGCGAAACGACGCTCCTTAATCCCGGTTCGTTCCTGAATCCACTCATCGTTGGTATCCATAAAACGACTTAAGTCGGTATTGGTATAAACATTTTTTGGAACGTAGTAACCTATTCCTGCTATTTTGGATTGATGCATGCTCATATATTTGATTAGGTAAATGTAATTATTTTATAAAGATATGAGATGAGGGAGAGATAGGAAACGCATATCCTCTGACTTGTCAAATCAAATCTCTCAAATCTTCTAATTATTGTTTATTTTTGCAACCATGTCTACAGAAACCAAAGAAGAGACCTTTACGCTCGAAGAAATTTTAACTTCCCTGAAAACTGTGCATCGCCTTATTTTGTGGAATGATGATGTAAATACTTTTGATCATGTGATTTACTGCATGATGAAGTATTTGGATTATAACGAATCTCAGGCGGAAAAAATTGCGTGGAAAGTACATAATGACGGAAAGTGCCCAGTTTTGGAAGGTTCTTTTACTGAAATGGAAGTTTACCGTAAAATTTTACAGCAAGAAGGATTAACGGTTTCAGTTGATTAGATTTTGGATAAAGTTTTTGTTCAAATAATGCATGAAAAGTATTGATAAAAAAAGTTTGGAGAATGCATTCCATTTATTCGAGCGTGGTATATCTATGAAATAGAAATTGGCACTACGAAAGCCTTACAAGATATACACCTCTATCTTTTTAAAGACTTGTTTGATTTTGCAGGCAAAATACGAACATTAAATATTTCTAAAGGTGGTTTTCGATTTGTTGCAGCTTTATATCTAAATGAGATTTTGGTAAAAGTAGAACAGATGCCAGAAAGCACTTTTGAAGAAATTGTAGCTAAATATGTAGAAATGAATATTGCACACCCTTTTATGGGAGGGAACGGGAGAACAATGCGAATCTGGCTTGATATGATCTTGAAAGAACGCCTAACGAGATTGGTTAATTGGCAGTTTATTGATAAGACATTGTATTTACAAGCGATGGAACGCAGTCCTATAAATGATTTAGAGTTAAAAACCCTACTTGCGGCTCACCTCACAGATGATGTAGATAATAGAGAAGTAATCTTCAAAGGAATTGAGCAATCATACTACTATGAAGGCTACGAAAAAGATAGTGAAGAAAATTAGTTATTTACTTCCAATCCTCTCAAAAGCACATTTAACTCTGCTTGTGTTGTTTGTGTTTTATCTTTAGCATACCAGCTGTGAAGTTTCTCTGCCAGAACAGGCATTTCAGTTGTTTCCTTTCTCCACTCTTTAAGCAATTCTTGCAAAACCTGTGGACGTGGTGCCCACGTTGCTAAAACTTGATCTGCATTTTCATTCAACACAATCAAAACCGGTATTGCTCTCCCTCCGTTAGTCAAATGCGCATCTATCAATGGAAGATTCTTATCACGAAGTACAAATCTTAAATCAACTTTGCCTAAAGACGCTGTGGCTATTTTATTAAAAATAGGAATAATTTGAGCCGCATCTCCGCACCAACCTTCTGTAATTACCAAAAATTTGTAGTTGGCTTTAAAATTATCGATAGCAGCAATTAATTCATCAGTCAAACTTGCGGTTTTATCAACTCGGTTCATACGTTGCACATTCATTTTTGTATAGTGCAAATCGTAAGTAACATCGCCGGTAGCCTTCCCTTCCAGCAAAAGCTGGTCTACCAGCGCACGGTACGTTTGATAATCCATTCCCTGCTCATTGAAAATTTCGCTATAGTTAACCATGATGTTTTTAATTGATGTGACAAAGAAAAGGAGAAAGTTGATAATTTAAATCATCGGTTTGCAATTTGATTGTTCTATAATTAATCAAATTATTAAACCTATTAAAACGCTGAAACTGCTGAAACAACTTTAGCTTTATGATCAAAAATCCTGACAATAGGTTTGATAGTCTTTTTAGATACATTTAAAATCTCCAGATGATTTCCAGCCGGAATAGATAGCGAAACGTTATCATTAACGATAACCTGATCCTGATTATTCCGTTGTTTAATGATCAAGGTATCTTTAGTTGGATTTTGTATATCCACATTAAATGCGCTTGTATCTGCCAAATTCACCGTTAATTTCTTTTTAGCTTCTAGAGGAATCATAAGTGTCCATGACTTTGGATCCGTTCTTAGCGTTGCGCAAGAAGATATTAACAGGATAGACAATAGATAAGTAACAGAAGCAAATTTGTTTTTCATATTTTTTAGTTTGTTATTTATCAGACGAAAATTTGTAAATTTTAGTTGCATGGACAAGCAAGAAAATTTAGCTCTTAAATTCGCTCGTTTTATGGAAATCGATATCCGGGTAATCTTGCTTCGTTAAATTAATCATATAGTCACTGTCTGATAGATAAACTGGGTTTGCCTCTTTATCAAAACCAATGTGCTGCTGTTTACGCTTCACAAATTCATCAAGCTTTTTCCTATCTGTTGAAGTTACCCAGCTCGAGCGTGTGTAACTTAATGTACGGAAACGACATTTAGCACCATATTCGTGTTCTAAACGGAAATTAATCACCTCGAACTGAAGTTCTCCTACTGCACCGATCACCTTTCTATTTCCGGGCTGCATCACAAATAATTGCGCAACCCCCTCATCAGTTAATTGTTCAATACCTTTCTCCAACTGTTTAGTACGCATCGGATCCATGTTTTCTACCTCTTTAAAAATAGATGGCGAGAAACTTGGAATACCTTTAAATTGCAACTTTTCGCCCTCAGTTAAAGTATCGCCAATTTTGAAGTTGCCACTATCATATAAACCAACCACATCACCTGGCCAGGCTTCTTCAACAATACTTTTCTCATTCGCCATAAAATCCATCGGGTTCGAAAACTTTAATTTCTTATCCTGACGGGTATGGTAATAAAATTTGTTACGTTCAAATTTCCCTGAACAAATCCGTAAAAACGCAATTCTATCACGGTGTTTTGGATCTAAGTTGGCATGGATTTTAAATACGAAACCACTAAAGTTTTTCTCCTCTACCAATACATCACGCTCTTCGGCTTCTCTATGGCGGGGACTTGGCGCAATATCAATGAATGTATCTAAAAGCTCCTTAATACCGAAGTTGTTAATGGCACTTCCAAAAAATACTGGCGCCACCAAACCCTCGGTATATAAATCTTTATCAATGTTTCCATAAATACCATCAACCAATTCAACATCATCTTTCAGGTTGTTAATTTCGTTTTCTTTTAGGTAGTTCAACAAAGAAGGATCATTCAAATCATTTGCCGCCACCACAGAATCGGTTACTTTGGTTTTATCAGAATTGAATAGGTTTAAATGTTTGTTATAAATGCTGTAAACACCTTTAAAGGTATGGCCCTGACCAATTGGCCACGAAAGCGGGCACAGGCTGATGTTTAGTTTTTCTTCAATTTCATCCAGCAAATCGTAGGCTTCTTTACCCTCGCGATCCATTTTATTGATAAATATAATTACCGGGGTGTTACGCATCCTACAAACCGACATCAGTTTTTCGGTTTGTTCCTCCACTCCTTTTACACAGTCTACCACCAAGATAACGCTATCCACAGCAGAAAGCGTTCGGTAAGTATCCTCAGCAAAATCTTTGTGACCAGGGGTATCCAAAATATTAATTCGCTTGCCGCTGTATTCGAAACCCATAACCGAAGTAGCTACCGAGATTCCACGTTGCTTCTCAATTTCCATAAAATCGGAAGTATTGCTTTGGTTCGCTTTATTCCGTTTTACCGCACCAGCTGTGTTAATGGCACCACCAAACAACAGAAATTTTTCTGTCAATGTGGTTTTGCCCGCATCGGGGTGACTAATAATGGCAAAGGTTTTACGTTTTTCTATTTCAGGGTTAAGCATAATAAATTTGGGGTAAAAATGGCGATGAAACCGGGTTAAAGAAATTTAACAGCGATAAGATTTGAATAATTTTGTTTCATCAGGCTGCAAAGATAAGAAAATTGGTTAACTGTTTGAACTGGTTAATGGTTTAATCTTTAATAGGGTTACCCGTTCAAATCTTAAATCACGTTTAGAAAAGCAACTGCAGTAGTTCATCGGTAAAAGCAGTCCCGCCATTCATTACAATCTCTTTTAACTTCTGTCATTCTGATGGTTAATTTATTTCACAAAAATCAATATGAATGACGCTAAGGGCGGTCGTCATTGCCTGCCTACGGCAAGCAGGCGAGGCACGAAGCAATCTCATTTAATAGCGCAATACCACCAATGATATTGTTCCAAAGGCACTCCTCTGGAGCTTCTCCCGATGAAAAATCGATTTCGAAATGACGGAAAAAATAATATCGTCAATGGTAAGAATCTGTTTCATCGCTTGCAGATGCTTCGTTCCTCAGCATGAACTGTATTTTCACGGTTAGTGCAATATTTAACCAGAGTAGGGTTTGCTATTTCAAAATTGTGCCAGTTTTGAAGTGTATGCTTTTAACCAAACGGCAAATTCTGTTAAATTTTAATATTAGCACCGTACAGCTCCCCTCCTTATTTTCCAGGAGAGGCAAGGAGTGGTTTTCTTCTCAAAAGCGGTAACCCCTTGTTAAATAAACCTAATGGCAGCGGGCATCCCGATTTTTTCGTCGGGATAAAGCAAACAACAGGACTACCATTCCCGATGAAAAACTGAACATTCATTTCCAGATATTTAACTTTGATTACCTAAATTATTAACTGAAAACTAAAAATCATACCTATTTTTGCACTAAAATTGTTAGCTTTAATCATCCCTCCAACTAGAGCAAACCAAAATCTTACTGCCGATGCCACAACTGGAAGAAACTTCTATGCCCGCAGAAATTGCTGCAAAGTTTGTCAATTACACCTCAAAACATGTTTTCTTAACTGGAAAAGCAGGAACAGGTAAAACTACTTTCCTGCGGAAATTGATTTCGCTTACGCACAAGAAGGCGCTGATTTGTGCCCCAACGGGTATTGCTGCAATTAATGCTGCCGGTGTAACCATTCACTCTTTATTTCAATTGCCTTTCGGAGCATTTTTTCCTGATGCGGCGGGTAATCTGATCAATCAAAACATCACTTTTAATTTTAATACGCCGCGAACCATTGTTAAGCACCTGAATATGCAGGGCAACAAAAAGCGTATGATTCAGGAGCTTGAATTGCTGGTGATTGATGAAGTGAGTATGCTAAGAGCCGACATGCTCGATGCGATTGACTTCTCGTTAAGGTATATAAGGAGAAATAGAAATGTGCCTTTTGGCGGTGTGCAGTTGCTATTTATTGGCGACTTACACCAGTTGCCCCCGGTAGTAAAAAACGATGAATGGCGGGTGATGGCTGGTTTCTACAAGAGCATTTATTTTTTTGATGCACTGGCTTTACAAAATAATCCGCCAGTATATATCGAGCTGGATAAAATTTACCGTCAGGATGATGCAGTGTTTATTGATTTGTTAAATAACCTGCGGAATAATAAGATTACGCCCGAAGATACCGCTTTACTGCGCCAGCATTTTAAACAAGATTTTAAGCCTGCGGCTGATGAGAACTATATCACTTTAACCACTCATAACAATAAGGCTGATACCATTAACCGTGAAAGGCTCACGCAGTTGAAAACAAAGTCGTATTTTTTTGATGCGAAAGTTACCGGCGAGTTCAATGAATACGCTTACCCTAATGAAAAAAATTTAGAGCTGAAAGTTGGCGCTCAGGTCATGTTTATCAAAAATGATATGACTGCCGAAAAGCGCTATTATAATGGAAAAATCGGGGTTGTGCACCACATTGAAAAGGATATTATCGAAATAGAACTTCCCGAAGAGCGCACAGTAATTGCCGTTTCGCCCTATACCTGGGAAAATGTAAAGTACAAACTCAACGAAGCTACAAATGAAATTGCAGAAAATGTGGCGGGCTCATTTGTCCAATATCCACTAAAATTAGCCTGGGCAATTACGGTTCATAAAAGCCAGGGTTTAACTTTTGATAAAGCGATTATCGATATCGGGGATGCCTTTGCCCCGGGTCAGGCTTACGTAGCGCTATCGCGTTTGCGCACGCTGAAAGGTTTGGTACTTACTTCGCATTTGCGAGAGAATGGTTTGCAGCAAGATCAGAACATTCACTATTTCTCTAGCACAAAACAACCTGCAGAGATCTTAACCCAACAAATAAGCGTTGAGAGTTACGGTTTTATCAGAAGTTATTTACTGGCTACATTCGACTTGAACCTGGTTCGATACTATATGAAAGAGCATGTGGAGACTTTCGATAAAAGCGAGGCAAAATCTACCAAACAGCGGTACGATGGCTGGACGATGGACTTGTACAAGGAATTTCAGAAAACTACTGCCACAGCTGATACATTTCTAAATCAACTGAAGGGCTTATTCGCCGAACAAACCGAGCATACCTTATTTAATGTTTCTAAAAGAGTTGAAGCTGCACTAAAATATTTCAATCCGCTTATTAAAGCTGTATCCGACAAACTGTTAGCACAAATTGAATCCATTAAGGAAGAGAAGGGAATCAAAACTTACTTAACCGAATTGCTTGAACTGGAAATTTTAGTTTATGAACAATTGAAAAAAATGCACAAAAGCAAAGCATTGCTCAATGCGATTATTAATGGAAAAGAATTTAGCAAAGCCGATACTGACAAACTGTTGAATCTGGCTGAACGAAATGAGCAATTGCAGAAGGCCATTCAACTTAAAGGCCAGGTTTTAAAAGTGAAATCGGCTGTTGAGAAGAAAAAGAAAGAGCCGAAAGTTGATACAAAATTAATCAGTTTTGAGCTTTACGAGCAAGGCAAAACATTGGAGGAAATTGCAAAAGAAAGAGGTTTTTCTGTTGGTACAATTGAGGGCCACCTGGCTTATTATGTGTCTACGCAGCAAATAGATGTGTCGAAGTTGGTTAAGCCTAACAAAATTAGAACTATTGCTGACGCGGTGGAGAGCCAGAAAACAAAATCGATGGCTACGATCAGAGATTTTTTAGGAAAAGATTATTCATTTGGGGAGATTAAACTGGTGTTGGCTTCTTTGTTTCCATCAGAGGAGTAGGTTTTTATTTAATCATAAAACGGTCGTCATTGCGAGGCACGAAGCAATCTTATTACTAGGGGTTTTATAGCGACCGCATTAGGATTGCTTCGTACCTTGCAACGACGAATTGGCAAATTAGTGTGTATTGAAAACTCGGTGCACTCTGTGGTTAATTACTTCGTTAACTCTGTGTAAATCTTTGTATCCTCTGTAGTTGAATGTTTGGCAATTTCTTACCTTAGCATTCGTGGAGAAAGTTGATTTGTTAGCGCAATATATGCCTGCCGAGGCGGCGCCGCTAATTGCAAAGTGGATAGATTATTTTCAATGCGAATTTAAAATCGCTAAAACCCGTTCTACAAAACTTGGCGATTACCGCCACCCTTACCGCGACAAAGGCCATCGCATTTCTGTAAATTTTAATTTAAATCATTATGCTTTCCTGGTTACCACGGTTCATGAATTTGCGCATTTACTCACCTGGAATGATTTCAAAAACAAAGTAAAACCTCATGGTTTGGAGTGGAAAAAAAACTTCCAAAGAATGATGGTTCCATTTTTTGACATGAATATTTTCCCTACTGATATTCATCAGGCTATTGACAACTACATGTCTAACCCTGCTGCGTCGAGCTGTTCAGATTTGCATTTATCAAGAGCTTTGAAAAAGTACGACCCTAACGCGGTAGAAACGCTGCATTTAGAACAACTCTCGGTCAACACAATCTTTAAAATAAAAGACGGTCGTCGGTTTACTAAAGGCGAACGCATTCGGAAACGCTATCGCTGTGTATGTTTAGATGATAAAAGAATCTATCTTTTTAATCCTTTGGCAGAAGTTTTTGTGGTTTAGTTGCTTAAACAAGCTCGAATTTATCACCATCAAACAGACCTTTATCGCTTAACTTTATACGTGGAATAACCAGCAAAGCCATAAAAGAAAGTGTCATAAATGGCGCAAGCAAAGTAGAGCCTAATTCTTTCGCGAATTTATCAATAGAGGTATAGCTTTCTGCGACTTTGTATCCATCTTGATTGCTCATTAAACCCGCTACTGGCAAAGTCAATAATTCTAACCTTCCCTTTCCAAGTGCAACTACGCCACCAGTTTTTTCAATAACATGGTTTACAGCTTCACAAATACTTTTATCATCTACCCCTACAGCAATAATGTTGTGACTATCGTGAGCAACGCTTGATGCAATCGCACCATTTTTGAGTCCGAAATTCTTGACGAATGATATTGCAACAGGTGCATCGTGATAGCGATTCACCACCACCATTTTCAATACATCGTTTTCTAAATTACTAACAATACTACCATTAGACACTTTAGGTTGGGCAGCAATCCGATTGGTAATTAATTGTCCATCCAGTGCTTCAATTACCGCAAGTTCTTCCTCTCCTTTGAAAGGATAAATAAAATCTTTCTCTTTTTTCGGGCTGCAAGCAAAATGATTGACAGATTTTGCATCTTCAATATTTGTTACCCAATTACCCACTGTTCTGCCGTTTTCGGCAAGCAAATCGCCATTAATATAAGTTTGCTTCACGTTGAAGCTTATCAAATCTTTAATAACGATAAAATCTGCCGCATCGCCAATTTGCAAAGTGCCTACATCAAGTTTATAGTGAAGAATAGGATTGATACAAGCAGCCTGAAGAACTTTAAATACATCAACCCCTTTGGCAACTGCTCTGGCACAAAGTGCATTGATATGATTTTCTACCAAGCTATCCGGATGTTTATCATCACTACAAAACATCATCATCTCGGGCCAATCGTTTAGCAAATCGATCAACGCTTCGAAATTTTTAGCAGCACTGCCCTCACGGATGAGGATTTTCATTCCGCGTTGCAATTTATCTAAAGCCTCCTCTGCAGTGAAACATTCATGATCGGTAGAAATCCCTGCGTCAATATATTGCTGAACGGTATCACCCCTTAAACCTGGTGCATGTCCATCAACAGGTTTACCCAACTCATGTGCAGCAGCAATCTTCTTTAAAACCTCATCATCTTTGTAAAGCACACCAGGAAAATTCATCATTTCACTGAGGTATTTTATTTCTGGTCGCTCCAAAAGTGACCAAACATCATCGTGGTTCAATTCTGCCCCAGCGGTCTCAAAGATAGTTGCCGGAACGCAGCTCGGAGCACCGAAATTAAACTTGAAAGGAACAGTATTACCATTCTCAATCATAAATTCTACACCTTCCAAACCGCAGACATTAGCTATTTCGTGTGGATCGCTGATGGTAGATACCGTTCCGTGAACGACAGCCAACCTTGCAAACTCACTCGGAATTAGCATGCTACTTTCTATGTGGACATGGCTATCAATGAATCCCGGGAGGATAAAATGAGCATCACTTTTGGCTTCAGAAACTTTGCTTATGTTCCTTATTTTGCCTTCTTCAACTTCAACTTCGCCAAAGAAAATATTTCGCTTTGTGATGTCAACTATATTTCCCTTGACTTTAAAATTGCTCATTTCTGTTATAACTTATTTGAAGTTGTGATTATTTTAGGATTGACCTTTGTAAGTTCTATAACAAAGCGTTCAACTTCTTTGGGGCTTATATAAATTTCATTCCATTTATTATATTTTACAATAATTCCGTTGCATGCCAAAGCCGGTTTAAAACCTACAAAAGTCTTTGCATTTAATTGTAACTCCCTAATCTCATCAATTTTTATTTGTCCAAAAAAAGGACCAGACCTATATTTTAAAACTTTATTTTGAATGGTATATTTTGTATTAAATAATAACCATAGCAGTAATGTACCCACTAATGTTGAAATGATAAATGTATATAAAATTGAGAAACCATCGGTATATCTTATCAAAGTATAAATCGATACGCTGATTGATAACAAGATTGTTATCACAACGATAATAAGGTAAAATAAGTCGACTTTACTTTTGAATGTCATATTAGTATAAAAGCAATTTTTCAACGGTTTCGGCCAATCTTGCCTTTGCCAAAAATTCATCCTCCAACGCTTTATTCATCGGGATTGCAGTATCTAAACTTGCGCAACGCATTACCGGCGCATCTAAGTCCTGAAAACAATGTTCACCAATCCATGCTGAAATTTCTGCCCCAAAACCGTTGGTTAGTGTATCTTCGTGTAATATCAAAACCCTTCCGGTCGCTTTTACTGCTGCTCGCACGGTTTCTTTATCCCATGGTTGAAGTGTACGTAAATCAATTAATTCCGCATCACTTTCTGGATTGTTTTTTAGATAATCTAAAGCCCAATGAACCCCTAAACCATAAGTAATGATTACAAATTTATTTCCTTTTTTTAAGGTTAAAGCTTTGCCAATTTTGGTGGTGTAATAACCATCAGGAATGGGAGCGGATAAACTTCTGTATAAATATTTATGCTCAAAATACATTACTGGATTTGGGTCTTCAATTGCAGCTAAGAGCAAACCTTTAGCATCTTGTGGAAACGCAGGGTAAACCACCTTTAATCCTGGAGTTTTTGTAAACCAGGCCTCGTTGCTTTGTGAGTGGAATGGACCGGCGCCCGTTCCTGCACCAGTTGGCATCCGAACCACAACATCTGCTTTTTCGCCCCAACGGTAATGTGTTTTGGCCAAGTTATTTACAATCTGGTTAAAACCAACCGTTACAAAATCTGCAAACTGCATTTCTACAACTGCCTTGTAACCGTTAATAGACAAACCCAAACCAGTGCCGACAATTGCAGATTCACAAATTGGTGTATTGCGAACTCGGCCCTTGCCATACTTGTCAGTAAACCCATCGGTTATTTTGAAAGCGCCGCCATAATCAGCAATATCCTGCCCCATTAAAACGAGGTTTTGATGTTTCTGCATGGCTAAATCTAATGCATCAGTTATAGCATCTAAATATCTTTTTTCTGTGGAGGATTGACTTGGCGCAACAACAGTTTGTTGGTATGGAAAATACATATCAAGCTCTTCCTGTTCAGCATTCGCTTCAGGCTCCGGCTCATTAAAGGCTTCTTCTACTTCTAGCTCTATACTTCTTTTAATTTGAATTTTAATGTCGATCGCTGCATCGGTATTTAACACACCTTGTTCAATCAAATACGATTCATAATTGCTCAACGGATCTTTCTTTTCCCATTCATCAAATAACTCCTGAGGAACATATTTAGTGCCTGATGCCTCTTCGTGGCCACGCATTCTGAAGGTCAAACACTCCACCAAAACAGGACGAGGGTCTTTTCTAAGCTCATTAGCCAGTTGATTAATGGTATCGTAAACTTCCAGAATATTGTTTCCATCTATCTGAACGCCTTCAATGCCATAGCCAATTGCTTTATCAACCAAATTTTTACACTTAAACTGTTCAGATTTTGGTGTGGATAAACCGTAGCCATTATTTTCTATCAGGAAGATAACCGGCAAATTCCAGACTGATGCAACATTAACGGCTTCATGAAAGTCGCCTTCACTTGTGGCACCTTCTCCAGTGTAAACCAACGTTACTTTTTGTTTCTTGTCTAAAATATCTGCCAGTGCAATACCATCAGCTAAGGCCATCTGCGGCCCAAGATGGGAGATCATTCCAATGATTTTATAATCTTGTGTCCCAAAGTGAAAGGAGCGGTCTCGGCCTTTGGTAAAACCAGTCATTTTGCCTTGCCATTGCGCCATCAGTTTTTTTAAGGGAATATCTCTTGAGGTGAAAACACCCAAATTGCGGTGCATTGGCAAAATATATTCATCTTGCTGCATGGCTAGTGTACTGCCAACAGCAATGGCTTCCTGCCCAATTCCTGAGAACCATTTGCCAATTCTACCTTGCCGCAAAAGTTTAAGCATCTTTTCCTCAACCATTCGAGGATAAAGCAATCTTTTATATAAATTCAGTAAGAATTTGTCGTCTTTATCGCGGCGGTTGAAGTGCATATGAATTTGGAAAGACCTGGTTAATTTTTTTTCTAAAATTGATTCATGAGGTGTAAATTAAAAAAAACCTCCAAAGCTCAAATCCTCATCAAGCTCCACCCAATGTATTCCAAATGGCGAAAGTGTAAAATTTTCTAGTGAAGATTTTGATGCCATTTGCAACCTTGGAAACCAACTCAGTAGATGACCTCTTACTTCATTGGTATTTGTTTTAATGAAAATGTTCCAATCATCAAACCAAACTCTAACTACATCAATGTCCATGATATTCAATTCATTTATTGGTGATAATTTCTTTATTCTCTTCATTTAAAGCAATCGCCAAACTAACATCTTTATTCTTTAAGCCTTTATTTGAAATCAATTTAACTTCTTCAACCTCGAATTTAGCTTCACCGCAGCATTTTTAACATGAACATGAACATGAACAAGTAAGTGCTCATTAGAATAGAAGAAAAATTTAAATCTAAAGACGATGAAAAGTGTGGCAAAATTTACTCGACTTTAATAGTGAATTTACGAATTCGATAGGAAATGCGGTAAGGATAGTTAACGTTTTTATTGATTTTCCTTATTCTTCTTCAATTCCTCCCACTGCTTTGCAAAAGACTTATCGGCCACTTTGGGCATTTCACGGTATTTTCCCCAACTTTTTCTGAAGAATGATTTTAGCATAAAGTTCTTGAATTTCCCCCCGAAAAAATCCATCCACTTACGTTTTTGCATCATTCGGTTAAACATTCCCCACCCCATTTCTTCTACTTTGCCATTTTCATGTGTAGCAGCCGCGTCTCTGCGGTTAAGGAGTAACATTTTGTGAATATCGATTTTAACAGGACAAACTTCAGAGCACTTTCCGCATAAACTAGAGGCGTAACTTAAGTGTTTAAACTCCTCCATGCCTTTTAAATGCGGAGTAATCACCGAGCCGATGGGACCGCTGTAAGTGGTGTTGTAAGTATGGCCACCAATATTTTTATATACCGGACAGGCATTTAAACAAGCACCACAGCGAATGCAATACAAGCCCTGACGCTGGTCCTTTTGAGCCAACAAATTTGTTCGGCCATTATCTAACAGAATCACGTACATTTCTTCTGGACCATCCGTTTCGTTTGGTTGGCGTGGGCCGCTTAAAATGGTATTGTAAACCGTTAAGTTTTGTCCAGTTCCATGTGAAGCTAATAATGGCCAAAACAAATCCAAATCAGCCATGGAGGGAATTATTTTTTCGATCCCTACAATTGCAATATGAATCTTTGGAAATGTGGTGCTTAATCTGGCATTCCCTTCATTTTCCGTAATGGCAATGCTCCCTGTATCGGCAATCAGAAAATTACCGCCACTAATCCCAATATCAGCGTTTAAATATTTATCACGGAGCAATTCCCTAGCTTTTTGAACCAGCTGAGGTGGAGTAGCATCTACTGGTGTATCAAATTTATCATGAAACAACTGTGCGATGTCAGTAGCACTTAAGTGCATGGCTGGAGTTACAATATGGTAAGGAGCTTGACCCAGTAACTGAACTATATACTCTCCCAAATCACTTTCTAGCGACTCGATTCCGTTTTCGGCAAGAAAATCGTTGATGTGGATTTCTTCGGTGGTCATCGATTTTGATTTGATAACCGATTTACCGCCATTCCGTTTGATGATATTTAAGATCTCTTGCTGTGCCTCTGCCGCATCATTCGCCCATATCACCTTGCCCCCCCGACGTTGGAAATTGGATTCGAACTCCGGCAGATATTTATCAAGATTTTCCATCACACGCCATTTGATAACATGTGCTTTTCTTTTTGATGCCTCCAGGTTTTCGAATTTAGATAAACCGCGTTCTACCGCAGTATTATATTTACCAATATTAAAATTAATGGTTTTACGATGCGGTAGATCGAACGCTTTCTTATCAGATTTCTCTAAAAATTCATCGGCAGTTTTCATCATATTTCAAAGATAGGAATTTCTATTGCCACCAAAAGTATTGTGCATAAAAAAGCCCCGATTCGTAAATCGGGGCTAAAAAGTTCAATTTTCTATTTTTTTGGATTTCCTTTTCCGTCTCTATCGATAGCAGGACGCTTTGGGCGGTTCGCCAATTCCCAAGCGGTGAAATAGGTAAGTTTAGCTCTCTTAGTCAATAGCGGAAAGTTAATTTTGCTTACTTCATCACCAGGTCGGTGATAATCCTGTTCCAACATTCCATCATAATAGAAAATAATCGGAATCCCCAACTTCGCAAAGTTATAGTGATCAGAACGGTAATAGATCCGGTCTGTATCATTAGGATCATCATATTTATAATCCAATTTCATTTTGGTATAAGTGGCATTTACCTGCTCGCTTAGGGTTCCCAAATCACTGCTCAACATATTTGAACCTACAGAATAAATATAGTTCGCTGAATCTGGTGTACCTAAATATTTCTCGCCGGTACGACCAATCATATCCGTGTTTAAGTTAGCGATGGTATTTTCTACCGGGAATACAGGATGCTGAGAATACCAATCAGAACCCCACAAACCTTTCTCCTCACCAACAACAGTCATGAAAAGAATGCTACGTTTAGATCCTTTTCCGGCTTTTTTGGCATCTGTGAACGCTTTGGCCATTAAAAGAACACCGGTGGTACCAGAACCATCGTCATCTGCACCGTTATTGATTTTGTCTGGTCCTTCAACTTCTGGCGTAATGCCAATGTGATCGTAGTGGCCTGTTAATACCAAAACTTCTTTCTTCAACTTTGGATCCGTTCCCTCAAGGAAACCTAACACATTTTCTCCGCGAACATCAGTGCCTTTTTTCATTGCACTTGCAGAAATGGCTAAACTAATGGTTTGCGAGGCAGGTTTATTTGTTTCGGCCACTTTTGCTTGAAAAGCATCGATAGAGGTATTTGCAGCCTTTAAAATTTCGTCTCCGGTAGCGGTAGAAACGCTGATGACGGTAAATGGATTTTGCTTTTTCATGCGCTCCACCACTTCTTCGGTTCTCATTACCACCTGGCCAGCTTCTAAAGATGCTTTACGTTCTGCAGAAATATTGTCAACAGACGGGTCGATTAATATAACTGCTTTGGCTTTATTTTGAGCCAGATAACCCAATTTCTTCTGCCTTGCCATCATTGCAGCACGTCTGTCTGCTTTATCAGTTGCTTTCATTGTCGGATCGCCAACTGCAAAAATGACAACTACTTTTCCTTCTACACTGATACCGTCGTATTCATTGAAACCGTCTTTAGAAATGCCATAGCCCGCAAAAACAACATCATCAGCACTAAAAGTAAAGCCGTTTAAACCTACAGCATTACTGGTGATTAAGTAATCTTTGTATGCCTGTTTCGGTTGACCGTTTATAGTGAGCATACTTTCACTAATCGCGTAAGTTGCCAGGTCAATTTTCTGGAAATAGCCACCACCAACCGGTCCTTTTAATCCAATGGATTTAAAATAGTCGCGAATATAATCTGCAGCCATCCACGCACCTTTTTTACCTGTTTCACGACCTTCATATTCATCAGAAGCCAAAACAGAAAGGTGTTTAAATGCATTTTCAGGATTGATCACTTTGCTAAACCTAATTGCATCCTTATTTGGCGCTAAAGGTTTAACTTGTGCGAAGCAGCCAACACTTAATATCGAGGCCAAGCCTAGGGTTAAAAATTTTTTATTCATTATGGGTAATAGTTAGTTTAGTTTGATAGGGTTAACATGAAATTTTATCAACACGGGTTTGATGGCGACCGCCTTCAAATTCGGTATCTAAAAAAGTTGATGTAATTTCTTTTGCCAATTCTTCTGAAACAAATCTTGCCGGAATACACAATACATTAGCATTATTATGTTTTCTTACTAGCGATGCTACTTCATTCTCCCAGCATAAACCTGCTCTAATACCTGCATGTTTGTTGGCGGCTATGGCTACCCCATTTGCCGATCCACACAATAAAATGCCATAAAGGAACTCGCCACTTTCGACAGCAGCTGCTACCGGATGGGCAAAATCAGGATAATCGACAGAATCTAACGAATAGGTGCCAAAATCCTTTACATCATAATTGGCAAGAAAATCTTTTAACAATTCTTTATATTCAAAACCAGCGTGATCTCCACCAATCGCTATTTTTATTCTAGTTTCAGACATGTCCAAATTTATATAGAATTATAAAATCTATTCGTAATGTTTTTGTTAGTTAGCGTAGAATGCTGCCTCATCTTTTTTCTTTTTCCTTTCGATGAAAGCAGAAACGAAAATACTTAATTCATAAAGCAAAAATAGTGGTGTCGCTACAATCAACATCGTCATAATATCTGGTGTAGGCGTAACGATGGCTGCTATAATTAAAATGATTACCGCTGCATATCTTCTGCTCGACCTCATTAACTTTGGCGTCATCAATCCAAGCTTCGATAGAATAAAAATAATTACAGGAAGCTCGAAGATAATTCCGGTACCCAACGTTAAAGTAGCTACGGATGATAAGTATGAATCAACCGTAAATGTATTTTTTATCTCTTCACTTACCGTATATCCTGTCAAAAAGTTAACCGAAAGCGGGCAAACAATGAAATATCCAAATAGAATACCAATAACAAAAAGCACTGATGCAAAAAAAACAAA
Organism: Pedobacter sp. MC2016-05; assembly: GCF_026239735.1. Taxonomy (GTDB): domain Bacteria; phylum Bacteroidota; class Bacteroidia; order Sphingobacteriales; family Sphingobacteriaceae; genus Pedobacter. The sequence continues at coordinate 156,464 of NZ_JAPIVT010000008.1, forward strand.
GCCGCTGGCAGATTTACGCTCATTTTCATGCAAAGCAGGTTTAATAAATCGCCAGATTTCCCATAGCAAATAAGGAAATCCTACCACGATACCGCACATCACACAAACGTTTAACTGAAGATTAAACTGCCCTGCCATTTCGGTATTGATAATTTCACCATTAATTTTGGTGATACACATATCTGCTCCAAGTGAAGGAAATTTCTCTACCAACTTGCACATCATGCGATACGTCCAGAAATCGGGTTTCTTTGGTCCAAAAATAATCTTATCCAGGATAAATTCGTTGAAATAGAAAGCGATACCAGTAAAACCGGCAATGGCAATTACAGCTCTGATTAAGTGTTTACGGAGAACGTCAAGGTGATCGAAGAAAGACATTTCTGCCTCTAAGGTTGTACTCTTTTGTCCTATAGCTTTTGTAAGGGAAGTTTTTTTAGTGTCGCTCATGTTGAAAACAAAAATACCATTCTAATTGAATAGAATGGTATCTACGTGTTAAATATAGAAATAGTTTAGATAATTATGAGAAATGCATATAAAAATTGATTTTACATGTTTCCTACTTTATTATTTCACTTTAATTAAACTCATCTGTTTCAAATTAGAAGCATTGCTATAATTAAATTGGTAAACGCCGTCTTCTCCGGTAACAATTAGCGATTTCGGACCTGCAATTACATCGAAACTCTTTACCGTCTGCAGATGCTGTAACATGTTACTTCCAATAGCCTTGTTATCAGAAATATTGAAGCTTTTGATGCCGAAATTACCTTCGCACAAAAACAAATTATTCCCGCTAATACTTAAGCCGTGTGGGTTCTGCATCTGGTAAAGCGCTACCTGCTTAGGTTTTGTTGGGTCTTCGATATCTACCACTTCCAGCTGATTAACGGTTTGCCTGCAAAACGTTCCTGTTCTTAAAGTAACATAGGCATACTTCCCTTGCACCACAACCGGGTCGCAGGCAAAAACATGACTGTAAGTAGATAGTTTTACCGGATTTGCAGCATCAACAGCATTAAAAATATGCATACCTGTATTGGTACCGATGAATAATTTGTTATCATAAGGAAAAATGGTTTCAACTCCCCAACCCAGGTTGATTGATTTGACATAAGATGGACTCGAAGCATCTTTTACATCAAATAAGCCCAGCTCATACATGCCTACAGTATACAGGTAATCATTCATCAATGTAAACCTTGCCATGGAACCGCCCTGACCAGATGAGCCGCTTTGAGAAGATGAACTGGAGTATGCAGAAATGTCATTTACAACACCTGTGTACCTTTGTTTTTTAACCACTGTATCTTTGGTGTAGTATAGATATTTTTGAACCCCAGTAGAATAAACCTGCTTAAAAACGTCGTTTAGTCGTTTAACTTGCTTAATACTGCTCATATTCGAAATATCGAAGGCAAGCAAATCGATGAAACTATCTGCGTAGAGAATATCGTTACGAACAGCAAGATCGACGTTTCCAGGAATTTTTAAAAAAGCAATATTTACCGGTGAACTGGGATTTGCATTATTGTAAATATGAATGCCCTCATAAGGCTCATTAATTAAAAGGTAATCGTTGTAAATGTAGATTTTTCCAGTTTTTTTGGCTTCGATAGCTTTGCTAACTCCTACTGGCAAGGCTCTCATTGCCTCAACAGAAATCATTTTTGTGATTTTGATGACTTCATATTCATCTTTTTTGCATTGTGTAAACAATACTCCAACAAAAAGAAGCAGAAATACGTTAAGTAGATTTTTTTTCATGGTTTGAGGGTTTTTAATTTAGAAACGAGCGTAATTACTTAAACGCTACAAGGTTAAGGATTTATCTTTGATATCACTTGAGATTGATGTTTAACACTCAACCAAATTGCCACAAAAAAAAAGCCAGATTTGAAAAAAACCTGGCTTCTTAAATATTTGAATTTTCAGTTATTCAGAATCTATAAATTCAAACGTTTCCATAAATTTTGTAGTGAAGTTACCTGCTCTAAAGTTAGGGTCTTTCATCAACTGTAAATGGAAAGGAATAGTGGTTTTAACACCTTCGATCACAAATTCTCCTAAAGCACGTTCCATAGTACAAATGGCCTCTTCGCGGGTTTGTGCCACGCAAATTAGCTTTGCAATCATCGAATCGTAGTTCGATGGAATTGAATAACCTGCATATACATGTGTATCTACACGAACTCCATGACCACCCGGAGAGTGGAAATTCGTGATTTTTCCTGGCGAAGGGCGGAAATTATTCGCCGGATCTTCAGCATTGATACGACATTCAATCGCATGCATATCAGGGAAATAATTCTTACCCGAAATCGGAATTCCGGCAGCTACTTTGATTTGCTCCTTAATTAAATCGAAATTGATTACTTCTTCAGTAACTGGATGTTCTACCTGAATACGCGTATTCATTTCCATAAAATAGAAATTGCGGTGTTTATCAACCAAAAATTCGATTGTACCAGCGCCTTCATAGTTTACTGCTTGAGCACCTTTAATAGCAGCCTCACCCATTCTCACACGAAGTTCTTCAGTCATAAATGGTGAAGGAGATTCTTCTACCAACTTTTGGTGACGACGTTGAATAGAACAATCACGCTCGGATAAATGGCAAGCTTTACCAAACTGATCTCCAATAATTTGAATTTCAATGTGACGTGGATCTTCGATGTATTTCTCTAAATATAGACCATCGTTACCGAAAGCAGCACCAGATTCCTGACGGGCGCTATCCCAGGCATTTTCAAAATCTTCATCTTTCCAAACTACACGCATTCCACGGCCCCCACCACCGGCAGTTGCTTTAAGGATTACAGGGTAACCCATTTCATTGGCAATTGTAATACCTTCTTTTACGCTGGTAAGCAGACCTTCTGAACCTGGAATAGTAGGTACACCAGCAATTTTCATGGTTTCTTTAGCAGAGGCTTTATCGCCCATACCATTAATTTGCTCGGGAGTTGCACCAATAAATTTGATACCGTATTCGCGGCAAATGTTAGAAAACTTAGCGTTTTCTGATAAGAAACCATAACCTGGGTGTATGGCATCAGCATTAGTTAATTCTGCTGCTGAAATAATATTTGGGATATTTAAATAAGAATCTTTACTTGGAGGAGGACCAATACAAACAGCCTCATCAGCAAAACGTACATGTAAACTTTCGCGATCGGCGGTAGAGTAAACAGCAACTGTTTTGATGCCCATTTCCTTACAGGTGCGGATGATACGCAAAGCGATTTCTCCCCTGTTGGCAATCAGTATTTTTTTAAACATATATTGTAAATTAGCTAATTGGCTAATCAGTTAATGATCTAATTAGATAGGTTCTACTAAAAACAACGGCTGATCGTATTCAACTGGCGATGCATTATCAACCAAAATTTTAACGATACGACCTGAAACTTCACTTTCAATTTCGTTAAATAGTTTCATTGCTTCAATAATACAAACTACTTTACCGGTGCTGATTTCATCGCCAACGTTTACAAACATCGGTTTATCCGGACTAGAAGAACGGTAGAATGTACCAATCATTGGAGATTTGATAGTAATATATTTTGATGTATCTTCTGCAGCTGGTACCGCAGGTGTAGCCGCAACCGGAGCTGTAGGAGCTGTAGCAACTGGCGCAGCAGCCTGCACAAGTGGTGCTTGCGGCACGGTAGCATGCACAACTGTTGGTGCCTGGTTTGTTTTAATCGTGATCTTGAAGTTTTCCTGCTCAATAGCAACTTCGTTTACTCCAGAACGAGAAACAAATTTAATCAGTTCCTGTATTTGTTTGATATCCATTTTTTAAGCCTTGTTATGTAAAAAATAGTGTATAAATGAATTAACTAAGTTATACTTTTTTTGTTTGTAATTATATGGGAAATAGGGAATAGCGCTGACCCAAGAGGACATCCATCTATTTCTATTTACAATTTTCCATTCTTTAATTTGTATCGTATGCCCATTTAAGGTAAACAGAACCCCAGGTAAAGCCTCCTCCAAAAGCAGCTAACACAATGTTATCTCCTTTTTTCAGTCTACTTTCCCATTCCCATAAGCACAATGGAATAGTTCCGTTTGTCGTATTGCCATAACGCTCAATGTTGATCATTACTTTATCAGTAGTTACCCCCATACGGTTAGCAGTAGCATCGATAATGCGTTTGTTAGCCTGGTGAGGCACCAACCATGCAACATCATCAGCAGTTAAGCCGTTGCGTTCCATAATTTCTGCTGCGACATCTGCCATGTTAGTTACCGCAAATTTAAATACCGTAGGACCTTCCTGATGTGCGAAATGCTCTCTGGCATCAATGCTTTCGTGAGTTGCTGGCTTAACAGAACCTCCGGCTTTCATTCCTAAGAAATCTCTTCCTGAACCATCAGTTCTCAAAATCGAATCTTGAATGCCTAAACCCTCTTCATTTGGCTCTAATAAAGCACAACCACAACCATCACCAAAGATGATACAGGTTGTACGGTCTTCATAATTGATAATAGATGACATTTTATCGCCACCAACAACTAAAACTTTTTTATGTCTTCCTGATTCAATGAAAGATGCCCCGGTGGCTAAACCGAAAATAAACCCCGAGCAAGCGGCTTGTAAATCGTAACCCCAGGCATTTGTTGCGCCAACTTTATCGGCTAAAACATTTGCCGTTGCAGGGAATGTAAAATCCGGAGTAGTGGTGCAAAAGATAATCAGCTCAATTTCTTTTGCATCAATACCTCTCTTTTTAAGTAACCCGTTTACAGCATGCACAGCCATATCAGAGGTACCTAAACCTTCGCCCTTTAAAATCCTACGCTCTTTAATGCCCGTTCTGCTGGTAATCCATTCATCAGACGTATCAACAATGGTTTCTAACTCTGCATTCGTTAACACATAGTCAGGGACGTAACCATTTACTGCAGTAATAGCAGCATGAATTTTACTCATTTTAAAAATTTTAATAAATTATTTAAATGCCATTCTAATCTTTTCTACCAACCCAGTGGTAATCATTTCTCTGGATTGAAGAACCATATTTTTAACAGCCAGCGGACTAGAAATTCCATGTCCGATAACAACGGGAGCGTTAACGCCTAAAACCGGACTTCCACCGTATTGCTCGTAGTTGAAACGATCGAAAAACTCATCTTTCAAGCCCTTTTTAATGGTAATTACATAAAATGATTCTGCTAATTTTAGCATTACATTTCCAGTAAAACCATCGCAAACGATTACATCCGATTTATCATTGAATAAATCTCTACCCTCAACATTCCCAACAAAATTAAAAAGACTGGTATCCTTCATCAATGGAAAAGTAGCCATGCTTAACATGTTTCCTTTTTCATCTTCTTCACCAATATTCATTAAAGCTACCCGAGGGTTTTCTATCTGCAATAAATTTTCGGCATATAAGCTTCCCAAAACGCCAAACTGAAGTAAAATATCTGGTTTGCAATCAGCATTTGCACCTACATCTAATAACAGACCGGTACCACCTTTAAGTTTTGGAAGAATAGAGCAAAGGCAAGGGCGAATAATGCCAGGAATAGTTTTAACGCTGAAAACAGCGCCAACCAGCATAGCACCAGAGTTACCAGCACTTGCAAAAGAATCGATTTTACCTTCTTTTAAAAGGTTAAAGCCAACCGCAATGCTCGAATTTGGTTTCTGAACAATAGCTTTGGTAGGATGCTCGCCCATACCAATAACTTCATCAGTATGAACGTATTCAAAATGATCCGGACTAAAGCCCTCTTCTGCAAGAATGGGTTTAATCTGTTCGGTATCGCCGATAAGAACTAAATGTTCTCCAGCGTTTAGCGATTGATGAGCTGCTATTGCTCCCAAAACGATCGCTTTGGGAGCATAGTCTCCGCCCATTATGTCGAGGCCTATTTTCATAGAAAAAATCTGTTTGTGTTAGATTAGGTAAAATCCTAAAATTATCAGTCGACTAAGGTATGACTAAAGCCGCTGAAAACACAAACAATTTTTTAAGAAAATTACCCGATTTGAGTATTTTCGATAACCAATTTACCGTTATAGTATAAGTTACCATCAACGTTGTATGCACGGTGAGGTACGTGGATAGCACCTGTTGCTGCGCAAGTTGCTAAAGAAGGAGTCACTGCTTTATAGTGTGTTCTTCTTTTATTTTTTCTCTGTTTCGAGATTTTCCGTTTTGGATGTGCCATTGGTGTATAATCTAATTATTTTTTTAACTTATTAAGGGCTTCCCAACGTGGGTCGCTTGTTTGTTCGTTTTCTTCTGCTTGCTTATCAATAGAGAGCTGCTCTAACCGGTCAATCATTTCCTGGTCACACTCTTTATCTGCCTGCTCGCAGTTTTTGATATAAGGTACAGCTACGTTAATCATTTCGTACAAAGGCGCCGATATATCAATCTCGGTATCTTTGCGGTTTAGCGTAATAATTTCCTCATCATCGCTTTCCAACTCATCCTCAGCAAATTTTACAATCTGTCTTTCGTATAGGTTTACCGGGTAGGCAAACTCCGATAAACATTTATCGCAGTCTAAATTTACTGTTCCAATAACTTTAAATTTTAAAAGCAACATGGTCTCTTGTTTCTCAAGTTCCAGTTCTACTTTTAAATCTCCGCTTTTAATCAATGAATATTCAAACGCATTAAAAAAGCGGTCATCAAGCTCATAATCAAAGTGATGAACTCCCAATTTTAATCCGGTAAACGGTATAGAAAATTGTTTTAATGGCTTCAAAGTACTGTAAAATTTTAGCCTGCAAATGTAGGGATAAAATAGTTAGATAAAAAATGTTTTTTAAAAATTGTTGTTGTTCTCGAAGTGAGATTTTAGAATGTTAGCCTAAATCATAATTTTTCAAAATCAGTTTCGTTGATAAGCAGTTACGAAAGTTTCGCCTTTTATTTAATCTTTTTATTGGAAAGTTACTAACTCTAACATGCACCCTGCGTATCAGAGTTGGTAACTTTAAAAACATCAAAAAGGATTTGTAAGCTAATCGCCTACCTGCCGCGGGCAGGGCTTATTTATAATTTCCTTTAGAAGAATCAAAGATCAATGTTTGGCTAATACCATTTCCTTATTGTTTCTACTCCATTCACTCCATGAGCCCACATACAATTTAGCAATAGGCAAACCGGCATAATCCATTGCTAAAAGCGTATGGCAAGCAGTAATACCCGAGCCGCAATGAACAATAACATTTTCAGGCTCAACTTTTTCTAAAGCCCGGGTATAATTTTTTCTTAAAACCTCTGGATTTAAAAATCTGCCGTCCGAATCTAAATTTTCTGTAAAAGGAATGTTTATTGCACCTGGAATATGGCCAGCTATCGTATCTATAGGCTCTGTTAAGCCTGCAAAACGATTTACATCCCTTACATCGATTACCACATGATCATCTGCCTTAGAAACTCTTTCCACTTCACCTATATCAGACAGAGGCAAATTCCATGAACCAACTTCGTATTGACCAACAGCTCTTGGAATCTCAACTTTATTTGTTGTCGGGAAATTTACTTTTACCGCCGCTTGAAAACCTCCATCAATTACCTGAACTTTTTCGTGACCAACAGATCTCAGCATCCACCAGAGTCTGGCAGCAGCATTACCACCGTTTTTATCATCGTAAATGATCACATGACTGTGTTTTGTAATGCCAAGTTTTTGCAACGTATTGGCAAATTGCTCCAAGCCCGGCAATGGATGGCGACCACCTACTGCAAAGTCGCCGATATTGGCTAAATCATCGTTTACATCGACAAAAATTGCACCTGCTAGGTGTTGCTCATCATAACGAACTTTCGAGCCCGCACTGGCATCTACAATTACGATTTCATTCTCTTGATTTAACCCGGTTAAATCTTCGGGCTTGATAATTGGGGAAATTTTGCTCATTTCAATTTTATTTGATACACAATTTTAACCAAAATAAACCTGATAGCAGTGAAAACCTCCCGATTCTTCATCGGGAATTGGAACGAATAACAGGACTTTCGCAACGATAAGACACAGAACCTGCTTTAAAAAAAATTAAGATTTAAGCCTTACGAAGCATCGTCCTTAATATCGAACTGTGTTTCCACAACCTTTCCACCGCCGCGTAATTGAGTACTTAACATTTCTTCTTGCTCTCTGCGGTTTTTAACGATGTGTATGGCTGAAAATAATGCCTCGGTAAATGAAGTAGAATCGGCCAAATCTTTACCGGCGATATCATAACCCGTTCCATGATCTGGCGATGTGCGAACGAAATTTAAACCTGCCGTAAAATTTACACCATTGTGGAAAGCCAAAGTTTTAAAGGGAATTAAACCCTGATCGTGGTACATAGCCAACACTGCATCGAATTGTTTGTAGCTTCCATTTCCAAAAAATCCATCGGCGGGGTAAGGACCAAAAACCATTAAGCCTTTATCGTAAGCCTCTTGAATGGCTGGTGTAATAATTTCGGCCTCTTCAGCACCCAATAAACCATTATCACTGGCATGAGGATTTAACCCCAAAACAGCGATTTTTGGTTTTTCGATCCAGAAATCTTTTTTCAAGCTATCATTAATCAGTTTTAATTTACTGATAATTTTCTCTTTAGTAATAGCTGTCGGAACATCCTTAACAGGAATGTGGCCGGTAACTACCCCAACACGTAAATTCTCGCTTATCAAAAACATCAGCACATCTTTACTTCCGCTTTTTTCCTGCAAATATTCGGTATGACCAGGAAACGAAAAGGTTTCTGATTGAATGTTGTGTTTGTTGATCGGAGCCGTAACCAAAGCATCGATGTCGCCCGCAACTAAATCAGCCGTTGCTCTTTCGAGCGATAAAAGCGCATATTTTCCACCCGTTTCAGTTACCTGCCCAAGCTCGATTTTTACATCTTCTTCCCAGCAATTAATCATATTTGCTTTTTTGAGCTGCGCTTGATTAGCATGATTAATAACGTTAAAACTGAAATCGCCCAGATTATTTGCCTTTCTATGGAAAGAGGAGACCTTGGTATGACCATAAACAATTGGTATACAATAATTTAAAATAGCCGGATTTGATAACGTTTTGATGATTACCTCCAAACCTATGCCATTCACGTCGCCTATACTGATACCAATCTTAAGTTTATTGCTCATAATTACTGGAATATTTTAGCGCAAATTACTGATTTTCGTTTAAAGACTTTAAAAAAAATGAAACCGCAAAGAACACGAAGCTATTCTCAAAGAAATATTAAGACTATCTTTGTTAACAATTTTAATTTTTAAAAGTCTCGAATCTCCGGGATTAATGGTATGAGTTTAGTAAAAGCGAAAAAACATTTAGGTCAGCATTTTTTAACCGATAAGGGCATTGCCAACCGTATCGTAGAAAGCTTGGTGAATACTGAAAAGTACAACGAGGTTTTGGAAGTTGGGCCAGGAATGGGAATTTTGTCTGATTTTTTGCTACAACGCGGAGACTTACAAACTTATCTAATCGATATTGACACTGAATCTTTCCATTTTCTCAATGAAAAATATCCGCAATTGGGCGATCGCTTAATTAATGGAGACTTTTTAAAACTAGATTTCGACGCCATTTTCCCGGATAAATTTGCCATCATCGGGAATTTCCCCTATAATATTTCATCACAAATTCTATTTAAAATTTTAGATAACCGGCATAAAGTGGTAGAAATGGTGGGCATGTTTCAGAAAGAGGTGGCGCAACGTTGTGCTGCGCCAGCAGGCAATAAAGAGTATGGAATTTTGAGTGTTTTTCTTCAGGCTTATTACAAAATCGAATATTTGTTTACCGTAAAACCAGGCACTTTTAATCCACCACCAAAAGTGCACTCTGCAGTGATTCGTTTAACGCGAAATGAAGTTGAAACTTTAGACTGTGATGAAAAACTCTTTTGGCGTGTGGTTAAAGCAGGTTTTAATCAACGTAGAAAGACCTTGCGAAACGCCGTTTCTGCCGTAATGCCAAAAGATAAAATGGACAATCACATCTATTTCGAGAAACGTGCTGAACAGTTAACCGTGGATGATTTTGTAAAGTTAACACAGCATGTAAGCGATTTGATGCAACAAGAGTAAGGTTGGTATGTTATGATTTTTTGTCGCCGTTATCTTCGTACTGGTAATAAGATTGCTGCAACCGCCTTTTAATTTTTGAAATCAAGAAACGTGGCGACAGCACTTTAACGCATTCTCCAAAGCCTAAAATCTCTCTTTCAAGTTCGAAATTTAAAACCACATCGATTCTAAAAGTTGTTGTTTTTTCAGTTTTTGTTAACACCACCTGAGAAGAATGTAAAGGCTTAGTTACTACATAGGGTGCATGATCGTTTGTAAATTCTAAAACTACTTTTTGCGCTCGGTCTCTGTCATTTTTTGTCACTCCGATCAAGTCATCATAATACCGATCGAAATCTACGCCCTGATGAGTTACAAATTCTTCGTGGGGTAATTCCTGAAAATCAATTATTCTATCTAAAGCCAAGTTCAAAATTCCAGGTCTTTTTTTTGCTTTGCAGATTAAAAACCACCTATTTCTGTATTCCTTCAATAAATAAGGATAGTAAATTCCTTGCTGCCCTTGTTGTGCTTTGAATGATTTATATTCAATTAACAACGATCGCTTATTTAAAACTGCCTGATACAATGGAGGAATACACTCTAATCCTTTTACCAACTTATTTCCTTCTAACTGGATGTTATTTCCGCTTTGTTTTGTGCTTTTATAAAGATTATTTTCCAGGCGGGCAATCATATCGCTCATTTCATCGAAATAGTTAAAGGCATTAAATTCTTTTAACACGCCAACAATTTCTTTCATTTTATCAACGTCAGCATTATTGATTGGAGCTTTAGTAATGCTGTAACTCGAGTCCGAATAGGCGTAGAATCGTTTATCTTGAACCACAATGGGCGCATTATAACCTAACTTGTCACTTCGCATTAATTGAATATCGGCTTGTATCGTTCGCTTACTTACACCAGAAGTTATTCCCTCCAATTCGTAAAGCGTGTGTGCAACTTTTTCTATGATATCTTCAAGCGTCCATTTTCGGAAACGATTTTTCAGACAATCGTCAATGGTTTTGTATCGAATGAGCGCTAATTTATTGATGGCCATATTTAGACTTTAATGAACTTTCACAGAAACTATTGAAAATTAATTGTTTAAATATAGCATTATTCAATCTATCTACGCAATACAACTGCGCAATTGGTTAATGACAAAGTAACCAACGAAAATTTTATCATTCATTATCAAACACTTGAGTGTTATTTCTAAAATATTTTCTATTGCGCAAATCTGCTGCGCAGTTGGGTAACAACTTTGTATTGTCGCCCGGCGATAGAGTTCTTTGATTACATATAGAAATAGATATAAAGATATTCCGGTGTAAAAATCGGGATGGCAATATACAGAGGTATCTATCCACAGTTGCGGGTTTTAAATAGCCCCAAAGTATGAGTGCCGTTGCATTTTATATTCTGATAGAGAGGAAGATGTATTGTCTAAACACGTTGTGTGTCGTGGGTTCGAGTCCCACTTTCAGGAAACCGAAATAGCTCAGGGGTAGAGTAACAACACCAAATATGCAGGTTCGAATCCTGCTTCCAAGTGATTGGAATAGCAAAAGGGTAATGCAATGGATTAGGGTTCCATCTAAAAAGAAGAGATACTTTAAACTTCTCAAACCAAAAGTGTTGCGAAATGCGTTCGGCTCAAAAGATTTTATAAATCTCAATAGCAAATTTGCTTTTTGCTTTGCAAGTAAAACGCGAAAAGGGTGCTGATTTAAAAATCAAATCTTCTAGCTGTAGAAAGCCATATTCAACAGAATATCGCCAAAGCTAAAAGTAGATTTCATTCTTAAAAACAACCAGAAGCAATTTACTTCCGCAGAAAACAGATGAATGTTTTCGCAATTCTTTTTAAAAGAATAAACAATTGAATAATTATAAATTTTAAACATCAAAAACATGAGAAAAATAACAATTAACACCAATTATGTTGCATTGGTGTTTAAAAAAGGAGAATTAAAAAGAGTATTAACAGCAGGTAGTTATTGGTTGAGCTTTGGCGAGACCATCACTTTGTACGACATGAGCAAAGATTATGAGTTCTCTGTTGCTGAATTAGATAGGTATTTATTAAATGCCGACTTTGCCAAATTAGTTTATTTGGTAAGCGTAGCTGATAATGAGTTGGCCTTGGTTTATCAAAACAGAAATTTTAAAAACGTTTTAAGTGCGGGCAGATATGCCATCTGGAAAGGTTTGTCGGAATACAGCTTTGTTAAAGTCGATATCAGCAAAATAGAAATTGAGGAAAACATCGATAGAAATTTGTTTGAAAAAGTTGCTTTGATCAACTATATCTGGGCCTATAAAATTGAAGCTTACGAAACAGGTTTGTTATTTATTGATGGCAAGTTTGAAAAAGTGTTATTAGCAGGAAACTATGTTTACTGGAAAAATAACATCACTATCCAAGTTTTGAAAACTGATATGAGGCAATTGAACATGGAGATTATCGGTCAAGAGATTTTAACAAAAGACAAAGCGCAATTGAGAATGAACTTTACAGTTCAATACAAAGTGGAGGATGTTGTTAAAGCATTGTTGGTCAATAAAGATTTCGAAAAGCAATTATATATTACCATGCAGTTGGCTTTGAGAGAAGCTGTAGGTTTATTAACTTTTGATGAATTGATGGAAAGTAAAGAAAAAATCGGAACATCTGTTTTGGAAAGCACCATTAACAAAGCAGAAGAGTTGGGCGTAAAACTGGCAAATGGTGGTGTAAAAGACATCATTTTATCTGGTGAGATTAAAGATATCATGAACCAAGTTTTGATTGCGGAGAAAAAAGCGCAAGCCAACATGATTACCAGAAGAGAAGAAACTGCATCGACCAGGAGTTTGTTGAATACCGCAAAATTAATGGAAGACAATTCCATGTTGTACAAATTGAAAGAGATGGAATACGTGGAGAAAATTGCAGAGAAAATCAACACCATCAGTTTATCCGGCAGCGGGCAAATTGTTGACCAATTGAAACAAATCTTTGTGAAGTAAATTGGTCTCTCGTCATTGCGAGCTTCGCGAAGCAATCTTACAACTATCGCTAGTTGTTTTAAGTATTCGCTTTAAGATTGCTTCGTACCTCGCAATGACGGATTTACTGTAAAAAAAAATCAATTTTAGAAACCCTCGGCTAGGTGAACGATGCCTGCCGAGGTTTAGTTAGGAATAAAATGAAAACAGAAATAACAGGTAAAACCCTAAAGGCATTAGGTTATACCGAAGGAAAAATATTAGGCTTGGCATTGGAAATCTTAAAGGATAACTTTAAGGACGTGGAAGCTAATCAAGTACAAAAATTATTTAAAAAAGTAAAAAATTATCCAGAGAGCTTTTTGGATGATGAAGTATTAGGTGTTTTAGCAACGGCATTAATTGAAGAAGCCACACCGAAAAATGATGATACAATTGGGCTAGTTGAAAATGCCAAAAGCTATACTGTATTTGGCGAAGCTTATATCGAAGATGGTGCGAAAGAACAAATGAATATTGCTATGAAGTTGCCTGTTACCGAAGCTGGGGCGTTAATGCCAGATGCGCACCAAGGTTATGGTTTGCCAATTGGCGGCGTTTTAGCCACACGAAATGCGATTATTCCTTATGGAGTTGGTGTTGATATCGGTTGCCAAATGGCTTTGAGTATTTTCGATATTCCGGAGAAATATTATTTCGGGAAGGATGCGATGTACAAAAGAGAATTAATTGCACATACTAAATTTGGCGCTGGGCAAAATTATAAAGGAGATGAAAGAGCAGACCATGAGGTTTTAGAAAACGAAGATTTTAATGCTACGCCTTTCTTAAAAAACTTACATGGCAAAGCTTGGGCGCAATTGGGAACTTCGGGTGGCGGTAATCATTTTGTAGAATGGGGAATTATAGATTTTGCAGAGCGAGATGAGGTTTTAAATATCGATAAGGGACGTTACGTGGCTTTGTTAACTCACTCTGGTTCTCGTGGATTTGGCGCAACTATAGCGGGTCATTATACCAAACTGGCTAAAGACATTTGCAAGTTGCCTAGAGAAGCTGTAAATCTTGCCTATTTAGATCTGAACACAGCTGAAGGCCAAGAATATTGGATTGCCATGAACTTAGCCGGCGATTATGCTTCCGCTTGTCATGAGGTAATCCATAAAAGATTGACCAAGGCCATTGGCGCTAAAGTTTTAGCGAAGGTAGAAAATCATCATAATTTTGCATGGAAAGAAACCCTCAATGGCGAGGAAGTTATCGTTCATAGAAAAGGAGCAACGCCAGCGGGCGAAGGTGTGATGGGTATTATTCCCGGAAGCATGACAGCACCAGGGTTTTTAGTTAGGGGAAAAGGTGAGACAAGTTCAATCAATTCAGCTTCTCATGGCGCAGGACGATTGATGAGCCGTACAAAAGCCATTCAATCGATTACCAAATCTGACATGAAAGCAATTTTAAAAGACCACAATGTAACGTTAATCGGTGCAGGTTTGGATGAGGCGCCAATGGCTTATAAAGACATCAATAAAGTAATGGCCGCACAAACTGATTTAGTTGATGTGATTGCGAAGTTTGAACCAAAAATGGTGCGCATGGCGGATGATGGAAGTCGGGAAGATTGATTTTAGGAGGAATGAATCCAAAGTTGTCAGTCAGCCATTTATAAAACCGCCCTATTCTCAATAAATGAAAATAGGGCGTTTATTTTTTATATTTTTCTGCTACAACATCACACTAAATATTTGCGTTCTCTAGCGGATAAAATTCAATAATATTATTCATTTTTTTGTCTTTCGCTTTCCCTGTCGGGTTAGAGACATTCAAAATATTAATGTACTTTACCGGATCGCCATTTGATTCGTACACAACCACCTCCGAGTAATTCTGCTCATTGATTAATGATGGATCATCACTCAAAACCGCAAAATTTTTATTATTTAATTCATTCAAGATTAAATTTTTATCATGTACCAAAGGAATTCGGTGCTGTATTTTACGCTTTTTCATCCATTGATCGTTTATTTCTGAATAAGGTTTACTCACCTGACCATTGAAAACAGTAAATATGATTCCACCTATAATCACAATAAACTCTCCTGCCCAGATCAACCATAAGACCAGACCGCTTACCGTACCCATGCTCTTGATCTGAAAAGAACCTACTGCATTTAGGTTTACAATTTCTTGAAAAAGTATGTGAGGATGCGTGAACAGAAAAAAGAAATCGCTAGCTAAAATTTTTAAATCAGCGCTGGTCAAATTAAAGGTGAATCCTTTAGCGCTGTAAATTAATGCATCGAAAAAAACCCATTGAACATAGAAGGCCAGTAATCCGCAAAAAATCGCGATGGATACAACTATTTTTTTATTTCGGAGTTTGCCGATTTTTACGCCAAAATCAATACAAAAACCTAAGCTGATACCAAGAAGTAGCGCAATGATAGCGATAAACCAGATGTTAGGAATTAGCCTTCCAAGGATAATATAGATGAGTGGTAAGATGAAAGCTGATAAAATACCAATGACAAGCGTGATAAGGATTGCTGAGGGCGAAGCATATCCCTGAGGAGTGTATTTGTTTTCCATAAAAGCGTTTAGATGAGATTTTTTATTTGAACACCCGAGCCAACTAATTGTTTGCCCGGGTGTTCAAATGTTTTATTTTAACTTGCTTAAAGCTGTTTTAATCCGGGGTAGCATGTCTTTTATATCCTGCAAGGTGCAAGCACCAACCGATGCCCTGAACCAAGGCATGCTGTGTTCGTTTCCAAAGGCTGAAAATGGAACCAATGCGGCTCCAGCCTCTTTAATTAAGTAGAAGTTTACATCCGCACTATCCCTTAAAAGCTGACCATCTTCAGTGGTTTTTCCGATATAGTCGATTTTAATGGTGAGATAAATTGCACCCATTGGCTCAACCGCATCAACATTAAAACCTTCGTTTTTCAATTCATTAAAGCCATTGTAAAGCGCATTTAAGCTATCTTGAATTTGACCTTTAAAACTGTTTAAAAATGTATCGACCTGCGTTTTATCATTAAAATAATTAGACATTGCAACCTGCTCGGCTTTTGGTGCCCAAGCACCCATGTGCCCAACCAATGCCTTCATTCTGTTAACAATATCTTCAGGGCCAAAACCCCAACCTACACGCACACCTGTTGCAGCTAAACATTTCGAAGAACCATCTACGAAAACCGTAAATTCACGCATTGCCGGGCGTAATGAAACCGGATTTACATGTTCCTTGCCAAAAGTTAAAAGTGAATAAATCTGATCGTACATTAAATACAATGGTTTTTCATCCGCTCCGCGCGATGCATTTTCTTCTAAAATAACATCACATATTTCCGCTAAAGAATCCGCATCAAACATGGTTCCTGTCGGATTCAATGGCGAACAAAGCGCTAATAATGTTGCACCTTTTAAATGTGGTTTCAATTGTGCTGCAGTTGGCATAAAGTTATGCGCTGCATCAGTTTCTACCGCAATGGCCTTCGCCGATGTTAAGTGACAGTAGTGATTGTTATTCCATGAAGGTGCAGGGAAAACAACTGTATCACCTGGATCTATCAAAGCTAAATAAGTAGCATAAATCAATGGTCGAGAGCCGCCTGAAACCAGAATACTATTGGTGTTGTACTCCAAACCGAATCTATCTTTCAATAGTTCAGAAACGGTTTGTCTCAATGGCAAAACACCGTCGGCAGGCGGGTAATTTGTTTGATTTGCATGATAGGCATCTACGATTCCGGCTTTTAATTCCGCTGGAATGGGATAGATGTTTGAATCAAAATCGCCGATGGTTAGATTGGCGATTGAAGCGCCTTTGCGTTTCATTTCATTAACCTCGTTACCAATTTTTATAATTTCTGAGCCTATTAATGAACTGGCTAATACTGAAACTTTCATATATTTGAATTGATTGCTGACATCAGCAAATTATAATGCTTTTATTATATTTTGGAGTTCTTTTTTATCAATACTACTTTCTTCTGATTTGTCACAAAGAGTCAACATATTGATAACAATTCCATTTAGGTTGTTTGATACTAAATAAGTTATTACCCTAAAACCTCCACTTTTGCCCTTACTTTACTTTTAACAGCTAGACGGACTTTGAAAAGACCGCCACCCAAATCGTTCCCTTGTTGAGGGTTCTTCGAAAGACTTTCTTCTAAACTGTAAAGGTCTTCTACTAACGATTGGTGCTTCTTTTTATAGATTTTTGCTTTTTTGATGAAAACTGCAGAATAGATAATGTTGGTAACCATTAAATATCCTTTAAGGACAAAGATTTGCGATCACCTTGCTGCATCTCTTTAATTTCTTTTAAAGCTTGCGCGATTTCTTGAGTAATTTGACTTGTTGGTTCTGCTTTGACCTTAGCGCCAATCTTGCTAAGAAATTCTTTCACGAATCCAGCATCTTTATCTTTAATTTCAATTGTTAAAGTCGTCATATTTACAAAATTAGCAAAAATTATTTAACCAAATCTTCTATTGCTTTATTCACTTTCTCAAAGCCAAATTGTGACAAAACTGCCTGCATTCCTGCAGAAATTTGCTCATTACAAAGATTGCCGATACTTCCTTCGTGTGTATGATTTATTTGGCCCGATGGTGCAAAAGTACCATTTTCTATCTGCTCGCCAACTATTTTGTAGGCTTCTCTAAAAGGAACCCCTTGCAACGCCAAGTCGTTAACCACCTCAACACTAAACAAGTAATCATATTTCCTATCCTGTAAAATATCATCCTTTATGGTGATGTTCTGGAACATGAAGGTCGCAATTTCCAAACATTCGTTTAATGAGGTAATCGCTGGAAATAGATTTTCTTTCAACAACTGTAAATCGCGATGATAGCCAGATGGAAGATTGGTAATCATCATTGCAATCTCGTTTGGCAAAGCCTGTATTTTATTGCAACGTGAGCGAATCAATTCAAAAACATCAGGATTTTTCTTATGCGGCATAATACTCGAACCGGTTGTCAGTTCAGGAGGGAAGCTGATAAATCCAAAATTCTGGTTGATAAACAGACAAATATCCATCGCCATTTTGGCAAGCGTTGCGGCAACAGCGCTCATTGCCTGCGCTAAAATCCTTTCCGTTTTTCCTCTACCCATTTGTGCATAAACCACATTGTAATTTAAGCTTTCAAAACCTAGCAATTTGGTGGTTAATGTTCTGTTTAAAGGAAATGATGATCCATAACCTGCTGCAGAACCTAAAGGATTTTTATTGGTGATTTTCCATGCAGCAAGCATCAATTCCATATCATCGGCAAGGCTTTCGGCATAAGCACCAAACCATAAACCAAAAGATGACGGCATTGCGATTTGCAAATGCGTATAACCTGGCATCAACTTATCCTTGTGAGTATTGCTTAATTTGATGAGCAGATTAAACAAGGTTGATGTTTGGTTAACCATATCTTCAATGCAGGCACGGAAAAACAACTTCAAATCAACCAAAACCTGATCGTTACGCGAACGTCCACTGTGTATCTTTTTGCCCGCTTCGCCGATACGTTGCGTTAGCAACCATTCTACCTGCGAATGCACATCCTCAACGGTATCTTCAATAGTAAAATTCCCGGTTTCAATTTCAGCGTAAATATTTTTAAGTTCCTGTTGAACCGTTTTCAATTCTTCAGCGGTAAGCAGGTTAATAGTTTCCAACATTTGTGTATGCGCTAAAGAGCCCAAAACATCAAACTTTGCCATTTGCAAATCCAATTCGCGGTCTTTACCAACCGTAAAAGTTTCCACGAATTTATTTACATCTATATTTTTTTGCCAAATTTTCATAATCAAACTTCGTCATTCCGAGGCACGAAGCAATCCCCTTTGTATGAAACTAAAAACACCTTACGATTCCTCTGCAATTAAGATTGCTTCGTGCCTCGCAATGACGGATCTAGTGTATCACTGGTTTCAACATATTTACATATCCTTCAACACCTTCAGCAACCTCTCTAACGTATAAAAACTCATCTGCCATGTGCGAGCGACCAGAAAACCCCGGTCCACATTTTACTGATGGGATATCTAATAGCGCTTGATCTGATGTGGTTGGCGAGCCATAAGTGGTTTTGCCCAAAGCAATACCAGCTTGAACTACCGGGTGGTTTTTATCTATCGACGATGGTTTCAAACGAATGGAACGAGGTGTAACATCGCAATCTACATTTGCTCTGATGATTTCTAAAACTTCCTCATTTGTGTAAGCATCGGTTACGCGAACATCAACTGTAAAAGTACAATTTGCCGGCACCACATTGTGCTGAGAACCTGCATTGATAATGGTAACCGTCATTTTCAGCGGACCGAAAACTTCCGATACTTTAGGAAACTGATAATTCCTGAACCACTCAATATCTTTCAGCGCTTTGTAAATTGCGTTTTCTCCCTCTTCCCTAGCAGCGTGACCAGCTTTACCATGAGAAACGCAATCGATTACCAACAACCCACGTTCTGCAATGGCTAAATTCATTTCTGTTGGCTCTCCAACAATCCCAAATTCTAATTCACCTAAATCTGGTAAAACCAGTTCCAAGCCATTATTACCAGAAATTTCTTCTTCTGCCGTTGCGGCCAAACAGATGTTATATTTTAAATTCTCCTGCTCGTAATAATACAAAAACGTACCAATTAACGAAACCAGGCACCCACCAGCGTCATTACTTCCTAAGCCGAATAATTTATCGCCTTCAATGGCAGCATCATAAGGGTCACGAGTATAGCCCGAGTTTGGTTTAACGGTATCATGATGCGAGTTCAGTAACACCGTAGGTTTACTTGCATCAAAATACTTATTATAAGCCCAAACGTTATTCATTTTGCGTTGGGTTTTAATTCCTCGCTCTTGTAAAAATTGAGCAATTAAATTCGCTGTTCTGTCTTCTTCTTTGCTAAAAGACTGAATGCGGATTAACTGTCGCAACAAATCCAGACTTTCTTTTTGTATATTTTCTAACCACATAGTATCAAGTATTTAGTATTAAGTATCAAGATGTGGAGCCTAAACCCTAAACCTTTTACCATACACCTTTAACCTTCTTTAGTGTACAAATTTCCAGCTTTTAAAGCCGATAATTTTATACCTTTTATTAATGATGAACTAAAGCCATTATGCTCCATTTCGTTTAAGCCCGCAATAGTACAACCTTTCGGCGAAGTTACTTTATCTATTTCTGATTCTGGGTGTGTGCCATGTAATAACAGCAAATCAGCTGCTCCCTTAGCTGTTTGCACCGCCATTTTAAGAGCTTCATCTGCATGGAAACCAATTTCGACCCCACCTTGGGATGCGGCTCTTATTGCTCTTAAAAAGAACGCAATACCACAAGCACAAAGCGCCGTTGCCGAAGTCATTAAATCTTCGTTAATCTTCACAACAGAACCAACCGTTTCAAACATTTTGGTTACCTCGGCAATATTTTCGGCAGATGCGTTGTCGCTAGCCATACAAGTCATGGATTGCCCGATGGCAATGGCTGTATTTGGCATTACCCGAATCACCTCTATATCGTCGCCCAATTTTTCTCTAACCGCAGCACAACTCACACCCGAAATCACCGAAATTACAAGGTGTTTAGCTGAATTTATCGAGGACTTGATTTCGTCTAAAACCGTATTTAACTGTTGAGGCAAAACGGCAAGAATTACAACATCTGCACTTGCAACCGCTTGGTTATTGTCGTTTGAAACTTCAAAGCCTGCTGAGGCGAAAGACTGCAAGTGGTCGATATTTCTTCTGGTAAGCGTTATGTCGCCAGCTTTAGCGAAGTCGGCTTTCACCAAGCCTTTTGCTAAAGATAACCCGATATTTCCGCTACCAATTATGGCTATTTTTTTCATGTGGTTCGTTTTATTTGGTCCAGTTACTTAAACTGATTTTTATATTTCTTGAAAAGCAATTGCAGTCTTCAATTAATGTCAGTCCTGCTATTCACTTCTCCCGATGAAAAATCGGGATCCGTTTCTATCAGGTTTATTTCACATCCGTCATTGCGAGGTACGAAGCACTCCTAATGTACTATACTAATAGCTATAGCTTTAAGATTGCTTCGTACCTCGCAATGACGAAACCCAACCTCCCCTTTTTAGCGGATTTAGAGGTTCATTTTCGTCCCGAAAGTCCCATCCGCAAGTTCTCCCAATTCATTAGCTTTGCCTATATAAACCGCAGACACACCTTTTTTGATCGCCTCAAAAGCATTGTGCAATTTCGGAATCATTCCACCCTGTACTGTTCCGTCAGCTTTTAAACCCTCAAATTCATCCGCTTTGATTTCTCTGACAACTGAATCATCATCATTTACATCTTTCAAAACGCCCTTTTTTTCAAAGCAATATACCAAACGCGTTTCATATAAAGCCGACATTGCAACTGCAACAGCTGAGGCAATGGTATCCGCATTGGTATTTAATAACTGTGTATCTCCATCGTGTGTAATTGCACATAAAACCGGCGTTAATCCAGCTTTTAACAAACTATCCAATGTAGTTGCAGAAACAGAATTTCCATCTAAATCGCCAACAAAGCCATAATCGATAACTTCTCCAGCTAATGGGCCCGGAGCTGCTCCATGTGTTTTTGTAACTACAGGACGCTTTTTAGCTTTGATGATGTTGCCATCCGCTCCCGATAATCCAATTGCATTGCTGCCCTTAGCTTGTAATTGGGCTACCATATTTTTATTGATCAACCCTGCATAAACCATCGTAACGATCCGCAAAGTTTCAATATCTGTAATCCGACGGCCTTCAACCATTTTAGCTTCAATGCCTAAGCTTTCGCCCAGTTCGGTTGCAATTTTGCCCCCACCATGAACCAAAATTTTATCTCCAGGTAAGGCTGTAAAATCTAATAAAAACTGATGCAGATTCGCAGAATTATCAATTACATTTCCGCCTATTTTTATGATGGTAAGTTGTTTCATATATGTGTTATGAGTTGTGGGTTGCCAGTTACATGTTTAGGCACTTAGACCGGCAACATGTAACCGGCAACCCACAACAGATTATTTCATTTCTTCCAACATCGCTTTAATTACCGCTTGCGCTGCCCATAAACGATTACCTGCTTCATGAATTACCAATGAATTTGGTCCATCTAAAATCTCAGAAGATAATTCCAAATCGCGACGAACAGGCAAACAGTGCATTACTTTGGCGTCGTTAGTGAACTTCAGTTTTTCATTGTTGATCATCCAGCCATCAGGATAAGTTAAAACTTTACCATATTCTTTATAACTACTCCAGTTTTTCACATAAACATAGTCAGCGCCAGCCAAAGCTTCTTCTATGTTATATTGAATTTCTGCACCAGGCGTAAATTCTTCGGCCAATTCGTATCCTTCTGGCTGTGCTATGGTGAAATCAATCATTCCCTCTGCTTGTGCCTTGCACATCCATTCTGCAAATGAATTGGGAACAGCCTGAGGCAATGCCTTTACATGAGGTGCCCAAGCCAAAACTACCTTTGGTTTACGTCCATCTGGTTTTTTATTCCAGGTTTCATGGATGGTAATGATATCTGCGAAACTTTGTAACGGGTGACGCGTAGCACTTTCTAAACTTACTACGGGAACAGCGCAGTATTTTACAAACTTGTTAAAAAAGTCTTCGCTATAATCTTCCTCGCGATTGTTCAATTTAGGAAAAGAACGCAAGCCTAAAATATCGCAATATTGACCCATTACTGCTGCGGCTTCACGGATATGTTCGACAGTAGAACCGTTCATTACCACACCATCCTGTGTTTCTAAAGCCCAACCTTCTTTATCCAAATTCATCACCATCACGTTCATACCCAAATTTAAGGCAGCCTTTTGGGTGCTTAAACGTGTACGCAAACTTGGGTTCATAAAAACCAATCCTAAAGTTTTGTTTTTACCCAAGCTTTGATGCGCATAAGGATTTGCCTTTAATTCAAGTGCATCTTTTACAAATTGTTTGATGCTCGGAACATCGTGTACGGAAGTAAATAACTTCATATTTTTTAGGGTTTAAGGTTTGAGGTATAGGGTTTAAGGTTTTCCTGCACCACCTCTTAAAAATTTCAAAAACGAAGTTAGTTTGCACCCACTTCGTTTTCGTCCGTCATTGCGAGGTACGAAGCAATCTTAAAGCAATTGCTAAGTATTTCTAGCGTTGTAAGATTGCTTCGTACCTCGCAATGACGAGTGTATTATTTCACCAACTTGGTAAACGCCGCTAAAAACTCGTCAGCATTTTCTTTTGTTAAATTCAAAGCTGGCAACAGACGAATTACGTTTGGCTTGGCTTCACCGGTGAAAATATGATGTGTAAATAATAATTCTTTTTTAACGTGGGCAAGTGCTTCTGGTAATTCAATTCCAATCATCAACCCACGACCACGAACTTCTACAACTTGCTCAAATTTCTTTAGTTCGGTAATTAAATAATTTCCAATCTCCTGGGCATTCTCTATTAGATTGTCTCTTTCCATCACCTCCAAAACAGCTAAACTCGCAGCACAAGCCAAGTGATTGCCGCCAAAAGTGGTTCCCAATTCTCCATGCCAAGGTTTAAATTTTGGTGCAATGGAGATTCCTGCTACTGGAAAGCCGTTACCCATTCCCTTCGCCATCGTGTAAACATCTGCTTCAACGCCCGAATAATCATGGGAATAAAACAATCCTGTTCTACCATAACCGCACTGAACTGAATCGGCGATATAAACTGAATTGTACTCATCGCAAAGAGAGCGGATTTTCTGCAGGAAACTTTTTGAGGCTTCCTTAATTCCGCCAACACCTTGAATACCCTCAATAATTACCGCTGAAATTTCATCGCCCTGCGCTTTAAAAGTTTCTTCAAGTGCAACCTCATTATTAAAGGGTAAGAAGATGACATTCTCGGTTTGATTAACAGGCGCCACAATTTTCGGATTATCAGTTACCGCCACTGCCAAAGAGGTACGTCCGTGGAAAGCGCCAGTGAAAGCAATCACTTTTTTTCTACTATTATAAAACGAGGCAAGTTTCAAGGCATTTTCATTGGCTTCTGCACCAGAATTAACCAAAAACAACTGGAAATCTTTTTTGCCTGAAACCTGGCCTAATTTCTCAGCCAATTGAGTTTGCAAAGGGATTTTAACTGAATTAGAGTAGAAACCGACTTTCTTCAACTGGTCAGTCAAACGAGTTACATAATGAGGATTTGTATGGCCAATTGAAATCACTGCGTGACCGCCATATAAGTCTAAATATTTTTGTTCGTTAGCATCCCAAACATTGCTGCCAGATGCCTTTGTAATTTCTATATCATTAAGAGGGTAAACGTCGAATAGTTGCATGTTGCTGTATTATAAGTTATACGTTTTAAGTTATAGGTTTGGGTGCTTAGCTCTCACCTGGAGATTAAATTAATAAGCATTGCCTTAACTTCATTAATACTATTAGATTAAGTTGTGAACAGTTCTTCAGTTAGGTAATCTAGATTTCTTGATAAAATCAAAAAGTATTCAGTTTCATTAGCCGAACCCAAAGAAATATTTAAAAAATTAGCCAAGCCTGCTTGTGAATTTTTACCACGACCTTCGGCAATATTTGCTCGTATTGATGCCGATGCCCGCCGAAGTTGATTGGTTAAACTATAAATATCTTCCTTTAGAAACCTGGCGCTTGTTTTATAAATACTCAGTGTAAGCTGATGAGCTTTCTCCCAAACCTTTAATTCTTTAAAATTTTGCATACACTTAGAACCCTCCTGCCTTCAATCTCAGCCCCGCTGTTTCTTCCAAGCCAAACATTAAATTCATATTCTGAACTGCTTGTCCGCTGGCTCCTTTTAGTAGGTTATCAATAATGCTGATGATAAATAATTTATTTCCATGTTTTTCTACGTGAACCAGCGCTTTGTTGGTATTTACAACCTGCTTTAAATCGATGTTTTTCAGACTCAGGTGAGTAAAAGGATGAGCACTATAATATTCTTCGTAAATATTTTGTGCTTCTTCTAAAGTCAAATCACTTTCTAAATACATGGAGGCTAAAATCCCTCTGGTAAAAGCGCCTCGCTGTGGGATGAAACTCAGAGCCTCAGAAAGTATTGGTTGCAATTGCAATAAACTTTCTCCAATCTCATTTAAGTGTTGATGCTCAAAAGCCTTGTAAATGGAAAGATTATTATTTCTCCAGCTAAAATGCGAAGTAGTTGATAAACTTTGTCCGGCACCTGTTGAACCAGTTGTTGCGTTGATGTGAACCTCGCTTTTGATTAAATTTTTGGCTGCCAAAGGCAATAGACCTAACTGGATACAGGTTGCAAAACAACCTGGATTAGCGATATTCTTAGCTGTTTTAATTTTATCACGATTTAACTCTGGAAGACCGTAAATGAAGTCTTTAGTCTTAAGTCCAGAGTCTGGAGTCGAAAAACCAGCATTTGCTGAAAGTCTAAAATCTTGAGATAAATCGATGATTTTAATGTTATCGTTAATCGGGTTCGCTGCTAAGAACTTTTTCGCATCACCGTGACCAACGCAAAGAAAAAGTACATCGATATCCTGAGGAATATCGCTTGTAAATTTCAAATCCGTATCGCCGATTAAGTCAGTATGTACATCAGAAATTAAATTCCCTGCATTGCTGGTACTATTTACGAAAGCAATTTCAACATTTGGATGATTGACCAGGATACGGAGCATTTCGCCACCTGTGTATCCCGCACCACCAATTATTCCTGCTTTTATTTTACTATTCATAGTCTATATAACTTTAATCCTTCGACAAGCTACCGATGTAAATCCGATAGCTATCGGATCGGCTCGGGTAAAGATGCCAAAATTAAGGAGATTGCTTCCTCGTGTCTCCTCGCAATGACGAGAGGAGAGGGAACCTTCCGCCTTCAACCTTTTAGCCCTCTACCTCATTATTTACTTTGTGCCAAATCATTACCTGGTTACCGAAGATTTTAGAGAAACCTTTAACATCTTCGCCACTCCAGGCATTGTTCATTTCGCCGTAGCTGCCAAACTTGTTGCTCATCAAATCATGGTTCGATTCAATCCCGATTATCTGGAAACGATATGGCAATAATTCTACAAACACTTTCCCACTCACCACTTTTTGCGTATCTGCTAAGAAAGCCTCAATATTCCGCATAATTGGGTCGTGGAACTGACCTTCATGCAACCAGTTGCCGTAAAAAGAAGACAACTGCTCTTTCCAGCTCAGCTGCCATTTGGTTAAAGTATGTTTTTCTAAAGTATGGTGTGCTTTAATGATTAAAACAGGGGCTGCAGCTTCAAAACCCACACGGCCTTTAATGCCGATAATCGTATCACCCACATGGATATCTCTGCCAATACCATAAGGTTGCGCAATGGCTTGTAATTTTTGAATCGCTCTAACAGGATCCAAAGTTTCGCCATCAATAGCAACAAGCTCCCCTTTTTCAAAGCTTAATTCTATCCTGCGAGATTCTGTTTCACTCACCTGCGTTGGCCAAGCACTTTCTGGTAAAGTTTCGTTTGAGGTTAAGGTTTCTTTACCACCTACTGAAGTTCCCCATAAACCTTTGTTAATTGAATATTGTGCTTTTGCTGCGCTGTATTCAACGCCATGTTCAGCCAGGTATTCTATTTCCGATTCGCGGGATAATTTCAAATCTCTGATTGGCGTAATGATTTCAACCTCTGGAATTAAGATATTAAAAATCATGTCGAAACGCACCTGATCGTTTCCGGCACCGGTACTTCCATGAGCGACATAATCAGCTCCGATTTTTTTAACGTAGTTCGCAATTGCCGTTGCCTGACTCACACGTTCCGCACTTACAGAAAGTGGGTAAGTAGCATTTTTTAATACGTTTCCGAAGATTAAATATTTGATGCAATCGTTATAATAACTTTCCGTTTCATCTACCACAGCATGAGATTTCACGCCTAAAGCATAAGCTCTTTTCTCTATTTCTTGTAATTCTTCATCAGAAAAACCACCAGTATTTACAATTACCGAGTGAACTTCCAAGTCGCGATCTTGAGCGAGATATATACAACAAAATGAGGTATCTAAACCTCCGCTAAAAGCTAAAACTACTTTTTTCTTCATTACTTATTAGTTAACAGGGTAAATAAAAACATCAATACTTTGAAGCCAGATTTAGGCTTCGGTTTTACAACTAAACGTTGCTTGATGCGCATAAAACGCTCATATAATTTGGGTTTCTTCTGTAATTCTTCGGCGAATTTCTTTGCAGCATCGTGCTTTTGAGTTGCCGGATCGTAAAGCATGGCAGTACACATGCAGTTTTTACGTTCCTTCATTTTCAAGATTTCGAAATTGACGCAGCTCTGGCAGCCTTTCCAAAATTCCTCATCCTGGGTTAATTCAGAATAAGTAACTGGTTCGTAACCCAAATCTGAATTAATCTTCATTACAGCCAAACCAGTGGTTAAGCCAAAAATCTTTGCTTTAGGGTATAAAGCTCTCGATAATTCGAAAACCTTCTCTTTAATGGCGTGTGCTAAACCTGCTTTTCTAAATTCAGGAGATACAATTAGGCCGGAGTTGGCCACAAACTGACCGTGGCTCCAGGTTTCGATATAGCAAAAGCCAGCCCAAGTACCATCTTTATGAAACGCAATAACAGCTTTGCCTTCTTGCATTTTATTGGCAACGTAATCAGGAGAACGTTTTGCAATGCCCGTACCACGTGCTTTAGCAGATTCGGCCATCTCGGTTACGATTTGTTCTGCAAATACACGATGTTCAGGAAGTGCGACCTGCACTATAAATTCGTTAATATCCATTCGTTTTCTAACGAAAAATTATAAGTATTCTTGTTAATTGGGTTTTTAGAGAGGATCAATTCCTCGTTACGTTTAGTGGAGTACTAAATACGTGGAGTGAAATTTTGCCGGCTTGTGGGATAATAAAATACGGGCTGAAAACGATTAATAAATAAACTTTCACCAGCAACCAGGTGGGCTGTGAAACTAGAAAGTTTATGTAAAAATTGTTTAATCATTTCTTGCGTATTAAAACGGCTTTAACTCTATTGAGGTGCAAAGGTTTAAATAATAATTGAGTTCCACAATATTTTTTAACTTTTTTACATTTTTTTACTAATCAGTGCAAACAAAAAATCCCGAAGATTCGGGATTTTATTTTTATTCTTTCATGATTCCTACTGAAACTCTTGTTCCATCTAAGAAGAAATTGAGCTTCGATGGATTCGCATTTGCTGGCACCTGAAACTTCCATACCGCTTCGCTTGAAGCTTCGGCATCTGGTTCTGTACTTCCACTTTCTTTACTTCCCGGAATCGATGTGCCATTGTCAAGTTGTAATCTCGCATCAGATGCTGGAATTGAAAAATACTTTTTGGCATCGAGGGTACTCTTGTTAGTCACCAATAGCTTTACAGTAAGCTCTGCCCCGGTCGATTTTCCTTCTGCATCTT
This sequence comes from Pedobacter sp. MC2016-05, assembly GCF_026239735.1. Taxonomy (GTDB): domain Bacteria; phylum Bacteroidota; class Bacteroidia; order Sphingobacteriales; family Sphingobacteriaceae; genus Pedobacter. Next base: position 184,966 of record NZ_JAPIVT010000008.1, read on the forward strand.
GCAAATTAACAGCACTTGCCTCCACAACTTTAACAAGCGCTTCTTTCGCCTTTCCTAAAACCGCAGTATCTGGCGAAACGGTATAAGCAATCGTTTCAGGACCGTTTTCTGCTTTATCACCATGCTTAATAATGGTTTCGCTTTTGGTGATGGTTGTGTCTGCATCAGCAGCCTTATCTTTTGAAGTACCGCCACACGACGAAAGCGCAATCGTTCCTAAGGAGATTAGCGCAAATTTTGAGATGTTTTTAATCATTGTTTTAATATTTGATGGTTAGACGAAATTATAATCGCAATAAGTATTTAATGTTAAGATTATTAAATGGTTAAATAAACTTTAGATGAACAACCACATCGATTTTTTGTTTTCGAGGCATTTAATATCAAACCCTATTATTTCACAAAAATTAACATTGTTAAAATCTATAGGGAAAGTTTAACAAGCATTAACACCATTTAACAACCACAGAAGCCATTAACTTCAATCTTTGCATTGGCTGTAGCGAATTGGTTTTCGATGCCGTTTAAATAGTGATCGTTTATAAAACTTTAAACCTTAAAAAATTGATGAAAACATTTTCCCTATCCTCATTCAGAACATTAGCCTTCGCTCCCGTTATTTTTCTATTGATTTTAACAACATTTAGTGCTTGCAAAAAAGAAGAAACAGCCAGCTCCGTGAGTTATATTCGGGTAGTTAACGCAGCACCAACTTTAGCCACCTACTATCCTTTTTTAAATAGTGCATCAGTAAGTTCCGCAGCATTACCCTATGGTGGATCCACTGCTTTCGGACCGCTATCCGCTGGTGTCAGCAATTTAAAATTTACAACTGAAAACAATGCCGAAAGTGTACTAACCAAAAGTTTTTCGCTTACTGCCAGCACCTACAACAGTTTTTATTTAATTAACAAACCAAGTTCATTAGATGGGTTGCTGATCACTGACGATTTAAGTTTACCATCGGCAGATAAAGCTTATGTCCGTTTCATTAATTTATCGCCTGATGCACCAGCACTCGACCTCGCTAAAACCGGCGAAACCACTATGTTAACCAGTAATAAAACTTACAAAACTGCAAGTGGATTTATAGCAGTTTCTCCAGGCACCTTTACTTTCGATGCAAAGGAAACTGCAACTGGTAAAACGAAAGTTGTCTCAGAAAATACAACTTTACTGGCCGGCTACCATTATGATATTATTTGTGGCGGTTTAGCAAGTCCGGCAAACGATACTGAGCGTTCACTTAATTTATTCGTATTAACCATTAAGTAAAGATTTTTACCCAAAAAACCATCGTTCAAAGGATTGTCGGCTAGCTGACAGTCCTTTTTTATTTTTGTATGATGCAGCAGTTAACTTACTTCAGATCAAAAAACTAGTGCCTACTAAATGTTAAAACTCGCCACCCTTATTTAGAATTGTTCAAAATAATTTGGAAAATAAATTTTTGTGCTGTTATTTTGCGGCTGTTTAGAATTAATCCAAATAAATTTAAGATGCGCAAAATTGAACTTTTCGTTTTAACGTTTTTACTCACTACACTCTCACTAACATCCTACGCTCAACAATTTGGCACTATTAAAGGTCTGGTAACCACTTCAAATGGTAAACCTGCGGCCTATATCTCAGTTGGACTTACAGGTAAAGGACAAGGAACAATCACCGACGAAAGCGGAAAATATACCATAAACCGTGTGAAGGCGGGCAGTTACACCATTAAAGCTTCCGCAATAGGCATTACCTCTGCCCAAAAAACAGTGAATGTTGTAGCCGGAGAAACTGTTTCAGTTGATTTTTCTTTGCAAGAAAATGATCAGGCCCTGGAAGAGGTAACCGTTGCTGGCATCAATAAAAAATACAAAATAAGTTTGCCCTCCGCTACTTTAAGGCTGAATGAGCCTTTGCTGGAAGCCCCTCAAAACATCCAGGTGGTGAGTAATCAAGCTATAAAAGATCAGCAGCTGATTAGCATGAGTGATGGGGTATTAAGGAATGTAAGTGGCGCTGTTCGTTTAGAGCATTGGGGAGATTTATACACTAACATTACCATGCGAGGCTCTCAAATTCAAGCCATGCGTAATGGATTTAATATTGTTTCTTCCTACTGGGGCCCATTAACTGAAGACATGAGCTTTGTTGATCACATTGAGTTTGTTAAAGGTCCTGCTGGTTTTATGCTGGGCAACGGAGATCCGAGTGGATTGTATAATGTGGTGACTAAAAAGCCTACGGGTTTAAATCAGGGTGAAGTTTCGTTTACAGCTGGGAGCTACGATTTATTCAGAACAACTGTTGATTTAGACCACAAACTCACTTCGGATGGTAAATTTTTATTCAGGTTAAATGCGGCTGCACAAAGCAAAGGTTCATTTAGGCCATACGAAGAAAACAACCGCTTCAGTTTTGCCCCCGTTTTAAGCTATCAAATTACACCTAGCACGAAAATAACAGCAGAATATACTTTGCAAAACGCAAAAATGACTGAAGTTGGTTCATACTATTTATTTAATACCACTGGCTATGCAACCTTGCCAAGAGATTTTACCCTCACGCAACCCGGCGTACAGCCCACCCGCATTAATGATCATAGCTTAACCTTAAACCTACAGCAACAATTAGGTCAGAATTGGAAATTAACAGCACAGGCTGCCTATTATAAATACTTACAAACGGGCTCTAGCTCCTGGCCATCAGCCGTTTATCCTAACGGAACATTGATTAGAAATGTAGGAATCTGGGATGCATCAAGCTCAATGAAACTGGCTCAGGTATTTGTAAACGGAACAGTGAAAACCGGAGGTATCGTTCATAGAATTCTTGCAGGCTTCGATGGAGGTAAAAAGGGATACATGGCAGATTTCGGTCAGTCACATGATTTAGACCTTCCAGGTTCGCCATTCAGTCTGGCAAATCCTAATTATGGATTTCCATCAAATGGATATCCGGATTTCGACAGAAACACCAGTCTTGAGGAAAGAGCAATAGCTGGCGGAGGTTTAATTGATCAAAAATATTTAAGCGGGTACGTTCAGGATGAGTTGGGTTTTTGGGAAAACAGAATTCGGTTAACACTTGCTGGCCGTTATACTTATGTAAGTCAATCGGCCTGGGGTGCTGCGCCAGATAAAGCCAAACATGTTACGCCCAGAGTAGGTTTAAGTGTTTCGGTTGATAAAAATACTTCTATTTATGCCGTTTATGATGAGGCTTTTACGCCACAATCTGGTTTGTTGCGTGATGGATCTACACCAAAACCAATCACTGGAAACAACAAAGAAATTGGGATTAAAAAAGATTGGCTTGATGGCCGTTGGAATACTACGCTATCTGCATACAGAATTACCAAACAGAATGAACTGGCTGCCGATCCGTTTAACCAGGCAGGAGAAAATTTTAGTATTGTAGTTGGCGAAAAGCAAGCACAGGGTATCGAGTTTGATGTTCGTGGAGAGATAACAAAAGGATTAAACCTGATTGCGAATTATGCTTATACCGATGGTAAAGTAACCGAGGTAGCCGAAGGCGCCGTAACGGATGTTCTTTTTGTTGGACAAGTGGTACCGGGTTTTGCAAAACATACCGCTAACGCCTGGTTAACCTATACTTTACAAAATGGAGCATTAAAAGGTTTCGGGATATCCGGAGGTTTTACCTATCTGGCCGATCGGGCTACGGCGAATTTTAGCCCTACCAATCCTGAGCAAAACCTACCTGATTATTTCAAATTGGATGGAGGTTTATTCTGGGGAAACAGGAAGTTGAAAATCAACGCCAATGTTTTTAACATTCTTGACAAATATTTATACAGCGGTTCCTACTACACGGGCTACTGGAATGCGCCAGATTATAATCAGCCAGCTTATTCATGGCAAGCCGAAGCACCAAGAAATTTCAGAGTTAGCGTAGCCTATAAATTTTAATCAGCATACATGTCTGAAAAGAAAAAAAATAAAACCTTTAAATATTGGGTGGGAAGAATACACTTGTGGCTCGGATTAATTTCCGGGCTGTTTGTTTGTTTCCTTGGAATTACAGGCTGCATTTTGGCCTTTGAAAGAGAAATTGAAAATGTTACCCAACCCTATCGCAATCTGGCGGTTCAAAACAAACCCTTACTTCCGCCTACCGCATTAAAAAAGATTGCAGATCAAGCCCTGCCAAACAAGCATGCCCATAGCATTACTTACCAACCTGGCAAAAGTGCACAAGTTGTTTACTATAATTTTGATCCTGAATACTATTATATCGTTTTCGTAAACCAGTACACGGGCGAAGTAATTAAAGTTAAAAACATGAACGATGATTTTTTCAGAATCGTGATCATGGGGCATTATTATTTATGGCTGCCACCTGAAATCGGCCAGCCGGTACTCACTACAGCTACCTTAATGTTTGTAGTTTTATTGTTTTCTGGTTTGATATTGTGGTGGCCGAAAAACAAAGCGGCTTCAAAACAACGTTTTACCATCAAATGGAACGCGAAATGGCGTCGAGTTAATTATGACTTTCATAACGTGTTGGGCTTCTACATTACCTGGATTATCATTTTTATTGCACTTTCGGGGATGGTGATGGGCTTCCAATGGTTTGCCAAAACCGTTTACTTTGTAAGTTCGGGCGGTAAAACCCTCAATCAGTTCGAAGAAACCTATTCTGATACCAGCCGTAATGCGAAGCTGCAGCTAAATGCTTCAGCGGCTGATCAACTCTGGAAATCTTATCTGGATGCCGATCCAAAATTTAGCGGAAGTCTTGATGTGCATGTTCCCGAAAACGAAAAAGCATCTATCGAAATCGCAAAAAATCCTGATCCGGATACCTATTGGAAAGCTGACTACAGTTATTTTGATCAGCACACCTTGAAGGAAATCGAAGTACAGCATGTTTTCGGAAAGTTAAAAAACGCAACTGTTGCCGATAAAATCATGCGGATGAATTACGACATCCACGTAGGTTCAATAGCGGGATTACTTGGAAAAATCATCGCGTTTTTTGCAAGCTTAATTGCAGCAATTATGCCAATTACAGGTGTTCTCATCTGGATTGGAAGAAATAAGAAAAAGAAAAAATCTGCCACCGCAGCTCAGTAAACGATAACAACTTAAACTATGAAAATTTTAAACCTCCTTCTGGCAATAACCGTATTTTTTACGTTTAGCGCTAATGCTCAAGACAAATTGGAGCAAGATAGAAAAGCCATCAAATCATTGGCCGGATTTTATAAAGTTAACTTCAATTATGGGGAAGTGACCTCACCTGATCCAAATTATACTTTTAGTAAACCCTACAGAAGCCATGGAAATGAATGGGCTGAAGTAATTGTTGATGAGCCTAAAAAGATCGTCATTCAGCACATGTTGGCGATTAACGATTCGACCGTAATTAAACATTGGCGCCAGGATTGGACTTACGAAGACCCGGAAATTATGCTTTATACTCAAGATAATGCATGGAAGAAGGTTACCTTAAATGCTGCTGAGGTTAAGGGAAAATGGACGCAAAAAGTCTATCAGGTTGATGATAGTCCACGCTACCAGGGTTACGGAACCTGGAGCCATATTGCTGGCCGCGATGCGTGGCAGAGTGAAACCGATTCTCCACTTCCTAGAAGAGAATCTACCGTACGTAAAGATTACAATGTTTTAAACCGCGGTAGTAGAATTACCATTACAAAAGAGGGTTGGATGTTTGAGCAAGACAACAAAAAAATTATTAGAACACCACAGGGTGATAAACTCATTGCTATTGAAAAGGGTTATGAGGAATTTACGAAAATAGATCCGGCTAAATTTGCCTATGCGCAAAAATGGTGGGATAGCCAGAAAACTTATTGGGCAGATGTTCGCGACGTTTGGGCAGATTTAGCCAAAACTTCAAATACAAATTTTAAAGTTCAAACCAATGTAAATGGCAAATTGCTTTACGAAACATTGTTTACTTTAGGCGATCAATCCATTAAAGAAAAATGGACTGCCAGCCAAAATAAGGAGAAAATAAAAACAGCTTTGCAACCCTTTTTAGCTAAGTAAATTTAGCTAGATCATCTCTAAGGTCGGTTGCAAATCAACCGACCTTTTTTTTGATTGCAAATTAAGTTTCTGTGATTATATTAGCTTATAAAATTAATCGCCTTATAAAATGAAGCTTATCAACTTTTCAAAACACTTTTTCCTGGCATCTGGTGTAATCTGGACATTATGTGCACTTTCGATCTTATTATTCCAATTAAATTTTCAGCGTCAGGAAATCATTATCACGCTAATACTGCCTCTGGCTTATGCCATAATTAAAACATTAGAAAAACCTAAAGTAGCGGAATTGCAGCAATGATTTTATAGCATCTTCTCTTGGGTACTTTATAAATAAATAGCGAAAAATTTCTGTGATTTAACAATCGATAGGAAAAACTTGCATCAACATTGGTAAATTACAAGCATGAAAAACTTGTTGCTTGTAGTCGCCTTATTTTATTCTTCTGCTTGTCCTGCTCAAGATTCTGCCTACACCAGAAAAATGGTAAATAAACTTACTGCAAAAGAATTTTGGGGCCGAGGTTACACAAAAGACGGAATGAAAAAGGCTGCAGATTTCATTGCTGAAGAATATAAGGAGCTGGGTTTAATTCCCTTCGGAACAGGTTACAAACAGGATTTTAATTTCCCGGTTAACACTTTTCCTGGAAAAATGATGGTAGAAGTTGATGGGAAAAAGCTAATTCCAGGGAAAGATTTCATCATCAATAACGAAAGCCCTACTGTTAAGCTAAAAGCAGCCTTAAAGCAAATTGATAGTTTAAATTTTCAGGCAAGCCCAATATTAAAAGTTTCGTTAAAAGATAAACTCACCTGGTCGGTGGCTACTGAAGTTGGTGAGACGACACAAATTCAAATCAACAAAAAAGCTTTAACTGCTACTCCGGAGCGAATAAATGTTGATATTGAAAACAAATTTTTTACCAACTTCCAGGCTTCTAATATTTGCGGTTTAGTTAAGGGTACCAAATACCCTGATTCTATTTTAATGATTACCGCCCATTACGATCATTTGGGTGGCATGGGCAAAGACACATATTTCCCTGGCGCAAATGATAACGCTGCCGGTGTTGCTACACTTTTAAGTTTGGCGAAATATTATGCTTCAAATCCTCAGCCTTACTCCATTGGTTTTATTTGTTTCGCAGCCGAAGAGGCAGGCTTATTGGGCTCAAGATACTATACCGAAAATCCACTTCTGCCGCTGAATAAAATTAAATTCCTCATTAATCTCGATTTAGTGGGCACAGGCGAAGCTGGTATGACAGTGGTTAATGCGTCTGTTTATCCAAAAGCATTTTCCTTATTAAAGGAAATCAATGATCAGCATCGATATATCTCAAAAATAAATTCAAGAGGCAAAGCTGCAAATAGTGATCATTATTTTTTCTCCGAAAAAGGGGTTCCTGCGTTTTTTATTTATACTCAGGGTGGGCCTTCTGCCTATCACGATGTGTTTGATCAAGCAGATACTTTACCATTAAATGAGTATAATGATCTTTTCAAATTGCTGGTCAGCTTCCATAAAAAGTTAATGAAATAGCTTCAATTCTGGGATGAATTACCTCAAATTTTATATCAACGCCATCCATGTACTGACGAATTGTTGATTAAGCTTTAAACCCTATTGGGATAAAATTTAAAGTCGTTGGGATAATTAAATAGCGGGGCAGAGTTGTTCTCCTCATATTTGAATCAACAAAAAAAAGAGATTCATTATGAAAACCATCCTAAACTTCAGCTTCGCATTGCTACTATTATTCGGCATATCTGTTAATAGCAAGGCCCAAAATCAAATAGAAATTGTAATCGTGGCCTCTTCTCACGATAACTCAAAATCGACACAAAATTTTCAGGCAATAATTGACAAGCTTAAAAACTTTAAACCGGACATGGTTTTCGGAGAGTATCTGCCAGCAACAGATTATGCTACGCTAAGTGATGACCATTGGGCTAAACAAGGGTTTGCAAAAAAGGTCAACTACATTACCAGATTGAATCCAGAACCATTGAAAAATAGCGCTGCTTCAATTAAGAAAAGACAAAAAGCGTTAACCTCTTTTCCGTACTACCACAAAACAAGAATGGATTTAGCTGTTGAATATGCTAAAAATTGGGACAGGGGTAATTTCGATTATCAGATGTTTGTACTAGAAAATCAAATGAAGACTAGATTTGGAAAGCAAGAGCAAGCAACCTATTCTAAAATGTTTGGAAGCCTGGATTCCCTAAAAAAACTTGGGATCATTAGACCAGGAAGCGAGTACAGCAAAATATATTTTCCGTTGATTTATCAACTCGGTCAGAATCAAATTTATAATATGGATTGCCAAACTTATGATAAACCTTGGGGTGAAGCTTGGAGTAAAATGGCTTCTGCCTATAAAGTAATGGCTCAAAAAGCTAAAGCAGATTCATTATCACCAGAAGGAAGAACAATGACTGCGATAGACAAATATTGGGTTTACAGTAATGAAGAAGAAAAGAAGTTTTCTGCTGATGAATATGCAGGAATGGCTACAGCCAAATACGGAGAATTAATTGAAGCATGGAACTTTTATGGCGGTCGCAAATTTTATGGCTATGCAGGTTTCCCAACCGAAACTTTAAAGGACATGGTGGCACAATGGACAAACAGAAACGAAGGTATGTGCAAAAACGTGATCGAACAGGCTAGAGCTAAAAATGCGAAGCGGGTAGTGGTTGGTGTAGGAGCAGCGCATAGGGTTTGGATGGAAGAAATTTTAGCAAAAAACTCCGGTGTAAAAATCATTAATTACAACGACTTGAAATAAATTTTTCACTTCAGCTTTAAATCCTCTTGATTAATTTCTTGGGGATTTTGCTTTGCCTAATATAATTCTTTTGTCGAAACTAACTCCTGTCCATTTAAAAGATAAGATCTTCATCTGTTATTGTAATTTTTTCGATTGGAATTGTAAATGCTCATGAACACAGTTATATTTAACTAAATATTTAGTTAATCAGTTTTTATTGCAACACTTTCGAATAGTGGGCGTCTTGCATTAAACAAACCTGTTCGTCCCATTTTTACACTTGCTCATCCCATTTTTAAAAACCAAACTTCAAGCAACTATAAATTAGCAATTCCATTATTACGATATATATATGAAGAAACTAGTACTATCAATCGCTTTTTGCCTTGCCTTTTTAAATCTTTTTGCTCAAAAAAATGGAAGTATTATTGGTGTTTTAGCCGATAGCGCCAACCACAAAACCACTTTAAATTATTCAACAGTTTCGGTTTATAAAGTTGGTGACAGCGTTCTTAATAGCTACAAGCTATCGGATGACAAGGGAACCTTTAAAATTAACAACTTACAGATTGGCATCAAATACCGTTTAGTTATTACTGCGTGGCAATATGGAACCTACCGAAAAGAAGTATCCATCACCGCTGAAAATCCAAATATTAACCTGGGCACACTTTATCTATCAACGCAGTCAAATGATTTGAATGAAGTTAATATTGTGGCAGAAAGGCCGCCGGTAATTGTAAGAAAAGACACTATTGAATTTAATGCTGAATCATTTAAGACCTTACCTTCGGCTGTAGTGGAAGATTTATTGAAGAAACTACCGGGTGTACAAATTGCCGAAGATGGATCGATTATGGTTAATGGGAAAGCAGTAAGTAAAATTCTGGTTGATGGAAAGGAATTTTTTGGAGGCGACCAGCAAATCGCCACTAAAAATTTACCCGCTAACATTATCGATAAGGTTCAGGTGGTGGATGATAAGCAGGCCAAAAGAAGAGACCCTGATTTAACCGCGGCAGAAATTCCTCAAATCATCAATTTGAAATTGAAAAAAGCCATTAAAAAAGGGGCTTTCGGCAAGTTGTATGCTGGTGGCGGCATCAAAGAGCTTTATCAAGCCGGGGGTTTAATGAATTTTTTTCGCGATACGACACAGGTGAGTATTTTGGCTTATGGAAACAACATCAACCAGCCGGGCTTTAATCCAAATGATGTTCAACGTATTGGTGGTTTTAACCGAAGTGGTGTCAACTCGATGATGATGAGTTCTGGTGGCTATTTTGAGTTTAATGGAATTAGTTTTGGTGGGAGCTTTAGCGGTATACAAACCTCATCGGGCGGCGGCTTTAACTTTAACACCCTCACAAAAAAAGGCATTAAGCTAAATACACAATATTTTTTCGGCCGTAATGATAATTTACTGGAACGACTAACCAATACCAACCAAACGCTGGGCAATGATCGGTTGATTACCAATGCAAATGAAAACACAAGAGCATTGACACTTAAACATAATATTGCAGGGAAATTAGATTGGCAAATCGATTCATTAACACAACTTACCATTGAGCCTTTTATCGTTTTAAATTCGAACAACGCTATCAGCACCAATCGCTCCACAAACAAAAATGCTGCTGGTCAGCTGGTTAATAACTTGCAGAATATAAACGACCGAAATTCATCAAGTAATAAATATCAGCTGGTAGCCGATTTAAGTAAAGATTTTAAGAAAGCGGGCAGATCATTCAATATCGGTTTTGATATTTCGACTACCCCAAATCCAACCTTAAATTATAACCGCAGCATCAGCAACTTCTTCATTACCCCATCAACTTCAGAAATAGATCAGCTGCGGAATAATCAGATAGAGAATTTTCGATCGTACATCTATGCCAATTATAGCGAACCCATCAGTAAAAAGTTAAGCTTTAAAATTGATTTAAGCGGAAATATTTTAAACAACGAAAATGCGTTGAGCACATTTTACAGAAACCCTGCAAACCAACTGTACGATATTGTGATCCCTAGTTTAAGCCAAACTGTAGAGCAGGCTGGCTTTAAAACGAATACGAATATTAGTTTGAAATGCCGAATAACCAAAGATTTTAATATCCAACCTGGAATTGTACACAACTACATTTCATTAAATAACCGCTTTAGCAATAGCGCCAACATCGATCAGCGATATCATTTCATTTGGCCTTCGTTTCAACTGGTGTATAAAATTTTCAGGTTGAATTATGATGCCCGGTTTACAGAGCCAAATGTAAGTTATTTGCAACCTGTAGCCGATAATACCAATGCCCTTTACATTAGAAATGGTAACCCTAATTTGTTGCCAGCCAGAACGCAAAGATTAACTTTAAACTTGTACAAATACGATCCGAAGTTGTTAGTTAATTATAATTTGTATGGTTACGGAAATTTCACCAAAAACGGCATTGTAAATACCACTACAATTAGCAATGGTGTGCAAACAATTACGCCAATTAACGTGAGTGGCATTTATAACTTTAGTGGTGGTGCAAATGGTTCGAAGGATTTCAAAATCAACAAAACTACTTTAAAAGTAGGCTTGGGTGTTTGGGCAAACTTCAATCATACGCCTGTCATCATTAATAATATTAGAAGTGATGCAAACGTTTTTTATGTTGGGCCAAATGGAAATGTGCGATTAAATTTTAATGATATTGTTGAACTTAATCAAGGCTATTCCATTAACTTAAATCGCAGTCGCTATCAGGATGATTTCTATACCGACCTGAGCTACAACACACAGAACGCAACCTCAGAATTAATTATTCGATACCCAAAAAAGGTAGTTTTTGAAACCAGTTTTGCAATAACGGCTAACACACAACAAATTGCTGGATACAACAATAACATTAAACTGTGGAATGCAGCAGTAACCTATCTCTTCATGAAAAATGACAGGCTACAATTGAAATTAGCGGTGAATGATATTTTGCAAAGTAATGTGAGGCGCTCTGTGGAGATTACCGGGAATAGCGTAATCGATTATCAAACAAATAATTTAGGTAGGTATGGAATGGTAACGCTGACTTACAATATCCAAAATTTTGGGCAGAAAGTAGGCGGAAGACAAACGTTTTTTAGCTTTTAAACTTAGTCAGATCGTCATTGCCTGCAGCAGGCAGGCAATGACGAATTTATGTCAAGGTCAGCTTCACCAAATACTGGTCTTCTCCATCGTCAAAGATCATCTCACAATTCCAGCCGGTTTCTTTCGCGATGGCTTTAATGGTTTCTTCATCTACATAAACCCAGTTAAACCAATTTCCCTTCTCTCCTTTGTATTCATATTGATAAGAAACTTCACCGTAATATTGATCTTGGGGCTTTCGCAAATCCTCATATAAATAAGAAATATCAGATGAATCGAAAATTACCTGTCCGCCTGGATGGAGTAGATCTTTAATTTTGATTAAAAAATCTTTGAAACCGGCCAACGTTCCGGTTAAGCCAATGCCATTCATCAACATTAAGATGGTGTCGAACCTTTCCTGATAGGTAAAGACATCTTGCAGCAAAGCTTTTTTCACTCCACGGTCTTTCATAATGTTAACCGCAGCTTCAGAAACATCAATAGCGGTTACATCAATATTGAAGGCTTGCAAAAGCAAAGCGTGACTGCCGACACCTGCTCCGACATCCAGAACTTTCCCGTGACAAAGGTGCAAGGCCTGAAGTTCCAAAACGGGCATATCTTCATCATCACGGAAGAAAAACTCTAAGGGCATTTCTTCAGGCTCACCATAAGAATTGTGCAACCAAAGTGTATCGGCTTCGCCGGTTTTGTAAATATCAGTAAGCGCTTTGCCAAAAACATCCATGGAAGCAAAGATAGAAAATTGGAAGATGGAATTGGAGGATAAGAATCAATTGGCACCGCCCTTTCGACTGGATCAAAGTCCGTAATATTCGGGAGAGAAATCTTTGAAGCATATTCGCTGGTCAAAGATTTCTCCTTTCGATCGAAATGGGCGGGTTACTAAAAACTACCCCAATTCAAACTCCTGATGATATTCTGGAATAGCCACATGTTTAAATCCATGTTCTTTTAATCGCGTTGCGAAATGCTGCTGAACTTCATATTCTCCATGCACAAGAAAAAGTTGCTTTACGTCCGCTGGGTCTTGACAAGACAGAAACTGCAATAAATCTTCGTAATCGCCATGCGCACTCATCGATTTTATTGCTTGCACTTCCGCCTTCACATCATATTCATCGCGGAAAATTTCCACAACTTTTTTACCAGCAACCAATTGCCCACCCAGAGAATTCGGTTCGCAATAACCCACCATTAAAATGGTATTTTTCTGGTTTCCGATATTGTTTCTGATGTGATGTTTCACCCGGCCAGCATCTGCCATGCCCGATGCAGAAATAATTACACAAGGACGCGGATCATCGTTCAGTTTTTTTGATTCTTCTACACTTTCGATGAAACGCAAGCCTTTAAATCCAAAAATGTCGTGGTCAACTTTTAAAACTTGTTTTACACCATTATTGTAAACCTCAGGGTGGTTACGCAAAATTTCGGTAGCCCTTGAGGATAGCGGACTATCAACATAAAATGGAACATCTGGCAATTTTCCTTTTAACTCCAACCCGTTTAATGCATACAGTAACTCTTGCGTTCTCCCAACCGCAAATGCCGGTATAATTGCTTTACCTTTTTTTGAGATACAGGTGTGATTAATAATTTCGTAAAGCATTTCTTCAATCGGATCGAGGTCTTTATGAAGCGAATCGCCATAGGTAGATTCCATCAAAATGTAATCAGCCTGATCGAATTGCTGAGGACTTTTCAAAAGTAAATCTCCATAGCGACCAACATCGCCAGAAAAGGTAATCCTCTTGGTATCTCCGTCTTCGGTAATAGTTAAATGAACCGCCGAGCTACCCAAAATGTGTCCGGCATCAGTAAGTTTTAAACGGATGTGTTCATCAATTTCGAAATCTTCCTCATATTCCACAATTTTCATCTGACTCAAAGTCTGGGTCACATCTTCTTCTGTGTAGAGCGCCTCTTCCATTTCTTCACCTTCACGACGATGCTTATTCGAAAAATCAGCGTCCTGCATCTGGATCTTCGCTGAGTCCATCATTAAGATGCGAGAAAGATCCATTGTGGCGGGCGTACAGAAGATTTTTCCGCTAAAGCCATCGGCTACCAGTTTAGGCAACAAACCGCAATGATCAATGTGGGCATGAGATAAAATGAGATAAGTAATTTTCTTGGGATCGAAACCAAAATAGTCATTTAGTTTATCGGTAACACGACCCATTCCCTGAAACAGTCCACAATCTAGTAATATCTGAGTGTTATTTTTTAGGGTAATAAGGTGCTTACTTCCCGTAACTGTACGGGCAGCACCATGAAAGGCAATCTTCATTAGATGGTTAGAATTAATGTAGCATAAAAATGCCGGATATTTCCGGCATTTTCAATTTCTTTAAGCGTGAACTTCTGAGATTTTATCTTTAACTCTCTCTGCTACCCCAGAGGCTTTGTCTGCTAAACCTGATGCCTTATCTGCTAATCCAGCTAACTTATCTTTTGAAGCATCTAAAAGATCAGCAAAAAAATCTGAAACCTTACCTTTTAAATCACTAGATGAATCTGATGATAATGCTAATGCAATTGTTGCACCTAATGCTGCTCCGGCTAAAACGCCCACTATAATTTTTGTCTCTTTTTTCATGGTTTTCGTTATTTAGTTATTAAACATATTAACCCTTAAGGTGTTTTAACTTTTTTTACCTTGCAAAAACCAAACCACAATGAAACAAGTATTTTTTATCGATTTAGATAACACAATTTACTTTACCAAACCGAATGAAGATGTTTTGATGAAAGGACTGTATGATTTGCTTGAGCAGCAAGATTTAAAACTCACTGACGAACAATTTATGGCCGCAAAAGCGGAAATGCTAAGAACACCATTCTTAAAAGTTGCCGAAAAATACGAATTTCCAAAAGAGGTAACCGATCGTTTAATTAATTATTTATCGAATAGAGAAGTAACTCAGGCACTAATTCCGAGTGATGATTATCATTATATAAAAAGTTTAAAGGGCAGAAAGTTTATCGTTACCGCCGGTTTCCCTAAACAACAGTATTCAAAGGTGAAAATGTTAGGAATTGCGGATGATTTCGAAGATGTTCAAGTTGTTGATGTAGCTGCTAGCAATAAAAAACAGGCATTCCTGAATTTAATTGAAAAATTTAAGCTGAATAATGAGGATATCCTGATCATTGGCGATGATGCAGAATCGGAAATTAAATATGGGTTGGAACTCGGTATCGAAACTTTTTTGCTGGATCCTGAAAATCTTCATCCAAACGCCAAAAGCACCTATATTGGAAAAAATTTAAGTCAGCTTCACCAGGCTGCGGGGCAATAATTACCCAAAAAAAGTCCCGGTTTTCACCGGGACTTTTGATTAATCTATCCTCTGCCACCTCTTGATGGCCTGCCTTCAGCGCCACTTCTTTCGCCACCACCTCTTTGTTGTTGAGGGGCCGATTCAGTTCTTCTTTGTTCCTGGCGTTGTTGCATTTGTTGCTGTTGTTGAGCTCTTTGCTGTTGCTGTTGCGCATCGCGTTGCGCCCTTTGTTGCTCAGCCTGCTGACTGCGTTGCTGCTGCATTTGCTGATCACGTTGCGCTCTTTGCTGTTCTGCCTGCTGAGAACGTTGCTGCTGATCGCGTTGAGCTCTTTGTTGCTCCGCCTGCTGAGAACGTTGCTGCTGCATCTGCTGATCACGTTGAGCTCTTTGTTGTTCTGCCTGCTGAGAACGTTGTTGTTGCATTTGCCGATCACGTTGAGCCCTTTGTTGCTCCGCCTGCTGACTGCGCTGTTGCTGCATCTGTTCGTTGCGTTGTGCATTTTGTTGTGCTGCCTGCTCGGAACGTTGTTGTCTTTGTGCATCTCCTGAGCGGTCAATATTTCCTCTCGTCTCATTTTGAGCACGTTGCTGATCTTGACTCATGCGATCTTGCTGATTACGTTGCTGACGCATTTGGTTTGTCCGTTCCTGATCTTGACCTCTATTTACGTTGCCATCATTGTTACGTTGGTCAATTCCATTTGAATTGCCTCTGCTCGTACGGCCATTTGCGTTTCTATCGTAAGCTTGACCCCTATTATTTGGTTGATTATTGTCACGACCGGCGTTAGCTTCAATTCCTCTATTCGGTTGGCCACCACGGTTATCGTTTCTGTTTCCAAAGCGGTTATCATTATTTCCCCTTTGATCATTATCGTTGCGATTGCCGTTGTTATCTCTACCAGGTTGATTACGGTTTGCGTAACCTTCATTTCTTCCACCTCTGCTTATCCCTGCATTTCCCTGCTCAAATTTTCTTGGCGCTGCATTGCGGTTATCGGCATTACGCTCTGGTCTTGGTCTGTAAATCGAAACCTCTCTTCCACCAACTCTACTTGCACCTGGGCGGTTACTTTGCGCATACCTGTAAACCGTTACATCACGATTAGTTGCCCTTCTGATATCATCAATCCTCGGACCGCCATAATAAGACCTTCTGTTGTAAACGTAAGTATTATTGATGATCGTAGTATTGCGGATGTAAACATTGTTACGACCATAATCGTACCTTGGAAAAGTGTTTATATAAATATTACGCTGAGGAATAAAATTCCAGCAGAACTCGGGAACTGAATAACGCCTTCCAAAGCTTAAATTAATGCTGATGCTTGGTGCCATTGGTGCCCAACCATAGTATCCATCGCCACTTCTCCAGTCCACCCATGCTGGTCCCCAGTTTGTATCTGGCAACCAAATCCACTGGCGGTAGCTGTTAATTACCCAACGCCCATAGTGAAACGGAGCCCAACCCCAATCGTAGTTCGAAACCCAGGTATTTCCATATTCTGTCATTGCCCATCGGCCATTGGTATAATATGGGCGAAATTCGTTTTGATCAACATCAGGCCTCCAAACATAACCGTATTGCGGATCTTGAATCCAGGTACCGTAAGGAGAAAGTTCATCATAAAAGGTTTGCATAGAAACATTCCCTGTGCTATAACCATCATCCTGGTAATTGTCTTGATAGTCTTGTGCCCTGACTAAGGTGGTGGTTCCGGCAAGGAGCCCAAAAAGCCCCAGCACAATTGCCGATTTTTTCAGTGTTTTCATTTGTGTGTTTATTTAATAACCTAACCTGTGTGTATCAATTAGAGAACCAAAATTCATCAAGGTTTAATATGCTTGCATAGTTTTTCGCTTTTTGCCCTGATATTGCCTCTGAAGGCATATTTAACTAATATTTAACGTTTTAAGCGACGGTTAATTGTGCAGAAAACAAGTCAGCCAGAAATAATATTTGCTACACCACTGTTTAGAAAATAGATTATATCGCATTAACACAAAACTTTAAAACTAAAATTCTGTTTATTGTGCCTATTTTTGCAACATGCAAAACGGCACCTTATATCTTATTCCTGTTCCTCTGGCAGAAGAGGTTTCACACAAAACTTTTACTCCTTATTTGGTTGATACCATCAATCAGATTGACACTTACATTGTGGAGAATAGCAAAACAGCCCGTCGCTTTTTAAAAGAGGCCGGATTAAAAACACCACAAAAAGACCTTATTGTACACGATTATGGCAAACATAACCGCACAGATTTAGGACAATTTTTTAACGAACTAAAGGAAGGAAAAGACGTTGGCCTGATGAGTGAAGCAGGTTGCCCGGGCATTGCAGATCCAGGTGCAGAAATCGTTGCTGAAGCACACAAATGTGGCATTAAGGTAGTTCCTTTGGTTGGCCCAAGTTCGATCTTGTTGGCTTTAATGGCTTCAGGCTTTAATGGACAAAGTTTTGCTTTTTGGGGATATTTACCCATAGATAAAGAACAGCGCACCAAACGGATTAAAGACTTAGATTTATCAGCAAGTCGCTATAAACAAACACAAATTTTTATCGAAACGCCTTTTCGTAACAATCAGCTTTTTGAAGAGGTGTTAAAAAGTTGTAAACCCAACACGCAGATTTGCGTGGCCAGCAACCTCACTGCTGAAGACGAATTTATCAAAACTCAAAGCGTTTACAATTGGCGCAAAGAAGAAATTGATCTTCATAAAAAACCTACTATATTTTTGATGTATTAAAACAAATGGCCTGTGATGAACAGGCTTTTTATTTACTGTATCCCGTCGGCTGAAGGCTGACGGCAATAAAGGGTGTATGTGCAGTGAAAAAATTTTAACGCCTCGGTCTGGTCCTCATAGACCGAAACAGTAACAAACAAGTAATAGCCTATGTCCAATCGGCTGAAGCTGGACGGAAATAGAATAGAAAAATCATTGGTATGGGATGTCTTTACGATTCGAGATAACGCCTCGGTCTGTGTCCTCACCAAC
>NZ_JAPIVT010000009.1 GCF_026239735.1 Pedobacter sp. MC2016-05
CGAAGTGCAAAGCGGAAAACTATTATTAGATGAACGGTTTATATATGGAGGCCTCTGGCGCAGCATTTATTTTATCCTGCTAGCCTCCGGTTATTATTCCCTTATCAATTACCTAAAAGAGCGGGATAAGAGAGAATTATCTGAAAAAAGTTTCCTTGTCGGGCAGCTAAAAGCCAAACAAACACAGATAGAACTGCACCATAGCAAAAATGCATTTCTCCGTGCCCAGATCAATCCGCATTTCCTTTTCAACACCATTAGTTTCATTTACAGCAAGATCCATAAAAGCGATCCCAAAGCCGGCAAAGCACTTGCGCTGCTATCCAGGATCATGCGATATGCCCTGCGCAGCGGCAACGAACCATCACTGATCAAAATATCAGACGAACTGCAGCAGATCAGAAACCTTATTGCCCTATGGGAAATGCGCCAGGAGGGCGAGCCAACAACTTTCCTTTTGGAGATCGAAGCGCGTGCCGAGCAGCATGAGTTCATTCCTCTGGTCTTGCTCACGCTGGCAGAAAATATGTTCAAGCATGGAAACCTCAGTCATTCGGATTATCCCGCAACACTGAATATCCAAAGAGACGAGATCTGCCTCTACATTCAAACCCGTAACCTGGTCAATACCGGGCTGAATGACAGCGGAGACCATACCGGACTGCAGAACATCAGGCAGCGCTTGCTGCTCAGCTACGGACCACAGGCACACATCGAGCATTATACACTTGGAGATCAATATATCGTGAAGATAAAGACACCACTCGAGATTCCATCTTCACAGGATCCCTTTTTAAACCACGTTACAGGTACAGAATAAATATAAGAAACAATTATATGATGATTATGAGAAGGCTAAAAATAACATATCAACAAGCTATTCGACATTTAGCTAATTAACTTTTCGCTCGAAAGTATACCGGCATGCAATAAAAAAAGACCAAGCCATGGAAGGCGGGTTTTACTTTGTCAACAATACGGGCCGTCAAATGAGTTCTAGCGCGGTTATCATGCCGTTAAAAAAATAAAACGTTAATGCTTTCTATAATGGTGGCAGCAGAATATATAAAGCTCTATTGGCTACTATAATAGCAAGCAATAATAAATATTTCATCTAAAATAAACGGTGGTTTTATAAGATTTTAAAATCTGTCTAGGATTTAATCAATATTCTAAAACCCCAGCTTCCCAAAAACTTGTATCACAAAACAAAGTTTATTAAATTTACAAAGAAGGGTTTTAGTGATACAATAATGAAGATCGGATACGCTAGAGTTTCTACTAAAGAACAAAATTTATATTTGCAAATTGAAGCACTCGAAAAAGCGGGGTGTGAAATCATTTTCAGAGAAACAATTTCTGGAGCAACAAAAGTTCGCCCAGAACTTGATAGAATGATTAGCCAGTTTCGAAAAGGTGATGAATTGGTTGTTTGGAAATTGGACCGTTTGGGAAGAAGCTTAAAACATATAATTGATTTAGTTTTAAGATTAAGTGAAGAAGGAATTATTATCAAAGGTTTAACCGATGGAGTTGATACATCAACAATTAATGGTCGCCTTTTTTTAAATATCATGGCTTCGTTAGCTGAATATGAAAGGGAATTGATCAGAGAAAGAACAAAAGCCGGCTTAGAATCCGCGAGGGCAAGAGGCCGTACGGGAGGCAGGCCGAAAGGTTTTACCAAAGACACGATTTCCAAATTGTTGGTTATGCGCTCAGTGTATAAAGATTTCGATAAAACTCCTGAAGAAATCTATAAAGGACTACAATTAACTAGAGCAAGATTTTACCGCTATTCAAAGATCCTAGACACTTACAATAACGAGGAAATAAAAAACATGCAGAAAAAATAAAAACCATTATTTTATTACCTTTACTAAAGCTTAAAAGATAAGCTCTTTATTGTTCTAAATAAAAATCATCCCAAGATTTATTAGCCAAATGTCGTGTGAAACGACTATAAACGTTTAAAACGCTTATTTACGATAACAAAATTTATAAACAAAACAGCTGAAACAACATCAAGGCGCGGGTTCTAAAAAAGGTGTTGCGTAAATCTAGATGTTGTGCGTCATACTAAAAGACACCGTTACAATGAAAGTGAAAATATATAATCAAAACATTTTTATCCTTTTATGGACATTATTTATTGTTGTAACAATCTCTTGCAATAATCAAAGTCAATCAAATAAGGAAAATCAGATAGTACAGACTAAAGCTGACAGTAAATTATTGAAATACACAACTGGGGTTCGGTCATTTTTAGAGGATAGTAAAGGAAATGTTTGGTTTGGTAGTGGCAATGAAGGAGTGTGTTTGCTTCAAAATGGGAAGTTTCAATATTTCACAACAGAAAACGGGTTAAGTAATAATCAGATAAGAAATATTTATGAAGATAAAAATGGTATAATATGGTTTGAATGTGGCAGAGGATTAAGTATATATGATGGACAAAAAATGTCTATTTACAAAGAAAGGAATTACGATTCAACAACACAATGGCAATTAGGAGATAAAGATATTTGGTTTAAAGGCGATGAATTAGAAGGCTACAACAAACTTGAAAAGAATCCAGGAGTGTATCAGTATGATGGAAAAAAACTTTCCTATCGCACATTTCCTGTTACACCAAAATCCGAAGTTGAGCGTAGGTTTCATTATGCAATTTCAACACCTTTTTTAAAAGGTAAAAATGGCACGATTTGGTTTGGAGCCTACAAAGCGTTAGTTGGATATAATGGCTCAGATTTTAAAATAATAACTGATGAATATCTTGGGCTAAATGGAGAAAATGGTTCTTTGCATATTCGGAGCATCTTGGAAGACAGCAAAGGAAATCTTTGGATTGCTAATAATGGAAGCGGTGTTTTAAAGTATGATGGAAATGAAATAATTAATTTCACAACACAACAAAAATTACAAAAGGAGAACACCAAAGGCAGCTCACTTGAGAGAGCTTTTTCCATTGGAGAGGATGCTTCAGGAAATATTTGGTTTGGGACTGTAGAATCTGGGGTATGGAGATATGATGGCAATTCCGTTAAAAATTTTACTAAAGACGATGGACTTGAGAGCAAACACATTTGGGAAATATATAAAAGCAAACAAGGAGAATTGTGGTTTGGAGGCGCCAATCCAAGTGGCGTATATATTTTCAATGGAAAGTCTTTTGAAAGAAAATATTAAAAGTACGAACGCACAACATCGGTTTGGCAATATGGCGGGGAAAGTGCTTTTATGAAACATTTATGCAAGGTTGAACTTTAGTAATTCTTTTCGATATTTGTGCTAAAAGTCCGCCACATCGCCAAGCCGAAAACCGTTGCAAGCATTACCAAATAATGAATTGCGATAGGCCAAGAATTTATATTTAAATTTTGTCTCGCGAAACGAACTTTTAATTTGCTATTATATTATCATTTACTCATTATCAAAAACTAAAAATTAAATTTGATTAATGAAATGGCTTATGATAATATAGGAAAAAAGCGGAGTACTTTAGGACAATAGTAGGCGACTCTGCTTACTATAATATTCTCAAGCCCTACCTTCTGGAACTTATTAAATAACTAGGAAATAGTGATAATCTAAAACGAGAATTTTAAGCTAGGGTTATAAAGACATAAAAGCTTTTTAATATCATATTTGGCATGATATTCCCTGCTGCCTTAATTTATATTATTGTGAATAATTAAGAACATAATTATACAAAGGCTATCAATTAAATACCTGTAACAAATAATAATATCAATGCTCTAAGGATCAAAATTGAAAAGATGAAATTAAAGTTTACACTACTCATTTGCTTGATAGCAACCTCGCTAGTAAATTATGCCCAAACTTCCAAGACTGACATCCTTATTTTGGGTTCAGATCACTTAGGGCAAATATATAAGAAAGAATTTCCCACAACAGATGTATTTATGCCACAGGCGCAGAAGTCTGTAATAGATTTCACTAATTCGGTAACGGCTTATCGGCCTGATATGGTATGCGTTGAGATACTACCAAAATACCAAGGAGAAATTGATAGTCTCTACTCACTATACTCACGAAACAAGCTTGATTTCAAAAGTTTGGAGGATGGAAGAAGTGAAGTGTACCAAATCGCCTTTCGTATAGCTAAAGAAATGAAGCTAAAGAAGATTTATTGCGTAAATGCTCCCGGTGGCACATCACAAAGCATCCTAGATAATGGTGATAACATCGAAATATACAAAAAAGAAGGATTAGAATTAAGAGCGTATGCCGTTGAGAAACTGACCCAACTACAAAAAGGGACAATAAGTTTCAAAGACTATCTTCATTTTGGAAATCAACCAGAGATTGCTCAGAAAGTTTATCATTTAAGATATGTTACTCCGTCAAGAGTTATTAATGGACGGTTTAAAAACCCTGATTCAATGATTGACACAGCCTACGTAAATCCCAAATACATTGGTGCAGAATTAACTTCAGTTTTTAAGAATCGAGATTATAAGATTTATTCTAATATTGTTACGGGTCAAATGGAAGCAAGATCTAAAAGAATTTTACTAGTTATTGGAGTAGCACACATAGGCTCTTTAAAAAACATATTGAGGGATGATAGTGAATATAATATCATTGACATTCGAACCTATTTAAAAAAATAGCTTTATACCATAATTTACAAAGAAGGCTTGTTACAGTACAAGCCTTATCTTTGAATCATTATGAAAAAATTAAACGTAATTTTTATATAAAAAACGATCTTGTCTTTCTAATTCTGGCAGATAAGTACATTTTTGTGCGTTTGCGCCAAAGCATCAATATTCCCAAAAAACGGTCGAATTTTGATAGGCCAATAGATATTCATTATGAATAGTTTATCTCAAAAAAGGAAAGTATTCCTCCTACTATATTGTTCTTTCAGCTCTAAGGTTAGCTGCACCAAAAACCGCGAAGAAAAAATCTTTAAAAAAATGAACAAATAATTCTGATAAGAATAAATTTAATTTATTCGGCCCCATCAACTTGACTCTTTCTATATACTTTCTTGCTTCTCTTACCCCATTTCCTGTTATACCAGATAATAAAACCAGTTATTGGAAGACTTGCCCCGATAATACAGGCTATGAACGCGATTATTTTAGTTGGCAAACCGAGGATTTGTCCGGTATGAATATCGAAGTCCATCCGGTAGATCTTTTCGCCTAAGGACAAGCTACTATAAGGCCTGGCTCTTTCACCTTTACTCAATAATTCCTTGCCTGAGATTTTGTCAAAATAATGTACAGCATTGTTGTAAATAAGCGTTCCGTCCCCGAACTGGACCATCACCTGATAGGAATCATTTGATTTTTCGGGAAAATCGATAGAAATTTTACCATAGCGGTCTCCATATTTCTGATGCATCCTATCCCATATTTTGTCTTCAATATTTACCGAATGGGTATCTACAGTAGTGATGGTGTCCGATGTTGGTGGATCATAGGATTTTTCTGCCGGTGCCCGCCAGGTAAGAGTGCGGAAGACGCCATGTTCAAACCATCGAAAAGTAAACATAATCCCCGTTATGGTCAGCAGCATAACGAAAAGCAATGAATAAAAGCCGAAAACATTATGTAAATCGATATTTAAGCGCTTCCATCCGGCAGACCATTTTACCCTGAAACTTTTTTCCCTTGTTTTTTTTGTCCACTTGAGCGGGAACCACCAGATAAGACCAGTGATCATGGTTACCACGAATATGATACAGGCAGCGCCCACTATTGGGCTGCCAACTTTCTGCGGAAGCCATAGGAAGCGGTGGCCAGCCCGGATGAAAATAAAAAACTTTTCTGCTGGCGCAGCTTCGGATTTATCCTTTAAAATCTCTGCAGTGTAAGGATTAACATACAACTGAGCAAAAGTGGATGTATCGGGGCGATAAAAAATCAGTGCCGACTTACCTGGCTTACTATAATTGATACCTGTGATTTCCGCACCCTTCAATCCTTTTTTGTCAAAATAATCCTGAACCTTTTTTTCTATTGCTGAGGGAGTTAGATAAGGCTTGTCAAGAGCAATAACCCGCTGATAAGGCTCTGTAAAATACCAGGTTTCATACCTCCAGGTCCAGATTCCGCCAGTGAGGCAAACAACGAATACGATCACTCCTGAAATTAATCCGAGCCAGAGGTGTAGCCATTCAGAGACCTTTCTGAATATTGACTTTTTTGATTTTTTGGTTACGTTTGATTTGGCTTTAAGCATGAGATAGAAATTAGCGCAGCCATTTTGTTAAATGGCTGCGCTGTTGGAACATTAATTAAAATTTAAAACTGATGTTCGCCAGATACTGTCTCAAGGTTTCCGGTATGCCATAATTTGTCCAGTATTTTTCATTGGAGATGTTGTTGGCCTTAATGCTTAATCTCCATTTGGGCTGATCATAAAATACGGACGCATTGATTACCGTATATTTTGGAATAACAATGGTGTTTTCCGCATCAAAAAAGTTATCAGACACATAGTTGCCACCAAATCCGAGTCCGATGTTTTTGAGGGTTTGCCCAGTAAATTTATAACTTACCCAAATGTTGGCATAATCCGTTGGCGTTTGCGCTTGGTAATTGCCCACGTTCGCAGCGGCATTGATGATGCGGTAACTGTTTTTGGCATAACCTGCAACAATATTCAATCCAGATATTGGATTGGCGATCACTTCAGCCTCAAATCCTTTACTTTTTGAAGTTGCATCCTGAATGGTGATACCATTGACCAAACGGGTATCGTTAGTAATTTTTATGTCGTAATAACTTAATGTTGCATTCAGTTTTTTACCAAAGGCTTCCACTTTAACACCACCTTCCCACTGATTTGCCTGGCGAGGTTTCAGGATGTCTATCGTTCCGGTTGGCTGCGTCACCGGACCGTTGTTCTGGAAACCGTTCATATAGTTTCCAAATAATGACAATTGATCTTTCACAACCTGATAACTCAAGCCAAGTTTTGGAGAGAAAGCCGTCTGGTTAAAGGATCCTGTGGTTGCCTTTACACCGTTTGAGATTGGTGCTGCATTTTCAAAACGGTCCACACGAAGGCTCAACATGGCATTTAACCGGTCTGTAATGCTCAACACATCAGATGCATAGGCGCTGTATGAGCCCTGTTTGTTCGTGGTGTTGGTCTGACTGGTTGAAGTGGCTATTAAAGCACTTATTTTTTCAGAATTTAGTCCCGGAATCACTTGAGAAGTGTTCAGGTTGATTCTATCATATACACCAAGGTTGGTGAATCTTAAGGAACTTCTGAATGTATAGAAATTAACTCCTGCCAATAAGCGGTTTCTCATACCTGCAAGCTTAAAATCACCATTGAAGTTTTGCTGACCATTTAATGAAGTAAAAATCCGGGGACCATAATTAAATATTGCACGGTCAAATATATTATCTGAAATCCACTGCGGATATATCTGGCTACTGTGATCTATCTGGTTTTCTCCATAAGAGATACTGGTAGTCGAGGTCCATTCTTCTGAAATCCTATACTTTCCTTCGGCGAATATATTAGTTGATTTTAAAGACGCATCAATGTCTGCTCCGCCAAGAGAAGTCTCAAACCCAATTGGAATGTCCCTGAAGTTTTTATAACCCGTTCTGCCCAGATTCTGGTAGTATGCTACCGTTGAACGGTTGGTCTGATTGAATTCTCCTTCAAAAAGGAAAGATAAACGGTCACTCACTTTATAGGCAAAACTTGGCGCAAAAGTATACATGCGCTTATACCCGAAATTTTGAAATGAATTTTCACGATGTGCTGCTGCATTTATCCGCAGGAGCGCTGTTTTATCTTTATTCAATGGGGTATTTATATCAGCGGTCAGCCGGCTAAGTTCATAACTACCAAGCGTCACTCCTACTTCTCCCGCCAGACTATCAAAGGGTTTTTTGGTTACCTGATTGATTAGTCCACCGAAACTAACTATACTTGAACCAAACAAGGTTGCCGATGGGCCTTTGATTACTTCAACCCTCTCCAGATTAATAGGGTCGGTTTGGTAAGACTGTACTGCTAAACCATTTCTAACCGTTGTAGTTGCATTGAAGCCCCGTATAGTGGCACCTGTTCCTCCAGCGGGATTATTGTTTGGCGCAATGCCTGGGACATTTCTTAATGATTCCTTGAAATCTACAACGACCTGTTCGGCAATCAGTTCTTTCCCTACTGAGGTATAAACCTGAGGATTCTCCAGATTATCCAAAGGCATTCTGGCAACATATTCTGATTTTTTATTGGCAAACTTATTGGTTTTAAAAGACATGATATTTACGGATTCAAGTTGTCCGGAAGTTTCAGTCAGCGTAAAGATCATGGTAGTATTCTGACCAGATATTACAGCTGTTTCCTTTATCTGGGCCTGTAAGCCAACAGATTTTGCAGTGACCGTATAATTTCCTGCAGGAAGCCTGTTGAATCTGAATTCCCCTTTTTCATTTGTTTGAGTAGATCGATTCAAAGGTGAAATGGCGATCGTTACGGCAGCCGCTGCTCTTCCATCGGAAGTCTTTACCGTTCCCACAAGAGCAGATAGTTGCGCCTGAGCGCTCAGTGAAGCAAAAACCAGAAGTAATATAATGACGCTAAAGTATTTGAATATAGATGTTTGAACTGTTTTGTCCGGGAAAGTAAAAAGATTCATAACGAAGAGTTTGGATTAAATTTTCGCAAACATAGTTATTATTTAGAATAAAACTAAATAAAAACTGCGATAGTTTTTGTCCATATATATGAGACATTAATGTAGTACAATATAATTCGCTTAGGTGGAGATTACTGGTTAGCCTTACCAAGTCAAAAATAAGATACATTAGTGTCCATGAAAATCTCTCGCCATTACTCGAGCTTTGTCGAGCAAAATTAATCCTTTCTATATTTGTCTCACAAAACGAAGGTATTGATTTACTAACCCATCTACGACTCGAGTTAAAATTGCAATACGCTCCAATACAATGAGGAATAAGCGTGGTAACTAACATTGAAAAGCCACTAGTTTTTAAAATCCTTTTTAAATTCAATTCGATATGCTTCACCATTAGAATTGCTCAGATTAGTAATGGAAGTTGGCGTTTCTGGCCCGATCAGTTGGCCTAAATTGATTGGCATTTCCTTAATCAATAAACTATCCGTTTTAACTAGCGTTCCCCTAGCTTCTTTATAATTGTTTATTTGACATGAAACTATAGGTTTAGCAATCCACATTATACTGCTCCATCTATGAGTATGAATGGGTTCAGATTTTTTGCTGTCAAGTGCTACCATCAAAACACGAACATTGCTGTCTTCATAAACCAGTCTATGATTTTTTGGTGCTGCTACCATGGCATCTAGGCTATCGGGCCACCTCCACTTTGCTGACGCTGAACGGGTATCCGCTAAAGTTTCGCGTGCTATTTCCTGAGATTTCATAGCGTCAGTGCTATATTTTAATAAGAAAAAAACTACTATTCCACCAACTAATAAACCCAAAATAAATTGACCGAATTTCATAAATGAAGTTTTAAAGATTGATTTTCAACTATTTAATCATTGTAACTAAAACCTAAATATACTCAATCTTGCTTGCAATATCTGCAAGGATCAGTTACTAATAAATTAAAGATATCTACTAAACATCACTTACGATTTGCTTCAAATTTAAAAAATTGCAAAAATTTTCTGAGGGCTGACCTTAGTTGATTAAAGTGTCTCCCGCCTTTACTATTATTTAGCCTTTTAATGTGAATAAGAAATATAGGTTGGAACTTTACAGTTGTCTCAAAAAATCAGGAATAAAATAACACCGCTTATTCCCTAGGGAAAGAAACAATAAACTGGTATTTTGCAAATAGGAATATAGCCATGTTGTATTTACCTCTATACGGCTTCAAGATTCCTTGATTTGGATACACCTAAATCTTTCTCAATTTTCAGATTTGCTATATAAATTATAATCAATTAAAATTATGCTAGTAAATAAAAAGAAAGTAGCACTGGTATCAGGTGCTAATACAGGAGTTGGCTTCCAAATTGCCAGGGCGCTTACTGAAAATGGTTATAGGGTATATGTCGGTTCACGTGATCTTCAAAAAGGAGAAAGTGCTGCTTCAGAAATTGGCGGTAATGCAGAAGCGGTACAGTTAGACATCACTGATTCTGACTCCATTGTTTCGGCAGTCAAAATTATTGAAAATGAATACGGATATTTGACATTACTTGTAAATAATGCTGCCATTTCACATGTCGGTCAATCCGGAAGGACAATGGAAGAAGTCCTAGGTGCGCAGCGTGCAAGCATTGTGCCTATAAAGGAGTTGAAAAATGTTTGGGAAACCAACGTCTTCGGTACTTTATCCCTAACACAGGCCTGTCTACCCTTGTTGCACCAAGCGCATACTGCCAGAATTGTGACGGTATCGAGTGCTTTGGGCTCGCTTGGCATCAATTCAGATCCTGATAACCCATACCGGTTTGCATTTGATGCTGCTTATGGGGCTTCCAAAACAGCACTTAATGGCATATTTCTGTCTCTTTCCATAGATCTGGAAAAGACAAATATCAAAGTTCATCTGGTGAGCCCGGGCTTTACAGCAACGGCACTCAACAATTTTCAGGGAACGGATAGCGTGGAGGAAGGATCTATCGAACCCATTAGAGTAGCGCTTGCCGAAGATCTGCCGACAGGAAGTTTCACAGGACCATCCAATGCGAGCGGCAAAGACAACAAACTCCCCTGGTAGTATTTAATTTAGAAAAACCTGTGATGAAAGTTATTACAGGTTTTCTGTATATTCAAAATATGAAGACTAAAGATGATAAATTGATCCGTTTTATATCCATATCAGAAAGTCACAAAGCTTTCGGCTTGCCTGCACCACAACATCCTTTGGTAAGCCTGATCCACTTCAATGAAAACAATCCATTCAATATGGAGATGGCACCCATATATGATGTGGTAAATTTTTATAAGATCACCTTTATCACAAAAAACAGCGGCAGACTGAAATATGGACAGGATTACTATGATTTTGACGAGGGCAGCATGTTGTTTTTAGCACCTAATCAACTGGTAGGAAGTACCGATTACAATAGCAAAACTTATTGCTACATACTACTGATACACCCCGATTTTTTACTGGGTCATCCGCTGGCAAAAAAAATAAAGCAATACGGCTATTTTTCCTATTCTTCCAGTGAAGCGCTGCATCTTTCATCAAAAGAGCGGGAAGTTATTCTTTCCATTTACGACATCATGCAACAAGAGTTGAACAATGGGATAGATGAATTTAGCCAGGAGGTAATTATTGCGCAGATCGAACTGATGCTAAGTTATGTCAACAGATTTTACAAACGCCAGTTTATCACGCGAAAAGCAGTCAATAGTGACCTGTTGGAAAAAACAGAAAAAATTATAGATGGATACCTCAATCAGCAATCCCTCAAACTGGGCCTACCGACTGTAAAATATATTGCTGATCAACTCAATATCTCACCTGGTTATTTAAGTGATATGTTGCGTTCACTTATTGGTAAAAGTGCACTGCAATATATACACGAAAAGTTAATTGATAAGGCAAAAGAGAGATTAACGACTACGGAGCTGTCTGTAAGTCAAATTGCTTATGAACTAGGATTTGAACATTCCCAAAGCTTCAGCAAATTATTCAAGACAAAAACCAATCAAAGTCCAATGGAGTTTAGAAAGTTATTCAATTAGATTTGCTGGTGAAAAGGCTTAGCTGGCAGAAACAAAATCGTTTCAAAAAATGAAGCTTATGTCGCTTAAAAAATTAATTTTTAGATGTTTCTGATTCGATAAACTTTACTGCCTCCTGAATATTAGCGTCGGACATCAGGTTTTCAAAATTATCCTGTTTGGAGATGACAATATCAGGAACTATGTAAGGGTAGTAATTTCCATCTCTATCGCTGTCATAACCTGTCGGTAATGCGATCAGCGACCCAAATGGTAAAGGCCATGTAACATTACCTGTGGTGTATCCGGCCGTATTCCCACCTATAAAAATAGTATTTTCCTTACCCTTAAAAGCAAGTGCGGTTACCTCACCAGAGCTTCCGGTGAACATTCCTGTGATTACCGCCACCTTTCCTGATCAAGTAACCTTCCGCTCGGTGTAATAGCTGCAATGGTTTGTGATTTCTGAATATAGCTTCCATCTACTAGTTTGAATTTCCTGACGGATTTCTTATTCTCATCGAGTTCACCCCATATCTCATTGTTCCCCAGCAGGTCGTACAAAGCTAAAAGCATTGGGGCAGAGTTGCCACCCGTATTTAATCTCAAATCAATTATCCAGCCTTCCAACTTATGACTTGATTTAATTCTTGAAATCCAATCATACAACGGCTGAGCAATCTTACAAATATTTTCTGCAGAATTATCTGAAAAAACCATTCCAGGTATCATGACGTAGCCGAACTTATCGTCAATGACCTTGACTTCAAAAGATGGCTTACTGTCATATTTTTTTTTCCATTCAACAGATATAACTCTTTGGATATTGCTTTTCTACTAGCAGTATATCTATCATCGCCCCTGTACACCAAGCAGTTTGTGGCATTAATCTTATCAAAAACATGAGTTATTCTTTTAGGGACCCTTCGAAAGTATTTTAAGATTCAAGATTTTTATAAGTATCACTTTCAACGGATTTCCAGTCAACTTTTTTTCGGTCTAAGTAACCGACCTTTAACGTTTTAAAAAGTGCTTTGTAAAATATACCGATACTATCAGCTGTTTCAATGAGTGAGTCACTATTTTTTTTTGTCACAGTTTGAGTAACACCAGAAAGGTAAGTAAATACGAGGAAAAGGATAATAATTGAAACTCTCATAAGTCAATGTTTTTTGTAAGACGAGAAATCAATCTAACAGGTTCAATATAAATAAGAATTTGTCTTCGGTATAAGTTTAACCAAACACGCAGAATCTGAAGAAGCGTGAGAAGATTAATGGAGTCTCCGCTCTTGGCTTTTTTTGGTGTTGTTCTATCTACACCGGCCCCGTTGGCGACAACGTTTTGCGTGAGATCAAGTTCAAACATAATAGAATTGCTTTGCGATAGATCGAGCGAATTTAAAGGTTATACGTTGCATCACCCAGGATTAATGGCGATATCATTCATAAAGATCAATAGTCTATTGCGCAATATGGGTTGCGTTTTTTGCTATAATTTTATGGTGTGGTATTGAAGCTGACCACAAAATTTTTAATTGGCACTTGATCAACTGACTTGAATGACCGGCCACTGAGCTCAAACTCATATTCTTTTCCTTTTTCCAGCGCAGTTTCTAAAATTATTGACGTATTATCTTTGGAATAGCTTACCTTACTAATCTTTGGGAAGGCGTCTTTCCCTTTATCGGTGAGGTTTATGGAATAACCTTTGCCGAATAGCGGCCTGTCAAAATTGATGGTAATGGAATGGATTGCCGGATCAACATTTTTACTATTATTGGCAAATTCATCTATTGAGGTCACTTTTGGCCTTTGTTGTTCAAATCTATTTTGGTAAACAGAGATATTTTGGGCATAATCATGATATGCCAGTATAAGGTTAGGCAGGTAACTTTCCAACGTCGGATATCTATCCCGCTGTTGATCATATTTCTCCAGTTCTATTAAAAGCTCATTAATCCAAAGAAAACCCCGATCGAGTTGTTCTAAAATCTCACGATCGATAGCCTGCTTATCGAAGCTGTGATCTTTCATATACTTAATTACCGCCGCCCGTACAAGTGCCTCGCTGATCATCGTTTGCCAACCTGCATAAGCCTGTCCACTCATTTGTTCCTGAACCGCTTTGTAAATGACCTGTCCATTCTTCTCAAAACGGGACGGATTCTGGTCAGTGAGATAATTCACAAAACTATGGTTAAATTCATGTAACAGCGTCGGAAAATAATCCCTTAGATCAAATCTGGCCATTCCTGTGCTGTCTATAGTCCAAGTTCCCATAATGGCATATACCTCACGTTTTCCATCTTTATAAAATATATCGGGGCCATAATTTCCTCCACCATTCCCAACCCCATTGATAATAATAAATTTCTCTTTCGGTGACTTGCCATAAAAATCCTTATACCAATTTAGATCAAGCTGGTCATAAATAGTCAGAAAACGTTGACTTACTTCCTTATAAATATCGGCATTCGCCTTAAAAAAAACATCCGCCCTGGAGTCTTTATAAAACTTTCCCAGCAGCCGGATAAACTCCTGTGCCTTTTCCATTTTCCATCGTTTTTCAGGAACAGAATCTGAAAGCTTCACCAACGGCTTAAAGCCAGGGGCTGGGCCTAAATGCACCGCCATTTTCATCACCGCATCATAGCCAATGCCATTTTCTTTACGAATCTTTTTAATATAGGAAATCAACTCATGATTTTTATAAGCACCAAAGTGTCGTTCAATATTATCTGTATAACGTTTGAATTGCGTAGAACTGAATTCCTGTGCACCGGCCAGCCTAAATACGATACTTAACAATTCTACCCGCTCATCCACCCTGGGTTTTGCGAGAATTGTCACCCCCTGCGCAGCTAAATTTGAAGAAGCAATAGAAAAAAATAATAAAAAGGATATTGATATACGGAAAGGAAAATTCAAATTCATGCGAGGACTAAAAGATTGCGATCATTAGTTAAATAACTTTACTAAGTTAAAAAAAGGATTTAACATCTTTATCTGACATTACATTATTGGTTGACTAATTTATTATCAGTTATTAATTATATTTTACCACCTTTCTACTACCTAACCGTATTAAAGATAAAAAGCATGTGTAAAATCGAAACTAGCTGGCATCTCCCATAGGAGCCTGCCTTGTTTTATCTGCTCCCCTGTCACGCCCTCAATTTCATATCTACTTTTCCTTGAAATTTAAAGAATACGGGTGATGTTCCAACAATCTTGTGATTTAAGCAATAAGTTCATTTATAAATTCTTGCTATAACCCTTATATGTATATATCGAATTTTGTAGCTTTCGTTTTCCAAAGCACACTTAGGCCTATCTCCCCCAACTTACATCTGAAGTCAGTTTCTATAAATATTTCATGGTAACTTTTGTTGCCCCCTTAACAAAAGCAAACGCCTTGCTTTTGTAATATAAAAAGGCTCTCTCAAAATGAGGAAGCCCTTTGTTAATCTATCAAACTTTATTTTATTGAAGATCTATTGAATACTCATTCCACCATCTATTACTTGTTCCGTCCCGGTTAGAAAGGATGATTCATCAGATGCTAAAAATACCACAAGGTCACTAACTTCACTCGCATCCGCCATTCTTCCCAGAGGCGTAACATCTGCTGCCCCACTTCCATCTTCTCCAGTCGCTTCAACCATCATTGGGGTTTTGATATATCCGGGATGCACTGAATTGGCTCTGATATTTTCTTTACCATACTCAACCGCTGCTGCCTTTGTCAGACCTCTGACAGCAAATTTACTGCCCGTGTAGGCCAGGCTCGGATATCCGGGAATTGCTACTATTCCGGCAACTGAGGAAATGTTTACAATGGAACCTACACCAGCCTTCTGCATCGAAGGTATAGTATATTTCATTCCATAGTAAACAGCATTTTGATTGATCTCAATCACCTTCAGATATTCTTCTTCCGTAATTTCAGTTACCTTCTTTATAGGTCCTAAAATTCCTGCATTGTTGACTAAAACATTGATCGGTCCAAACTTTTCCTCGCCTTTCGCGACAACATCTTTCCATTGCTGCGTATCGGAAACGTCGTGTTTAATAAAAAACGCATTTTCGCCTAAGTCATCTGCGATCTTTCTTCCCCTGTCCTCATTCAGATCGGTAAGTATTACCTTCGCTCCTTCTTGAATAAATTTTCTTGCATGCGACTCCCCCATTCCTTGGGATGCACCTATAATTATTGCTGTTTTTCCTTCTAATCGTTTCATACTAATTAAATATTTGTGATAACATAAAATTAGCGATTGATCTTCTCCTATTACTTACCAGAAATTGGAGAAACTTTATCATTTTATGGATTAATCAAATTATGGTGTGTCCGGAACGAAATGGGTGTCTCACCTGTCTGCTTTTTAAAATAACGGCTGAATGATTGAATATTGGTGAATTCAAGATGATCAGCGATTTGACTGATGGAATCCCGGGGATCCGACAAACGAACTTTGCATTCAGACAGCAGCGCCATATTGATGATTTCTGAAGGCGTTTGATGAAACTGACTTTTAACAATTTTGTGAAGGTAATTCGTTGTGATATTCAGCTCCTGAGCGTAAAATTCGATGTTTCTGAAAGTCAGGTAGTGTTTTGAGACAAGCTTTTTGAAGTCATATCCTATCTGTTCTTCACGGGGTTGGTGGATGCTGTTTCTGTTTTCGATATACCGGTTTACTAAAAAATCACTTTCATTAATCAGGGCCAAAAGAATACTTTTAGCGGAATAGATCCATCGTTCATTGTCCGCTTCTGATACAATTAAAAAATCAAGTGTTCTCGTAAACAGTGTATTCATTTTCGAGTGATCCTCTTCAGTAAGCACAACCTGAGAACCGAACTTATTTTTCAGAAAAGAGTTGGGTGCAATTGAAAAGAAACTTTCGAAAAGATAATCCATAAACTTTTTCGTAAACAGTACAAACATCCCCTTCGTACCAGCCTCTATTGTGATCACTTTTACATTTTGTTCAGGACGATAGATCAATAATGAACGCTTATCTACCAAAAAATTCTGGTAATCCACTTCAATCATGATGCTTCCGGAATTGATAATTCCATAGGCAAAGTAGTGCGGTTTCATTTCAAAAGGCTCAAAAATCTCCGGTACATCTGTCAGATACAGGAAATCATCTGAAATACTCCAGTCGAGCTTTCTGTAGTTGATGATATTCCTGATCGTATACTCCTTGATTTTATCCTTTGCTTCCATTGATTTAAGTTATCAAATTTATCGCAATGACACCTCATTTTCAAGCAATCTATTATTTAGTAGCCTTGATGCAAATTTGTATATTTCTTGAATGATTAAATTCAGATGAAAACGTTTCGACCAAATCCTGAACAGAACATTGGGGCTCAGTAATGGTGTCTGATCTTTGTTAATAAAGCCAAAGCTGCAGAATTGATTATCCAATGTATTGAAGCCAAGTAATTTACATCATGACTAAAAAGCTATTAAAATAATTTGTAACCTTTAGAAGCGAAAACCAGTTATATTGAAGATTTAATTATGGTGCAGCTAAAGGTTCAGTCTCCTGCGCCAAAGCAAAAGGAGGAACGGAATAAATGGAACAGCGTTGAATGCTGAACCTTAAATTCGTAGCAGAATTGGATTGATACCACCTTCTAAGCCCTATCCAGCCAGGCTCTCCAGAAAATCATCAATATAGCCAATAGACCAAAACCCATTCCCACCCAGGGCGTAACGGCTATCCCATAATGACTGATGAACCAACCACCGGTTGCCGTACCGAGCGAAACTCCAAGATTTCCAAATGAAGTCTGGAGGCTATTTGCAAATTCCTTCGCATCCTGCGCCGCAGATACCATGTATCCAACCCCAATCAGGAAACAAGGTCCATACATGACTCCCCAAAAACCTACCACCAGCGAAATATTAAGAAATGAATGGGTTACATACTGAAATGCAAACGGCATCAGAAAAATACCTGAAAGGAAAACTAGCGTTGTACTGATCATATATTTACCTAATAGCCGGCCAGCCAAAAAATTAGATATCACACCCATTACGCCAAACAACAGGAGCATATAGCTGATTTGCGAATCCGTTAAGCCCATTGCTTTAGAAAGAAAATCTGCAAAATAACTATAAGCGCAAAACCACGCGGTGATTAGAAATAAATTCAACCCAGTTCCCGCAATAAACTTTGGCCTTTTGAGTATATTCAACTGGTTTTTGAACGACTTTACTTCAGTGTTCGGCATAGCAGGCAGTCCTTTATAAATAATTACCAAAGTGAACAAAATCACCAT
Source organism: Pedobacter sp. MC2016-05 (assembly GCF_026239735.1). GTDB lineage: Bacteria > Bacteroidota > Bacteroidia > Sphingobacteriales > Sphingobacteriaceae > Pedobacter. The sequence goes on from NZ_JAPIVT010000009.1 coordinate 17,983, forward strand.
AGCCTGAATCACGTAACTGAATTGCCAGGCATAAATACTGGCGATAAAAGTGGTGAAGGGAATCAGTGTTACCTGCGCCAGCGCTATACCACCTATGATGATACTGGTCAGGCGCATCTGTATTTGAGGGGAAGTATCTTTGACTGCCGCAGCGATGGCCATCGAAAAAAAGGCCGGATGTAAGATGGTCGGCAAAATCCGCAGAACCATCAGCAGCCAGAACGGAGGGCTGAAAGCCGAGCCCACATTGGAAACCAAAAATAATCCCAATGCATAAAGCATGATTTTCTTTTTATCAAACCGCGAGGCATATAAAACCATAAATGGTCCCGTCAACGCAATAGTCAAGGCGAACAAGCTCAATAAATAACCTGCCGTACCAATACTAAGATGATAATACGCCGCTATTTGCGGCAAAATGCCAATGACCCCAAATTCAGTACTGATAATTCCGATAACGCCCAGACATCCGATGTAGGCCACTTTTTTATTTACACTTAAATTCATATTAAACCGATCAGTTTAAAAAAGATTAAAAAAATATTTATTGTTGATTATTTTTAAAAAAAGGAAACCCTATGCTTTAACCATGCTGATCAAGTTCTCAATCATATCATAAACCGCCTTTCTGTTTTTATTCAAAGCATAATTTTTAAATAGTGCACTGGAGGAAGCTGCAAAAAAATCAGCTGTCAGTTTAGCATCCACGTTATTTCTAAGGGATCCCTGGGCCTGCCCGGCTAATAAAATATTATAATAGATTCCCTCAATCTTCTTCTCACTGCTCAACAGTACCCGCCTGACATCTTCATCGCCTGGCGATATTTCAAAAGCCATCTTAACAGCCAGGCAAGTCCTCCCTTCCCTGATACTCTGGTCAACCGCAAGCCTGAACATTCTCCTTAAGTTTTCGATTGCATCAGTATTAGCCCCCCCGGTAATGGCCGCATATTCAGCCACTTTACCTTTCAGGTACTTGGTCAGGCATTTGATCAGCAACTCTTTTTTATCCCCGTAAGTAGGATAAATACTGCTGCGATTAATACGCATCTCCCGCTCCAGGTCAGTGATAGAAGTGACATGATACCCTTGCGTCCAGAAAAGTTCCAGCGCTATATCCAGTTTTTGCTCGTAATCAAATTCTTTATTTCTTCCCATGATGCTACAAAGATATATTTTAAACTGATCAGTTTAAAATAATAACCAAATAAAATATAGCTCATTTATTGATCTTCACTTTTAGTGTCAAAAATTAAACTGTCAGACTTTCAATCTCCTTTCTTCTCCTCCATCGTTGGTTTCCATGGAGTGAAGAATCAGGCTAAGCGTTTTAACCAGGGAGCCAGATTCAGCCAATGGAAAGATCTCTAATCCTCCCAAATAAAGCCAAATCAAAACTAACTTCTCTTATCTCATTTGCAGTAATAAGTCTCAAAGTGCCCTTTAAAATCAATATTCTGTTCCGTCCATTTCACATTAACCTGGCCGCTCACCTTATCCGCTGTGATGGAACTAATGGTAATAATGGTTTGTTCAGAAGAGAATAATGAACCATTCTGACCGCTTGGGTCGCCAGGATCATTGACCAGGATATAAGTATCGTTGCCCGAAAATGTCCCTGTTTTTTTAGGCACCGTCAGGCGTATCGAAAAATCATTCAATGGAGAGCTACAGTTTTTAGATTGATCTCCTGCCAGGTATATACTGAACAGGTCTTCGGGACGGTAGTTGTTCATACCAAATTTTGTATAACGCTCCAGTGTCACTTTTGCCGTAAAAGGCGATCCGTATAGCTTTCCTGTAATTACCCTGGGCACATCTACTTCGGGAGGGGTTTGCGCTTCCTTTTTCTTACAGCAAGTAAAGATACTGATGAGGAAGATTAGACAAAAGAATCGTCTTGAGAGCTGATAAAAAGTCATTGCAAGTGGAGTGTTAGGTAATAGTATAGGGGATTAATTAATACATATTTGAAAGACCGGAATGTGCTATGATTTCATCCTCACCGAGCCCAGGCAAACTTCACCTTCTTCGATTCCGGTGATCCATAAATTTAAAAATTTAATTCGGTCTCTGGTCAGCGTTTCCAGGTATATCGATTCGCACATGGGCGCCACCGAACCATAGGTTCCGCTGTTGGGGTATCTCGCGGCCAGTTCTGCATCACGAAGCTGGATCCAGAGCCGCTGTGCATTCCTGAATTTTTTAATAAAAGTAGTTTCCCTGACATAGCTTTTCAGGATTTTTTGGTACACGCCATTTAGTTCCGCATCTGCCTTTTTATAATCCGAATAGGCCTTCATATTCAGGGAGGTTTGTGACTGTGCAAAAGTCGTAGCGGTAAAGAGCAAAACCATAAAGACAGACGCCAACAGGAAAATCAAGGATTGGTAGAGGTTTTTCATGGGTTTGATTATTGATATTCGCAATCTAAACCCTAAAAAGATCCTTTTGTTTGAGTAACTTGCTTACCCTGCTTAGACATATCAATACATCTGGGTCTTCTCTCGCTAGGCCATCAAAAACTTACAACAAATCAATTGTTGTTGAGAAGGGGTCAATTTATCGATTTATTCATGTTGATGAAACCAAGGAATTTAGCTTATTTTGTCCTTCTGGGATCAACATTATTGAGAAAATGCTAAAAGAAAGAATAGTTTTATTTCCCGCACTATAGAAATGACAGAAATAAATAGCACCTCACCTGATAGCAATACCCTAGGAACAGTTGGTTTATTTTCACTAAAGCGAAAATCATTCACCATTATACCACACACTCTGGTGTAAGAAAGTTAGAGTTGATTAGTTCATTTCATTCATTGTATGATTTGCAAAACATTCCTTAAATAATGCTGATTTTACTATTACACACAAAATTAGTCTTATGGCAAAGAGAATAATAGTATTAGAAGATGATGAAGGCATAAGAGACGTTATGCATCTCATTTTATCAATGGAAGATTACGACACTACAAGTTATGATTCGGTCAACGCATTTAAAAACAGAGAAAGCATTCAGCCGGATCTTTTCATTTTGGATGTAATGCTGCCAGATGGAAACGGAATTGACGTCTGCAGAGATTTGAAAGGCTTAAATCACGTTACACCTATATTGATGATGAGCGCAAATGCATCAAGGAAGGATATTGAGCAAGGGTGTGCTGCCGATGGCTTTATTGAAAAACCTTTTGGTATTAATCAGGTACTTGATAAAGTGCGGAGCCTCATCGAAGGCATAAATTAAACAAGCAGCCCGGCTCTAAAAGCGAAAGCAACAAGCGCTGCGGTATTCTTAGTTTTAGTCTTCTGCATCAGTGCCACCCTATTACCTTCAATTGTTCGCCTGCTTGCAAAAATTCGAAGTGCAATTTCCTGATTTGTCAACCCTTCAGCAATCAGTTCTAGAATTAATCTCTCACGCTTGCTAATCATGATAAAAGGCTTGTCAATAATAAAATTGTTATGCATCTTTAAATGTAGTCAATAGACATTACCACATCATGAATTTACCTTATATTGAGTACAAACACGCTATAATAATTGAGTCATAGGTTCATTATCGATTTAGCTTTTGGTAGTAGCAATGTGTGTGATTTTTGTTTGCGTAGCTAAGGGTTGCTCTTTTCGCACGATGCAAAAAAGGTTGCGATCAAAATTATGCTGCTACTATATACTTCATTTGCTATGTTTTAAAAGATTTAATTTAAATATTTCATCGGTATGTACCCAACAGTATAATTGGACTTATTAAAAGGTTCAGTTTTTATAATTTAATGGTTTTCTTTTTGATAAGACGGAATCTTTCCTAAAGGTTATTTTTTTAAAAAGCGACGGTTTGCAAACTAACTCTTCATAACAGTAAGTTTAAAAGTAATTAACATTGCTATTTGCATTCGAAGGTTTTAAGTTTACATTTGATTATGCAGTTGACCCCAATATTTGTAGCAATAATCATAGCTGGTGTTGTCTTCTTCTTGGCCGGTATAATGATACTTATATTTCCTCCTAACAAGATAAACAATCTTTACGGCTATCGTACCAAAAATTCGATGAAATCTCAATCTTCGTGGAATTTTGCTCAAAAGTTCTCCGGGTGGGAAATTATTAAATCAGGAATCATATTGTTTATTTGTTCACTAGTTGGATTACAGTTCGATTTCAGCCAAAAATTTGAATTACTCGTTGGATTAAGCGTATTGATCGTTGTTGTTAGTATTTTTTTACTAAGAACTGAACAGGCAATAAAGAAACATGCCTTAACTGAAAAGCAACTATAAATAAATAGCATTGTTGAACAATGGTGGATTTTTGATAGACATGCTTTCATAAAATGTAATTCGATATATCGATAGCTGATGTATTGACACATTGCCCCACTTCTCATCATCCTTAAAGTAAACAGCAACATTAATGTATTAGAACTGTAATCTTGAATTAACTGTCACCCAAGGCCATAAATAGACATTAAATACTTTTGCTCAATTTTGAATGCATTAGTCAGGTAACCAGGTTTCCTTTCCTAGAATCGGAAGCATGAGCCGTATAAGCAAATTAATTGAGCTGTGCAGACAATTTTAGTTTCCTTCTCTGTTGGATATTTGTGCTATGAAAAACATCAATAAAATTCAACTGGGCCAAGATGGCCCTTTCGTATCCAGCCTTGGGCTGGGTTGCATGCGAATGTCTTCAATCTGGGGAGGACCTACTCCAGATGAAACGGAAAGTATTGCCACTATTAATGAGGCCTTGGATCTGGGCATTAACTTTTTAAATACCGGCGATTTTTACGGCGCCGGCCACAACGAAATGCTCATCGGAAAAGCGATAAAAGAGAGACGGGATGAGGCTTTTATCAGTGTCAAATTTGGAGCGATTTTCCATAACGGTCAATGGCTGGGCCTTGACCTTAAGCCAAATTCAATTAAAAACTTTATCAATTACTCGCTCACCAGACTTGACATCGAAACCATTGACCTCTATCAACCCAGCCGGATGGATGATAGCGTCCCGGTAGAGGATATTATCGGAACAGTGGCTGAACTGGTTAAGGAGGGAAAAGTCCGTCACATCGGCGTATCAGAAATTACTGCGGATCAGCTACGCAAGGCCAACGATGTTCATCCGATAAGTGCACTGGAAATCGGCTACTCACTAGCGGACAGGCAAATAGAAAACGAATTGCTCCCAGCAGCCAAAGATTTAGGGGTAGCCGTCGTTGCTTTTGCAAACACTGCGGAAGGTTTGCTGAGTGGAGGATTAAGCGCACCACTTAGTGATCAGGATTACCGTCAGCATTTCTCCAGGTTTCAAGGGGGAAATTTGGTAAATAATCTTCAAAAAGTTGAAATACTAAAAGATTTGGCGTCTACAAAGGGATTTACCCCTACACAGCTGGCGATCGCTTGGGTCAGACAGCAGGGCCAAAATATTATGCCCTTAGTAAGCATGAGCAGAAGATCCCGCCTGGCTGAAAATATTGCAGCCATGCAAATCGAGTTTAGCGAAGAGGAAATGAACACATTAAATACTACTTTTGCAATAGGCGCCATTAAAGGAGGTACCTATTTAGCACGATAAATGGAAAGTCCAGCAGAAATTCTTCCGGGTGTAATTTTTTACTCTTATCTCTCTACCCAAAGGAAACAGAAAGCATGTTTCTGGAATCACCATACCTTGATACTGCAGGTTTCAGGTAAATTTACACTGGAAACCTCAGCACAAAGCATTTCCATGGGGTCTGGGGAAATGTTACTGATTGGCAAAAACCAATTGGGCACCCTCACCAAGACACCCGGCGAGAACGGAAGCTATGAGACCATTGTAATATCACTTCAAGAAGACTTGATGCGGAAAATTGCATTGGAAGAAAAAATTAAATGCCAGGAGAAATACATCGGTAGTCCAAACCTTCTGATTCCCTCAAATGAATTTTTGCAGGGCTATTTTCAATCCATCGTTCCTTATGCTAGAAGTTCGGGGGCTACCATGACCGACGAAATGGGCATTTTAAAAGTAAAAGAAGGCATTAAATTATTGCTGCTGGCGCTCCCGGCATTACGGAATTTTCTGTTTGATTATGCAGAACCTCACAAGATTGATCTGGAAAAGTTCATGCTTAATAATTTCCATTTCAATGTACCAATAGAGAAATTCGCTCAGCTCACCGGCAGGAGTCTGGCAGGATTTAAACGTGATTTTCAGAAAGCTTTTGATCTTCCACCTCGACAATGGCTGCTATCCCGACGGTTAGATGCAGCTAAATCTTTGATTGAAAACAAGCACTTAAAACCCTCAGCTATTTATTTGGATCTGGGTTTTGAAAGCCTTTCTCATTTTTCTCATGCCTTTAAAAAGAAGTTTGGATTAATGCCAAGCCAACTCAATAAGTACATTGTTCGCTCAGAGCAGAACTAAATTAGCCAAGTAAAGGTTCATTATGCATTTTATTCCATCTGATAAGTAAGCGTCTACTTTTGTCAGTAAAAAGAAAAACAAAAAGCCGAACGTACCAAACGACCATTAATTACCTTTCCCAAATTTTTCCCGCTCAAATCAGTCTCCAGTATCACCAGTACAATTACAGTCATGCCGCAAAATATATCCCCAATTAATCTGCAGAAACCTGCAACACTAAAACACTGGAAGTGAACAACAATAATTTCACTAAACAAGCATCGCCGGCATTACCGCATAATCAAAAAAGGTACTTCCTAATCTTGCTGACCAATGGTCTGTTTCACAAAAACTAAGTGTGAAACACAACAGCCAACCGGACTGCTCTGCACTCCTATACTTTCCGCATCAAATTCACCAATCTTTCCCTAGGGGACATAAAACTTGGTACCCCCAAGAATGTCTTTTATCATAACGTCTAGATCTGCAATAGGGTGAGGTTAAAAGCTAAGGTTTCACATCAAGTTGCTTACCCGCAATATCTTCCCAACGATAGAAATGAAAAGTTTTATCATCGTTCATGGCAACCAGTAAACCATGTTTTTAATTTTTATTTAATGGCACTGAAACCACATCGATACCATCAGTTTGGTTGGCAGAATATTTAACCGTTGCCAATAACGGATGTTGATTTGGGGCATCTGGCTTACCCGCTCTATTGTAAACTTTTAATTGCCTTGAGCCTTGATCGGAAACCAAAACATAGCCTTTATCTTCAGCAGTTTTATAAATTGCGATTCCTTCATTATCTATAGAACAATCGCCTTATCCAATAAAGAAAGTTCTTGATTTCCCTTGGAAGGATCAGCATAATATTTACAAACGCCAAATTGTTCATCGCAATAGTATACATAGCCCAATTTGTTATCCACAGCAATGGCTTCAATTTCTTTTTTGCCACTTTATTGGCCAAATTTTCTCCCCAATATGGCTTTAGTACGTCCTTTAACATCATCTTCTAACAAATACTGCCTTAAATATCCACCGTCTTTTGGTCCGGACTTACAGCCAACAATGGCATAAATTATACCCTACATCTCAATGCCCATCAAATCGGGGAATTCTGGCCTGTTTCTAATTCAAACACCCGTAAACCACCATTATCAACAGGTTTCACATCAGGAGGGGCAAATATTCTCAGCTTTTGGATATAAAGTTCAGTGGTTACCGCAATATCGGTTTTCTTGCCGGCAAGATTAAGTCCGTAGGCGATATCGACATTATCCGGGCTTTTCAACCCTTTAATAGTTTTTGAGGGAATGATTTTTCCTTCCAAATCGAAAACATATAGGCCACCGTTAGTATCCTTATCCGTTTCGATTACCAGCGACTGCGTTGGATTTACAGCGTTAACCCAAAATGCCGGATCATCGGTATCAAAATCAACCGGATCACACACATACAAAGGCTTTACCGCATCCTTACCTACTTGTTGTGCAATTCTAATACAAGAAAAAACCAGTCATAAAACGGTTATCGCAGCAAAATTAATTATATTCTTATTCTTCATTTTAGTTTTTAATTCCATAAGCACCTACAAAACCAGCTGGCGCCGGAGAGGTGTAAGTTATTCCATTTTTCATTATCATTCCTCCCGCGTGGTGGCGGGTGAAGCTAGTAATGCCTTTACTTAAGGCAGGTGAATTTCCCTGTATGTGAAAATCCCATGAAGTATTAAAATCAGCATTTGATACCGCGGTATTTAACGAATAGTTTACAAATTTAGGATCATTGACTCCGGCAACGGTACTGATTACATCATTAACTGCTCCAATCACACCGTTTTTACCTAGCCGAAACTGATTAACCGTAAGCTGATCAAATCCGTAATAGCAGTTGTTACTATAAGCAGAACGGGTATCCTCTGGTTTTTTCCCATCTCTCTTTATCCCAAATTGCGCATTGGCAAAAAGATTGTTCCCATAAAAATCTTTTTATCTTCCTCAACAAGCTCAGTATTAAGCCAAATTTTTTTCGATTTGCTCATTGAGAATAATACTTCTGAAAATCCATCTTAAAAAAATGATTATCTGTAATTAATCTAGTTTTTGAAAAGTGGCAATTTAAAACTTGGATTTTGTATGCCAATATTGTTTAATAAATCGCCAAATGCTGATATTTTTCTAAAAAGCGAGAAGTGTACCTTGCACCTAACAAATAAACATTTACAGTATCTCCGGGCTAACTATCTGGATAATACCAGCTAACAGTTCAAAAATTTTAACCAAATATATATGAAAGAAACAATACCTTTTTACAGGCAACTAAAAACTGTTGCCTCAATTTTAGCAATTTCAATTGTTACAAACTTATTCTGCTCCGTAGAAAACGTATTCGCCCAAACTACGGTTCAGGGGACTGTTACCGATAAAGATGGTGCAGGTGCTTTGCCGGGTACGACAGTTAGAGTTAAAGGTTCAGCTATTGCAACAACAACGAATGGTGAAGGAAAGTTTTCTATTGCTGTTCCACAATCTGGTACGCTTCAGTTTAACCTAATAGGATATGGCCAACTCGAGGTATTGGTTAATTCTAGAACAACAATAAATGTTCAATTGACATCTTCTCAAAAGGCACTAAATGATGTGGTTATTGTGGGTTATGGAACACAAAAGAAAATAAATTTAACAGGTGCCGTTGCAACCATAAACAGTGAGAAGCTAGAAAACAGACCAATGGTCAATCTTGCAGACGGACTTCAAGGTTTGCTCCCTGGACTAAATGTAAATCTTAATAATGGTCAGCCGGGTCAGGCAGCTTCATTCAACGTTCGTGGGAACGTAACCATCGGTGGAGGGTCAAGTTCTTCACCATTAATTTTAGTAGATGGGGTGGTGAGAGATCCTAATTTGATAGACCCTAATGATGTCGCAAGTGTAACCGTATTAAAAGATGCGGCCTCATCTGCGATTTATGGTAGCCGGGCGGCAAATGGGGTTATCATAATCACAACTAAATCTGGTAAAAAGGGACAGACACAATTAGCTTATTCTGGAGCGTACACCGTTTCAAGACCAACGTTATTACCAGACTACGTAAACTCTGGAGACTATATCACAATGTTCAACAGTGCCCAAAGAACAGGCCAGGCAACAGGCGGGTACACATCAGGTGATCCTTTTACTGCACAGGATTCCACTTTTGCAGCGGCATATCGTGCTGATCCGGTAAATAATCCATCGGCTTATGTAGATCCTGGGAACCCACGTCGATATCGTTATGTTGGAAATACAGATTGGATTGATATTTTGTATCCCGGCTGGGCTCCTCAACAGCAGCACAACCTGTCATTATCTGGCGGTGAAAATAAAACGACTTATGTAGCAAGTTTAGGGTATTTCCGTCAGGAAGGCTTACAGAAGCCTGCAGATCAGATTTTCCAACGCTTTACTCCAAATTTGAAAATCACTTCTGATGTGACAAGCTGGCTAACCTTCGGCGCAAATTTATCACTTACCCATACGGATAATAATCAGGGGGCCTTTACCCGAATTAATCAGGGTGGGTCTTGGATCAGTGGCGATTTACGTCCACTCATGCCGGTATATCATCCTGATGGGAATTTTTCCGGACAAGGTAATTACACCAACCCTATTGCCGTTTTGACTAATTCGGGTCGTGATATCGATTCTAAAAACGATTTTTTCGCTACTGGAAGAGTAATTATACGACCTGCGAAAAACGTTACTATTAACTCCGACTACACCTGGAATAGTTTTACTTCATTCAGAAGAGCTAACCTTATTCCTTATAATGAATTTGGGGTCAACGGCGTTTTTCTAAATATATTCCCATGGACAAACCCTTCTCAGGTATCTGAAAATCGGCAAAACAACAATTATAATGCTTTTAACTTATATGCAACTTACGAAAATACATTCGCAACTAAACATTACTTCAAAGCAACGGCTGGTTATAACCAGGAATATCAACACTACCAATTAAGTAATTCTTTAGCGAGAAATCTAATTGATCCTACTTTACCTGCAATCGGTTTGAATAATGACACCCGACCAGTTGTTGGCGGAACAGAAACTCAATTTGCCTTGGTAGGTACGTTCTTTAGACTGAATTATATATTTAACAACCGCTATTTATTGGAGGTAAATGGCAGATATGATGGTACTTCACGCTTTCAGCCAAGCAGCCGCTATACTTTCTCGCCTTCAGTTTCTGCAGGGTGGAATATTTCGGAAGAAAGTTTTATGTCTTCAATCAAGAAGACATTTAACCTGTTAAAATTAAGGGCATCTTACGGCCAATTACCTAATCAACTTACGTCTGGAGCTATATCTTCAGCAGCACAATACCCATATATTGCCACCCAGACCACCGGGACAGTAGGTTATCTTTTTGGCGGTCAACCAGGTATCGTAGTCAATACACCAGGACTGATCAGTCCAAACTTCACCTGGGAAAAGGTCCAAACTCAAAACATCGGTGTTGATTTTGGATTGCTGAGTAACCGTTTAACTGGAAGTTTCGACTACTTTATTAATAATACGAGAGATATGCTCGTACCTGGATTACAACTTCCATCAGTACTGGGAACTTCTGCGCCAGCATCAAACTCTGCGGACTTAAAAACCAAGGGTTGGGAAGCGTCAATCACCTGGGCAGATAAAGCTATCGATAAAGAACTCTCTTATAGCGTAGGGTTTAATATTTCTGATAGCTACAGTAGAATTACAAAATTTAAAAACAATCCAACCAATAACTTAGGAAATTTCATTGAGGGTGAGCGAATTAATGACATTTATGGTTTTGAAACCCTTGGGTTTTATCAAACAGATGCTGAAGCCGCTGCTGTGAATAATTCTCAATTGGCAGGTTACCGCTGGTTGGCAGGTGATGTAAAATATGCAGATTTAAACGGCGATGGTAAAATTGATTACGGAAACCAGACCATTTCTAATTCAGGGGACTATAAAAAAATAGGAAATTCTACTCCAAGGTACCGATTTGGGTTAAACATCAATTTGGCTTACAAAAACATCGATCTCACTGCTTTTGTGCAGGGTGTTATGAAACAGGATTATATGCCAAGTGATTATGTGTTCTATGCCTTTAAGGATGACGAATACAGTATTCCTTTCCAATATGCAACAGATTACTGGACGCCACAAAACCGTGACGCATACTTTGCAAGACCGAGATTTGCTGGTGGGGGTAATACGGTAAGTCAAACGAAATATATGCAGAATGCGGCATATGCGAGATTAAAGCAATTAACCTTAGGCTACACCTTTCCAAAGCTATTGACTGATAAGATCAAGTTGCAACGCCTGAGGGTATATGCAACAGGTGCTAATCTATTTACCATTACGTCCCTTTATAAAGGCTACGACCCAGAGGTCTTGAGTTATACAACCTATCCCCTAAACAGGTCAATCTCATTTGGTCTTCAAGTTACTTTATAAACAACAAAAACATAAAAATGAAAAAGTATAAATATATTTATCTGATGATGGCAACTTTGCTTGTCTTTTCATCTTGTAAGAGAGATGAATTCCTAAACCGTATCCCATTGAGTGATATTAGTCCGGAGAACTTTTTTAAGAATGAAAATGATTTGCAGCTTTATTGCAATCAATACTACTCCTCTCTTCCAGTTCAGAATTTAGTCCGAGCTGATAATAATTCAGATGATAAAGCCAACAGCTCAATCAATACATTGCTTAATGGAACGCTTAATGTAAATTCGGCGGCCAGTCTTTGGGATTTCTCACTCAATAGAAGATGTAATTTCTTTTTAGCTAACTATTCGAAGGCTGCTATACCTGAGGCTACCAAAAATATCTATGTTGGTGAAACACTTTTTTTTAGGTCTAATGATTTCTTTAATAAAGTGAAGGATTTCGGAGATGTACCTTACATTAGCAAATATGTTACTGACACTACAACATCAGTGTTATTTGGTAGCCGCATGCCACATAAGCAAATCATGGATTCGGTATTGAGGGATATAAATTTCGCAATAGCAAGTTTACCCGTTGCGCCCTCAAATGGCCGTATCGGAAAATATGCTGCGCTTGCATTAAAAGCAAGAATCTGTCTTTGGGAAGGTACATGGCGCAAATATACGGGTGCAGGAAATGAGGAAGTCTATTTACGTCAGGCCGTTACTGCCGCAGAAGAAATCATGAATTCTGGACTCTATAGATTATATAGCACTGGAAACCCTAGAACCGATTATTACAATCTATTCATTCAGGAAGAATTGCAAAACAATCCTGAAGCAATCCTTCCTATGAGGTATCTACCAACCATACTGATGAATGGAGTTAGTCGATCAATAGGAGAAGCCAGTGATGGTTATTCAAAAGACTTTGTACGCTCATTCCTCTGCATCGATGGTCTCCCAACCTCGCTCAGTCCGCTTTATAGGGGTGACAATTCTCTTGATGATGAAGTTCAAAATCGTGATCCAAGATTTCCGCAGCAAATTGCAACAAGAGGATTCGACTTTCTAGCAGGCGATCTTATCACCTTGCCTCGGATAGGTACCTCAGTTACTTCAACGGGTTATCAACCAATCAAGGGAAGATCATCAAGTCTTGCCGCGTGGAATGCTAACCAATCTTCACTGGATTTTTTCATCTTTAGATATGCAGAAATATTATTGATAGAGGCTGAAGCAAAAGCAGAACTTGGAGAGGCAACACAAACTGTAATTGATAATACGATAAACAAACTCCGAGCTCGGGTGGGTATGCCAAATTTGGTTATCTCAGCCCTAGTGAAAGATCCAAAATCTGTCTTCCCCACTCTTCCAGTACTATTGGATGAGATTCGCCGAGAAAGGAGAATAGAATTAGGCTCATCGGGTTTAAGACTTGACGATCTGCGAAGGTGGAGAGCTGGAACACTCATTAATAATCCGGAAACTATCTTGGGAATGAAACTACTTCCTGCACTCAGAGCGCAGTACCCAGCTTCACAAGTAAATGGCATTGTGGTAAATGCAGATTTCTATATCCGAGTTTATCCTAACATTGCCGCAAGGACCTGGAACGACAAAAATTATTTATACCCAATACCGCAGACACAATTAAATTTGAACCCAAATTTAAAGCAAAACCCAGGATGGTAATTATAAACAATATGCATAAGTCTCCCGGAATTTATAACCATTGAGAACAATGGAGGTTTAGTTAGATTAGTTGGAACGCCGTTACCCCCGAGGGACGGCGTTTTTTATTAGAAGGTACATTCGATTGTCGAAGAACAACTTAGGAGAGATTAAAAGCATTCAGCCGTCATCGTTATTATTTAATGTACATCACTCCTACACCATGAAATCAGGCACATCGCCAATTTAAAAAATCCGATAGTAGTGATCTCATTAGCGTCAAGGGGCAGCAGCTTGGGATAGTCCGTTCGAAGAAAATTCAATTATTAAAGCGCATTGTTCTCATCTGTAGGTAAGTTCTGAAATGCGCTCAAATACTCGTGCGATGAAAAATCTGCACCAATAGGGGTAGAAAAAAACCAGGTCATTAGTATCATATCCTTAACACCAACTCCGAAAAGCAAACTTGCTTAATTAAGTCTGCTGCTTGAATTTCAATAACTGCTCAGTTGTCTACAGTAACCTTTCAGTTGTGACCGGTTTACCTATGATCGCATCTGCCAGGCAATCCATCTCACTGATTTCATGAAAAGAAAGTGCAGTAATTAAAATTACAGGAATATGTTTTGTGGTGACATCCTGTTTTATTTCATCACAAATGAGCCGTCCGTCTGCACCATCGAGACGAATATCCATCAAAATGATTGTCGGTTTAAAACTCTCCAGTGCTCCCTTAATTAAACACTCGGTATCAATCGATTTTCCCTGATATGCCTCTGCAAGAAACAACATTTCCAGTGATGATAACATTTGTGCGTCATCATCAATAATTAAAATACGCTTATCCATAATTGTAATTACATAGACTCGTCTAGGGAAATAAAACAACTTGTAATAATACTGTTAATTGCCTGCGAATTAGTACGCGATTTATATCCATTTTTTCCTAATTAAAAATTAAATTCACACATTTAACTGAAGATAAAACAGACAAATCGGTCTACATCTAAACCAGTTCTAAGACATTTACAAAAGAAAACAATTGTTACCATGTCATCTAATTGTGAGGAAGATTTGAAAAAACTCATCTTAAAAAAATGTGGAATTGATACTGTCTCAGTCAGGGATTGCAGGATGATTTCTGAGAGAATTTTTGAACAGGATAAAAACTATCTGTCGGAAAGCACACTCAAAAGATTTTTCGGTTTTCTGGATCCCCCTTCATCATTTTCGCCATTTGTAAAAGATGCGCTATGCATATTTTTAGGCTATGGTAGTTTTCAACAATTTAATAATGAATGGTCTAAACAACACAAATGCTGAAATCACATATTGATTATATATTTTTTTTCGTTCTCCTCAATCGGCTTAGTGTTTCCTGCCTCATTACCAGATAAGAAGATAAATATTTGTCCGGCACGCGGTCGAACAGGCCCGGATCCGTTTGCATCAGTCTTGAATATCGTAACATCGCTGTTGGGAGTCTGCTTAAAAGGTTGCGTTCAGTAGCCTCAGAATGATACCTCCAGATGAAATGATCATTGATTAAAGACATTTGTTTATGACGCTCCCTTAACAGATAAAGAAGAGAAAAAGGTAGCGCCAGCAGGCAACAATCCTCTAGCGCCTGATAAGTTAAAGCATAATCCGTGCGTGAAAAAATTTCCAGATTTGAGCTACCAATCAGCTGGTTTTCCTGACTGATCATTAGTGTTACATCTTTATCCTTCTCATGTATAAAGCCCCTGATTGCGCCAATATTGATAAATATCACATTGGATTTCAACATCTCAGTCGGCAGAAGCTCACCTTTGTACAATTTTACAGCTAGGCTGTTTTTGATGATTCGATTTCTCATCGTTTCGGGAATGTCGCAGATAACGGATAAAAATTCAAGAAATAACTCGGCCTTTTGGTAGCTGGTTTTCGATTTTCGTTTTAATGGGGACATGGGATGTGTTCTTAAATGAACGTTAGGTTTATAAAAATCCTGATGCTATGGAATGATCTGACTTTATCGCTTGGCGGGAAATAGAAAAAAACGTAATTGAGTATACCTCAAGCCCACGCGGGGTTAAATAGATATCAAACCAGATGGACTGCAGCAGTATCAATTGTGAGCTCACCAGATTGATTGGAAAATCAATCTCCTGATCATTGATATCAGTGATCGTAGCCTCCCCTGTGTCATGGTTTATTGAAGTGATTTTGCCTAGACGAAGCATGTTGATCGACTTAAAATTCAAATTTCTTACGCTATCGTACCCCAGGTATTTTTGTTTCTACCTTAAAGCCCCATTTATCCAAGCCATTTTTAATATCGGGGATTTTCATAAAGAGTTTCCAAAGCATGCCAATAGAGTAATTTTCTATCATCACTACGATTGGCATGAAGAAATATCAATGTTTTAACCAAGTGGAAGGAATTGCAGCTGGCGAAGAATTATTAAAGCTGTATAACAATCTAAGTTTGTAACCCCCACCTCCTTCTTTAAAAATTAAATTAAAACGATGTCCTCCTTTTTTCAGTGCAACTTGTCCGTTTTTCTCAATTGAAGAATGCATTCCACCGTTGTCTACCACCAGGCGATCGGCAATGGACAGCACTCCGCTGTCATCACAGTCAAGATAAAAAGTGTAAACCCCATCTTGAGGAACATCGATTATTCCAGTAAAATCAATTTGAAATGTAGGTGCATCGACCGTTTTAGGGACTGAAATTGTTTTTATAATAAATGTACTGTCCACTTTTTTCCCGGCACCTGTGCTTAAGCTGTCCGGAAGAAATTTATAATAGTCCCCTATCAGCCCGGCATGCTTACCCGAAACGGTCATAGCCTCGGCCATATCCTGTTTTTTAAAATTGATTTTATAAATCTCTCGTATTGCCGTATCTCCTTGTGCAAATACCCCCAATGTTACAGCTGTATTATGATTAATTTTCAATTTCTCTGAGAGTTCATTACTTGTCATATTAGGAATTGAACCATTTAATGTATACCTAAGCTTCATGTTATTAATTGGTTTATCAAAGTATAAACTATCTCTGTTCATAAAAACACGCTCAGTGATTACGTTTTCCAAGTCAGGTAAACGGTATTTTACAGCCAATAGATCCAGCCTCGGGTAATGAGATAGCAACCGACGGCTAAAGGAATTAAAATCAAGGTGATGATGACTCCATAGATTTTCAGCAAGGGCTAAAGCTCTTGGAAAAACCATATATTCTGCCCGATTTTCACTCGGGACCATTTCTGTCCAGAGATTTGCCTGTGCACCATAAATATTGCGAACACCACTTTCCGGATAATTTTTGGGTATTACTTTGAAATTATAGACATCGTATAATGAATTTTTATTTGGAAGGTAGTCAAAATACAAGGGCTCTCCTGGGGTCATAATTACACGATTTCCATTCTTTAGTGCAGCTAGAGGCGCAAGGGGAACCCAAGAACGCCAATACATAACCATCGCAGTTGTACTTATTCCCTCTTCTAGAATTTCGTCCCAACCAATAATTTTTTTTCCATTTGCAAGAAAAAATTTTTCCATCCTGTTTATAAAATAGCTTTGAAGACCAGCAGTATTCTTAATGCCTTCACGTTTCATTAGCTCGGCGCATGCTTGATTAGTTTGCCAGCTAGCCCTATCAACCTCGTCTCCTCCGATGTGTATATATTGACTCGGGAAGATCTCAAATATTTCCCTAAAAACATCCTCGGCAAAGTCATAGGTAGATTCGTTACACGGACATATCGGCGTAGTAAATAGCTTACCCCAATTTGAAGTTCCTGTGCAAGATAAATATGGATAAGCTTTTATTGCAGCCATCATATGCCCAGGCATATCTATTTCTGGAATAATTTCAATATGCCGCAATTTGGCATAGCTGACAAGGTCAATCATTTGTGCCTGGGTATAAAAACCGCCATATTTTTTAACACCATCTTTTTTCACAATGAACCGCGGATCAATAGCCATATCTGGATTCTCTTTGGATTTGACTATGCAAGCAGAATCTTGATTATTAAATGTCCGCCATGCACCCTCACTGGTTAATTTAGGATACTTTTTTATTTCTATTCTCCAACCCTGATCATCTGTTAGGTGTAAATGGAGTTTATTGAATTTGTAAAGGGCCATCACATCAAGATATTTCTTTAAAAATTCTATGGTAAAAAAATGCCTGGACACATCAAGGTGTAAACCACGGTAATCAAATACTGGAAGATCTGAAACCAAAACGCAGGGTATGGATAACGCCTTTAGTTTACCGGAGTCTACTTCAACTTGATCACTGAACATCTGACGCAAGGTTTGTAAACCTCTGAAAACACCTGCTGGAGAACCTCCAGATAAAGACACAATATCTGTTGAAACCGCTAAGGCATATTCCTCGTGCTTAAGTCTATGGTCAACAGCGATTTTGATAACATTGCTCTCCCCTGCTCCAAGCCCGAGTTTAGTCCCAATTCCATTTTCAATCAAGCCATTTAGAAAACTACATTCCTGAGAGAGCTGATCTGAACGGTTTAACAATGTTGTTTTAGTGATTTTAAAATTTCCTTTTCTTAGGATCACTTTACTAGGATATGGAATAACATTGAGAACGGGTTTTTCCTGAGAGACAACCGACAGTGTCGCCAGAAAGGTAATGACAGCGAAAGCTAATAATTGTTTCATGTAATTATGGACGTTGTGTTTGCAAAGTAGAGAATGAAGACAATAGATATTATTGAATATTCAGGCTATTTAAAATTGGAAAAGATACACTCTGAATATGATTTTTTAACACTTCATTCTGCTGCTCAAAAATCACAATCTCGTTTTTGCCAGTTTTAAGCCAACAACCAGGAAGGTACAAGGTTTGTTGGGGACCTATTTTCCAATATCGACCTAAGTTGATGCCGTTGATAAATACAATTCCTTTACCCCAGCTGCTCATATCTAAAAAAGTATCACCTGTTTTTTGCAACGAAAAAGTGCCTTGATATATAGCAGGTTTCCCAACTATTGCTGAACCCTTCATTTTAGCGATATTTGGCATAGCGTTCATTGGCATTTTATACATATCCCAATTACCTGTTATGGTTTGATCATTAATGACAACCGGAGAAACTATACCTTTACTACTGTTTACAATTTTGGCTCCGTAATTGATCCTCCCCATATTTTCTACAATAATATCCAGAACCGCGTTGAAGGGAATATCGATATCACATTCATATTTTTGGAAGTTGCTGTTTAGTTCTGCTACTTTAGTTCCATTCACATAAATTATTGCATAATCCCTTAATCCCTTTAATTGCAATTTTCCGCTGATAGGTTGTCTAAAGCGTCGGCTGTACCAAACGTAACCATGTCCTTGATTTAATTTTTCAAAGGTTAAGGGCTGATCATTACTTACAGGTACGATCGCATTTTTAAATACTTCAAGATCAATTGATTTAGACAGTTTAATATTAGGAATCGAAATCACAGGGATTTTCGCTGGGATAGCCGGTGTTTTGTCATTTTTGAGAATTTCCCTTAGGGCGAAGTACTTTTCCGTTGCCCAACCCGCTTCGCTAATAGGTGCATCGTAATCATAACTGGTAAGGTCCGGCTGAATATCATGCTTATCATCATAATTCGCACCCGAAGTGAAACCAAAATTTGTACCACCATGCACCATATATAAATTAAATGAAACGCCTCCATCCAAATATTTGTTGGTTTGTTTCACGATACTTTCATTCGATATTTTAGGAAAAGGTTCTGCCCAATGGCTTAACCAGCCTGGATAAAATTCAGCAACCATGTATGGGCCTTTATTACCGTAAAACTTCTCCACCTGTGATTTTAGCTTTGCTACATCATCTTCACCATTTGCGGTAGGCAGAGCTCCAGGTAATGTGCCCCCTTCAAAAAGCCAGCTTCCATCTGAAGTAAAAAATGGCACATTAAATCCGATATCTTTCAGCTGTTTATAAATTGTAGCATTGTATTTTCGATGTTCTTCCAAAGAAATATCTTTACGCTGTGACACGTAAGACCCAAATTCATTTTCGACCTGAACCATGATAATCGGTCCTCCATTTGTAATAAGCAAGCTTTTAACTTCCTGATATAACCTGGTGAAATAAGCTTTGGTTGCATCAAGATACGGCTTATTATTCCCCCGAATTGTTATACCATTTTGGGGCAAGAACCATGGATAGCCCCCGAATTCCCACTCGGCACAAACATAAGGGCCAGGGCGAAGGATCACAAAAAGTCCTTCTTCCTGAGCAATTTTGATGTACTCTGACACATCGCGATTATCGGAACTGAAGTCCCATACTCCAGGAGTTGTTTCATGATAATTCCAGAAAACATAAGTCGCTACTGCATTGAGCCCCATAGCCTTCATCATTTTCAACCGATGACGCCAATAAGGTTTAGGAATTCTTGAATAGTGCATTTCTCCACTATGTATCTTAAACGGTTTTCCATCTAAATTAAAATTTCCCTCAGCTATAGTAAAGGTTTGTTTTTTAACATTTATATTATTTTGCGCCTGGAGATTTATCGAAAATTCCAAAAGAAAAATTATTAGCAATACTACCTTCCTAAAAGGAAGCAAAATTGATAGAGATGACATATTTATAGGTTAGATGTGATTAATTAGTGCCCTGTCGAGATGAACATATCCACCATCCACGTGGATTAATTGACCGGTGGTATGACTGGATTTATCAGAGAGCAGAAACAGTACCATATTGGCGATTTCGTTAACAGTAGTCATGCGGTTTTCAAGCGGGATGTTTTTAGTTATTTTTCGCAACTTTTTTTCAGGATCAGGAAACGAGGCTAGCCAGCTTTGATAAAGTGGGGTGTAGGCTTCAGCTACGATTACCGCATTTACCCTGATGCTATGCGGAAGTAAATCCACAGCCCATTCACGGGTGAGTGCGTTTCTAGCGCCATTCGCAGCTGCATATCCTGAAGTGCCTCCTTGCCCTGTTTCAGCTGTTTTGCTTCCTATATTGACAATAACTCCCTTGCTTCTCTTAAGTGCTGGTAGTGCCAGTTGGGCTAGTAGAAAATAGTGAACAACATTTTTATGTAATGAAGCTATGAAATCAGTATAACTACCGCTTTCAAGTCCCACGCTATCATTAACGCCTGCATTATTGACTAAGCCGTGGATAGTGTTATACTTGTCTGCTATACTTTTCATAGCTTGCTCACATTGTTCGGGAAGACATAAATCTGCCGTCACATAGTCCGCCTTCAATCCAATGGTTTTGAGATAAGTGACAACGCGAAGATTATCTGATTCAACGCGTCCGATGATGATTGGACAGGCTCCTTCTTTCGCAAGATTCTGAACGATTGCCTCACCGATACCTTTTGCTCCCCCCGTTACGATGATAATTTTATTTTTTAAATTTAAATTCATGCTTATTATAATTACAGTGAAACGCCCCGTTTCCAAGGGATAAAATCATCTTGCCTAAGACTGACTGCCTTAGGTGTCATCAGGCCACTGGCTACTGCTATACAGAATTCGAGTATTTCCTCACCTTTTTCCTCTATAGATTGATTCCCACTAATGATCTCCCCTGCATTGATATCAATGATATCACTCATTCGCTCTGCTAAAAAGTTGTTGGATGATACTTTTACTACCGGACAAATCGGATTACCAGTTGGTGTCCCCAGACCAGTAGTAAATAGGATAATTGTAGCACCGGATGCTGTTTGTCCGGTTGTAGCTTCGACATCGTTCCCAGGGGTGCAAACTAGATTCAAACCGGGCTCCGTCGCAATTTCTGTATAGTCTAATACATCAACAACAGGTGAACTTCCGGCTTTTTTTACCGCACCGGTCGACTTAATTGCATCTGTAATCAATCCATCTTTTATATTGCCGGGAGAGGGATTCATGTGAAATCCCGAACCCGCCTGATGGGCTAACTTATCATATTCAGTCATCAGTCTGATAAATTTTTCCGCTGTTGTTTTTTGAGAAGCACGATCTATAATCTGCTGTTCAGCGCCACAAAGTTCAGGAAATTCAGAAAGCAAAATTTTTCCACCCAAAGCGACCACCAGATCTGAACAATGTCCCACCGCGGGATTGGCTGAAATGCCACTGAATCCATCACTCCCACCGCACTTTACTCCGATACAAAGTTTATCCAAAGTGGCATCCGATCGGCTTTGTTGATTGACAATAACCAGTTGCTTAAAAGTCTCCAGGATGGCCTTTTGTATAAGCATTTCTTCAGAAGCTTCCTTTTGTTGTTCAAAAACAAGGAGTGGCTTATCGAATGTGGGATTGATTTGATGCAAGTCCGCCTTGAAGTCAGCAACTTGAAGATGCTGACAGCCCAAACTTAAAAGCGTCACTCCAGCAACGTTGGGGTGATCAGCATAAGCAGCAAGCAACCTGCTCAGTGTTTGGGCATCCTTTCTGGTCCCCCCGCAGCCCCCAGTATGATTCAAGAACTTGATGCCGTCAAGGTTATTAAATACTTTTTTAAGTGGATTGTGCGGTTGGTCAGTTAGGTTAATGCTATCCAAATCACCGTTTTGAAGGTAAGCATGAACAAGGCTTTGCGCATAAGTTTGATATTTATCGTCATGGTCATAACCTAACGATTTATCTAATGCGCTTTTAATAACATCGAGATTTCTATTTTCACAAAAAACAGTGGGAATGAAGAGCCAGTAATTTGCGGTTCCAACCCTACCATCTGCTCTATGAAAACCTTTAAATTTTCTCCCGACAAATTTTGCAATATTGGGTTTTATCCATTCCTGATCGATTTCTTGCATTACATAGGGCGTCGTGGCGTGAAATGTATTTTTGGTAGTCATTAACTCTCCTTTTTTGATACTCTTATTCACCTTACCCACAACCACACCATACATAACTGCTACATCATTGACATTCATGTCGTTGATGTAAAATTTGTGTTTGGCAGGAATATTTTCTAATAAAACAATGCTATGGGAATTGAAATCTATGCTATCTCCCGCACTCAAATCCCTTAGCGCTACTAAAACATTATCATTCTTATTAATTTGTAACACTGATTTATTTTTCATACTGTTTTTTTTAATCAATAGTTGGCTTTCTAAATCTCAAAGCAAAAAGCAATACTACTGCAAAGCAGAGCAATGGAATATATAAACCAAGCTGTATTTTTTCGGTATAATCAGATATAAAGCCCATAACCAGCGGCAGAATGGCACCTCCAACCACAGACATGACCATTAGTGAAGAACCGAATTTTGTAAATTTGCCGAGGCCGAAAATGCCCATTGAAAAAATGGTTGGAAACATAATCGACATGAAAAATGAAATGCCAATTAATCCGTAAACTGCTGAAATACCTGCAGAAAGTATTGCAAAAATTGTCAGAATCACGCATGCCAGCGCATAGCAAATCAGAAGGAAATGGGCACCAATAAATTTCATCAGAAATGTCCCTACAAACCTTCCGGTCATAAATGCTAAACCTGCCCCTCCAGCATACCAACTGGCCTCGGATAAAGGTAATTCAGCTATTGAACTGGCAAAACGAATAAAGAAACTCAAAATGCATACCTGCGCACCGACATAGAAGAACTGTGCTATCACCGCTGATCGAAGGTGTTTGATCTTTAGAATATGCCACATCGGAGCTTTACTTTCGTTCGTATGTTCCTCCTTAATTTCTGGGAGTTTAATAAAGAAAAATAATATGGCAATAATCAATATGATGACACCTAGTGTAAAATACGGACCTTTAACAGTGGAGGCTTGCGCAATAATAAACTGTCTCTTTACCTCCTCAGACATGCTGATGTGTTCGGAGTATGCTATATCAGATTGACTCAAAATAAATTTCCCACCAATAATGGGCGCTAGAAATGCAGCCAAACCATTGAAAGACTGGGCAAAATTTAATCTTTCGGTAGCAGTTTTGGGGTTCCCGAGTGCGATCACGTATGGATTCGCAGCAGTTTCTAAGAAAGCAAGTCCACACGCGATAATAAATAATGCGGCAAGAAAATAATAATATGTCCCTGTATTAGCTGAAGGTATAAATAAAAACGCACCTGTGGAAAACAATGCCAGTCCCAATAACATTCCATTTTTATATCCGAATTTCTTTATGAAAATTCCTGCTGGAAGAGCCATAAAAAAATAAGCAATAAATACAGAAAAATCTATGAGTGCAGTTTCGAGGTCAGATAAGTCAAACGCTCCTTTGAGATGTGGAATTAATACAGGATCAAGATTATGAACGAAGCCCCAGAAAAAAAAAAGACTGATAATGATGATCAATGCAAAAAATTGGGATTTATTGTTATGATCAAATCCAGTCGTATGAACGGATTCGGTTGGAGACTTCATCATAAATGTGTTGCTAAAAGAATTTTAAATATTGTCTTTTCTTGCAGCAAGATAAATGACATTGGCCACAAATTATTGCCTGATAATGCCCTATCATTAAACTTAGTTAACATCGTTTTCAAATCTTACATTTCTATACGAAGATTACTTAGTTTAAAAATGGGAACATATTAAGTAAAAGGTCATGAACTTTAATGACGTAAGGCGAGCAAGATTGAATTAAGTTTATAATTTGTTAAGGCTTTTCAGAACATAAAGATTATTTGAAACAAATAATAGCGGCTGTGGGCATTACTTTTTTTAAACATCTCGGTCCGATAATTTAGGCTGCTCTAAACTTATACCTTCATAAATACCTTCATATTATGGCCATCATGAAAATTTTTATAATGAGGGGACCTTTGAAGAAGTGGTAAAGCGTCTAACATGTTCGGGTATTATCATCAGCATGATGTGCTTTGGCGATAATTCTCTAAACCTATTTAAAAGTTAAATCTATCTATAAGGATACTATAAACCTGTAATTGACAAAAATTATTATTGAGCCAACAAAATTAGTCGAATGCCCTTTGGTAAACCAGGGGTGATTTACCTGTGATTTTTCGGAATGTGCGGTGAAAACTTGTGAAATTTTGAAAACCACTCTCATAGCATATTTCCTTAACACTAAACCTATCCTCTATTAACATTTTACATGCCTGACCAACTCTCACTTCACTTAAAAACTGTGAGTAGGTTTTTTTGCAGGTTGTTTTAAAGAATCTGCAGAACGAATTCGGACTCAGCCTTGCCACTTCTGAAATTTCTTTTAAATCGATGTTATTTTTATAATTTCTGGTGGTATACTCGTAAATAGTTCTTAATCTCTCCTTTTCTATTCTTGGAAGATCAAACAAAAAGCCTGGTGTAGCAATATTTTTCAAGTTTTTATTAGCAGATATTTCGTTAAGGCAATCAATCAGGAGAGAAATCTTCCTGGCGCCTTTTGCTCGAACAATGCTGCTAATCAAATTTGTAATTTTCCGTTGATTTCTTCCTGAGATCTGCAGGCCAAGCTTGGATAGCTCGAGCAATTTTTTGATCTCTTGAAATTCTGGAAGAGAGATTATATCCTTACCCCAAAAATCCTCATTAAAATGAATGACATAGACCTCCACCTGACTATTTGAATCAACGCAATTGATCGGGGAAAAACGCCAGTAATGCGGTAAATTCTTGCCCACCAATACAACATCACCATCTTTAAAACTTTTGATATTGTCTCCAATGTATTGGGTGCCATTCCCTTTTTTAAAATAAATTAATTCTAGTGCCGAATGGCAATGCCATCGGCTATTGATATCAGGGACAGTATCAATCCTTGCACCAAACGATTGGAAAGAATCGCCTGCTACATTTAAAACTTGAGGTCTCATATATGCTTACAATAATTAAGTCAGTATTATGCAAGCCCAATATTTCACATCACATTGCTGTTCGAATTGGCACACTTATTAAAAACTAAACCATAAGCAACAATGGTCTATTTCTTGCAATCCCAGAACTACTAAACATTAAGGAGCAAGTGTATATAGATTTACACTTAGAACTTCCAATGCCGCATCAAGCAAAATTTCAAAAAGTTAATTTCGAAAAGGCTGATTATCCAGAATAGTGCGTAGCACTGATCAAATAGGAACAGGTATTATATTTATATTTGGCTTCCCAAACTTAAAGGTTAATCTCATTTCTAATTTGTACTTTAAAGACTTTTAATTGTAAAAT
This sequence comes from Pedobacter sp. MC2016-05, assembly GCF_026239735.1. Classification (GTDB taxonomy): domain Bacteria; phylum Bacteroidota; class Bacteroidia; order Sphingobacteriales; family Sphingobacteriaceae; genus Pedobacter. The sequence continues at coordinate 43,644 of NZ_JAPIVT010000009.1, forward strand.
TCCGACAATTAAATTATCTTCGTTATTGAAATTTCTCCTCAATGCCCAACCGCTTTAGTCATCAGCGATATTCTTTGCTCAACGTGGATCAAGTGAATTTGAATGCGCGGTGGAAGTATTCGGGCATCATTAGTCCGTATTGCAGAATTTATTATATAAGTTCAGGAGAAGGACAACTTTCGGACACCTATGGCATCTCAATATTAGAAAGTGGTTATCTATACCTAATCCCCAGTTTTACTATGTGCGACATGTCCTGTCCTCGAGAACTGACTCAATTTTATGTACAGTTTTTTGAAGAATCAGGAAATGGAATTTCAATATTTGAGCATTTGAAGCAAATTATTAAAATCCCTGCAAGCGAGCTAGATATCCAATTATTCACCAGACTATTAAAAATCAATCCAAATCGAGGAATAAACAGATCAGACGATCCTAAAAAGTACGAGAATGACCGTTTTTATCAAGATTGTCAGCTGTCTAACCTGCAACAGAATCCTGCAGTTTATTATGAAACCCAAGGAATTTTGCAACAACTTTGTTCAAGATTCTTAAATTCTATTCCGAGATATGTTCCCAGGAACAATCCACATTCTCATAAAATGGCAATGATTGTCAACCATATCGTGAGTAATCTAGGTCAGAACCTGTGTATTTCGGAATTGGCAGAAAAGGTAAATTTACATCCTGACTATTTTTCTCGTCAGTTCAAGGAGCAAACAGGCATTCGTCCCAACAATTTTATCAATCAAAAAAGAATCGAAAGAGCCCAGTATTTATTGGCTACCACTGCGCTGAATTACACAGAAATTGCTGATGCAACAGGGTTTGATAATTTGTCGTATTTCTCAAAAACCTTTAAAAAAATAACGGGATTATCTCCAAGAGACTATAAAAAGCAGGTATATAATACGAATATTGGATTATAATACATGCTCATTTAAATCTTTCCATTGACAGTGCATTGTGCTATTTTACATAAAAAACGAAATATCCACAAATGGATAACATCTTGAACGCTCACATTTAAAGCGTTTTATTTGCTATCACACTTGTCCATCTCGTTTTATTTGCAAAAAAAAACGCCACCTCTCAGAGGTGACGCTAACTAAACTAACCATTATAGTTTTACTAACGCAAAAGCATTATTACTCATATATTATAAATTCTAAGAGTTCAAAATCGAATGTTCCATTTTGAAAACTGACAATAGATAAAACAACGTGATCTTTACCGAATACCAAGTTCAACGATCGAAAAACGCCCGCTACCGTTGAGATGGCGTATCGTAAACCTGAAGTAGCGTGCACTGAGGATTTCCTTAGCCCTTATAATTTGTTCGACTGGATTTGCCCTGATATTTGAGAACTCCCCGTCAGGTAATTTCCTCCAGTTTACCCCATCCTCACTAACAGCTATCCCATACTTATCTATAATACTTTCATTGACATCGGGCTTACCTGAATAAAATGTAAACGCTTTTATGGTATTAGTTTTACCCATATCTACGGTAAGTTCAATAGGAAGGGCATCATCAGGCAATTTATCAAATTCAAGTCGGGTGTTTAAATTATCATCAATCGCATCTGCTGCAAATCCTTTGGTGGGTTTAACATTTGATGAAAGACTCCACTGTATTTTAGATATCCCCAATTCAATGTAAGTTACATCGCTAATGTTATTCCATCGGTCTATCGCGATGGCTCTTATCTTACCACCATTTTTAAAATCAAAAGCCCTGCTGTAAACCTTAGACGCTGAAGAGGGACTATCACCATTTACGGTATAATAAACTGTACTTCCAGGTTGCTCCACTATCGTTACAATTCCGTTTTGGTTTCGTAGAATTTTTGGCGTTTCAGGACGCAATGGTTCACTGTAGAGACCAAAATGGCTCAATGCAATGCAGGCATCAGCTTGATTAATGTTTAACCTAACTCGTGAGACCTTGAGTTTCTTGGGAAGACGGATCAAACGGTTAGATCCAATACTAGTGCCTTTAGCAATTTCTTTCCAGACACCCTGATCAAAGATATCTACGCTGAATGCTCTGATGCGCTGACCGAGCTTGATGTTTTCCCTTAGCTGAATCACATTGAAAGTTTTTTCTTGAGGCAGTGTAGCCGTCAGTTGTGCGGTATGAACATCATCATCTGTAGCCCAATAACTGTATCGGTCCTGATCTGTCAAAAACTGTAAACCAAATTTTTTACTGTTTCCCTGACGAATATTTTTCGCACGAAGTTGTGCGCCCGCCAGTATATTAGCCTTAAATGTTAGATTAATAATTTCCCCGAATTTTTTAAGCTCTTCCACATCTCTTCTTTCCAGCAAGCCATCCGGATTTGGGGAAACACCGAGATTAAGATTTGCTCCGCGACCAACACTCTGGTAATAAAGCGCCACCAGATCGGAAGCTGTCTTTAGCTTCTCATTCTGATTGGCATGATAAAACCATCCTGGTCGCATTGGAACGTCACATTCTGCGGGCATCCAGTATTTACCGTTTTTTGTTCCTTGCGTGGATTTCCAATACTGGCTAAATCCATTTGAGGCCACTTTCCCAGGTTCAGGTGCTTCCGGTGTATAAGTTGCCCAACAGGTTTCTCCTGCGTGGCCTTCCTCATTCCCAACCCATCTAATGTCTGGACCAACGTCCCCAAATATCGCAATTTGAGGCTGCCATTTTCTTATCATTTCCCATGTCTGCGGCCATTGGTAATAAATAGAACGGTCAATTTTTCTTTCCTCGTTCGCACCGCCATAATAACCATTTCCACCATTTGCGCCATCATGCCAGGAAACAAATACGGGCCCATAATTCGTCAATAATTCTTTTAACTGATTTCGGTAAATATCAAGATAGCCGGGTTGACCGTAGAGCGCATTGTTTCTGTCCCAGGGAGAACAATAAAGACCCAGCTGCATATTGAGTTTATTGCATGCGTTTTGGTAATCTTTAATCATATCCCCTTTACCATTCATCCACTTACTGGCAGAAATACTGTGTGAGGTTGTCTTAGTCGGCCACAAACATAATCCATCATGATGCTTTGCAACGACAACTATTCCCTTGAATCCTCCAGCCTTCAAAGCACCGACAATTTGAGCGGCATCAAATTTTTTAGGATTAATAAGTTCTGGACTTTCGTCGCCAAAACCCCATTCCTTATCCGTGTAGGTATCTACTCCAAAATGTATAATTGAATACATTTCCATCTCATGCCAATTTAATTGTGCTTTGTTGGGTATCGGACCATATGGTTTGGGGGCTTGTGCTTGGGTGATTAACGCAAAAGTAAACATTTTTGAAAATGTTGAGATGATCAGGATCACCCGTAAATTTCTAAGGAAACTATTTATGAAATAACGCATTGAAATATTTATAAATTACAGATTTATTTATGTTTTACTTATTTATGTTTTACTTAATATTTGGTAAGATATCATATAACTTCTCTGCCTTTGAATCAAAACTTAATATGTAACCAGTCCCAGATTTTTTAGATTCTAACTGACTTCCTTTTAGATAAATTGGCTGATGTGATTTAATCACACATAATCCACCAATAATGGATTTTATTCCCGCTTGTGTCATCTGGCCATTTTCCCAACGAATACTAACTTCAAAATTTCCCCGAGCTTTTAAACCTGTTACTTCACCGTCTTTCCATGCTGATGGTAATGCCGGGAGAAGCTCAATAGCTTTGTTGTGACTCTGAAGCAGCATTTCTGCAATCCCAGCAGTACCCGCAAAATTCCCATCTATTTGAAAAGGCGGATGTGCATCGAAAAAATTAGCATAGGTACCTCCATTTGATTTTTCATTAGCATCTACATAGTTTAACAATTTTCGCAGTAAAAGATAGGCATGATCGCCGTCTTGAAGCCGGGCCCACCAGTTAATTTTCCAACCTCGGCTCCATCCTGTTCCATCGTCGCCACGTAAGGACAGTGATTTAGCTGCAGCCTTGAACAGTTCAGGCTGATCATGGGTAATCTCCCTACCGGGGAATAAGCCAAAAAGATGGGACGCATGACGATGTCTTACATCTGTTTCCTCGAGATCTTTATACCACTCTAGTAATTGTCCTTTACTCCCTATTTGCATGGGATAAAGTTTTTTAAGTTTGACTAACAACGTATCTCTAAAGTTTCGATCTATATTTAAAATTTGGGATGACTCAATTACATTATTAAAGAGATCGCGAATGATAGACATGTCCATGGTAGAGGCGATCGAAACGGCTTGGGCTTTCTTATTGCTATCAAAAAATGCATTTTCCGGGGAGGTTGATGGCGCAGTTACGAGATATCCGTCCTTGTTTTGAACAAGCCAATCAAGACTGAAGGTTGCAGCAGATTTCATTATTGGATAAACTGCTTTGAGAAACTTTTTATCTTTCGAAAACTGATAATGTTCGAATAAGTGCAGGCAAAGCCAGTTCCCTCCCATTGGCCAGTTCGCCCAAAGTGGATCTCCCGCTCCGAAATCGCCCACAGGATTGGTTATTGCCCAAATGTCAGAATTATGATTAGCTGCCCAACCTCTTGTTCCATAAAACTCTTTTGCCATTGACTTACCCGTAATTGAAAGATCTTTTATAAAATCAAATAAAGGAACATGCATCTCTGATAAATTAGTAATTTCTGCAGGCCAGTAATTCATCTGCGTATTGATATTAATCGTATAATTTGAGCTCCAAGGTGGTCTCATCATATTATTCCATATCCCCTGAAGGTTGGCTGGAGGGCTGCCTTCACGGGAAGAAGATATCAATAAATACCTGCCAAACTGAAAATAGGTTGCTTCAAGATCAGGATCTGCTTCACCTGATGAGTAATCTTTCAATCTCAAGTCTGACGGAAGGGTATTTTTGTCGGTTATAGCACGATTGGATAATCTAAGTGAAACCCTATCAAAATAGTGCTTATACTCTATTGAATGACGGCTTAACAAATCGCCATAGGTCTTATTTAACGCGGCTTTTAGTCTTTTTTCTACAAGTTCATTTTCATCTACCCCCTCACTGTCCGGACATTTTCCATAGCCATTGAAACTGGTTGCTGCGCTAAGGTATATTGTTGCTTCCGTTCCCCCTTCAAGATTAATGGAATCATTTTCTGCCTGAATTGACCCATCTTTGGAAACTACCTTTATCCTGAACTGAAACCTCATTCCCTTACAACCTAAAGTATCATCGTACTGGATGGGTTCTACATTTTTTGGATTATAATAAACGGGAAGCACATTTGCTGGTGCTTTGCCATTAATAACCAGTCCTCGATCAACACTTGTATTCTTTTTAATTTTAAGTTGACTGTTAGCAAGAACGCTGAAATTCAAAGCGCCTTTTTTGCTTGCAGATAACTTGATCACCAGCACCTGATCCTTGGCGGAAATAAAAGTCTTACGTTCATATTTAACTCCATTAATCGTAAAAGATGTTGTAGCCACTGCACTATCAAGGCTTAATTGACGTCTGTATACTGAGGGCTTTTGGCCTTTAAAGTCTTGTTTTATAATCATATCCCCCATTGGAAGATACGATTGGGAATAAAGACCTTGCATTTTTTTCATTAGTTCATTGGCCAGGCCATAGTCCTCTTTATTAAACAACGCATTTCTGATTTGAGGGAGATATTCTAAAGCTCCCGGATTAACTGAGCGCGGTACAGGTCCGCCACTCCATAAAGAACTTTCGTTCAGCTGCAATACCTCCTCTTCTATTTTTCCATAAATCATTGCACCAAGCTTGCCATTTCCAAGTGGAAGAGCTTCCACCCAATTCTTAGCTGGCTGCGCATACCATAAAACATGTTCCCGATGTTGCTGAGCGCGACATAGGTTAGAATAAAAAATTGGAAAGATGCATAGAATGCTCGATACGATTATTTTAAAAGTTTTTGATTTCAGCATTAGAATTAAATTTACGCTTAAATAATGTTGGTTTGTTTGGATTGTGAACCTTTAGACCGAATGTTTTTAAGATAAGAAATGGATCATTAAGATTATCAAATTAATAAAACATTAAACACTTATAATGTTGTTAGTTTAACATTGTATACCATCATGAGTACATCTAACTATTGGACCGCCAACCGTTTTATCATTCAATAAGTGTACGACTGTAGCGAAGCACATGACACACATACTCCTTACTGAATAAGTAAAAATCAATATTTTTTTCTTCATGTTTTTTTATTATTTAATAATTTGGTTAGCGTATTAATGTGAAGAATGTTATGCCGTTAAGATTGCCCGAACATTTGCTAAGGGCAAGATATTCCAAGAAATCAGAAAAAAAATAGCCGTTATTGGCGATCTATTAAATGTTATTACCAAAAAGTGAACCGAAAAAGTTATCAGGTGAGCTTATAAGTAAATAAGGATAGAATTGCCAAATGATTAGATAGTTATGACGCTAATTTTATTCCTAATCATCTATTGCTGATGATCTCGTGATAAAGAATGACGGCTGGTGAAACTGTGCTAAAATAAAATACATTTGTATCCTAATCAATAAATACATCATTCTAATTTTGTGCTTTCAATGAATATCATTTAAACGGTTATGCAGCATTACAAAGACATCAGCATTTTTAGCAATAAAATTGGAGTTACTAAACCTGAGCATCCCTTGATTAGTATAACATTTGGTCATAAAAACAGCAATAGCATAGAGGACATTGATTTTACCGCTGGATTTTATATCATTTCTTAAAACCATTGAGATCATAATAACTTATCCCAGCTGCAACACACCACGATAATTAATTTCATCTGATCCAACATTTGGGTCATTTTTCAGGAGTTATAGACCTTGATTCTTATCGCCAACTTGATGACTTTTGGTCCTTCTCAAAATTAAAAGTCAAACACAGAATCATAATGTATAAATCACTGTCAGATACGGGCGATTTCTAAAAAATATAATAAAATTTTTAGTTTATGGATCAGTAGTCTATCTTACCTCAGAATTCTTAAGGTGGAGTGCAATAGATGAGACATTTGGCCGAAAGTTCAGCGAGGATCCACTGTAGTCTTAGAGTTAGTTATTATTTATCCCCTGACGTTTAAAACCTTTCACATATTCAGTTTCTCGTCAATGATTGGAAATTTTACCTGACTTGTAGGTTCAACATCATGGCAAACGTCAAATATCTGATTTCCTTTGATAAACAACTGGGCAAAGACCACTGAAGAATCAACTTTTCCGCGGTAGCTCGAAATATCACTAAGTGAGCAGAACGAATTTCGAAACAAATAAAATAAAAATTAATATCCGATACCCCACATGCATTCCTGAAGTGTCTTACCTTTAAACCAAGTATAAAAAGATCCTTATGATGACCCAACAAGAAGCAGATAAACTTATCGAAAGATATTTAAAGGGTGATGCTTCACCAGCGGAAGAAAAAATTCTCTTAGCCTGGTATGAGTCTAATTCGTCTGGCAAAAGCTTGACCGATTCAGATGACTTTGAACACCTGTATCTGGAAATTTGGTCCAATACACAAAAGAGAGCAGGCCTGGTCAAAAAGAATGCGTTCCCGTTATGGTCAAAAATTGCTGTTGCAGCATCAGTTGTCTTAGCGTTCTTGATCATTTTCGAGAAAAATCCCAAACAGCTAAAAGATAAGGTAACTTTTACAGCAAAAAAAACATATGACTCGCAGATCACACCTGGAGGAAACAAAGCTATCTTAACTTTGGGAAATGGCCGAAAAATAAACCTGTCAGAGGTTAAAAACGGTGATTTAGCACAGGAAAACAATATCAATATAAAAAAATCCGCGCAAGGAGAGATAGCGTATACTAGCAATGGAAAATCATCAGCATTGGTCTATAACACGATAACTACCCCTAGAGGTGGTCAATATTCCATTACGCTATCTGACGGTACAAAAGTGACTTTAAATGCAGCATCCTCAATGACCTTTCCTACCCGCTTTGCAAATAAAGAAAGAAAAATCCAGATTAATGGTGAGGCTTACTTGGAAGTTGCGCACAATAAAAAAGTCCCATTTAGGATAGTTTCAAAGGGTCAGGAAATTGAAGTCCTGGGCACTGAATTCAATATTAACAGCTATGAAGATGAGCCATTAGTCAAAACAACGCTTGTTAAAGGCAGTGTAAAGCTAAAAAATTCAAGTTCATCAGTGATTTTAAAACCTGGCGAACAGGGGCAAGTTAACAATTCAAATTCTTCACGACCAATAGCGGTTCAGCCAGTAGATTTAGAAGAAATTACCGCATGGAAGAACGGACATTTCGAATTCAATGAATCTTCATTGAGTGAGGTATTGCGTACAACGGCTAGATGGTATGATATCGATGTAAATTATTCAGGGAAGGTTCCTGATCTGAAAATTTCCGGAAAAATCTCCCGAAAGGTCAATTTCTCAGGCTTAGTCGCCTTGCTGGAATTTGAAGGGGTTAAGTTCAGAATCAATAAAAAAAGTGTAGAAATCATTAACTAGCAGTCAAACAATAAAGGTCCATAACCTAGAATATTAACGTTGGAGATAAACATATGAGCGGTTTATCAAACCAGCCAGCATAACTAACCAAATATTAATCTTAAACTATTTTCACGTATGACATAAGCAATACACCTCAGTTCCAGACAAACTGGATTATTTCCAGATGGAAAAGCTGGCGAGTGTTTCCGCACTCCACCAGCATAAATGTCTGGGCATCACAATATCGCGACAAACGAACCGAAGAATAACCCAAACCTTACGAATGTATGAAATTTAAATTAAAGCCTGCGGCTATTGGCACAGGCATGTCCAAACTATTTCTGGTTATGAAGTTAGTCATTGCCTTTTTTATATTATTCTCTACGCAGGTAAGTGCCAAGCTACTTGCCCAGGAAGTGACCCTAAAAGCCAAAAACCTTTCTCTTGAAAAACTCCTGATGGAGGTTGAAAAGCAGACAGGTTATCATTTCATTTACGACAGTGACCTGAAGCTGCTGAAATCAATCAAGATTGATGTAAATGTTCAGAAAGTAAAAGTAAAAGATTTACTTGACAAATCACTTGGCAACTTGCCGATGCAATACACTATAATTCAGCAAACTATTGCTATCAAAGGCGTTCGGCTGCCCGAGTCGGACGCCACAAAAAAAGAGGTGGTGATAAGCGGCAAAATCACAGATGAATCTGGTCAGCCCATCCCAGGTGCCTCGGTGATGTTAAAAGGCTCAACTAAAGGCGTTGTATCAGACAGCGAAGGAAGGTATTCCATTTCCACGCCTGATGGAAAAGGCATTTTAATTTTTGCTTTTGTGGGTTACAGCAAAGCCGAGCTGGAGATATCCGGCAGAACAACGATTAATGTAACGATGAAGATTGAATCTTTTGGCCTGGATGAAGTGGTGGCCATTGGTTATGGAACCAAAAAGAAAAGAGAACTCACCGGAGCAACTGCTACAGTAAATGCGCAGGCCATCAGTGAGCAAACCATAACCGGATTTGATCAGGCTCTGGCCGGAAGAGTTTCTGGTGTTCAGATTGTGCAAAACTCTTCAACACCCGGAGGCGGCACCTCAGTAAGAATGCGTGGCGTGAGCACACCAGGCGTGAACGAGCCATTGTATGTGATTGATGGAGTACCGGTTTTTTCAAACGATGTTGGTAATGGTGGCGGCGCTTTAAACGTATTGAATTTCATTAACCCCAATGATATCGAATCTATTGATATTCTTAAAGATGCAGCTTCTGCCGCTATTTATGGTTCAAGGGCAGCCAATGGCGTGGTGATTGTAACCACTAAAAAGGGAAAAGAGGGTAAACCAAAGCTTTCGATGGATTACTATTACGGTGCACAAACCTTTGAAAAACGCTTCGACATGCTCAATGCAGAGGAATACAAGTCGTTCCTTACGGCAAGAAAAACACCTTTCACAAACAGTAACTTTAACACCAACTGGCTGGAAGAAATTACACAAACTGCGCCAATGCAGAATGCCAATATTAGTGTAAGTGGAGGGAATCAATCTTCCAACTATTATTCCTCAGTTGGCTACCTCAATCAGGAAGGTATTGTTAAAAATAGTAACTATGAACGCTTCACAGCAAGATTTAATAGCAACAGCACCATATCAGAAAAAATAAAAATCGGAACCAATTTCTCTGTAGCTAGAGATAAACAGTTGCGTAGAGGTGAAAATGATTTCTTTTCTTCTTCTGTGGGCCTTGCGTTATATTTTCCGCCAACAGTTCCGGTAAGAGAAAGTGCTGGTCAATATGGAGATGCACTAGAGTATGTACCATCTTTCGTAGCCAGTCGCCCAAATCCTGTAGCCAATGTTGAAGTGGGTAGTGGCTTCCGCAAAAACATGAAACTACTCGGCAATATATTTGGAGAGTACCAACCCATTAAAAACCTGGTCTACAAACTTAATTTAGGTGCTGATTACCAAAGCTCAAGTAGTGATAGTTATTTCCCGGGCTACATTTTTGGTGTTGCCAACCGCGTAGTCGGCACACCCGGTGTAAACCGTGGCACCAACAATTCACTAATCTGGTTGGTTGAGCACACCTTGAATTACAAATTGACACTTGCGAATGACCATAATTTTAATGTCCTTGCAGGTGCAACCCAACAGGCGGCAAGACTGGAAACCTTATATGGCGCAAAAAGTAATGCGGTATCCAAAGATCCAAATCTTACCACAATCGATTCTTCTCCAGCAACACTTCAGTCTGCTTCGGGCAATGTCTCAGAATGGTCAATCGCATCGTTCCTCGGTAGATTTGATTATAACTATAAAGGCAAATATCTTTTCTCTGCAACCGTTAGACGAGATGGTTCTTCACGTTTTGCACCTGGAAATCAATGGGGTACCTTTCCATCATTATCAGCGGGATGGATTGTGTCTGATGAATCGTTTTTCAAATCAAATGTAATCTCCAACTTAAAATTACGTGGAAGCTGGGGCCGGTTGGGTAACCAGGAAATCAGCGCCTTCCAATACTTATCAACGCTAGGTAACACACAGTATATTCTCAATGGGGTGTCTGTAGCGGGCGTTTTCCCAAACAGTGTTTCCAATCCTAACATTACCTGGGAAACTTCTGAGCAAAAGGATATTGGCGTAGACATATCACTGTTGAAGAATAGAATTACATTTACTGCTGATTATTTTGATAAGACCACTAAAGGTATTTTGTTATCGAATCCGATAAGTACGGTTTATGGATATACCAATTCTGGTGGCGGCAGCATTACCCCTACGTCGAACTCAGGAATAATATCAAATAAGGGACTTGAATTTGCAGTTAATGTCAGAAATTCTGAGCATGCATTAAAATGGTCATTTGACATAAATGCCGCCACACTTAAAAACAAAGTGGTGAGTCTTGGAGGAGGAGACCCGATTATCAACAGCATGAACTCAGGCTTATTTTCAACCAAAACTGATGTAGGTTCTCAAATTGGTGCTTTCTACGGAAAAATAAACACCGGCCTTGGACCAGACGGCCATTTGCAGTTCGCCAAAGATGCCAATGGAGCAGATATTCAAACCATTATCGGTAATCCAATCCCAAATCTCACCTATGGGGCTAATGTGAATTTAAGTTATAAAAATTTCGACTTCTCAATGGCTCTTCAAGGGGTAAATGGAAATGACATATTTGCCACAACCCTATTTCAGATTGGAAACTTTTCATATGGTGCAAATAATCAAATCAAAAGCATCTATGACCAGGCAGGCGTTACCGCTCCGGCGGTAGCTACCGCAAATGGTGCTGATTATGCAGCTTCAACCTGGTATGTTTATGACGGAAGTTTCCTTCGCTTACGCTCAGTTCAGATTGGTTATAATCTGCCATTTAATCTTATGAAAAAAATAGGCATCAGCAGATGCCGTGTATATGTATCGGGCCAAAATCTGTTCACATTTGACAATTACAAAATTGGGTTAAACCCTGAGGTCGGTGCATTTAACCAGAACAATACTTCAGCCGGTGTTGATCAGGGTACATATCCAGCAGCAAGAGTGATTACAACAGGGGTAAGTCTTACATTTTAATTATTTCATTTAAAGTATTATGAAAAAGATATATATCGCATTCATCGTTTTAATTTCGATGAGTTCATGCAAAAAACTTCTTGACAAACAACCGCTAAACAATTTAACTTCAGAAGGTTATTACAAAACTCAGGCGGATGCCATATCAGGATTGATAGGTGCATACAACGATTTTCAAAACACCCAATACATCATCCATAATTATCATTGTATCAGCGAAATTGCGGCAGGCGATTCGTGGGAACCCAATACAAATGCACTAGGTTTCACAGAATTTGAAAAACTCCAGGTAACTGCAGCAAATGGTGATGGAAAAACGCTTGAAATATTCGCGAAAGCGTATGGAAATATTGGAAAGGTAAACAGGGTGCTAGCCGGGCTTGCAGGCATTAGTGCGACAGCAGAGCAAAAGGCACAGTTAGAAGGCGAAATCCGTTTCATGAGGGCATTAGATTATTATTACCTGGTTGGCCTTTTTGGAGGAGTGCCTATTTTGGAAACTGCACCAGTTTATGATGGGAACACCAAATTTACCAGAGCTACAACTGCGCAGACCTGGAATTTCATCATAAGCGACCTCACCTTTGCCGCTGCAAACTTGCCAGCGACCAGGGATGCTGCTAATAGAGGGCGTGCCACCCGTGGATCAGCAAACGGTTTGTTGGCAAGGGTTTTAGCCATGAGAGCTGGTAGTGATGCAGCCATGTGGCAAAGAGCTAAAACGGCCGCTCAGAATGTTATCAGTGATGGTTATGCGCTGGATGCCAGTTATGCAAACAACTTTTTAGCCTCTGGAAATTACAACAAAGAAAGTCTTTTTGAAATCGGATACAACCCAACCTCTTCCGAAGGTCAGGGAAATCAGTTTTCGCTATTTAATACTGCCTCCTTTGCTAACGGATGGTCTTACGGTGAAGCTTTCAGTAATTCATACAACAATTTCGAAGCTGCTGACCTGATCCGTAGAAGGGTATCAGTTTATAAAATTGGTGATACACCAAATAACAGCACGACAGTGTGGACCGGAAGCGGTCAAAGAGAATTTCTAATCCCGTCTGCACGTGGTTTTGTAAGAGCAGGCACGGCAAAGTATAATGTGTCTAACAATACCGACTGGGCTGGAACTGGCGCAGATTATAAAATCCTGCGTTTTGCAGAAACACTTCTGATTATGGCCGAAGCAGAAAACGAGTTGGGCAATCCCACCTCGGCATTAAGCTATTTGGCTCAAGTCAGATCCAGAGTAAGCCTGCCCACCAATATGTCACTGACTGATAAATCTGTAATCCGTGAACTTATTTTTAAAGATAGAATGGCAGAATTGTGTATGGAGGGTGTAAAATTTAATGATCTGGTACAAAGAAAACGTGGAAGAGATTTTAAGGTCAAAACTTTTAATCCGGATAATTTCGTATTTCCAATTCCCGAAATTGAAATCCAAAGAAATGGTTGGGCTCAGAATTCAAGCCTTACCCAGGCTATGAAAGATGAGTTCATGGCGGGTGTTATTGTCGACATCCGTTAATTCTTGGCGTAGTGTCTTACGTCTTGGTTAGTTTGAGACGGCTGGTTTTCCCAGCCGTCTTTATTTACACGCAATCACCAAATTTGATTATGATAAAATTAAAACATATATATTCTTTATTGTTGCCTATTGTTTTGCTGACCAACACCTTAAAGGCGCAGCAAATAACACTGCTATCACCAGATAAAAAAATTAAGTTAAGCATTGACCCTAGAATATTTTCTGGTCAAATACTAAATTGCAAAGTAAGTTATCTTCAGGATGCAGGTTATCAAGTAATCATTCCCCGTATTAACCTTGGTCTTAAAGCGGGCTCTAAACTGTTTTACAAAAACCTCAAATATACAAGAGCAGACAAACAAGTTTTAGTTCAGGAAGATTATCGCATGCCGCACGGCAAAAGAGCTCACCGAAAAAACTCTGCCTCAGAACGTGTCCTTCACTTCCTGACATCAGATAACATCCCCTTCAAAGTAACCTTAAGGGCTTATAATGATGGCATTGCTTTCAGGTATCACATTGATAATAAAAATGATGACACCTTAAAAGTTACAGAAGAGATGACCGGCTTTCTCGTCCCAGAATCTAGTGATCGTTGGCTTCAGAAGTTTGTCAGCAGCTATGAAGGTTTTTACCCATTGCAGGACAAAATCATCCAACAGGGTGAGTGGGGTTATCCAGGGTTATTCAAAATAAAAAACAGTGGCAAGGATGTATGGATATTGTGCTCGGAGGCAGGCCTCGATGAGCATTACTGCGCTACCAAACTTTCAAATGTGCTCGATAAAAATGAATACAAACTAACCTTTCCCTCGCCCACGGATGGAAATGGTACTGGAGCGGTAGAGCCAAAGATTGCTGGAAAATGGACATCTCCCTGGAGAGCACTTATTGTGGGATCCCTTAAAAACATTACCGAATCAACGCTGATAGAAGACCTTAGTCCGGCCACAACTATCAAAGATTTGTCCTGGATTAAACCAGGGGTAAGTTCATGGGTTTATTGGGCGAATAACCACGGTACGATGGATTATCAAAAAGTGGTTGAATACATTGATTTGGCAGCGAGAATGAATTGGCCTTACACATTATTTGATTGGGAATGGGATGCGATGGGTAACGGTGGAAAATTGGAAGATGCAGTGAAGTATGCAAATGGTAAGGGCATCCGTCCATTGATGTGGTACAATTCGGGAGGCCCGCACAATAGAGTGGAATCTACCCCCAGAGATAAAATGCTGACACACGAAAGCCGGGTGAATGAATTCAAGTGGCTAAAATCAATCGGAGTGTATGGAGTTAAAATTGATTTCTTTGAGAGTGATAAGCAAGATATGATTAAGTATTACCTGGATATACTCAAAGATGCGGCAGACTATAAACTCATGGTCAATTTTCATGGCTCAACCATTCCACGCGGCTGGAGCAGAACCTATCCTCACCTGATGAGTATGGAGGCTGTTTATGGCGCCGAGCAGTATAACAATGGGTCAGAACTAACCGGTAAGGGTGCTCAGCACAATGCAACTTTACCTTTTACCAGAAATGTTATCGGCCCGATGGACTATACCCCAGTCACCTTTACCAATTCCCAGCATCCGCACCAGACCAGTTATGCGCATGAACTCGCCCTTTCGGTCATTTTTGAATCCGGCATTCAGCATTTTGCAGATCGACCGGAAGGCTTCGATAAATTAGCCGATGAAGCAAAATCCCTTTTAAGGCGAGTTCCTGCTTCATGGGACGATACAAAATTTATTTCGGGATATCCAGGTCAAAGCGCAGTCATCGCCCGCCGCAGTGGATCGAGTTGGTATGTCGCAGGAATAAATGGAACGGATAAAAAAGACCAGCTCAACGTGCCTTTTGATTTCCTAAAATCAAACATAACATATAAATCTGTTTTAATTGCCGATGGAACATATGATTCTGCTTTCAAAACCACTTACCAAAAAATAAGTCATAGTACGAGACTCGCACTAAACTGTTTACCAAAAGGTGGCTTCATAATGGTTTTAGAAGAATTACCCTAATTGTCCAGTATGTTAAGCCAACATTTACCTAATCCTGAATTGAAATGAAGACATACCTAAAAATCAAACTAATCCTGCTTTTCCTTCTTCTTAGCCAGCTAGATACACTGGCTCAAAATCATTACATTCTCGTTAGATTCGTCGTCTTTTTTGCTTGATGGTAAGCCTTTCCAAATGATTTCCGGGGAGATGCATTATGCCAGGATTCCAAAGCAGGCCTGGAGGGACAGAATGAAGATGGCGAAATCAATGGGCCTCAATACAATTGGTACCTACATATTCTGGAATTTGCATGAACCAGAAAAAGGAGTTTTTGATTTTTCCGGAGATCATGACATCGTCGATTTTGTCACTACCGCAAAAGAGGAAGGCCTTTGGGTTATTCTTCGACCAAGTCCCTATGTTTGCGCCGAATGGGAATACGGTGGGTATCCCTACTGGCTGCAGAGCGAAAAGGGGTTAGTGGTCAGAAGCAGAAACTCAAAGTACCTAAAGGAATACCGCAAATACATTAACGAAATTGGAAAAAGACTAGCACCATTACAAATCAAGAATGGGGGAAACATTTTGATGATCCAACTGGAGAATGAATATGGTTCTTATGGAAATGACAAGGAATATCTAAAAATCAATCAGAAAATGTTTATAGCGGCCGGATTCGATGGTTTGCTATACACATGCGATCCGGCCGCTGATGTAGAGAAAGGATATTTACCAGGTCTGCTTCCTGCGATTAATGGCCTTGACAAACCAAACGAAGTTAAAGCACTGGTCAACAAGCTGCACAATGGAAAAGGCCCCTACTATATTGCCGAATGGTATCCGGCTTGGTTTGACTGGTGGGGTACACCACACCATATTGTACCTCCAGGAGATTATGCCAATAGATTAGATTCAGTGCTCAAAAATGGCATATCTATAAATATGTATATGTTTCACGGTGGAACCACCAGAGGCTTCATGAATGGGGCCAATTTAAAAGACGATACTAATTTTGAACCACAGATAAGTAGTTATGATTACGATGCGCCACTTGATGAAGCAGGAAACCCAACGGAAAAATATTTTGCATTCAGAAAAGTCATCCAGAAACATTTACCAGCTGGAGTATCTCTACCTGAAGTTCCAAAGCGTAAACCGGCGGTAGCAATTCCTGGCATCATGATCTCCAAAGAAATAAGCATTCTTGACAATTTACCCAAAGCCATAAAAAGTCGTAATCCAAAGCGTTTTGAGGAATTAGGCCAGGATTTTGGATACGTCCTTTACCGAAAAAAAATCCTTAAAACCGGTTCGGGCACCTTATTAATAAAAGGACTAAGAGACTATGCTGTGATAATTCTCAATGGAAAAACAATAGCAACTTTAGATAGAAGACTAAAAACCGATAGCCTGTCCATCAATTTGTCCGCCGGCATCAATACGCTTGATATTTTGGTAGAAAATATGGGTCGCATTAATTTTGGTAAATATATGCTGGATAATAACAAAGGCATTCTTGAATCTGTAAGTTTCAATAAAACACCTCTTATAAATTGGGAGATGTTTAAATTGCCTTTTAAAAAAATCGGCGATATCAAATCAAACGCACACAATGAAAAAATTTTTTCTCCAAAACTCAGCAGCGGAAAATTTACGCTCGAGAAAGCAGCAGATACTTACCTTGATATGCGTAATTGGGGAAAAGGTGTGGTTTGGGTAAATGGTCATAATCTGGGGAAATACTGGTCTATAGGACCACAGCAAACCATATACCTGCCTAAAGAGTGGTTACAAGAGGGAGAAAATAAAATTATGATTTTTGAGATGCTCGGTAACAACCAAAATTTAATCAACGGCCTGGAAAAACCTATTCTTAACTTACTACAATAAAAAAATAGTTCTTACAAATTGACCGATTAAACATATATACAATGATAAAGAGCTGTGGCTTGGCGATGATATTTTGCATTTTTTATCGGCCAAACAGAACCTTAAAATCGCTGATATGATAAACCAGCAAAAGTATCGAATGAGCCTTTACAGCTTAGAAATTGACCTCTGGGTGCCATGTTCTATGGGAAGAGTGGCTCATGACTCATCAAGCTTAAAAATCAATCTCCAAATGAACTATTGGATGGTCGAGAGCATGAACATGAGTGGTTTGGGACTTCCACTGATTGAACAGCTATAACATATGACGATTATGGAAAATGACCACCAGAAACTACTACAAAATAAATGAATGGGTTTTACACCATAAAAGTGATATGTGGACGCAGGCCAATCCTGTTGGTGAAGTTATTGTGACCCTAAGTGAGCAAACTGGAGCCTTGGAAGTCCCTGGCTGAGTCAACAATTATTTGAGCATTTATCAAATCAACAGCGACTAGAAATATCTTCGCAAATTGCCTATCCAATTATGAAGAGTATTGCAGATTATTGTTTAGATTGATTAGTTGCAAAGGATGGTGTTTTATTAAATGCACCATCTACCTCTCCTGAGAATATATACATCCGACCGAATGGCAGCAAGGGTCAATAACTATTGGTTCAGCGATGGTAATGGAAATTATCTGGGATTTATTTTCAATGTTATAGAATCTGCTCAAACCTTCGGAATTGATGAAGCGTATACTTCAGCGTTGAAAGAAGAGTATGGAGCAAAATCTTAAAGATAAATTTAAGGGCTAGTCTCTTTGATGGTGACTATCTCTATAAAATATATCATGAACTACTGCAACGGTTCAGACTAAAAACTTTTTTGACAATCATTCACATTTCGAATTAACGTGAATTTTGGCACAGTGGCTGGGGTGGTTGAAATGCTTCTTCAAAGTCATCTAATGAAATTCAATTCCACACCGCGCTTCCGTATGCCTGGATAATTAGGATTGAAGCAAGAGGTAATTTTTATTCGACATCCACTGGAAAAACCATAAACTACATTCAGCCGAAATAAGCTCAAATGCTCAACACGCTTGTACATTCCACAAGACAGATAGACTAAAGATTAGCAGATCATCAGTAAGAACTTATATTTTTAGTAATAACGGTCGAACTTTACATCTATCACTTCAATAATCAACAAGCAAAAAAATAAAATTAGCCTACTGTAGATATTATTTCAAAAGGCGTAAGTCATAAAAGTTTTTTGAGTTTTATCTGATTTGCGGTCTATTTATATAATTCTAGCGGGTGAAAATCAGCAGAAGAATTGCACTGCCACCTGATTCTTTTAAATTGTTTCGGATAAAAGAAAGCGATTTACTTATCTGTTTTTTCACCGTCTGGTCAGAAGTTCCCAACCTCTCTGCAATTTGTTTGTAAGTTAGGTTTTCCTTACGACTCATTTCGAAAACCTGACGCATTCGAGGTGGAAGAGCTTTAATTTCTCGTTCTATAGCCATCAATAAATCTTTTTCATCCAGATACATCAATGTATCTTCGCTGACATCGCTGCTAAATTTAATAAGTTCGTTCAGATATACGTCCTTGTGTTTATTATGACGAATAGCGTTTAACACCTTGTACCTCGCTGAAGTATATAAGTAACCTGCAAAATTTTGGTGTTGGGGGATTTTATCCGCCTTCAACCATATGTTGCTAAACAATTCCTGAATAATATCTTTCGCTTCCTCTTCATCTCGAAGCATTTTGAAAACATGCGCATAAATTACCCTCCAATAGCGATTATAAACCTCCGTAAAAGCCTTCTGGTCACCTGACCTGATTAGGTCAACCAGTTCGTTATCCGCTAAGATGTTTAAATTTTGCATTTTTCATTAAAAATCTAAAATACATAAAAGATGAGTATAGAGCAATAATTTATTTAATTGTATGATATAGTTGTATATTTCAGTGAAAGTGGTTACTCGTCACTTTTGGGGACTGGGCTATTGGCATGCTTTGATGACCAGCCGCTGAGCAAACAACATCACAAAAGCGGTCAGCGCCTGTTCACTTTCACAGCCCTTAATCGTGATGAGGTGACGGACTTCTTTTTCGTTGCCAAGGAGAGCCCGAGGGATAAGATAGTGGTGGATATGGTTATCGTTTTCTCGAATTCCTCTGATGACTTCGAGAATTTCTCGGGTTTCTTCTTGATCTCCACTAGTCGAGAGATAAAGGTTCAGGGCCATTTTGGCTATGCTTCTAAAGACCGCATCGCCACCGAAGGTAAATTTGATCGATACCGGTTCACTAAGGTAGTGGTCCTGGATGAGAAAACCAATTTGATCTACACAAAATAATCAAACAAGTCATAAGGTGGTAATCTTATCAAATATTTAATTACAAGATGTAGTTTGGAAAGATTTGCATTGTCCAGTTTCAGAATTTCAAGCTTCAAGATCGATTTTCGACGTTTGAGTCACTTTTTAGTTATTACTGAACAGAACCATCGGTATTTTTGATTGAAACATGCTGGACAAGAAAACATGAAAAATAAATACTTGGGTAAAGAAGTAAATTATACGGACGCGGTATGGCTTGAGGATATCATCAATAAAACCACACCCAAAAAAAATGGAATACCGTTTTCTATCTTATCGAAACCAGTTTCTGAGGTCAAAAAGAATTATGTATTGCCAGCGGAACTTCTGGACGAATTCGCTGGCTTCACGCATATGATTGCCATATACATGTGTGATAGAGCTTATAAAAAACAGCGACTATTATATTATCATACCGATCATAGCTTTCGCAATATCAAAAATGACGATCCCGCCTTTAAATTGCTCCGTAAAATGAAACTAATTGCAAACCCTGAAAAATTTGACATGGAATCAGAGCAGGCGCTTGGCCTCACAACAGGCTTGATCAACAGATTGCAGTCTAACAGATATTATGAGATCAAATCAATTAACGAACGAGTATTTTTTGACCTTAATGTAAAGTTTGGCAGATTCGAGGATCGCGAATTGGTGCACATTACCCTGCTCAAACCTTTTTACCAAAAATAATGTAATTAAGTTCAATGATTGGTAAAAAGCTTATCATTGTTAAACACTACGAGCATTAACCAACGTATAGTAAATTGACCAGAAATTATTTGTATCGAACCGATATAGTCTAAACAAAATTTGTCCATTTCGAGATAACTAAACGAATTACATTTATCAATATGGATCTAGCTATTAAACTAAAAACCTGTCTTTGATTTAACCTCATTAACTAACTAATTAGTGGATTTATTTGTCATCATTACTTCTCTTTTCGGACTTGCGTCTCTTTTTAGCTTCCTGAACGCACGCTTTATGAAATTGCCTGGCGTCATAGGCGTTATGATTTTAGCTATACTTGCCTCTCTTATAACAATATTTGCCAGCCGCACATTTCCGATAGTTACACATTTCATTTCTGAACTAACCAGCTCTATAGATTTTTCAAAAACCCTTCTTGATGTAATGCTGGGTTTTCTGCTTTTTGCGAGTGCACTTCATTTTGATATTCACAAACTGAAGGAAAATTTGAGAGGTATCATAATTATTAGCACTGTCGGCGTAATTATTTCAACCGTACTTTTTGCTTCGGGACTTTTCTACGCATTGATATTACTCGGAATTGAGCTACCATTTATTTATTGTTTACTATTTGGTGCATTAATTTCACCTACGGATGCTATAGCTGTTGCAGCGTTACTAAAAAGATCGAAAATGCCACCCAGACTCGAAACGATCATCTCCGGAGAGTCTTTATTCAATGACGGTATTGGGCTGGTATTATTCATTAGCTTTTTAGAAGTGGCGAGTACACCTGAAAAGGGCTTTTCAATTATAGAGGCTACAAAATTATTTAGCCAGGAAGTCTTCGGAGGGCTAGCGCTCGGCATATCAATGGGGTGGATCGCATATCTGATGATGCGGTCTGTAAAGGATTTTCAGACAATATTACTCATCTCAATTACTTTAGTTATGAGTATATCGGTAATAGCAGGAATTCTGCATGTATCGATACCACTTGCTGTCGTAGCTGCCGGGCTTCTGTTAAGCAGTAAACCATTTTTCAAACAAGGTACACCGGATTATAATAAATACCTGGAAAAGATCTGGGGATTGATGGATGAACTGCTAAACACCATACTTTTTGTGATGGTGGGTTTGCAAATGGTCCTCATGAAGTTCAGCATGGTTTTTCTATGGGTAGGCCTAGGTGCAATTCTAATATTGCTTTTGGCACGAGCGCTAAGTATAGTCCTTCCGGTTATATTTGTTCGAAGATCGCTTCGCCTAAATTATAATAGTATAACGATATTAACCTGGGGTGGGCTTCGCGGAGGCATATCAATCGCAATGGCATTATCCATACCAGCTTCATCATATCGGGATCTAATCCTGACTGGATGCTTTTGCATTGTGGTGTTTTCTATTATTGTTCAGGGTCTTACCCTTAACACTTTAGTAAATAGATTGATTTCAGATAATTAACTTCCTTTATATTTTATTTTGTTTCAGTAAAGCGGTGAATCATTTAATTCAGTAGATGGTAAACTGGCTATAATAACACTAGGATGTCTATTCTGCAAAGCAAATTTATTCAAGTAACAGTGTTTCAATGGAACATCATAAATTGATGGTCTAGAATTCTACTTTAAATGGTCTGAATTTGGGGAAGTGCACAGTATACCATTATTAACATGAAATAAAACATTCGTTCTGTCACCGTTTAACTCCAAGCCTCCTATGATCACAACTACGGTTGTCATTAATCAAGTCTTTTTAGCTCGACTTAACAATCCCAATAGGGTCAAACTACCTCTTAAAAAATCCTTCACATAAAAAAGCAATTCTCGATCAAGAAATCCTGTCTGTCCATTCTTTAAATCATGTCGCAAGTTAAAATTTAGTATATATAAGTTCTCCATAGCAACACCATTGAGATATCATAATAACCTATCTCAGAGATGCACAAAGGTACTGGATTTCATCCGATCCCACATTTAGATCATTTATTAGGAGTTATAGACCTTGATTCTTATCGCCAACTTGATGACTTTTGGTCCTTCTCAAAATTAATAGTCAAACACAAAATTATAATGTACAGTTCGCTACCAGATAAAGGCAATTTCAAAAAAAATATAATCAAATTTTTAGTTTATGGTTCAGTTGTATACCTTACCTCAGAATTGTTAAGGTACAGTGCAATGGATGAGATGTTGGGACGAAAGTTCAGCGAAGATAGTGCGGTTGAATACCTGCAAAGTCTGGCCTTGTTATTTTGCTCAATCATTTATATATGGACATACAGAAATATTGAGTCAGTCAAGCCGCTTTCTATTGGTCTGTTTGGGTTTCACTTCGCATCCTTCATCAGGGAACAAGACGCATTCCTGGATGAATATCTATTTGATGGCGCGTGGCAGACCTTCGCTTTCGGTGTTTTAATCTTTGCGATAGCCAAGATTGCGCTAAACTGGAAATTATTCCTTACCAATGTGTCTACTTTTACCCATTCTACTGCGTATGGCATTCTACTATCAGGTATATTAACCACTTATATTTTTGCTCGTCTATATGGCAGAAAGATATTCTGGGCAGTGGTGATGGAAGGTCAATATATGAGAGATGTAAAAAATGTATCAGAAGAATCGCTCGAGCTATATGGATATGTTCTATTGATGATTGCAAGTTTTGAATATCTTCTTTTTATAAGATCGCTGTCTGGAAACCACTTATCTGGCTTAAACCACAATAAAAACCTAGAGAATATTTCCAATTAGTCACCACCATCGTTGGAGGATATGCGATATACAATCTTCATAAGCATGTGATTGGGATGCCTCCGGGATACGATCCACTTGAAGGAGAAGATGGCAAAAAGTCCACACAGCGCCCCGGCTAAAACGTCTAAAGAATAATGATGCCCGGTATAAATTGCCGAAAACCAAATTCCTGCTACCATGGTAACAAAAAACAGATTAACCTTTCCCATCCTGTTTTTCAATCCAAAGTACAGAACAATCACTGGATAGGCCGAATGCAATGAAGGCATTGCAGCAAAAACATTTGAACCTTTGCTATAAATATCTTTAAATAAAGAGATATCAAAATAGCTGTCAAACCTAGCCAGACCTGCGCTATTCCCGGCAGTATGGGGGATAAACTCAAATCCGTGTAGTTCTACATACCATGGTGGAGCTGCAGGATATAGATAGTAAATCACAAATCCTATCAAATTCACCCAAAGAAAAAGTAGGGAAAACAATACAAAATCTCGCTTATTTTTAAAGAAGAGGTAAACTGCCAATGCCAGTGGCACCGGAACCCACATCAGATAAAATATGCCCGTCATTACATCCAGAAAACTATTGTGGTTTGCTCCCCAAAACTCATTTGGTGTGACAACCAGTCCTTGTATGTTAATCCCAAACATACGCTTTTCAGCATGATATAAATCCTCTATATGCACCGTGTTGTAAAGATAGTTTGGAAAAGCTTTCATGTAATCAAAAAGAATCCAGTATACGATGAAAATAGAAAAACCGATGATAAACCTTCTTGTCCCGTTCGAAAGATAAAACAGTGTATTAAATATAAAAACCAATACAAGTTGATCTATCTTAAATCCCACAAGGACATAAGAAAGTAATAAATAAATGGCCGAAAGAAATGACGTTGTATAAACATCCTTCAGCCGGTAAAAATTTCCGTTAAAAAGCCGATTTTCCATCCTACTTTTTCTCAAAATTTGATCTGAAAATATGATCCCAAAATGTCCAGCTTACGCCATAACCCTTGGTAGCATCCGAATAATGGTGCAACATGTGGTGCTGTTTTAGCTTTTTCCAGAATCCACTTTTGAAATTGGCATGATGAAGGGCATAGTGCACCATATCATAAAATAGATAACCAATCATAAATCCTGCAAAAAAAGGAAAGTTATAATGAGTGGGCAACAACCACTCGAAAAGAAAATAAAATGCAGCTGCCATTGGGATACTTGCTGAGGGCGGCATTACTAACCTTTTGGCATCATTTGGATAATCATGATGGACACCATGGAAAATAAAATGAATCTTTTTACCCCAGGCTGCTTTCGGTTCGAAGTGAAATACATACCGGTGTAAGACATATTCGGTAATGGTCCAGATGCCCACACCAAACAGAAACCAACCTGTAAAATTTAAAACTGACATTTGATTTTCCCATAAGGAAATATAGAAGAGGCATGCAATAACTGGAACATAAACGATTAAAGGAACGTAAAAACGCACTTTCGACAGGCTTTCCATAAAATCGCTCTTAAACATTCTGATGGATGCAGGGGAATTAGATACGAAATTCTTCTTCATATTGGTTTAAACTTTAATCCTTTCAATAATGTGCTTTGTTGGAAGAGCGGCATCACGACCTTTAATTTCAACATATTTTACGTTGGGGAACCAAAAAGAGCCGCCCTCAATTCTTAAAAAGATCCGCTCTAACTCCATTTTTTTATTATTGATGGTAGCATAGACATGGTATTTTTTATCCACGGCAGATTTACTGAGGTACATTGGCAGCTTTTTATGTGAAGTAAAGCGGAGCTCAAACTGACCATTACCCAAATCTTTACTGATGATCCCATAAGCAAATTTTCGCTGGATATAACTGAGCTCTTTTTTTTCACCGTGATCTCCATAACGCATCCAGAAAACATTTACGGGTTGATCCTTATTTAC
Organism: Pedobacter sp. MC2016-05; assembly: GCF_026239735.1. Taxonomy (GTDB): domain Bacteria; phylum Bacteroidota; class Bacteroidia; order Sphingobacteriales; family Sphingobacteriaceae; genus Pedobacter. The sequence goes on from NZ_JAPIVT010000009.1 coordinate 68,889, forward strand.
TTCTCCATGACTATCTAAATTCAATTGGCAAATAATCGTGTTGGTATTTGGATCACGCTGTAAATAAAAAAGCTGATTGGAAATTCCCTGAGGTAAAGGGAAAACAATTGGCGAGGGGTCAGCTTCCTGAGCCATTAGCTTTATCGGCGAGAAAAGCCCCCAGCCTAGAGCAAAACAAATTCCGGCGACCAGGGCTGCCCGAGTGCTACTTCTTTTTTCATTTCTGTCCTGAGCTTCCAATCCCCGTTTTGCTTCCTGCAATCTTTTAACGGCAGTGATGTTTGTTAAGACCGCCATCAAGGCAATTGGCAGTGTAAATATTGACATCGTTTCAAAAACGTGAAAGGATACCCCTGGGAGATAAATTTTATAATCTCCTCCATTAAAATGGCCTGTAATGCCGCAGGCAATGGCAAAAACTCCAATAGTGACTACCCTTTCCGGACGCTGCATTAGTCCGCCTTTGCATTCCACGCCTAAAGCTTCTGCACGGGCACGGGTATAACTCACCATCATCGACCCAATCAGGGCAATGAACGCAAAAAGCGAACTTAAGAAATAATGGTGCGCCACCAGGTAATAACAAATTCCCAGGAACATGATCATTTCACTATAGCGATCAAGAACAGAATCGTATAAAGCGCCAAACCTCGAACTCATATTTCCCAGACGGGCTACCTGTCCATCCAGCATATCAAACAACCCGGCGAAAAGCACCAAAGCACCTCCCCAACCGATGTATGATAGATCTCCACGATTGGTTTTTTCTGCACCAAGCACGAAAATCACGGCCACGCCAATATTTAAAATGAGACCAATGGTGGTTACGGCATTAGGGGTTAGGCCTATTTTAATCAGGCCCCGCACAAATGGATTGATGACCTTATAAATGGCCAACTGTAAGCGATCTCTTAATTTTACACTTTGCATGATATTTTATTTAAAAATCAAATTTGACTCTCGCCCTTATCCCCCACTTAGAAACTTCTGGATGGTCGAGATAAGTAAAACGCCGCACCAGATCTACCCGCAACAATTTGAAGATATTTCCGATGCCGACACTTCCTTCGATATAGGGATCGTTAGCTAAGGAATAAGTTCTTTGTAAACCATTATCAAACCTGGGCAGTTGATAGATCCCGTTGCCGGTAGCGGGGTTGTTTTCATCCCTTAAACCACCATAAAGCGCTTTAACAGAAAACACTTCCCTGAGCTTCAATTTTTTAATTAAGGGGAGTTTATTAAAAAAGAATCCATTGAAATTATGATCGATATTGATGCTTACGTAATGATCACTTACAAATTCCAGAAAGTTCATCAGGTTATAAGAATTGAGTTGGTAAGCATAGGTTTGATTAGCCCTATGTATAGCCAATAGCGGAAATGGCACCTTGCCGGCTATATAACTCCCCTCAAAAGTAACATCACTGTAACCCAATTGGGAAAGATAAAAACGCTTATCAACAGTTCCGGTTAGGTTGTGATAATTATATTCTCCTCCCACTAATCCTTTAATTCCTGCGGTGTAACGCAAGTTAAAAATTGGATAACGGTCAGGGATTGGTGACCTGTAAATTTTTCCCTGAATAAATTTTTCATTTGGTGCATAACGCAAGGCCAGAGAAAGTTCACTTGTGGTTAACCGGTCAATAAAGCCAGCACCATTGGCCTGATAAGTCAATCCCCCAGCCGGGGTTTGGCTCCATTTTTTAAAGCCAAGCGCATAAGAGAAATGATTTTCATATTCGTGCACATAATCCAGCCTGTAAAAATCATTGTATAGCAGCATATCGTTCACGCCGCGTTTAAAAGATAGCAAAAAGTTATCTTCCTGCACAAACTGAAGCTCCTGCCCCGGGATTTTCGTATCCCGCTGGAAGCTAGCCCTAACATAGTTTTGCGGAAACTGGTATATGGATTTATTGTTTAGCGAATATGTTCCTGAAAGAAAAAATTTCCATTTTTCATCCTTGAAACCATAAGCCGCATAGTTTTCAAAATAAAAACGCTTGCTTAGTTCGGGCGTTGTCCGCCCGCCAAAACGCAAGCGGAAACCCTCCACATTGTTAAAACTGTAGAAAGTATTTATGGGGCCGATTTCGTAAGGGCCAAGGTTACCGTATCCTGCAAAAAGTAAGGTTGCAATTTTTATTGTTCGCTGGAAAGAAGGTATTTTCTGCAGGGTATCGATGTTACGATAAATTTTTGCCTGTTCTTTTGATAAAGGGTCCAACCGGTTTGTTTCCCAGTACGTGTCATCCCTTGTTGATGCGCCTGCAAGGGCAACGATGCTCTTCCCCTGAAAAACGGTATCAGCCAGTTTAACATTGTACTGGTAATTTTGATAAGTAGAAGAACGTTCACCGGTAAAGCCCATGCCTTTAGTTTTACCCAAACCGAAATCTGCAATCAATTTACTCTTAGTTAAACTGTATTTACCTGAACTATTGTGTTCAAAATCCAGATCGATCTTTAATGCCCTCACAAAATTCAGGTTGATATTTTTATTTACACCCATAGTTACACCTGTAACCGCATAGTGCCCATCGTTGCTTACATACATCTTACCTTCAAAAAGCATATCAGTAGTGTTTCTGGGCGTAAATGAAAGTTCGATTACCTGTTGACTTCCTGTTTTAATGGTATCGGTTATAAAAAATTTGTAAAAGGTTGGCGCAGCGTTTGCAATTGGACTTAAGAACTCGTTGCTGATTACGGAGATATTGTTTTTGTAAATATCAATATCCTGGTACATCCGCTCGAAGTAAACCTTCATTCCATTATTATCAATGAGCTGCTGATCGAAATTCACCTGTTTTTCACCAATGATGATTGATTTATTCCGGGTAGGATCACTGGCAAAGTATTTATCGGTTAGTTTTTCCTGGATGTAAATGGGAAGCAGATTCTTCCCGCCGATTAATGTGGAATCCTGCTGCTGAAAAAGGAACTGATAATTCCTGAATATTTTTCTGTTTTTAAACTTCTCCGAAACATTACTCATTGAAAACAGCATTTTATCATACTGACGAAAAGATGCAGTATTGAAATTTGAAATTTTGTTTTCATCCCTATGGGCAATTACCTGGCGGATCAATTCTACCGCAGGATTGTCTTTATTGCGATACCTGGTTTTTTTACCTCCTACGATGACCACCTCATCCAGCAATTTTGAATCCGGAACCATTGCCACATTTAATTCCTGAGTTACCTGCGGAAGAAGGTTTTTTGCAATAGCGAGATAACCTACGTAGTTAAAAGTTAATCCTGTTTGTGCATCTGGTGAACTGAGCGAGAATTGTCCATTCAGATCGGTTTGCGTTCCTATGGTAGTTCCTTTAAAAAAGACAGAAACGTAAGGAAGTGTTTCTTTGGTAACAGCATCGCGGACGGTTCCACTAACCACTGTTTTTTGCGCATCAGCATTTATACTGTTTATTAACAGAAAGAATAATATAAAAAATGAATAATTGATTTTCATTTCGCGAGGAAGATAAATTGCTTTTGCATGTAGTAATTGTAGCTCAATCCCATCACTGTGGAAACTGCTATTTTAGAGCCCAAATAATTGAGATTAAAAAAATGAGTCAGTAGATAGACCAATACGGTTACCAGCAATAAATTACCTGACCAAACTAAAACATACCTGATTACCTGCGGATAAACTTTTTTTAAAGTAGCTTTAAATACCCAGTTGCGATTGATGTAAAAATTTACAAATCCACCTGAAACGGTACCGATGATACTTCCGGTTACGAACCACCACCCCAAAAAACTTACAGCTAAAGCAGTAATTAAAAAATCGGTAGCAGAAGCAATAAGTGATGAAGCCTGTGCTTTAAAAAACCTTAACATATTTAAAAAAATCCGAGCAAAATGATGAGCTGCAATACCACATTTGCATAAATTCCGGCCAGCAAATCATCAGCCATGACACCCCATCCACCAGGCAATGCTTCCAAACGCCGTATATACAGGGGCTTTACAATATCAAAAAACCTGAAAAATATCAATGCCATGAGGTAATACTCCCATTTTAAAGGAATAAGCAACAAGGCAATACCCATTCCTGCCACTTCATCAATCACCACCCTTTGATGATCTTTACCCCAAACAGATTCCACTTCATCTCCGGAAATCACTCCGATGATCAAGATCAATATGGTTGACAAAAATGGCCATAGATAAGGATTGGAATATTCGGTTTGCGAAAACCACCAAATGATGCAGGTAACCGCCGCAGCGAGCGTACCTGCACCCTTGCCTACATAGCCAATGCCAAAGAAAGTAGATATGAATTTGTGAAAAAACACTATGCCGTTTCTACAACTTCTTCCTCATAATCCTGCCCTAAATGGGTAATCAACTCTTCTCCCATAATGAAACGCAGGGTATTTTGAAGCTTAATCAACTGCTTGAAAATATCATTTTCTGCAGGTACACCTGGGATGGTTTGTGGCGATTTTAAGTAGAATGAAAGCCACTCCTGGATGCCAGACATATTCGCCCGTTTAGCCAAATCCATAAACAAAGCCAGATCCAATACAATTGGGGCTGCCAGGATTGAATCTCGGCATAGGAAGTTAATTTTAATTTGCATTTTATAACCCAACCATCCGAAAATGTCGATATTATCCCAGCTTTCTTTATTATCACCATGTGGCGGATAGTAATTAATCCTAATTTTATGGTACATATCCCCATATAAATCCGGATTTAATTCTGGTTTGAAAATATCTTCCAGTACACCTAGTTTTGAAACCTCTTTTGTTTTAAAGTTATCCGGATCATCCAGTACCAAACCATCGCGGTTACCTAAAATATTATCAGAAAACCAGCCTGTTACACCCAGTGAGCGGGCAGCCAAGCCAGGTGCTAAAATCGTTTTCATCAATGTCTGACCAGTTTTAAAATCTTTGCCGGCAATTGGTGTATTGGTTTCTTTGGCCAGTTCAATTAATGCCGGAATGTCAATGGTTAAATTTGGTGCCCCATTAGCGAAAGGAATCCCGAGTTTCAGCGCTGCATAAGCGTAAATCATACTCGGAGCAATCAGCGGATCATTATCTTTCAAACCCTGCTCAAAAGCAGCCAATGAATCGTGTACTGCTGATGGTTCAAAGTAAATTTCAGTAGAACCACACCAAACCAATACAATACGATCGCAGTTGTTATCGGCTTTAAAATTTTTGATATCATCCATTACGGCCAATGCCAGATCGTAACGGTTATCAATATCCTTTACAAATTTTCCATCAAGGTTTTTAACATAATTGCGATCGAACGCTGCCCGCATCGGATTGATTGCCTGAAGCTCCTCCTTCACATCACGCAATAGGTTAGCATCAAGAACACGGGCGTTCATAGCCGCTTCATAAACATTATCCTCATAAACGTCCCATCCACCAAACACTAAATCTTCCAGGGCGGCCAATGGCACGAAATCCTTAATTTTAGGTTCGTTCTTTTCAGTGCGTTTGCCGATACGGATCGTACCCATCTGGGTAAGTGAGCCAATTGGTTTTGATAGTCCTTTTTTAACTGCTGCTACTCCCGAAATCATTGTGGTAGCTACAGCACCCAAACCTGGCATTAAAATACCAAGCTTTCCATTTGCTGATTTTACTTGTTCTCTCATTTTTATTTTTTCTAAAATCTTATAACCAATTATTTTTTTTGTACCATTTTATTGTTTCTTCTAAACCCTGCTGTAGCTGGTACTTCGGACTAAAACCAAGATCTTTTTTAATGTTTTCAATGTCGCAGGTCCAGTTCATCCCGGTGAGTTCCCTTACCTTATCAATATTGAGCGTTGGCATCTTGCCTGTAAATTTGTATGCTTTTTCCAGCGACCAGGCCAATCCAGTTAGGATGGGTAATGGTACTTTTACTTTAAAAGTTCTTTTTTGCATGATCAATCTGGCCCTTTCTGAGAATGATGATCTTTCATAACTATTCCCATCTGAGACATTATAGGTTTTGTTATTCAGATCAGATTTCAATGAACTGATCATGATTTCGGCCAGATCTTTCACATAAATAAAGCTCAGTTTCTGATCCTTATCTCCGATAGCGACATCAAAACCCCTGTTAAGGACTTTAAGCACCATCAAGAGGTCACGTTCCCGAGGTCCGTATACCGCCGTTGGACGGAAAACTAAAAGGGGAAGATTTGGAATGCTTCTCAAATAAGTCTCAGCCAAAGCTTTACTTTTACCATAATAAGTCAATGGGTTTGATTCACCATGATCGCTCAATAATGCACCTGTTTTTTTTAATGGTCCCAGTGCTGCAAGACTGCTTACAAAAATGAATTTTTCCACTTTATGCAATGCATTCGATACTGCGATGGCCAGGTGCCTGGTGTAGGATGCGTTGTACTTATTATATTCATCCAGGCTTCCTGCCTTGGTTACCGCCGCCGCGTGGATTACATAGTCATATTTATTTTCATCGATATTTTGAGCTAAGGCGTAAATGGATTCGAAATCGAGTTCTACAAAGTGAATCTTAAAACCTTGCAGATGTTTAGTTTTACTGGATTTGCGAATGTTAGCAAACACTTGCAGATTATTTGCAAGTGCTGCCTCTACTAAATGAAAGCCAACAAATCCGGTAGCCCCGGTAATCAAAACCCGCTTTTTCATAGCTCTTTTTCTAAAATCCGGTATTTTCGGTAAAGTTTCCCACCGATATCTTCAATGGGTCTGTTGACCATATCATTATGATCAAGTGTCCAGCTCGCTTCTGCATACTTCATCTTTTTCTCCTGAAAGCGTTTGATAATTCCCCCATAAAGGCAGGCTTCGATACCCATTTTCCTATAGCCGTCCACTACCCCTAAAAGCATAATTCTGATGCCGTCAATCTTGCCCTTTCCAGTCAATAACTTAATCAGACCCGTAGGAAACAACCTTCCCCTTTTTATTTTGATCAGTATTTGATTGATATCCGGAATGGCTAAAGCGAAGCCCACTATCTTTCCATGCTGCTCTGCCATAATACAAAACTTAGGATCCAAGATCAGTTTCAAATCATTGGCGGTGTACTCAAATTCTTCATCCGTCATGGGTACGAAACCCATGTTTTTATCCCACGCTTTGTTGTACACTTCCCGCAAGGCATCACGTTCCCGGGCGAAGTTTTTCATATTGATTGTCCGGATGGTAATATCATTTCTTAACAGCCTTTCCTTAATTCGGTCAACCAACTGCAGCGACCGGTCACTATAATCTCCAGCGGTATAGCGGTAGGCACGCAAATCGACATTTTTGATAAAACCCAAGGCCTCCAGCAGGGTCAGGTAGTAAGGTGGATTGTAGGGCATCATGGCTACCGGAGGACCGTCAAAACCTTCGATCAATAGGCCACAAACTTCATTGGTAGAAAAATTTACAGGTCCGAGTACTTTTCTTATTTGCCTATCTTTTAGCCAATGATGCACGGCATCCATTAATTCCCTCGCCGCTGAAAGATCATTGATACAATCAAAGAAACCAAAGAAACCATCTTTGGCGCCATATACCTGATTGTGATGGAAATTTTCTATTGCAGCAATGCGGCCAATAAGCTCATTATCATCAAAAAGTAAAAACAAGGCAATGGTCGAATGTTTAAAAAAAGGATGCTTTCCGGGCGTTAATAAATCCCGTTGAGCGATAAAAAGTTCAGGAACGTAGTTTGGATCACCTTTATGTAAACCATGAGGAAAATCAATGAAAGCCTGAAGGTCTTTTTTACAAGCAACTTCTCTGATTATCCTCATAACCGAATATTTAAAAGATTGACATTAACTTCTTCAAATGCAGCTTTGAGCTCTTCCACAGCGCGTTCTATTTGTTCAAAACTGTGCGTGGCCATGAGCGAAAAGCGAATAAGAGATGAATCAGATGGAACAGCTGGAGATACGACAGGATTAACAAAAACCCCGTTTTCCTGAAGAATCTTAGTAATCATAAAAGTCGCGGTATTGTCCCTGATGTACACCGGTATAATTGGGCTATTGCTATGCCCGATGTCAAATCCCGCTTCGGTAAGGAGTTCTTTGGCATAAGTGGTATTTGCCCAAAGTTTATCTATGCGCTCGGGCTCTCTTTCAATGATGTCAAGCGCTGCAATCACACTGGCCACAGCAGATGGAGGCATACTGGCACTAAACATCAGCGATCTTGCCCGATGTTTGATGAATTCAATGGTATCTGTGTTTCCTGCAATAAAACCACCCAGGGAAGCCAATGATTTGCTAAAAGTCCCCATAATCAGGTCTATATCATTGGTTAGATTGAAATGTGATGCTGTGCCTGCGCCATTCAACCCAATTACGCCAAGGCTGTGAGCATCATCCATCATGATATTTGCGCCGAACTCATTAGCAATCTCAACCATCTCGGGAAGGTTGACCAAATCCCCTTCCATACTGAAGATCCCGTCTGATACAATAAGTTTTGCAGCTTCTGTTGGCAAACGGCTAAGTTTGCTGCGCAAATCATTCATGTCATTGTGCGCATATTTGATGGTTCGGGAGAACGACAACCGACTTCCGTCAATGATGGAAGCGTGGTCATATTCATCGAGTATCAGGTAATCATTTCTATCAAGCAGACAGGAAATTACACCCAGGTTAACCTGAAAACCAGTGCTAAAAAGCACTGCAGCTTCCTTTCCCACGTACCTTGCGAGCCGCTGTTCAAGTTCCAAATGAATGTCCAGCGAACCATTTAAGAATCTGGAACCCGCACAACCAGTTCCATATTTGTCAATTGCATTCTTAGAGGCTAATTTTATTTCTGGATGGTTAGTCAGTCCCAGATACGAGTTGGAGCCAAACATTAAGACTTTTTTATCATTTATTATTACCTCGGTATCCTGAGCAGAAGCTATAGACCTGAAATAAGGATATAATCCTTTCTGTTGAATAAGTTTCGCATCCTGAAAAGAAGCAATTCTGTCCTGTAATTTTTTACGCATATACATGCAATTATTCTGTCTTTTTCGAAGTTTTGATCGCCCATCGCTGTTTTCGGAAACCGCTTTTCATCTTCTTGAGGTGCTAAACGGGATTTACTTTTACGTGAGGATTTATTAATGCAATTTTAACCCAGATTTAATCTTAAAAAAAGGTTGAAATGTGGGATATGCAGGTCAGTAAGGAGGGTGGGGCAAATATGACATTTCGATGAATTGACCATTCGACTATCTGACTTTTTAAATAGAAAAGTAAATACATGAGATACTCAACAAATGAATAGAAACCTAAATACTTAAGTTTATAAGTATTTTATTTTCAGTTATTTATATTAAATATTAAGTTTAAAAAAATCAATCATATCTTTTTTTTTCAATCAACATAAAGTAAAATTTGCAAATCATAAGTAAATAATATTCCTTTAAACATAAATTTGCTGAAGGGTAAAACAAACGAATTATCGCTTTACTTATTTAAAAATTTAAACTATTTAAATAACTGAGAAAGGATACTATAGAATTATTTATGGAACAAATTTATCTTGACAAAAAACCAACGCCTCACATTGACAAGGGGAGTTCACTGAAAGCTGAACTGATGGTTTCGATTTATGATAGTAATGAGTCAAGTTATTGCCCTAAGTCAGCGTTCAGATCTACAGGTTATGGTATATTAATGATTACAAAAGGAAGTTTAGAGATTAGAATTGATTTTGTATCCTATACTTTCAGTTATCGAGATATATTATGCTTATTGCCCGATCATATTTATGAAATTCCCAACGAACCAAACGCATCAGTTATTTACACTTACTTTAATGAAGAATATTTGTCTGCGAAAGGTGTGTTTTTCAATAGAGCCGAAACTTATAGAATAGCTCATGAAGATAAAGAGTTACTTAAATTTTCATTATCTAAATCAGAATACGACCGTCTGTACGCAGACATGAAGTCACTTCAGGACAAGCTTACCATTCCAAAACATACACGCTATATTGATGACATCATCCATAATAGGTTCTTATCGATATTATACGATATTTTTCTGCTCAATGAAAAGCAGAAAAAACTAGATACATCAAATGTTAACAGTAAAATTGAACTAACAAACCGCTTTTTGTCCCTTGTATCGGAACGCTTCAAAACAGAGAAAAGAGTATTATATTATGCGAAATGTTTGAAGATAACACCGAGGCACCTTTCTCAGGTCGTTAAGCAAGTCACAGGTCGATCCGCTGGTGAATTTATCGATGATTATGTAATAAAAGAGGCAAAGTTATTATTATCATTACGCATCATGAATATTTCTGAGATTGCAGAAAAATTGAGCTTTAGTAATCCTTCATTTTTTGGAAAATATTTCAAAAAGCATACTGGTATTTCCCCGTTATTGTTTAAAAAAGATAACAAGATAATGGTTGAGTAGATGATCTCATGATTAGATTTTCGTGACAAATCATCTTATATTATCATGTGGTAGCTTATTAACACTGCATTACCAATTTATTTATGCAAGAATTGAAGTTAATTAGTAAAATTTAAACGTCGTTAATAGCCATGTTGCTGTAGATTAAGACTTTCGCGTAAAAAAATTCCATGTAGAAGGCATAATTCCTACTGAGCACTATGATATTTACAGAAACAAGACTCTTTATAGATCCTTCCTGTGGGTTAAATCAACGAATTCACCCACCTTACTCCTAAAACTTTTGACTAAATTCCCGCCTGCAAGTGCATGGTGATAGTGCATTTTATTTTAGGATTAATTTACGAAAAGAAGTTTCTTTATTTTAGGTCAAACAATGTACTATAAAAACTAATTAAGCAAATAGATGATGTTGGGACATCGCTATATTGTGGGTACTTTCTAATTCAATTAAAATTTATAATACTATTATTTTTTACTTACCCTACTTTTAGTTAGTCCAGTCTTACTTATGAGTTTTATCAACTGAATGACAAGTTGACTGCACATCTTTTAATAACTAGCACCACAAAATAAATAAAGTGTAACTATAAAATGAAGGTCATAATTTAATCTATTATGAGTTTCTAAAATTTGGTACAATATTAAACAGCCTACTGAAAGTCAAGGCTTATCTTGAAAGAGTGTAATTTTGCAATTGGTTGACTCGATGATGTCTCTAAAATTATTTACAGACATAGGTGTGCTGTTATGACATTTTCTAATGTTGATTTCAAGCGTTTTTTCATACATGCGTTATAATTTTCTGCTATCCCCCCTCCCAGTAGAAAACAGCTTAACAAGTAATCCTTATTAATTAATACATGATTTATGGTGCCTGATATTATTGCAATCAACATATTAATATCTGAATTTCGCTTAAAGTATCCTTCTAATTGTCCCTGAATTATAATTTTTTCCATAAAATTATAATTGTTAAGTTTAAGGGTATTAAAGCTTTCGATGAGTAATTTCTCTTTACCAACTGACTGGAGCTGATTTAATAGCATATAAAAATATGGCTGCTGGAAAGCTTTGTCAACAAAACGCGCTAATACCTCATAAAGACATTTGAGTGGGTTATTAATTTTCAATGATTGATGGTCAATCAATTGTTCGAGTTTTGTTGTGCGATAGTTAATTATAGCTTCGACTAAACTCTCTTTTGATCCAAAATAATACCCAATCATTGCAGAGCTTTTTGATATACGGCTTGTAATCTGTCTAATTGTCGTTTCAGCGTATCCGTGTTCAGCAAATAGCTTTTCGGCAGCTTCCATTATTTCTACTTTTTTATCCATGTTATCATAAATTAAATTTTACACAACCACATGGCTGCAGCTTTTATGTGCTCTGACTTTGTTCCAATCATTAGAAGATCTCAACACATCTTAACCTTCAAAATTCTTTCTGTAAAAAATAATCTTTCGGTGGTGCCATATTTTGAAGCGTCCAAAGTAATATGAATAAAAATCAATCTTCCCGCTGGTGAATTTTGTAAGAAATGGAATAAAAAAGATTTTTATCACACTGGATTTTTAGAAAGATTTAAACAAAAACTGCTGACTCAAATTGAGTTGTTCGTCGAGCATTTGATTTAAGCTTTCCTTTGTTCTTGGGCCTTTTCTGCCTAAAATAAACTGGCCAAAATTATCATCAATTGCATCTAGAAAACCAAAAATTGTATAACGTGCATTTAAACCAATTTTATCGCCTTCATCAATCACTAATGCGCTGTAAATTTCGAGTATCCTTCTTTTATTTGAAAGATAGTTTGCATAAACACAATCGTAATAACCCTGTCTGATAAGGTAGGGAATAGACAAATAAAGATTGAAATGTTTTTTAATATCTGTACACTTCTCATTTACTAACGCAATAATGCTCTTTTTTATATTGTCGGCGTTTAAAGTATTGACGACAATCTTTTTATAAGACTCATCAACAATTTGGCAGACAACAGCAGAAGTTAATTCTCCTTTATCCTTAAAATAATAGTATATAGAGGGTGTGCTTGAATTTATGGCTTTGGCGACATCATTTAGTGTTGTTTTCTCAATTCCATAATAATTAAATAACCTTGAAGCGGTATTAATAATATCATCTCTTTTAGCCATAGTTTATCGATCAAGCCATTTTTTAAAATATACAGATTTATCTTTACTTACGATGAGTTCCAACGATGGATGCCGGCTGAGAATGACTTTCAGTTTTCCATTAAAGTAATTGTGTATATCTCGGATACTCGTCAGGGATATAATATGTTGTCGATTGGCACGGAAGAAAAGCATCGGGTCAAGCTGTTCTTCAATCTCTTCCATAGTGAAACTTACAGGATGCACCGAATTATCTCGTAAAACAAGATATGTTATCTTGAATTCTGAATAGACATATTCAACATCTTCCACTCGAATTGACTTATATTGGTCTGCTATTTGAATAAGGAACCGCGATCTGAATACCTGTTCTTTACCCTTTAAAACATTTACGAGATCCTGGATGACAACTTCTTGTATCATCGTTGACCTTATTTCACAGAACTTTGAGAGTGAAGCCTCAAGTTCGGTTTTATGAATTGGTTTTAATAAATAATCGATACTGTTAACTTTGAAAGCACGTATGGCATATTCATCGTACGCTGTTGTAAATATCACTGGACATTTAAGACTATACTCTGAAAAAATTTCAAAAGAAAGCCCATCAGATAACCTGATGTCCATAAGTACTAAATCAGGTTGTTCACTGCTTAAAAACCAATTTATGCTTTCTCTTACCCCTTCAAGAATCGCAACGACCTGAATGTTTTTATCAATATCCTGAAGTAACTGTTTCAGCCTATTTGCATTGTGTTTTTCATCTTCTATGATTACAATTTTCATGCTAGGTTCGGGTTAATTCCATCAGTGGAAGTTTTACTATAAAAAGCTCCCTACATTCCATGATTTCAGGCACTTTGTCAGTTAATAATTTATACCTCTCTTGTATGTTTTTGTGTCCGGTATTGGTAGAGGGCATTTTAAAATTCAGCTTCTGAAGAGAGTTTAATACCATTAAATTACCAGCGTCATCTTCATTGATATCAATAAATAAAGGTTTATCAGCCGATGCAATATTGTGTTTTATCGCGTTTTCGATAAGTAGTTGTAGTGTTAGTGGTGGCATTGCTTTCTTTAGTGTTTCAGCACTAAGGTTGTTTTCCATTACAATATGATTCCCAAGTCTTATTTTCATCAGATAAAAATACGCTTTTGCAAAATCAAGCTCCTCTTTAACCGAAATGAGGTCTTTTTTTACATTTAAGATCATGTATCGATATACCCATGATAAGTTTTCAAGGAAATGTTGGGCAAGTTTCTCATCTTCTGAAATCAACGCAGAAAGTGTGCTGAAATTATTGAACATAAAATGTGGGTCGAGCTGCATCTTAAGCGAGTGAAGCTCTGCCTCCAATGCTGTTTGCCGCAATTCTGCTGATTTAAGTAATAGTTTTGAAGATTCTTCCTTTGCACTCTTCCATTGTTGCAAGAAATAATTTCCTGTATGGATGAGACTTACCATTACCGACAAAAGTACATTAATGACAAACAATTGCCTTAAAGCTAATGGCTTTATATCGCTAATCTTAAAATTAGCACTAAAAAGGTAAATGGCGATGTATACATAGAAAAAAGCAAATATTAATGTCGCTGCAATCTGTATACTGAATTGTATACTGAAGCGTCCGATTGGAAACTCGTACCATGGAATTTTTTTATCCAGAACTCTGGCTAAAAAAAGACAAATTTCAGAGATCACTATACAAAAGAAAACCACATAGAAAAGCTCCAAGATGATCTCCTCACTTGGGCGCTTAAAAAAATCAGACCAGACTCTGGTAGGATCAATCAAAAATGCCAAAAGATAAAATCCCGTGAATATGACTGGAATGATCGCAAACCGAAAATACTTATAGGATAGCTTTGGCTCTTTCTTTATCATGCAGTGGCGTTACTTTGAAGTACAAGATTGGTTTAAATTTACAAAATTTCATTTTTTTTTTACCTGGATGGAAAAATAAACCTCTGAAACGGATATTTAACGCACTGAACTTTGAATTTTATTTCTAAGTAATCAATTCACTGCATGCTGTTCGGTAAGGGTTTTGAATGGTTCAGCAACCAAATGACAGGCTTCAGTCAACTTTGAAGTTGATGGCATGATTACGGAAGTAAATTTGCGTAAAGAATTATTAGATCATGAACCTTTACAAACCCTTATTGATAACTGCATTATGCATCTCCATGATAACTGCAGGACGGGTAAATGCACAAACTGATAGTGTTCTTCGCAATGCAAAGCTAGAAGATGTTATCAATTATGCACTTAAAAACAAGCCCGGTGTTAAACAATCTTACCTCGACCAGGAAGTTGGCGAGCGGGATATTAAATCAGCGCTTTCGGCCTGGTTACCTCAAATCAATGCAGATGGATCTTTCAACCACAACATTAAACAACAGCTAAACGCGCTCACGGTTGATGGACAAACATCGTACATCGTATTTGGAACAAAAAATACATCCTCGCTTATCCTGCAGGCTGATCAGCAATTTTTAAACGCCGGATTGATCCAGGCTTCAAAGAGTGCCCGTTATTATCGTCAGCAATATAGGCAGAACACAGAAAATGTACAAATCAATACTATTGTTGATGTAAGTAAGGCATTTTATGATATCCTTACTAGTCAGGAGCAATTAAAAATTATTGAAGAGAATATTGCCCGCATTAATAAGCAATTGAAAGATGCCAAAAGCCAATATGAGGCGGGACTTGTCGACAAAACCGACTATCAGCGGGCGCAAATAAGCCTAAGCAATTCATCAGCTGATAAAAAACGTACATCAGAACTATTGAAATCCAAATATGCCTATTTAAAGGCACTAATGGGTTACAGCGCTGAAAAAGAACTTACCTTGAGTTTCGATAATCAATCGATGGAGTCTGGAATACTGATTGATACTGTTCAAACGCTAGATTACCAAAAAAGAGTGGAATATCGATTATTACAAACTCAAAGGTCCCTACAATCTGTCAATACAAGCTATAACAAACTGGCTTATTTACCAAAACTATCAGGTTTTATTAATTATAGTTTTAATTATTTAGGAAATGATGTTTCTGAAATGTTCAAGATGAATTTGCCTGGATCGATCGTAGGATTAAGGTTGAACATTCCAATTTTTCAGGGAACTAAGAGAATTCAGGAAATTAGGAAAGCCCAACTTCTGGAGAAACGCACAGATCTAGATCTTCAGGAGAGTAAAAACCAAATTAACAGCCAATATGAGCGGGCAATGGCTACTTATAAAGCTGGCTTAAATGATTGGAAAACGGCAAGAAGTAATGTCGATGTTTCCAAACAGGTTTATGGCACAATAAAGCTTCAATATGATGAGGGAATTAAAAGTTACCTCGATTTAATGACTGCAGAAACAGATTTAAAAACCTCACAAATCAACTATTTAAACGCATTATACGGTGTACTTTCAGCCAAGCTGGATGTACAACAAGCATTAGGAACAATTAGCACTACACCATAATAAAATGAAATCAAATTTTAACTCAACTGCTTCCCTACTTATTGGAATTGCTTTGTTATCAGCATGTGGAAATAATAAGGAACAAGCTCCGGCAGCACCTGCAGCTGTACCGGTTACCACTTATAAAGTAGAATCTGAAGATGTAACCATAACTGAATCTTATCCGGGCGTGGTGGTACCATTAAATGAAGTGGAACTCAGAGCTCAGGTTAATGGCTATTTAACTGCAATATTTGTTAAAGATGGACAAAAGGTGAGTAAAGGCCAGAAATTATATGAAATTGACCGCACCAATTACGTAGCAGCTTATAATGCTGCAAAAGCCGATCTTCAGGTAGCGAAAGCCAACTATAATAAATACAAAAAAGATGCAGAGCGCTATACCAACCTGGCCAAACAAGAAGCTGTGGCTAAACAACGTGTAGATTATGCGATTACGGATCTTGAGAATGCATCCTCGCAGGTTGCTGTTGCTCAAGCTTCTTTATCGACTGCGGAAGCAAATTTAAAAAGGTCTGTGATCGTTTCTCCATTAAACGGAACCATTGGCATCTCGCAAGTGAGGTTAGGCGCATTGGTATCTCAGGGATCTACCTTGTTAAATACAGTGTCAGCTAATGACCCAATTGCGGTTGACATTGCGATAAACCAGCAGGATATTCCACGTTTTTTAAGTTTGAAAAATAATACAAACAGTGTTAAGGATTCAGTTTTCAGCATCGAACTTACAGACAAATCTACATATAAGATGAATGGAAGTATCATTGCTGTAGATAGAGCTGTAGATCCAGGGTCGGGTACCATTAAAGTCCGTATCAGTTATCCTAATGCTGGTGGTAAACTATTAAGCGGCATGACATGTAATGTTAAGGTTCTGAATAAATCACCAGAGAAACAGCTAGTTATTCCATACAAAGCCATCACCGAGCAACTGGGTGAAAACTTGGTTTATGTATTGGGCGATAGCAGTAAGGTACAGCAAAGATTGGTTAAGCTAGGCAATACTTTTAGCGATAAAATTGTAATCCTTAAAGGTTTGAATTCCGGAGAAACTATCATAACAGATGGACTCCAAAACCTAAGGCCAGGAACTGTTGTAAAAGCACAACAGGCTAAACAGTAAGATTTATTATTTCATTAGCAACAGCTAACATAGAATAAAATATGATATCAGAAGTCTTTATAAAACGCCCGGTCACAGCTATTGTGATCTCAATACTAATTGTGCTTGCGGGAACAATCATTTTAACGGGGTTACCGATCACACAATATCCCAATATAGCCCCACCAACGGTAACCGTAACCGCAAACTACACAGGTGCTGACGCGCAAACGGTTGAACAAACCGTAACTACGCCTATTGAAAGCCAGATTAACGGTACTCCTGGGATGAAATATATGACATCTAATAGTACTGCTGATGGGAGGTCAACAATTACTGTAACTTTCGAAGTAGGAACCAATATAGATGTTGCAGCACTTGATGTGCAAAATCGAGTTGGTATAGCTGAGCCGTCCCTTCCTGAAGCAGTAAGACGCCTGGGCGTAACTACCAAAAAAGCAAATACTGACCTTTTGATGGTTGTAGGGCTTATATCACCCAAAGGAACCTATGATCAAAAGTATCTTGGGAATTATGCCAACCTTTATTTGAAAGATGCATTATTGAGGGTTAAAGGAGTTGGAGACGTGATGGCTTTTGGTCAGCCTTTTAGTATGCGTGTTTGGTTAGATGCCAACAAAATGGCGGCCATGAATATCACGCCTAGTGAGGTCTCAACCGCTATCGCAGAACAAAACACAATTATGCCAGGCGGAAGCGTCGGAGGTCCCCCGCAAAAAGGAAACCAAAGTTTTGAGTTTTCAGTGGTACTTGATGGAAATCTTAGCACAGAAGAACAATTTAAAAACATCATTGTAAAGACCACAACAGATGGATCTTCTGTATATCTGAAAGATGTGGCCAGAGTGGAATTAGGAGAATTCGCCTATAATATTACAGCGAAGATCAATGGTCAGTCATCAGCTATGATGGGTATTAATCAAACCCCTGGCGGTAACGCGGTACAAACTTACGATGGTGTTGTAGGTGCGTTAGAGGAATTAAAAAAATCTTTCCCAGAAGACCTTGATTATACCATTGGCTATGAAACGGTTTCTATCGTAAATGTATCTATCAATAGTGTGATACATACACTGGTTGAAGCCTTAATTCTGGTAACAGTCGTTGTATTCTTCTTTCTTCAAAGCTGGCGGGCTACACTTATTCCCGTACTTGCAATCCCAGTGTCAATTATTGGTACTTTTATCTTCTTTAACCTAATGGGGTTTTCAGTAAACGTATTGACCATGTTTGGCTTTGTATTGGCTATTGGAATTGTGGTGGATGATGCCATTGTGGTAGTTGAAGCAGTTCAGCATTACATGGACCACGACGGTCTCTCAGCTAAAGAGGCTACTATAAGAGCAATGAAAGATATTACTGCACCAGTTATTGCGATTGCGCTTATTCTAGCAGCGGTATTTATCCCTGTTGGATTCATTCCTGGTATGGTGGGTCAACTTTACCAGCAATTCGCAATCACCATTGCTATTTCAGTATTAATCTCTGCTTTTATAGCCTTGTCTTTAACCCCTGCACTTTGTTCATTGTTATTGAAGAAAACTAAAATGAATAAGGATTCCAAAGGAATGGATAAGTTTTTCTTCAAGTTTAATACATGGTTTTCTAGAATCACTGGCAAATATTCTGAAGGTGTGAGGTGGTGTTTGAAAAAAGCACCGTTGGTGATGATTATGTTGGTTTGCATTTATCTGGGTACAATGGCTATGTTTAAATACAAACCTTCCGGTTTTATTCCAAATGAAGATGCAGGTGTATTTTTAATGGGCGCTTCACTTCCTGAGGGTGCATCTTTAGCCAGGACAGAAGCCTTTGTAAAACGCGTAACTGAAACCATCAGAAAGCAAAACCCTGAAATTAAAAGTGTAACTTCCATTTCGGGCATTAACATCTTAAATCAGGCCTTTAAATCCAATTCCGCTACCTTTTTTGTTCAATTGAAACACTGGGATGACAGGCAAGCTGATGTTCCTGCAATTGTAACCAAAGTATCTCAAGCATTTTACGGTGATAAGGAAGGATCGGTGCTTGCTGTTCAGCCACCTCCCATTCCAGGATTAGGCATCAGTGGTGGATTTTCAATGCAAATTCAGGAACAACAGGCAGGCGATATCAAAAAGTTTGAAGGGGTGGTGAACAATTTTCTTGGCCAAGCCAACCAACATAAAGATATTGGCATGGCTTATACCTTATTTTCAACTAACACTCCGAACTATAAAATTACGGTAGATCGCAATCAGGTTAAGAAAATGGGTGTATCCATAGGCTCGGTTTACAGCACTATTGCCGCTTACCTTGGTAGTAGTTATGTTAATGATTTTGTGAAATACGGACGAAACTTTAAAGTAGTGGCTCAAGCTGATACAACATTCAGAGGTAAAATTCAAGATGTGGATCGTCTATATGTAAAAAATGATAAGGGAACTCCAGTTCCTTTAGGTTCCATGGTATCCTATGAACTTGTAGAGAATCCATCTATTATTAATCACTACAACCTGTTCCGTTCAGTAGAAGTAAATGGTAGTGCGAAACCCGGTAGTAGTAGTGGTGATGCACTGAAAGCATTAGAGGAAATTGCGGCGAAGAGCCTTCCCTCTGGCTATAAATATGACTTTTCCGCTTTAAGTCAGCAGGAACAGGAAGCCGGAAATAGCACCACAGTTATTTTCGCGCTGATAATAGTCGTAGTTTTCTTGCTATTGGCCTCATTATATGAGAGTTGGTCAGTTCCATTTTCTATTCTATTAAGCGTTCCTCTGGGACTGTTCGGCGCAATTTTAGCTTTAACCTTGCTGCCTAAGTTAGACAACAATATTTATGCTCAGGTTGGATTGATAACGCTGATTGGTTTATCTGCAAAGAATGCAATTCTAATAGTTGAATTTGCTAAGGAACGGGTTGATTGGGGCATGCCGATTATTTCTGCAACGATTGAAGCAGTCAAGTTGAGGTTAAGGCCTATCATTATGACATCTTTGGCATTTATTCTGGGCGTAATCCCACTTGTTTTATCTACAGGTGCGGGTGCGGTATCCCGCCAGACGATTGGCTGGACAGTTGCTGCAGGAATGTTTAGTGCTACCATTTTTGCACTTTTTATAGTACCGGTACTTTATGTACTCATTACTCGAATTGCTTATGGTAAGAAAAAACTTGCCGAAATGGAAGCTAATTATAAACCAGAGGAACATAAGGATACCCTTCATGCTGATTAAATTAAGTAAGTAGTTTTTATTGTGAAGAGCCGGTATCATTTATTCTTTGCCGGCTCTTTTATTTACAGAAGAGTTTGATTTTAATATAAAATTTGTTGACTTGATCAATTGGTTTCCATCAAAGCTTGTGATCTCGCATAATTTTTTTGATTATACTATGCATATTATAAAAGAACAATCCAATCATTGAAATCACCCTTGAGAATACAATTCCGAGATTAGAGCATGTGATTGCCGAAGAAATTGCTCAAAAAGCACATCAGGCCTGTTCATATTCAAACGCTATACTCGGTAATGTAGATATAAAGCTTGTGGTAGTTAAGGATGGTTATAAATAGTAATTTACAATAAAAGAATATTATTAACAAAAAGATATAAATATGAAAAGCTTACAAAACAAAGTAGTCATTATTACTGGAGCAGGGTCGGGAATTGGGCAGACAACAGCCATACAATTTGCAGCTGCAGGATCTAAAGTAATTGTTGCAGATTTTAGTGACAAAGGCGGCAACGAGACTGTACAAAAAATTAAGGAAGCCGGTGGCGAAGCCACATTTATAAAGACGGATGTCTCTAACAATGAAGATGTGCAGGCTATGGTAGCCAGAACTGTTGAAGTATATGGCAGGCTCGATTGTGCCTTTAATAACGCCGGGGTGGGCGGAACATCAGCTCCAATACATGATTTTCCGGAAGATATTTTTGATAATACTGTGGCTATAGACCTAAAAGGGGTATTTCTTTGCATGAAATATGAGCTGCAGCAATTTTTAAAACAGGATGGAGCTGGATCTATAATTAATATGGCATCTGTGTCAGGGCTAAATGCCACACCTAATATGGTTGCGTATTCGGCATCTAAATTTGCCGTAATAGGTATGACCAAGACCGCCGCTATAGAATACGCGGAAAGAGGCATCCGTGTAAATGCTGTGTGTCCGGGGTCTATAGAAACGCCGGGGCTTACCCAGGGAGAATTCGGTAAATTCCTTGATATGTACCGTAGCCATCAGCCAATGAAAAGATTTGGTACCCCGGAGGAGGTTGCCAATGCTGTGCTTTGGCTATCATCTGATGAGGCATCGCTTATTACAGGAGTCTCGCTCCCGACCGATGGAGGCCTTTCAGCAAAGTAATTATCTAACTTTTTGCGATCATGAGCAATAAAAAATAAAAATATTTTAAACTTAAGAATTACCAGATATGAAAGCATTACAAATAACAGGTTACGGTAATAATGAAGTAGCCGTAATATCCGACGATGCATCACAGCCCGAACTAAAAATTGATGAGGTATTAGTTAAAGTACATAAGGCCGCATTGAACCCTGTAGACTGGAAAATACGTGAAGGCCATATGAAAAACATGCTACCCCTTACTTTTCCTGCTACACTTGGGTGCGATTTTAGTGGCGTTGTTGTAGATACAGGCGCCGAGGTTAGTACTTTTAAAGTGGGCGATGAGGTATTTGGAGGTGCAATACCATCCCTTGGCGGAAGTGGCTCTTTTGCAGAATATTTAGTTGCCCCGTCAAAATATCTTTGCCTTAAGCCGGCAGATATTAGCCATACTATCGCTGCTGCCTCTGTGACTGTCGGCGTGTGTGCTTATTTATGTATAACGGAAACATTCCTGGATAATAACAGTAAAGTATTGGTTATAGGTGGTGCAGGCGGTATTGGTCGCGCTTCCATACAATTGGCTAAAAATACCGGAGCCTACGTCGCTACGACCGTGCATACAAAAGACGTTGGATTTGCTGCAAAAACAGGCGCAGATGAAGTAATAGATGCTTCAGTGCAAAATTTTCAAGAATTACTAGAGGGCTATGATCTAGTTGTAGATACAGTTGGAGGGGAAGTTTATAAGCAAGCGTATACCATACTTAAAAAGGGCGGTGTTATAGCATCTATTGCAGAACAGCCAAACGATTCTTTAATGCAGCAATATGGTGTGAGAGCAGAATTTATATTGGGTAATCCTTTAACCGAAAGATTAAACATGATAAAAAATTTTATATCAGATAATATCCTATTTCCGCACATAAGCAAGACATTTACCTTAAATGATGGTGTTGCTGCTTTGGATTTCCAGCAAAACGGTAAACCGTCAGGTAAAGTTATCCTTGATATTTATGATAACCAAAGCAGTAACTAAATCATTTACATTTTGGAAATGCGAGGTAGTAATGCATGATACATATGAAATTATACTTTCGCGATTGACGCGAGATGAAAAACCTTTGAAAATTGCCAATAAGGGTGAAAATATCAGATTTACCATTTCATAAAAATCGGATCCGGAGATAGCAGCATACCGTTGGATGCCCTATCAGCCATGTTTTTCAGTCGTAGTTATGAAGCAGGCATGTAGTAACCACCCATTTAGCTTTGTTTTCTATGGCAGAGGCAGTGCAGGGCCGTAACATGCTGATAGTACCTTCCACGCATCTGAAATTCTCGAATCTTTAATTACGTCAATCCAAAACAGGAGTATAGTTTTGCGACCTTAACCATCAATCACAGAAGATTCGTTTACATTACGAACAATTGCTAAGGTAGCCATCTGCATTGCAAAATTTCTTAGAGAGAGAGTGGGTACTGCCTAACTATTAAAGGAGCGAAAGTATAAAGCTGATTGGATTATGACAATATTCGAATTTTTGTCTATGGTTATGTTGTTCTAACGCAATAGTCAACTGTCTTTCTATACCTTTTTCAGAAATACCTTGTTTTAAAAAACAATCTTTATTAGAACGATTTTAATTTCGACTTAATCAAAAATTTCCCGGTATCGACCTTGAAGATCTTCATAAACTCATTTAAGATGGATCTAAGTTCACTAGTCACATTGTTAAATGAGGGTTCTGTCGTTCCCTGGCTATAAATAAAAGATTTCCCTAAGTAAAGATTTCGCAGCACATTAGCTACGTTATGTTTGATAGCAGCATTGAGTTAAGATTTAAGGGTGATAATGTTGAGTTCCATGCGTTTCTGCGAGATCCAGGTAAAGACACCTTGTATACCATCCATGCTTGCATCGTGATCTTCCAGAATTTTACAGGCAGCAAGATACATTTGCAGACCGATGTCTGAGGTAAATCTCCTCGAAAGCTTCCCTGTCGCGCTGTTTTCACAGCGTGAGGAACTCAATATCTGAAAACCCCTTTTAGACCTAATCATTTGTTGAATTCAAATCCAATAACCTTTGCAAAAACGGCTGTCGATATAAGAAAAATTAAATCCAATCATGCGACATAAACTGCAACATAAATGGTTTCTCAATTTTATCTGATATTATTCCTAATAAGCCTTGCACTAATCAATCCTGTATGTTTTTAAGCGTGAAATAAACCTAATGGAGATTGGTCTTACTCCCCTAATGCTTCTATATGTATTGAGTGGATTAGCTAAAGTTTTTATTATCAACTATGATACATAATGCATTTGACAAATATTATGGGCAATTGAACTAGTATTGTCATCAGGCGCGGAGTGCGACCGGAAAACTTTCTGAGTTAAAAAGGTGGCTAAAAAGCCAACTTTTTAACTCAGATGGAATGTTCCAAATGTTGCATATTTTGATCTTAGCCAGAACATCATAAACATTATTCAACAATCAACATGAAAATTTTGCGCTCTTGATCGGCAATGACATTAATAATATTAAATCTGGCAAAAGCTGGAAAGAGCTACTAGATGACATTACCATATATTGTGGCGTTAGCCACATCAATAGAGCGGAAAAACCATTTCCCATTTTATATGAGAAATATTTCTAAGTGCGATACGCACAAAAATGATGGATGAAAAGGTATTACAAACCTGTATAGCAAAAATTGTAGGAAAATAGAACAAAACGATTCATGAGGGAATAAGGGCCTTAGCTGTACCATATATTATGACCACGAATTATGAATTTTCTATTTAAGGCGATACACCTAAAAACAATAGTAGCCAGGTTGTGGAGAGACTTTAAAGCGTTTTCAGAATGCATGAGATGGATGGCACAACTTATTGGCACCTGCATTAGAGATTGCAACAATCCAATGTCAATAACTTTGGGGTACGAGCACTACTGCGAGGAGTTAAAAAATATGCGAAACTACACCATTTCTGGAACTTCTTATAAAACTGAAAGGTGTTTTAAAAGAGGCTTTGGTTAGGAGATTGGCAGATGAAGGTCAAATCAACTATCAATCTTGGATAGACTTGTTCTTTACTAAAGGTGTATACATATTTGGATTAGGACTGGATTTTGTTGAGTCTGACCTTTGGTGGCTTCTCACCTATCGAGCCAGAAGCAAATACTATAAAAACAAATTTCACGTAAAAAACAAAATATCATATTTTATCCCTGAAGAATATGAAGCCAGGTCAAAATCAAAGTTGGAAGTTATGAGGGCAAATGATGTCAATGTTGTAGTGTTTGATAAAGCCAAAGGATTGCCATTTTATAGTGAGATAATGAATAGGCTCGGCAAAATTGAAAGACTATGTTCATTTCCGATGATTGACTGAGACCTTAAAGACTATTGATGAATTCTTTTGAGTTCAATTGAAAGAACTTCATCAACTCTATCACAAATCTCTTGAATATTTGTGAATACCTATTTTTAGCGGTTTGCAGGTTAATGACGGCTGAATCTTGATTTCAAAGGATAGTTTGATTTACAATATTGGAATAGTAATATTTTTTGATTTTAGCTTAGGCTTGATACGATATGAATATTGGATATCGCGACGTTCTAACTAGGTACAATAAATTACTACTTGATAAGATAAGTCAAATCCTACAGGTGTGTGCCGACTTGATTTGACTTATTTTTAACCTATCTAATTAGACTTTTCAGCCTGCTGAAGCCTGAGCTGCTAATTGGACTACATAACCGACTAGGAAAGAATTTACCAAAGAAATCGCGTAATCACGCTCTATAGGCAAGATATTAGGACTTAGTAATTCCTCATCAATATATGTTTCTGCATTCCACAGCATACGAGTCAATCCGTTATTTTCTGGTTCAATACGTTCAAATATTCGATCAAATGATCGATTTGCCGCGGTAATAAATTCTCACGATCTAACTTATCCAAAGGTAATGAAGAGATTTTTGTGCCAGAGTTATTTACCGGACGGTAAATTTGGTCCTCCTCATCAAAGTATCTTTCACTAGGCAATACCCGATAATCGTCATAATAAACCTCTTGTTCCCTTTACTGGTAAACATTAACTTTTCTATCAGATGCGGATTGCAACCATTCATAAAATAATTCCGAAGTAACTCGCGAGCCAACTGTTAATCTATATAGGAATAGTTTATTTTATTATGTTTTTTGAAAAGAGTGAGCTAAAAACTTCCAGATGCACGCTGCAGGCAAAATCAAAACGGATGTTCTGCTGTGCCGGGCAATATTAACTCCGCAAAACCTGCCTGTGCGATCGAATACCGGGCTTCCACATTCACTACTTTCTATTGTCGCATCGCCGACAAGGACATTATCAAAACCATCGGAACGTTCACTCCTTCCCCCGGAAAATGCGTATGATGCGTGGTTTAGCATAGGTTGTCCTTCCAAATAGGTTTCAACTGTAAAAGGCATACCCTTCCGAATGATATCGAGCTTAACCAAATCCCCCGCGTAATTAGTCAAAAAGGCATTAATGAAATCCTCAGGTTTGGTAATGCGTCTTCCTTCTACATTTAAAATATGATCATCTCGCATCAGTTTTGAGGAGATGGCTTTATTTAAAGGTACATCGGTAATGACAATTTTTCCATCCTGATATCTAGCACTGACGTCCAAATACCCAATGCTATTTTGTGGAGGTAGCTTCCCAGCGAAATTACTAATAATCCCTGTTTTTTTGAATTTGTTCGGAAGAACTGAAATTATGATTTTGCCGATATAGCTTTCGTCATTAGCGTGGGAAGCTTGTTGAACCTTTAATCTTATCCCACTACCTATTTTTAGATTTGGTTTCAATAATATCAGATCGGTCGTTCTTTCCCTGCTGATGACCTTACATTCATAGATTTTTCCATTAAGCAAAATACGGGGACTGACTGCAACCATGGAACTTTTACTGATCAGATAATTCTTATTTCTGAAACGAACCCACGTACCCATGATTTTTCTTACTTGATCACCATCATTACTCAAAATTGTCGCCACGCTCTTATCCAATTTGGACCTTATTTTTAGCACAGAGTGGATAGAAGGAAATGGTTGCATCTTGGGATTTGGCTCCAACAGTCTCAAGGTGTCCGGCACAGGCAATTGCTGATAATCTATTGGCTTATTCAGCGCTGTCCAATATCTTCGAAAAGAATCCACGGGAATGTCGAAATTTTGAGATTCATGCTCTTTTATTCTGCTATGTATTCCAATAAGTTGTCCTTTTAAATCGAATAATCCCCCACCGGAATCACCGGGCTCCATTTTAGCAGAAGATTGGATAAAGCCTTCTGCTGTACGTGTATTGGAAATCCTACCATAACGTACATTGGGTGTTGACAATAGGAATGAAGAAGGATAGGAAATGCTTAGGACAGGTTGATTTAAAACCATTTCGCTACCATTGGCCATTGGTGCACAGGCAAATTTTTCTCTTTCTATAATTTTAATTACACCCATATCATATACAGCTTTGTTTTCATCCCTTCCTATACGTCCTAAAGGTAGGGCTGTATACCTTCTGCCATCTACAAATCTAACCTGATAAACCTGGTTTACATTAATTGCATGAGCAGCGGTTAAGATATGCCCTTGTTCTGACACAATAACACCACTAAAGCCATCAGATTCAAATACTCCAACTGGCTTTTCATTTTTTACCGTATCCCAGGCGATGACAAATACGCTAAAGGGCGTTGACACCCGTATACCTTGGGAAATAAAATCTTCAAGTTTTCTGATTTTAAGAGGGTGTTGAGCCGATACTGTCGAACCGATAAGCAAAAGCAATAAAGCAAAAGTGATGCTTGATTTAAAGTTAATCATCATTTACGCAATTTGGATTTAAATGATTTTTTTTCGTTTACCTTATGGTTGCTTATTACCAGTTTAGTACTGAAAATAAGCCTGGGATCCTGATACTGCTTTACGGATTGCTTTATCGTTTCAAAGTTGCGATTGAGCTTTTTGTGAAAAAGAATCTTTCCATCTTCAATGATTGTAATCGGCTGATCAAGATTTACCAGTACATCATTTAAGTTGATTTCAAGTACGTCGAAGGAGTTATGTGATATGGTAATGATGTTGCCTTTACGACTGACCTCAGCAGCATCTCCAACTTTAGCCGATTCAAGAGGAGCCGATAGCCAATAAAAGCGGCTTTGCAAGCGGTTATCCTGTACCCAAACAACCTTCTCTGGAAAAGTATGCCGTATATATCCGGACATCCAGGAAATTGCGATAGTATCCTGATGATCTAACCAGTGAGGCTTATCCGGATACAAATGAAACTGATGATCGAAGCCCTTAGTGTCCGATCGATGTAAGCTGTCAAGCTTCTTATTGTATTTAATGGCAAGCTTATTTCTATTGTAGGCAGAATCTAGGCCACCAATGAATATTGAGAATGGCAAGTTGCGTAAATTACGCATTTCAGCATCACCTGGATGTCCGGCCATCATCGATGCGGCAGCAAAGCGGTCGGCCATTCGGGGAGCCAATTGAAATACCCCGTCTCCTCCGGCTGAATAGCCCATGATGTAAACTTTATCAGGATCTACATCTTCCATGACAACACTGTAGCGAATGAGTGAATCGATGAAATTATCGATATGATCTTCGTGCCAGAGGTTCCAGGTATTTGTAGGCGCCCGGGGTACAATAACCAATCCCTCTTTGATATTATAAAGTGTACGCTGATTTTCCCATTGCTGATCATTGACTGCAACGGGGGCGTTTCCTCCCCCATGTAGGGAAATATACAAACTTCTTCCAGCGGGTGGTTTTGTTCCAAAAACCCGGTAGGCAATGGCCATCTGATATTGTTTAAATTTGATTACGCCCTCATTCCATACTTTCCTGGCAGCGGGCGTTAAAATTTGCTTTTCTTTATTCCACTGCTGAACTGCGAACTTGTCTGCTTCGATGCGACTCATGCTTTTCTGCGCTGCGCAGGTACCGCCGACTAACGCTAATAGCAATAAGCATTTTAACTTCAACGGGAGAAGGCTTTTATTTTTCAAATTCATATATTTAATTCTTTAGTAGTTCCAGGATACCTTCATTTTCAATGATTATCATACCTTGTCTGTCACTCGTAATTCCCGGCATTAATTTGTATGGGTAGGTGGGTTTATTTCCAGACATCACTGTCGGCATATAAGCAAACTTTATAGAGTTGCTTCCTTTTAATGCTTCGCCAACTTCGATTATATGTGTAGAAACTATGAAGGCCGTTTTACTATACCTCGCAAACGCTTCAGTAACTGCTAATGTAGCGTCATATGCATCTTTAACATTAGTACCTTTGAACAATTCATCAAAGAGGACCACGAAACATTTGCCGCTTGCTACCTGCAGGGCCGCATTTTTCACCCGCAATACTTCGGCGTAGAAATGGCTATAGCCAGTCTGAAGGTTGTCGGAGACATTTATTGAGGTATATAAGCCGTCACGCACAGAAAAAATGATTTCATTAGCGGCTACGGGAAACCCCATATGCGCAAGGTAAACTGCAATACCTAAAGATTTCATTATCGTTGATTTACCTGCCATGTTTGCTCCGGTGAGAAAAAGTAAATTTGCATCATGATCGAACATCAAGTCATTACCCACTGCTTTTTTCAAAGCAGGATGTCTCAGCCCGGTAACTTTCAATACATTTTTTTCTTTATCCAATGCATCTGCATAGGAACAGCCCATTATCTTTCCGAGCCTGGCTACAGTAGAATAAACATCAATCGCGTAAAGGATTTCAAATACCTTCCTAAGAGAAGTATGTAACTTCTGTTTTAGGAGCTGGTCATAAAGCGCCAACTGATAAGGCTCAAATTCTCCATTAGGATGTGGAGCAATTAATTTAATTAAAAAAGGGTTATTGAGTATTTCATTGAGTGTGTTTTTTTCCTTTTCAAATGGGGAATGTAATTGATCGGTAAGAACTGCTGACAATTCTTTGGCGTATCTAAGGACGCTCATTGTTGACTTCAACCCGGCTACAAGTTCACCATAACGCTCATCCCGGATCAATATTGACTGGCCTTTTCGAATAAAAGATGTAAGTACAGCAACAATAAGCATTTTTGGACTTTCTATTGCCAGATAATTTTCAGCAGATTGGAAATACTTCCTTTCAAGTTTAAAGTCGATGTCCTTTTGTTCAAAATAACGGAAAATATCTCTTCGCTCATTGATTTCAACTGCGGTGATCATCGGGTTTAGGAACATCGATAACAAGAGCTGTTCTCCCCCGTCAGTCTTCGTTTTATTAAATAAGCTAAAAACTGATCCAGGTGTATATTTACCGAGCAGGTTTAAGTCGTCCTGCGTTTGTTTGTCAACGATTAAACTCATATCAATTTATTATTTGATTTTACTAATCCTGCATTCAAGATATCCAGAATGCCTTCATTTCTGATGATAATCATACCATGTCTGTCCGCAGTCAAACCTGATTGAAGCTTGTAGGTATAACTAGGTTTTGTTCCTTCCATTGTTGTTGGAAGATAGGTGAAGTTAATCTTGTCACTCTGCTCCTTGAGTACCTCGCCAGCTTCGATGATATGGGTAGAAATTACGAATAAACTATCCGGTTTACTGGCAAAAGCGGCTGTGAAGGCTATAGTGGCTTCGCACGCGTCTTTGACATTTGTCCCTCTAAACATCTCATCAAAGAGCACAAACAATCTTTTACCCATCTTTAATTCCGAGGCAATCTTTTTTGCACGAAGCACTTCAACATAAAAATGACTTGCACCCATACCCAGATTGTCCGGGAGGTTAATGGTAGTATATATCCCATCCAAGGCAGTAAATTCCATTTTTGCTGCCGGCACGGGGAAGCCCATATGAGCGAGAAATATTGCGATACTTACAGCTTTCATAAAAGTTGATTTCCCTGCCATGTTTGCTCCGGTAAGAAAAACAACATTCTTTTCACCACTCATCGATATGGAATTTGGGACAGCATTTTGAAGGTGAGGATGATAAACTTCATCAATTTTGATCATAACTTTCTCTCCAGGAAAGGCTGTCGGGAAAACAAATCCCCTTTCCTTTGCCACTTTAGCGATTGAATAATAAACATCAAGTGTGTACAGCGATTCCAAAAGTGTTAATACAGCATCCCTCCTGGCAAACCTTAACGTTTCATCATATGAGATAAGCTGTTGTTTCGTGAGTTTGTGACTTTTAGGTATGCTTATCATGTCAATGAAGTGTTCAGACGCTAAAATGCCCGCAATAGTTTTTTTCTCAGAAAGATAAGGATGGCTGTCTTCCAGTACGAGGGTGTCTATAAACAGCTTAAATTCGCGTATTAACGTACCGATAGCTGAAATCCCGTTGTGTATCGCTGTCGTCTGCACATCAGGTGCGACAAAATCACCAATGCGTTTCGCAACTGACTGATCATAAGCTGATAGCTTACTCCTCGAATCAGTATTATTGATATAGGTTTCGATAGCACTAAGCTGTTCGGTAGATATAGGGAAGTTTTCCGCACGACCCGCAAAATACTGAATGCTTTGGCTACGCTGGTTTATTTTTTCATAATCACCAATAGGGTTTAAAAACATTTCTTCCAAGATAGTAGCACCGCCATGTGTCCGGGTACTATTAAAAATTTCATATATCGAATTACTTCCCTGTGTGCCAAAAAGGTTAAGGTCATTAATAGTCTGCTGGTCTGTATTTAAAGGCATATAATATCTTATTTTCTTTTGCGTCTAAGCAGTAAAATGGTTCCACAGGCCAGTAACAAACCTGGAATAATCCATACGAAAATCAGTTTAAGCAAATGGATCTGATCTTTATCTACTAGTAACACCGTATCTTTTGGTGCCGGCCTGAAGCTACTGATGGGAAATTCGCCATAACTCAACCAACTGAATACGCCGATGTTGAAAGCGAAATTTGCTGTTCGAAGATTGAACCTGTTTAACTCCTTATTCGACATCAGATCGGCATCGCCGATGATGATGATACGCTGCTCTTTCTGATTGAATTTCCGAGTCAGGCTTGTTGCGAGCGGGAAAGACCTTTGCAAATCCCCTTTCTCTGGTTCAAACTTCACGGCCGCAGAGTCATTAAGAAACCGTTCTCTTTTAAGCCAACTGCTCTTTGGATTTGTAACCAATAAAGGCTGAGCCTGGAATCCTTTTATATTTTCGATGGAAAGTGCGGTTGCCAAAGGCATCGAAACCACTACGCTATCTTTGTGCTCCCTTTCCAGTGGAATAAAAAGTTTGGTTGCTGCGCCGGTTAAATTTGGTGTCGCTAAATCTGGCTCCAATTGTTTGCTTTGCTGAACGATGGCTCCATCCATCAATTGGACACCAAATTGTCTGATTATGGGATTTAAAACATCCTGTTTACTGGGTTCTCCTGTAAAGAGCAGATTTCCACCGCCATCAATATAATCCTGCAAATTTTTAATAGCTGATATAGTGAGTGCTACTTTTGGATCTGCAACAACCAACACAGATATATCATTTGGAACAGGCGTGGTTGACAGGGATATCGTATCAACATCAAAGCCTTGGTTAAGCAAAGATTGCCTGAAAATCTTGAGATTTGTCAACGCCTGATATTCACGATCGCCAATCTTATTGATGTTTCTCTCCAATTCGCCGTTGGCGAAAAGTATTTTAGGCATTTTTGCTTTAAGGAGCCTTTTAAATGCTGCTGATATTTCGGTTTCCGATGGCCAGTGTTCATTGTCCGGATAAACCCGGAGAAATGTCTTTCTATCTTTATATTTGAGTTGCATGATATAAAAATTGGGTTCTTTGGAAAGATCAACTTGTTTTCTGATCTGCTCAGGAGTCAAAAAATTTTTGATGTTCATTTCTTTAGTTTGCGCAATCTGTTCTGCCACTTGGGCAAGGGTTTTACCTTTGTTCCCTCTCATCACTTCACCCCCTTGAGCCAGTGTATCATAGTACATTACACTCTTCAAAATAATATTATGTTTAAAGCGCACGTAAGGGGCCCAGGCGTTGATATTTTTCTGATAAGATTCCGGGTTTCCATCCTCTTGGTAATTTCCGAAAAGGTTGGTATATCCGGTTATCTCCAGTGGTTCATCACCAAGTTCCTGGATTATTTTTTGGGTGTCCGGTTTTAAGGTATTGGATTTATTTTCCGTTACATCAGCATAAATGATGAGTTGAGGAATGGCGCTGAGGTAACCAAAAAGAAGGGTTATTGCAATAATTGAAAGATAGTGGCCTGCTTTTACCATTGGCGAAACGGTCTGCATGCTGAATTTCAATTTATAAATCGTAAGGGTAAGAAAAAGAAATATGATGGCAAGAAAATAAATAATACCGTTACTGGTAATCAAGCCTACCAACATCCAATCTGTCCTCCCTGATACAGAAAGAAAATAGGTAATGTCCCGTATAAACGGTACCCCCTTCCACAAATCTGCAACATTGTACAGAATAGCGAAAATGACAAATGTACTTACCGCTGCAACTATCTGATAAGTGGTTAATGAAGACATAAACAGCCCGATAGCTGAATATGCACAAAGCAATAAAAACAGTCCCAGTAAGGCGCTTAATAGCATTCCTGTATCGGGTGAATCTGCTGTAAAATAGCTTATTGCTAGAAAAACTGTTACCACACCTAGCATGATGGCGCTCATGAATACCATCGCACTAAATTTACCCAATACAATGTCTCGTATACGGATGGGCGAAGAATACAATAATTTTATGGTTCCACTGCTCATTTCTTTACTGATCAAGCCCATGGTCAAAAGCGGAAGGTATAAGTATAAATTCCTCATTATAGCGGAGAAAAGTCCATTGGAACCAAACAAGGCCTGGCCGACAACACTAAAAGGTATCTTGTATCCATCTGCCTGCATCTGTGCGATAGATTTTAATGTTGCCATGTAGCCCAGGCCACATTGAACCATAAAAACGATAATAAGAAACCAGGCAATTGGTGAATAAAACAGCATTTTAAGTTCTGTTTTAGCAATTTGAAAGATTGTTTTCATTAAGAAAATAATGTTGATTTAATGTTGTGAAAGTTGTTTGAATATTTCTTCTACCGAGTTCTTTTCTAAAGATATTTCCTGCAGGCGCCAACCTCTTTGAACACTTTCAGCAATAATGGTCTCGGTAATTTCCGCATCTCCACTGAAAAATAAGCGGACAAGTTTTCCATTGAGAATATCTGCCTTGAGTATGCCTGGGATCGCTTCCAGCTCAACTACCTGCGGCATGTTCTGGAAAGAAACGAGCATACTATGGGGTTCGACATAATTATTAAAGGCGTCCATTGTATCAGAAAATACAATCTTGCCGTTTTCAATCATCTTGATATCCTTGCAAAGAAGCTGTACTTCTGAAAGAATGTGGGATGAAAATATAACCACTCTATCTTTTGCAATTTCTTTAATCAATGATCTGACTTCGATGATCTGATTAGGATCCAAGCCGTTGGTGGGCTCATCCAAAACCAGAACATTTGGCTTATGGACAATTGCCTGTGCAATCCCGACACGTTGCCTGTATCCTCCTGAAAGGTTTTTCAACAGGCGACTGCTGAAATGGGAAATGCCGCATCGCTCTTTTGCCTCGGAAACGGCATCTTTGCCGAGCTGGCCATACATGTTGCGCAATGCTGCGCAATAATGAAGATATTCATCAACGGTCAGGTCCAGATATAATGGTGGATTTTGAGGAAGGAAGCCGATTTCCATTTTCGCCCGCTGGGGATCCTCCCTGAAATTTATACCATTGATCAAAACATTTCCTTCCGTTTGGTTAATTGATCCGCAAAGAATATTCATCGTAGTAGATTTACCGGCGCCATTCGATCCCAGTAAGCCAACAATACCAAAATCATTGATTTCTATATTGATATCGCGTATAGCCCAGGTGTTACTATAGCGATGAGAAAGATTTTCAATCTTTACAATACTTTTTTCCATACTTTATAAATT
Organism: Pedobacter sp. MC2016-05; assembly: GCF_026239735.1. Taxonomy (GTDB): domain Bacteria; phylum Bacteroidota; class Bacteroidia; order Sphingobacteriales; family Sphingobacteriaceae; genus Pedobacter. Next base: position 103,368 of record NZ_JAPIVT010000009.1, read on the forward strand.
TTTATGCATATCAATCCCATTATGAAGAGACAATCTTCTCCATAATGGGATAATTGAGTTATTTAGGATTTTGAACCAATTCCGGATTTTGAGCAACAAGTTTTTCAGCAAACTGAAAGACATAAGCATTACTATTTGGTTCAAGAGAGTAGCTCACATTGCCTATGCTTCGGGTGATGACTCTAGCAAATGTAGCATCCTTGTTTAATCGCTTTTGATCAAACCAGCGGAGACCGGTACCGAAAAACTCTCGTCTACGCTCTTCTATAATTCTTTGCAATGCATCCTGATCGGATGCTGCCACCACCGGGCGGTAGTCAGACGGACGGAATCTCATTTTGCGCAGCTCATTGACCATGGTAAGCGCTTCTTCTCTCTTTCCTGTTCTTGCTAAGCATTCTGCCCTTATCAGCCAGGTTTCATTAACAGTCAAGCCAACGGGCGTTCTATCATTATAATTTTCTCTCGACCAAAATCCCATCCCCTGAAATGCAGGGTAAAAATTCGAACCTGGTTTAACAAAAAGTTCATATCGGAGGTCTTTCGTATCTAGCAGATTCAATAAAGATGGGCTTAACTGCAAAGGATAAAAACTATTTCTTGGAACTTTACGAAGCAAAATCTGCTTATCATTATATTGAGTAGGAAGGATATTCGTTGTCAGGAAAGTATTATAGTCATAAAGAGAACCATTCAAAGAGAGTGATTGCTCGGCAGCTGTTCTAGCTGCTTCGAAATTACGCATATTGAGGTAAACCTTTGCAAGCAAAGCATAGGCAGCCCCGCGGTTTGGTTGAACGGTGCTGACCTGAACTACTGGAATTAAAGGTAAGGCTTCCTGGAGATCTCTGATGATTTGATCGTATACTTCCTTTACCGATGCCCGGTTGAGTTTCACGAAAAGTTCCGGAGACAACAGCATGGGAATAGCAGGATCATTTGCAGCAGTCGATGCATCATACTGTTTAGCATACAAATTTGTTAAGGTAAAAAATGTGAACGCCCTATTGATTAGTGCCTCTGCATATAGCACACTTCTTTGTTCGGCAGTACCACCCTTGCTATCCATCACACCCTGTAAAACAGTGTTGTATACATATATTGCACTATACATATAATTCCAGTCAATATCCTCGGTTTCACCAAAGTAAAATGGATTTTTCCATGAGTAAATAGCGGAATTTATGGTATTGTTTGCCAATGATGTCTGTAATTCAGGATCAGAAAGTTCTACATCATCACAACTCAAAATTGCGGTATTACCAGATCCAATCTCTTGAGCATTTCTGTTGTTAAGAAGCAGACGGTAATCCTGCGTGTAGACCAGTACACGCTGACCTTGGACAGGCACATTTTCTACGTATTTTCGGCACGAGGAAAATGCCAAGGTTAAAACAGTGATCACAGCTATTTTAACGGTATATGTTGATACTCTTTTATACATTATAAGCTTAAATTAAGTTGAAATGAATAACTTCTAACTGGTGCGAGTTGAAAAGTATTACCTGTGTTATAGACATAGTCCGGATCAATGCCTTCTTTATTTGCAGTCCAGATGAGCCCAAGATTACGACACACGGCGGAAAGGGTTAAGCCCTTAACCCCAATGGGTTTTAATAATCTTTGTGGCAATGCGTAGCTTAAATTAATCTGCTGAAGTTTGATGTTACTACGGCTCCTGATTAAGTAATCAGATTCTGAATAGCGGGTTATACTGTTACCATAATAATAACCTTGATTGAAATCGGTGTTAATGGTTGGAACATTGGTAAATAATTCATCCCCTGGTTTACGCCATCGCATGCCCAGGTCACCCGAACGACTTACATACACTGAATTTTCGGTCACCGAAGGTTTTCTGAACACACCGCCAAAAGCATACTGGAATTGGAAACCAAAACTAAATTGTTTGTAAGAAATATTGCTGCTGTAGGCACCATAATAAGGTGAAGCGGTTCTGCCAGAATATTCCATGATATCGAAATACTGGAATTCAGACACATTAAGTATTCTTCCAGGTTGCTTTGGATCTTCAATCAGGGTCTGTCCGGTATTGTCCAAGCCAGCAAATTTGTATGAGAATAGATAATCCTGAGGATAGCCATCATAAATTTGATTTTTCCCTAATTCCCCTATCGGCAGGTTAAAACGCTCGTCATGTATCTTGTTTGTATTGTAAGAAATGTTTATGGTATTATTCCAGGTCACCTCTTTTGAACGCACCGGAATAAAAGATAAGCCTACGTCAATCCCATTGCCATCGAGTTTTGCTGCATTAAAAATGGTTTGCGTAAATCCGTAGGTACCATTGATGGGTAATTGAAAAAAGATATCAGTTGTTTTTTTCTTATAATAATCCACTGTTCCAGAAACACGTCCGTTAAACAATCCAAATTGGATGCCGTAATTGATCATACGAGTTTTTTCCCAGGCCAGGTTCTCTCTGGCTGGTCTATCGATCATAGCATAAGGCAATGAGGATTCGAAATCGGTACCAAGAAGGGAAATAACCGTTACCGGGGCGTAACCTTGCGGAGCATTTCCGGTAAATCCATAGGTAAAGCGAGCCGATAAGTCACTAAGCCAATCCAGATCTTTCAGAATTATTTCCTTTTTCATATTCCAGCTCAGTCCAGATGACCAAAGTGGGATCGCTCGCTTTCTGCGTTCGACACCCAGAAGATTCAAATCATCAAAACGGGCGCTTCCGGAAATGGTATACCTGCTATTGAATGTATATGAACCGCTTGCATAGTAAGAAAGTCCTCTCGTGGTTGACTCAACAACAGGTGAAGATGTTGCTCCGACAACTGGTCGCTGTCCATAAATATCCAGATAACTTACAGTAGGATTAACAGACCTAAAAGCATTAATAGACTTATCATATCCATAGCGGAATTCATTACTTGCTTTACTAAAGTTCTGTCTGATCTCGTTGCCCATCAACACGTTCACTTCATGTTTTTCACCCCAAGCTTTGTTGATGCTCAACTGACCACGCAGGTTATAGCTTCGCCCCAGGGAATTGGCAAGTTCCAGCCGACCACCATTTGGAATTCCGTACACAAGTGCTCCCGCGGCATTTATGCTTGTTGCCCTATTAATCCTGATTCGACTTTCATAACTTTCAGGCTCCTGATAGTTTTCCCTTTCATTAAAGTAACGCCCAAGGTTTCCTGATACAGAAGCACTTAACCAAGGGGTAATCTTTCCTGTGATGTTAAGATTGAGCGCTATATTGTTTGTGTTACTAGTAGTATTATTGAAATTTAGTTCATCTATTGCGGAATATCGAAACGGCAGGTATCCCTTGCTTTCAAAGTTACGGGCTACCAAAGGTGTACTGAAAACATCGTAATATTTTGTGCTCCCATCAGCATTAACCAATGCATCATATGGGCGCATTCCTAAGCCAGTTTGACTCATTGCCCTAACCGCTGCAGAATTTACAATATCGGAGGTATTGTTATAGCTTAAGTTGGTGTTGATGGATACGATTCCTTTGAATAAGGAGGATACTGAACCCACATTAAAAGCATATCCCTTATTTTTGTTGCTTCTATATAGTCTATCTTCGTTATAATAGTAACCAGACATGTAATAAGAACTATTTACACCTCCTCCTGAAAGGGAGAGATTATATTGCTGTGTTTGAGGTGATTGTAACAAATATTCGGAGATTTGATCCTGGTTATCTATTTTAGCTAATTCGGCCAACTCCATATTCATTTGGTTTTCAGTTATCTCACCCCGTTTTTGTCTAAAAATGATCGCCTGGGCCTGACTATTATTTACCGGAAAGTTTCCAGTTTGTATTGGGAAAGGATCGCTTATTAAATTCATATTGATCATGTCCTTTTCCAGATCGATATACTCCGCTACAGACATGGATGATCCATAGTTGAGTTTAGGTTTTGCACTTGTACTGAAAGTGGTTGAGAAATTTACCGAGGGTGCAGTATTTGGCTTGCCTTTTTTTGTAGTCACAACGATTACACCGTTGGCGGCTTTTATCCCCCATATCGCAGACGCTGCAGCATCTTTTAAAAAGGTAATCTGCTCAATATCGTTTGGATTCATTAAATCAAGTGCTCCACCTGCTATAGAAACTTGGGACGGAAAGCCATCAATAACCAAAAGTGGCTCTGTACTCACCTGACCATAATCACTTATGATGGTGGAAATGCCCCGAATATTAATTGTCCCGTTACGACTTTTACCCGCTTCTGTTTTGGTAGATATATCAACCCCAGGAACCAGTCCCTGTAGCCGCTCAAGTAAACTGATGGTGGGATATTGAGCAATATCCTTTGCAGTGACGATACCAAATGAACCAGTAGCACGGTCTTTGTTGAGATTTTGATAGCCCGTACTTACAATTTTCACCTCCGAAAGCTCAGCGGAAAGCGGTTTCAAAGTGACCACGATACTGCTTCGGTTTTTCAACGGAATCGTATCTGACTGATAGCCTATGAAGCTAAATATCAGCGTTTCTTTACCTGTTAATCCCCGTATGCGAAAAGACCCTGATTCATCAGAAAGGTAAAGTCTTTTATTCTGTTGAACAAGAATACTTGCGCCAGGCATTGGAATTCCTTTCTCATTTACAATCACGCCTTTCAAATCGACTTCATTAAAATATGCAGTAACTTTATCAAGTAAAGAGGGTGTTTTTTTTGATACAATTACTATCTTATTCTGGATCTTATAATCTAATAATTCATCTTTGAAAAGAAGGTCCAATACATCGGAGAGTTCGGTGGTGTTGACATTAATATTGATGGGTTTAACTGATTTTAAAAGATTGTCATCTGCAACAAAGTCATAACCGCTCTGCTGCTTTATCTTGGCAAACACTTTGAAGATTGATGCATTTTTTTCTGATAGGGAAATTTTCTGAGCAAATCCAGAAGCGGAGACCTGCATCAACGTTGCAAATAGTATTACGATGGTTATTCGCATAATAAGCAAAATTTTAGTGTATACGGTGGACCGTATACCAGTTTGTTTGGTATATTTTCTATACATTTAGTCAAAGTTTGGTTTCCAGTTTTACCTCTACTTTCCAGGGAGAAGGTAAACTGCTTGGTTTAGTTGATATATTTTGGTTGACTATCGTCAGACTTTGCCAGATTTCCTTCGGGTTGTCTGGCTTTTTTGTAGTTATTTATTTACAAATACTTTCCTCCCTTCAATTCTAAAATGAACTAATTTTGTTGATTCCAGGGCCTGCAAAATTTGGCTTATATTTTTTGATCTTGAAACATTTCCGGAAAACTTTCCATCAGGGAGTTCACCTTCATAAATGACAGCGATGTTATACCATCTTGATATATCCTGCATGATATCTTTGATCGCAACCCCTTGAAAAATAAAATTGCCCTCTTTCCAAGCCAATGCATTTTCAAGGTTAACTTTTGACACAATAATATGGTCATTCTGTAGTATCGACTGTTGTCCAGGACTTAATTTTACTTCATCATTGTATCTAATCGGGCTATCCTTATTCCAGGCCTCTGCCTGATAAAGCACATTAACACTACCTTCAGCTAGGGTTGTAGTTTCCAAGAGCTCGTCGTTGTACGCTTTCACATTGAAATGTGTACCCAGTACTTTAACTTCCTGGTGTCTGGATTTTACGATAAAGGGCTTTCGATCATCCTTTGCCACCTCAAAATAGGCTTCCCCGTCAAGCTGGACCAATCGTTGTTTACTTGAATTAAAGCTTATGTTATAAGTAATCGAGGAGGCAGCATTTAGCCAGACCAAAGAACCATCAGGAAGCCTCAACCGATAGGTTTCTCCTTTTTTTGTAGCCAGCGTATTAGTTCCCTGTGAGTGACCATTTTCTTTATCGATCAGCTCATAGACAAGTTCTCCTTTACCATTTTTTGAGATTAGAATTCCAGCTTCTTTGGTAATCATCCCTGTAGATGCCGAACCTAATTTGATTTCACTTCCATCAGCAAGCGTGAGCGTTGCCCCCATATGGCCAGGAGGAATATCCTCAGCGGCAGAAATATAAGTGAACTGTTGTGACTGCTTCTCAGCAAATTTAAAATATAGCAAGGCAGAGAATGCAAGGATTAATAGTGAAGCGGCGATAGCAATCCGCGGCGTAAGAGCAAAAAATTTCCTCACTGGCTGCCGATGAGATATAATTTCTCGGAAAATCAGTTTTGAACGGAAGTTATCTATTTCACGAAGATGAATATCACTCAATTCATAATCCATTTCCAAAATATTAAATAATCGTTTTTCAGCATCATCGTCTCTCAAAAATTCCCTGAACGCTGCCAGCTCTTCCAATGATGCTGTTTGGTTGCAAAATTTTTGATATAAAGTAATGATGTGTTCGTCCTGCAAATTCATGATAACCGAAGAAGATTGCCCCCTTTATGATACCAATCCGTGAGAATAGATTATGGGGGTATAGATTAAAAAATAAATCAAAATAATTTGAAAATAATGGCAATGATTATGGCATCTGTATTTTTTTTGAGGTGAGCCCGTAGAAAACGAAGGGCTAGTTTCATATACGCTTTGACTGTCTCGACGCTTAAATTCATCATCGCTGCAGCTTGCTCGTATTTATAACCTTGGTTGCGGCAAAGATCATAAACCATTTTCTGTTGAGGGGGCAGTAAGCTCACACCTTCCTGAAGCTTTTCCTTTATATCAGATACTAAAATGTTTTCTTCTGTTTCATTGTGGTGTTCTTTCCATTGTTTACCCATCTCCGCTGCCGTTTTCGCCTCTAAAACCTTTCTTCGCAACAACTGAAAGCTCCGGTTCCGTGTTAGCGTAGTTAAAAATGCAGCCAGATTACTATTTTCTTTTAAATTAGATGCATTAAGCCATAATTTAAGCATGACATCCTGGAGGACTTCCTCTGCAAGAGTTTCAGATTTCAAAAGATACAATGCCCTGGAAAATACCATTGGCTGGTAATGATCATATAATAATTTAAAAGCATTCTGGTCACCTGCAGAAATCCTATTTAATATTCTTTTTTCATCCGGAAGGGGTCTTGGCGACATCAAATTAAATTTAAATGAGGTTTCAAATTTATTAATAAGCAAAAAACATTGCCAACTACACACAGAATTCCATCAAGAATAAGGAATTCGACAAAAAATGCATTGAAAAATGAGCTTACCCTACAATCATAACAAAATACTGATTAAATAACGATCAATTTACCTCAAATAACTTCAAAATAAACGATTCGAGTGAAAACCTACAGTACCTGAGAACAAAAAAATCACAAAAGTCATATTTTGTAATCAAGTTTGCAGATCAACCGGCAAGTACCCTGTGAAAACTTACATTATAGTTCAACTAATATTTATTTATTTGTTAATATCCCACTGATACACCCACACCAAAACCCATATCACTATCGTAATGGGTCCGAACACCGATGTTTCTATTTACAATATATCTTAGATCTGCCATATATTCGATATCACTGTTTAGCATAAAGCCTGCTCGAAATCTTTTGCTCACGGGAATGTCTTCCCTGATGAGTGATAATCTAACAATACCATCGGGGTAGACTTGCGCCTGAAAATTCACCAGCATAGGTAGCAAGTAATTAAATCCTACGCTAAGGGAATGTCTTGTATTCTTCCTGTTTTGTTGATTGAACAAGTTCTTTTCTTTTTGATCGATTCCCATTTCGCGGTATCGGTAATCAAAACCTATAAAAGGCATAAACCACTGCATTTTCCCTATGTACCTTCCAAGCTGTGTTTCAATTTCATAACCATGCATTTTATTGTAGCCAAGCCTCCATTCCGAACTTAACGACCACCGTGAATTTTGTAACATCGCCCCTCCGTCATTACCATTTGTCGCAAAATCATTCTGGATCATCAGGTGAGGCATATCGGTTTCCCTTAACATCATCTTATAACTGTTTACGGGATCTGCCAGATTTGGATTTTGATAATCGCCAACAGAGACCACTCTACCCATTCCAGCCATCATATGGTATAAAATGTGACAGTGAAAGAACCAGTCTCCTCTTTGGTCGGCAAGGAATTCGATAGTATCGGTTTCCATAGGCATAATATCCAGCACATTTTTAAGTGGTGAATGATCACCATTTCCATTGATTACCCTAAAGTCAAATCCATGCAAATGCATCGGGTGTCGCATCATTGAATTATTGTATAATGTGATGCGAAGGACTTCACCCTTTTTTACCCTTATCTTATCTGTTTCAGAGATGGTCTTGTCATCCATACTCCATACATACCTATTCATGTTGCCAGTCAGGGTAAACTTTAAATTTTTCACAAATGCTTCTGCAGGTAATGCACTTTTAGAAGTGGACTTAAGCATGGCGTAATTTAGTGTAACGATGTTAGATTGAGTAGTTTCCTTTTGCTGAATCAATACATTTTCACCTTGTTTAACACGATTCGGCTTCATCGGCTCAATAATTTCCGCCCCGGTTATTTCCGGATACATCACTGCATTCATATCCATCTGATTAAGACTCATTTTCATGCCGTTGTCTTCCAAATCGCCATTCATCTTTGTCATCCCGTTCATCATTTTCATCCCTTGAAAATACTTTAGACGTGGAAGTGGTGAGATGAGTTGTTTGATCCCGCCCCCTATGAAATAACTTGCCGAGCGTGTTCTATCTTCAGTTGTAACTGAGAATTCGTAGGAAAGTCCATTTTGTGGAACCGTGAGAATGATATCGTAAGTTTCAGAGACGGCAATTAAAAGCCGGTCAACCATTACAGGTTGGACATCATTCCCATCAGAGGCAACAACTTTAATCTTACCTCCTGCATATCGAAGCCAGAAATATGATGATGCGCCTCCATTTGAAATTCTAAGCCTAACCTGATCACCTGCCTTGATGGGTTTGCCATTGATTGTATCTAATTTACTAATTTCCTGACCATTGATCAGAATTTTATCATAATAAACGTCACTCACATCCATCGCATTCATTCTTTTCCATTCATTTGCAAGTTTTATCCCAAGCATTCCTGCATGAATAGATTCAAAGTATGATTGTGTAGCACCTTTTTTTATTGCAGACCAATCATTCGCATTATGAAGCATTCTATTGATATTATCAGGATTTAAATTGGTCCACTCACTCAGCACTATTGGGATAGCGGGCAAATCATCAACACCTTTTCTGAAGTCAGCATGGTCCTGAGGTTTTTCCAAAATAAAATTCCCATACATTCCGATCTGTTCCTGTAGCCCGGAATGTGAATGGTACCAATGCGTGCCATTCTGAATAATGGGAAACCGGTATGTATATGTCGATCTAGGTTTGATGGGTTGCTGAGTAAGAAATGGGACACCATCTTCTTTATTTGGAAGAAAAACCCCATGCCAATGCAAAGATGTACTTTCTTCCAGCAGATTGTGAACTACAATTTCTGCGGTATCTCCTTGTTTAAATTTTAATGTTGGCATAGGTATCTGACCATTAACCGCTATTGCACGTTTTTCCTTCCCTGCGAAAGAGACCAGCGTATCCTTCACATAGAGTTCATAATGGACGAGCTTTTGTGCAAGTGCGGGATAAGTACTCAATACAAATGGAATGAATAGCAGTATACTAAAAAGATATATTCTTGTTTTCATAATAACTTACTGGTAAAGTGAAGAGGAACTGGCTGAATTGCAATTCAGCCAGTTGTATTTTCAGAACTGAAACACAAACACGCTAAAGTGTTTTATTTTGAGGGATCCTTTTGTTAATGATCGGACACACATTCCCCATTACTTATATGAACACATTAGCATACCACTTCAGATAATAAAATTATTTCCCTTTGACTGTTTCCAATGTTTTCCCGCAGTCCATCATTGCAGATCCATAGTAAGGATTTTTAACCGCAAGATTCTTACTCAACCAGTTAGCACCTTTTCCGTTATTGAACATCGGGCAATGTTGATAATAGAGATCACCCTGAAATTCATTAAGCTTTGCCAAGCTGTAAACCTGTTGTGAAAGGCGCATAAACATTTTCCTTTGTTCACTGAGATCATTTGATTTTGTGATTCCCGTAACCAGTTGACTGAATTCGCTACCTTGTTCGGCCCAGCCTTTTACTGTCGTTGTGGCTAATTTTTGATGATCTGTTTTTTGTAAAATTGTTATCAGGATCTTAGCTTGAGCTGATGATTCAGATGCATCGTTATGTACAAGCCCTTCTTTGATACCCAAATAGCTTTCTAAAATTATTGAAAATGCGTTCATCGTCGCCTTCTGCCGCCAAGCACTGTCGCCATGAAGATAAACAGCAGAACTTTGGCTCGGCATAGTTTTGATGGGCCGATCATATTGACAGCAGTCATCAAGATTCAAATAAATATCATTCGGGGCGCGATATACGTCGTTATCATAGCCGGCCAATGCTACACGTTTGAGGACATCGTCTAATTTAGTTTTGTTTTCGTTATAAGATATCGTAGCTACTTTACTCACTTTATCCCACTGTAATACTGTCCCATTTTTATCTCGGGCTGCTTTTTCTATCGTTGCCTCACACAGCCCGCAATTACCCCAGACCTTAACTTTTGTAATTTTATTTGCTTTAGATTGTGCATACCCAGCACCAGTAGATAGCAACAACGCTATCAATAATTTTGAAATTGATTTCATTTCTATTTTTGAAGATTTAAAAAAGTAAGGAATTAATGGTTACATCAACCATTGTGTTGGGACGCAATTATCCCTTCTGATTACTTTGTTTAAATATTGGGTGGGGTCCAGATAGAGTAAAATCCAGAAAATAACTGAGTGCTTCTCAAAGGATTTCTTTTCTTATCAGCAGCAACATGGTTGATTTCCATATCAAGTTGGGAATGATCAGAAAGGCTAAAATGATTGGAAGTAGAAGAGCATTTGCAGGAGCTATGCTTGCATTCATTACTGCAACCCTTACATTTATCTTTAGTACAAGAATGGCTATGTTTAACGTCTGAAATCCTATTTTTGATACAGTGTTCTACTTTTGAGATTGGTGAATGAGAAACATTCACTTTTTTGGCGCATGCACTGCTTTTAGCTGGGATCAATAGTGCCCCAACTAAAATTAAAATAGACAGAAAGAAGTATTTCAAACTTTTCACCACTTCAAATATAGTTATTAATTATCTTTTGTAGTTGAGCCAGTTCAATAAAGAATATTTTAACGGACCTGAAATAGCCGGTACCGCTTCTGCAATCAAATCGCTTCTGAGAATAAAAAAATCAAATAGATAATTAAGCCCCTTCCGCTCAATGAGGTGGAAAAATCTTTGAAAGAAATTCTTCGAGCGCTGCGCCTCTTAGCTTTGTTGCAATAATTTTCCCCTTAGGATCAATTATGCAATTAAAAGGCAGGGCAAGTATAGAATAGGATTTTGCTACTGATCCCTTTAAAGCATCAGGATCGTTCAACTGCGTCCAGCTCAAGCCATCATCTGCTACCGCTTGCTTCCAGTTTTTGTCATTGGTATCCATGGAAACACTCACAATTTTAAAGTTTTCCTTTTGAAAGCGATCTTTGAGTTTCTTGAGCATCGGGTGCTCCTCCCGACATGGCTTGCACCAGCTTGCCCAGAAGTCGAGCAGTAGGTAGCCCCCTTCAAAATCGCTCAGCTTAACTTTTTCTCCCTTGAGATTGTTCAGTGAAAAATCTTTTGCAGCATTACCTATTTGCACTGATTTTGAACGGTCAATAAAATCTTTCAAACGTCTTGCATAATACCCGCTCTTGCCTTGAGCAGACAACGAATTGTAACACTTTTCGGCCTTAGCCACATCTGTACTATTCAGATGACTATTGATTATCGCCAGCGAGGATGCCGTAGCACTGGGATATTGTTTTACAAAAGATAGCGTGAGGCTATCAATTCGGCGGTGAAAGTCGAGGTAAACAGTGCTTCTTTTATCATGGAAGTCAGTATTAGTTTGCTTGAGCTGTTTCCTGTAATCTGAGGTAATCGTTACCTTTTGATCTAAGAAGGTACTAAACAAAACATTTTCTGGCGCATCAGATACTTCCAGATAGTGAAATCTAGCCAACGTGCCTTTCAGATAAATGTTCTCATTACCCATGACGACAATCTTAACTTGATCATTAACAGAGTTGCTCAGCGTGCAAATCATGATTTGCGGTAAAGTGCCATGAATGACAACTTTATTATCATGCACAGAATCGAAGTTTACAATCTCTTTGCCATTGTATTCATATCTGACGAATATTTTTGAACCGTCTGGTGCAGATACATCACCCCGAATAACATAGCTGTCAGCTCTTGAAGCGAAGCTAAACAGATGGAGAAGAACCAACAGAAAAAATCCGTAAAAGATTATTGTTTTACTGCCTGAAAATAGTTGATTGAGATTCATATAAAATTGAAAAAAGTGGTGTATTATTTATAAATATTATTAATGTCCATTTCGAATGGATCGATCAACTTGTATGATTCCGGATTGAATGACCATATGGATATCACCAAGACTTTTGACATCAGCTAAAGGATCACTGTTTAAAACAAGAAGATCTGCTATTTTACCTGGTTCTACAGATCCCAGATCATTTTCCTGCCCAATGACTTTTGCGGGTAAGATTGTTGCCGAGCGTATCGCATCAATCATGCTGAATCCGCACTTGTCGACGAAGGAGCTGAGTTCATCCAATAACCGAGGTTGTTCGCTGTTCAGATCGACAATTTCATCGGTACCGGCACTGATTTGAACCCCTTGTGCATAAATCTTTCTGAGGAGACTAAAAATCCAGGGATCCCTGACTTCAGAAACGCATAAGGTTGCATCCAGTATAGCGTGCCTGGACTTCATGATCTTACAGAAAGGTGTGATGTCGAATTGGCGGGCCACACTGTCTTTCATGTTAAAGGGCGCTTTTCTTTTATGGAAATCCTTATCTGGTATTAAGTTTTCGAGCATGAACACATGACTAATTACCTCTACTCCAGAGCTAGCCACTTCAATCGGAGTTGCCGGATACATCATTGCATGCCCCCAGACTTTAAGTCCATTTTTTTTTGCAGCTTCGACAACCTTTGGCAGCAATACCTTATCAAATGAATGGTACAGTTTCACACCTGTTGCACCAGATTGCCTGGCAGCTTTCATTGCACTATCCAAATTGGTAGCTGGAGTAATCAGCTGTTCCCAAGGTTGATAGGGTTCCTTTCTTAGCCCGATACCCCGGTTATAATACCAATCCCCAGCCATAAAAGCTGAGAAATATACTTTTGCCCCCTGACGGGTATGTTCGAGGATTTCCTGCTGCGCTTTCTTTAGCGCCGCTCCGTCACCCGCCGCGTCACGGACGGAAGTGATACCATGCTGAAGATAATAGTTGAGGTTAGCAAATGTTTTTTCCATATTATTATGCATCATAGCGGTAACATGGACATGCCCATCAATCAATCCTGGGATAATATATTTTCCTTCAAGATCTAGCGTTCTTGAATTTTTAATTTTACGAACAGGAAATTTGATACTTACAATCTTTCCATTTGAAATGGCGACATTGCTCTCTTTCGAAAATCTTCCCTTTTTTAAATCCAGCACCTTTACATTTTTTAGCACCAATAGCGAGGTATCGATGGCAATCATCTTCAAGGCCATAGCAGGAAACATACTGAACAATAAACAGGAAAGAATTAAGCAAATTTTTAATTTATTACTCATGTTTTTAAAGTTTTGAAAACGCAGCGGCATCCACCAACTGCGTTTCAGTCATCACTAACTATCTACTTAATCAGAAAACGCTTATTAATAATTCAGACCAGGTATAGGGGATTCATCAATTATTTTATCCAACATATGCTTCAGATACTGTAAATGAATTTTTGTATCACGATCTTTTGTCATCGGGATGCCCTGGCTAATATCATTTCTCAAATCCCGAAGATGTGCATAGGCAAGCGCCTTAACATTTGAATAAAGCAATACATCAGTTGGGGTTAGTGCAGCAATAATGTTGTCCACAGATCCCTGTAGTGCGAACCGTTTGTTGAACATAGTGATAATGCTACCTACATACATCTTTTGCAAGGCCCTGCGGTATTCATCAGCGCTTGCACCGGAATAGACTTCAGAAAATATACCCTTCTTAAGATCATTAAGCCACTGCGATGGAGAATAGGCACCTTTGCCATTATCCCTTTGATTCACGATCATACGGTACAACCTGCTTTGGGCCGTGACAGCAGCGACAATATCCTGCTGGATTCTTTGCACACTGTTTCCACTATATCCCGGATCAATCCGGCTCATGATTTTCTTATCCAATAGCCATTTTGGCGTCATGAATATCTGCTCATTGAAAAACTTGATAGCCTCCTTTTGTTTTTTCAGGCTGACTGGTGTGTATACCGCTCCACTCTGATCGGACAACTTTGTGTTCACCATCACGCCACCCATACTTTTAAGTACATGGACTGCATAGGTATTTAACTGGCCAACTGCAGCACGATACATGGTATTTAGCTGGGAATAGTCCGTGCCTTCTTCACTTGTCCAGGCAATCAGGTTCGGCACGATACGCTTTAGATTTTTAATGCCATACAAACTTGCTTTCACAGCGTCATCTCCCAAATCCTCCGATTGGGAACGCGGATCATAATCTCTCCCCTCTCCTGAAAACCATAACCTATTATTTTTAGACAGGCTATCTCTTGTTGCTGTATTTAATATTTTCTTTTCTTCAAGTGCATCCCTTGTATCTGGAAAAACCTGATATCCCCATTTAATTGCCCACTTATCGTAATCATTAATTCTTGGAAACAATCCGGATTCTGAAATACCATCTTCAGGCTGAGCCACATAATTAAACCGGGCATAGTCCATGATGGAAGGCGTATGTCCATGCTTTTCCACCCATGCCTTATCCCTCAATTTTTCTACAGGAACTGTACTGCTTGCACCCATATTGTGACGTAATCCAAGCGTATGGCCAATTTCATGAGAAGAAACGAATCGGATAAGTTGACCCATCAGCTTATCGTCAAACACATTTTTTCTTGCCCTGGGATCCACCGCTCCACACTGGATCATGTACCAATTATGTACCAGCGTCATCACATTGTGATACCAGCCGATGTGGCTTTCTAAAATCTCCCCACTGCGTGGATCGGATACATTGGGTCCATAGGCATTTGCATTTGCAGAGGCAAAATACCTGAGTACAGAATACCGTGAATCCTCCAGGCTCATTGTCGAATCACTTTCCGGCCATTCTTTTCCAATAATAGCATTTTTAAAACCCGCATCTTCAAATGCTTTTTGCCAGTCGTTAATGCCGGCTATCAAATAAGGTCGCCACTTTTTAGGCGTAGCAGGATCGATATAGTAAACGATTTGTTTTTTGGGCTCAACAAGCTCCCCTTTCTTATATTTTTCGAGGTCTCCATCTTTAACTTCCAGGCGCCAACGGTTAACGAAGGATTCGCTTTTCACAGCCTGCTGCTCATCACCATACTTGGTATAGCTATTCACAAAGTAACCCACTCTGGGATCATTATATCGTTTTCTCATCGGCACTTCAGGAAGCAATAAAAATGAATTGTTCAATTCTATCGTTACGGCACCTGCAAGCGCAGTACCAGGAAGCGTTCCTGCCAGCGAGTTGTAAGTTCGCACAGTTCTGATCTCGGTATTTGTTGGAAAGGTCTTTACAGCTTTAATGAACGATCGGTCTATTGCCAGCGTATTCAATCCAAAACTTTTTTTGCTGTCGCCATTAAAGGCCAGCAACGGATTTTCACTCATCAAAAACTCAGTCACATCAATGATGAAAGCGCTGGAATCTTTTGCCAGTGCTTTTATAGGAAACGAGGCAGTAATTGGATTAATATTTGAATTGGTTACCGCTTTGGCAATCATATCAGTTGAATCAGCAACGTTTACTAGCGCCGAAACTTTAAGGAATAGCTTGTTTTCTGGCCCTTGTTCCCAATAGACCATCCTTCTTCCGATTTCTTCACCAGCAAAACTCCCTGCCCCCGGTGTAGAGCCGCTAAGCCTTGACACGACCAGGATATCTCGTTTGATAATCTTTTTTGGAACTTCAAAATAATACCTTTCCGCCACCTTATGGACATTCATCAATCCATATTGACTGACAGCCTTACTGGTAATTACTTCCTTGTATGGCTTTAATCCATTTTTCAGGCTATCTGCTTTAGCTTTTGGCGGCAAAGAGGTTGCGGGGGCTGTTATAGTGGGTTTTACCTTTTTACTTTTCAAAAGGGAACAGGAACTTACCCCAAAAATGAGGCATAGGATGATAAGTCTCAAGCCAATTGGCTTGAGCTTAACATTAAAACTTTTTATTTTCATAGTGATTTAATATCCAGGCGACTGAACTAAGTTTGGATTACTGTTAATGATTGATTGTGCAATGGGATAAAGTTTCGCTTCCGGTCTCCAGGTGGGTTTTATGGCTGCCAAAACAGCGTCAGCCTGACCAGTGCGTTTGAGGTTAAACCACCTGAAACCCTGCTCGCAAAAAAACTCTTTACGGTTTTCAAGCGCAATTTCGGTCAGCAGTGTGGCTGGTGTTATTGACCCAATTGCCGGCAAGCCTGCCCTGAGCCTGGTGACATTTAGATCACTGATGGCTCCACTAATGTCAGTCCCGAGTTTAGCCCTTGCTTCTGCCCTGATCAGATACTGCTCGGCCAGGCGTAAAATGACCTGCGCTTCTGTTACATTTGCGGTTACCGCTTCAGGATTGGTGCGGTATTTGAATTTCAGCGGAATCACATATTGAGCGCCTGAAATGGTCAGATCCCTCATCCATTGCGTCCTTCTCCTATCCGTAGTACCATTGAACAAATCCAAAAAGGATGATCGAAATGCATGACTCAGCGAAGCAACGCTATTGGTAGCAGGAATAAATGATGCTGTCTCAGTAACATACTGGTTTGTCCCGGAAACCGCAGGCGGTAATTGCCAGATGCTTTCTGAACTGTTTTTCACGAAAAGCGCAGTACCCATGGTAGCAGACGGAATCATGGCATACAGGTTTGTGGCCTGAATGACTTCAGTAGCGTTGCTCTGAGCAAGTTCATTATTTCCCAGATAAAGGTATACTCTTGCCAGAAGCGCTGCTGCCGCAAACCTGTTTACGCCGATCCTGTTACCGGAGGTAAAGGAATAATCTGACAAAAGGTTCGCTTTAGCGTCATTAAGATCAGCAACAATCTGATTATAAATGTTTACCGTTGATTCACGCGGAAGATAAGCCGTCACATTCACATTGGTTTGCAGAACCAATGGCACATCACCATAAAAGTTCACCAATATAAAATAACAATAGGCCCTCATGAATTTAGCTTCAGCTGTCAGTTGTTTGTTTACACTGGCGGAGGTGCCTGAATACTGCGCAAGGCCTTCAATAATCGCATTTGCCCTGTAGATCACCTGGTAAAAACTGGTAAATGGCTCAACTGATGCAGTTAATGCGCTGTAAGAATTCGCATTATATTCCTGAGATGCAGAAACAGTAGAAAGATACCTTAAATCATCAGCCATCAGAGAAGTATATACCGGCAGGCCTATCGTTTGCATGGGAATCTGTGAAAAGTGGCCATACATACCGGATAAGGCGGCTATTGCCGTCCGATCGGATGTAAAAACAGCTGCCGATGGTGTTTCATTTAATGGTGTTTCGATTTCGATCATTTTCTCGCAGCTGAACAGAGAAACAACAATCAAAAGCAATAAATATGGAATGGTTTTCAAAATTTTCATGTCTAAGAGTTAAAAGGTACATTGTAAACCTGCGGTGATTGTCCGAAGCGGAGGCGCTGATACTCCTTGAGATTCCGGATCATATCCATCATAGTTGGTGATGGTGAATAAGTTTTGTCCCTGAACATAAATCCTCAGGTTCTGAGCTTTAATTTTGGAGATTAGTTTTGTCGGAAATGAATATGACAAACTTACATTCTTCATTCTGATGAAAGAGGCATCCACAAAATTTGCATCTGATCCTGAATAGTCTAGAAAAGCAAGATAAGCAGCTCTGCCATTGACACTTCGGAGATCCTGCGTGACCAACTGATCTGGAGAACCCAAAGCCAGATAGCCCTGAAACACCGATGCTGCGCCATTGTAGGGATAACCCGGGGGATAAAAGGTGGAGGCAAACATATTTTTAGCTTTCTGTTTCACAAACTGGAAAGTGAAGTCTAAATTAAGCCCCTTGTAAGTAAAGGAATTTGTCAGGCCTCCAAAAAAGTCTGGATAAGATGTTCCCAGATAATACTGATCCCCACGGCCTGTATCAAGAAAACCTGTAGATACCGCTCCGCTGTTATTCAAATCAGCAAAGGCAGGTAATCCGTTTGCTGGATTAATGCCAGTAAACTGAAGTGCAAAGACTGGAACCAATGGTCTTCCAACGACATATCTAGTAAAATAACTCGTTCGCTCAATACCAGGATAAGCCGCCAGTTTATTGTTGTTTTTGGAAATATTAAATGATGATGTCCACTTAAAATCCTTTTGCTGAATATTTGTGCTATTGAAAGAAAATTCGACACCACTATTTTCAACCAGGGCAGGAAGGTTAGCCTGGTAACTCGGGAATCCAGACTGTGGGCTCACTGAAAAATTCAATAGTTGATTTGAAGTGCGGTTTCGGTAGGTTGCTGCAGTAAGTGATAACCGGTCATTAAAAAATCCGAGTTCTAGCCCAAACTCAAGTTTTTTAGTTTCCTCCCATCGGAATTCATTATTGGCCAGCCTTGTAGGCTGTAAACCGTTTATACCATTATAAGCATAAGAAGAAGTTGCATAGCTATCGTAAAATTGATAGTTGCCTATTTCGTCATTTCCAACTATACCATAACTTCCCCTCACTTTACCAAAGCTGAACCAACTGAGCTTATCTTTAATAAACTTCTCTTCAGAAAATATCCAGGCCCCGCCGGCAGAGCCAAAATTTCCGAATCTTCTTTCTGGTCCAAACCTCGAGGAGCCGTCTCGTCTGAATGAGAGATTAGCAATGTATCTGCTCAAAACATTATAATTCAAACGCCCGAAAACCGAGGCATATTTAAATTCTGAAGATGAGCTGGTGATGTTTCTTGTTGCAGCAGACCCAATGTTAGAGAGAAATTCATCAGAAAGAAAATCTGTTGCGTTTACATTATAGGGTTGTTTTGACTGTTTAAACTGCCAAGATCCGCCCAGTAGTGCTTCAAGATTTCCTTTCCAAATTTGTGTTTTATAGGTGAGTTGGGGCTCGAAAATGTAATTGTTGGTATAGACGTATGATTCATTCACGGAGCCTGTCGTCCTTGGGGTAGATCCCGAAGTATTTAACGAGCTTAAAGGACGTACTGCTGTAGTTCTCATGTCTGTTTTACTGTAACCGACCGATGTTTTAAAGTCTAAACCTTTTAAAATATTGTATCTGAGATTCAAATTGGTTAAAAAGTTGCTTCCCCGGGCATCATTCGTTTGGTTGAGAAAACCCAGCGGATTATTAAATCCTTGTGACCAATAAAGTGAGCCATCGGGATTGTACAATGGGTAGTGCGGTGGCAAGTTATAAGCGTATGTTCCGAGATCAGTTATCGATATATCATTCTTATCCGCGGAATAGATTGAAGAGATCGATAGGTTAAATCGTTGATCCTGGGAAGAATGGTTGACACTTAAGTGCGCTCCACCACGGTTATAGGATTGTTCACCAGGAAAAATATTGGTTTCCTTATGAAAAGTTCCGCTTAGATAGAAATTCGTCCGTGCATCTCCACCTGATATGCTTGAAGTTATATCATAAGTTTTAGCGGTATTTCCCAGCAAAAATTCAGGAAAATTAGTATAAGCTTTTGGATCCCAGGTGAGATCGGCATCAAAAGCCGATGGTACGGCAGCTGGATTATTGGCAAATGCCTTACGTCTTAGCGCCAGATATTCATCAGTATTCAATAGGTCGACAAAGTGTGAAACATTCGACACGCCCGTATTTGCATTTATAGAAAAAGCTGTTTTTCCGGCTTTTCCCTTTTTTGTGGTAATGAGCACAACACCGTTAGCACCCCTGGAGCCATAAATGGCAGTAGCATCTGCGTCTTTGAGCACCTCAATGCTTTCGATATCCGAAGGATTAATAATATTCATAGGACTGGTTTGTCCTTCAGCTGACTGTGCTGCCGTTCCACTCACCGCACCGCTAATGGGTTCAGATAAGAAAGGTACTCCATCAATTACATAGAAAGGTCGGTTTGCCTTTTCGAGGGAGTTGACGCCTCTAATCTGCACGTTGATCCCTGCACCAGGTAATCCATTCGTTTGTGTAATGGTAACTCCTGGCAATCGTGCTTGCAGGGTTTGAAGTGCATTGGTTACCGGTTGGCGTTCGATATCTTTGGCACTGATTCCAGCTTGGGAGCCCGTGCTAAACCTGCGTGTAGTAGTACCATAACCTATAATCATTACCTCATCCAGTCTTGCAGGATCAAGTTCCATTTTCACCTCTAACTTGCTTTGAGCAACTACTTCTTTGGTTCGATAGCCTACATAAGAAAAAACCAAAACGGGGTTTTTATCGTCTACATGTGTATAGAACTTACCATTATTTCCTGAGACAACAGCACGATCAGTTCCTTTTATTTTAATTACCACTCCTGGTAAGGGTTTACCCTGCTCATCAAGTACGGTACCAACAACCTCTCTATCTTCGAAATAGTCCAGTACTTTGCTAAGGAATGAGCGTTCCTGAATAACAATGGTTCTATCCTCAATTGAATACATGAGGTTCTGGCCTGCAAGCATTGCTTTCAAGGCATCATCTAAACTTACATTTTTGATATCCAGATTGACTGGTTTTGCTTTTTCTAACAATTTCGTATCGAATACGAAATCGTAGCCACTTTGCTGGTGGATGGATTTGAAGACCGATTCCAGATCTGCATTTCGCTTTTTTAAGGTAATTTTCTGTGCCAAAGAAGATGCGGACACTTGCATCATGATGCCAAATACGAATACAGTGACTAGGCGCATAATACGGCGAATTAGTGGGATACGGCCATAAAGCCCCCCCCTTTTGGTAGTAAAAATTTTGTACATTTGTTTGGTTTAAGTTGAAAGGTCTCAATAATTCTGACAGCTTAAAATCATTCTACCAGGGTGTGTTCCACCACCCCTGGTTTTTTAATTTAAGCTCAATTTTTTTCTATCTGCTAACGATCACCCTCCTTCCCTCTAGCTTAAAGTGAACATTGCCGGTTTTTTGTATCAAACTTAAAACCGAAGAAATATTTTTGTTACGTGAAATCCACCCGCCAACAGTGACGTCATTAGGGATGCCTGGTTCATAGATTACTTCAACGTCATACCAGCGGGCTATTTTACGCATAGTGGACCTGAAATCTCCACCGTTTAGGTTAAATTCGTCGTTTTTCCAATCCACAAAGTCATCTGCATCGACTGTTTTGATCTTAAGTTGATCGATGGTACTTTCTCCCTGCTGTCCTGGCCGAAGCAAAACATGATCATTCAGTCTGACACTTCCTTCCAGTAAAGTTGTTTTTTCTGTTTGCTCATCCGCATAAGAATTAACGTTAAAATGCGTGCCCAAGACCTCGATTTTCTGGCGATTGGTGTTGACTATGAAAGGCTGCAACCCTTTAGATGCATTTATTATTTTATTGACTTCAAAATAGGCTTCTCCAGTTAGCTTGACATTCCTTTTATCTGTACCCGCAAATGAGGTTGGATAAGTAATGGATGATGAGGCATTCAGCCAAACACGTGTTCCATCAGGTAGGATAATTTTGTATTTTCCTCCCCGTGGAGTACTTACTGTGTTGTATTCAACCTCCGAACGGGAAGGTGTATTTTCTGTTTGTTCATAGATTAGTTCCCCATGGATATCCCTTGAGATTTTTACGCCATGTTGCTCCAGGCGCTGTTCACCTACCCTTAATGAATCAAGGTTAATAATGCTACCATCTGCCAGTTTCAAAATAGCCTGCTCACGGCCCGGTGCAATATCCTCAGAATTTTTCGTGATCAGCTGGAGCGATGACAGTCTCTCATTTTCAAGATATATATAAATGGAAATCAATGATACTAAAAGGATGACTGCCGCAGCAAGCAATTTATGCACTAACTTGATCTGGAAAAAACGCTTTTTAAAATCTGCTTTAGTATGTTTTCTCAAATTTATTAAGATCTGTTTGAGACGTTCATCCTCATTCTCGACAGGCGCTTCCTCATATTCTTCTAGGACGTGATCCGAGACAAGAGACCTCGCTTCATCATCGGAAAGATTAGAAATGATCACAAATAATTGGCGGATCTCTTGTTCAGAAAGCATATTCGCCAAATATTTACCATATAGTTCTTTAAAATTTTGATCTTTCGACATCAATGTTGTTTGGTTTTATAAGGTATACGTTTCAAAAATGCCCTTACTCTACTTAAACAAGAAAAATAATTCAAAAAAAAACTTATTTATAGAAAAATAAATTTAAACCATAAAAAAAAGCAGCCACTATAACCCACAAATAACCGTGAACACCCTTATTACTAGTAAATTTTTGAATATGCGTATAAGATTAAGCTGAAAAAAATTGAATTTTATAATCTACCTGACATGAGGCTGAGCGCCAATATTAAAAACCCGGTTTCAGATTTAAAAAACGCCTTTTTCACTGCTTTGGTTGCTTTAACAATGTGGTTACTCACTGTTGAGGTTGAAATGCCAAGCTTTGTGGCTACTTCCTCATAAGAATTGCCTTCCAGTTTACACAAAATAAAAACTTGCTTTTGCTGAGGAGGTAGGCGCTGGATGGCCTGATTCAACAAAGCCTCGCTTTCCCGGTAAAAGAGGGTATCTTCTACTGGATTGTATAGCTCTGCACTGGAAGAAACAATGGCGTTTAATAGTCGCTGATCTCTGGCGGCTTTCCTATAAAAGTCACTGACAAGGTTGTTTGCGATGGTCAAAATATAAAACGAAAATGGCTTTTCAGTATCTATAATAGCCCGTTTGTCCCAAACTTTTACAAAAACATCCTGCGTTAATTCTTCAGCGAGAGGAATGTTTTTGACCATTTTAACTAGTTTTCTTAAAATAATCTTGCTGTAGTTCTGATATAAAACTTCGAAAGCACCGGTATCCCCTGCACGTAAAGCACTTAAAATGACTCTTTCAGTTTGTGGATACATTGACACAGCTTAGTTATTCTGAATTAATAAACCTTGAACAAATATAGTTTGATTGGCTATAGCAGCGAAAGTTTGGTTCAGGATTGAAATAACAAGATTCAAATATATTCAATGGGATTTACTAACCAAATTTTTACAAACAAAATTCAGTTAAGACATATTCAACTATAATTTGATCATTGATGAATTATTGATACGTAAAATCATCATTTATTATCTTGAATTTAAAAGTCACCACAATGAATTGGTATAAAAGATATTAAATTGATTATCCAAACAATTTCAACAATCCTACCGAATCAAACATACTTGTGACTGTGTGAATTAACAGGCGATGCAATGTTTTTCAAAATTTTGCCCCATAGAAAATTTATTCCTGGAGCCCTTCAAAACCTTAAGATATTCGAAATAAATACCCAGAGGGGACAATGATTTGAGTTGTTCTATTGTCAAGGCCAATTAGCTGTGCATTAGTAAAAATGTGCTATAATATAATACATTTGTATCCTTGGCGATGGACACATGCTTCTAATTTTGTGCTTTCAATGAATATCATTTAAACGAGTTATGCAAAATTATCAGGATATCAGCATTTTTAGCAGGGACATTGGCGTGACCAGACCGGAGCATCCACTCTTCAGCATCACGTTTGGGCACAAAAATAGCAATAGCATTGCAGACATTGTCTTCACCGCTGGCTTTTACATTATTTCTTTTCAGAAAGTTGTATCCGGAAACATCACCTATGGCAAAAAGGATTTTGATCATGGCCGCGGAAAAATGCTATTTTTTAAGCCAAATCAGATCATCACGTTTAAAAATGTAAAGTCTGAAGATGACTGTTTCTTGATCATGATCAAAGCGGATTATTTCTCTGGCACTGCGTTGCACAAAGAACTAAAAAACTACGGCTTCTTTGACTACGAAACCCATGAAGCGCTATATCTTTCCCCCAGCGAAGAAGACACCATCTGGAACCTAGTTAGAACCATGCATCAGGAAATGTACAACAATACCGATCCTTACAGCAAAGCGATTATGACGGCGCATCTAGGCACCTTGTTCTCGTATTCACAGCGATTTTACAGCAGGCAGATTATCAATCGCCTTGAAGTGAATGGACCCGTTTCTAATAAGTTTCAACACATTCTGAATGCATATTATAATGAGGACAAAAAACAACGATCTGGTTTACCTACTGTTGCATACATGGCCGATCAATTTAATTTTTCCTCACGATACCTCAGTGACCTATTGAAGCAGGAAACTGGAAAAACAGCAATCGAACTTATCCATCTCCATTTAATTAACGAGGCGAAGAATTATCTTCTAAAAGGTAGCTTAAACATTTCGGAGATTTCTTTCATACTGGGATTTGAGAATCCAAATTATTTTGCCAGATTATTTAAAAAAGAAGTCGGTATCCCACCTAAAGAATTTAGATTCAATCACCTGAATTAATTCTACTTATTTCTTTTCCAGTCAATAAGCAATCAGGTTACAAGTGGGCCTTGACCGTGCTGCGCCAAAAAAAAGTAAAACGCAACCATTTCTTCAACACATTTAAAATAAAGTATAACAATGAAACAACTCTTTGAAAAGTTCGAAATAAAACAAGGAATAGTCTTAAAAAACAGGATTGCAATGGCTCCTATGACAACTTGGGCGAGTAATAATGATTACACGGTTTCGGATGATGAAATCAGACACTATGAAGCCCGCGTGAAAGATGTTGGGTTGGTGATTACAGGGTGCACCAGAGTCTTAGCCAATGGCATAGGTTTTCAGAATGAATACGCAGCGTATAATGATTCCTTTCTACCCGGCCTAAAAAAATTGGCAGCCGCTGCCAAGAGTGGTGGAGCGCCGGCAATACTACAGATTTATCATGCGGGAAATAAAGCGGTAAAAGATCTTATTGCCCAGGGAGATGTAGTAAGCGTGAGTGATGTACCTCTGGTACCTTCGCCATTATATCCAGGCGGAGCGGTACCCCGCGAACTCTCTCATTCCGAAATCACGGAAGTGATTAGGGCCTTCGGTGAAACTACCCAGAGAGCAATACAAGCAGGTTTCGATGGTGTGGAATTACATGGCGCGCATGGATTCCTTATGCAGAACTTCTTCTCCCCATACTATAATCAAAGAAATGATTATTGGGGAGGATCGGACGAAAAGCGGATGAATTTTGCTATTGAGGTGATCAAAGAGGTTCAAAAAGCAATCCATGAGCATGCTGACAGGCCTTTCGTACTCGGATTTAGGATATCGCCAGAAGAGCGAGAAAGTTACGAAGTAAGTGACATTATGCCGTTCATAGATAAACTTATAAGTTCTGGTATAGAATACCTGCATATATCATTATCAGATTTACTACAACAACGTCCTATCAATGATGTGATTGGAGATAACACTATCCTGGAATTGATTTTAGCACATGTAAAGAACAGAATTCCTGTAATTTCTGCAGGAGGCATTCAGCAAAAGGAAGACGCCTTAAAAGCAGTAGAAAAAGGACTGTCAATGGTTGCAGTGGGCCATGCCTTAATTATTAATCCGGATTGGGTTGAGAAGACTTTGAATGGAGAAAAAGCGAATGAGGTGCTTCAAATGTCCAAGGCAGATGAGCTTTTAATTCCAAAAAAACTTCAGGCATTTATCCGAGTTGCTACCGGGTTTATTCAAATTGAAGATTGATACATCTATCATCAATATAACGGATTCAACCCCTGTAACAAGTACCGATACAAGCATAATAACCATAATATTTCTAGATCGATTTTAAGAAGTTAGATTATGAAAGGTTAAAAAGCATGTAGGAATAAACGGATGTGATTGAAGTCAAGCGCGAACAATATTCGTTCATTAGACTTCAATCACCTCTATAACAGATCCGATTCAGCGAGGATGAGGAAAGGATTCACGCACTTTAAAAGCAAAAAAACTAGAAAGACAAATTATCATCCAACCAGATTCTATTGCAAAATTAAAAACCAGCTGTTAATCAACCCTATAATGGTATTAAATGAGATCCATTGCCAAATTCCTTTCTTAGATTTAATCGTTCTAAGAACACTCGTTTTCCTTTCTCCGATCCCGTCAATTAGCATTATCCTGAAAAGCGCTGCTTTGCTCAATGAAAAAACTTATTGATAAAAGAAACGATGTCCACGAGCATTGGATCAAACCAGGGTTCGTACAGGCAGAATGAATGTGGACTATCTTTGAATATTTTTACCGCAGTATATATGCCTGATCTCTGACAGCATTGACAGCCGACTGTATGGTTCTGAAATCCGCAGTTCCATTTTTAGATACTGTAATCACTTTTTCCGGCACGTTATTTTCGGCAACTGCCTTTTCATATGCTAGGAACATAAAAAAGAAAAGCAGCATGGTTGTATGCTTTATCTGTAAATTACTATTTGGTTAGCGCTATTTAATTATAATAGCATGTTACTGTTAAATGTATTGATCAAACCTACCACCATTTGCATTTATGATGGTACAAGTTCTGGTTAAAAAAGTATATAATTTATCCACTTCGGGCATCAAACAGAAAGAAAAGCCCACTTGTGAAACCTTTTTCATAAGCGAGAAAAGAAAGTTTAGGTAGTTGTATTTACCTAGCCTTGCTTTTATGGGACTTACGTTTGTGTCATCTTATTCTATAATGCAAATAGGCAAACGCTTATTCAAAACTATTTCCCGGATATAGATTGATAATATTTATTGAGGTATTCCGTGTAAATTCCCCTGTACACAGTTGGCGCTTAAGAACATTTAACATTGGTATTTTTTGCTACCTGCCTACATTTTTCTAAAAGCCTGATTCGCTGAAAAATTCTTAATCGATTTTGGTGTTGAAAGTTGCATCTGCGAATTAGCGTGTGAAGTTGAACCAACTTAAACCTGCATTCTCGAGCGACCAAACTAAATCTGTATTGATAAATGAATTTTACACATGATTAAGCAAATTTATTTTTTATTATCTATACCCCCATAATTATTTCTTATGGATTATCCTCATAAAGGATGGCAATTGAGGCATTCGTAAGTATAATTTAAAATGCATGAAAAAAAAACCTTTAGCGAAGGCCGTTTAATTAAAATCGCAGAGAAATCATCAGCACCACCGTGTATGCTTCCTGATGAACCTCACTGGAGGGTGTATGCACCAGTTGGATCAGCATATCTCCAATCCATTTTGCTACAAGGCAATACTGGTGTCGTCGACATAGCTGCTATGGGCAATGAGACAAGAACAGTTGTTTACCATACTTCTGGTGAAACTAAAATCACAGCAGAAGTTGATGCAACTATTTATAAGGCTGGAGCAGAGTTAGAGGGCTGGATCATTTCAACATCTTCTAATACTTATAATAAGTACACGCTTTCTGGGACATTACTGATCACCTATAACGGAGCAAGTTTTAAACACAATTATAAACTGCCTGGCTTCAATTATTTTAGCAATCTTAAGGTACACAAACTGGTCTTTTAAGGAATTAAAATATGAAAATTTCATCACATCACTTCAGGATCTTCATGTTCCTTTTACCATTTTTTTCCTGGGCTTGTATCACAAAAAGAAATGTAGAGGCTCTTGAATACCGTTACGTTTCTCTTCAGACCGTCCCAAGGAATAAAATGGGAGCATTAACGGGAAAGCCCTCCTGGGCTTTTCATCACCACATTGATGGCCCGATGCCCGATTCATTTTATGTTTATGGCAATTTTGACAGTATCCTGTTTAAAGGTCCAACTTCATCTAGAATGTTCAGAAAAACAGATATTAGGGCAGAATCCTGGAAAGCAAAATCCCACTATGGCAACCTAAAATTTGTTGGCAATTATTTGGCTGAGCATCTTCCGGGACTTTATGCCAGTTATTATTTCTCTGATGATAGACGGAATATACTGCAGGCACTCTACACTAATCCCGGCACACTGGTTAACGCGGGAATGTTCCATAAAGACAGTGTGAATGTTCTGGAAAAAGACGGAATTGTTATTGAATCTTCACAGTAATCTGAAAAGAGTCAAATCGAAGACTAGTCAATTTAAGTTACTTCATTACCAAACTCCCGATTTCTTTTGAGTTGATTTTTTTGGCTAAGCTGAAACACGTAGATAATCGAACAATGAGCCCGGTTTTAATGCGTTATCACGATTCAAGCTTTTAAGGCTGGCTTTCGGTAAGGGATGGGTAGTATAAAAGGCCATTAATTTCCTTAAATTACAAGATGCATATCACCAAGCGTGTTGAATATGTCATTTTTTTTGAGGCTTTTAAACAAAATGATCCGGAAACTTTTCTTAATAAAATAATTTCCGCTCCTTTGTACATCAGTTAACAGATTAATTCTTTGGGTGATGTTATGAAGGAAAAAATACTCCAGAAAGCGCTTGAACTATTTTTGCAATTTGGAACCCGGGAAATCTCTAATGTAAAGCTAGTGGAGGTGCTTGGTATTTCGACAAAGACCCTCTATAAATATTTTGAAAACAAAGAGGGTTTGCTTGAACAAGTGCTCTATCTATATCATGATCAACAGTATCGGTGTCTGAATAGCTTATCCCTTGATAAAAATGGTGCATGTAGATTTTTTGATGCATGGCATTATGCCCTAGAAATCGCATATAACATCAATCAAAAATTTTTTGAAGATCTGCATCATTATTATCCTGAATTAACTCGTAAAGTGGAGACTGCAATTGATCAAAAGTTTACGGAGAAATTTTTAAATATCATTCAAAATGCAATAACTGATGGCTCTTTTGAAAAGGATATCAAACCGATGGTCGTTTTAGATACTGTTTTTTTGCTCCATGCCACTATAGTGAGAACAGAAAAGTTTAAGAAATACCAGTTGTCCTCCTTTGATATTTTTTTAAATACCATGTTCATATACATCAGGGGATTATGCTCAGAAGAAGGTATAAGCATGCTTCAAGAACATATTCACTCTAGTGGTTATTCACTTACAGTCAAACAAAAGCATTTATGATCTTACCTACCAGAAATATAAAACATTACATGCAAATCAAAAATCTATGCCCAAATATCAGCTTGTCAGCCAAACTTGCGACTGGTTTATTGATTATACTTTCCTTTAAATATTCAGTGGCCCCTGCGCAAAGTAATTTAGTGAGCCAAAGCAACGAGCTGGTAAAAAAAATTAAGACGACCGACACGCTATTTAAGCATCCATACGTAGATGTGAAAGAGTGGCGGACTAAACCAATAAGGCATTTATATATTCATGGAGGTTTTAAAAATACAGATACTAAATTCTCCTTTTATTTTCCCGAAAAGAAAAAATATGAGAATCGTTTTTACCAGTACATTACGCCCATCCCAGACAGTGAGACCATCTCCCAAAATCAGACAGGCGAAGAGGATAAGATCAGTTTTTCAATAGCCAGTGGTGCCTATTTCGTTGAAACCAATGGTGGTGGAAAACTTAAAGAAGGTGAAAGTACCCTTATCAGTGCTTATCTTGCAAATGCTGCATCAGCAAAATATAGTAAGGTGGTGGCTTCTGAGATCTATGGTCAGCACCGTACCTATGGGTATGCTTTTGGTGGAAGCGGCGGAGCCTACAGAACTATTGGTGGTATAGAAAATACGGATGCCTGGGACGGAGCGGTACCATATGTTGTAGGCTCTCCCGTGGCAATACCCAATATGTTTACGGTTAGGATGCATGCCATGCGAATTTTAAAAAATAAATTTCCACAGATCATCGATGCACTGGAGCCCGGGGGAAGCGGTGATATGTATAAAGGTTTAAACGAGAAAGAACGTGAAGCGCTTACTGAAGTAACAAAAATGGGGTTTCCCCCACAGTCCTGGTTTGGATATGAAACGATGGGGGTTCATGGTTTTTCTGCTGTTTATCCAGGAATGGTATCTGCAGACCCGAGCTATTTTAATAAAGATTTTTGGAACAAAAAGGGTTATCTTGGATTTGACGATCCACAATCTTTACATAAATTTAGGTTGCAAGCTGACAGCAGGATCAAAGCAGTGATCTACGAAGATGAAGCTGTAAAGATGGGATTGATCCCAGCGCCAACGATTACTGAAAGAGGTTCTGCCGATCTAGCGTGGAAGGGTAATGGGCAAAATCAAAAGTTGCCGGTTGCCTTTCAATTGGAGAAGACCTTACCTGAAGTTGACTTTCTAGGTGGCGATCTAAAAATATTAGATGGACCACATAAAGATAAAAAGATACAGATCTCAAAAACCGTTGGTGATAAGATAATCATCGGCGCTGGTACATATCCTTTCGCGGCGGATCTGAAAGTAGGGAATAAGGTACAGATCGACAATTCAGATTTTCTTGCAGCCCAAACATATCACCGTCACCAAGTTCCAAATATAGTTGAATATCCTGTATGGAAACAATTTGTTGGCAATGATGGACAACCGATCTATCCGCAGAGAGATCTTCTTATTGGTCCCTTATTTACCAAGTCTGCTTCAGGCGTGTTACCATCTGGAAAATTGAAGGGAAAAGTGATTGTGCTGTCCTCGTTATGGGATAGAGAGGCACTTCCCTGGAATGCAGACTGGTATGCCAGAGAGGTTCGTAAACAGCTAAAGGACCAAACTGACCACAATTTTAGACTATGGTACACTGACAGAGCTGTACACGGGGATGTCACTAAACAGGAAGATCCTGACAGACTTGTGAGTTATCTGGGAACTTTGCAGCAGGCTTTAAGGGACCTGAGCCAATGGGTTGAAAATGGAATTGAGCCGTCACCGACAACAAATTACAGGATCCTGGACGGACAGGTCGTTATCCCTCTTACAGCGGCAGAAAGAAAGGGTTTACAGCCCGTACCACAACTTTTGGTTGAAGACCAAAAAGCTGTTGTAAAAAATGTAGGTGACAACGCCAAATTCAATGTTACCATAAATCTCCCTGAAAATACCGGAAAAATTGTGAGGGTCGAATGGGATTTTGAAAATAAAGGCACATTTAAAAAGGGTAAATTTAAAGCGTCCCAAGAAAAGAACGTCTATAATGCGGAATCAAAACATAAATTTGTGCATAAGGGTACTTATTTCGTTACAGTAAGGGTCGTGTCGCAACGAGATGGTGATAACAAAACGCCTTTTGCCTTGATTCAAAATTTAGACAGAGTTAGAGTTGTGGTTAAATAAATATTTCACTTATGGAAAGAAACACTGATTTTAAAAGATCGGGTTTCCTTTGATCTAGTTTTTATAAGGTATCTCCTGTGATCGCGTCGAATGATTTTTCAAAAAAATCTGAGTTTTTTCATAGATCGAATCTGCTTTTTAAGTACATACAACTTCTTTAATTTTTAATGAATTCTGAGGCTCCATATAAATCCAGTGAAACAACGAAGGAATAAGTTTCTACCCATTATCTTAATTTGTCTTTTAGGCTCCGCATTTTCAGTGATAATTTTTTTAATCAATCCCAAAAGTACTCATCGCATGCAATTGGTAATGATTACAATACAACCAAAAAAAAGTGATGTAGACCATTGATAACATTATAATCATCTAATTATTTACTGGAATGTTATCAATAGTTGCAGTAGACAGAGAAAGATCCATTTTCAATAGCCAAGTTTAGTACTCTGATAGTGATCATTACACTGACTAGCAATGAAATATATGGATAACAAACTCAACTAAGAAGTAAAAAGCTCAGTAAACGCTAATAGAATTACCACACTTTTATTTTTCATTAATTAATCCTTTTTGCTCCATTTCTTTCCAAAATTCTTCTGGCACTTTGACTGTTGCCATTGCGATATTAACAGGAACCTTTTCAACCTTTGAAGTACTCATTGCAATGCTACGAATTCCAGGGTAACGGGTTGAAAAATTATAACAGGCCTCTGCAGGCAGTATACTAAACTTATCACATAGCTCAAAGAAATCTTCACGCCACTTTAAGAGTTCCAGATCGAAAGGATCACTACCATCTACTAGTCGGTAATTGTAAAAGTCACTGCCTGTCAAAAATCCTCCATTAAAAATTGCAGAGTTGATAACTGTTATATTCCTGTCGTTTAATAACAATAGAAAATCAAGTAGCTCTTTTGGATGCGAGTGAACAGTTAAACTATTTGCAATCATGACCCAATCCAAATCAACATCTAAGGAGATTCTTTCAATTGTTTTCCAATCCTTGGCCCCTATCCCTACTGCTTTAACTTTTCCCGCAGCTTTTAGTTCATTCAACGCTAGGTAAGCTTGAAGAATATCCTGGTAACGTAAGTTATAATCCTCAGTATTCTTTGCAGCTAAAAGGTATTCGTCTGGATCGTGTACAGATACAAATTGTGAATGATATTTACCAAGAAGTCTATTGCCTTGTTCAAAACATTCCAGAATTCCTTGATAGCTAATTTTTTGGATTGCATCATTTTTGAGATCTTTCCAGATTCCCGGCTCAAAAGTGGGTTCCTGAGATGATAGCTCTGTCCTAAACCATCCTAATTTGTTGGATATGATAACTTTTTCGGGATCTATATCTAGTTCAGACAAGCTTTGCCCAAGTACTTCCAATGCAAGTCCAGCTCCGTATTTACCTGCTGTATCAAAAAAAGCAAAGTCTTTGGAATGCTGCAATACAGCTTTAATGATTTCTTTCTTAGACTCGAAAGATTTGGACTGATAAAGATTACCTAATCCACTTGTTCCAAATACAATCTTGGGGATCTGTATTTCAGTTGAATCGGGGTTAATTGTTTTCAATGGTTTGCTGCTCATTTTTAAGTTCAAAAATTTTATTCATTAGAACCCACTTTTCTCCCGGATTAGACCATGGCAGAGCTTGCTGGAAATTCCACATAAGCTTCTCCCATTCTTGAACGTGTTTATTAGACTGATCCATTATTTTTTTATTTTCAAAAGTAAATTCATCTGTAGTTTCCATTACCATAAATAAACGATTGGAGGTTCGATATATTTCCATAGAAAGAACGCCCGATTCGATAATGCTCGTGGAAACTTCTGGCCAACCATTTTTATGATGTTCTTCATATTCCCTGATCAGTTTATCATCATCTATCAGATCCAAGGCAAGTGCATATTTTTTCATTTTTATTAAGTTGTGTGGGGTTGTGATTTAATCATTGATTGAAAAATTCCCCTTTGAGGCATAACATGCGATGCAGCAAAATAAAGCCTAGGAACGACGCAGCCATCTTAGGAATTTCTACTTCCATCACTGATCATTCGAAAAGTCCTTTGTACAAGGGTATCACCTACAATAAGCATCATAATCAAAATACTTCCATAAGCGGCATCGTTATTCAGCTTTTTTGTTCCAAGATCAAACAGTTTTAGTATTGACTGTAGGAATCACTGCATTAAAATAGGGGTGCTACATTTTAAAAGGGCTAACGCTGATATAGATGTTATAATCCTTAATCATTCCGGTTTTATTTTTATCACTTCTCGGAAGATACCTGAAACCCTTTATTTGATATTCCGCTCCCAGATCAATCACGACCTGATGTGGATGTTGGGTAGTACCGCCAATATACTGAGACTGCCAGAATGTTGATTCCTGATTATCGAAAATCCTGTCTGCAGCATGATTGGCAGCTGTCATTTCCTCACTATCGGCGTAGATTACCTTCCATTTTTGAGTGGATATTAGATGGTTTTCATTATCTATGATCTGTAATTCTGCAATAGCACTGGTCACATCTTTATCAAGAATTGAGGTTGTGGCCTCCAAACAAAAATATCTTCCACTGATAGCGTTTTTGAACATTACATCTTTCCAGTTTTTCCGATCATCAAATTTGCCCTTCAGAACAGGTATCATAGAAGTCAAATCAAGTTTCTGTCCTTTTTTGCGAACCAAAAGTGAGGCATCTGGAACAATTCTATCTACGATAGGTCTATTCAAACCCATCACTGTTCTTTGAGCTGGTACTTCAAGATCCAATACCATAATCTCATTGTTACCTTTTTTTAACCAGACGCCTGGTACGAACATGGTTTGCTGGGGACCAATTTTCCAAAACCTTCCTATATTATGGCCATTTACCCAAACCATTCCTTTGCCCCATGTGCTTAGATCCAGGTAGGTATCAGCGGTTTTGTTAAGGATGAAATTAGCCTTGTGCCAAGCCGGGCCTAGTGCAGGCTCATTCTTAAATAACACATTAGATTGAAAGGTATAATCTACAGGAAAACTATAAGAAGACCAGTCGGTTAATTCTTCATAGTGATCCCCCTCCTGAATTTCTACCTTCTCGGTAATACCCTTTCTATCAATAATGGCTTCACCAAAATTTACGCGTCCTGTTGTTTCAACTAATATATCCAAAACAGCATTATTAGGGACTGGAGGAATCTCAATAGTGTTTTCTGCCCTTCTCCGGTCAATGTTACCTACCAATTTTCCATTGATAAAAATTGATGCCCAATCATGTATTTCAGTCACAACAAGCTTTCTTGGAACTGTTGAAGCTGTTAGATTTGTTCGATAGTTGATCCTACCCCATCCCTGGTCAAACATCTCCATAGACATAATGCTTTTGCTTTTTTTGGCAGGCGGTAAATTATTAAATATATTCGCGGATTTAGTAAATGTGATTTTAGGTATTTCGATAACGTCCAACGGGGTCGGCATCACACCGATTTTTTCGCCTGGATTGAGATAATTCTTTAACAGATCCCTCACAGCAAAAAACTTTTCCGTTGGCCTTCCTTGTTCATCGATCGGCGCATCATAATCATAACTGGTGACCATAGGCGAATATGGCGGGGAGTTTGCTCCACCCCATTGTCCGAAAGTCGTACCACCATGAGCCATATATAAACTGAAGGAAATTCTTCTTTCCATCATATCTTTCAAACTTCCGATAAAACTGTTGATCGATCGTGTTTCGTGTGGCCTGCCCCAATTGTCAAACCAGCCCGTCCAGTATTCGCTGCACATCAATGGCGCTGATGGGTGTAGTTTCTTGAAAAGCTCAAACTGTTTATCAATATCTGATCCCGCACCAAAGTTTAATGTTACCGCTACACTTGGCGCAGTTTGGTAGTTGTTAAAATTCGAAGACCAATCACAACGCATGAGCTGAACCCGATCAAAGCCTGCAGCCAGCACATTTTTTCTTGTCACTTCCATATAATCTCCGTCTTTACCAAAAGCACCATATTCATTTTCTACCTGTACCATAATGATAGGTCCGCCTTTTTGTATTTGAAGAGAAGAAAGCTGTTTACCAACCTCTTTTAAATATTTACCAGATCTATCCATGAAGAAAGAGTCGTCCTTGCTACGAACCTTAATGTCCTTTTTCTTTAACAACCACCAAGGCAAACCTCCCATATCCCATTCTGCACAGGCATATGGACCAGGCCTTACTATACAGTACATTCCATTGGATTGAATCAGCCTGACAAATGCAGCTACATCTTTTTGCCCTGAAAAATCAAAACTATCCATTCTTTCCTCATGGAGATTCCAAAACAGATAAATACATACTGTATTCATGCCCATCGCCTTTAACATTTTGATGCGATGGTCCCAATAAGCACGAGGGATGCGGGGAAAGTGAAGCTCACCTGCCCGAATTAGGAAAGGTTTGCCATTTAATAGAAATTCATTTTGCCCAAGTGTAAAATCTGATGTTTTGATTGAGGCACTCTTATCTTTCTCTTTACTTGTTCTTTGTATGCTGTTTTGGGAATGGGTTGTACAATAAACCGCTATGCAAAGAACACACACCAAAATCAATTTCTTCATATATTTATTTTTTAATTTCAGTCAACTCCAACAGACATTTCAGATGGTTAGCGTTTGATGCTGATCAATCAAAGTTTAATAAGCTAGCTAGGATATTTTTAGCGCAAAAGCATAAGTATGTTTTGGTTTAAAATCACTTAAATTCACTTCAAGAAAATTTTCACCTTGGGTAAACGCTAATTTTTGGCTGGTGCCAGTAACCACCACATTCGAGACTGGCTTTTCCAAATTTGGACTCCCACGTTTCATAGCTTTGATTCGGATACTTCCACCTTCTGGCCAGCCCATTACAATAGCATATATAGAATTAACCTTTTTAGTAAAACGAATATCTGCCGAGGTAAAGGGCTTATTTTTACCTTCATTGAATCCCTGGTCTTTTAAAAGCTGCCGTGTTTCAGTAGAAGGCCCCTCACCAAAAACTTTCCAGGGGCGGGTATCGTAGATGGCTTCACTATTTACGCTCATCCAATCTCCAATTTCCTCCACTACACTTCGCTCTATCTCATCAATCGTTCCATTGCCTCGAACAGGAACACTTAATAGAAGATTTCCATTTTTACTTACAACATCTGCAAGGGTATGAACTACTGTTTTTGCGTTTTTATAACTATTGTTATCATATACTGTTCTGTCGTAATGCCACGAGCCTAAACAAGTATCAGCCTGCCATGGAAGCGGTTCGATTTCATTACTATGTCCACGTTCTATATCCCATACCATACACTTCCTTTGTTGCTTATCGAGTATTTTTCCGAATATCACAGCTTCAAGCTTATTGTTTTTTTGTATACTTTTATTATAAGCATAAGATGCAATGCGCAATCCAACATCGCTAACCGGCCAGAGCGGCAATGCGGTATCATCGAAGTAAATCAGATCCGGAGCATAATTATCGATAAGCTCGATCGTTCTATTATAAAATTTCTCGCAGTATTGTTTTGAAGGCACGGAAGCGCCGTTTCCCCAATCCCACTGTTTGCCTGAAGAATTGTTATCCCAGCTATTCTCACTTAAAGCATGATTCTGTGCATATAAATCCTGAGGATTAAGGCCATTCCACCATTTCCCCTTTCCATCTGCAGCCGTTAATTTCCCATCATACGGTATGCCTGCCATATCGCCTTTTAAATCGGATCTCTGAGCAGTTTCCATCCAAGTCCATGCGTGGGCTGCATGAACACTTACACCAAAATGCATCCCGTTACTACGTGCAGCTTTTTCCCACCCTTTAATGATATCTTGTTTGGGTCCAATTTTTGTGGAATTCCATTTACTTTGATAGGAACTTTTAAAAAGATCGAAGTTATCATGATGGTTAGCAAGAGCCATAAAATATTTTGCCCCAGCATTTTTGTATAAACTCAAAAGTTCCTGTGGATCCCATTTCTCAGCTTTCCACTCATTAATCACATCTTTAAAGCCAAACTTTGAAGGATGTCCATATTTTTCAAGATGATATTTATTTTGCCTGCTCCCCTCCATGTACATTTCCCTTGCATACCAGTCACCATGTTCCGGCTGACACTGTGGACCCCAATGTGCCCAAATTCCAAATTTGGCATTCCGGAACCATTCCGGAGTCTGATATGATGATAGGGACTCCCAAGTTGGTTTAAACCGCCCGGGAATATATCCGATTCCCGGGGCTTCCAATATTTTCTGTGCAGCATTAAGGTTCTTTCCTAATGCTAAAGCAGGTACACCTAAAGCAAGTTGTTTAAGCAGGTCTCTTCTATTAATCATTTTTAGAGATATTTATCTAATGTTGTTATAAGCTTTCCGTTTGATATGAATTGGATATTGATAAAACTGCTCAATATCTACCTTATCGCTAATAGCCAGCATTTTGCTTAAGATTTTTATTGATTTGAATTTCCTTTTGTGGAATAGGCCAAAGCTCATTTATCCCTTTTTTAAAGGCTCTTTTTTGATAAATAAAATAACCCTGATCATCTACAGGAAAATCTCTATATGTTGCAGGGGTATTGGTTAATTTCATCCCTGTAAATTGTTTGTTAAGCTCTTCAGCAGCGATGCCCCAGCGCAGGATATCATAATATCGAATCCCTTCGAAAGCAAGCTCTACGCGACGTTCCCGTCTAACAATTGTTCTTAAAGCTGCAGGATCAAGTTGGGTAACGGCTGGCATATTAACTGATGCTCTTTTACGAACCACATTAATGGTCTGGTCCAGCAGGCTTTGCGTTAGTCCACCACCCGACTCAATCATTGATTCCAGGTAACCTAGCAAAACTTCTGGATACCTGATTAAAATTGCATTTTGCCCTGAATTCTGAAGATTACCGGTATAACTCGGGTCCATTGTTTTCATGATACAGTATCCACTCCAACCATACCTGTTGAAACGATCTGGTGAGGATGTGCCAGGTCTTGAAACATATGTTTGTCCTCTAAACGTAGAGCGATCAGATATCATGATTGTAAAATCCAGCCTTGGATCTCTATTGGCATAAGGAGTATTAATGTTATAAAGAGGCGATTCTGTAATTGGTTTCCCATCAATACATTCAAACTCTTTTACCAATTCATTGTATGGAGAGAATTGGTGCCACCCACCAAATGCCTCGGGATATAAATATTGAGGAACCGGATGGGAATATGTGTCAGGGATATACTGGGTACTTAAGATAATTTCCTTGCTAAACTCATTGGAAATATAAAAAAGCTGGCTGAAATCGTCCTGTACGACATAAGCTTTACTGTCAATGATTTTCTTATAAGTTACTGCTGCATCACTCCATTTCTTCTCAAACATCTGTAATCTTCCTAAAACTGCAAGCGCTGACCCGGCTGTAAAGCGGCCGCTTTCTGCGTTAGGTCTTGTAACAGGAAGTAGCGCAGCACTTTCTTTAAGTTCTGTTTCTAAAAAGGACCAGATTTCGCTTTTGGATGTACGGGAAACGGAGTTCGCTTCATTGATAGTTAAGACATTGGTTACCAAGGGCACATCACCAAAATACACCGTTAGATTGAAATATTCATAAGCTCGTAATGCTCTTACTTCAGCAATCATGACCTTTTTGGCATTCTCATCCATAGTTACCGTACCAATATGCGCCAGAAAATTATTACAGGTTGTGATCCGCTGGTAAGAATTATCCCAATATCCGGAGGTTACCCAATATGCTGAATTGAGTGATCCATCAGTTACCCTATCCGGAGACATTTCCTTCTCAGATCCGTTACCGGCCATTAAATCCAGCCACATCATGGAAAGCGGATGCCACCAATCCTGACCTCCCCAGCCGCTTTGTGCTCTGTAAACTCCTGTCAGCGCTAATTTTGCATCACCCTCCGTTTTCCAGAAAGTAGCGTCCGACACCCTGTCCAAAGGTTGTTTATCAAAAAAGTCCTTTTTACATCCACTTATCGTCAATGATACAACCAACATAATAATGGTTGAGGAAACTATATTTTTAGATATTTGATTTTTCATCGTTATAATTTTTATTTCAGCTAAACTAAAACCTAATATTTGCACCGAAAGTGTAAACGCTAGTGATCGGGTAATAAGGGCTGTAATCACCATTATCCATTTCCGGATCCCATCCTTCGTAGAACTTTTTGAAAGTGAATAGATTTTGACCACTCACAAAAAGTTTCAATCTGTCGATTTTTATTTTTTTCATTAGCTCACTAGAGAAGGTATAGCCTAGCTGAATGTTTTTCACCCTTAAAAAGCTCGCATCTCTCATCCAGTAAGTTGAAGGCAGAATGGTACCGGCACCGCCGCTAAGATTGCTCA
Organism: Pedobacter sp. MC2016-05; assembly: GCF_026239735.1. Taxonomy (GTDB): domain Bacteria; phylum Bacteroidota; class Bacteroidia; order Sphingobacteriales; family Sphingobacteriaceae; genus Pedobacter. The sequence goes on from NZ_JAPIVT010000009.1 coordinate 143,104, forward strand.
ACTTTGGATATTTTGCATTCCGATCAGGATTAGCAGTAGTCCATCTGTTATCGACCTGCCATTGTTGAATTTGACCACCATTATAAAAAGCGTATGCCTGATATGGTCCCATTAATCGCTGGTATCCTCCTAAGCCCTGAAGCAATAGCGAAAAGTCAAACCCAGCGTAATCAGCAGTAAGGGATGCTCCGTAAGAAAACTTAGGAAAACTAGAGCCAATAATTTTTCTGTCATAGGTAGCATTAACCATTCCATCCGGTACTCCATTCGGTCCGCTGATATCTTTATAACGTACGAATCCCGGGGCTGCCGAATAAGGCTGGGTTGGATAGGTATTTACATCATTTTGATCTACAAACAGTCCATCCGCCTCAAATCCGTATATCGCATTAATAGGCTGCCCAACGAAAAGGCCTCTATTAATGTCTTCATTGATACCACCAGCAAGTTCACTTACACTATTTTTCACATATGAAAAGTTCGGACTGAATCCAAGTTTCACTTTTCCAATTTGTTGTTGATAGTTTAATAAAACTTCAAAACCTTTATTGTCAACTGTCCCGGCATTTACTTCTGATGGAGTTAATCCCAGAACACTTGAAACTGTTAGTTGCGATAAAATATCAGTAGTTTTTTTGTTAAAGTAATCTACAACCATGCTCAATCTGCCATTAAAAATAGAGAAATCCAGACCTATATCAGATACAGTTGTCGTTTCCCATTTTATAGCTGCGTTTGATAACGTAGTTAATCTTGCTCCTGAAGATATACTTCCTCCAAAAGGATAATCTTGTCCCAGGGAAAGTACGTTTTGATAAGGATAATTTCCTATATTCTGATTACCTAACCTTCCCCAAGATGCTCTCAATTTTAAATTATCGATCCATTTGAAATTATCCTTTACAAATGACTCTTCGGAAATCCTCCAGCCTGCAGACATTGATGGGAAGAATCCCCATCTGCCGTCTGTTGGAAATCTAGATGTTCCATCATACCTCGCATTGGCTTCAAATAGGTATTTCCCATCAAAAGAATAATTAATTCTACCAAAATAAGATCTCAGCGCCCACTCAGAACCTGAACCTGAGTTTTGCATATTGCTGGAAGAGGCTGCATTCAATTCATAAAGTGAATTGTTTGGAAAACCACTTCTAAAAGCACTCATGCCGTCTTCTCTATATTCTTCCTGAGAATATCCAGCCAAAATTGTATAATTATGTTTACCCGTATTTTTGGCATACTGTGCTAGTGATTGCAATGTAACCAGTGAATTGTCTCCTGAACTAACAGTTAAGTTATTAGGCCCAATAAACTTTGAGCTGTTAAAACGGAGATCAGAAGCAAAACTGTTATCTACATAAGTCAAGTATTTGTATCCCGCTTTTCCACTTAAAGTAAAATTTTTCAAAGGTGACCAGGCCAGTTCCGCCCCACCCAAAAAGTTCTTGTTTTTTCTGTTGATAAACGATTCTGTTGCCAACCATGCCTCAGGGCTGTAATTGTCCTGATAACCATAACTTCCATCAGATTTTAGACCCGCAAACACAGGACCCTCACGAACCGCAAATCTAATCATATTAGACATATCGCCTTCATAATGTCTAGGTTCATCGACATTATAGGTAAAGCCATTTGTACTTACTTTTAGATTAAGGTTATCCGTAATCTGACTATTAAAATTCAATAAAAAGTTATATCTGTCAAAACTGTTTTTCGCTACAATACCATTTTGATTGAGATAGGTAGTGGAGAAAATATAGGAGTTTTTATCATTCCCTCCGCTAAAGCTGACCGTATGGCTCTGTTGGAAACCGTTGTTTGAGGTTAGTAGATTTTTCAAATGTGGAACATTTGGATAATTATCAGGATCTGATCCGTCACGAAATTTCTGAATTTCTGCAGCGGTATAGGTATTTGGGCTGACTTCGTTCTTCATTTCTGCATAAACTGCAGATTCAACGAAATCAGGCATTTCGGTAACCTGCTGCCATCCAAAATAATTGTTATAGTTGACCTGCATTTTTCCACTTTTCCCTCTCTTGGTCTCAATAAGGACAACACCATTGGCAGCTCTTGTTCCATATATTGAAGCTGACGCGGCATCTTTTAAGACTGAAATTGTTTCAATGTTATTGGGATCGATATCATTCAGAGAAGCTGCAAGCCCATCTATAAGCACTAGCGGGCTATTTCCTGCGCCAGAGAATGTGCCTATTCCCCTGATCCTTATCCCTGCACCATCACTTCCGGGTCTACCCGTTCCTTGTGTGACAGTAACGCCACTTGCCAGACCGGCTAAAGCTTGAGATGCCTGGGTGATAGGTCTGTTGGCAATTTCTTTAGCAGAAATAGAAGATACAGAACCTGTCAGGTTTACTTTCTTCTGCGTGCCATATCCAACAACTACCACTTCGTCCAAATCATTATCTTTTGCCTGCAAAACAATGTCTATCAATTTGTTAGCGCCAACTTTTCGATCAACATTTTCGAATCCTGTGTAACTGAACGTTAAAATCGTTTCCTCATTGGGAACATTAATCATAAAATTACCATTAGCGTCAGTGATCGTACCAGTTTTTGTTCCTTTAATAAGTACACTAACCCCAGGTATAGGACCACCTTTGGTATCCACTACTTTCCCTGAGACAGCAATATCCCGCTGTTTGATCAACGGGGATAAAAGATTGCCACCAGTTTCAATGGCAGATGTTAAGGATTGTATTCCAAGAAACTGTAGTAACAACAGCATCAATATCTTGGATATATTTGGTTTAATTTTCATTTTTGAAATAAGTTAATTCAATATTTTTGACAAAAACATACACCCCCGCCAAATCTGGCAATTTAATTTCTGTGCATGTTATTAGAATTGAAAACCACCTGAAGGGCTGTTCAGATGCATAATATTTGTGTTAAGAAGAATTTTCTTTGATCTGTTTCATAATAGAATATTTGGTTAGTTGTTTTATTTATTATTTAGCTTGCTAACAAGTAGAAATCCACATCATAGCTACTGAATTAATACAAATCTAATCCACCAAATGCGAAGCTTTATTGTCATTATTAGACTTTTTAGTCAACAAATCCGATATCATTGTGATAAATAAGAGCAAAAATTTATCATAAACGAAACCGATATGGTTATATTCTTACATTTGTTATTTTAAAGCATTGGACTTTTAATCCTGACAACCTTAACCTTTAGAGGAGATGTTAAAGCTGTAATTGTAATGAGGACATTTAATCATTCACTATCGATGCTCCATGTTGACCACGTAACACTGGACAATCGATGGAATTTTAAAGAGATCATCAGTCCATATTATCGGATATATTATATTGACGAAGGAGAAGGATGGCTATGGAATAATAAGTCAAAAGTTTATTTAGAGCCTGGCTTTTTATACATCATACCCTCATTTACACCTTGCAATTTGAAATGCGATAATCATCTTAGCCAGTATTTTGTACAATTTTTTGAAGATTCCGCAAACGGATTATCCCTATTTGCGAGCAACAGGTCGATAATTAAGGAAAAAGCTATTGAGTCGGACATTGAAAATTTCAAAAGACTCCTTGAAATCAACCCTAATAGGGGGATCAAAAGCTCTTACAATCCTAAAACATATGAAAAAGGTATTTATTACCGAGAATACCAACAACCAAACAATGCTCAAAGTCAATCTGATTATTTCGAAACGCAGGGCATACTTTTTCAATTGCTATCTAAGTTTATTCCCTTGGGAAACGTGAAAGACAATAAAAGCAGGGTTCCTAGTAAGATTATGGAAACTGTAAGTTACATCCACCTGAACCTTAATAAACATATAACGGTTGGTTTTTTAGCAAATGAGGTTGGTTATCATCCAGATTATTTTTCCAGGATTTTTGAACAATACACCGGCGATCGACCTATTGCGTACATTAATGAGAAACGCATTGAGAGGGCGCAATATCTAATGGTCACATCACCTAAATCTTTAGAAGAAATCGCCCATGAGACCGGCTTTGAGAGCTTAGGTTATTTTTACCGAACGTTTAGAAAATTTACTGGTACCACGCCTAACAGATACAGATTTCAGACAAAAGCGGATATTAATATTTAAGATTGATTACAAATAGCAGTGTGTATAAGCGCATGAATGGCAAACAATCTTTTTATCTAGGATGGGATTTCAACATTCTGGGTGATTTTCCAATGACGTTCTTGAAGGTGTGGGAAAGCTGGGACGAACTGTGAAAGCCTACTTCTAAAGCGATTTCACTCAAAGTCATTTTAGTGTTTGTTATCAGATATTGTACTCTCTCTAAACGTTTTTCAATCACATATCTTAAAGGCCGTTTGCCAATGTGCTTTTTAAATAGTCTGGAAAAATAGTCGGAATTTGTATTGGCCCTACTTGCCAAAAAGCTTACAGAGAGATCAAGATGAAGATTTGCAGATATAAAATTTATTGTATCAAGAATTTTAACCGGTACATTCACAGAAGCCATCAATTGTTGCATCTGGGAATCATTGAACCATCTGGAGACAAGTTGTAAGATGATACCCTGGGTTTCTATAAAGTATGATAAGCTTTGCCGTTCGTTAAGTTCCTGGTATTCCCTGTAATAATCTTTTTTTTCATAAACTTTCGGATTGTCTGAACGATTTATTCCCCTTAAAGGGTTTATTTGCAACAAACGTTTAAAGTTGATGACATCGATATGTTTGGCTTTGATTTTAAAGATAGAACGACTATTTTCAAACATGGAGAGCCCATCTACAGACTCTTCAAAAAACTGTATGAAGTACTGACTAAGATATTCCCTGCAATTAAGATTACATAAGGTATAGCTAGGTATGATATATAGATATCCAGGTTCAAGTGTGAATATGTTTTCCATATCGGATATTTCCCCACTTCCCTCATCTATGTAATAAATACGATGATAGGGACTAATGACATTTCTGTAATTCCATTTTTTGCCGAGCTTTACGTGATCTGCATGAAGAAGTGAGAAGGAGTGCCTTAGAATTCTTTTAAACATAACAAGAGAAGTGTTGCAAATGCAATTATATGAAAATGCTTTCCAAATATTGATCACTGAAGTGTGTTAGTCTCATCAATTTCAGTTTTTCGCCAAAATAGGCAAAACCATTTGACTGAAATATCCAATGGTCGACTTCAGATCGGCAAACTTAACTTAACAATAGCCCCCAACCTTCGGCAAGATTTTCTGCCCATATTTTCTTATCATCGAGTCTGATAAGTGAATAATCAATCAATATGACGTCGTACCTTAAAAAAATCGTTCGATAGTTAATGAATTAAGAAAATTTTATTTTCGGCAATATGGGATTAACTCTTTATGATTATTCCACCCAAATAAAGATATTATTCAAAAATCACTCCACGCTTCCGATGAAAGACAGTCTCCGGACTGTTGATATCATTTTGATTGTTATACTGGTTTCGTGCTCCGAAAAAGTGTTTTACGGTAAGAAAAAACGCTACCAAACTCAGTTTAAAGATGGCAGTTGCAGTAGTCAATGTTGCAACTTTCTATACGGACAAAACACCGTATATAAGTCGAAAAAAATATTTCAGGATCGGATGAGCGAGATACTCGCCTATACCCGATGAATCCCTTTTCTAATTCCATGATCCTATAGTAATTTCAATATTCCAAAGCTTATAAACGAGATTTTCATCTTGAAATTTGTCAAACATTCAGAAGGTGTTAACAAAGTTCAAAATGTTTAGCAGCAATGGCGTTATTAATTCTTTTTATTGGTGAAAATTGTTTTCTATATTTAATCGCGATATATAAAATTGAATTTTCAACTTAGCGATACGGACATTTGGGCCAGAATGTTAAAGGGAGATGAAAATGCCTTGGACGAAATCTACCAGGTTTATTTTGATTCCCTTTATCGTTATGGAATGCGCATTCTCAATAACGAGGATGAAGTAAAAGATTGCCTGCACAATCTGTTCACCAAAATCTGGGAGACTAGGACAAAATTAGGTCCTACTGACAATATCCGGTACTATCTTTTTAGTGCGTTAAAGAACGTGATCAATTCGCACTACACGAAGGAAAAAAAATATCAAAAAGTTGAGATCAACGATCAAACCGTATTTGACTTGCAGTTTAATTTGGAGTCCGCATATATCAAAAAAGAAGAACTTACAGAAAAAGTATTACAGCTTTCCCAAGCGATGAAGCAATTGACCCCACGTCAGAAAGAAATCATTTACTTAAGATATTTTGAGGAAATGAGCTACGACCAAATTTCTGAAATTATGGGACTTACAACGAAAGGAACCTATAAATTGAGTGCTCGGGCACTGGAATCGTTGAGGCAGATTATGCAAATCGACAAAGGATTGCTTCTTTTATTATTTATGGAATTAAAAAAAATAAATGTTTTTTAAAAAAAGTATAATTTCCGTGGGGTAATTTCTCCGGTTTTTTTGTTTGTATAGTATGAGTGATCAAAATCACTTATAGGTATGAATAAAAAAGACTATCTTAATTCCAAAACAATCGATTTTCTCGAAGATTCGAATTTTATTCGACTCATTAAATATCAATATGCAGAAGATGTCGCATTTTGGGAGCAGTTATTGGATGAATATCCAGAAGCCAGACCTTTTTTCAATTCCGCTAGCATCCAACTGAAATTAATTCTCAGTGCTAACGACATTATTGCACCTACTGGGCTGAAGGATAGGTTATGGAGCGAGATTAAGGCTTCAAACTTAGCAAATAATAACGCTACAAGACTTAGAAAAAGAATTTACTATTGGTCGTCAGGCATAGCTGCACTTTTTGCAATAACAGCCTATATCTCCTGGTTCATGCTTTCTAGCATTACAGTACGGACGGCTTATGGTGAAAGCAAAAAGCTTTCTCTTCCTGACGGATCTCAAATTGTCCTAAATGCTAACTCCACCTTGCGCTATCCAAGGGCTTATGCGTGGAAAAAACTAAGACAAATATCTCTGGAGGGAGAAGCCTACTTTAAAGTAGTCCATCTAAACCACAACCATGATGAAATACGTCAAGGTGAACTTTTCAGAGCGTCAACAGGCACTGCTCAAGTAGAGGTATTAGGTACAGAATTTAATCTAAAGGAAAGACGGGGACTTACCACTGTAGCGCTCGTCAAGGGCAGTGTGCAAGTCAGATCACTCAAAACAGGTATCTCATACCTGATGAAAGAGGGAAATGTAGTCGAAGTTGATTCAACTAAGGGTGAAATTTCAACAGCCCAAATTAGCGCATCTCAGTTTGCCTCCTGGAAAGAGGGCAAACTTATTGTCAACCATACCAGTGTAAATGAAATCATCCAGGCTTTCGAAGACTTATACGGCTATAAGGTCATTCTAGATAACCCGACCCTGGGCCAGAAAAAAATCGGAGGAAGCATTTCAATAAAAAGCGAGCAAAGTCTATTGTTCACCCTTAGCAATATTTTGAATGTAAATGTAAAAAAAGAAGGAAAAACGATCCGTCTGGAGTCCAGGCGTTAATGAAACCAAACTAATCAACAACCAAACAAACTAATACAATGACCAAAAAACTAAGTAAGCCAGTTTATTTGCTGGTGTTTATGTTATTGCTGTGCGCCCCAATTTTCAAAATTCATGCACAGGAAAGAAATATAAGTGTGGAGGCTGCACTAAATGCAATCTCTAAAAAATATAAAACTATTTTTTCTTATGAAAATGAAATTATTGAAGGTAAAACTACCAATATCAATAGCCTGAAGGCTAAATCACTCGATGAGGCTTTAAAAAATGTACTGTATAATAACAATCTTCTATTTTTATATGTTAGCGAGGGGAATTATACAATTGTTAGTCGAGATGACAAGATACTTCAAAACAAAAGTAATAATTTGAAAATGCCGGATTTAGCCGCCAGTAGCGAGGAATTGTATATATATGGTGAGGTGCTGGATGAGACTGGAACAGGGCTTCCCGGGGTAACAATAAAATCTGATGGAGCAAACCGTGTTACCATTACCGACAGATATGGAAAGTTTGCCATGTTTGTCACTAAAGAGGCAAAGAATATCTCTTTCTCGTATTTGGGCTATCAAACTTTGAATCAATCTATCAGTGCTGAGAGAAGAAATCTGAAGATCAGGATGAGTCCGTCGCAGGCTAACCAGCTTCAGGACGTTGATATTGTTGTAAACGGGTACCAGGCGCTGCCACAGGAACGATCTACAGCAGCAGCGTCAGTAATCAAGGCTGCCGATATTGAAAAAATAAAATCTCCAAATCTTGTCCAACGTTTGGAGAATCAGGTTGCAGGATTAAAAGTAGATTTAAACTCTGATAACCTATTCACTTATGGCAATACGCAGGTTGCCATAAACAGCGGAACGAGATCATTGGGAAGAACAGATTATTCAATGTCCATTCGTGGAGCAAGCACAATTAGGGGAGAAACATTTCCTTTGGTAGTAGTCGACGGAGCAATTTCCGAATTGGATCTTTCAACCCTTAATCCAAACGATATCGCAAATATCACCTTTCTTAAAGATGCCGCTGCCGCTTCTATCTGGGGCACAAGGGCTGCTAATGGCGTAATTGTAGTCACAACAAAAAAAGGAATACCAAATCAGGCACCTAAAGTATCCTTATCTGTGTCGGCAACGGTTGCTAACAAACCTAATCTAGCTTACCTGAAGCTGATGAATTCGTCGCAAACCATTGCCTATGAACAAGATTTGATTGCTAAGAACTTAATTACCGTGCCTAATGCCTCCACCCCACTTGGACAGCCAGTTTCAGATGTGACAGATCTCACTTTCAAGCTTCGTGCAGGTTCGATTACTCAGGCTGACTATAACGCCGCTATCAACAGATTCAGTGCAATAGACAGTAGAGACCAAATTTCAGAATACTTGCTTAGACCGTCGAGTAATCAGCAATATGACCTATCTGTTAGCGGAGGTGGTAAAAGTAGCGATTATTTTTATTCAGCATCTTATAGTAGAGAAAATCCATATAGCGTAGGGGTGAATGGACAGCGTTTGACAGTCACACTAAATAATAATTTTAAGCTCCTTAAAATAGCTACCCTATCCACAAACATTAAAGGTTCATTTTTTAAATTTAACAACAACGGACAGGGCATCAGTAACCTTTTTGCCCCAAGCGCTACCACATTTATGCCTTATAATCAGCTAATCGATGAATCAGGCAACCGTGTAGGTTATTCAAAGCAATACTATTCTGGTTGGGTTAATCAGTTACAAAGCAGAGGTTACGTAAACTGGAGATACAATGCATTAGACGAGTTAGACAATGCAAATAACCGTCAGAATGACAATAACTATACGGTTAATATGAATTTGAATGTCCCGGTATTTAAAGGGCTTTCCGCCAATGCTTTTTTTGGAACCGAACGAAGTTTCAGTTTGACAAGAAATTATTTCAATGAACAAACCTACGAATACAGAAGTCTGATTAATAATTACACGCCGCAACCTACGTCCGGTCAGGCGGTTAACTCTATTGGTCTTGCCAATAGTGGTGGGATATTAAGAAGTACAAATACGAATGCAAACAACTATACACTCAGAGGGCAATTGAATTATGACAATACCTTTAGTGGGAAGCATCAGCTCACAATGATTGCGGGTTCTGAAATCCGTCAGACCAGGATAGCCCAGGAAAACAATACCCTTTATGGATACAACACTGGTACAGGCCTTTCCAGACCAGTTAACTTTTTCACGCCCTACGCAACCCTTCAGGGATTTAGCACCAGCCTTACCGGAAGCCCGTCGCAGCAGGACCGTACAAGACGTTATCTATCTTATTACAGCAATGCAGCTTACTCGTTTCTTGGACGCTATACCTTATCAGGAAGCGTACGATATGATGACTATAACAACTTCGGGGTTGACCGTAAATTCCGGGCAACTCCATTATGGTCTTCGGGATTAAAGTGGGATATTAGAAAAGAATCTTTTCTTGATATGACTGACTGGTTAAGTAGCCTTAGTGTAAGAGCGACTTACGGTGTAAACGGGAACATATCTACACAAGTATTTCCCTTTACTTATATCGCATTATTCCCTTCCGACATCGCTACCGGACTCCCATCAGCGGGCATTATTTCACCTGCTAACCCAGAGCTGAGATGGGAAAAGACATATGTTGCCAATTTCGGTCTGGACTTTGGATTATTTAACAGCCGCTTAACTGGATCTTTAGATATCTATACAAAAAGGGGTAAGGACCTCTTTTATGAATTCCCAATTAATGGCACATATGGCATTACCACGTTATTTCGTAATTCTACAGCACTCTCTGGAAACGGGGTAGAGCTTAGTTTAAGGGGAACAATGATCAAAAACGGGAATTTTGAGTGGAGCAGCGGATTAAATTTCGCCTATAATAACAATGAAGTTACCGACACAAGATTTGCGCTGAATTCAACTTTCTTTTCCAACCCTGCCTATGCAAGCAATCTGAATGGCTATCCGACAGACAAAATGTTTGTATACAAAAATGCTGGTCTAGATGCTGCGGGTTTGACCCAGATATTTAATGAAAAAGGAGATAAAGTTTCATCCAGCCAAAATATCACCTCAGTCGATGCGCTATCGTATGCAGGGAGGAGAAATGCACCTTACTTTGGGAATTTCAATACGAACTTCCGTTACAAAAATCTCACCTTAATGGCGATAGCATCCTATCAATTCGGAAACGTTTTTCTGAGACCTACGATAAGTGCATACCCTACAGCAAGAACCGGGGTAAGGTATGATCTTCATGAAGACGTTGCCAAAAGATGGACAAAACCAGGCGATGAGGCCACGACAAATGTCCCTGGCGCCGCAGGTATCTTTGCAGCACAGAGCTTACTTCGTTACCAACAGTCTGACATCAACGTGATCAAAGGAGACTATGTTCGTCTGCGTGAATTATCTCTTAGTTATCAGTTGCCTGTAGAAAAGATAACCAACTTCATCAGGTCCGCAAATTTTGCTTTTTCAGTGCGTAACCTGGGGATATTATGGCGGGCAAACAAGGAGGGGCTTGATCCTGATTTTGTGGCAAGTTTAAATACAACTTCAGTATCACTTCCCTCCCCGGTATCCTACAACTTTTCATTAAATGTTAATTTTTAATCAAACCTCATGAAATCAAAATATAAACTATCGATTCTATCATTTGCTGTGGTGGCATTAATGGGTTGTAAAAAATATGTTGACATTAAGACCCAAGGCAACCTGGTTCCTAACCAAACGATCAATTATCGGTATCTCTTAAATAACACCTCAGGATTCGAACAGGTGGCCAGCATCGCTGATTTTGCTTCATCAGACATTGTTATCAACGATGCTTCGCAGCAAAGCGCATTATCGGGAACGCAATTCTATAATTATTTGACTTCAAGTTACAATTGGCAGTCAGTGATCTATCCACTTGGAAGTCCGTATGAACAGGATGCCAACTGGAACACGCTTTATGCAACAATCTTAACCTGTAACACGATCATCAACGAACTTCCTTCCAGCGATGGTACCCAGGCTCAAAAAGATGCAATTGCAGCTGAAGCGCTCGTTCACCGTGCAGATGCCTACTTAAATCTCGTCAATACCTACGCCAAGCCTTACAGTGCTTCAACCGCCGCCACAGACTTAGGAGTTCCGCTGCTATTAACGCAAACGGTTAGCCAGTCGCTAAATCGGGCAAGTATTCAGGCTATTTATAATCAGATTATCAGTGATCTTCTTACTGCTATTCCATCGTTGCCGGCTACCCAGGCATACAACACCCTTCCATCTAAACCTTCAGCTTATGGAGAGTTAGCAAGATGTTATCTGATGATGAAGGATTTTGGAAATGCCGGCCGATATGCCGAGGAAGCACTAAAGCTCCGGAATACTCTGATAGATTACGCTAATATTACAGCGATCACCACAACAAATTACCCCCGCAGAATTATCAATCCGGAGATCTTGCTCTCAAAAATACCTACCGGGGGCTCGCTCACCTTTGCCCCAACGGTATTAAAGTTAAGTGATGATTTTTTAACTATTTTGGGCACTAGCGACCAAAGATATAGGCTATTTACCGTTCCTGCGACGACAGTATCAGCAACCTATACAGGAAGGTTTCAGTATAAAGAATCTTTAACAGGGGAGACAAGAAATCAAGGGGTGTCAGTACCTGAAATGATGCTGATCCGTGCGGAGGCATTTGCCAGATCAGGAGATATTCCAGGTGCTATGAACTTAGTAAATGCGCTAAGGATAAAACGTTTCAGAACTGCTGATTTCGTTCCTTTGTCAGCAAGCTCTGCAACCGAAGCGTTGAATGAGGTAATTAATGAACGAAGACGCGAGTTTTTTGGAAACATGCTTCGTTGGTGGGATATGAGAAGGTTGAATTCCGAAACGGCATTTCAAAGAACTTACACCAGGACTTTTAATGGCGTAACTTATACGCTATCGCCAGGGAGCAACAGATACACTTTCCCTATTGCAGAATATTTACGAAACTTAAATCCAGAATTAGAAGCCAACCCATAAATCAATTACACAAAACCGGCATGGTCCCACGGGCCATGTTTTAAAAATTAAAAAAATGCTTAAAAAAACAGTTTTACTGATTGTCTTTTCCTCGCTCTCCCTTGGTCTGCTCGCTCAGTCTACAAGCAACTTTACGGTCACGCCAGAAAAGCCTCAAAATGGTTCTCCTATCCAGATCTCCTACAATCCTGTGGGGACTCCACTTGCCAGCGCGAAAGAGATCAGTGCTGTGGTTTATCAATATATCAACTATCATTGGAATGCCGTTGATTTGAAATTATTTCTTTCGGAGAAAAAATGGAAGGCGAGCTTCAAGACACCTATAGACTGTGGATTGCTTGCTTTTAAATTTAAATCCCCGGACACCGTCGATAACAATCATGACTTAGGTTACTTTGTTATGATAAATGACAAAGATCGTAAAGGTGCTTTGGCTCCTGGGGCATATGCAGGATGGGGATTGGCAAGATCTCCAAAGTATGGAAAGGACATACCCGGCTACATTAAATTTAAAGGAATAAGTGATACGGCAACCTTCCATTGGCTAAACCAAGAAATATACTATAACCAGAAAGCGAAACCAATTTTGGCTTTGGATTATGCTATTGCTTTGAAGGGATATCTTGGCGAAAAAGCTGCTGACAGACTGCAACTTGCAGGTAAATACATGACCCGACCGGAGGCAACTGAAAGGGATTTGCTTAATGGCAAATATCTTTATCAGAATTTATTGGTTAAAAAAGAAACGGTAGATTCCATACAGCAGGTATTAATAACCAAGTTTCCCTCTGGAAGCCTCGCTCGCTTACAAGCGTATCGCAGCATTTCGGCTAATTCAAATATTGACTCCATGATTTCAGCATCACTAAGATTTCTGGGCAAATTTCCCGAATACAAAACGGATGAAAAATTTGATAACGAGAATAGAATTAATTATGGTATAGTCTACCAGAATCTTATGGTTTTCAGTACAATGAAAGGTTACAAGACTGACTATGTCAGCAAATATGCTGATTCCCTTTCCTATTCAATGTTGCCTTCCGTATATTATAAGTTAATTTGGATACCTTTTCACCGAAAAGAGGGAAATATGGATCAATTTGCACAATTCTCAGATATTTTGGTAAGAAGATTTGAAAATTTTAAAGCAAACAGACCTCAGAATTTAGAATATTTCTCACCAAAAGAGTGGGAAGAGCAGTATAGAAAGGCTTTTGTCTCTACCCTTAGCGCTACCCACATTGGGCTACTCAATTTAAAAGAAAAATATGCTCAAGCATTGCCTTATGCAATTGATGCACAACGAGAGTTGAAATACAATAATGCAGAGATCAACAATGAGCATGCGATTATTTTGAAAAAGCTAAAAATGAGCAAGGAATTGGAAAATGTCTTATTGAAGAGTATGTACAACAACCAGGCCTCTCCAGAGATGATTGCAATGCTCGAAGAAATGTATGTGGCGAGGAAAAAATCTAAGGCCGGATTTGATACTTATTTAGAGTCTCTAAAAAATCCTGCGATCAAGGCTGCTGAAGAAAGTGATCAAAAGGCAAATATGATAAAAAAAGAGATGCCAGCCTGGAGTATGAAAGATCTGTCTGGTAAAACGGTAAATTCTTCTGACCTTAAAGGTAAAACGGTCATCTTGGATTTCTGGGCTACCTGGTGTGTTCCTTGTAAGGCCTCTTTTCCAGGAATGAAAATAGCGGTTGAAAAATATAGTAAAGATCCAAACGTGGTATTTTATTTTGTAGATACTGAAGAACGAGGAGAAACTTACAAAGAGGAAATCGCAAAATACATTAAGGAAAACAACCTGCCTTTCAACGTACTTTTTGACAATAAGGTACCTGGAGAGAAAACAAACTCAGAGGTTTTTTCAAAAATATGCAAAGCTTTTAAGATTTCAGGAATTCCACAAAAACTTGTCATTGACAAAAATGGCTTTTTAAGATTTCTTTCACTTGGCTTCTCTGGAAGTGCAACAGGACTAGCCGACGAGATGTCAGGACTAATTGAACTCACTAAAAACGCAGAATAAGAATATGAATAAGATAATCTATACCGGTCTGTTATTAATTACGCAGGCTGTTCAACTTTTCGCTCAGGACAATTCGAAAGAGATCACCTTTAAATCCCCGGATGGCAAAATTACCTATGGAGGAACATTAACCTATCCAGCAGGCAGTGATAAGAAATTCCCTGCGATGGTCATTGTTTCCGGTACGGGCAGGCAAGACAGAGACGGTCTGATGGCGGGCCGCAAAATATTTCTAGAAATCTCAAACGAGCTTGTTAAGAAGGGTTATGCGGTATTAAGGGTCGATGACAGGGGGGTTGGGAAAACAACAGGAGTTTATGAGAACGCCACTACTGAGGATTTTGCCAATGATGCTTTGTTGGCATTAAAAAAACTGCAAACAGAAAATAGGATTGACAAAAAACGCCTTGGCCTGATCGGACATAGTGAAGGCGGTGCTGCAATAGCAATTGCAGCATCAAAGAGCAAAGACGTTAAATTTTTGATTAGTCTTTCGGGTCTGGCACAGAATGGATTTGATGCGCTGATTTCTCAAAATGAAAGCCTGGTAAATAACTCGCAGCTTCCTGATCATGATAAGGCAAGGTCTAATGATATCAATGCGCTCATGTTTCAAACTGCACTTAAATATGCCGATTCTGCAAATATGGAAGCTAAGTTGAATGAAACTTATTCAGTCTGGAAGGTGAAGGACGATGCTTATTTTAAAACACTCAATATTGAGTTTGATCATTTCCGTTTTCCAGTATATAGTTACGTCATGTATGCAATAGGTCCGTGGTATAGGTACTTCATTAAGTACGATGCAAAGCAAACCATGGCAAAAATTAAAATACCTGTTTTAGCGATTAATGGAGATAAGGACAGTTATGTTGTTGCAGAAAAAAATTTAAGCAACTGGAAAGAATATATTGCAGCAGGTGGGAATATAAACGTTGAAACATATTTGTTAAAAAATGTAAATCACCTATTACTGCCATGCACTACCTGTACACAAGCTGAAATCCCAAACATCAAAAGCGGTGTTGCTCCTGAAGCGCTAACGATCATTACTGATTGGTTGAACCGTAAAGTAAAATAAATCTAACAGGCCAAAATCTCTAGATGATTTGGGTTATACAACTAACATAATTACATATGAAAAAATCAGCAATTTTTCTCTCATTGTTCGCACTGGCCCTAGCGGCACATAGTCAGATTCTTAAACCCGTAAAGTGGTCCTACGCTGCAAAAAAAACTAGTCCGACCACAGCAACTATTTATATAAAAGCTAACATTGAGGCAGGATGGCATTTATACTCACAATTCGTTAAGGAAGGCGGTCCGGTTAAAACCAGCTTCAATTTTTCAAACGGTAAAGACTACACCGTAGTTGGATCAACAATAGAGCCGAAGCCTATTGTCAAATATGAACCTGTTTTCAAAAGCGACGTTAGTTTTTTTGAAAAGTCAGTCATTTTCCAGCAAAAAGTAAAATTTACTTCGAAGAATCCAACTATAAAAGGAACTGTGGAATTTATGACTTGTAATGATAAGCAATGTTTGCCTCCAGAGGAACTTGAATTTAGTGTTGTTGTGAAATAATTTTATTGGTAATGTTTATTTTTAACAAAAAAGTACTGGGAATACTAGTGTTATTATTCTCAATGTCTTTAGCTACTTGTGCCCAGGATAGTATATCGGTCGATGGTCTTGAATTCACAGAAATTCAAACTGATCAACCCTTGCAACAACATCAGGCAGATTCTGTAAATCGAAAACCAAAAGGAAAGGCATTCCAGAAACCTGATGCCATGTCAGCTGACAAAGATTCGGAAACATTGGGCGGTATTTTCCTAGCTGGTTTTTTGGGTGGAATTGCAGCATTATTGATGCCCTGCATATTCCCGATGCTGCCTCTTACGGTAAGCTTTTTTACCAAAGGAGCAGAAAAGGGCAAGGCTTTTGGCAGGGCCATGCTTTATGGCCTATTTATTATTCTAATTTATGTAGGATTAGGGCTTCTGGTTACCATTATTTTTGGGGCCGATGCTTTAAATAGCTTATCCACTAACGGAATATTCAACTTCCTTTTCTTTTTGTTGCTGATTGTTTTTGCAGTCTCCTTCTTCGGTGCTTTTGAGCTCGCACTTCCCTCATCGTGGGCAAATAAACTAGATGCTAAAGCTGACAAAGGCGGTATTGCGGGACTGTTTTTCATGGCGGGTACGCTGGCATTAGTTTCTTTTTCTTGCACTGGCCCTATTATTGGAACATTACTGGTTCAAACTGCTACTACGGGCGCGTTACTTGGACCAGCGGTTGGCATGTTTGGCTTTTCGCTTGCATTAGCTATTCCATTTGCCATATTTGCCCTATTTCCGTCATTTATGACAAAACTTCCTAAATCAGGTGGCTGGCTGAATAGTGTCAAGGTAACACTTGGATTTCTCGAATTGGCATTTGCTCTCAAATTTCTAAGCAATGTCGATTTAGCCTATCATTGGGAATGGTTTGACAGAGAGGTCTTTCTATCATTATGGATTGTGATATTTTTATTGATGGGCCTTTATCTTTTGGGCAAATTAAGGCTCACCTACGATAGCCCGGTTTTATTTATCTCCGTACCCAAACTTTTCTTAGGAATAATAGTACTTTCTTTCACCGTTTATTTAATTCCGGGTTTATGGGGTGCTCCATTGAAATCGGTTTCTGCATTTTTGCCACCGCAGGAAACTCAAGATTTCGACCTATACACCGCTAGCTTAACCTCAGACCCGACAGCTATGAGCAGAAACGAAAAATATAAGCCTAATAAATACATCGATAAGTTCAAAGCACCTTTAAAATTGAATGCTTATTTTGATTACCAAGAAGGTATCAATGCGGCGAAAATCCAAAATAAGCCCGTGCTCATCGACTTTACCGGGCATGCATGTGTTAACTGTAGAAAGATGGAGGCTAATGTTTGGCCTGACAAAGATGTGTACAAAATGATCAATGAAGATTATGTACTTATTCAGCTCTATGTGGATGACAAATCAGAGCTAGATAGCCAGGATGAAGTCCTCACTCCTGAAGGAAAAAAGCTAAACACAATTGGAAAGAAATGGAGTGATTTGCAAGCCAGAAATTTTCAGTCAAATTCGCAGCCGCTTTACGTGTTACTTGATCCATCTACCGAACTGCCACTCGTTACGCCGAGGGGGGCAGATTATGATGTAGCACATTATAAAGAATTTCTTAAGGAAGGACTTATAAGCTTCCAGAGGTAGCTTTAAACCAACCTTATTTTAATAGTTAGTGATGATTAATTTAGGCAGTGCTGGATAGCCTGCCTAAACTATTATATTCATCTACTTTTCATTGAAATAGAGATAACTGTCTTCGTCAAAATATTTAACTGAAGACGTTACATTGGTAAACTAAACTCAAAGAGCTACCATCATCATCTAGTCCATTGGAAAGTATGTACCTAGTCAGAATCATGAAGGCTGCATAGATTCTTGTTCCAATCCGGTTGTATTGATACAAGGGTATTAAACTTCATTTAGTGCCCAACCTTTAATAGTTGCTGGCTGAGTTTTGACAGACTATCCAACGACTATGCAAGTCCCTCTAGGGACGAGCTAATTCACAAAGTCTTTTTCGGCTGTCTGCGGTACTAATTAGGGTGTTATTTAAAACTTTAAGCGAAGATTAAACTCTATTCCTTTGTTTCCAATAAAGGTTATGTTTGTCTTTAAATTAAAATACGCAAAATATGCGCTAAAGTTATTATGATATAATACTAAAGGCTACCCATGCAGGTAGCCTTAATCAAATTATGATAACAGTATACGAGCGTTAAAAGATCTTATTTACACATTAATTATTCCCTAAAATGGTTTCCAGTTGCCAAGGACTTTCTTCTTTGTGTAGTCGCTTGCTTGCAAATCCGTTAACTCTTTTGCCCATCGTACTCGTTCTGCCCGTTGATCAACGTTGCCCATGCTGTGATACTCTGCATAAAAAGCTGTTTTTTCATTTTCTACCTTACCCCAGTTATGCCATCCCTCTGGCCGGATGTGTTCACCCATATCACAATTTAGAAAAACCACTTTTGCATAAGGTCGCCAAGGTCTGCCTAAGTAAACTTTGTCTTTTGAGAGTGATGGCTCTCCAGTTAGCTTGCATTTAGAAAACACGTAACCGTATTTCTGGCCTTCTGGTGTAGATGCAGCAGTAAGGTACCCTGAAGAAATACTATGTAAAGTGCAACCTTCGAAATAAGCTGTAGATGCCCCGAATATAAAATCTACTGTTCCGGCTATGAAACAGTTCTTAAAATATTGAATGGTATTTCCACCAGCGTAAAATGTATCTTGATGACCAAGGAACCTACAATTTTTAAATGCCGCCCGGTCTCCGCTCACACTAACTGCTAAAGCCCGCCCTCCCGTAGTACCCGAACTATTTTGAAAGGTTAGATCTTCTGCATTAAAATTATCTCCCAACACATAAACAGATGCCGAACCAAATGTACCATACTCTTTTCCATTGACATCTAATTTTCTAGCCGAATTATCAAAAGTCAAAACAGTAACACTGGCACCTTCTCCTTTTAAAGAAATAAAGTTTTTTTCTCTAGGGATGTTGACCAACTCTTTATAAATCCCCTTTTTTATAAAAATTGTATAGGGATGATTTCTTGAAACAGGCTAATTACGCCAAATTCCTAGCTTGTAATAGGATCCCTAAAAAGACTTAAACACAGCATATGAATCGCAAGGGTACTACGTATGCGCTTTGCAGGGAGAACTTCGGTATTTTTTGGTACAAAAGATATAGAAATAGCCGGCCTGGAAGCATGAGTTATAATAAACAGAAAACCAGGTATTTAGATTCCGTTTACTCAGTAGAGGCTTGTTAAAGGTCCGCTCTGCTCACCCCGATCGCATTCGCCTTCCATAGAATATAACCCAACCTTCCGCAACACTCGGCCACAAAATATTCGATATCAGCGGGGACATCATTCACAATCCGGAAACGGATTTTATATTTGGGATTATAACTGATATACACTACCAGATCATCCGAAGAAAAACCCCTGCCCGATAACGGTTTAAAATGAACCTCCTGAAGATCTCTTGCCGTCCGCATCAAACGATCGTTCATTACCTTTGCTAAATTCTTTTCCGGCTTAAAATCAGTCTCCAGTATGGCCAGTACAGTTACAGTCATAGCGCAAAAATAAAAGCAGTTTCCATCTGCGCAAGCCTCAAAAAGTAAAACCCTGAAAATGAGCTATAATAATTTTAACCTGTATTTTCTTAATTACCAGAAGTACTTATAATAAAAGGAATGCCATTCCTCAAAAATCGCCACCAGCAGCACCGCTATTCATTCCATTGATACTATACTAAAAAATTAAGTGCAACTTGAAGCCAATAATTGCTTAGCTTAGCCTTAGGCAATAAATACTTATGAAACATACGCTCAACTTCAAAATGATCAGGACCCCTAATGCAAATCCCATCCTTTTTACCGGCCTTTTCACCATCTTATTAGGCTTATGCGTTTTGCTTGCCTCTGCCCAGCAGGTCCCGAACGAAAGGATTATTCAAGTGGAAAACAACCTCACCGGCAAAACCCTTATCAGCGGAGAAAAACCAATGAATCTTCAGGAGCAAATGAGACATTACAATATCAAAGCCCTAAGCATCGCAGTCATCAAAGATTATAAAGTTGATTTTGCCAAAGCTTATGGCATGGCCGATTCCGCTACCCAGACCAAAGCAACGATAAATACCCTTTTTCAGGCTGCTTCCATTAGCAAATCTTTCAATGCCCTGGCCATCATTAAGCTCTTTCATGATAAAAAGCTAGACCTTTATACCGACGTCAATACCTACCTCAAAAACTGGAAATTCCCGTACGATTCCCTTTCCAAAGGTAAAAAAATCAATACCGCTCACCTACTCAGCCATACCGCAGGCCTGAGCGTCCACGGATTTGGTGGCTATCAGATTGACGCACCTTTACCCAATACAATCCAAATACTCAACGGCACAAAGCCAGCGAACTCTGATCCGGTACGGTCTCAATTTGCGCCCGGAGAAAAAATGCAGTATTCCGGAGGGGGAACGACCATCACCCAGCAACTCTTAATCGACCTTACCGGTAAACCTTATCAGGATTATTTGAACCAAACTATACTTAAATCCCTGGACATGAACGAAAGCACTTTTGCCCAGCCGCCACTAGACAACAAAAGACGACATCTCGCCACCGGGTATCTGGCAGATGGTTCAGCTATTAAAGGGAAACACCACGTTTACCCCGAGCAGGCCGCTGCCGGACTATGGACCAATCCATCTGATCTGGCTAAATACATCATCGAAACCCAGCTGGCTTACCAGGGTAAATCCAGCAAAGTCCTAAATCAATCCGACACCAGAATTCGCCTTACGCCCTACGCCAACAGCAATGGATCCGCCCTCGGCGTTTTCATTGAATCTCCTGACAGCACCGCGTATTTTGGACATGGCGGCTCCAATTACGGATTCCAGTCCGCTTACTACGGTAGCCTGGAAGGCGGAAACGGCCTTGCAATTATGGTTAATTCGGATAACGGTGCCATCATCCCCGAAATCATCAACAGCATCGCTAAAGTTTACAGCTTCAAAGGCCTTTACCAAACCAAAGTAATGAATATAAGCGATGTTCCCGAATCACTGCTGGAAAGTTATACCGGACGATACGAACTCATGCCCAATTTTATCCTCACCATCACAAAGCAGGGCAAACGTCTTTTTGCACAGGCCACCGGTCAGCCAAAAATAGAAGCCCTGCCTGAAAGCCAGACCAAGTTCTTCTCCAAAGAAATCAACGGAACCATAGAATTCGTTAAAGATGAAAACGGAAAAATAAAAGAGCTAATCTTGATACAAGGCCGGACTATACATGCCAGAAAACTCTGAAATGGATTGAAATGTTAAAAATCGTTAACCTGGCAATACACGCTTACTAAAAGGATTTATTATCATTATTTTAGACAAAAATATTGTGATGAAACGCTCGTATCTGCTCTTTAGCATACTTTTTATTGTAAACCTGACCGCAGGAATTTGCCAGACTGCACCTACTTTAAAATCAGTTATTACAAAAGACATTTCAAATCTGCCGCTTCCGGATTCAACAAGATTTACCTCCACGTTTTTAGCTATTGATGAAAAACCGGAAATAATAGGGACAATCAATCTGGGTATGTTCAACCTAAAGGCAAATGCTATCGTTGCTTCCAGCCTGAGCAGCGGTAAAATACTGGCATTTGGTTCACCGGCCTATTTTGAGAAACACCTTCTGAAGAACCCTTCCGTTGGTAAAATAATTCAAAACACCTTAAAAATTGCAACAGGGAACATTGCCGTTTTTAATCAACAGAACCACGATCTTGCAGATTACCTGACGACGAAGAAGTTTCAGGTGAGAAATCTAGGGAGCCTCCAACTGACAAAGGATATCAAAACACTTTTTCTCTCAGCAGATATCAATAACTCGCGACAGTTGCAGACCTTGGAAAAACTCGTCAGAGCAGGGGGAACACTTGTCGTTGCCTCACCAATCGAAAGTATCAAAACCCGCGAAAAGGATGCCGAGGTTTTTCCAAAACTAAATACCTTGTTAGCCAAAGCGGGAATAATTAATCTTGATATGACCCTCCGTTCCAGCTGGAACAATAACCTTATTTCTATAGATCAAGCTCCACCCTATCTCCATATCAATACCATACCTGAGTGCTCCTTAACGCTTCAATACACCGAAAATCCACGAGACTACTACTCGTTTATCTGGTTCGTCAAACCTACCTTATATTTTAGTACCGAATACAATGACGAACACACCCTGATTGTAAAACGGCTGAAAGAATTTTACGGGATCCCCGATACATTCTACCGCCCGACACCAAAAAGCCCACTGGATTTATCTTCGCCAAAGAAAAAAATGGCCTACCTGATCTCGGGTAATATTCAGGAGTCACAATTAAAAATGAAATATGGAACAAAAGCTAAAATAGCCGGACATGAAGACTTTCCGGGAGTGGTACCAGATACTGCTCCAAGAGTCACTAAAAATTTAAACATCAATGTGCAAGTAGGCAAACAGGGACTTTTCGAACCGCATTCGGCCTATTACCGCCCACATAGCACTGGTCTGTATATTCCAGCCGGAGAAGTAGTTAAAATAATTGTAGATAAAAAATATCGCTCACAGAAACTTAAAGCCCAGATAGGTCTTCATGACGATGACCTCGCCAGTGGTGCGGATCACCTGGTGAGGATTGGATTCAACCTGACCAGAAATTTCGAACTGAATCAAGATACCACACGGATTTATTCCCCGTACGGCGGGTTACTGATGGTCAACATATCAGACACCACAAAATTGAAATCTATTTCGCTAAAAGTCATCGGAGCCGTAAACGCCCCTTATTACAAACTCGGTGCGACCGATGACAGTACATGGAACCAGACAATCAAAGACTACCCGGCACCCTGGGCAGAACTGGCCACAGACAAGATTGTGTTTGCTGTTCCAGCTGACCGGATCAGGCAACTCAAAAATCCAACTGCGCTGATGAAGTTCTATGATCGGGTAATGGATGCTGATGCCGATCTTCGGATGATCAACCGGAAGAGATTATACCCGGAAAGAATCATTGTTGATGAGCAAGTAGCTTTCGGGGCATTATTTACCACACCAGCGAAAATTGTAGCCCCCAATGATGACGAAAGTACCGGAATTATGCTTGATAAAGATCAGATTGAAACAAAAGGATCCTGGGGTCTTTTCCATGAGCTCGGCCATAGACACCAGTTTCATGACCTCGATTTCAATGGTCTCGGTGAAGTCACCGTCAATCTCTACAGCATGTATATTTATGATCAGGTTTTAAACCTGGGTAAGTACCATAACCAGGACAACATACCCAGCAAAGCGGGCGTGATCGAGAAGATTAAACAATATATGAGAAGTCAGCCCAGCTATGATAAGTTCCAACAAAACCCCTGGATAGCGCTGAGCATGTACATTGAGCTCATTGAGCACTTTAGCTGGGATCCAATCAAAAGCGCTAACAAAGTTTACGCAGATTTGCCAAAAAATCAATATCCTAAAACTAATGAAGAAAAAATAGATTTATGGTTTAAAACAATCAGCCATGTTTCGAAGACAGATCTATCAGATTTCTTTAAAATATGGCAGATCCCGGTTTCAGCATCCGCAATAGCTATCGTAAAAAAGGAAAATTATCCTATTTGGCTTCCTGATGAATTAAAGGAATTCAATCAATGAAAGTTTTTCGTTTTTCAGGTTAATACAGAAAGCTATCCATTGCCAATAAACCGTTATTTAAGTACCTGGATGTGAGTCCGGTCAGGTTTAGATTGCTTTCACATTCATCACTGTTCTATCAAACACTTCGGCAGAAACAAGCGCTTTCGCTTTGATTCTCATTTTGTAGATATAAATGGTGTTTACCGAGTATTCCAGAATTGTGGCAATGGCTTGAGTATCGGTGATCCCAAGTCGGATTAAGGCAAAAATCCGAAGTTCGGTGTTAAGTAGTTCGGGTTGTTTAGGCCAAATCTGATCCTGGGGAGACAACATTGAATTTAACACGTTTATAAAGTTTGGAAAGATGCTGATAAAAACTTCATCAAAAGTATTAAACAACAACTGCCTTTCTTTTTTGATGTTAATCTCATTTAATGATGAGAGTGCTTCGTTGTATCTCCCCGTCATAATTTTGCGTTCCACACTTTTCTTTTGCTTATCAAGCTTAACAATATATCCAGAAATCGAATCAAAAAAGTAACCAATGTACCTTTCTTTTACGGTAGCATATTCCTGCAATTTTTCATTAATGGCAAGAAGCTGATGATTTACTAAATTCAATTCTTCATTCTTGTCTTCAATGATTTTTTCTTTAGTTTTCAGCTTTCTCATCTGAATAAATATCATAAATAACACAAGAGAAATAATGATCGAAATTAACGAGATATAAAAGAAATAGTTAAAAAAACGATCTTTTTGTCGCGCAGTAGCGAGATTAACCTGAGTTGCAATTTCTGGCAAAATAGATTCGATTTTGAGTTTACGGAGACGGTTTCCGTAAAAACCAGCATCGTCGCGGGAACATTGTATAAACAAATAAGCGTTCGGTAAATCACCACTATAAAACAAATCTTCAGCTAACAATAATGTTGCAAGCGTTTCTTTAGTTGAAGAACGTATATCGCAAATTGCTGACTTAGCGAGTACCTGTATTCTTTTATCATGGTCTTCTTTTTTAAGATAAAAAGCTGCCATTGCGGTGAGCACCCTGGCACTGTCGTGCGCAGATATTTTTTCGTGGTTTAAAATATCAAGAAAATAGGTTGGAGGCACATCAGTTTGCCCTGATACCACCTGCTTGTTTCCCTTGGTAAACTTCCATTCGAATGATTTCGGCTTGCAGAGAGAAAGCGCTGAATCGAGATAATTTATGGCCTTTTCATTGTAGTTTTTACTAAAGTATCCGTCGCTGTTGTAAATGGCAAGATTGGAGTAAGCACCCGATTTAAGGCAGAAGAAATCATATTTTGTTTTCGCATCCAATAAAGAGATATCAATATCCTTTAAATAATCAAATGTCTCTTTGAACAATCCTGCATGCAATAGCAAAGAGGCGAGTTTGACTTTACTTTGATTGATTTTAACCGGATCATTTTGTCTTAAGCTTAAGCTGAGCAGTTTATTCCCATAGACAAAAGCAGAATCAAACTTATAATATTCATACTCATCAAAAAGCGATGCATAAATTTTTAGCTGATCTAAAGGGCGTTGATTCAGGCTATGTTTTAACCGCTTTATCCTAACATGTTTTATTTCATCGTATCGGTCTTTCTTTGATAATTCATTTTTCAGCATTTTTAAAACAGAATCCTGTTCAGCAGAAGAATAGACAGACAAACTGGCAAGGATGAATGAAAAGCAAACGAAAAGAAATTTCATGATGAATGATAGGGTAACCAAAATTATGATAAAATGTGCAGCTTTAATTTCTAAACAGGAATTTTTTAATTAAGCAATTTCGGCAAAGAATAATTTTTAGTTCCTTTTAACCGCAAAGTGTGGCATATAATTCCGAACCAATCTTTAAATCGATATTTTCCGCATAGAGATCAGGTTGCCTGCAGCGCAGTTTGATTGAATTTTTTCGAAAATACTATTAAAACGATTTATATAATTAGGAAAGCATACATTTTTAGAAAGCTGTTTTTCAATGTATTACATTTATAAAAACAAGTTTTTCATTATAAAATTTTTGAGCTAATTAATATCCAGCTAATAGCGGAAAAGCTTTATTTATTTTTAGGTAGTGGAAAACAGCAGGATATTAAACTGTGCTGTTGCCCATTCCCTAATTAACCAAATATAAATCATTCCGAAGGCTGTGGATCAATCAAGTTGCGTTTAGGTGCATCGATTTTCCGCATTCAAAGGGATTAAAATCGCTTGAAATGTGCCCTTACATCCCACCCTGATTTTAGGTATAGCGCAAAATCCTGATTGATTAATCAGATTGACTGATGCTCATGATTAACCTAAACTCCAACTAACCAAAACCTTCTAACATCGCTTTTATGCATAAAAATTTTATTTACATTATGATGCTATGCTGTTTTCTTTGTCTCTACACGGGTACAGCAAATGCACAAACCAGAACCATTTCGGGCGTAGTAACCGACAATACTGATGGGGCACCTTTATTAGGCGTAAACGTTACTGACAATCTCAAATCAGCTGTCACCACCACGAATAACAAAGGCTATTTTACCATTTCAGTTTCAGCCAACGCTAAATCTCTTTCCTTTTCATACATCGGTTACGATACCAGAAATATTGCCATTACATCGGCAAACACGATAAATATTACTTTAGGATCGTCCGCTAATCAATTAAATGAAGTTGTAGTAGTCAGTGTGGGTTACGGAACGCTTGATAAGCGAGAAGTATCAAGTTCGATTACACATGTATCAGGCAAAGATTTACTAACAGTTTCGGCAAATAATCCACTCATGTCCCTTCAGGGAAAGGTTCCCGGCTTGAACATTACGAACACCGCTTCGGCTGATCCAAACTCGAGTCCAAGGATACAACTTCGCGGTGTTTCTTCAAGAAGCGCAGGCTTAGGTCCTTTATATATTATCAACGGTGTACCCGGAGGAAATATTGACAACATCAACCAAAACGATATAGAAAGTATCGATGTATTAAAAGGTGGTGCCGCATCAGCAATTTATGGTACCAGAGGAAGTAACGGTGTAATTATCATTACTACCAAGAAAGGAACAGCTCAGTCGCAAATGTTTTATGATGGTTTTACCAGCTTCGATTACCTGAATAATAAACTGGAGAATTTGAGTGCTGAAGAATTTATCGCAAACAGGGTTCAAAACAAACAAGGGCAAAATTATGGCGCACAAACCAACTGGCTCAACGAGGTTACCCGATCACCCGCATTTGCCCAAAAACATACGGTCCAGTTTTCAGGCGGATCTGCAAAAACCAATTATTTTGCATCAGCAGATTACCGTAATGCAGAAGGAATAGATCTTCGGGCCAGTAAACGAGAGTATGGTGCAAGGCTAAATATAAACCATACCACAGATAATGGCATGTTTGTGGCTACCTTGACCGCAGCGCCAAGATACATGAATACAAGCAACGCCGACCAGGGAAATTTCAACAACGCGCTGACGCTAAATCCAACCTACCCGATTTTCAATAACGCTGGAAAATATAATTTCATCAACACTGGTTTCTTCTCCAATAATCCGGTGGAGAATGCAAACCTGATTAAATCACAGTCAGAAATTAAAGAGCTTGATATCAATGGATCCCTAAAAATGAATATTCTTTCAAATCTGAGTACATTAGTCACCATTTCTCAGATTAGCCGATCAGGCAAGAATCTTAACTTTTCTCCCTCAACACTCTCTTCGATTGTAAATGCCAACAGGGTAACCCAAACTAATTTTGCTTCTCAGGAACAACGGGAAGATGATCAGAAAAATATTGAATGGACCGGAAATTATGGACTGGATTTAGGTAAGAATCACTTTAAGCTCTTAGGTGGTTACTCCTACTCCCTTTATAACTACAAACAGGTGTATGCACAAAATTATGATTTTCCTTTCGACACTTACTTATGGAACAATTTAGGTTCTGGTTTGTATAACGGCGGAGCCGCAGGACAAGGTCAGAATGCTGTTTCATCCACTCAAAATGGTTCTACATTGATTGCTTTTTTTGGTAGGCTTAACTATGATTTTGATAACCGATATATTTTAACCGCCAGTTTACGAAGAGAAGGTTCTTCAAAATTCGGAGCAAATAATAAGTGGGGAAATTTCCCAGCCATATCTGGTGCGTGGAGGGTTTCTGAAGAAACATTTTTTAAAGAAAAACTTCCATGGATTAATGAACTAAAGGTTCGAGCAGATTACGGCGTAACCGGAAACCAGGATTTTGGAAATTACCTTTCACTTCTACTTTACGGAGGAGCTGGCTACTTTCCATTTAACGGACAGTATTATCAGGTTTACGGACCATCATCGAACGTAAATCCCAACCTAAGCTGGGAAAAGTCTGAAAATCTCAACATGGGTATTGACTTCTCCATACTCAAAGGGCGCCTAAGCGGTTCAGTTGATTATTATACCCGTAAGAATAAAGATTTGCTGGGAAACTATAACGTATCTGTTCCCCCAAATACACAAGCTACCACATTTACCAACGTAGGCACCATGAAAAATTATGGTATTGAACTGGCTTTAACCGGTCAAATCATTAAAAAAGAGAATTTTGAATATACAGCAAACCTGGCGCTTTCTTATAATAAAAACAAATTCATCTCTTTTTCAAATGACCTTTACCAGGGAGGAACTTTTCAGGATGTTGCCGGATTACCTGCACCAGGTTCGCCTGGAAATATTCAAAGAATCCAGGAAGGCCACAGCATCGGTGAATTTTATACCCTTCGTTCTGCTGGTGTAAATGATGCCGGCGCACTTTTAGTGTATAAAAAGGATGGATCTGTAGTTCCTGCCAATCAGGCAAATAATGATGATAAACAATTTGTAGGAAATGGCTTACCAAAATTTATCGCGTCTATGGGAAATACATTCAGGTATAAGCAATTTGACCTGGGTATATTTTTGAGAGGAACTTTCGGCTATAAAATTTTTAATACCTCAGCATTTTATCTAGGAACACCATCCAGCCAAACCGATGCTAACGTACTTCAATCCGCTTATGACAGTGGAAGCAAATATTCTTTATTAAAAAGTACTTCAACCACTTCAATTGCCTCTGATTACTTTCTGGAAAATGGTTCCTTTTTAAAGATAGATAATGTCTCACTTGGCTATCGCCAGAATTTAAATATCAAATATCTAAAATCTTTCAGGATTTATGCTGCCGGCAGGAACCTGCATACTTTTACTAAATACACCGGTGGAGATCCGGACCTGGTAGAGGTAAATGGTTTAACCCCAGGTGTAAATACATCCCTGAACTACTACCCGTCCACGCTCCAGTTAATTTTTGGCTTACAGGTAAATTTTTAATACGAACAGAAATGAAAAATTATAAAATATTGATGTTTATCGTCCTGTTGCTGGCGGTAGCAGGATGTACAAAACTTGATGAAGAAGTTTATGATAGAGTTGACGCAGCGAATTTTCTTACCCGAAGAGATGATGTCATCAGGGATTTCTTGCGTCCGTTTGAACATGCCTACTGGAGTATTCAGGGGAATGATGTTTACGCGGTAGGTGAAAACTCCACAGATGAAATTGGTACCTTTAACCGCCAGGGCGATTGGCAGGATGGCGGATACTATCAAAGAATGCATTATCATACCTGGACGCCCCAAGACGGATTTACCAATGGTGCATGGAGAAATTTCTACCAGGGAATTGTGCTTTCTACAAACTCCCTTCAGGATATGGAAGCCATTGCCGATCCTGCGAAATTAAACGTCACCCAGGCAGAATTAAGTGACTTTAAAGCAGAACTCAGGACATTAAGAGCCTGGTTCTACCTACGCGCTTTCGATTTTTACCGCAACATTGAAATTGTAACAGATGTAAAAAGCAGCACGCAAGGCGGGGTTCAGTCTAGCCCGCAGGAAACTTTCAATTATATCGAATCCGAACTGAAAGCCGCAATTCCAGATTTACCAATGCGGGAACAGCTTGGAGCTACAGGTATAGGGAGATGGACAAAAGCTGCTGCAGCCACGCTGCTCGCAAGACTTTATTTAAACGCCAAAGTATATATCGGAACAGATAAGTTTACCGAATGTGAGGCGGTTTGTCGGGATATTATTGGTGGAAAATATGGAAGTTATACCTTAGACACCAGATGGGATGCGCCTTTCGATTATACCAACAGTTCGCTGAATTCTGAAGTAATCTATGGATTTCCAGGTACGTTGGCCCGAACTCACTGGCAATATGATAGTGGAATGTTCTTTTGGGGAATGACCTATGATGCTGCACCCCTGTATTGCGGATTTACAGATTTCGGTAGATCAAACCCAAGATTTGCTTTACAGCCCGGACGGGACGTAGATAGCGTGGAATACGGCCATACGCTGGGAAAACCATTTGTAAAATTTCAGAAATACCCTGATGATTTGCGATTGAAAAAATACAAAAATCTCGGAAACAGTAAACGGGAAGGAATGTTCCTCTATGGCTATCTTCCTTACACCGCTACAACAAATGGTGTTTCCCGACCAGATACAGTACGTGGCAATAAGGGTCCTTATGCACTTTTCATCAGAGACCAGGTAGGATTCTTTCTAGCGGCAAAACCAGGAACAAGAATCAACGATAAGGAGTCCAATATGAATCATGCAGATCACAATTCTGGTGTGTTTCTCGTAAAATATCCAGTGTACCCTACTCCGGATCCAAATCGTATCACTTCTGCCTATGCAGAAATACGTCTATCTGAGGTGTACTACACTCTTGCCGAATGCAGGTATCGTGCGGGGGACAAAGCTGCTGCCGCAGGATTTTTAAATCAGGTGAGGCAGCGCAACTATCCAGCAGGATCTCCAAGCCTATATACTTCAAATGGCAGTCAACTCACTGATCAGGAAATGCTTGATGAATGGGGACGAGAGTTTATTGGCGAAAACCGTCGGAGAACGGATTTAATACGTTGGGGAGTTTTCAATGCCGGAACCTGGTGGGATAAAAAACCTGATGCGGATAAACACACGGAAATTTTCCCTATAGGAAGGGACATTCTTGGCGCAAATCCGAAGTTGAAACAAAATCCAGGTTACTGATACGCGATTTATTTAAAAACATTTGGTTTGGTTTAGTTGGGTGTTTCCGGTAAAACGGAAGCACCTTTTTATTTGCACAGCCGTAATTTCAATAGCGCCTTTGCAAGATAAATTTTATAAAAGTCTTGACAAGCCAATAAATACTGCTTGCTTCACCGGTAGATTTCATCTACTTGATAATATACTTATATCAAGTGATTTCCACCAGCTACGATAGAACGGTTGAAGCATAATATCATGGCATATTAGAAGGTTTCAAAAACAATTAAATCCTAGACTATTTATTTATGTCCTCTTTAGGTATCCCCTTTAAGATTATACTAGTTTCACGCTTGGCAAAATCGATAAATACCAATTCCAAGTCAGAATATAATCGTATGCCTGCAGCAGTTAGTGACCGATAACCGAACGCTTTCATAGCATTTTCATCTTTAAAGGAAATCTCGTATGGTAGATTGATCGCAATAATATTTGGAATACCAACTTTAAGCGTAATATCGAAATTTTTAAATATCTCTTCCAATCTTCGCGCTACCAGTGCAAGTTCAGCGGGCGTCATGCAAGCCATAATTCACCTTTTAACGATATATCTAAAAAACATAAAATTACTCATTCTCCCTTTCTCACGCACCACGTGGTCATGCTTCGCAAATTCTGCACGTTAGT
The DNA here is from genome assembly GCF_026239735.1 of Pedobacter sp. MC2016-05. GTDB lineage: Bacteria > Bacteroidota > Bacteroidia > Sphingobacteriales > Sphingobacteriaceae > Pedobacter. The sequence goes on from NZ_JAPIVT010000009.1 coordinate 174,739, forward strand.
AGTTTTTATAGGCTCATGCAAGATTCCGCCAAGCTTTTTGGTTAAACGGATAAGCATTTCCTGATTGACCAAAAAGCGTTCTGACTCATCAGGCAGTATGTATCTTCCGTTTCCGATAAACCGCACAGAAGATTCAATTCCAATATCTGACGCGAGTCTGCAAAACAGATAGCCACCTGGTTTCAGCACACGCCACATCTCACACAACATCCCCTCAAAATGCCCGAGACTTTGCGCAAAGTGTAGAACAGCGCTGCTGATCACCAGGTCAAATTTGTCATTTTCAAACGGCATATCTTCTACCGAAGCGATATGAAAATTTTCAGCAGCCTTTAAATTTAAAGTTTCTTTAACAAGACTTTTTATTTGATTAATGGATTCAGGATAATGATCAACTCCATGCACATCATACGCATTGTTCAGAAAGTAAATCAGATTTCGTCCGGTTCCGCAACCCGCATCTAAGACGGTGCGACAATTTTGATAGGTGCCTTTAAGCAGTTGATCAAAAAGATAAATATCAATATTTCCAAAAGTTTCCTGTATATCTTGTATTCCGTTCATGTGTACTGGCAAAGATAAAAAATGATATTAATCGAATACCATCAGTTTGCAAAGAGGCGGAACAAAAAAAGGCTATCTCACGACCGCCTTTAAATTGTTTTTTGAAGTTAAGCTATTTACTTATAAGTAAAATGTAGACGAATAACAACGTACTATTCCCTTTGTTTTATTTGGTGACATTTTCATCCATCATTTAGTTGAATAACGTCAGATCGGGCCCTGAGGGCTTATTATTATCATCATCCTTATTTCTGGCATTGTTGATTTTTTTATCGACTTGCCAACCTTTCAGCAAATTATTATCCGCAGGATGCAAGGCTTTTAATCTTTCCTGAACTGGAAGTTCCCTATCAAGCCAGATGGCGCTTTCGCCCTGAGTGAGCATGCAGGGCATGCGGTCGTGAATCCGGGACATAAATTCATTGGCGGGCTGCATGATCATAGTACAGGAGGGAATGACAATGCCGGTCTTTGGATCTTTCCAGCTGTCCCAATAACCAGCAATCAGCATCAGTGCTTTATCCTGGCGCTCAAAAAAGTAAGGCTGTTTTTGACCACTACTCCTGTCCCACTCATAAAAACCTTCCACAACAAACACGCAGTGACGCCTGCCGACCAGGTGTTTATAAGTGGGCAAAGACTGCATAGTTTCAATGCGGCAATAGGTGGTATTAAACTTTGGAATTTCGCTGGAATATGATGGGATCAGCCCCCACTTGATATAATGAAGTTTACCCGGACGGGCATCCAGAATGACAGGCATATCGGTACCCGGAGGACGATTGGTATCTTTTGGTTTTGCTTCCCCGCCTAAGATGAGGCCTGCTTTTGCTGCCATGGCTTTGCTCTCGCCGATCAGTGTTCTTCCGCACATCGCTATATCTCCTTTACTTTTTTGTTTTATGTGTTTGTGGATTCTTAGTTGAGGCCGTTTATTATTTTGATGTTGACGTTTAATTTAAATTACTTTTATGATGTCACTCCAGCGTGTGGTATAACCCTTGGATAGGTATTCATGCTTAAGTCTCCATTTTTTCTCAAATCCTTCAGTCGCCATTCTAAGGGTTCCCCTGCCATAGGCAAGATTGAGCTTATCTAGGACTGCAGAAACCGTATCTTTTTTACCACCATCGTGGTCTGAAAAGATGTTAAGCTGAAGTTCACTTTCCGGGATGAGCCCCGTTGCGATCACCCCGGCTTTTCGATACTTGATGCCGTACTTAAAAAGTTTCTGCGCTACCTTGACCGCGATGCTCACCAGATCAGTGGTACTGTTACTGGCGATTAGTAATTTGTGGGTATGGCTGGGAAAATGCTGTGGATGGTCTTCGCGATTTTTATTGGTATATAAGAACACCTGTAGGTACATGCAACGGAGCCCCTGCGCCCGCAGCTTTTCAGCCAGTCTGCTCGCGTAAAGCGTCAATGCTTCTGAAAGTATTTCGGGGCTTTCGATGTAGTTGCGAAACGAACGGCTGACCGTGATCCCTTTGGTGGCCTCACGAATTTCATCCAGCGGGATAGATGGCCTGCCCCACAGCTCACTGTACATGCGTTGGCCCATAATAGTCATATTTTGTTTAAACCACATTTCAGGCATTTCTCTCAACTGTGCGACCGTTTCTATTTTCAGTGCCTCAAATTTTTTATAGTATTGTCTGCCCACTCCCCACAAATCATGTACAGGAAAGTCTTTAACGGCAGAGGCAATTTTCTCATCAGTATCCAATACCAAGACGCCATTGTATTTTTTAGCGAGTTTATTCGCAAGTTTAGCCAAGGTCTTGGTCGGTGCCACACCAATGGATACGGGAATGCCGGTATTCTGCACTACCGCTGTTCTGATTTTTGGGACATAGGAATTCAAGTTGTTGATGCCCCCCAGCCAGCCGAAAGCTTCATCAATGCTATAAACATCAAGTCTGGGGAACCACCGTCCAAGCTGGTGCATCACGCGTTCACTCATATCACCATAAAGTACATAGTTGCTGGAAAAGACATTGATCTGGAATTTTTTAATCAAGTCTCTAACCAAAAATTCAGGATCCCCCATCCTGATGCCACAGGCTTTCGCCTCTTCACTTCTGGCAATAACACAGCCATCATTGTTGCTTAACACCACAATAGGCTTACCTTGAAGCTCCGGACGAAACAGACGCTCGGCAGAGGCATAGAAGTTATTGCAGTCACAAAGCGCAAACATGGCGGTACTTCCCGGTTTTAAGTGATTTAGGCAATACGTTGCGGCAGATCGAAGTCACTACGCCCCAAACTTGCAAAGTATTTATTTCTGTCTGGAAGATGACATCGTTATCATTTTTCAGTACCGGAACCTTACTTGCGATCTGATAGATCCGGCAGGTAAAGTTTCCATTCACAAAGGCAATGACAATAGCGCCATGTTCAGGATTTAAGCTGCGATCAATAATCAGAATATCTCCGTCATGGATGCCGATCGACGACAAGGCACCCCCTTTCATTTGAAAATAAAAGGTGGAATGAGGATCTACGACCAGTGTAGAGGCGATATCAAGCCGCCCCTCCAGATAATCCGCAGCAGGTGACTGAAATCCCGAAATCTTTTGCTCTGCTCTATTTTCAAACGTCCTGATCATAAATACCCTGCCTTAGTGCATTACAAACTTATACTAATATTTTTAGTATTACAAATTTTTATGATTCATTTTTTAGTATAATACAAGCTTATGAGTGAGTACCTTATATCCAAAGCGATATTTTCGGCCAACTTTATAGGTAGAATTCAGAAATCTAAGACCCCATTTGGGATGACACCCCAGAACAATTTTTATAGCTTAAAACAGTATATATGCATACGTAACAATAGTTTTATTGTATTTTGGGATCCCGAAAAATAAAGGGTAACTATCAAGGTTCAATTTGACAGTGGAAGCCATATATTCTAATATCGCAAAAAGATGTAAGACGGCACTTGCAGTCTCATTAAATGATTTTGTCGACAGATGATACCAATTGGTTTCTTGCTAAATTTGAGTACCTAATTCCTAATCAGGCTTGCTAATGGGCGGGAATGTAGAGCTGCCAGCATCATTGAGAATTGTATTTTCGCTGGATTCTTAAATTGAAATATCTCGAAACAATTGCGTTGATACCAAGGCATTCTGCGAATTGAACCTTTGTCAACAAATGATTCTATGATTTTAATTGAAAATTGAAGAATCTTATTCCAGAAAGTTTTTGGTTTTAAAAACCAACATTTGCTTTAGTATGTTTGCGACCGAAAAGCAAACCAAACCAACATAACAGTGAATAAACCAAATCATTTTCTAAGCATCATTATTTTAGGGCTCCTAGCTTTAACCCTTCACTCGTCTGCACAATCCTTTGTAGACTCAACGTGTTACAAATATTTTGAGATCACTGCAAAACTTAAAAATGGCGATACCTTAAGCCGGTCGGCATGGAAAACATTTATTTCTGACAAGGCCGTTAAAGACTATATGGCTGATCAGGGTGTAGATGATGAGTATTTTGAGTCTTACCGCAAGAATATGCAAATCGTGTATATGCCTCAAAATGCCGATCGGTTGAAGAAAAGACTTGCTGATCCAAATTCCTACTGGCTTACCTATATGATTAATCAGTATAAAATTAACGAGGAGGATATGAAAGCATATCTAAAGACAATTGATGCAAATCCAAGGTCTTATTTTGAAACCTCTTATCAATATGCCTATTCGGCGCTCCCAAAAACTTCCCATAAAACGCTGCCCGATCTGAAAGTAGCTATTATTCCTATTCATAATGATGCGCATGCGCAGGAAGGTCTAATCATTTACACGCTGCTCTGTGCTTTCAAAAATGATCAGAATAAAATGGGCGCATTGGGCGGACATGAACTTCATCATATGCTTCGCCCTCAACCCACATTCAATATAGAGCCACAGGATGAGAGCGCTGTAATGGCGATGTACAGGGTACTGAATGAGGGATCAGCTGATATGGTGGATAAAAAATATATGACTGATACCGCAACTAAGTTATTGCCTACCCAGAGATATTTCCAGGAATTTTTTGATGAGGGCAAAAAAATCCTTCCACGAATGGATTCTTTATTTCAGATGGGTGCAGGTAGCTGGAAAAGTTTACGCACCAGAGATTACTTTAAGGGGACACCGTTTTCAAGTGGTCATGTCCCCGGGACATACTTATCACATTATATTGAAAAAAATGGTCTTAAGCGTAAGCTTTTAAAGTCACTCGATGATCCCTTCTCCTTTTTTTTAATCTATGATCTGGCATCCAGACGAGACAAGGATAAGCCATTCCGCTTCTCAGCAGCAGCAATAAAAAATATCAAAAATCTGAGGGATAAGTATATCAGAAGGATATAGCTTTTTGTTTATCCGGGGATTTCAAAAACTAAATTTGATCAGGCGATATATACAATATGCCATATCCTATGGAATCTCCTTGTTGAGGATCAATGTGAGCATCAGCACTATCATATTCCTTGAGTGATCGTGCTGATGAGCATTAAAAACACAAGTATTATTTTTTTGCACCGATATTATTTTGCACTATCCGCAGCCTTTACATATCAATTGTATAAATGCTGCGATTTCACAAAATAAGTCTTGCGGCCACCGATTCTGTCACTTAAGACTTCTTCCCCCTTTGCAGTTACTTTGATCCCGGCCCCATGTATACGCATGAAATCACGAAGTTCCCCCTTAAGTTCATCTCCATTTTCTTTTTCAATATCCCTGATCGCATTCTCCAGCACGTGACGCAGACTTTTAAAAAGCTTTTTGGCTTCCTTTACAGGAATGGCCTTTGCTATTGAAAAAGGTGAGATTCCAGCGTGATATAAAATCTCGTCGGCATAGGAGTTACCAATCCCCCGCATTTGATGCTGATCCATCATCAGGGTTTTCAGGTTTGTTCTCTTTCTGGAAAGCAGATCCAGAAAATATGCTTCATCCATTTCCAGCGCATCAGGAACCTTTGTACTTGGAGGGTTGAGGGTTGGAGTAGCCTGTTTTTGAAGGTCCACCACAGCAAAACCTTCTCCACCCTTAAAATGAAATCCCAGTATCTGATATTTCGGGTTCACCTCGACATCTAGCGAAACCAATTCACCGCGAAGCATCAGATGTATACCCAGCACCTGGTTGGTAGAGAAATGTAGCTGAAGCGTTTTCCCATTACGGGATACGTTTTCAAGCCGCTGTCCTTCCAAACATTGCTTAACTTCTTTACTACTTACATTTAGCTTTTTAGCAACAGTAACCTCTATCCTCTCCAAAGTCATGCCTTTAAAACGCCTGTAGAGTATCTTTGCAAAAACAGAAAGGTCTGGTAATTCAGCCATATTAAATGCTTAAATATTTTTTTACGTCCGGAATTTTATGGCCATGGAGTACAATGGCCGCCTTTAAATCTTGTACACTTATCTGGAATTTCCTTGCCCATTGATCGAGCTCATCTGGATCATCAGCATTTATTATTCCGGTAGTGGCACCAAAACTTTCCGCCTCAAGGGTATCTTCGTCACTTTCCAGGGCATTACGGTCCATTTCCTCCTTCCTTTGAACAGCCAATTTATCTGATCTGCCCGCTAGATTTCCAGGATTGCTCTTAGTAATTGAAATTTCCATAATCGTTTTGTATAAGTTTAAACTTGATCGCTATTCTCACAACACACCGATTATGTAATTGGTTTTCGATACCTCAAGCCCTTGGCAGTAAGGGTATTAAAAGCGCTCATATCTGTGCGGCTTGGAAAAGCTCATAACCAATCATGACATGCGAAAATCGTACAGAAAGGTACTGGTAGCTACCGAAACGACTTTCTGCACCCTTTAACGATGCAAATGGTTTTTTCAAAAAACCACAATCGTGTATCGGTTCGAAAACTAAAACTTTTGAAAATGACGGAGCTATTATTGTTAATGATGCGGCATGCCATTAATTTAGTAGTTGGATTAATTTATAAAATAAATCTTTTAAAAATTACTCACTTTTTAGCGCTAACACTTATCAGTATTTAAAAATATTTCAATGAAAGCAATAGGATTTAGACAATCGTTACCAATTAGCGAAGAGGAAAGCTTTATTTCCTTCGAAACAGAAAAACCTGAAGCCAACGGCAGAAACATGCTGGTTAAAATCCTCGCAATTAGCGTCAATCCGGTAGATTATAAAGTAAGGCAGAACAGCGCAAAAGATCAGGTACTTGAGCAAACCAAAATAATTGGCTGGGATGCGGTAGGTATTGTTGAAGACACCGGAAGCGAGGTCACTTTATTCAAAAAGGGAGACCACGTGTATTATGCGGGTGATATCACCAAAAGCGGCAGCAACGCAGAATATCAGCTGGTGGATGAGCGCATTGTGGGTAGAAAACCCAAGAACCTTTCCTGGGCAGAAGCCGCCGCCATGCCCCTAACCCTTCTTACGGTCTGGGAGCTTTTTTTTGACCGTATCCGGATCAATGAAAGTGACAGCGGCAAATCATTGCTTATCATCGGTGGCGCAGGAGGTGTGGGCTCTATTGCCATTCAAATCGCGAAGCAAGTAGTCGGATTAACCGTCATCGCTACTGCCTCCCGTGCCGAAAGTCAAGAATGGTGTAAGCAACAGGGCGCAGATTTTGTCGTGAATCATCAGAACCTTGTTGAGGAAGTTCAACAGGCCGGTTTCCAACAGGTAGATTTTATAGTTGACTTCGTGGACGTCAATATGTATTGGGATGCGATGGTTACCCTCATCAAGCCACAAGGTCAGATCGGATCGATCAGCGATCCGGTAGAAAGCGTAAACTTAAGGGCGCTAAAAGGAAAAAGCGTCAGCTTTCACTGGGAACTGATGTTTACCAGATCAATGTTTCAGACAGAAGACATGATCCGTCAGCACCACATTCTGAACCAGGCGGCGACCCTTTTTGAAAATGGAACAATCACCCCCACAATCAATCAGTGCCTTTCTGGATTTAGCACCGAGAACCTGAAACGGGCCCATGGATTGCTGGAAAGTGGTAAGTCTATCGGTAAGATAGTCATAGAATATTAATGCATACAGCCGGATACTTTTTAAATTGACACTGGCGTCATCCGGCAGCTATTCTGTTTGGAATCCAGATTTGCTTCCTTTAGCAGTTAAGCTGATTTGGATTCCAAGCTATACAAACAAGACGCTGGTGTAAAGCGAATATTTAGCTACTCACGCACCAAAACAATTTTCCCGATATGTTCGCTGGACTCCATCAGTTCATGCGCCTGGATGACATCCTCAAAACTAAAAGTTTTGTAAATAAGCGGTTTTAATTGACCAGTGTCCAATAATGGCCAAACCTGCTCCTCAATTTCTTTTGCCAGCTGTTTTTTGAAAGTATATTCCCTCCCCCGGAGTGTACTCCCGGTAATGGTTAGCCGCTTTTTCATCACTTCGC